>NZ_JBWKNL010000005.1:0-401048 GCF_059415545.1 Allobosea sp. GW821-FHT10B12
AGCGTGTAGCGCGGCTGCGGCAGCGGAGCAGCCATCGCGACCGCACCCTTGCGCCCCGGAAGATCGGCGCTGAACGAAGCTGCGACCTGCCCCGGAGCCGGCGTGAGCAGCGGCCCGCGCAGACGAGAGAGGATGCTCTCGCGCACCAGCCGGCTCTCGTCGATCATCACGCTGACCGCCTGGGCATGGGCCTCGCCCGAGAGCAGGTCGAAGCCAGCCCGCGCCTCGGCCGCCGTCGCGGAGATCAGCGCGTCATAGACCGGGTTGCCGACGCCGAGCGCCTCGGCGGCGTTGGCGATGAAGCCCTGGTTGCGGGTCTGGGCGATGTAGTTGCTGGATGTGCTGCCACCGCCCGACGTGCCGCCGCCACCGCCATCCGGCCCGAAGCCGGTGTCGTTACGCGTCATGGTCAGCGTGACGTTGTTCGCGTCATAGCCGAGCGAGGGCGTCAGGAAGGCGAGGTTCGAGGTCACCGTGCTGAACCGGCCCGTCACCCCGCCCGTGGCGGTCAGGATGGTGTAGTTGGTCGCCGCCGCGTAGTTGCCGCTCGCGGCCAGCACCTGCACCGTGCCACCGGCAAGCGTCGCCGAGCCCGATGCCACGACCTTGTCGCCCTGGCCGGCGGCATTGACCTCGACCTGATAGGTCGAGCCCGCGGCGAACGAGACATTGCCGGAGACGGTGAGCGTGCCGATCGAGTTGCCGGGCGCGACCGTCGCGCCACTGCCGACGCTCACCGCCCCGACCGTGCCGGAGCCGCCGAGCGTGCCGCCGTCGAGCGTGACATTGCTCGTGATCGAGCCGTTCACCACCAGCTTGCCGGACGTCACCTTGGTCGCACCGGTATAGGTGCTGGTGCCGGTCAGCGTCAGCGTGCCGCTGCCGCGCTTGGTGAGCGTGCCCGTGCCGTCGATCGCCATGGCCAGCGTCGCCGTATCGGTGAAGTCGGCGATGATCGCACCGTCGTTGAAGATCGCGCCGGCGGCGAGCGTGACCGAGCCCGCCTTGCCGCCGGTGCCGATATTGAGCGTGCCGAGCGACCCGATGCCGAGATCGCCAGCGGTGACGACGAGCGCGCCGCCATCGGCGACCGTCACCGAAGCAGCATCGGTCGAGCCGGAGCCGCCGATCCCCAGGCCGCCGCCACCGACCTTCCATTGCGAGCCCGTGCCGGTCACCAGCACCGAGGCCGTGGCACCGAAGCCGCCGACGGCGGCACCGGCGCCGCCATCCAAGACCGCGCCGCCCGAGACCGTAACCGAAGCCGGAGCAAAAGCTCCCATGACCAAGAGGTTGCCGGTCGTCACCAGCGTGCCGGCGCCGTCGATGCGGACGGTCGAAACCACGAAGAAGGTGGCGGGGCCGTTGTCGAGCCGGCTGCCCTCGCTGACCACCAGCGTGCCGCCGACGACCTCGATATTGCTGCCGGCCGTCAGCGAGGCTCCCTGGTCGAGGACGAGCGTGCCGGCGTCGACCTGAACGCCGCCGCCGAAGCTCAGCGAACCGCCGCGGATGATGAAGGAGCCGGTGCTGCAGCTGCAGATGCTGAGATCGCCGCCGAGCGTGCCGGTGCCTGTGATGATCTGCGTGCCGGACCCGTCGAAGCCGAGCGAGCCATCGCCGAGGAAGGTGCCGGAGAAGGTGACGGTCTGGTTGGTGGTCCCGGTGACCAGCATCTCGTCGACGCCGATCCGGACGAAGCCGGCCCCCGACAGCGAGCCGATCGTCGCAGTGGTACCGAAGCCACCGGCCACTTCGAGCACGGCGCCTGATGCGACCGTGTAATCGGAATTCGCCGAGAAGCCGCCGGAGCTGCCGGCGATCAGGCGGCCGCCGAGAACCTGCGTCGCACCGGAATAATCGTTGTTGCCGGTCAGGACCGTGGTGCCGGCGAGCTGGCGCACCGAGCCGGCGCCGGTGATCGCAGCAGCGAAGCCATAGCCGACATCGGTGTGGTTGAAGACGACCTTGCTCGCGCTCGTATTCAGGGAGACGGTGTCGACGACGAGAGTGCCGGCCGCCGCAGCAGCGCTGCCCTCGGCCGCGCCGATATTGATCGTACCGCCGGCACTGCCGCCGACGAGACCGGCCTGCAGGGTCGAATTGGCGCCGGTGAGCTCGAATTTGCCGCCATCCGCGAGTGTCAGCGAGCCGGCATTGGAATGACCGATATAGACCTGCGTGCCATTGCCGACCCATTGCGAGCCCGAGCCAGTGATCGTCACCGAGCTGTCGCCGCCGCCACCGACGATGCCGACCGTGCCCGCGCCGCCGCCGGTCGTCACCGAACCGCCGTTCTCGATGCGCAGCGTACCCGAGCCGTGCTCGCCGACCCGCATCTGGCCGAAGGTCTCCCAGCTCGAGCCGGCGCCGGTGACGATCACGGTCGCGCCATTGCTGATATAGGCCTGCCCGCCGGCAGCGTTGCTGCCGAGCTTGCCGCCGCCCTCGATCCGCAGCGTGCCCTCGTTGACCCAGGTCCGGCCGTTATAGCCGGCCGAACTGTCGCCGGTCAGCACCAGCGTACCGGCGCCCTGCTTGATGAAGCTGGCGCTGCCGGTGGTCGTGATCGAACCGGTCAGCGTCAGCGTCGTGCCGCCATCGGTCTCGATCCGGCCGCCGCCATTGGTGAAGGCGATATCGCGGTTGCTGGAGAAGGTCGCGGTCGTGCGCAGCACCGCATCGGCGCCGGTCCCAGCCCCGCCAACGATGGTCGCGTTCGACAGGGTGATCGCGCCGCCGCCGCCGAGATTGGCGTCGGACGAGATCGAAACCGTGCCCTGGGAAATCTCTGTGCCGCCCGTGTAGAAGCTTGTGCCGGTCAGCGTCAGCGTCCCGCTGCCGGTCTTGACCAGGCCACCCGTACCGATGATGACGCCGCCCATGGTGAAATTCTGGCCGGGGGTCACCTCGATCGTGGCGTTGGCGAGGAGCACTACCCCCCGCGTCGTCGTGAAGCTCCCGGTCACCTGCAAGGTGCTGGCGCCGCCAAAGGTCAGCCCGCCTGACGCATGGCCGAGATTGGCGTCGGAGGAGACAGAGAGCGTGCCCTGATTGAAGGTCGTGCCGCCGGTGTAGGTATTGGCGCCCGTCAGCGTCAGCGTGCCGGCGCCATCCTTGGTCACGCTGCCGCCGCCGCTGATGACGTTGCCGACCGTGACCGCAGTCGGCTGATTGAAGCTCAGCGAGCCGCTGTCGACGACGATGCCGCCGGAGAGGCCGCTGCTGGCGTTGAGGAAGGTGAGCGTATTGTTGCCGCCCGTGAAGTGGATCGCCGCGGCCTGGGTCGCGCCGTTGCCCGACATACCCCCTTCGATCGTGCCCGACGTGGTGATGGTCAGGTTCGAGCCGACGATGCCTTCGCCGCCCGCACCGGCCGAGGCTCCGCCGCTTGAGGGCCCGCTCGCGCCTGCTGCCCCGCCATCGCCACCCCGGACCGTGCCGGTGATCGTCAGCGTCGCGCTGCCGCTCGTGAAGAGAAGCCCTGTGCCGCCGGAGCCACCGGAGCCGCCGGAGCCGAAATCCATGCTGCCACCGGAGCCGGCACCAGCATTGCCGCCGTCGCCACCGCGGCCGCCGGCGACGACGCCTGACAGGCTCCCGGAGGCGCCGGCTCCCGTGACGACGGCGCCATAGCCGCCTGCACCGCCACCGCCACCGCCGACATTCGGCGCGCCGGCATTATAGACGCCGTCGCCGCCATTGCCGCCGTCGCTACCGGCCGCACTGCCAGCCGGAAGACCCGCACCGACTTCGCCGTGAGCGCCGCCGGCGCCGCCGCTGCCGGAGGTGCCGAAAATAGTGGAGACCCCAGCACCGCCGGCCCCTCCCGTTCCGGCGCCGGCACCGCCACCGCCACCGCCGCTGGCGCCAATGCCGGTGTCGCTGCCGGCCGCGCCGGGATCACCGGGGGTACTCGGGTTGTCGGCGCCACCAGCTCCGCCCGCTGCTGGGCTTAGCCCGCTGTCCCACGCACTGCCGCCGGCACCGCCATTGGCCAGCACCGGGCCGGCGAGCACCATGGCGAGCAGGACGAGCGCTGTGCCGGCGCGCAGGCGCGCAGCAAGCCGTACGCAGCACGGCTCCTCAGCTTCGGCAAAGCGCGCGAATCTCACGAAATCCCCCCAACCAAACCGCAATCTACCGCGCAGCACCCCGGCAAGCCATGAACCACCGTTCACATCCGTTGTCGACGGCGCTGTGTTGCAGACTTGCCGCAGCGCAAGGGTCCATCGCCTTCGGACGCAATCGCCGAATGTCACGGACGCTGAAGCCGCAGCGATCCCCTCATGGTTTTGTTCGCCCCCTCAAAGAACACAGCCATACTGCCTCAACGTCAAGTTGCAACAATTTCACACGGCTTTTCACGCAGAAAAGCGTTCCGTCATGATGCTCATCCCCGGTGAACTACGGCCCCGCCGTCCCAAGGGCAGGCGCCGACGGCAAGTCTGGCTCAGCAGTGTGCGGGGATAACTCCGCAATCAATCCCCGCTCCCGAAACCTGTCGTATTCTTCCCCCGTCCCGCCCGACCAAGGGGGCTGTCGCGAGGCATCGTGCGGCTGGGCGGGAGAGCGGTGTCCGCTTTGAACAGCCGTCGCGGGCTGGAATGGCGGAGGGGCTTCGTCGTCCGGGTGCGCCCGGTCCTGCCCGACCTGAAAGCACGGCGAGGCACCAGAAGAGAACCGCGCGCGGGGTTCGGCAGCGGCGAGCATCAGCCGCTTCGACATCTCGACATCGACATCGACACAGCGGCGGAACGCTGCCGCAGCCGGACCCCGCGCCCCTCTTGGGCTTGCGCTCGCCTTTCAAACCCTCGCGGCGGAAGCCGGCGAGGCTATTGGCTTAGCTAGCGCGCATCCTCGCGCACCATCTGCGCGCCCTTCTCGCCGATCATCATGCTGGGCGCGGCGGTGTTGCCGGAGGTGATCGCCGGCATTACCGAGGCGTCGATCACCCGCAGGCCCGCGATGCCCCGGACGCGCAGCCGCTCGTCGAGCACGGCCATGGCGTCGTCGTCGCGCCCCATCTTCACCGTCCCGACCGGATGGAAGATCGTGGTGGCGATCCGGCCGGCGGCCTCGGCCAGCGCCTCGTCGCTGTCATGGCCCGGCCCGGGCAGATATTCCTGCGGCTTGAAGCGGGCGAGCGGCGGCTGCGCCACGATGTGGCGGGCGAGCTTCAGGGCATCGACCGCGACCTGCCGGTCTTCATCCGTCGAGAGATAGTTCGGCGCGATGGCGGGAGCGGCGGCGGGATCGGCCGATTTGAGATGGACGCTGCCGCGGCTCGATGGGCGCAGATTGCAGACGCTCGCCGTGAAGGCACCGAACGGGTGCAGGCCGTCGCCCCATTTGTCGAGCGACAGCGGCTGGAAGTGGAATTCGAGATTGGCGCTGGCGTAATGCGGTGCCGATCTGGCGAAGGCGCCCATCTGCGAAGGCGCCATGGTCAGGGGGCCGGTGCGACGCGCCGCATATTCCAGCGCCATCAGCGGCCGGCGCCAGAGCTTGGCATAGTCGGTATTGAGCGTCTTCACGCCCTCGACCTTGTAGATCGGTCGCAGTTGCAGGTGATCCTGCAGGTTCTCGCCGACGCCAGGAGCGTGCCGCACCGTCTCGATGCCGAGCCCGCGCAGGCGCTCACCGTCGCCGATGCCGGAACGCTCGAGGATGGCGGGCGAGCCGACGGCGCCGGCGCTGAGCAGCACCTCGCCCGAGACCTTCGCCAGGCAGCGCTCACCGGCCCGCGACAGGATCACGCCCGTCGCCCGCCCCTCCTCCACGACGATGCGCTCGACCATGCAGCCGAGCTCGACGCGCAGGTTGTCGCGGTCGAGCGCCGGCTCCAGGAAGGCGCGCGCCGCGCTGAAACGCCGGCCGCGCTTCTGGGTGACCTGGAAATAGGAGGAGCCCTCATTGTCGCCGGTATTGAAGTCGTCGATCTTGCGGATGCCGGCCGCCTCGGCCGCATCGCGGACGGCGTCGAGAATGTCCCAGCGCACGCGCGGATGCTCGACGCGCATTTCGCCGCCGGAACGATGGAAACGGCCATCCGGGGCGATATGGTCCTCGTGCTTGAGGAAGAGCGGCAGGACATCGTCCCAGCCCCAGCCGGTCAGGCCCTGCTGGCGCCAGCCATCATAGTCGGCGGCCTGGCCGCGCATGTAGATCATCGCGTTGATCGCCGAGCAGCCGCCGACGACCTTGCCGCGCGGATAAGCGAGCGCGCGACCGCCGAGCCCGGCCTCGACCTCGGTCTGGAACAGCCAGTCGGCCCGTGGATTGCCGATGGCGTAGAGATAGCCGACCGGGATGTGGAACCAGATCCAGTCGTCCTTGCCGCCGGCCTCGACGATCAGGACTTTGTGGCGCGGATCGGCGGAGAGCCGGTTGGCCAGCACGCAACCGGCCGAGCCGGCGCCGATGACGACATAATCGAAGGTGCCGATGCTGATCTCGTCGGCCATGAACGCCTGCCCTCCTGTCCCGCAACGATCAGGGATAGGGCGCGCGCGGGGCTGCGGCAACGTGCGATCGGTGCGCAAAACAGCCTCTGCCGGTGCAGCTTTGCCAGGGCGGCAATCGGTACAGAGCCAAAGGGCGGCAGCACAGATCTTCGCTCCACCGAAGAATTACTTGTGAATAACTTCCTCGAGCAGGCGTTTCCGCACGTCGTATCATGCTTCCGGTCACGCCCTCAAACCGTTGCTCAGGAAGGAGGGCAGGCAAGCACAGCGACGTCGCGAGCCTGCGCCGGGAGCGGGTCAAGACCAAATCGGCAGGGCCGGACCAGCGCGCCGCAACCTCGGAACTGCCGGCAGGACAAGGCGCCTCACCGGATGTTCTCGCCGATCGGCCGCAGGCAGCACTTTTCCTCTTTAAAGTTTCGCAGCGATATTTGACCTGAGCTAAATATTTAGAGCTATAGCCCGATTTTGCCATCCTCACCCTGATTTTAAACTTTCATTTTCGGAATTAATGTTTGACGCCGCAACGTCATCGGTGTAATCCGCTCCTGTATGGTGGACTAGGCTTGCCTCACGGGGACACGCAGGGGGTTTTCGATGAAGAAGTTGTTGCTCGCTTCTGCGGCAGCGCTCGCGCTCAGCGCCGCGCCGGCCGCCGCTGACACGACGAAGATTTTTGGCAATGCCAGCGCCAAGGTGCTGACGCCGGAAGCCAACAAGAAGGTCGTCGGCAAGGGCTATTATGCCGACTTGTACGGCTATTACGGCTACGTCTACGCGTATTACGCTTACTACTACGGCTATTACGGCTATTATTACAAGAACGCTGGCTACTATTACGATGGCCACGTCTACGCCTACTACGCCTATCAGTACCTCTACTCCGCTTACGTCTATCAGTATTACAATTCCTGATCGATCGCCGGCGCCCCGGAATTTCGTGTAAGCTCAGGCCGAACCTGACCTTCCGGCCTGCCGGTGAAGAAGGAAGACGTTGTTGCGTTGTCTGACATTCGCGAAGGCGTTCGGCGCCCTTCGTCTCACAGGTCTGACGCTGACGGCCACCATGGCCGTCAGCGTTTCTGCCTCGGCGCAATCACGCGAGGAATTGCTCGAACGCCGGATCCAGCAGCTCGAAGCGCGTCTGAAGGCGCTCGAGGGTGAGGTCAGCAAGCGTCCACGCGACAGCCGGGCAGCCGGCAAGGGCCAGGGCTTCGATCCGGCGGGGCGGCAGCAGGCCGCCGCGAGCGCGCCTGGTTCCGGCGGCCCTCCCGGCGCCTCGGGCCCAAGCACCCAGCAGACGAGCACCGCGCCGCAGGAAGCCTTCATCGCGCGCGACAATATTCCGACCCTGCAGAGCAACAAGTTCGAGGTGTCGCAGAGCTTCGACTATGGCCGCGGCACGAGCTTCATCCAGAACGACCGCAGCTTCCGCGCGACCACGACCTTCCGCTACGGTATCGCCAATGACGTCGAGCTGGCGCTGTCGATCCCCTATTTCTCGTCGCAGCGTCGCACCAACGCCTTCGCCGACACGATCGTCCGCAACGTCTCCGGCCTCGGCGACATCGCGGTCCAGGCGTCCGGCAATCTCTGGAAGGAAGGCGACTGGTATCCAGGCGCGGCACTCACCGTCGGCCTTTCCATGCCGACCGGCGACCATCCCTATGATCTCGGCAATCTCCAGGCCGGCGTCGCCCCGAGCGATCCGCTCTCCCTGAACCAGGCGAGCGGACACTGGGTGCCGCGCGCCGCGATCCAGTTCTTCAAATCGACCGATCCGCTGATCCTGTTCTTCGGCGTCGGCGTCGACTATGCGATTCCGCGCAGCTTCGGCGACATCAAGGTCGAGCCGGGCTTCCGCTATACCTATAATATGGGCTTCGGCTTCGCCTTGTCCGAGCGCTCCACGCTCGGTGTCTCCGTCAACGGTGCGATCTCCGAGCGACTCAAGGTCGGCGGCGTACCGATCGCCAACTCGGTCACGGAAATGCTGTCGGCGCGCTTCACCCTGATCCAGCGCGTCGGCCAGGATTTCTGGCTCGAACCGTCGATCACGGTTGGCCTGACCGACGACGCGCCCGACGCGGCCGTCTCGCTCTCGCTGCGCAAGCGCTTCTGACGGAGGTCACGATGCGCCTGCTCGGCCGCCGCGACATTCTGGGCAAGGGCATCGCGCTGGTCGGCCTTTCGCTCGCAGCCGCAGTGCCGGGACGGGCGCAGGAGCCAGCCCAGGAAAGCTCGGTCAGGCGGCCGAAATCCTACTCGGCGCGCAAGTTCGACGGCGTCGTCGGCCAGACGGCCGACTTCACCTGCGGTGCGGCCTCGGTCGCGACCATCCTGACCTATTACTGGAACCGCCCGACCGGCGAGACCGAGGTGCTGGGCATCATCCGCTCGCGCTATAGCGACGAGCAGTGGAAGAACCGGGAAGGCAACGGCGTCTCCTTCGACGATCTGGTCTTCGCGGCGAAGAAGCTCGGTTTCGAAGCGACGGGTGCCGAGATCCCGATCGAGGATCTGCCGAAGCTCGCAGCACCGGTGATCCTGCATCTCGACAAGGGCAAGTTCCAGCATTTCAGCGTGCTCCGCAAAGCGGCCGCCGATGTCTTCTACATGGCCGACTCGATCGTCGGCCAGATCGTGCTGACACAGAGCGATCTGCGCTCGCAATACACCGGCAAGGCCATGGCGATCGCAAAGCGCAAAGCCGATCTGGTGACGGGCTCGGCTCTGGAAGCGGTTCGCGACGGCACCTCGGTTTCGCGTATCGTCGGCGATGTCATGCTGCGAGGCTTCGAGCGCCTGCCTCCGGCCCTGCGATGAGGTTTGCGATGCAATATCGATATGGTTCCGCCCTCGCCCTTGCCTGGCTGGCCCTTCTGGCGCCGGCTGCGGCCAATGAATGCGTGCGGGTCGCCCCCGGCTCCTACAGCGCAACGCGGAGCTTCTCAGGCCCGGACGGCTCGCATCAGACGAAGATCTTCGTCTCCGGCGGCAAGCGGCGTGAGGAAGGTCCCAGCCAGGCCGGTCCGGAGGTGAAGATCACCGCGAGCCCGACCAGCGGCACGGCGGTGTTCAATCCGGAAACCCAGGTCGGCATCCGCCTGCCGCCGCCGCCGAGCGCCCGGCGCAAGGACATCAAGGCCTCCACGCAGGATCGCGGCGACGGAACGGTGGTGGTGATCATCACAGCTGACGTCAACGGCCAGCAACAGCAGATCTCGCAGGTGACCTGCCGCAAGGACGGTGTGCTCGTCGAGGCGCGTCACACCATTCCGGACGAGCAGGGCAACTCGAAGGGCACGCTGGTGATCCGCGACAGCAATGTCGTGGTCGGCCCGCAGCCGGCCTCGCTCTTCGCGGTGCCGGGCGGGATCAAGTTCGTCCGCTGATCCAGGGCCGGCTCGCGGGAAAACTCACGGGGCGCCTGCCGGGTCTAGAAGCCAAGGCGGGCCCGCTCCCGCAGCTCTTCGCTCGTCATCCGCTCGAAGCCGAGCGCGGGTAGAAGATCGTTGTCAGCGGCGAAGTCCCGGCCATAGGCCGCCGACAGCATGGTCAGCCCGGCCTTGTGCAAGGCCGCGGGCCGTCCGGCGAGCCGGCCGAGCAGGACCGTCGGCAGCAGGCCGAAAGGCGCGTCCTCGAGCACATAGCGGCTGGCCAGCGTCGCCGGGCCGAGGGTGGCGGTGCCGCGCGCATGCAGCGCCGCGTTCATCTCGGCGATGCTGGCGACCGGCAGCTGATAGGAAAAGGCGTAGTGCTCCCGGATCGTCCGCACGCTGACGCCGAAGGCCTCGGCGATCGCGAGGCGCTCGGCGTCGAGCGCCTCCATCACCCGCCCGACCGCGGGCGTGATGTTCTCGGCCTGCTTCCAGCTCTCGCCGCGCTCCATGCGGGTGAGATTGAACAGCGTGATGGCGAGATGGTTCTGCGGGTTGAGGTTGCTGAGCGCGATGGCGAGGAGGCCGTCGCGCCTGACGAAGCGATCACCGAAAAGGGCCGTGCAGAGCGCGTGCCCCTCCTCGAGCGCCGCTTGCGGCACGGTCGCGATGTCGATCTTGGAGCGAAGCGTGTTGACCATGACCTGCGTCGACGAGGTCCGGCGGCCGGTGGTGACGGTCGTGCCCCAGGCGATGATCGGCGCGCGCACGCCGCGCTCGGCCAGGAGCCGCGACAGATAGAGCGCGCCGAAGGAGGCGTGCGAGCTGATGATCACCGGCTGGCCTTCGCGCAGATGCGCGGCCGTCGCCTCCAGCGCCATCTTGTGCGCGTTGCCGGGCATCAAGAGCATGACGACATCGCTGGCCGTTACAGCCTCCTGCACATCGCGCGCGATGCGCGGGCGGATGCTCGCCTCGACGGCGCCGATCGCCTGCAGGGGAGCGCCAGCCGCCAGTTCAGCCGTGCTGCCGCCGGACGGAGACCACAGCATCGGATCGTGACCGCCGAGCGAAAGCTGGACCGCCGCGCCATAGGCGGTGGCGCCGGCGCCGAGAAGACTTACACGCATGAGCCAAATGCCTTTGCTGAATCGAACGGCGATGGATCACGCGTACAATCATGATCTGACGCGAATCCTAAACGCTCGATCGATTCCAGCCGAGTGGAAATCGGCGCGCGGCGCGGCCCGGCGGCAATCAGTGCCGCGGCAGGATCTCGCCCAGGAACTTCCTGGTGCGTTCGTGCCGGGGCGCGGCGAAGAATTCCGCAGGCGGCGCCTCCTCGACGATCTGGCCGCCCGCCATGAAGATCACGCGGTCCGCCACCTGACGGGCGAAGCCCATCTCGTGCGTGACGCAAATCATCGTCATGCCCTCCTCGGCCAGCGCGATCATGGTGTCGAGCACCTCCTTGACCATCTCCGGGTCGAGCGCCGAGGTGGGCTCGTCGAACAGCATGACTTTCGGCTCCATGCACAGCGCCCGGGTGATCGCGACGCGCTGCTGCTGACCGCCCGAGAGCTGGGTCGGGTATTTCTGCGCCTGCTCCAGGATCTTGACGCGGTCGAGCAGTCGCCTCGCCGTCGCCTCGGCCTCTGCGCGGACGATGCCGCGCGAGCGCATCGGCGCCAGGATGCAGTTCTCCAGCACGGTCAGGTGCGGGAACAGGTTGAAGTGCTGGAACACCATGCCGACCTCGCGCCGGGCGGCGTCGGTGCTGCGGCGGTCTTCGCCCAACCGGACACCGTCGACGACGATCTCGCCGCGCTGATAGCCTTCGAGGCGATTGATGCAGCGGATCAGCGTCGATTTGCCGGAACCGGAGGGCCCGCACAGGACGATCTTCTCGCCGGTGCGGACGCTCAGGTCGATATCGGCCAGGACCTGGAAGGACCCGAACCATTTGCCGACGCCTCGCATCGCGATCATCGGCGGAGACGAGGCGGCAATGTCGGTCATGGTCGGGCTCCAGGCCTGGCGTGACGTTCAGCTGGCGACGAAGGAGATGTCGGGAACGCTGTCGGGGAAGCTCGGCAGCGGGTTGCTCATCCATTTGGGATAGATGCGCGCGAGCTCGCCATTCGCCTTGATCTTGTCGATGAAGCCGTTGACGAAGGCGTTGATCTCCTTCTCGCCGAGCCGGGTGCAGGCGCCGTTGTAGAGCTTGGTGAATTCGAGCTTGTTCTCGTAGAAGCCGGGCTTCGCCTCGCTCAGGCGCGGAATGTAGAAGATGTTGCCGCCGACGGCCTGGACCTGGCCGGAGAGCAGCGCCTGGATCGCCGGTGCGTCGCCGTCATAGCGCCGGATCGTCGTGCCGGGAGGGGCGGTGCGCGTGATGTCGGTGTCCTGGACGCTGCCGCGCGCGACCCCGATCGTGTACTTGCCCATGTCGGCATGGGTCTTGATCTCGGTCGTCTTGGGCGCGACCAGCGTGATGATGTTGGCCGCATAGGGCTTGCTGAACTGCACGACCTTGGCGCGCTCCGGCAGCATCGCCATGGTGGCGAAGAGCAGATCGACCCGGCCGGAGGTCAGGGCCGGAATGCGGTTGGCGACGGTGAGCTGGACGTATTCGATCGCGACGCCCAGCTCCTTGGCGAAGAGCTCGGACATGTCGGAATCGAGCCCCTCCTGCTTGCCGGCCGAGTTCACGAAGCCCCAGGGCGGATTGTCGCCCTGAATGCCGATGATGACCTTGCCGCGGCTCTTGATCTCCGCCGGCGTGACGGCCAGAGCCGGCCTCGTCATGATCATCGGCGCGGCCAGTGCAGCCGCTCCCGCGGCCAAAATCTGGCGGCGGTCAAGTCCGGTCTTGTCGATGCGTGTCATGGTCTCCTCCGTGGTGGCTTGCCTGTTCTCGAGGCGCTTCTTGGGGTGCCGCCGGTCTCAATGCGCAGCCGCGGCGAGCTTGCGCTCCAGCCGCGCCCCGTAGAGCGAGAGCGGCCAGCAGATCGCGAAATAGAGGGCGCCCACGACCGCGAAGACGAGCAGGGGCTTGAAGATCTGGTTGGAGATGATGGTTCCGGCCCGGGCCAGCTCGGTGAAGCCAATGATCGCGGCGAGCGAGGTGCCCTTGATGAGCTGGACCAGGAAGCCGATGGTCGCCGGCAGCGAGATGCGGATCGCCTGCGGCAGGATCACGTCGCGCATCCGCGAGACATAGCCGAGGCTCAGCGCCCTGGCGGCCTCGGTCTGGCCCTTCGGCACTGCCTCGATCGAGCCGCGCCAGATCTCGCCGAGAAAGGCGCTGGCATGCAGGGTGAAGCCGATCGCGACCGCGACCCAGGCATCGAGCTTCAGCCCGGCGAGGGCGAGCCCGTAATAGACCACGAAGAGCTGCATCAGCAGCGGTGTGCCCTGGAAAAGCGCGATATAGCCGGCGGTGCAGCGCTCCAGGATCGAGATGCCGGAGGTCCGCGCCAGGGCGACGCCGAGACCGGAGACCGAGCCCAGGACAAAGCCGATCGCCGAGAGCGCGATGGTCCATTTCAGGCCGTTGAGAAGGAACAGGAATTCGGGTCCGTTCATGGCCGGCCTCACTTCACCGGGTAGCTGAAGTAACGGGCGTTGACCCGAGCGAACATCTGCATCATCCCCCACGACATCAGCAGGTAGAGCGCAGTGACCGCGCCGTAGATCTCGAAGCTGCGGAAGGTATTGTTCTCGATGACCTGCGCGACCGAGGTCAGCTCATAGGCCGAGATCGCCGAAGCGATGCTGGTCGTCAGGGTCAGCAGCACGAACTGGCTGGTCAGCGACGGGAAGATCGCGCGCAGGGCCGGCTTCAGCACGATCAGCCGGAAGACCTGGGCCTTGTGCAGGCCAAGCGCCAGGCCGGCCTCGATCTGGCCCTTGCCGATCGACTGGACCCCGCCCCGGATGATCTCGATCGCATAGGCGCCGCCGTTGACGCCGAGCGCGATGATGGCCGTCGGGGTCGGATCGAGGCGCAGGCCAGCGAGCGGCAAGGCGAAGTAGATGAAGTAGATCTGCACCAGGAAGGGCGTGTTGCGGATCAGCTCGACGAAGCCGATGACGAGCCAGCGCAGGCTGCGATGGCGGGAATCGCGCAAGGCGACGCCGCCAATGCCGATGACGAGCGCCAACGCCATGCCAGCCAGCGCCAGGGCCAGCGTGCCGAGGCAGCTCCACAGGAGGTCGGGCAGGCCTTCGACGACAGGGCCGAAGTCGAATTTGTAGTTCACGGCGTCATCTCCCCTCCCCGGACCTCTTCACGGGCCCAATTGGCGTTTTCGTCGTGTCGTCTCGGGCGGCCGCTCGCTCCCCTCCGTCAGGCCCGGCCATGTCTCTTCATGCTCAGGACGCCTTGAGCCGACCTTGCGAGGTGCCGAGCATGGCGTCGTAGCGATCGCGAAGATCGACACGGCGGCCCGTCGCAGCCGCCTCCGTCACCGCGAGCGTGGCAATCAGGGTCCGGGCGCCGTCTTCCACGGTCTGCAGCGACGGCGTCACGCCGCGGATCACGTCGCGGAAATGGTCGAGCTGGGCGTGATAGGGATCGATCGTCGTCGCGTGCAGGCGCTGCGCCTGGATCGGCTGATTCCAGTCCTGCGCGCCGTTGGCTTGCGACCAATGCACCAGGTTCGGGAATTCGAGCGCGCCGCGGCTGCCCATGAAGCGGTAGCTGCTTTCCCCGCTGAACGGGAACTCGACGGATTCGCCGACACCCTGCTCGGTGGTCCAGGGCGAGACGGCGCTGTCGCTGGCGAAGAAGGAGCCGAGCGCTCCGCTCTCGAACTCGATCAGCGCAGCCGCCGCATCCTCCACCGGGAAGCTGCGCTGACGATTGGAGGCGACGGCCCCGACTGCGACGATCTCGCCGGCGACGAAGCGCAGGAAGTCGATCTCGTGGATCAGGTTGATCAGGATCGGCCCGCCCCCGGCCTGCGTCCGCCAGGGTGCGGCCGCGAAGTAGCTGTCCGGCTTGTAGGTCGCCCAGATCGCGGACACGCCGACGAGAGCGCCGATCCGGCGCTCGCCCAGCAGAGCACGCAGCGTCCTGACCTGCTGATGATGGCGCCGGTGATGGCCGACCAGCGACTTGATCCCGGCCCGGTCGACCTCGGCGATCAGTGCCGCAGCCGCCTCGAGCGTATCGGTCACCGGCTTCTCGATCAGGATATGGATGCCGCGCCGCGCGCATTCGATGCCGTTCTCGGCATGAAGCTGATTGGGCGAGGCGATGATCACCGCGTCCGGCCGGGCCTGGTCGAGAAGCTGCCGGTAGTCGGCGAAAACGCGCGCATCGGGATATTCCGCGGCGACCGCTTGAGCATTCACGTCGGCAATGCCGGCCAAAGTGAAGTCCGGATGCGCGGCGATCGTCCGCAGATGCTTGCGCCCGATCAGGCCGGCGCCGATGAGCCCGATTGAAATCGTCATGCCGTTCCGATCCTTCATTAATGGGCAGAGCGAACGCGCCCGGTCGACCGGCCGCAACGGTCGAGCAGACGTTGCGTCGCGGCATAGGCCGTTGCGATCCGCGCCTTGGCATCGCCGTCTCGGGACGGCATCTCGACGCTCAGGGTCGTGTCGGCCGGCAAAGCCGCGAGCAATTCGGGCAACGGCAAGGTGCCCTCTCCAGGCGGCAGGCGCCCTTCGCGGGCCTCGGCAATGACCTCCTCGTCCAGCTTCGGCATGACGTCGCCGGCATCGCAGAGCTGTGCGGCACGCAGCATGCTCGCCGGCATGGCATGCAGATCCTGGGGCTGACCGCCCGAGCGGCTGAGATGGAGCGCGTCGACGAGGATGGCGCCATTGCTACAGCCGGCGCCGCGCACCACGGCCTCAGCCTGCCCCACCGTAGCGACCGCCCGCCAGCGCATGAATTCGAGGTCGACGCGCAGCCCATAGCGGCCGGCGAGCTCGCATAGCGCGGCGAAGTTGGCCGTCAGGCGGGCAGTGTCGGGATCGTCGCCGGAGACGGTCACCGATGCGGCTCCAAGATCGCTGCCGGCCTCGAACAGGGACTCATAGGACCCGATCGCGATTCCGGGAGTGATCTGGATGAACTCGATCTCGTTCAGGCGCATGCCTTCCGAGCGCAGCACATGGGCGAGTTCGCGGTGGCTCCAGGTGCCGACCCGCGTCGGATAGGCCGCGCCGCCGACGGTGGCGGGATGGACGCGCAGCCCGACGGAGCGGAAACCGCAGCGCGCCGCCTCGGTGATCAGCGCACGCGGCGCCAGCTCCAGCGCGGTGAGATGGGCGAGGCCGAGCGCGGTCACGGCAGCGCCCTCTCGCGCCCCGAGACACAAGCGGCAGTGCAGGAGAGGACATCAAGCGCCGAGGCCGGCCGACGGCATGCCAGGACCATGAACGCGTCTCCCCTTCGCTTAATTAACCCACGGGTTAGTTATCTTCTAATTATCCAACTGGATAATTACTGTCAACTGGCTTCCCATGCGCTAAGATCGAGGAGACAAGGACCGCCGGAACGAGGGGCGAGCTGCCTGATGACGGATGCCAACCAGCGTGAAGCAAAGTCCGAGCGCGCGCCCCCAAGGCGGCGCGACCGCGAGCGGACGAAACGCGAGATCCTGGAGATCGCCTTCGAGGAGTTCGCCGAGAACGGGTTGCTGGGCGCCAACACGGACGCGATCGCGGCTCGGGCCAAGATCACCAAGCGGCTGATCTTCTACTACTTCAACACGAAGGAAGAGCTGTTCACCGCTGTGCTCGAAATGGCCTATGGCAGAATGCGCACCGCCGAGGGCAACCTGCATCTCGACACGCTGGAGCCGGAAGCGGCGATCCGCCGGCTGGTGGAGTTCACCTTCGACTTCCACCAGGACAATCCGCAATATGTGCGGCTGGTGACAATCGAGAACATCCATCGCGGCCGCCATATGGATGGCAGCCAGAAGCTCAAGGACATGGTCCGGCCGGTCATCGACCAGATCGCGCGGGTGCTGGCCAAGGGTGAGCGCCTGGGGGCGATCCGTCCGGGCATCAAACCGCTCGAACTGCATATGACGCTGAACGCGCTCTGCATCTTCTCGGTGGCGAACCGGCACACATTCGAGCCGCAGTTCGACTGGGACATGACCTCGCCGGCAGCCAGAGCGCAGCGGCGCACGGAGATCGCCGAGGTGCTCTGGCGCTATGTGCGCAGCGGCTAGATCGCCGAGACCGCCGGGCTCGTGGCCGTCCAAGTGTCGAGCGTGGCCTTCGTATCGGCCAGCGGGTCGGCCGAGATCACCTCGACGATGGCGACGCCGCCGAACGCGATCTCTTCGAGCGCCTGCCTGACGCGGTCGAAGCGGACCGTGCCGAGGCCGGCCCGATCGTGCTTCCAGGACGCCCGGGTCGCATCGGAGAGATGGACCAGTCCCAGGCTGGCGCGCAGCCGCCTGATCGCCTCGCCCTGGTCCTCGCCGATGAACTCGGCATTGGCGACATCATAGGCGACGAGCAGGCGGGCATGGCCGAAGGCTTCGACGAAGGTCGCCATCGCCTCAGCCGAGGCGATCGCGGTCTGGGGGTGCGTCTCCAGCAGCAGGTCCTGCCCGATCTCGTCGGCGGTCTTCAACAGGGCCGCGATGCTGTCGCCGAGCCAGGCGAGGGTATCGTCGCGACGCGGCGGCAACAGGCCGGAGACGCGGCCGGGGACGACGACCACGCCGCGGCCGCCGAGATCGGCCGAAAGCCTGAGCGCCTCGATGTACTGGCCGACCGCATAGGTCCTTACCTCGGCAAGGCAGCTGCCGAGGTTGAAGTCGAGCGCGGGAAGATTGGTGGTCTCGACCCGCAACCCGTCTCGCGCCAGCTCCTGCCGCATCTGGCGGCGTGCCGCCGTGACGAGTTCATCCGGCCATAGATGGCCTGGCGCCAGGATGACGTCGAATTCCCTCAAGCCGAGCTCGCCGATGCGCCGCATCGTCGCCTGCGCCGGCTCGCTCCACATGAAGGAAAAGGTCGTCCCGCCCAGCCTGATGCCCATCGCCCCCCTCCTTCGCCAAGGCTAACCGCGGAGCGCGGAGGCGACGCGCCTGGCCGCCGCCGCACTGAAATCGTGCTCGCCGAGGCCCAGATGCGTAGCCATCGCCGCCAGCTGATGGTCCATCATCCCGGACCCGCCGATCGCCCGGCAACCGAGCTTCGCAACACGGCGCAGCAATTCGGTCTCGTGCACAATGACATCGGCGACGATGCTGCCGGGCCTGATGCGGGCGGGATCGATCGGGAGCGGATCGTCCTCCCTCATGCCGACGGGCGAAGCGTTGACGACGAGATCGAACCCCTCGGGATCGGGCGTGCCGGCCCGCGCCGGCCAGCCGAGCGCGCCAAGCCGTTCCGCCAGCCCCTCGCTGCGCGCGGTGTCGCGATCATAGAGGACGAGCTCGGCCACTCCCGCTTCCGCCAGCGCGAAGGCGATCGCGGTGCCGACGCCGCCGGTGCCGACCAGCAGCGCCCGCTTGCCTGCCGGATCGGCACCATTCGCCTTGAGATTCGCGAGGAAGCCGATGCCGTCGACGATGTCGCCGAGCCAGCTGCCGTCAGCTTGCACGACGATGAAGTTGGCCGAGCGGACGATGCGGGCGCGCTCCGTCAGCTCGTCGACGAGGTCGACGCTCGCCGGCTTGTGCGGGATGGTGACGATCATGCCGGCGAGGTTCCGCATACGGCGCGTTCCGGTGAAGAAGGCCGCAAGATCGGCCGGCAGGACATGGTACGGCGCACACACCATGTTGAGGCCGTGCAGGTGGAACAGGCCGGTCCAGACTTCCGGAGCGCGCACCTGCGTGATCGGATGGCCGACGATGCCCAGAAGGCGGGTTGCGCCATCGATGACAGGGCGCCTGCTCATGGTGACGATGTCCTCCGTCATGGCGTCGGTCAGCCGGTCGGTTCGAGGCAGAAGGCCATGTCGTAGACCGCGGTTTCCGCCGGATCGATCGCGAGCCGATGCGCCGCGAGCCGCGCTGCGATCTCCGGCATCAATGCCTCGAGCTCACGGCGCCCGACCGCATCGACCAGGACGACGGCGTCGAAGACATCGTCCCTCATCATGCCGCGCAGCTCGGTCTCGCGGGTCCTGGCGCCGGTCACATCTGGCCGCGCAACGCCGAGATGGACGGCATTGACGCCCTCCAGCGTCAGGAGCTCGTCGGCAAGCGCCGGGGCCAGCGCCTGGAACACATCCGCGCCGGCGCCCTCGAACGGCACGCGGAAGGTTGCCATGGCGCCGCCGACGCCGCGCCCGGCCGAGGCGGCAATGTCGCAGGCACAACGGATGAAATTGTAGAAGGTCGGCTGCGTCCTGAGCGTCCACGGGGTCGGGTTGTTGAGGCGCGCGAGATAGTCCGGCGCGCCGAAGGTCGCGAGGCTCTCGCCCTCGTAGAGCGTCAGGTAGCGGTGCCGGTCGCGGTTCCAATCGACGCCGCGGCGGCCGCGCAGGAAGCCCGGCACGGCGAGCCGTTCCGGCATGTGCTCGCGCGTATGCCAGAGATGGTAGTCGCGTTCCCCTTCCGCCCTGATATCGTGCCAGACGATCATGAAGGCCTTGCCCCTGAGCGGCATGAACATCTCTCTCCCGGATGCGTCGCAGCAACGTATTGCCGGCAAATAAACTGGCTCAAGCCGTGCGCCGCTGAGACGCCAGCACGAAGTCGTAGTGAAGATGGCGATAGGGCCGGTCGACCGAGCTGCCGTCGGGGGCCGTACCCGCCGGCTTCTCGACGAAGGGGCGGATCAGAGAATCCTTGACCCCGAAGACGACGTCGGAATCGAGATAGGTGTCGCCCTCGACGAAGACATGGGTGACGAGTTGCTCATGCTCCGGCGCCGCGATCATGAAATGGACATGGGCCGGCCGGTAGGGGTGGCGCCCCTGCGCCGCCAGCATCTCGCCGACCGGGCCGTCATTGGGGATCGGATAGGCGGCCGGCATGATCGTCCAGAAGTGGAAGGCGCCGCCTTCTGCCGTCCTGAGCCGAGCGCGCATGGCGAGGCCGTGCTCGTCGTCGAGCTGCTGAACATCGTAATAGCCGTCGCCATCGGAGTGCCAGACATCGACCGTCGCACCGGCCAGCGGCGAACCATCGGCCGCGCTGACCGAGCCGGTGACGAGCAGAGGCACGCCCTCCAGCCCCGGCGAGATGTTGGCGCCGAGCGGCTTTTCCGGCGGCTCCTGCACATAGAAGGGGCCGAGCACGGTGGTTTCCGTCGCGCTACCCGGCAGGCGGTGATTGATCGCGTCGACGAGCATGGAGACGCCGAGCGTGTCCGAGAGCAGGATGAACTCCTGCCGGGTGGCGTCGCACATCTGGCCCGTGCGGGTGAGGAAGGCTATCGCTTGCGACCATTCCTCCTGGGTCGGCTCGATCTCGCGCACGAAATCATGGAGATGGCGCACCAGCGCATCGCCGATCTGGCGAGTGCGCGGATCGGTCGCCTGCCCGACCCGCTCGCGGACCGCGGCGGTGATCGAGCGCTCGTCGAAATTCCTCATTCCGTCCTCCCTGATCTCATCGCCCGCCCCTTTTAGGCTTGGTGGTCAGCCTCGTGGCGGCTCCCCGGCCCAGGCGCGCGCGATCAGCCCGCGAATGGCGTCACGTTCGACAGGGCGTGGGTTCGGGTACGGGTTGCGGGTCGCGATCTCGACCGCCTGCTCGATGCCGCTCTCGGGCATGCCGAGATCGCGGAGTGCACGCGGCGCGCCAAGCCGCCGCGCGAGATCGTCGATGCCCGCCACTGCATCGTCGGCGCCGAAAGCGCGCGCGATGCGCCTCATCGCTTCGGGAGCGCTCGCCGCATTGTAGGCGATCGCATGCGGCAGAATGACGGTGTGGGTCTCGGCGTGCGGCAAGTCGAAGGTGCCACCCAGCACGTGACAGAGCTTGTGATGCAGCGCCATGCCGACCGCCCCGAGGCAGGTTCCGCAGAGCCAGGCGCCGTAGAGGGCGTCCGAGCGTGCCTCGCGCCGGGAGGGATCGCGGGTGATCGCCGGCAGAGCGCGCGCCAGTGCCGCGATCCCCTCCTCCGCCATCAGCGAGACGATGGGATTGCCGTCCGGCGCATAGAGCGCCTCGACCGCGTGGGCGATCGCATTGATGCCGGAGGTCGCCGAGAGCTGCGGCGGCAAGGATAGCGTCAGATCGACATCATAGATCACCGTCTCCGGCATGATCCTCGGGTTGCGCTGCGTCGTCTTCAGCCCATCGCGCGTCTCTCCGAGGATGGGCGTCATCTCCGAGCCGGCATAGGTGGTGGGAACGACGACCTGCGGCAGGTCGCTGCGCAGGGCGATGGCCTTGCCGAGTCCGATGGTCGAGCCGCCGCCAATGGCGACGACGCCATCGACTGCGAGCGCAGCGACCTCGGCCATGGCGCGTTCGGTCACCTCGACCGGCGTGTGCATCGCCGCCCCGGCGAAGACACCGGCGGCGCAGGTCCCGAGCGTAGCGGCGATCCGCTCGGCCATGCCGCGATGGCCCGGCGTCGACAGCACAAGAACGCGCTCGAGGCCCAGCCGCTCGATCTCCTCGCCGAGGCGCACGATCGTGCCGTGCCCAAAAAGGACACGCGCGGTGAGAGCTTCATAGACAAAGGGCTGCATCGTGCTCGCTCGCCAACTCAGGCTCGGGTCTTGCCCGACCAGGACAGCAGGCTAGTCGGCCGGCCCGCCCTTCAGCCAGCCGGCGCCGCGCACATAGAGCGCCTCGACCTCCGGCCCGACCAGGCCGGGCATGTCGCGCTTCACCGGATAGCCGATGCCGACCTGCAGATAGGCAAGATGACGATAGCCGATCGGGAAACCCATCAGCCGTTCGCGGTCGAGCATGGGCGTGGCGGCCGGATCGACCGGATCGATCCGATCCTTCTCGTAGATCGGCTGGCGCAGGACCACACCCCAGCGGCCGGCCCGCTTCTCGAGGAAATCATAGAAGCGCCCGGTGCAGACGACGTCGCATTCGACGCCCTCGACCGCAGCGCGCTGGCTGATCGTCATCTTGGTCTGCGCGATAGCGCGCGTGCCGGCGAGATCGACCGAGGAACCGCCGAGGAAATGCAGGATCCGCACGCCGCGCTCGAAGCCCTCGCGGCTCACCTTGATGAACGCGTCGGCGCTGCCCTGGAACCAGGTCGCCATCATGCGCCCATCATCATGCCAGACCGTCCGGAAGCGCGCCCAGTCGGCGGCATCGCGCCAGACCGCCCAGTTCTCGATCAACTCCCGGATCGCCAGCCGTTCGGCCTGCTCGATGGATGCGTCCATGGTGTTTCCTCCTGGTTGTTCTCATATAGAAACTGTTTTACCTTGTAAACTCATTCCCAATCAGGAAACGCCATGCGCCCGATCTCCCTGGCCCATCTCACCGTGCTCGATGCGGATCCGGTCGGCCTGATCGAGGCGGCACAGGCAGGCGGTTTCGATGCCGTCGGCCTGCGGGTGATCCCGCCGCTGGCCACCGACACGATCACCGAGATCGTGGGGGATGCACCACTGCAGCGCCGCATCAAGCAAGCGCTCGCCGCAACGGGCCTGAGCGTTCTCGACATCGAAGCCGTCTGGCTGCAGCCGCAGACCGATGTCGACGCGCTGCGACCGGCGCTCGAGCTGGGTGCGGAGCTCGGCGCCCGCCATGTCCTCACCGTCGGCTTCGACGCGGAGCATAATCGTCTTGTCGATCGCTTCGGTGCCTTCTGCGCGCTCGCTCATGATTGCGGCCTGCGCACCATGCTCGAATTCATTCCCTATGCCACGATCGGTACGCTGGGGGCGGCGCACGACCTGCTGCTGGAGGCGCGCCCGGCCAATGCCGGTCTCCTGGTCGACGCGCTGCATCTCAGCCGCGCCGGCGGCCATCCTCGCGACATCGCCGGATATGATCCGGCGCTCTTCTCCTACATCCATCTCTGCGACGCCCCCGCCGCGGCCCCGCCGACCGAGCAGCTCAGGAGCGAGGCGCGCGGCGGACGAGCCTATCCTGGCGAAGGGCAGCTCTGGCTCGGCGCATTCCTGGACGCCTTTCCACCGGAAACGCCGATCGGAGTGGAAGCGCCGAACATCGCCCTTGCCGGCCTGCCACCGGCCATGCGGGCCCGCCGCGCCGGAGATGCTACCCGCGAGCTCCTGCACCGGCACGGCGGCCAGGAGGGTGAGGGCGAGGGCGAGGCGCCGACGCATTGACAGCGACGCCACCTGTGCCAAGGGTGAGTTTACATATCGGAACTCACCAATGCCCGACGATGCGCCCACAGCCGTAAAATCCGCAGAGCGCATCCTCGATCTGTTCGAGCTCCTGGCGCGCCGGAGCGACGGCCTCCCCCATATGGAGATCGCCGCTGCGCTGGAGATCCCGAAGGGCAGCCTGACGCAGCTGCTGAAGACGGCGATGGGACGCGGCTACGTCACCTATACCGCAGCAGACAGACATTATCGGCTCGGCGAAGGCCTGGCGCGGCTGGCGCGGCAGACCTCGCGGGGACAGGATCTCGTCACGCTGGCGCAACCGCTGCTCGAAGAGATCACCGCGCGAACCCGGGAATCGTCCGCGCTCAACCTGCTGAAGGACGGCGAAGCCGAGGTCGTCGCGGCCGTGAACGGCCCGCAGCGGCTCGTCTCGCATATGCGACTGGGCGACCGCGCGCCGCTCTACGCCACGTCGGGCGGCAAAATCCTGCTCGCCCAGATGGCGCAGCCCCAGCTCGACGCCTATCTCGGCACGGTCTCGTTCGAGGCGATCACGCCCAAGACCCTCACCTCGACCGAGGCCCTGCGCCGCGAGCTCGATGAAGTCCGGCGCAGAGGCATCGCCTATTCCTTCGAGGAGTTCACCCCCGGAATCATCGGCATGGCCATGGCCGTTCTTTCCGACGAGCGCGAGCCGCTGGCGTCGATCAATGTCGCCCTGCCGTCGATCCGCTACAACTCGGTGACGGACAGGCTCGTGGCGAACGCGCTGCAGCAGGCTATCGACGAGCTGGGGCGGCGGATTGCGACCTGACCGGACCCGCACCGCAAGGCCGCATCGTGTGAGGTCCTGCGTCATCTTGCCATCGGTTCCGGCCGGGCATGCGCAGCCCTCGTGCCGCTCCGACGGCGACAGGGACGGTGGGCGCCAGAGACACCTGATGACCTTCCGGACCAAGCATCGGGACATGCCGCACGGCACGGCTCTCGACTATGCGCCCGGTCTAAGCAGGCAACGCCGCCGCGCTCGTCGGCACGAAGGCATTCAACATCAGGATTATACCAAGCTATAGCTTTGAATTGCAGTTTCGATCTGTCTTCGCATCGGGCTAGGATTGCGCGCCCATGTCCGTGCCATCCCCTTCCGACCCAGACGCCCTGATAGATCTCAAGCTGTTCTCCGGTCAGCTGTCGCTGTCCGCCGGGCGCTTTCCCGCAGCGACCGGAAAGCGGACCGCCGGGCCGATGCGGCGAGGTCTGAAGATCGCCATCCTGCTGGACGGCCGCCAGTCGCTCGAGCTCGACGACCGTCCGGCTGTCATGATCGACGGGCCGGCCCTGCTAGTCGCGGCGAACAGCGGCGATCACCTCCAGCAACGCACCAGCCTCAGCGGCGGGACGATCCGCTGCGTCCTGATGCAGTTCGACCTCGATTTCGTCGAGCGCGAGTTCGCCGCGCCGATGAAGAAGCTGTTCGCGCTGGTCGGTGCCGAGGGCGCGGGAGTCTGGGTGCGGCCGGCCGATGCCCGCCTTCGCTCGCTGGCGCTCCAGATCGCCGAGTGCCCGGTGGCCGAGCCGCTCCGGCAGCTCTATCTCGCCGGGAAAGCCCTGGAACTGGCGGCGGTGGCGTTGAACGAGATCGTCGGAAAGGCGCCGCTGCGTCCCGCGCGACTACCGACCCGGACTCGCGAGCAGGTCCTCGCAGCGCGGGACATGCTCGTCGCCGCAATGCAGGAGCCGCCGAGCCTGGCCGAGCTCGCCCGGATAACGGGCCTCAATCCGACCAAGCTCACCGCGGCCTTCCGGGCCGAGTTCGGCACCAGCGTCTACGCCTATCTGCAAGAGCAACGCCTGCAGCAGGCGCACGCGATGATCGCGGGCGGGCACGCCAGCGTCGCCGAAGCCGCGTTTCGCGTCGGCTATACGCCGGCGCATTTCTCGGGCCTGTTCCGCAAGCGTTTCGGCCTGTCGCCGAGCGCATTGCGCTGACGCAGGCGCGCTTTTCAGAGCTGGAACGGCTCGAAACTGCGCCGAAAGAAATACTGCCGCGATCGAAAGCCGATGGCGTTGCCGGCCGAGCATGCTTCCTGAAAGAACCCTGCCAACGGGTCGCCGAACCGGCGAAGGGGCAAGGGCGTTGGCATGAACGGGGTTCTCATCAATCGCGCAGCACTGGCTGCCGGCGTCGCCTTCGGCGCCATCGTCGCGGCCTGGCCGGGCGCCGCGCTCGCGCAGTCGGGCGACGCGATCGGCCTCGACACCATCGATGTCCAGGGCGAGCGGGCCAACGGACCGGTGAACGGCTATGTCGCCCGGCGCAGCGCGACGGCGACAAAGACCGATACGCCGATCATCGAGACGCCGCAGTCGATCTCGGTGGTGACGCGGGACCAGATGACCGATCAGGCCGCCCAGAGCGTCGGGCAAGCGCTGCGCTACTCGGCCGGCGTGCTGGCCGAAACGCGCCTCTCGGCCGGGCGCTACGACAGCGCCTTCATTCGCGGCTTCGGAGGCTCGGGCGGCAATGCCGGCTTCGTCAGCAATCTCGACGGGCTGCGCTATCTGCGCGGCGTCAACTATCTCGTGCCGGCCTACGAGCCATGGGGGCTGGAGCGCGTCGAGGTCCTGCGCGGGCCTTCGTCCGTCGTCTTCGGGCAGGTCAAGCCCGGCGGTGTGATCAACCTCGTCAGCAAGCGTCCGCGCGAGGAGGCGCATGGCGAGGTCCAGCTCCAGTTCGGCAGCTATGAGCGCGCCCAGTTCGCCTTCGACATCGGCGGGCCGGTGACGCCGGACAAGACGCTGCTCTACCGCATCGTCGGCCTCGGCCGGGCCGCCGACACCCAGGTCGACCACACCCGGGAGGAGCGCCTGTTCATCGCGCCGTCCCTGACCTGGCAGCCGAGCGCCGCCACGAGCTTCACCGTGCTGACCTCGTTCCAGCGCGATCCCGAGACCGGCTTCTACGGCTTCATCCCCGCCATCGGGACGGCATTGCCCAGCCGCGCCGGCCGCATCCGCAGCGACTTCTTCCCCGGCGAGCCGAACTTCGAGGGCTACAGCCGCAACCAGGCCAATGCGGGCTACGCCTTCGAGCACCGTTTCGACGACGTCTTCACCGTGCGGCAGAACCTGCGGCTGTCAGATCTGAAGTCGCATTTCCGGACCGTGTCCGTCGCGGGCATCCAGGCCGATCAGAAGACGTTGAACCGCCGCGTCACCGCCTATGACGAGAAGGCGCGCACCGCGGCGGTCGACACGCAGCTCCAGGCGGATTTCCGCACCGGGCCGCTCACCCACAAGGTGCTGGTCGGGCTCGACGCATCCTGGACCGATGCCTCCTCGAACGGTGGCTTCCCCGGCGTTGTCCAGACGCTCGACTTCACCAACCCGATCTATGGCCGCTCACCGTTCGCGCTCTCGCCGAAGACGCTGACGACGCAGACCACCGCCCAGTACGGCGTCTACGTCCAGGACCAGATCAAGCTCGACCGTCTCTCGCTCCTGGTCGGCGGCCGCTTCGACCGCGCCGAGGCCCGAACCCGCGACTTCGCCACCGGCGTGCTGACGAAGCAGAACGACACCGCCCGCACCGGCCGCGTCGCGGCGATGTACAATTTCGACAACGGCTTTGCGCCCTATGCCAGCTACTCGACCTCGTTCGAGCCGGTGGCGGGCACGGCGTTCGGCGGCAGGCCCTTCAAGCCGACGGAAGGCGAGCAATACGAGGCCGGCTTCAAATACGAACCGCCGGGCGCCAACGCCTTCTTCCAGGCGGCGGTCTATCAGATCAGGCAGACCAACGTCACGACGACCGACGTTACCAATCCGGGCTTCCAGACCCAGACCGGCGAGGTCACGGCGCGCGGTGTCGAGCTCGAGGCACGCGCCACGCTGTTCGACAGCTTCGACCTGACCGCGGCCTATGCCTACACCGACGCCGAGGTGACGAAGAGCAATGGCGTGGACCTCCACAGGCGGCCGCCGGTCGTACCGCGCCACATGGCCTCGCTCTGGGCGCACTATACCTTCAAGACCGGGCTCTTCGCGGGCCTCGGCCTCGGAGCCGGCGTGCGCTATGTCGGCAAGGGAGCAGGCGACCCCGGCAACACCTTCTTCACCGACGACTACACGCTGGTCGATGCCGCGATCAGCTACGACCTCGGCCTGGCGAACACCGCGATGAAGGGCTGGAAACTGCAGGTCAACGCCCACAACCTGTTCGACAAGGAGTACATCTCCGGCTGCTATTCCACGACCGGCTGCTCCTTCGGCCTGCGCCGCACCGTGCTCGCCACCCTGTCCTATCGCTGGTGAGGTCAGGCGCGATGTCGCGGGCAGAGCGGGTTGCATGCGAGGGGCAGCTGGCCTCGGCCCTCCGGCCGCTCGAGCTGCCGCATGCGCAGAGCCTCGCCTTCGCCTCGCCGGAAGGGAGCGATTATCGGCTATTGCTCGCGATCCCGCCCGAGCCGGCGCCGGCCGAGGGCTTTCCGGTCGTGATCCTGGTCGACGGCGATGCGCTGTTCCCCACCGCGCTGTCCACAGCCCGGCTGCAGGCGGCGCGCCCCGAGGTGACCGGCGTCGGCCCGGCCATCATCCTCGGCATCGGCTATCCGGGCGCAGCCCCTTTCGATGCCGAGCGGCGCCGGCAGGACCTCCTGCCGGCCAATGGCGGAGCCGACCGCTTCCTCGATTTCATCAGCGGCAAAATCCTGCCTTTGATCGAGCGACTCGCGCCAACCGATCCGGCGCGCCTGTCGCTGGTCGGCCATTCCTTCGGCGGGCTGTTCGCTCTGTACGCGCTGTTCACGCGACCGGGCCTTTTTCGCAGCCATGTCGCCGGCAGCCCGTCGATCTGGTGGGAGGAGCGCTCCATCCTCGCAATGCGTGATCGGTTCCTGCTTGGACCTGCCGCCGCGCAGCCACCGCGTCTGCTGATCGCCGTCGGCGGTGAGGAGCAGAACGGTGACGAAGAGCGCGATCGCCAGCGCGCCGAACGCCTACGCATGGCCCGCATGGTCGACAATGCCGCGGAGATGGCCGAGGCGCTGACGGCGTCAGGACGAGTCGATTGCAGGCATCTCGTCTTCACCGGCGAGAATCACATCTCGGTCGTTCCGGCCATGCTGTCGCGCGCGATCGCCTTCACGCTCGGTTATGATGAATCGGGAAAGGTCTCGCCATGATCGCCTCGCCATTGTGGCTGCTGGCGCGGCTGCTCTTCGTCGTGATCGTGCTGCTTCGGGCCGGTTCGCTTCCAGCCAGCGCCGAGCCGATCACCGTGACCGACCTGCTCGGGCGCAGCGTCACCCTGCCCGCTCCGGCGAAGCGGATCGTGCTGGCGCAAGGGCGCCAGCTCAACGCGCTCGGCCTCGTCCATCCCGATCCGATCAGCCTGCTGGCCGGTTGGGGCGCCGACCATCGCCGCCAGAATCCGGACGCCTATGAACGCTACCTCGCCAAATTCCCGGCGATCGCGACCGTGCCAACCGTCGGCGACGGCGGCACGCAGGACGGATTCTCCTTCGAGAAGGCGGTGTCGCTGTCGCCGGACCTCGTGATCCTGAGCCTGTCGCTGGCGGGCACGCGGCTTGGAGCGGGCGATCTCGTCCAGCGCTTCGAAGCCGCCGGCATCAAGGTTGTCGTCATCGACTTCTACCTGCAGCCGATGCGCGACACGCTGCCGAGCCTGCGCATCCTGGGGAAGCTGATCGGGCGCGAAGCGCAGGCGGAAGCCTATATCCGCTTCTATGAGGAGCGCCGGCGCCTGATCGAGGAACGCCTGCGCGGCGCAGAGCGCCCTGCCGTCTTCATGCATGCCCATGCCGGCGGCTTCGATTGCTGCCAGACGCCGGGCAAGGGCACGTTGGACGACTTCATCAACGCGGCCGGCGGGCGCAACATCGCCGCCGCGATCCTGCCCGGCGCGAGCGGTCAGATCAGCCTCGAGCAGCTCCTTGCCGCCGACCCTGCGATTTATGTCGCGACCGGCGGCACGCATCTGAGCAAGCGCGGTGGCCTCGTCCTCGGGCTCGGCGTCTCGCGCGAGACTGCGGCGCAGAGCTTCACCGCCCTGCTGGGCCAGCCGGGCATCGCCGCGCTCGCTGCGGTCCGCAATGGCCGTGGTTACGGGCTCTGGCACCTCTTCAACGACACCCCGCTCCATATCGTCGCCATCGAACGGCTGGCGGCATGGTTCCACCCCGGCCGCTTCGCCGATGTCGACCCGCAGGCGACGCTGAACGAGATCTCCCGCCGCTTCTCGGCGATCCCGCTCGACGGCGCACTCTGGATCGAAGGCGCCGGCCAGGCCAGGCCCTGACTCTCCGGGCAGCGACAGGATACCGCCCCATGACCATGCTTCGCGCCGAAACGCGCATCGCCCTGCCCGACCCCGTCGCCGTTCTGCGCCCGCTCTGCGGGCACCTCCTCGAACATGAGGCCGAAGTGAGCGAGGCCGGGGGCGTGACCACGATCAGGCTCGACGGCAGCAGGGCGGAACTGCGCTCGGAGCCGGGCGAATTGTCCGTTGTCGTCGAGGCTCCCGATCTAGCCCGGCTGCAGGGCAGCAAATTCGCGATCGCGAACCATATCGTCGAGTTCGCACCGGAAGGAGCAGTGCCCGCGATCTTCTGGAGCGGCGACGGCTCCGAGCCGATGCTGCCGCCGGACTTTCGGGTGTTGACCGTGACCGGCGTCGAGCAATTGACGCCG
Source organism: Allobosea sp. GW821-FHT10B12 (assembly GCF_059415545.1). Taxonomy (NCBI): domain Bacteria; kingdom Pseudomonadati; phylum Pseudomonadota; class Alphaproteobacteria; order Hyphomicrobiales; family Alloboseaceae; genus Allobosea; species Allobosea sp. GW821-FHT10B12. Next base: position 29,778 of record NZ_JBWKNL010000005.1, read on the forward strand.
CATATGCGCCGCATCCGCTTCCAGGGCGAGGACCTTACCCGCTACGACTCGCTGGAAGCGCTGCATGTGCGCCTCTTCATCCCGCCGCCGGGACTGGCGGAGCCAGCCTGGCCGATGATCGGCGCCGATGGCCTGCTGCAATCCCCACCACCGGAGCAGCGGCCGGCGATCCGCAAATACACGATCCGCGAGATCGACGTGGCGGCCGGCACGCTCGCCATCGATTTCGTGCTGCATGACGATGCCGGGCCTGGCTCGGCCTTCGCCGCCAGCGCGCGCACCGGCGACCGCATCGGCATGGCAGGACCGGGCGGGCGCGGACTGAAGCAGGCCGACCGCTACGTCTTCCTCGCCGATGAAACCGGGCTGCCGGCGCTGGCCCGCATGCTGGAAAGCCTGCCGGCCAATGCCCGCGGCCTCGCCTTCATCGAGGTCGCCGATGCCGGCGAGCAGCAACCGCTCGCCATGCCGGACGGCTTCACGCTGCGCTGGCTCCACCGCGACGGCGCAGCGCCGGGCAGCACGAGATCGCTTCAGGATGCCTTTGCGGCACTGGACTGGTCTGAGGTCGATGACCGCGTCTATCTCTGGGCGGCGAGCGAGCATGCGGCCTTTCGTGAGATCCGGGCAGCGGCAAAGCAGCGCCTGCAACCCGGCATCGACGAGCATCTCGTCGTCAGCTACTGGCGCGCCGGCCTCTCGGAAGAGATGCATGCCGCGGAAAAGCGGCAAGCAGCGAAGGCGGACTGAAGATCGAGCCACCGGCTTCGGCATGGTCGCGGATCGCAGCGCAGGAGGATGGCGCGAAGCCATCTTCAATGGTCGAGGCTTACCGGGTATCAGACACGTCCACGGCGAGGCTGCCGTTGCCAGGGATGGATACGATGATCCGGATCGCCATTGTAATCGCCACCCTTGTCGCAGCGGCCGGATCGATTGCAGCCGAGCAGCTACCCAGCTTTCCGAAGGGCACGTCCTACCGGGAAGCGCGGCGCAGCCTGATCGGCCTCGGCTATGCGCCAGTGACGCTGCCCGACGCAGACAAATGCTCGAAGAGCGACGAGCGCTGCCAGGGGCGGCCGGAGATGGCCTCATGTTCGGGAACCGGGCTCGGCCACTGTCTGTTCGTCTGGAAGTCGAAGCGCGACATGCTGATCGAGGTCATCACCGTCGGCGAGAGCGAGAACACGGTGAGTGCCGTGCGGTGCCGCGCGAACTGTCGGTAGCGGGTCGCTCGCCGGGTACCGAGCGGGTTTGCGGCACGATGACTTGCGCCGGATACCCGTGGACGACGACGTCGACGCAACGAAGAAGCCCGGTATTCGAGCTCTTGGGTAGAGATCGGTGATGTCTGGAAAGGTCGCTGGTGCGCATCAACCCACCCAAGCCGGCGGGATCAGTGATCGCGGCGCGATGCTTGACGACAGGCGCGGATATGGCCCCGCGAAGCGCGAAAGTCGGATCGTTCGAAGCCCGAGCGGTCGCGATGGCATAGCGGAACACCTCGCCGATCACGGCGCGCAAGCGCTTGGCGGTTTCAAGCCGGCCCTTCCGCTCCACCTTCTTGAGGATGTCCAGGATTTCGGGCGCTGCGATCGCGGCGATCGGGCGCTGACCAAGCCCTTCGTTCGCGAGCCCATGCAGCCATTCGAGCTTGGCAAGCGTGTTCTCGGCCTTTCTCTCCCGCCGCTTCTTCTCAAGCAACTCAGCCGCCACAAGAGCGAATGTGGTTGCATTGCTCGTCAGCGCTGCCTGCCTGTCTAGGCGCTTCTGTGCGGACGGATCGCGGTCAGTCGCGAGCAAGGAGCGGGCTGCCTTCCGACGGTCACGGGCATCGGCAAGCGTCACCGCAGGGTAAGAGCCAAGGGCCATCAGCTTTTGCTTGCCTGCGAAACGATAGGCCAAGCGCCAGAGCTTCGAACCGTTCGGCATGATCCAAAGCTGCAAGCCTTCGCCGTCGGAAAGCTTCGTGATTCCGGACGCAGGCTTTGCATTCGTGATCGCGACGTTGGTCAGCGGCATGTTGGTATCGCCCTTCCCGTACCGCCGAACATACCAACCGACATACCAACATTCTGACTGGTAGCTGGCGGACGCGGCTGAACACCGGCGAAGAGATTCTGGCCGAAACTGCCGAAACATCAACAAAAAAGCCGCCCTTTCGGGGCGGCTGCGAACGTCACTGAAAATGGGAATGGTGCCGCAAGAGGGATTCGAACCCCCGACCCCCTCATTACGAATGAGGTGCTCTACCAGCTGAGCTATTGCGGCGACGGGTGGGGCTGTATCAGCCCGACCCCATTTTGACAAGGCAGATGGAGGTCACAAGGCACACGGAATTCGCACCGGCCTGTGGAAGCCTGCGAGGCTCGAAGAGCCCCCCTGCCCTCACCCCTTCTTCAGCTTCTCCGTCTCGGCCTTCTCCTGGCCGAGCGCGACGATGCCGCGGCGGATGGTGCGCGTGCGGGTGAAGTGCTTATGCAGCGTCTCGCCGTCGCCATAGCGGATGGCGCGGGTGAGCAGGGCCAGGTCCTCGTTGAAGCGGCCGAGCATCTCCAGCACCGCCTCCTTGTTGGCGAGGAAGACGTCGCGCCACATCGTCGGGTCGCTAGCCGCGATGCGGGTGAAATCGCGGAAGCCGCCGGCCGAGAACTTGATCACCTCCGACTGCGTCACCGCCGCCAGATCCTCAGCGGTGCCGACGATGTTGTAGGCGATCAGATGCGGCAGATGGCTGGTGATGGCGAGGACGAGGTCGTGGTGCTGCGAGCCCATCACCTCGACGATCGCCGCCATGCCCTCCCAGAACTGGCGGGTGCGGGCGATCGCGGCTTCATCGGTGCCGGGCGGCGGCGTCAGGATGCACCAGCGATTGAGGAAGAGGCTGGGGAAACCGGCATCGGGGCCGGAATTCTCGGTGCCGGCGACCGGATGGGCCGGGACGAAGTGTACGCCCTCGGGCAGATGCGGGCTGACCGCTTCGACCACCGCATGCTTGACCGAGCCGACATCGGAGAGGATCGCGCCGACCTTCAGCACGCCGGCGATCTCTTCGGCGACCGCGCCGCAGGCGCCGACCGGCACGCAGAGCACGATATGGTCGGCATCGCGGGCGGCCTCGACCGCGCTTTCGGCGATTTCGTGGCCGAGGTCGAGCTCGCGAGCGCGGCGGCGGACATCGGCATCGGCGTCGCTCAGCACGATATGGCGGGCGAGATTGAGCTCCTTGGCCGCATGCGCGATCGAGGAGCCGATCAGGCCGATGCCGATGATGACGAGCCGCTCGAAGAGCGGCTCGTCGCGACGCGGCGCGAAGCTGTCAGGCGTGCTCACGCGGCCTTGCCCAGGAATTCGGCCAGGGCCGCCACGACGAGGCGATTGGCCTCCTCGCTGCCGATGGTCATGCGCAGCGCATCGGGAAGGCCGTAGGAAGCGACCGAACGCAGGATCAGCCCGCGCTGGCTCAGGAAGTCATCGGCCTCCTTGGCGGTCTTGCCGGCGGCTGCCGGGAAATGGATCAGGATGAAATTGCCGACCGACGGCGTCACGGTAAGGCCGAGCTTCTCCAGCTCGGCCGTGGTCCAGGCCAGCCATTTGTCGTTGTGCTCGATCGCCGAGGCAATATGCGACTCGTCGGCGATCGCGGCGACGCCGGCCTCGATCGCGGCGCCGTTGACGTTGAACGGGCCGCGGGTGCGGTTCAGCGCGTCGATGATGTGGGCGGGACCATAGGCCCAGCCGAGGCGCAGGTTCGCCAGGCCGTAGATCTTCGAGAAGGTGCGCGTCATCACGACGTTCTCGCTGGTCGCGACCAGTTCGAGGCCGGAGGCATAGTCGTTGCGGCGGACATATTCGGCATAGGCCGCATCGAGCACCAGCAGGACATGCGGCGGCAGGCCGGCCTGCAGGCGCTTGACCTCGTCGAAGGGCAGATAGGTGCCGGTCGGGTTGTTGGGGTTGGCGAGGAAGACGATCTTGGTCCGCGGCGTCACCGCGGCGAGGATCGCGTCGATATCGGCGGTGAGATTCTTTTCCCGCACGACCACCGGCTTGCCGCCGGCGGCGAGGATCGCGATCTTGTAGACGAGGAAGCCGTGCTCGGTGAAGACGCCCTCGTCGCCATCGCCGAGATAGACCTTGGTGATCAGCTGCAGCAATTCGTCCGAGCCGGTGCCGCAGACGATGCGGCCGGCATCGAGCCCATAGCGGCCGGCGATCGCCTCGCGCAGCTTCGTCGCCGAGCCATCCGGATAGAGCTCGAGCTTGCCGGCGAGGTTGCCATAGGCGGCGACTGCCTTCGGGCTCGGACCGAGCGGGGTTTCATTGGAGGAGAGCTTGTGCAGCTTGACGCCGGCCGGGGCCGAGGACTTGCCGGGGACATAGGCCTCGATGTCGAGGACGCCGGGACGCGGGACGGGGCGGGAGGCGGGCAGAGCCATGGGGCTGGACCTTGGAGAGGAAGGGCTGTCGATCAACGGGCGGATTTGAAGGCGAAGCGGGCGGCGTGGCTGCCGATCTCGGTCAGCTCCTTGAGGCCGGCAGGCTCAAGCGCGCTGCGGATGGCCTCGACCTGCGTCTCGCCGGAGGCCGCCACCAGCAGCGCCAGATGCGAGCCGTCGGCAGCGCTGGCCGAGACCTCGGCGAGATGCTGGGCGAGGCCGTGGCGCAACTGCTCCGACCAGCGCTCGACGCGGGCGGCGTAGAGCACGATCTCGCGCACGGCGGCATCGGTCAGCGGCTTGGCGATGCAATAGACCGGCGTGCCGGCCGGATGATCGGGCCGCTCGATGAAAGGCAGGCGCGCGATGATCTTGGGCTGGTGGGGGCCGATCAGGTCACGCCACCAGACGCCGGCGCTGGCGCCGAGATCCATGCGGAAGATACCGAGATCGCCGGCCGATTCCGCCACCGCCGTGATCACGGCGCGGGCGTCCTCATGGGTGACGAAGGGCACGGTGAAGCCGAAATGGAAGCGGGCGCTGTCGCGCATCGGCGCATCGCCGCCGGAAATGTCGGCATGAACAGAATAGTTCGCCTGCACGAAAGTGAAGGTCGCGATGATGATGCGCCAGATGCTCTCGACCGTGTCGAGCGGCAGCAGGCCCTGATGGCGCAGCGCCAGCCGCTTCATCATGTCGGCCTCGCGGCCGGGGCGGAAGGCCGATCCGGAGACCTGCGTCTTCTTGATCGCGATCAGCGTCTCGATGATCTGCGAGCGCTCCATCAACAGGCCGTGCATCGCCGCATCGATGCGGTCGATCTCGCTGCGCAGGTCGGCGAGCGTGGTCGGTGCGGCTTCTGTCATGATGGCCAGACTTCTTTAATCGTGCCGGTCTCTTAGCGGTCGCCGAAGGGCTTGGCAAAGCGCTCGCAACGCATCGCCGCGTTGACAGGCGGGAACAGCCGCGCCATCGGTAAAGTCCGCTATTACGAACGGACCGGGCGACAAGACAAATCCGAATGCCGAACCGGACGCAAGCTCCCGAACTCCTCGCCGACCCGCTGGCCGAAGCCAACCAGCCATCGAGCCTGCTCGCCCGGTTCGGGCCGGACAAGGCGCTGCAGCTCGATTCCGGCGCGACGCTGGAGCACTGGCAGATCGCCTACCAGACTTATGGGTCGTTGAACGAGGCTCGGTCCAACGCCGTCCTCGTCTGCCATGCCCTGACCGGCGACCAGTATGTCGCGAGCCGCAACCCGGTCACCGGCAAGGGCGGCTGGTGGACGGCGATGATCGGGCCGGGCAAGCCTGTCGACACCGACCGCTTCTTCGTGATCTGCGCCAATGTGCTCGGCGGCTGCATGGGCACGACCGGCCCGGCCTCGACCGATCCTGCCACAGGCAAGCCCTGGGGCCTGTCCTTCCCGATGGTGACGATCCGCGACATGGTGCGGGCGCAGGCGCACCTGATCGACGCGCTCGGCATCGACAGCCTGTTCTGCGTCGCCGGCGGCTCGATGGGCGGGATGCAGGTGCTGCAATGGGCGGCGAGCTATCCGACGCGGGTGTTCTCGGCGCTGCCGCTCGCCACCGCCGCCAAGCATTCGGCCCAGAACATCGCCTTCCACGAGGTCGGCCGCCAGGCGGTGATGGCCGATCCGGACTGGCGCCAGGGGCGCTATCTCGACGAGGGCACGCGGCCTTCGAAAGGGCTTTCGGTGGCGCGCATGGGCGCGCACATCACCTATCTCTCGGAGCCGGCGCTGCACCGCAAGTTCGGCCGCAAGCTGCAGGAGCGCAGCGCCCCGACCTTCACCTTCGACGCGGACTTCCAGGTCGAGAGTTACCTGCGCTATCAGGGCATCAGCTTCGTCGAGCGCTTCGACGCCAATTCCTATCTCTATGTGACGCGGGCGATGGATTACTTCGACCTCGCCGCCGACCATGACGGCGTGCTGGCCAAGGCCTTTGCCGGAACGCGGACACGCTTCTGCGTCGCGTCCTTCACCTCGGACTGGCTGTTCCCGACCAGCGATTCGCGCGCCATCGTGCATGCACTCAACGCCGCCGGCGCCTCGGTCTCCTTCGTCGAGCTTGAAAGCGACAAGGGGCACGACGCCTTCCTGCTGGAGGAGCCCAACCTGTTCGCGACGACGCGCGGCTTCATCGGCGCCGCGGCGCGGGCCAGGGGGATCTGACGATGGCGCTGGCCGACAACCAGACCAACCGCATCGATCTGCGCCTCGTCGCCGAGATGGTGACGCCGGGCTCGCGCGTGCTCGATGTCGGCTGCGGCGACGGCGAATTGCTGTCGCTGCTCGCCGAGACCCGCGGCGTCGACGGGCGCGGCATCGAATTGTCGCGCGAGGGCGTCGCCGGCTGCGTCGCGCGCGGACTCTCGGTGATCCAGGGCGACGCCGACACCGACCTCGCCGACTATCCCGACGACAGCTTCGACTACGTCATCCTCTCGCAGACCATCCAGGCGACCCGCAATCCGCGCCATGTGCTCGAGCACATGCTGCGCATCGGCCGGCGCGCCATCGTCTCCTTCCCGAACTTCGGGCACTGGCGCATGCGCACCCAGGTCTTCTTCATGGGGCGCATGCCGGTGACCGACTCCCTGCCCTATGCCTGGTGGGACACGCCCAATATCCATTTCTGCACGATCCGCGATTTCGTCGCGCTCTGCGACACGATCGGCGCGGAGAAGGAGCGCGCGGTCGCACTCGACGTCGCCGGCGGCAGGGTCGGCGTCAGCGCGCCCTGGTGGTTCTGGAATCTGTTTGGTGCGCAGGCGGTGTTTTTGCTGAAACGGGGGTAGCGCCGCCGTCTTTCCGGGGCTTCGCGCAGCGAAGAGCCCGGAACCCATGAACACGACGCGTCAAATCGAGGCGAGCCGCCTCGGTCATTCCGGCAACCATGGTGTTCATGGGTTCCGGGCTCAGGCCTGCGGCCTGCCCCGGAAAGACGAGGCCTCCCTCAGAAAGCCTCTTCCCAATTGCGGCTCAGCCGCATCGCCGAATTGATCAGCCCGACCATCGAATAGGTCTGCGGGAAGTTACCCCAGAGCTCGCCGGTCTCGAAATCGGCATCCTCCGAGAGTAGGCCGAAGCTGTTGCGCCGCGTCAGGATGCGGCTGAACAGCTCCTTGGCCTCGTCCTTGCGGCCGATCGCGTGCAGCGCATCGACATACCAGAAGGCGCAGATCAGGAAGCCGGTGTGCATGAAGCCGAAATCGTCCTCGGTGCCATAGCGCAGGATCAGGTCGCCACGCCCGAGCTCGCGGCCGATCGCCTCGACCGTCGCGATGTAGCGCGGATCATCGGGCGTGACGAAGCCGAGTTCGGCGATGAGCAGCAGCGTCGCGTCGAGGTCGGTCCCGTCGAAGGTCGAGACGAAATGGCCCTTTTCCTGGTTCCAGATCCGATCGTTGATGATGCCCTTCAGGCGCTTGGCCTCGCCGCGCCAATACTCCTTGCGGTCGGCGCGGCCGAGCGTGCCGGCGATGCGGGCGAGCCGGTCGCAGGCCGCCCAGCACATCACGCTGGAGAAGGAGTGGACGACCTGCTTCTCGCGCAGCTCCCAGGGGCCGGCATCGGGCTTGTCGAAGAGCTCGATGGCGCGCTCGCCCATGCGTTCGAGCTGGGCGAAGAGCGCCTCCTTGCCGGGCTGGATCAGGCGGCGATCGAAGAAGGACTGGGTCGCGGCGAGCACGACAGCGCCGTAGCCGTCGTTCTGGATCTGCGTCGCCGCACCGTTGCCGACGCGGACCGGCTGATGGCCGCGATAGCCAGCGAGGTTCGGCACCTCGAACTCGCGCAGTTCGCCGCCGCGCGTGATCGGATAAAGCGGCGGCAGATGCTCGGCGCCGCTTTCCGAATAGGTGTCGACGATGTTGGTGATGAAGCCGAGATAGTCCTCCATCGTCCGCGTCGTGCCGAGGCGATTGAGGGCATGGACGACGAAATAGGCGTCGCGCAGCCAGCAGAAGCGGTAGTCCCAGTTGCGCTGCGTGCCCGGCGCCTCGGGAATCGAGGTCGTCAGCGCCGCGACGATGGCGCCGCTTTCCTCGAAGGAGCAGAGCTTCAGCGTGATCGCGGCGCGGATGACCTCGCGCTGCCATTCGAACGGGATCGAGAGCGAGCGGACCCAGTCGCGCCAGTAATCGGTGGTCTTGTCGAGGAATTCGCGCGAGGTCGTTTCGATCTCGGCGCGCAGGGCCTCATCCGAGCCGATGAAGAAGGAGAACGGCTTCTCGACCGCGAAGGGAATGCTCTCCAGCACATAGGAGACCGGCGCGTCAGTGGTCAGCCGGATCGTCTGATCGGCGCCGACGAAGCGGACATGGTTGGAGCCGCGGGTGATCTCGTCCGGCTCCTCGCCGAGGCCGAGGCAAGGCCTGACCACGACGCGGATGCGCGGGCGCCCGGAGATGCGACGGACGCGGCGCACCAGCTGCGGCGGCCGAAAGAAGCGCTCATAGCGGACGAAGCGCGGCGCAAAGTCGAGGATCTCCAGCGCATTGCCCTGGTCGTCCGAGAGCACCGAGGAGAGGATCGCGGTGTTATCGAGATAGCTCTGCTCGCAGCGGGTCATCCCGACCATCTCGATGGCGAAGACGCCCTTCTTCGGCATGGCGTCGCCGTCATCGATCTGGTTGTCGATCAGCGAGCAGAAGACCGGGTCGCGATCGAAGCGCGGAAAGCAGCTCCAGACAATGCGCGCCTGCCGGTCGATCAACGCGGCGATCGTGCAATTGCCGATGACGCCGAGATCGAGCGAAGCGACGCGCGGCGAGGCGGTGGTCGTCACAGTCATGCCTGTCCCTGAAGTCAGCTCTGGAGGAAGGTTTCGAGCGTGAGGTCGCCGCCTTCGACGGCGGCCAGCAGAACATGATGCAAGGCCGTCGGCGAGGCCAGACGATGGCGGGCGCAAGTGTCGCCGCCTCCAATCCGGATCGACAGGCCATCGGCGGCGTTGACCGCAGCGAAACCGTCCTCGTCGGTGATGTCGTCGCCGATGAAGACCGGCATGCGGCCGGCATAGCCGTCCTGCTGTAGCAGCCAGTTGATCGCACCGCCCTTGCTCGCGGTCGCCGGAACGAGCTCGGCGACAGCCTTGCCGTGCTGCAGGCGCATGGTCGGCCCGATCTCGGCGGCGACAGCCTCCATCAACGTCAGCGCCTCGTCCGCCAGGGATGGCGCCAGCCGCCAGTGCAACGCCACCGACTGGCGCTTATCCTCGACGATGATACCGACATGGGCATTGGCAAAGCGGACCATCTTGCGCGTCGCGGCATGCAGCGCCTCCGAGGGGGCGGCGAGCGGCGCGTCCTCGCCATTCAGACGGATCTGCGCTCCATGCAGACCGGCCGCGTCGAAACGGTAGGGTGTCATCATCTCGTCGAGCAGAGCGACGGGCCGTCCCGAAACCAGTGCAAGCGCACCGCCGAGCCTGATGCGCAGCGCTTCCAGCGCAGCCGGCAGGCGCCGGTCGATCTTCACATCCTCCGGCGAAGGCGCGATCTCGACGAGGGTTCCGTCGAAATCCAGGAACAGCGCGATCTGCCCAGTGCGAGCAGCAGCTTTTACGGGGGGGTCGGCGATTTCGGGGCTCAGCATCTCTGACATGGCGGTCTGGTTAGAGGGCGAAGCGGGCGAAAGGACGACAGGCGGTCCCCTCATCGCCACATTCGAGGTTCAGTTTGGCGCGAGGTCGCCATGATCCGGTCACGGCGGCGACGCGATCCGGCCGGGGCGCCGGCCTGCACACGAAACATTACGCCTGCCCGCGCGTTCTGTTCCCGCGCCCTTGTGGCAAGCGTCAGCAAAAAGTGAGGCATCATGCGTCTTGTCGTCGTGTCCAACCGCGTCACCATGCCCGAGCGCGGCGAAAAGGTGGCGGCAGGTGGATTGGCGGTCGCACTACGCTCGGCGCTCGAACAGCATGGCGGCCTCTGGTTCGGCTGGAGCGGGGCGACCAAGGCTGAACCGGCGACCAGCGTCGAGCCCGTGCGGCACGGCAAGGTCAGCTACGCCGTCACCGACCTGACCGAGGGCGAACGCCAAAGCTACTATCTCGGCTTCGCCAACCGGGCGCTCTGGCCATTGATGCACTACCGGCTCGGCCTGACCGAGTTCAGCCGCGCCGACTATGCCGGCTATCTCGGCGTCAACCGCCGCTTCGCCCGGCTGCTGATCCCGCTGCTGAAGCCGGACGACATCATCTGGATCCACGACTATCATCTGATTCCGCTCGCGGCCGAGCTACGCCGGCGCGGCGTCACCAACCGCATCGGCTATTTCCATCACATTCCCTGGCCGCCGGCCGAAGTGTTCGGCTCCCTGCCCTTCTCGTCGACCTTGATCAGCACGATGACGGCCTATGACCTCATCGGCCTGCAGACCCAGAACGACGTCGCCAACCTGATCGGTGGCCTGGTTGCGCTCTGCGGTGCCCGCCGCGACGGCAACCGGGTCAAGACCGGCCAGCGCGAAGCGGTGGTGCAGGCCTTCCCGATCGGCATCGATGTCGAGGCCTTCCGCAAGCTCGCCGCGGCGTCCGTGCGGGCGGCGACTCAGCCGGTGCGGGCGACGACCGCACCGCTCGGCGACCGCAAGCTGGTGATCGGCGTCGACCGGCTCGACTACTCCAAGGGCATCGTTCAGCGGCTGGAGGCCTTCGGTGCCTTCCTGCGCAACCACCCGGAGCACCGCAGCAAGGTCGGCCTGTTGCAGATTGCGCCGCCCTCACGCAGCGACGTGCCCGAGTATGCCGAGCTCGACCGCATGTCGGACGAGGTCGCGGGCCGGCTCAACGCCGCGCTCGGCGAATTCGACTGGACGCCGATCCGCGTGGTGAAGAAGGCCTATTCGCGCAGCGCCCTCGCCGGCCTCTACCGGCGCGCGCAGGTCGGGCTGGTGACACCGATGCGCGACGGCATGAACCTCGTCGCCAAGGAATACGTCGCGGCGCAGAATCCCGACGATCCCGGGGTTCTGGTGCTGTCGCGCTTCGCCGGCGCGGCGCAGCAGCTCGGTGAAGCGCTGATCGTCAACCCGTTCGACACCCACGAGGTCGCCGAAGCGATCCGGACGGCGCTCGCCATGCCGAGATCCGAGCGACAGCGCCGCTTCGAGCGGCTCTATGCGACGATCTCCTCGACGGATATCGACTGGTGGACATCGCGCTATCTCGCCGCGCTCTCAGGGCTCGATATCCCCAGCGGCGACATCGTGCCGCCGGGACGGCCGAAACCGCTGCGCAGCACACGCAAATCGGGCGCAGAGAATGGGCCCGCACGCCTGAATACTCCTCCCCAAGCCTCCCGGCCGGCGCACAGCAGGAGTGCCCCCGCGCGCGCGAAGGTCTTGCCGAACGCTCCCTCAGCTGGCTAGAAGCTGCTCGCCAGGGGCAGTTAACCCAGCTTGCGCTTGCGACTCAGCCGTTGCGGTGTCAGGTCTGCTGGGGGTATCCGGCTGAACAGCCGTGGAGGCGGGCGGAGGGCTTTGTTGATGCGAGGCGCACTCGGGGGATCGGGCGTGCTGCTGCGCCGTCTCCGCGAGGTGATGGCGGCGCCGGTCAGCCCGCAGGAGCGGCTCGACAGGCTCGTTGTCGTGATCGCCGGCAACCTCGTGGCCGAGGTCTGCTCGGTCTATGTCCTGCGTGAAGATGGCTCGCTCGAACTCTACGCCACCGAAGGCCTCAATCGCGAGGCCGTCCACCTGACCACGATGCGCGCCGGCGAGGGTCTTGTCGGCCTGATCGCCAGCGAGGCGGAACCGCTCGCGCTCTCCGACGCGCAGTCGCATCCATCCTTCTCCTACCGCCCGGAGACCGGCGAAGAAATCTACCGCTCCTTCCTCGGCGTGCCGATCCTGCGCGGCGGCGCGGTGATGGGCGTGCTCGTCGTGCAGAACCGCGCCTCGCGGCTCTATAGCGAGGACGAGGTCGAATCGCTCCAGACCACGGCCATGATCATGGCCGAGATGATCGCGGCCGGCGGCCTGAAGGCCCTGTCGAAGCCTGGCGCGACCATCGGCCTCGACCGGCCGATCCACAGTATCGGCACCACGCTCGCCGACGGCGTCGGTCTCGGCCATGCCGTGCTGCACGAGCCGCGCGTCGCGATCACCAACCTGATCGCCGAGGATCCGGGCCGCGAGGTGCAGCGGCTGGAGGCAGCGATCGCGACGATGCGGCTCGCCATCGACGAACTGATCGAGCGTGGCGACGTCGCCCATACCGGCGAGCATCGCGACGTGCTCGAGACCTTCCGCATGTTCGCGCACGACCAGGGCTGGCTCCGGCGCATGCGCGAGGTGGTGATGACCGGCCTCACCGCCGAGGCGGCAGTCGAGCGCGTCCAGTCGGACACCCGCGCCAAGATGCTGCGCCAGACCGACCCCTATCTGCGCGAGCGCCTGCACGATCTCGACGACCTCGCCAACCGGCTGCTGCGGACGCTGGTCGGCAAGTCGAACGGCGTGACGCGCGAGGAATTGCCCGAGAACGCCATCCTGATCGCGCGCTCGATGGGGCCGGCGGCGCTGCTCGACTATGATCGCCGGCACTTGCGCGGCGTCATCCTCGAGGAAGGCGGACCGACCAGCCATATCGCCATCGTGGCCCGGGCGCTCGGCATCCCCGCCGTCGGCGAGATCGCCAATGCGACGGCGCTGATCCAGGCCGGTGACGCCGTCATCGTCGACGGCCAGGCCGGCGAGGTGCAGATCCGGCCGCAGCCCGACGTCGAGAACGCCTACAAGGACAAGGCGCGCCTGCGCGCCCGCAAGCAGGAGCAGTATCGCAAGCTCAAGACGCAAGCCTCGGTGACGAAGGACGGCGTCGAGATTCAGCTGCAGATCAATGCCGGCCTGCTCGTCGACATGGCCAATCTCGAGGAGACCAATGCCTCCGGCGTCGGCCTCTTCCGCACCGAGCTGCAATTCATGGTGGCGCAGCACATGCCGACCACGGCCGAGCAGCAGGCGCTTTACGACGCCGTGCTCAAGGTCGCGAACGGCCGGCCGGTGACCTTCCGGACGCTCGACATCGGTGGCGACAAGGTGCTGCCCTATATGGAGCGGCTGGAGGAGGAGAACCCGGCCCTGGGCTGGCGCGCCATCCGCATTGGCCTCGATCGGCCGCGTTTGCTGCGCGCACAGGTCAGGGCACTGCTGCGCGCCGGCGCCGGCTCCGACATGAAGATCATGCTGCCCATGGTCGCGACGGTGAACGAGTTCCTGCGGGCGCGCATGCTGGTGCGGCGCGAGCTCGCCATGCTGGAGCGTGACGGCCGCCCGGCGCCGGCGAGCCTGAAGCTCGGCGTCATGGTCGAGGTGCCCTCGCTGCTGTTCGAGCTGCCGGAGATCGCCCGCGAGGCGGACTTCCTCTCGATCGGCACCAACGACCTGATGCAGTTCCTGTTCGCCGCCGATCGCGAGAACAAGCGCGTCTCCGAGCGCTTCGACCCGCTCTCCGCCGCCGGTCTCAGGGCGCTGCGCAACATCGTCGACGAAGCCGGCAAGGCCGACTGCCCGGTCACCGTCTGCGGCGAGATGGGCGGCAAGCCGATCGAGACGCTGGCGCTGATCGCCCTCGGCTATCGCTCCTTCTCGATGTCGTCAGCCTCGATCGGCCCGGTGAAGGCGATGCTGCGCGCGCTCGACGTCGGCAAGGCGCGCCAGCGCCTCGATGCCTGGATATCCTCTTCCGACGGCGCGGCCAGCCTGCGTCCGCTGCTCGCAGCACTCGCCGCCGAGATGAAGGTGCCGGTCTAGCGACGCTTTGCTCGCCGCCCACGCACGCCTCCTTTTCCCGTTCAGATCGTTGCCGCATCATGTCGCTCCAGCTCCCGCAAGACCGCCTCGACTCGATCGTTGCCCGCCACGCCGCGGCGAGCGACGCCATCAACCATGCGACCGAGGCGGCCCGCGTCGTCGAATTGGCGAAGGAGCTGGCCGAGCTCGACCCGGTGGTCGCGGCGATCACGGCCTGGCGCAAGGCGCAGACCGGGTTGGAGGAGGCGCTGGCGCTGATCGACGATCCCGCGACCGACGCCGAGATGCGTGATCTCGCCTATGAGGAACGCGACGCGGCCAGAGCCGAGATCGAAGAGCGCGCCCGCGAGATCCTGATCGCGCTATTGCCGAAAGACGCGGCCGACGAGCGCGGCGTCATCCTCGAAATCCGGGCCGGCACCGGCGGCGACGAAGCCTCGCTCTTCGCCGGCGATCTGTTGCGGATGTATCAGCGCTACGCCGCCGGCAAGGGCTGGAGCGTCGACATCCTGACCGAGAGCGAGGGCACGGTCGGCGGCTTCAAGGAAGTCATCGCCGAGATCGCCGGCAAGGGCGTCTATGCCAGGCTGAAATACGAATCCGGGGTGCATCGTGTGCAGCGCGTGCCGGACACCGAGGCGAGCGGGCGCATCCACACCTCCGCAGCCACCGTCGCCATGCTGCCGCTCGCCGGCGAGGTCGACGTCACCCTCGACGAGAAGGACCTGCGCATCGACACGATGCGAGCCCAGGGCGCCGGCGGCCAGCACGTCAACAAGACCGAGTCGGCCGTGCGCCTGACACATATCCCGACCGGCATCGTCGTCCTCGTCCAGGACGAGCGCTCGCAGCACAAGAACAAGGCGCGCGCCTACGATCTGATGCGCGCCAAGCTCTACGACATGGAACGCAGCCGTGCCGATGCCGAGCGTTCTGCCGCCCGGCGCTCCCAGGTCGGTTCGGGCGACCGCTCGGAACGCATCCGCACCTACAATTTCCCGCAGGGGCGTGTGACCGACCACCGCATCAACCTGACCCTCTACAAGCTCGACGAGATGATGCAGGGGCTCGTCCTCGACGAGGTCATCGACGCGCTGACGGCGCAGCGCCAGGCCGAGCTGCTGGCCGAGCAAGGCAGCGTGTGAAACCTTCGTCCCTCTCGCGCGTTCTGGACGCACTGACCGTTCCCATGGGGAGGATAGAGAGATGAAAGCCCTGTTCAGCGCCATCGCCCTTGCCGCCGCCGTCGCCTTCGTGCCGGCATCCGTCGGCGCGCAGGAGCGGACCGCCAAGAAGATCCTCAGCGGCCAGCCCGCAACGCTGCAGAAGGCCAAGACCGAATCGCAGGCGCGGCGCGATTGCCAGCGCCAGTATCGCGGCGCTAGGGAGAGCAAGTCCGCGCTGCGGATCAAGATCAACGCCTGCGTCCAGGAAGGCATGCAGGGCAACTGACCGGCCGCGTGCCGGCCAAGGACACGCTTGACCGGTATAGCCAGACCGACCGACGAGAACCCGCCCGTTGCTTTGCCGGCAGCGGGCGAAGCTCTGTCCGCTGCCAGGAAAGCGATCGCGCTGGCCTTGAAGCGTGCCGGCATCGCCGACTTCACCTTCGAGGCCCGTATCCTGATCGATGACCTCGCCGGAAACGGTGCCACCCTCGATGCCGCAGCCGCCGCGCGGCTGAGCGATGCCCTCGCACGCCGCCTCGCCGGCGAGCCGCTCTGGCGCATCCTCGGCGCCCGCGAGTTCTGGGGCCTGAGCTTTTCGCTCTCGCAGGGAACGCTGGAGCCGCGCCCTGACAGCGAAACCCTGATCGAGGCGGCAATCAGCCATCTCGCCGCACGCCGGCACGAGGCGCTGCGCGTTCTCGATCTCGGCACCGGTACCGGTTGCCTGCTGATCGCGACGCTGCGCGAGTTTCCTCAGGCGACCGGGCTTGGAATCGACCTGTCGCCCGATGCAGTCGCGACCGCAACCGGCAACGCCGCGCGCAATGGCGTCGCCCGGCGTGTCACCTTCGCCCATGGCGACTGGACCGACGGCATGTCAGAGCGTTTCGATCTCATCCTGTCGAACCCGCCCTATATCGGCAGCGACGACATCGCTGATCTCGACCGGAACGTACGAGAGCACGATCCGCTTCTCGCCCTCGATGGCGGCCCGGACGGGCTTACCGCCTATCGCGCTCTCGCCGCCGCCCTGCCCCACCATCTGAAGCCCGGTGGCCTCGCCATCCTAGAGATCGGGGCCGGACAGGAGGAAGCGGTCGTCGCGCTGATGACGCAGGTCGGCCTGCGTCATCAGGAGTCCCGGCGCGATCTCGGCGGCCATATTCGCGCCCTCGTCTTCGGGCATAGTCCATGAACGGTGCACAGCAAGCTGCGCGAATTCGCTTGGAAGAAGCCACAAAACCAGCTATGCACGCATGGTCTTGAAGACAGTGTCGACAGCACATGACCCTTGGCCAGGGTGCGCAAAGCGGACTAGGCCCTCGGATCACTGCCAGAATCGACGTTACTGACATAGCGAGACCGAGGCTTCGAATGGGCGAGACAGCCGTTCGGAGGCGGAGCCGACAAGGCTTCTTTGGAAAGAGCGCGTGAAGACCCATATCGGCGCAGAGCCCTTTCAGGTCGAGTTTCTTACGCACGGCGTCGCAACCCGCCGCGCGTCACGGCGCGCATGACGGCCTCACGGTTGCTTAGAATGAACAGAACGCGAGACAGACGCGAATGAGACCAGGTCAGAACCGGCGCATGCGCGGCCGTAACAACAACAATAACAACAATAACAACGGCAACCGGAAATCTCCGAACCCATTGCAGCGGAGCTACGAGTCGAACGGTCCGGACGTTAAGGTCCGGGGTACGGCTCAGCATGTCGCCGAGAAATACCTGCAGCTTGCCCGCGACGCCCAGTCTTCCGGCGACCCGGTTGCAGCCGAGAACTATTTCCAGCACGCTGAGCATTACTATCGCATCCTGCTCGCTGCGCAGGAGCAGATGACCCAGCAGTTCGGCCACACCTTCCAGCCCAACCGCGCCTTCGTCGAAGATGCCGACGAGCAGGAAGAAGAGGGCGACGAGGAAGCCGGCTTCCAGGGCGGCCTGCCTCAGGGCGAGCGCCAGCACAACGGCATCAACGGCCATGGCGGCCAAGGCGAGGACGGTGAAGGCGGCCAGAACAATGGCCAGCGCTTCGACCGACCGCAGCGCCAGGACCGGCAGGATCGCAATTTCGACCGCAACGGCAACGGCCCGCGCCGTTTCGATCGTAACGACCGTCAGGATCGTGGCGACCGTCAGGACCGGGGCGAGCGCCAGGATCGCGGTGAGCGCCGCTTCGAACGGCATGATGGCCAGAATGGTTCCTACGTGCCGCGCCCCGAGGCCCAGCCCGGAGCCGAGCAGCCCGACATCGCACCGGTCCAGCAGCAGAGCGAGCGTCGCTTCGAGCGGCCGGAACGCCAGGACAGGCCGCCGCGCGGCGAGCGTCCTTCGCGCCGTGACCGCGACGAGGCGCGTGCCAGCAACAGCAATGAAGAGCAGGACGCCCCGGCAGGATTGCCGGCCTTCCTGACCACTCCGACCCGCGTGCCGATCGCGATCGCCGAGGAAACCGATGCTCCGGCTCCGGTCGCTGCCGCTGCTCCAGTGGACGCCGCCGAGGAAGCATCGACCGAAACGGCCGAGAAGCCCAAGCGCCCCCGCGCCCGCCGGCGTTCGCCGCGCGAAGTGATGGACGCGCTCGGCAACGATGCCGGCGAGACCCCGGCGGAGTAATCTCGCCGAACAACGAGACTGATCGAGAGGGCCCGCAAGGGCCCTCCTGCTGTTTCAGGCGACGCCGAGCGCCGCCGGCTCGCTCGCCTCGACCAGGGTCAGCCGCTCGCCCTCGCTGAGCGTTCCGCCGGTGATGATCCGGCAATAGATGCCGCAATCGACATGGCCATAGCCCTTCATCAGCGCCTTGGGGATCTGCAGGTCGCGCGCGCCTGTCACCGGGTCGACGTTGGTCGCGGCGCAGCGCTCGATCCGCTTGATCACCTGGAGCCGCAGGCCTGACGGCGCGACGAGTTCGCGATCCGCCAGATCGAGCTCGGCCCAGGCCGGCAGGTCCTCGACCATGACGTTGCCGCGGAAGCGCAGCGGATCGACCGGCACGCCGAGGCGGCTCTCGAGATCTGCGACGCTGGCGAGGTTGATGATCGAGACGAAGCCCGAGCGCGAATCGGTGAAACGGTAGCCCTCCGGCGCCGCAAGCAGGCGCGGTTCGCCGCGCAATTCGTCCGGCATGAAGGCCTTGAAGAAGGCAGTGAGGCTCTCCCGGCCTGCTTCCGTTTCGGTGGCGACCCGGGTCTCCCCGCCGTCATGGCCGATGACGAGGTCGCCGCTGCCGTCGTCGTAGCGCGTGCGCAGGCGCGCCAGTGATTCGTTGCGCATCAGCATCAGGTACTTGATCTTGGGCTGATGCACCGGCTCGGCTGAATCGAAGCCGGAGGGGCCGTTCTCGATGGCGAAGAGCCGATCACCGGGAAAATAGCCACCGGTCGGCAATTCGGCCCGGCTCAGCCGCTCCGGCGACAGGCCCTTGACCGGGTAGCGATACAGCGAAGCGACGCGCATGGGCCCTGCCCTTCCGATTTCGAGGGGGCGGAACCTGCCATGCCGGATTCCGAGATGCTACCGCCGCCGCCATCACATTCGGTGAAAGATTGCATCGATCCGATCAATGCGACTGCTCTGCACCCTCCTCCGCTTCCTCATCCAGAATGGAGCGTTGGCAGCCCCAGCCCGAGAGCACGTCGTCGATCGCGTCGGCGACGAAGAAGCGGGCCGCATCGCGCTCATAGCCCTCGGCAAGCAGGCGGTCGTAGTCGGTATGGCTGTGGCGGACATGGCTGCCGAGGGCGAGCCAAAGCGCGGTCGAAGGCGGCAGCGCCTTCATCTGGGCCCGGCCAGCGAGCGCCAATACCGTTTCGGCATCGAGCAACGGGATGCCGGGCGCGAGTGCCCGCAGGGCCTTGCGAATCGCCTGTTGCCGCTTGGTGCCGACCATGGAAGCAGGCTGGGCGCAGCCTTTGACAAAGGTCAACGCCAAAGCAGCGCCTTCCCCCTTCCGTTGCGCGAAAGCAACACTATCTCTTGGGGCGAAGGGCTGCCCGTCAGGGGGCCCTATCCTGATGAAAGCAGCCGGCTCCGCCGCTTCGGGGCGCGACCGGCGGGCGGAGGCAATTGAATGAACATCGAGAAATATACCGACCGGGCGAAGGGGTTCCTGCAGGCCGCGCAGACGATCGCGATGCGCGAGGGCCATCAGCAGTTCACGCCCGAGCACCTGCTGAAGGCACTGCTCGACGACAGCGAGGGCATGGCCGCAGGCTTGATCGATCGGGCTGGCGGGCAGTCGCGGCAGGCCAGGCAGCTGGTCGACGCGGCCATCGCCAAGCTCCCCAAGGTGAGCGGCGCCGGTGCGTCGAGCCTGCACCTGACGCCGGCGTTGGCGCGGGTCTTCGATACCGCCGAGAAGGCTGCCGACAAGGCCGGCGACTCCTTCGTCACGGTCGAGCGGCTGCTGCTCGCGCTGGCGATCGAGAAGGACGGCGAGGCTGGCAAGATCCTGGCCAAGGCCGGCGTCACGCCGCAGGGCCTCAATGCCGCGATCGAGGCGATCCGCAAAGGGCGCACCGCCGATTCCGCTTCGGCCGAGCAGGGCTATGACGCGCTGAAGAAATACGCACGCGATCTCACCGCCGCGGCGCGGGACGGCAAGCTCGACCCGGTGATCGGCCGCGACGAGGAAATCCGCCGCACCATCCAGGTACTGAGCCGGCGCACCAAGAACAATCCCGTGCTGATCGGCGAGCCTGGTGTCGGCAAGACCGCGATCGCGGAAGGGCTGGCGCTGCGCATCGTCAATGGCGACGTGCCCGAGAGCCTGAAGGACAAGGAACTGCTCGCCCTCGACATGGGCTCGCTGATCGCCGGCGCGAAATATCGCGGCGAGTTCGAGGAGCGGCTGAAGGCCGTGCTCTCGGAGGTCTCGGCTGCGGCGGGCGGCGTCATCCTGTTCATCGACGAGATGCACACCCTGGTCGGCGCCGGCAAGACCGACGGCGCCATGGATGCGTCCAACCTGCTGAAGCCTGCGCTGTCCCGCGGCGAGCTGCACTGCGTCGGCGCGACCACGCTCGACGAGTACCGCAAATATGTCGAGAAGGATGCGGCGCTGGCCCGGCGTTTCCAGCCCGTCTTCGTCGACGAGCCGACGGTCGAGGATACGATCTCGATCCTGCGCGGCCTGAAGGAGAAGTACGAGCAGCACCACCGCGTGCGCATCACCGACTCGGCGCTGGTCTCGGCGGCGACGCTGTCGAACCGCTACATCACCGACCGCTTCCTGCCCGACAAGGCGATCGACCTCGTCGACGAGGCCTCGGCGCGCCTGCGCATGCAGGTCGATTCCAAGCCGGAAGAGCTCGACTCGATCGACCGCGAGATCGTCAGGCTGAAGATCGAGCAGGAGGCGCTGAAGAAGGAGAGCGATGCCGGCTCGAAGGAGCGGCTGAAGCGGCTGGAGTCAGAGCTTACCGAGCTCGAGGCACGCTCGGCCGCGATCACCGCGACCTGGAAGGCCGAGAAGGACAAGCTCGGCCAGGCGGCGGAGATCAAGACCAAGCTCGACAACGCCCGCAATGAGCTCGCCCAGGCCCAGCGCAAGGGCGAGTACCAGCGCGCCGGCGAGCTCGCTTATGGCGAGATCCCGCAGCTCGAAAAGGCACTCGCCGAGATCGAGGCCAAGGGCGACACCTCCGGCATGGTCGAGGAGGCGGTGACGCCGGACCATGTCGCGCAGGTCGTTTCGCGCTGGACCGGCGTGCCGGTCGACAAGATGCTGGAGGGCGAGAAGGAAAAGCTCCTGCATATGGAGCAGAGCCTCGCCAACCGCGTCGTCGGCCAGGCGGAAGCGGTCGAGGCCGTTTCCAAGGCGGTCAGGCGCGCTCGCGCCGGTTTGCAGGACCCGAACCGGCCGATCGGCTCGTTCATGTTCCTCGGGCCGACCGGCGTCGGCAAGACCGAGCTGACCAAGGCGCTGGCGTCGTTCCTGTTCGACGACGAGACGGCGATGGTCCGGCTCGACATGTCCGAATACATGGAGAAGCACTCGGTCAGCCGGCTGATCGGTGCTCCTCCCGGCTATGTCGGCTATGAGGAGGGCGGTGCGCTGACCGAGGCGGTCCGGCGCCGGCCCTATCAGGTCGTGCTGTTCGACGAGGTCGAGAAGGCGCATCCGGACGTGTTCAACGTCCTGCTGCAGGTGCTTGATGACGGGCGGCTGACCGACGGCCAAGGCCGCACGGTCGACTTCCGCAACGTCTTGATCATCATGACCTCGAACCTCGGTTCGGAGTATCTGGTGAACCAGCCGGAAGGGCAGGACAGCGACGTCGTGCGCGACGAGGTCATGGGCGTGGTGCGCCACGCCTTCCGGCCGGAGTTCCTGAACCGGATCGACGACATCATCCTGTTCCACCGCCTGCGGCGGGCCGACATGGGCGCGATCGTCGACATCCAGATGGCTCGCCTCGGCAAGCTGCTCGTCGATCGCAAGATCGCGCTCGACCTGTCCGAGGACGGACGCGACTGGCTGGCGGAGAAGGGCTACGACCCCGCCTATGGCGCGCGCCCGCTGAAGCGCGTGATCCAGAAGTCGGTGCAGGACCCGCTGGCGGAGCTCTTGCTCTCGGGTGCGATCCGCGACGGCGAGACCGTGCCGGTCACGGTCGGGCCGACCGGGCTTATGCTCGGCGAGTTCACCGCGGCGAGCGAGAGCCGGCCGGCGGGCGTCGCGCTGAACTGAACTTTTGCTCGGTCATGAAACACGAAGGGCGCCGCTCACGCGGCGCCCTTTTTAGGCGTCATTCTCGGCCGGAGCGCAGCGCAGAGCCGAGAATCTCGGGACGAGAAGGCGCCGATCACGGCCTCATCCGGCCTGAGATGCTCGGGTCAAGCCCGAGCATGACGTGCCCGCTCACTCCATCCTGGCCGCAGTGCGCATCACCGCCAGCGCCAGCGTCTGCGCCGCCGGGACGATGCTCTCGACCTCGAGGAACTCGTCCGGCGTATGGGCCATGCCG
The DNA here is from genome assembly GCF_059415545.1 of Allobosea sp. GW821-FHT10B12. Classification (NCBI taxonomy): domain Bacteria; kingdom Pseudomonadati; phylum Pseudomonadota; class Alphaproteobacteria; order Hyphomicrobiales; family Alloboseaceae; genus Allobosea; species Allobosea sp. GW821-FHT10B12. The sequence goes on from NZ_JBWKNL010000005.1 coordinate 52,141, forward strand.
CCGACCGGGCCGACGCTGCACAAAGTCGGGCAGCCCTGCGCCGCAGTGAAGCCGGAATCGGCGCAGCCGCCGGTGTATTCGGCCGTCACCGCGATCCCCAAACCCGCAGCCGCTTCGCGATAGGTATCGTAGAGCAGGAGCGAATCCGGCGTCTGCTCCAGCGGGTGGAACTCGCCCTTGATGATCAGCTTCGCCGAAGTGCCCTCGACCACCGGCGTCTCGACGATCTCGCGGATCGCTGCCACCAGTTGCTCGCGCTGCGTCGGCGTCTTGTAGCGCAGGTCGATCTCGCACCAGGCCGAGGGAGCGATCGTGTTGACGGTCTGGCCGCCGCCGATCAGGCCAACATTCACGGTGACGCCGGCTGTGAGGTCGGTCAGCCCCTGCAGCTGCGGGATCTTGTGGCCGAGGTCGACGATGGCCGAGACGCCCTTCTCGTAGTTCGCGCCGGAATGGGCCGCCTTGCCCAAGAACTCGGCGCGCATGAAGACACCACCCTTGCGACCCGATGTGATCGACTGCCTGTGGTCGCGGCCATAGTCTGTGCCCGTGGGCAGCCGGCTCGGCTCGGCATTGAAGACGCAACGCGACTCGCGGGCAGCAGCCTCGATCACCGGACGCGAGGACGGCGAGGCGATTTCCTCATCACTGGTGGTCAGCATCAGTAGCGGTGCCTTGAGGCCGCCATTGGCGGCGAAGGCGGCGGCGACGAAGGCCTCGATGACGAGGCCGGCCTTCATGTCGGCAACCCCTGGCCCATAGGCGCGGCCGTCGCGGATCGTGAAGGGCCGGCGCGTCGGCTCGCCCTCGGGGAAGACGGTATCGCGATGGCCGAGGAGCAGCACCGGCCGCTGGTCGTTGGCGGTCGGGTTGGGCAGGCGCGCCTTGACCGCATCGCCATAGCGGGCATCCGGCACGATCTCAACGGAGAGCCCGTTCGCCTCGTGGAACCGCGCCAGGACTTGCCCGGCCCGGTCGACGCCAGCCTTGTCGTAAGAGCCAGAGTCGGTGTCGACCATCTCGCGCAGCAGATCGATCATCGCCTGCTTGCGCTCGCCGAGCCAGGCGAGGATGCGGGCTTCTTCCTGTGTCGTGTCGGTCATGGTCGCTTCCGGGATCGAGTGGCATCGACGAGCTTAGCCAAGCTGTCCCGGCGACGATAGAAGAGGCGCGCAAACCCGGCAGACCTCCGGCGCGGCACAGACCACATGCAGGGATCTCCGCATCCAAGCAGGCCTGGTTAAGCGAAAATTCAGCGGGAGGCGACAGGCTGCACGCGGGGGATTGGCCTATCGACTGCCGCTGGCCGTCTCCGGACCGCGTGCTCACAGGCCATCATCCGCATGCAGACAGATTCTGCCGCCACCTATCTGACGCAGCTGCGTTTGCGCGTCGGCGGCGCTCTGACCTTGCTGCTCTGGCTTTTGGTGCCGGCAACGGCACTGGCCTCCTTCGCGGCAGGCAGGACCGAACCGCTTCCGCCTCTGCTGATCACGCTTGGGCTGGCGGCCTTCGCAACCCTGGCGTGGCGGCGCGACCCGACCGGCACGGCAACGCAGATCATCCTGTCGCTCGCCGCGACCGGCAGCGCGCTCGCCCTCACCCATGTGCTGGAAGGAGCGGAGTGGCACGAGGCAGGCCATGCGGTGCTGCTGATCATGCTGACGCTGTCGGCCGGCTGGTGCGCCTGGCAGCCACTCGTGGCTGTCACGGTCATGGCGCTAGGGCACGTGGCCGTCATCGAGACCACATCGCCGCAAGCCGGCATCTCCCTTCAAGACGACAGCCTCTTCTTTGCCTGCGTTGTCATCCAGCTCTGCCTGCTGCTCTGGATCACACGGCAACAGGTCAGGACGCTCGCAACTGCTGGAGACATGGCCGCAGATGCACGCCGGGACGCCACGGCACAGGCCGAAGAACTGCACCAGGCGCAATTGCACGACATGGAGCGCGAGGCGGCTCGCCGCAAGGCAACCCAGAACATCGTCGCCAGCTTCAACACGCAGTTCCTCGCCACGCTCGAGACCGTGCTGCAGAACATCCGCGATCTGAAGGAGCGCGCCGCCGCCCTGAACGAGATCGCCAATATCGCCAATGGCGAAGTCACCGCCGTGGCCTCGACCTCGGAGGAATCCTCACGCAACGTCTCGGACGTCGCCACCGCGACCGAGCAGCTCTCGACCGCCATCACATCGATCGATCACCAGCTCGCCACCACGCAGGCGCTGGTCGCCGACATGAATGACAGCGCACGCACCACCGCCGGCTCGGTCAATGTGCTCGACCAGGCGGTGCAGCGCATCGACGGCATCGTCGCCCTGATCCGCGGCATCGCCGCACAGACCAACCTGCTGGCGCTCAACGCGACGATCGAGGCCGCTCGTGCCGGGGATGCCGGCAAGGGCTTCGCGGTCGTCGCCGGCGAGGTGAAGAGCCTGTCGCACCAGACCGCGCTTGCGACCCAGGACATCGCCGGGCAGATCGCCGAGATCAAGCAGGCGACGGCCGGCGTGGTCGAGACGATCGCCAGGCTGACCGCTGGCATGGCCGATATGGACGAGCGCACGCTGTCGATCGCCGCGGCGCTGGAGGAGCAGGGGCAGATGACGCATGTCATCAGCCGCAGCATCGCCGAGGTCGCGACCGGCACCGAATATCTGGCGCAGACCACCAACAATATCCGTGGTTCAGCCAATCAGACCCATGAGGTCGCCGGTGCCGTCTTGAACTCGGCCACGGCGCTCGAGGGCAAGGCCGAGGAACTCGAGACGACGGTGCACCAGTTCCTGCAGCGCGTCTCCGCCGCCTGATCAGCGCCTAGAGCGTACTGATTTCACGAGGAACCACCGCCGTCATCCTGGGCGAGCGAAGCTCGGCCCGGGATCCATCGTAGGGCGTTGGAGCCCTACGATGGATCCCGGAGCTGCGCGGCTTCGCCGCTTGTCCAGGATGACGAAGTCGTTCCGAGTAGAACCCGCCCCTTTAGGCAGGCACTTCGCTTGCATGGGCTCCGAGATAGGCGATGGCAGCCGCGACGCCGCCATTGCCATGCGGAATGCCCTTCGCCTGCAGCGCCATCTCGACCGCGCTCAGGCTGCCCAGCACCATCGGCGCATTGACATGGCCCATATGCGCGATGCGGAAAGCCTTGCCGGCGAGATCGCCGATGGCGATGCCGAGGGTCACGCCGCAGATTTGCTGCGCATGATCGGTGATGGCGGCCGGATCGCCGTCGACGAGGATCGTGGTGACCGAAGGGGCGCGCTGCGCCGGCTCGACGACATTGAAGCTCAGCACCTGGCCTTCCGCCCATTTCGACATGGCGGCCTGCGTCGCAGCCGCCAGCAAGGCGTGGCGCCGCCAGACAGCATCGAGGCCCTCGGTGAGGATCATGTCGAGGGCAGCGCGCAGGCCGAACATCAGATGCTCGGGCGGCGTGCCGCAATGCTTCATGTAGAGCAGTGGGTTCAGGCGCGCAGTCCAGTCCCAATAGGGCGTGCGCATCGTGGCGCGCTGATGCGCATGCAGCGCCTTGCCGTTGGCGGCGACGAAGGCGAGGCCGGGCGGCGTCATCAGGCCCTTTTGCGAGGCAGACATCGCGATATCGACACCCCAGGCATCCATCTCGAACGGCATGCAGCCGATCGAGGCGACACCGTCGACCATGTAGAGCGCCGGGTGGCCGGCCGCATCGATGGCACGGCGGATCGCGGGGATATCGTTGACCACGCCCGAAGCGGTGTCGATCTGGACGGTCAGGATCGCCTTGATCTCATGGCCCGTGTCCCGGCGCAGGCGCTCCTCGACCGCAGCGGGGTCGACCGCCGCGCGCCAGGAACCGGCGAGCACCTCGACATCGGCCCCCATGAACCTTGCCGTTTCGCCCCAGCCAACGGCGAAGCGGCCGCTGGCGAGCACCAGGATCTTGTCGCCGCGCGCGAGGACATTGGTGAGCGCCGCCTCCCAGCCGCCATGGCCGTTGGCGGCGTAGAGGAAAGTTTCGCCCGTCGTGCGGAAGATCGCCCTGAGATCGCCCAGCAAGGTCTCGGTCAGATCGACGATCGTCTTCGAGGAGAGCTCCTCGGCGGGCCGCATCATCGCCTGCAGCACACGATCGGGAACATTGGTCGGGCCCGGCATCGCGAGCAGGGCCCGGCCATTGGCGACACTCATGGAAAACTCCCGCTTTATGCGCTGCGCCGATCACGATGAGCCGGCAGCCCGACGCCGCGATGCACAAACCTTGCTAACAGTGCAGAAATCCTTGCCCGCGACCGCTCAGCGGCGCGCTTCGGCCGCCATGCGGACGGCAAAGCCGGCGAGCATCGTCGCCATCAGCCAGCGCTGCACCAGCGACCAGAACGGACGGGTGCGCAGGAAGATGGCGATGCCGCCAGCGGCGAAGGTGATCAGCGTGTTGACGCTGACCGAAACGATGATCTGGATGAAGCCGAGGATGATCGACTGCGCCAGCACGCTGCCGGCGGCCGGATCGATGAACTGCGGCAGCAGCGCGAGATAGAACATCGCGATCTTCGGATTGAGCAGGCTGGTGAGGAAGCCCATCGCAAAAAGCTTGCGCGGGCCGTCATGCTTGAGCTCGCGAACATGGAAGGGCGAGCTGCCGCCGGGCCGGACCGCCTGCCAGGCGAGCCAGAGCAGATAGGCGGCACCGGCGAGCCGCAGCGCATCATAGGCGAAGGGCACGGCGAAAAGCAGCGCGGTGATGCCGAAGGCGGCGCAGACAACATAGAAGACGAAGCCGAGCGCGATGCCGCCGAGTGAGATCAGTCCGGAGGCCGGCCCCTGCGAGATCGAACGCGAGATCAGGTAGATCATGTTCGGCCCGGGCGTCAGCACCATGCCGAACGCGAGCAGGATGAAGGCGATCAGATTGGTCGTGTCGATCATGGCGCGCTCCGGCGGCTAGAGCAGGATGCGAAAAAGTGGGAACCGGTTTTTCGCAAGAATCCTGCTCTAACTTTTTGATGAGAGACGGATTCAGATTTCAGATGAAAACGCAAAGCGATTCCATCTGAAATCATCCGGCTCTAGGTGCAGGACCATGGCATTGCCGGCGAAACGACCGCAAGGCGCGGAGCATGACGCTGCTGCATCGCCGCCATCCCGCACCGGACGTCCCTGGCAGCAGGTGGCGGGAACGAGTCGCCGCCTGCCGGGTTCATGGCGCAGCATCTCGGGGGGATCCGCGCCATGACCTTGTTCAGCCGCCTGCTCTATTCCGGCATCGCCGGCTCCTTGCTGCTGGCATCCTTACTGCTGATGGCGGTCGCGATCTCACGCACCTTCACCGGCTTCCGAACTGGCGAAGGCGCGCTCGACACCATGCTCGACGGCATCGGGCTGGTGATCATCGCGGTCGCCGTCGCCGATGTCGGCAAGTTCCTGTTCGAGGAGGAGGTCATCGCTGACCGTGAACTGCGCCGGCCTGCGGAAGCACGTGGGTCGCTGACCAAGTTCATGACGATCATCATCGTCGCGCTCAGCCTGGAATCGCTGGTGCTGATCACCAAGGCGGCGCGCGACAAGCCGGCCGACATCCTGTTCCCGGCGCTCCTCATGCTGGTCGCGGTCGCGGCGCTGGTCGGGCTCGGCCTGTTCCAGAAGCTCAGCCAGCATACGACGGCGGCGATCCCCGACGATGTCGATGATAGCGAGGAAGAGCCGGACAAGACGGCCAAGCAGACGTCGCGAAGGCCGCCACGACGTGCGGAAGAGGCAAAAGCCTAGCTTGAGGCTGGCGCCTCAACCCCGCAGATCGACCAGCATCAGGTCGGTTTCGTCAGGCTTCGCCCCCGCAGCCGTCAGCATCGCATGAACCTGGCCGCGGTGATGGGTCTGGTGATTGAAGAAATGCATGACGAGCACCGGCGCCTGCATCGTCATCTCGCGCCCGTTCAGGCCGGAGAACCAGGTCACGTTCTCTGAAAGCCATTCCGGCGAGAGGCCTTCCGCCCAGTGCAGGATCGTCTCGTCGAAGGTGCGCCGCGCCGCCATCAGCTCCTGCCAGTCCTCGATCATCCTCGAAGACTCGCGATTGGGCACGCTCGGCTTCGGCGTTCCGGCAAAGCGCGACAGCCAGGTCTGGTCGGCCCAGAGCAGATGGCAGAAGGTGCCGTGGATCGAACGGAAGAAGGCGCCGCGATCGAGCCTGCGGCGCTCGTCGGTGAGCGTGTCCGCCGCCTCGTAAAGGCTGCGGTTCTGCCAGCGATTATAGCGCGCCATGGTCGTGACATAGGCCGTGTCGATCATGGCGCGCACTCCCCTTCAGATGATGTTCGCCTCTCGCAGCGGCTTGCCTGCGACGATCCGCTCATGGCCGAGATCGGCGAGATCGAGCGAGAGGTAACGGCCGTTGACGATGTGCTCGGCGAGGCCGCGGCCGACCGCCGGCGATTGCTGCAGGCCGTGGCCGGAGAAGCCGTTGGCGAGATAGAGATTGGGCACGCCGACCGCCGGCCCGAGGATGGCGTTGCCGTCGAGGCCGTTCATGTCATAGGGGCCGGCCCAGGCGCGGCCGGGCTTGATCGCCTCGAAGGCGGGCACGCGATGGGCGAGCGGCGCCCAGACATATTCCTCGAAGAAGGACCAGTCGACATCCTCGACATCGGCATCGGTCTCGACCCATTCGCGATCGAGCTCGGCCGGCGGCGAGGAGCCGCAGATGAACATCTGCCCATCCGAGCCCCGCTTGCCTTCCGGGCGGACATAGGCGCCGGAGGTGTCGATCAGCAGCGGGCAGTTCTCGACCTCGCCCTTGCAGGTGAAACTATAGACATAGCGCTTCATCGACTTGACGGGGATGGCGACACCGGCGGTCGCGGCGAGCTTGGCGCCATGCGTGCCAGAGGCGTTGACCGCAGCGGCGCAAGCGATACGGCTGCCATCGGCCAACTCGACGCCGGTGACACGGCCGCCTTCGACGACGTAGCCGGCGACCTCACCCTGGCGATATTCGACGCCGAGCGCGCGCGCCTTCTTGCGGAAGGCCTGCAGCAGGGCCCAGCCGTCGAACCAGCCCTCGCCGCTGACGCCATAGGTGCCGCAGAGGAGATCAGAGGTATTTAGCCAGCTGAATTTGCTGCGCAGCATTTCTGCAGCATAAAGCGCGACGTCGGCGCCTTCCTGCTGCTGAAGCGCTTGATTCTGCTGAAGAACGCTACGCCCTTCATCACCGGCGACATAGAGATAGCCGCCCTCGTGCAGGTCGATCGACGGCGCCTCACCATCGACCGAGAGGTGCTGGCCGATATTGCGCAAAAACTCGATGCCGAAGAGCGAGACGCGGATGTTCACGGCGCTGGAGAATTGCTGGCGGATCGAGGCGGCCGAGAGCGCCGAGGCCGAGAGCCGATAGGTTGGATCCTTCTCGACGACGATCACCTTGCCCTTGAAGCCGGGATCGCTGGCGAGGTGATAGGCGACGGAGGAGCCGATCGCGGCGCCCCCCACGATGACGATGTCGGCCGAGCCTGTAGCGGAAGACATGAGTGACCTGCGCAAGCGATGGTTCGTGATCTCAGCGCATGAATGACGCCTCAACCAGCGCTTGTCGAGAGGCTAGCTCGTCTCTCCGCATTCGCCGAGCAGCCAATCGCGGAAGGCGATCACGGCCGGCAGGCTCGCCTTGGCTTCGGGATAGACGAGGTAGTAGCCCTCGGGCCCGCGCACCGGCCGGTCGACGGGAATGACGAGGGCGCCCGAACGCAATTCCTCCTCGATCAGGAAGCGCGGCACGATGGCGACGCCGAGCCCCGCCACCGCCGCCTGCGCCACCATGGCGAACTGCTCGAAGCGCGGGCCCATCAGCGCCCGCTCCGGCGGCAGGCCCTGCTGCTCCAGCCAATTGGCCCAGGCGCGCGGGCGGGTCGATTGCTGCAGCAAGGGCTGGCGCAGCAGGTCGGCCGCCTCGCGGATGCCGGCCCGCGTGACCAGCGCCGGCGCCGCAACCGGCACGACTTCCTCGCCCATCAGCCGATGCAGTCGCGCGCCGGGCCAGACCGGGTGGCCGAAATGGATGGCCGCATCCGCCTCGTCATGGGCGAAATCGAAGGGCACGAGCTTGGTCGAGAAATTGATGGTGACACCGGGATGTGCCTCGGTGAACCGCGGCAGGCGCGGGATCAGCCAGCGCGTGCCGAAGGTCGGCAGGATGGCGAGATGGAGCAGGCCGGCGCCGCCCCGGAAGGCCATGGCAGACAGTGTCGCTGCAGCAAGCCGCGAGAGTCCGTCACGCACCTCGGCGGCATAGGCGCCGCCAGCCGGCGTCAGGCTGACGCGCTTCTTCACCCGCTCGAACAGCTTCAGGCCGAGATTCTGCTCCAGCAGCGCGATCTGGCGGCTGACCGCCCCTTGCGTCAGGTTGAGCTCCTCGGCGGCGCGGGTGAAGCTGCCATGGCGCGCCGCTGCCTCGAAGGCGGCAAGCGCCGAGAGCGAGGGTACGGACAGGCGGCCGGGAACGATCTCCGAGTTCATGATCTCATCTCATCAAGTCGTGAGAACATATCGATTGCGGAGAGCGACCGGAAGAGGGCATTGTGCAGCCGAACTGGCAGGCTTCCGGCAAGCCGCCATCCCTGGATGGACCGGCATCCGGGTTCATTTGCGTTGCTGATGCTGCGCGATGGCCCGATGGCGGCAGGAGCATAGGCGAACCATGACGACCTCCCTTCCGAACGACGCCCTCGCCTTGCTGAAGCGCCTCGGCGTGACCGACAGCGCCTATGCCGGCGCCGGCCTCTCCGCCCGTTCGCCGATCACCGGCGAGACGGTCGCGACGCTGCGCGAGACTTCGCCGGCGGAAGCCGAGGCCGCGATCGGCCGGGCCCAGTCTGCATTTCTCGCCTGGCGCAAGGTACCGGCGCCGCGGCGCGGCGAGTTCGTCCGCCTGCTCGGTGAAGAATTGCGCACGCACAAGGCCGATCTCGGCCTGCTGGTGACGCTGGAAGCCGGCAAGGTCACCTCCGAGGGCCTCGGCGAGGTCCAGGAGATGATCGACATCTGCGACTTCGCCGTCGGCCTGTCACGCCAGCTCTATGGCCTGACCATCGCGACGGAGCGGCCGAACCATCGCATGATGGAGACTTGGCATCCGCTCGGCGTCTGCGGCGTGATCTCGGCCTTCAACTTCCCGGTCGCGGTCTGGTCTTGGAATGCTGCGCTCGCCTTCGTCTGCGGTGACAGCGTCGTCTGGAAGCCCTCCGAGAAGACCCCGCTGACCGCGCTCGCCGTGCAGGCCATCGTCGAGAAGACGATGAAGCGCTTCGGCCCCGAGGCGCCCGTCGGCCTCTCGGAGATCCTGATCGGCGGCCGCGAGATCGGCGACATCCTGGTGCAGGACCATCGCGTCCCCATCCTCTCCGCCACCGGCTCGACCCGGATGGGCAAGGAAGTCGGCCAGAAGCTCGCCGCGCGCTTCGCCCGCGCCATCCTCGAGCTCGGCGGCAACAATGCCGCGATCGTGGCGCCGTCGGCCGATCTCGACCTCGCTTTGCGCGGCATCGCCTTCGCGGCGATGGGCACCGCCGGCCAGCGCTGCACCACGTTGCGTCGCCTGATCGTGCATGAGAGCGTCTACGACCAGCTCGTGCCGAAGCTCGCCAAGGTCTACGGCTCCGTGAAGATCGGCGACCCGCGCGAGGCCGGCGTTCTGGTCGGGCCGCTGGTCGACGAGGCCGCCTATCAGGGCATGCAGAAGGCGCTGTCCGAGGCCAAGGCCGAGGGCGGCAAGGTCCATGGCGGCGAGAAGGTCGATGTCGGCTCAGGCGGCTTCTATGTCCGCCCGGCCCTGGTCGAGATGCCCAGCCAGTGCGGCCCGGTCGAGCGCGAGACCTTCGCGCCGATCCTCTATGTGATGAAGTACAAGTCGGTCGAGGAAGCGATCGCCATTCAGAACGCGGTCGGCGCCGGCCTGTCCTCGTCGATCTTCACGCTCAACATGCGCGAGGCCGAGCTGTTCGTCTCCGACGAAGGCTCGGACTGCGGCATCGCCAACGTCAATATCGGCCCGTCCGGGGCCGAGATCGGCGGCGCCTTCGGTGGCGAGAAGGAGACGGGCGGCGGTCGCGAGGCCGGCTCGGATGCCTGGAAGGCCTATATGCGCCGCGCCACCAATACGCTGAACTACGGCACCACGCTGCCGCTGGCGCAGGGCGTCAGCTTCGACGTCGACGCCTGACAAGAAATCGAGGGAGAGCATCATGGCCGAAGCCGCGCGCAAGACCGCTCATAGCCACAAGCTGGCTGAGTTCAACTGGGAAGATCCGTTCCTGATCGACGAGCAGCTCTCCGAGGACGAGCGGCTGATCCGCGACACGGCCCGCCAATACGCTCAGGAAAAGCTGCAGCCGCGCGTCGCCGAGGCCTATCTCGAGGAGAAGACCGAGCGCGGCATCTTCAACGAGATGGGCGAGCTCGGCCTGCTCGGCGTGACGGTCCCGGAAGAATATGGCTGCGCCGGCGCCAACTACGTCTCCTATGGCCTCGTCGCCCGCGAGGTCGAGCGCGTCGACTCCGGCTATCGCTCAATGATGTCGGTGCAGTCCTCGCTGGTGATGTACCCGATCTACGCCTATGGCGACGAGAACCAGCGCAAGAAGTACCTGCCCAAGCTCGGCTCGGGCGAATGGGTCGGCTGCTTCGGCCTGACCGAGCCGGATGCCGGCTCCGATCCGGCCGGGATGAAGACCCGGGCCGAGAAGGTCGCCGACGGCTACAAGCTGACGGGATCGAAGATGTGGATCTCGAACTCGCCGATCGCCGATGTCTTCGTCATCTGGGCCAAGTCGGCCGCGCATGACAACCAGATCCGCGGCTTCATCCTCGAAAAGGGCATGAAGGGTCTCTCCGCGCCGAAGGTCGGCGGCAAGCTCAGCTTGCGCGCCTCGATCACCGGCGAAGTCGTCATGGACGGCGTGATCGTGCCGGAAGAGAACCTCTTGCCGAACGTCTCGGGACTGAAGGGCCCGTTCGGCTGCCTCAACCGCGCCCGCTACGGCATCTCCTGGGGCGCGATGGGCGCCGCCGAAGACTGCTTCCACCGCGCCCGCCAATACGGGCTCGACCGCAAGCAGTTCAACAAGCCGCTGGCCCAGACGCAGCTCTACCAGAAGAAGCTCGCCGACATGGTCACCGAGATCACCCTCGGTTTGCAGGGCTCGCTCCGGGTCGGCCGCCTGCTCGACGAAGGCAAGATGGCGCCGGAGATGATCTCGCTCGTCAAGCGCAACAATTGCGGCAAGGCGCTCGACATCGCCCGCCAGGCCCGCGACATGCACGGCGGCAACGGCATCTCGATCGAGTACCATGTCATGCGCCATGCGGCGAACCTCGAGACGGTCAACACCTATGAGGGCACGCACGACGTCCATGCGCTGATCCTCGGCCGGGCCGTCACCGGGCTGCAGGCGTTCTTCTGATCCTCCCTCTCGGGTCGTCCCGGGCGAGCGCAGCTCGACCCGGGACCCATGCCTGAACCGTTCCGGCATGGGTCCCGGCTCTCCGCTTCGCTGCGGCCGGGACGACGGCGTGGATTCGCATATGACTTCAGCCCCTCCCCTCGCCGGCCTGCGCGTTCTCGAACTGGCGCGCATCCTCGCAGGCCCCTGGATCGGCCAGCTCCTTGCCGATCTCGGCGCCGACGTCGTCAAGGTCGAGGCGCCCGAGGGCGACGACACCCGCAAATGGGGCCCACCCTTCGTCGAGGGCACTGGCGACGAACATCTCTCAGCCGCCTATTTCCACTCGGCCAATCGCGGCAAGCGCTCGATCACGGCCGATTTTCGTACGGCCGAGGGCCAGGCGCTGGTGCATCGCCTCGCGTCTCATGCCGATGTGGTGATCGAGAACTTCAAGGTCGGCGGGCTCGTCAAATACGGGCTCGACGCGGCGTCGATGCGCAAGGTCTATCCGCGGCTGATCTACTGCTCGGTCACCGGTTTCGGCCAGGACGGCCCCTATGCGCCGCGCGCTGGCTACGACTTCCTGGTCCAGGGCATGGGCGGGCCGATGTCGGTCACCGGCGAACCGCAGGGCGCACCGATGAAGGCGGGCTATGCCGTCGCCGACATCTATACCGGCCTCTACGCCACGACCGGCATCCTCGCCGCATTGCGCCGGCGCGATGCGACCGGTGAAGGCGCTGTCCTCGACATGGCGCTGCTCGATGCGCAGGTCGCCGTGCTCGGCAACCAGGCGATGAACTATCTCACTTCCGGCAAGGCGCCGCAGCGCCTCGGCAACGCCCATCCCAACATCGTGCCCTATGACGTCTTTCCGGTGGCGGACGGGCACATCATCATCGCCACCGGCAATGACGGGCAGTGGCGCAAGCTCTGCGAAGCCGTCGGCGATGCCGGCTTCGCGGCTGAGCCCGACTATATCGACAACCGCTCGCGCGTCGCCAACCGCGTCGCGTTGACTGCGCGCCTCAACGCACTGACCAGCCGCTTTGCCAAGCTCGACCTGCTGGCAAAACTGGAGGCCGTCGGCGTGCCGGCGGGCCCGATCAACACGATCGAGGAGGTCTTCGCCGACCCGCAGGTCAAGGCCCGCGGCGTACGCGTCGACCTCGAGAATCCGGCGGCCAGGGCCGGCTCGACCCCGACCGTCGCCTCGCCGATCGTGCTCGACGGTGTCAGGCAGGTCGCGGGCCGGCCGAGCCCACGCCTTGGCGAACACGCCGACGAGATCCTGAACGACCCGGCCTGGGGAGGGCCGCACAATGGCTGAGCGCACTGGCGGGCAGATCCTCGTCGACCAACTCCTGATCCACGGCGCGACCGACGCCTTCTGCGTGCCGGGCGAGAGCTATCTTGCCGTGCTCGATGCGCTGCACGACGCCGAGATGAAGGTCACCATCTGCCGGGCCGAGGGCGGCGCGGCGATGATGGCGGAGGCCGCCGGCAAGCTCACCGGCAAGCCCGGCATCTGCTTCGTGACGCGCGGCCCCGGCGCGACCAATGCCTCGCCCGGCATCCATATCGCCGACCAAGACTCGACGCCGATGATCCTGTTCGTGGGCCAGATCGAGCGCGGCATGCGCGAGCGCGAGGCCTTCCAGGAGCTCGACTACCGCGCCGTCTTCGGCACGATGACGAAATGGGCGACCGAGATCGACGATGCTGCGCGCATCCCCGAGATCATCAGCCGCGCCTTCCATGTCGCCACCGCCGGCCGCCCCGGCCCGGTGGTGATCGCGCTGCCCGAGGATGTGCTGACCGACCTCGCCGACGTGCCGGACGCAGCGCCCTATCAGGTCACCGAGACGCATCCCTCGCTTCTGCAGACGATCGACCTGCAGAAGCGGCTCTGGGCGGCGAAGGCGCCGATCGCCATCCTCGGCGGTTCGCGCTGGGACCCACAGGCGATCGCGCGCTTCCAGCGCTTCGCCGAGCGCTTCGACCTGCCGGTCGCGGTCTCGTTCCGCCGACAGATGGTCTTCCCGGCCCACCATGCAAACTTCGCCGGCGATCTCGGCATCGGCCCCAATCCGAAGCTGCTGAAGCGCATCCAGGACAGCGACCTCGTGCTGCTGGTCGGTGGGCGCCTGTCGGAAATGCCGAGCCAGTCCTACACGCTATTCGGCATTCCCAATCCGGGCCGGCCGCTGGTGCATGTCCATCCCGATCCGGAAGAGCTCGGCCGCGTCTACCGGCCGGAGCTGGCGATCAACGCCTCGCCGACCGCCTTCTGCGCAGCGCTCGAGACGGTGCATCCGCCGCAGGTGATCCCGTGGGCCGGTGCGGCGGCGGAAGCCCATGACGCCTATCTCGCCTGGAGCGAGCAGCCGGCACCGGTGCCTGGCAAGTTCCATCCCGGCGAGATGGTGACCTGGCTGCGCCGCAACATCCCGGCCGACGCGATCCTATGCAACGGTGCAGGCAATTACGCGACCTGGGTGCATCGCTTCCACCGCTTCACCAAGTTCGCGACGCAGCTCGCGCCGACCTCGGGCTCGATGGGCTATGGCGTGCCGGCCGCGATCGGGGCCAAGCGTCTCTTTCCGGACCGGACGGTGATCGCCTTCGCCGGCGATGGCTGCTTCCTGATGAACGGCCAGGATTTCGCGACGGCGGTGCAATACGACTTGCCGGTGATCGTCATCGTCGTCGACAACGGCATGTACGGCACGATCCGCATGCACCAAGAGAAGCACTATCCCGGCCGGGTCTCGGCGACGACGCTGAAGAACCCCGACTTCGCCGCCTATGCCAAGGCCTTCGGCGGCCATGGCGAGCGGGTCGAGACGACCGAGGAATTCGCGCCGGCCTTCGAGCGCGCGCTGAGCAGCGGCAAGCCGGCGATCATCCATTGCCTGCTCGATCCCGAGGCGATCACGCCGGCGAAGTCGCTCTCGACCATCCGCGCCGAGGCGCTGGCCTCTCAAGGCAAGGGCTGATCGCGGCCAAACCAGATCCGGCGCATCAGCCCGTCCTTCAGCACGAACTGATGGAACAGGGCCGCGCCGGCATGGATCGCTGCGAGCGTGGCCAGCGTGGTGAAGAGCGCCTCGTGCAGGCGCAGCATCGCCTCGTAGATCGCCTTGTCCGGGCTGATCGGATGCGGCACGGCGATCCAGCCATAGAGCAGCGTCGGGATCTGGATCGGCGCGGCCGAGACCATCAGCAGGCCGGTCAGCGGCAGCGCGAGCAGGCAAAGATAGAGCCCGGCCCGGACACTTGCCGCAACGAACGCCTGCCAAGCAGGTATGGCGAGCGACTGCGGCTCCGGCAAGGCCAGCCGCAACGCAAGGCGCAGGAAGACGAGCGCCGCGACGCTGAGCCCGATGGATTTGTGCCATTGGTAGAGCGGGAAGCGGCTGATCAGGTCGCGCGTCTCGTCGCGCATCACTTGTGCGAGCCCGAACTGCACGAGGATCAGCACCAGCGTCAGCCAGTGCAGGGCGATGATCAGGGGATGCCAGCGTCTCGGACGCATCGCCAAAATCCCAGGTCGTCATCTGTCAAGAACGCGCTGTTCAGCGCAGAACCTCGCCGCGAATCGAAAGGTCGACCTGATCGTCGACGACGTTGACGTCGCGCCCGATATCGAAGGCGTTGCGCGAGAAGGCGGTGGTCGCGCGGAAAGCCAGTCGCTCGCCGGAGCGTAAGCCCGCCGGGTCGCGCTCGGCGACCGCACTGACATTCACCCGCTGCGTGATGGCGCGGATCGTCAACCGGCCACGGATGACGAGGCTGCGTTCGTCGACGCGGTTGATCTGTTCGGACACGAACGTCGCCGTCGGATAGCGGCCGACATCGAGCATGCTTTCGCCCTTGATGAAGCCATCGACCAGTGTCGTGCCGGTGCGGAGCGAGGCAGTCCCGATCGTCATCCTGACACGACTGCGCTCGGGACGCTCGAAATCGAGCGAGATCGCGCCATCGACACGGTCGAAGATGCCCGAAGCTGTCGGTACGCCGAAGCGCTTGGCCGTGAAGGAGACCTCGCTCGCTCCTTGCCGAAGCGAGCCCGGCGCTTGTCCGGAAGCCGCCGTCGCAAGCGCAGCAGACAGGAATAGTGCGAGGAGCGAACGGATCGCCATGACAGCCCGCCCGGTCTGCTTGGACGAGAACGGATGTTTAGACCCGCACCGCAAGGCCCGCCAGAGCGCGCGCGCAATCGTGTTCGCCGTAGCCGGATGCGGCCCGGCGCAATGGTGATGCAACGGAGATATCGAACTTTCCCGCTTGTGCCTCGTTTGAGAGGAGCGGGCGCCTGCTCCAGTCGATTGCGGCGCTGACGCGAACAAGCGCGACGCAACCGGGCAATGCACGAACAGGAGGTTCGGCCATGACACGACGGATAATCCTGGCGATTGGCATTGCCGGCAGCTTCGGCCTCGCCATGGCTTCGCCGGCGCAAGCTGCGGGCTTCCTCGACGACCTCACCCGGGCGATCTTCGGCAATCCGACGCCACCGGCCGCGATCGGCATTCCCGACAGTCCGGCGATCAAGCCGAAGCCCGGCAAGCCGCGCCAGGTGAACACGAAGCCCGCGGAACCGGCGGCCAAGCTCGACCCGGCCAGCGACAGCTATTGGTATCTGCGCGACCCTACGCTGCGGAAGGGCGACATCGTCGTCACCCGCAACGGCGTGGTCGTCTTCGACGGTCAGCGCGCGTCGGGCCATGCGAGCAGCGACTTCACCGCGCTCGAAGACACCAAGCGCCTGCCGAAGGCTCAGCAGCAGACACTCGAAGCGGCGGCAGCGCGCGGACGGGCCTATTTCACGCCGTCGGCCACCGCCCCTGTCGTCCCTGTGATGGAGACGAAGGTCGACCCCAACGCCACCGCGCAGGCTCAGTAAGTCGCGCGGCCGCCTGACAGGTCGAAGACGGCGCCGGTCGAGAAGCTGCATTTCTCGCTGGCGAGCCAGGCGACCAGCTCGGCCAGTTCGTCGACCGTGCCGAGCCGCTTCAGCGGGCTCTTGCCGATCATGGTTGAAACCGTCTCGGCGCTCATCTGCTGCAGCAATTCGGTTTCGATCGCAGCCGGCGCCACTGCATTGACCAAAATGCCGGTGCCCGCGAGTTCCTTGCCATGGGCCTTGGTCAGCGCGATCACGCCGGCCTTGGCGGCGCTGTAGGCCGAGAGCGTCGGCGTGCCCTCCTTGCCGGCGAGCGAGGCGATGTTGACGATGCGGCCATGACCGTGCGGCACCATTGCTGTCGCAATCGCGCGCGAGCACAGGAAGGTACCGGTCAGGTTGACGGCCTGGATCATCTGCCATTGCGCCAGCGGCGTCTCGGCAACCGTCGTGGACGGGCCAGTCAGACCGGCGTTGTTGATCAGGACGGCTATCGGCCCATGCTCGCGCTCGGTTCTATCAAGCGCCGCAGCGACCTGCGCCTCGTCCGTGACATCGCAGGCGACGAAGGCGTGGCCGCCCTCGCCTTCCCCGAGATCCCAGACGACCGGGACGAAGCCATCCTGCGCCAGCCGTTCGCAGACGGCGCGGCCGATGCCCCTGGCGCCGCCGGTGACGACGGCGACCTTCGCCGAAACCGCAGCGCTCACGCCGCCTTGGCCTCGTCGAGCTTGGCGGCGACGAGCTTGCGCAGGCTGCGCAGGTCCTTGACGAAGCCGCGAATGCCCTCGGCGAGCTTCTCGGTCGCCATCGCGTCCTCATTCATGGTGAAGCGGAAGGCCTTCTCGTCGAGCGTGATCCTCTTTGCCCCTCCGGGGGCCGCGACCTGCGGCGAGGCGGCCGGCGACAATTTGCGCGGCAGATCACCAGTGGCGGCAGCCAACTCGTCAAGCAGGCCGGGGCCGATCGTCAAGCGATCGCAACCGGCCAGTTCCTCGATCTCGCCGGTGTTGCGGAAGGACGCTCCCATGACAACCGTCTTGATCCCGAACGCCTTGTAATAGGCGTAGATGCTCTTCACCGAGACGACGCCGGGGTCGGTCTCCGCCGTGTAGGGGCCGCCGCCGGCCTTGACGTGCCAGTCGAGAATGCGGCCGACGAAGGGCGAGATCAGGAACGCCTTGGCATCCGCCGCCGCGATGGCCTGTGGCATGGCGAAGAGCAGGGTCAGATTGCAGTCGATGCCTTCGCCTTGCAGCACGCGGGCGGCCTGCAGGCCCTCCCAGGTCGAGGCGATCTTGATCAGGATCCGCTCGCGCCCAACGCCGCGCTCCTTGTAGGCGGCGATGATGGCGCGGGCCTTGTCGAGGGTCGCCGCCGTGTCGAACGAAAGGTCAGCATCGACCTCGGTCGAGACCCGGCCCGGGACGATCTTGGCCAACTCTGTGCCGAAGGTGACGGCGAGCCGGTCACAGACCGCCTCGACCGCGCCGGCGCCACCCTGGCGCTTGCCCCAGGCGATCGCCTCCTCGACGAGGCCAGCATAGGCGGGCGTCTCCACCGCTTTCAGCAGCAGCGTCGGATTGGTGGTGCAGTCGACCGGCTTGAGGCGGCGCACGGCCTCGATGTCGCCGGTGTCGGCGACGACGGTGGTCATGGCGCGAAGCTGGTCGAGCTTTGAGGCGGTCATCACGTCATCCGTAAATGTTGTTGCGGCGTCCAACGCCAATATGCGGCGTACCGGCCGTCATTGCGAGCGAAAGCGAAGCAGCCCGGCTCTGCATCAGCGCCAGCCGGGTCACTTCATCGATGCTTTCGTCAGCTCTTCACCGCCCCGGCGGTCAGGCCGGAGACCATGTTCTTGCGGAAGCCGTAATAGATCACCGCCGGCGGGATGGCGTAGATCAGGCCCGCCGTCATCAGGAGGTTCCAGGGCGCATCGTCGGCCGAGAGGAAGAGGCCGAGCCCGACGGCGAGCGGCACCGCCTTTTCGCTGGAGAGCAGCAGGAACGCATAGAGATACTCGTTCCAGGCGAGCAGCAGCGCGTAGATGCCGATCACCACCATGGAAGGCTTCATCAGCGGCAGATAGACCAGCCGGAAGAGCTGCAGCGAGTTGGCGCCGTCCATGATCGCAGCTTCGTCGAGCTCCTTGGGCAGCTTGTCCGAGGCCTGCTTCAGCACCCAGATCGCATAGGGCGAAGCCAATGCCACCATGGCGAGGATCAGCGCGACGCGGGTGTTGAGCAGTCCGAAGGTGCCCATCGCCTTGTACATGGGGATGGCGAGGAAGGCGGCCGGGATCAGATAGGTCGCCAGGGCGAAGTTCATGATCGAGCGGCCGCCCGGCGCCTTCAGCCGCGAGATGGCGAAGGCGGCGCAGGTCGCGATGAACAGCGTGAGCAGTCCGGTCGCGATCGCGATCAGGAAGCTGTTGAACAGCTGCAACCAGAAGTTGTTGAGATAGTAGTGCTGCTGGTTGAAGACGATCTGGAAGTTCTGCAGCGTCGGCTTGTCCGGCCAGAGCTTGCCGGCGAGCATCGATTCCTGCGTCGAGATCGACAGCACAAAGAGGTGGTAGATCGGCAGCAGCGTCCAGATCAGGACGGGAATGGCGATCAGGATCAGCTTGCCCTCGTCGAGAACCTTTTTCATCACTCGGCTCCCTTCGACAGACGCTTCACCATGAACCAGACCATAGGCAGGATCAGCGGCATGGCGCAGATGATCGAGGCGATGCCGAGGTCGAGATTGTTGTTGCGCATATAGCGAATGCCGAGCGTCGCCAGCACGTGGTTAAGGTCGCCCGGGCCACCGCCGGTGAGCAGGTAGACGCTGTTGAAGTCGCCGAGCGTCCAGATCATCGAGAGCAAGGTCGAGGTGACATAGAGCGTCGCCAGCGAGGGCCAGGTGATGAAGCGGAACTGCTGCCATCTGTTGGCGCCGTCAACGCTGGCGGCCTCATAGAGGTCCTGCGCGATGGCGAGCCGGCCGGTAACCAGGATCAGGGTCCAGAACGGCAGCGATTTCCAGATGTGGACGAGGATCGAGCAGGCGAAGGCGAGCGTCGGGTCGGTCAGCCAGCCCGGCCCCTCGACGATGCCGAACCACTGGAAGAGCTGCTGGTTGATCATGCCGTTCTCCGGGTTGAGCATGACCCGGAAGGACAGGATGGTCGGGATCGAGGGCACCGCCCAGGGCAGGATGAACAGCACCAGGATGATGCGCACCCAGGCGCGCTGCTGCACGAAGAAACCCGACAGGAACAGCGCGATGATGAACTTCAGGTTCACCGCGATGAACAGGAAGACGACGGTGTTGACCAGCGTGCGGACGAAGATCGGATCGGCGAACAGCGCCTTGTAGGACTGCCAGTTGAGGCCGAGCCAAAGGCCGTAGGCGACGGGATAGACCACCATCACCGCGAAGACGAGGATATAGGGCGCGAGCATGATCACGCCCCACAGGGCGCGGTCGCGCGTCTGTCCGGAGGTCGCGCTGCTCGGAATCGTGGTGGGGGGCGCCATCGTTGCGGCCGTCATGTTCTTATCTCCCTCGCTACACCCCGCCGGTCGAGACGGGCCGGCATCCCGCGGCGAAGCTTGCCGCGGGATGCGCTTCTTGTCGGCTCAGGCGATACCGGCGTCAGCCGGCGATCTGCTTGATGCGGGCGATCATCTCGTCGACGGCCTGCTCCGGCGTGACCTTGTCGACCAGAACGCGGTTGACCGCCTTGGCCCAGACGTTCTCGGCATTCACCGTGGTGAACTTGTAGTTATAGACGAACTGGAACGGCACGGTGCCGTCCGTGTACTGCTTGTAGACGATCTTGCGGTGCGGATCCGCGCCCGTCCAGAACTCGGCCTTAGCGGCTTCGACCGTGGTCGGGAACCAGCGGCCGACCGAGCCCTCGACGAAGGGACGCAGGTTCTCGTCCTTCATCATGAAGGCCATGAACTCCTTGCCGCGCTTCTTGTTCTTGCCATCGGCGAAGACGACCGCCGTCTTGACCGCGGCGAGGTTGGTCATCGGCGAACCGTCCGGCTTGTTCGGGAATTCGGCCGTGCGGATGTTGTCGTAATAGTTCTTCTTGGCCTGGTCGCGCTGTTCCTGCGTCAGGGCCTGGTTGTTCATGTCGTCGAGGTGCTTGGCCGCGATCGAGATCGTGGCGTTGTGGGTCAGCACCGTCGTGCGGTTGTGGAAGGCGACGTTGTTGTCGGGGTCGAGCCAGTTGACCGAGGACGGCGGAGTGCAGCCGCGCTGGGAGATGTTGGAATAGTCCTTCACCGCCTTGACCATCGCCGCCTTGTTGGCCGGCTCGTCGAGCACGATCTTGCCGTTCTCGTCGACGACCTTGGCGTTGTGCGCATTGGCGAAGGTCAGGAAGGAGTAGAAGGTGTCGGAGGCGGCAACGCCCATCGGGTGGCCGACGGCGTAGATGCGCTTGCCCTTGGAGCGCAGCGCGCCCTGGACCTTGTCGCACCAGAAATCCCAATAGCCGTCCCAACCCTTCGGGATGTCGCTTTCCTTGAAGCCGGCCTCTTCCAGCATGTCCTTCCAGTAGGTGATGTGCATCATCTGCTGCTGGACCGGGAAGGCGTAGTAGGCCTTCTTCTTGGTCTTGTCGTTCATCAGCAGGGTCGTCGCCAGCGCCTGCGGCTGGATCTGCGCCTTCAGCGGCTCGAGCACGTCGCTGACATCTTCGAGCTTGCCCTCGAAGGCCCACTGGCCGGTGGTGCGGAAATCATAGGTGGTGCAGAAGCCGACATCCGGCGGCGTGCCGGCCTGGACCGCGCCGACCGACTTGGTGACGCAGTCCTCGGTGGCGTAGAGGGAGAGATCGACCTTGACGCCCGTGGCCTTCTGGAACTTGTCTACGACGGACAGCAGCGCGTCGTCCTCGCCCTTGTAGAAGCCCTTGGTGAACCAGACCGTCACCGTCTCCTGCGCGAGCGCAGCTCCGGACCATCCGGCGGCGATGGCTGCCAAGGCTGCGCCGGCAGCCAGAGAGCGCATGGATTTCATCGAAACCTCCCATTTAAAACGTTTAGATTGGGCTTTTTTCGCCGCCTCCTCATAAACACTAGTCGATGAGCCATGCAACTCACAAGCGGCAGGGCTGCGTAGATTTCATGCAGAGTTCGCCGGGAGTTTTCACCGCTCCCCCTCTGCCCACGCCCGGCGGATCAGCTTTGACGGCGCGGCGCAGCCGCGTCAAAGAGAAGCTGTCACGGATGTGTCATCGACACGGCTTACCCCGCGCCGCACGACCCCATGTCCTGATGCTCGCGATGCCCTTGCGGCTTCGTGGCAAATTCAATCGGAGTTTCCCATGCGCGCCCTCGCAACCGCCATCCTTGCGCTCGGCCTGGCCCTGCCGGCGATCGACGCCGCCGGCGCGGTCGAAGGCAAGCTCGTGCTCTATACCAGCCAGCCCAACACCGACGCCCAGCAGACGATCGACGCCTTCAAGGCGAAGTATCCCAAGGTCGAGATCAGCTTTGTCCGCGACGGCACGCCGCGCGTGATGGCCAAGCTGCGGGCCGAGATCGAGGCCGGCGCGCCGCAGGCCGACGTGCTGCTGATCGCCGATGCGGTGACCATGGAAGGCCTGAAGAAGGAAGGCCGCCTGCTCGCCCACGACAAGGCCGATGTCTCGGCTTTCCCGGCCGGCGTGCATGATCCGGCCAAGATGTGGTTCGCGACCAAGCTGATCACCACCGGCATCGTCTACAACACCAAGGCCGCGCTGAAACCGGAGAGCTGGCTCGACCTCGCCAAGCCGGAGGTCAAGAACCAGCTCGCCATGCCGAGCCCGCTGAACTCGGGCGCGGCGATGATCCACACGATCACCCTGACCGGCAACCTGCCGGGTGGCTGGAGCTTCTACGAGGAACTGAAGAAGAACGGCACGCTCGCCGCCGGCGCCAATGGCGACATCCTGCGCCAGGTCGCCACCGGCGAGAAGCTCTACGGCATGATCGTCGACTTCATGCCGATCCGCGAGAAGGCCAAGGGCGCGCCGGTCGAGTTCGTCTTCCCGAAGGAGGGCGTCTCGGCGGTGAGCGAGCCGGTCGCGATCCTGAAGAGCAGCAAGAACCCGGAAGCCGCCAAGGCCCTGGTCGATTTCCTGATCTCGAAGGACGGTCAGGAACTCGCCCTGAAGCAGGGCTATGTCTCGGCTCACCCAGACGTCGCCCTGCCGGCCGGCTATCCGGCGCGCGGCGCGATCAAGCTGATGCTGTTCGACGCCGCCAAGGCGCTGGCCGACGAGCCGGCCGCCCGCAAGCGCTTCAGCGCGATCTTCGAAGGCTGAGTTCCGACAGGCCAGCATCGGCGCCGACGCGATGACGCTCGCAGCCCCCGCAGAACTCCGGCAGACCGGCATCCGGCCGGTCCTGCCGAAGTTCGCCTTGCCGACAGGCCTTGGCCTGCCGGCATTGGTGCTGCTGTGCGCCACGCTGTTCGGCGCCCTGCCCTTCCTGCGCCTGCTCGCTGCCGCCTTTGCACCGGGCTGGCAGTTCGCACCTGAGGGTGCGCTGGCGGAGATCACCAGCCGCGCCGCGGTCAACGCGACCCTGCACACCTTCGAGACGGCCGGCCTTTCGGCTTTCGGCGCGCTCCTGATCGGCGGGACGGCGGCGATCCTGCTCGCAGTCACCGATGTCCGCGGCAAGCGTCCGCTCGCCTTCGCGCTGGTCTTCTCGATGATGATCGCGCCGCAGGTGGCGGCGCTGGCTTTCCTCAGCCTGTTCGCGCCGAACTCGGCCCTGCTCGGCATGGTCGGGCTCGCGCCGGCGCCGGGCACGCCCAATCCGCTGCTCGGGCGCGGTGGCATCATCCTGGTGATGGCGCTGCATCATGCGCCGCTGGTGGCGATCACGCTCTGGACCGGTTTGCGCAGCGTGCCGCAGGCGCTGGTCGAGGCGGCACAGATGGAAGGCGCGGCTCCCGCCACCATCGTCGGGCGCATCCTGCTGCCGGTGCTGCGGCCGCAGATCATCGCCGCGGCGCTGCTCGCCTTCGTCGCCGGCATCGGCAATTTCGGCATCCCGGCCCTGCTCGGCCTGCCGGTCAACTACCTCACCCTGCCGACGCTGATCTATCGCCGGCTGTCGAGCTTCGGCCCGGCCGGCTTGCCGGATGCGGCGGCTCTCTCGCTGCTGGTCGCGCTCGTCGCCAGCCTCGGCATCATCGCCGGCCTGATCGCGACGCGCCGCGGCGGCGGCAAGGTCGAGATCGAGCGGCCGCTGCAGCCGTTCTGGCAGCTCGGCATCGCACGCCCCTTCGTCGCTGCCGGCCTCTGGCTGCTGATCGCGCTCAAGCTCGGCCTGCCGCTGCTGGCGCTGATCGGCGAGGCGCTGACGCCGGCGCTCGGCGTCGCGCTCACCTGGCAGAATCTCACCTTCGACAAGTTCGCGGAGGTGCTGCTGCGGCAGGACGTGACGGTGCGCGCCTTCCGCAACTCCTTCCTGTTCGCCGGCTCAGCCGCGGTGCTGCTGGCGCTCCTCTCGATCGCCTTCGCCTATGGCCTCGAACGGCGCATGGGCAAGCTCCGGCGCGTCGTCGATGTGGTGATCGAACTGCCCTACGCCCTGCCCGGCGTCGTGCTCGCCATCGCCTGCATCCTGATGTTCCTGAAGCCGCTGCCGCTGATCGGCGTCAGCATCTACGCCACGCCCTTCATCATCCTGTTCGCGTATATGGCGCGCTTCCTGCCGCTGGCGCTGAAGGCGCCGGTCGCGGCGATGGCGCAGATCGAGGCGCATCACGAGGAAGCCGCCAAGCTCGACGGCGTGACGCTCTGGCAGATGCTGCGCTTCATCGTAGCGCCGATCCTCGCACCGGCCGCCGCGGTCAGCGGGCTGATGGTCTTCCTCGTCGCCTTCAACGAGCTCACTGTCTCGGCCCTGCTCTGGTCCTCCGGCACCGAGACGCTCGGCGTCGTGCTGTTCAGCCTGAAGGAGGCCGGGCTCGCCGGCGAAGCCGCCGCAGTGGCGATCAGCGCCTGCGCGGTGATCCTTGCGGTAATGCTCGGACTCGACGCACTCGGCCGCAAGCTGCCGGCCAACATCCTGCCCTGGCGGATCTGAGCGGCGATCTCGCCGCCAGCGCAGCAGCCCTTAGCAAGCGTGCAGAGCGAGAGACATAGTTAAGCCGAAATTAACGTAACGGCAGGATGGTCGCCTCATAGAGTTCGTCTTTCGTTGCAAAGCAGAGCTCATTACCGGCCGCGCGGCAGGGCGGCACCGACTGGGGACCAGTGAGCTCGATGGCTTACCGCATGCAGAACCGTCGCCAGAGCGAGCCGATTCCCAAGGAGATGAAGATCCTTCTCGTCGAGGATTCGCGGACCTACGCGATGGCACTGTCGCGCCGCCTCGAAGCCGAGCTTCAGCTGCCGATCGTCGTCTGCCAGTCGCTCAACGAACTGCACGAGGTCGTCACCGAGGACCGCGCCGCCTACACCATGGCCGTGGTCGACCTGAACTTGCCGGACGCGCCGCGGGGCGAGGCGATCGACTTCACCGTGCAGCGCGGCATCCCGACCATCGTCCATACCGGCACCTACGATCTCGAGACGCGCAACCGGATCATGGAGCGCGACGTGATCGACTATGTCCCCAAGGACAGCGCCTTCACGCTCGAGACCGTGGTCGCAACCGCCAAGCGCGCGCTCGCCAACCGAGGGACCCGCATTCTGGTCGTCGACGACGTCACGGCGACCCGCAGGCTGCTCGGCCATATGCTCAAGGTGCAGCAGTACGAGGTGGTCGAGGCCGGCTCGGGAGCCGAGGCGCTGTCCCTGCTGGAGGCGAACCCCGATCTTCGGCTGGTGGTGAGCGACTACTACATGCCGGACATGGACGGATACGAGCTGACGCGGCGCATCCGGCGGCAATTCGGTTCCAATCGAATGCGCGTGATCGGGGTCTCCTCCTCGAGCGATCGGATGGTCTCGGTCGGCTTCCTCAAGGCGGGGGCGAACGACTTCATCTCCATGCCGTTCATTCCGGAAGAGCTGCAATGCCGGATCGCCAGCAATGTCGAGACGCTGGAGCAGATCGAGCAGCTGCACAATCTCGCTTCGCGCGACGCGCTGACGGGCCTGTTCAACCGCCGTCACTTCTTCGCCAACGCCGGCCGCCTGGTCGAGGAGGCGAGCGCCAAAGGGCTCGCCAGCACGATCGCCATCCTCGACATCGACGACTTCAAGCAGCTGAACGACAGCTACGGCCATGATTTCGGCGATCAGGCGCTGGCGAAGGTGGCGCGCTATCTAGCCCAGTCAGTCGAGGGTAACGGCCACCTGCTCGCCCGCATCGGCGGCGAGGAATTCGCCATCCTGTTCCCCGGCCTCGACACTAAGGCGGCGCTGCGCCTGAGCGATCATATCCGCCTCGACATCTCGCATGAGACGCTGCTCGTCGATGACCGGCAGATCACGTTCACAGTCTCGATCGGGATTGCCGGAATCGACGGGAAAGGCAGCTTCGATCAGCATCTGATCGCCGCCGACCGCGCGCTCTACGCAGCCAAGCATGAGGGGCGCAACTGCGTCCGCGTCGCCGCCTGAACGGGCGGAGCCTTTAGCCTGCCGCGGCCAGACGCGGGCCTCCGGCCGCCGGCAGTTCACCCATCAGCAGCGCACGGTGGGCCTTCGACTCGCGCACGATGAAGTCGACGACCGCCCGGACCCGGGCAACGTCCTTGAGATCGGCGTGGACGAGCAGCCAGAAGGAGCGGGTGATCGAGACGCTATCGGGCAGCACGGGGACGAGCCGGGGCTCGTCGACCGCCATGAAATGGTGGATGACACCGATGCCGGCGCCAGCCGCGACCGCATTCATCTGCGCCAGCACGCTCGAACTCTGGATCTGCGCGCGCAGGCCCTTGGCGACCTCGTCGAGATAGTCGAGCTCGGGGGTGAAGATCAGGTCGTCGATATAGCCGACGACGCGATGGTTGAAGAGGTCCTCGGCAGCGGTGATCGGCGGCATGGCGTCGAGATAGTCCTGCGAGGCGTAGAGGCCGAGCCGGTAGTCGCAGAGCTTGCGGGCGACGACCTTGCCCTCCTTGGGCGGGGCCAGCGTAATCGCGACATCGGCCTCGCGCTTCGACAGCGAAAGCAGGCGCGGCATGGCGATGAGCTGCAGCTCGAGCCCCGGATAGGCCTTGGCGAAGCCGGCGAAGCGCGGCGCCAGGAAGGTCGAGCCGAAGCCGTCGGGCGCGCCGATCCGGACCGTGCCGGAGAGCGCCATGTCGGCGCCGCCGATCTCGCTCTGGATCGCCAGCGCCTCGGTCTCCATGCTCTCGGCCTTGGCCAGAAGCTGCTCGCCATGACCGGTCAGCGCATAGCCCTGCGGGCGCCGCTCGAACAGCTTCGCCTTGAGCGATTCCTCTAGCGAGGTGATGCGGCGCGAGACGGTGGCGTGATCGGCGCCAAGCCGGCGTGCAGCGGCGGTGAGCCGGCCCGAACGGGCAACGGCGAGAAAGAAACGCAGGTCGTCCCAGTCGAACCGTTCCATGGCGCTCCTCCCGTATCTGTGTTTTTGCACGACGCCGGCCGATATCTGCCTATAGCCGTGCACAAACGATAATGATAGGGGTAGCTCAAATCAGCGTCACACGACTTTAGGGGAGGACGCCATGCGTCAGATCGGTCACTTCATCGGCGGCAAGCACGTCGCGGGCACCTCCGGCCGCACGGCCGATGTCTACCAGCCGATGGACGGCTCGGTGATCGGCAAGGTCGCCCTCGCCTCGCAGCAGGAATTGCGCTCCGCGGTCGAGAATGCGCTCGAAGCCCAGCCGAAATGGGCGGCGGTCAATCCGCAGCGCCGCGCCCGCGTGCTGATGAAGTTCCTCGACCTGATCGCGCAGAACAATGACGAGCTCGCCGAGCTGCTCGCCCGCGAGCACGGCAAGACCATTCCCGACGCCAAGGGCGACATCCAGCGCGGCGTCGAGGTCGTCGAGTTCTCGCTCGGCGTGCCTAACCTGATGAAGGGCGAATTCACCGACGGCGCCGGCCCGGGCATCGACATCTATTCGCTGCGCCAGCCGCTCGGCGTCGTCGCCGGCATCACCCCGTTCAACTTCCCGGCGATGATCCCGCTCTGGAAGCTCGGCCCCGCCATCGCCTGCGGCAACGCCTTCATCCTGAAGCCGTCCGAGCGTGACCCCGGCGTGCCGATGCGCCTGGCCGAGCTGTTCATCGAAGCGGGCGGCCCTCCCGGCATCCTCAACGTCGTCAACGGCGACAAGGAAGCGGTCGACGCTATCCTCGACGACCATGACATCAAGGCCGTCGGCTTCGTCGGCTCGACCCCGATTGCCGAGTACATCTACGCCCGCGGCTGCGCCAACGGTAAGCGGGTGCAGTGCTTCGGTGGCGCCAAGAACCACATGATCATCATGCCCGACGCCGACATGGACCAGGCGGTCGATGCGCTGATCGGCGCCGGCTACGGTTCGGCCGGCGAGCGCTGCATGGCGATCTCGGTCGCGGTGCCCGTCGGCAAGGCCACCGCCGACGAGCTGGTCAAGCGGCTCATTCCCCGCGTCGAGAGCCTGAAGATCGGCCCCTCGACCGACACCTCGGCCGATTACGGCCCGGTCGTCACCAAAGCGGCGATGGAGAAGATCAAGTCCTATGTCGACATCGGCATCGGCGAAGGCGCCAAGCTCGTCGTCGACGGCCGCGACTTCAAGATGCAGGGCTACGAGAACGGCTTCTATGTCGGCGGCTGCCTGTTCGACAACGTCACCAAGGACATGCGCATCTACAAGGAGGAGATCTTCGGACCTGTCCTCTCCGTGCTGCGCACCGAGAGCTATGACGAGGCGCTGAAGCTGACCAACGACCACGAGTACGGCAACGGCACCGCGATCTACACCCGCGACGGCGACGCTGCCCGCGACTTCGCCTCGAAGGTGCAGGTCGGCATGGTCGGCATCAACGTGCCGATCCCGGTTCCGCTGGCCTACTACACCTTCGGCGGCTGGAAGCGCTCCGTGTTCGGCGACCTCAACCAGCACGGCCCGGACTCGATCCGCTTCTACACCAAGACCAAGACGGTGACGGCGCGTTGGCCGTCTGGCATCAAGGACGGTGCGAGCTTCGTCATCCCGACGATGGGTTGAGGGGCAGCACCCTCGATGATATCAGTGATGATATCGACGAGGGAGTTGAACCATGGGTCAGTTCGTCGTCCGCAGCATCGAAGATCACGTGATCGCCGGGCTGAAGGTCAAGGCGCGCCTTGCGGGCGTTCCGTTCGAGGCCTTCGTCCGCGACACTCTGCGAGCGGCCGCGCCACTCTCCGGCAGCGAGAAAATCTCGCTGATCGAAGAGTTCAGGCGCCAATATGGCCCGATCAAGCCAGCGACGCCGCCGGAAGATATCCTTCGCGACGAGCGCGAAGGACGATGATCGTCATCGATGCGAGCGCGGCCCTGCGCTGGTTCATTCCAGCGTCCACGACCGCATCGACCTATCCACTACCGGCAACGGACCAGCCGCTCGTCGCCCCCGATCTCTTCCTCGCGGAAGTACGGAACACGGCGCTGGTCCATATCCGCAAGAAGGAGCTCGATCGCGAGCAGGCCATGGCAATGGTCGCGACGATCGACAAGATCATGGCAGGCTATTTTCCAATGGCCGACATTACCGAGATGGCGTGGTCGATGGCCCTGGAATTCGACCACTCCGTCTATGATTGCTACTACATCGCCCTGGCCCGGCAGCTCGATACGGTGCTCGTTTCGGCCGACCAGCGCATGATCCGGAAATTCGCCTCGACTGCGATCGCCTCTAGGCTGATCCATAGCGCGGACTGGAAGCCATGAGCGCCTTCTCCCTCACCGAAGACCAGATCGCTATCCGCGACATGGCCCAGGGTTTCGCTGCCGAAACCCTGGCGCCGCACGCTGTGCGCTGGGACGAGGAAAAGCATTTCCCGGTCGAGGAAATGCGCCAGGCCGCCGCGCTCGGCATGGGCGGGGTCTATATCGCCGAGGATGTCGGCGGCTCCGGCCTGACCAGGCTCGACGCGACGCTGATCTTCGAGGCGCTCTCGACCGCCTGCCCGACGGTCGCCGCCTATATCTCGATCCACAATATGTGCGCCTGGATGATCGACCGCTACGGGTCGGACGAGCAGCGCCATAAGTTCCTGCCGAAGCTCTGCACCATGGAGCATCTGGCGAGCTATTGCCTGACCGAGCCGGGCGCCGGTTCCGACGCTGCCGCCTTGAAGACCAGGGCGGTGCTCGACGGCGACCATTACGTGCTCGACGGCCAGAAGCAGTTCATCTCCGGCGCCGGCGTCTCCGACGTCTATGTGGTGATGGTCCGCACCGGCGAGGCCGGTCCCTCCGGTATCTCGACCATCGTGGTCGAGAAAGATACACCCGGCCTCTCCTTCGGCGCCAATGAGAAGAAGATGGGCTGGAACGCCCAGCCAACGCGCGCCGTGATCTTCGAGAACTGCCGCGTGCCCGTCGCCAACCGGATCGGCCCGGAAGGCATCGGCTTCAAGATCGCCATGGCCGGGCTCGATGGTGGGCGGCTCAATATCGGCGCCTGCTCGATCGGCGGAGCGCAGGGCGCGCTCGACAAGGCGCTGGCCTATGCCCAGGAGCGCAAGGCCTTCGGCTCGCGCATCGCCGATTTCCAGGCGCTGCAATTCAAGCTCGCCGACATGGCGATCGAACTGGAAGCAGCCCGCACCTTCCTCTGGCGCGCCGCGGCGGCGCTCGACGAGAAGACGCCGGATGCAACCAAGCTCTGCGCCATGGCCAAGCGCGTCGCCACCGACACCGGCTTCGAGGTCGCCAACCAGGCACTGCAGATCCATGGCGGCTATGGCTATCTCGCCGATTACGGCATCGAGAAGATCGTCCGTGACCTGAGGGTCCACCAGATCCTGGAAGGGACCAACGAGGTGATGCGGATGATCGTGGCGCGCTCGCTGGTCGGGCGGGCCAAGGGAAATTGACGAGAAGCCGTCATTCTCGGGCGAAGCGAAGCGCAGACCCGAGAATCTCCTGAAAGAGATGCTCGGGTCAGGCCCGAGCATGACGCCAACGATAGCGGGAAGGACACGACCATGAGCACCATCGCCTTCATCGGGCTCGGCAATATGGGCGGGCCGATGGCCGGCAACCTGGTCAAGGCCGGGCACAAGGTCTCCGCCTTCGACCTCTCCCAGGCCTCGAAGGATGCGGCTGCCGCGCTCGGCGTCGGCATCGCCTCTTCGGCCAAGGAAGCGGTCGCTGAAGCCGAGATCGTCGTCACCATGCTGCCGGCCGGCAAGCATGTACTGGGCGTCTGGGCCGACATCCTCCCCGCGGTGAAGCCGGGCACGCTGCTGATCGACTCCTCGACCATCGATGTCGAGAGCGCCCGCAAGGCCCATGCGCTCGCCGCCGAGCGCGGCTGCCTCTCGCTCGACGCGCCGGTTTCCGGCGGCGTCGGCGGCGCCCAGGGCGCGACCCTGACCTTCATGGTCGGCGGCAGCGCGGACGCTTTCAAGCACGGCGAGCCGGTCCTGTCGGCGATGGGCAAGAAGGTCGTGCATTGCGGCGACGCCGGCAACGGCCAGGCGGCGAAGATCTGCAACAACATGATCCTCGGCATCTCGATGATCGGCGTCTCGGAAGCCTTCGTGCTGGCCGAGAAGCTCGGTCTGTCGCATCAGGCGCTGTTCGACGTCGCCTCGACCTCCTCGGGCCAGTGCTGGTCGCTGACGACCTATTGCCCGGTGCCGGGCCCGGTGCCGACCTCGCCGGCCAACAACGACTACAAGCCCGGCTTCGCCTCCGCGCTGATGCTGAAGGACCTTAAGCTCGCCCAGGAGGCGGCGCAGGCCGCCGGCGCCTCCACCCCGCTCGGCGCTGCGGCGGCGCAGGTTTACGGCATGCACAACGCCTGGGGCGAAGGCGGCACCGACTTCTCCGGCATCATCCACCTCCTGCGCGGGCGTGGGAAGGAGTGAGCAGGCGGCTCCGCTGCCGGCGAACATTCGTATACGTATAATTCTGCTTTCGACCCGTTCCGGTCGGGACGAAAGGGGAGTAGGACGGGAGGCATGAACGACGCCTCCCGCCGCAAAGAACGCTCAGCCCAGACCGGCTTCGCCACCAGCTCGCTCGACCGACGTGCCGATCTGCGCGACCGTCCGGACGAGGTCGCGGACTTGCGGGCACGCGGCGGTGCGCGCTTCACCGTCGTCGCCGGCGAGACCCCGATCCTGCTGCGGACGGGCGCCGAGAGCCAGAGCGTCTGGTTCGACGAGAGCGGCGCCGATGGCCTGGGCCCGGCACAGGAAGAGGTCTTCCTCGGGCTCGATCCCGAGGGTGCGCCGCGCTTCGGCCGGCTGATCGACCGCGAACTGCTCGACGGCCTGCGCGAGCAGGCGGTACTCGTCGTCACCGATCTGCGCAGCGTCGCGCTGAAGCGGCTGGTGCCGAAGGAGGAACTCGGCCCGCTCGGCGAGGCCAAGGCCCTGCTCGACTGGCATGCCCGCCATCGCTGCTGCGCCCAGTGCGGCGCGCCGACCAAGCTCGGCTCGGCAGGTTGGAAGCGGCAATGCGAGGCCTGCGGCGCCCAGCACTTCCCGCGCACCGATCCGGTCGTGATCATGCTGGCGGTGCGCGGGGACAAGTGCCTCATGGCGCGCCAGGCGCGCTTTGCGCCCGGCATGTATTCCTGCATCGCCGGCTTCGTCGAGCCGGGCGAGACCTTCGAGGATGCGGTCCGCCGCGAGACCTGGGAGGAAGCGGGCCTGCGTACCGGCACCGTGCGCTACATCGCCTCGCAGCCCTGGCCCTTCCCGGGTTCGCTGATGATCGGCTGCATCGCCGAGGCGCTGAACGACGACATCGTGCTCGACGGCACCGAGCTTGAAGCCGGCCGCTGGTTCAGCCGCGCCGAGGCGCTGCAGATGCTGGAGGGCAAGCACCCCGCCGAGCTGTTCTGCCCGCCGCATATGGCGATCGCCAACACCATCCTGAAGGCGTGGGCAGTCGACGGCGAGGAGCCCTGACGCGCCTCGCCTCATCCTGACGAAGACCTCTTTGCGGAGCCCTGGATGACGGACCCGGTCAACGCCTTCGTCCCCGGGCCGCGCGCCCATATCGCCGGCCATCCGGGCGGACCGCTCTCGGGGCTGAGCTTCGCGGTCAAGGACCTGTTCGATGTCGCCGGCCTGCCGACCGGTGGCGGCAATCATGACTGGGCCAAGGCGAACCCCGTTCCGACGCGCCATGCCTGGGCGGTGCAGACCTTGCTGGATGCCGGGGCCCATTGCGTCGGCAAGACCATCACCGACGAGGTTTCGCTCGGCATTCTCGGCGAGAACGCCTTCGACGGCACGCCGATCAACAGCGCCGCTCCCGAGCGCGTGCCCGGCGGCTCCTCCTCGGGCTCGGCGGCAGCCGTCGCCGCCGGGCTCTGCGATATCGCGCTGGGCACCGATACTGGCGGCTCCATGCGGGTGCCGTCGAGTTTTTGCGGGATCTACGGCATCCGGCCGACGCATGGCCGGCTCGACGTCACCGGGCTGATGCCGCAAGCGCCGAGCTCGGACACCGCCGGTTGGTTCGCCCGCGACGCCGGGACCTTCGCGAAGGTCGGCGCCGTGCTGCTCGGCGAAGCGCCGGGCCCGCTGCCGACCAGGCTCCTGATCGCGGTCGATGCCTTCGGCTTCGCCGATCCCGAGGTCGCCGCGGCCCTGCAGCCGATGATGCGGAAGCTGGAGCGGATCATCGGCCCGGCACGCGAGGAGATCATGGCGCCGCAAGGGCTTTCGGTCTGGGCGCGGGCACAGCGCAGCCTGCAGCCGGTCGAGGCCTGGCAGACCTTCAGGCCCTGGATCGAGCGGCATAATCCGCGCATGGCCTTCAGCGTCGCTGCCGGGTTGATCGCCGGCTCGCAGGTTCCTGCGAGCGAGCGCAACTGGGCAGCGCTGATGCGCGAGGAAGCGCGGGCGCGGCTACACTATCTGCTACCGCCCGGCACGATCCTCTGCCTGCCGACGACGCCATTCCCGGCGCCGCTGCGCGGCCTGCCGACACCGGAGCTGCAGCCCTTGCGCGACCGCATCACCTGCCTCTGCGCCCAGGGCGGCCTCACCGGCTCGCCCCAGCTCAACCTGCCCGGCGCCACCGTGAACGGCGCGCCGGTCGGTCTCTCGATCATCGGCGGACGCGGCACCGACGCCAGCCTGATCACCGTCGCCCAAGCCATGGAGGCCCTCTCGTGAGCGACCAGACCCCGAACCTGCCCGATGTCGTCGCCGAGATCAGCGCCCTGTTCGAGCGCTATGAGCAGGCGCTGATCGACAAGGATGTCGATGTGCTCGACGGCTCGTTCTGGAACAGCCCCCACACGATCCGCTACGCGCTCGGCGAGAACGGCTACGGCTTCGACGAAATCCATGCCCATCGCGTCGCCCGCCCGCCGGGCCCGGGCATCAAGGAGAAGCGGATCCGTCTGGAAATCCTGACGCTCGGCCGCGACTTCGCCACGGTGAACCTGGAGTTCAAGGTGCGCGGGCGCGAGATCATCGGCCGCCAGAGCCAGACCTGGGTGCGTTTCCCGGATCTGGGCTGGAAAGTGGTCTCGGCCCATGTCTCGACGATGGAGGGGCCACGCCCCTGGTGAAGCACCGGATTACCTTCTCCCCTCGGGGAAGAAGGTGGCTCGGCGAAGCCGAGACGGATGAGGGACGTCAGGTGCTACCTGCGCTTGTCTCACCCGGTCGAACCGCCCTCATCCGCCTGCCGGCACCTTCTCCCCCGAGGGGAGAAGGAAGCGTGCTACTCCCCCGGCTCGGGGAAGCTGTCGCGGAATTCGTGGGCGGGGTAGACGCCGAGGATCTTCAGCTCCTTGGAGAAGAAGGCGAGCTCGTCGAGCGCCCGCTTCAGCGCCGGGTCGTCAGGATGGCCCTCGACATCGCTGTAGAACATCGTCGCCGAGAAATGGCCGTCGACCATGTAGCTCTCGAGCTTGGTCATGTTGATGCCGTTGGTGGCGAAGCCACCAAGCGCCTTGTAGAGCGCCGCCGGCAGGTTGCGGACCTGGAAGATCAGCGTGGTGACCGTCTTGGCCGAGCCCTGGCGGGCGAACTCCGGATATTTCGAGAGCACGACGAAGCGCGTGGTGTTGTGCTTCTCGTCCTCGATATCCTCCATCAGAATCTTGAGGCCGTAGACCTCGGCGGCGATATGCGGCGCGATCGCGGCGCGCGTCGGATCGCCGGCCTCGGCCACCTGCCTTGCGGAGCCGGCGGTGTCGGCCGCGACCTCGGCCTTGAGGCCGAGCTTGCGGATGATCTTGCGGCACTGACCGAGCGCGTGGATGTGGCTTTGCACGGTCTTCAGGGTCGCCAGCGTCGCGCCCTCGACCGCCATCAGATGGAAGCGGATCGGCAGGAAGTGCTCGCCGATGATGTGCAGGCCGGAGCGCGGCAGCAGATGATGGATATCAGCGACGCGACCGGCGATCGAATTGTCGATCGGGATCATGCCGTAGCGGGCGGCGCCGTCCGAGACCGCAGCGAGCGCGTCCTCGAAGGTCCGGCAAGGCAGGAGTTCGCAATCCGGGAAAACCTGGAGGGCGGCCTGCGAGGAGAAGGCTCCGGGCTCGCCCTGATAGGAAACGACGACTGACATTTTGGTCTTCAGGCTCCGGCGCTGGAAGTCAGGAACGCGCGGGCGCGGTCCAGATCAGGGGGCGTGTCGACGCCGCGCGGGACGTGATCGATGATCATGGCGTCGATGCGCATGCCGTCCTCGAGCGCCCGCAGCTGCTCGAGCTTCTCGCGCAGTTCGAGCGGCGACTGCGGCAGCGAGACGAAGCGGTCGAGCGCGCGGCGGCGGTAAGCATAGAGGCCGACATGGTGATAGAGCGGGCCATCGCCATAAGGCGCGGTCGCACGGGTGAAGTAGAGCGCCCGCATCCGGCCGGGAGAAACCTCGCTGCCGATCAGCTTGACCACGCTCGGCGCCGTCTTCTCCTCCTCGTCGGTGATCTCCCCGGCAAGCGTCGCGATGTCGACGGCCGGATCGGCCAGCGGCTCGATCGCTGCCGCGATCGCAGTCGGCGCCAAGGTGGGGAAGTCGCCCTGGACGTTGACGATGATATCGTGCCGGCCCTCGGGGTCGACGATGTCGGCGGCCTCCTTGATCCGGTCGGAACCGGTCTGGTGCGCCGGGCTGGTCATCACCGCCCGGCCGCCGGCCTGCTCGATCGCCGCCAGGATGCGCTCGTCATCGGTCGCGACCACGACCTCGCCGATGCGCGCCTCGATGGCGCGGCGCCAGACACGGACGATCATCGGCTCGCCCAGGATGTCGGCCAGCGGCTTGCCCGGCAGGCGCGTCGCCTGCATGCGGGCCGGGATCAGGATCAGCGGATTGGGCATTGGCTGGGGAAAGCTCGCAGGGCGGCAAAAGGTCTCAAAGCGGTGCGTGCTTATACGAGTTGCAATGCAGCGCGCAAAGCGGTTAAGCAGCGCTGACGTGCCGGTGCCTGCGAGGGTCCGGCCGCAGCGCTGTCTTGCTTCGCCGACGGGCGGGCCGGGGGTTGTGAGAGACGATGAATATCGAACTGAACAAGATCGCTGGCGCGGGTCTCTCGACCCTGCTCGTCGTGATGGCCCTGAACATGACCGCCGGCATCGTCTTCGCCCCGAAGAAGCCGGCTGTGCCGGGCTACGACCTGCCGAGCCTTGAGCCGGCGGCTGCGGCCGGCGGCGCAGGTGCCGCGGCAGCGGCCGAGGAACCGATCGCCGTGCGCCTCGCCAAGGCCGACGTGGCCAAGGGCGAGAAGGCCGTCGCCGCCTGCAAGGCCTGCCACACCTTCGAGAAGGGCGGCGCCAACAAGGTCGGTCCGCATCTCTATGACGTCTATGGCCGCAACGAGGGCTCGGTCGCCGGCTTCGGCTATTCGGCCGCGATGAAGGGCCGCGGCGACAAGAGCTGGGACGCCGACGCGCTCGACCATTTCCTGAAGAACCCGAAGGCCTATGTGCCGGGCACGATCATGGCCTTCGCCGGCATCAGCCGGCCCGAAGCCCGCGCCGACGTCGTCGCCTATCTCAACAGCCTCGCCGATTCGCCCAAGCCGCTGCCGAAGCCCTGAGCCAGCGGCGCCTTTCGCAGCAACGTGACCTCGCAAGCCGGGCGCAAGCCCGGCTTTTGCTTGTCGGCGCCATGCAATTGCCGTCACCATGACGGGGAATGCCGGTTGCTCTGGCTTTGGCCGGGCTTGACGACATAATCGACAACGAATCGCAAGGGGCTTCGCATGGCGATCCGGATCACCCGCCGCAGGCTGCTCGAAGGCGGCGGCGCGCTCGCAGGCGCG
Organism: Allobosea sp. GW821-FHT10B12; assembly: GCF_059415545.1. NCBI lineage: Bacteria > Pseudomonadati > Pseudomonadota > Alphaproteobacteria > Hyphomicrobiales > Alloboseaceae > Allobosea > Allobosea sp. GW821-FHT10B12. Next base: position 88,847 of record NZ_JBWKNL010000005.1, read on the forward strand.
GCCGCGCTGCCGGGCTCGCTCACGACGGCGCTCGCGCAGGAGAACGAGGTCCACGGCCTCTCGACCTTCGGCGAACTGGCGCTGCCGCCGGACTTCCCGCATTTCGCCTATGTCAACCCGAAGGCGCCGAAGGGCGGCTCGATCACCATCCAGATCAAGCGCGCCGGCGGCAATCAGAGCTTCGACACCTTCAACACGCTCAATACCTTCGTGCTGCAGGGCGACGGCGCCGCCGGCATGGACGCCTGCTTCGACAGCCTGATGTACGGCTCGGCTGACGAGCCCAACACGGTCTACGGCTTGCTGGCGAAAAGCGTCGCGGTCTCGCAGGACAAGCTGACTTACCGTTTCCGCCTGCGGCCGGAGGCGAAATTCCATGACGGTTCGCGCGTCACTGCTGGCGATGCCGCCTTCTCGTTCAACCTGCTCAAGAGCAAGGGCCATCCGACCTACCGGCTGATCCTCGCCGAGATGGTATCGGCAGTTGCCGAGAGCGACGACCTCCTCGTGGTCAAGCTCTCGCCGAAGCGCGACCGCGACCTGCATCTTGTCGTCTCCGGCCTGCCGGTCTTCTCGGAGAAGTACTGGTCGACCCGCAATTTCGAGGCCTCGACACTGGAGCCGCCGCTCGGCTCGGGCGCCTACAAGGTCGGCCGCTTCGAGCAGGGCCGCTTCATCGAGTTCGACCGGGTGCCGGACTACTGGGCCAAAGACCTGCCGGTGAATGTCGGCCAGAACAATTTCGACCGCGTGCGCTGGGAGTATTTCCGCGACCGGCAGGTGGCGTTCGAGGCCTTCAAGAGCGGCGTGATCACCTTCCAGGAGGAATTCACTTCGCGCATCTGGGCAACGGGCTACGATTTCCCGGCGATCAAGGAGGGCAAGGTCAAGAAGGAGGCCCTGCCGAAGACCGAGCCGATCGGCTCGCAGGGCTGGATCTACAATCTGCGCCGCGAGAAGTTCACCGATCCGCGCATCCGCGAGGCGCTCGGCCTCGCCTTCGACTTCGAGTGGACCAACAAGAACATCATGTTCTCGTCCTTCTCGCGGGCGACCTCCTATTTCGAGAACTCGGATTCGAAGGCAGAGGGCAAGCCCTCGCCGGAAGAGCTCGCGCTGCTGGAGCCGTTCCGCGGCAAGGTGCCGGACGAAGTCTTCGGAGAGCCCTATCTGCCGCCGGTTTCGGACGGCTCGGGCAGCGACCGCGCCTTGCTGCGCCGCGCCGACGAGATGCTGCGCGCCGCCGGCTGCAAGCGCGACGGCAATGTGCTGAAACTGCCGAACGGCCAGCCCTTCGAAATCGAGTTCCTCGATTCGACGCCCTCGCTGCAGCCGCACACCCAGCCCTTCCAGGCCAATCTCAAGCGGCTCGGCATCAACGCGACCTCGCGCATCGTCGACGGCGCGCAATACCAGCGCCGGCTCGACGAGTTCGACTTCGACATGATCAGCCGGGCGATGACCGGCAGCGTCATCCCGAGCGATACGATGCGCATCCTCTACGGCTCCGAAGCGGCCAAGACACGCGGCTCGCGCAATGTCGGCGGCATCGCCGATCCCGCGATCGACGCGATGATCGAAAAGGTCGGCAAGGCCGAAAGTTACGCCGACGTCGTGGTGGCGGCCAAATGCCTCGACAGGCTGCTGCGCGCCGGACGCTACTGGATCCCGATGTGGTGGAACGCCAGCGAATGGCTGGCTTATTGGGACATGTATGAGCGCCCGCAGACCAAACCGAAATACGGCTCCGGAGCGCCGGGAACCTGGTGGTACGATCCGGAAAAAGCAAAGCGGATCGGGAAGGCATAAGCTGGAATGCTGAATTACATCGCCCGGCGTCTGGCGCTGATGGTGCCGACCCTGTTCGGCATTCTGCTGATCTCCTTCGTCATCGTGCAGTTCGCCCCGGGCGGGCCGGTCGAGCGGATCATCTCGCAGCTCAACAATCCCAATAGCGGCGCGGCCGAGCGCGTCGGCGGCGGCTCGGGCGGCGATGCCGGGGCGCAGGCGATGGATTCAGGCTCGGCCTATCGCGGCGCGCAGGGGCTCGACCCGGCCTTCATCAAGGAGCTGGAAAAGCAGTTCGGCTTCGACAAGCCGGCGCATGAGCGCTTCCTCAAGATGCTCAAGGACTATGCGACCTTCGATTTCGGCCGCAGCTATTTCCGCGATGCGCCGGTGCTGCAGTTGATCAAGGAGAAGCTGCCGGTCTCGATCACGCTCGGGCTGTGGATGACCCTGCTCTCCTATGCGATCTCGATCCCGCTCGGCATCCGCAAGGCGGTCAAGGACGGCTCGCGCTTCGACACCTGGACCAGCGCGGTCGTGATCATCGGCTACGCCATTCCGAGCTTCCTGTTCGCGATCCTGCTGATCGTGCTCTTCGCCGGCGGCTCGTTCTGGCAGATCTTCCCCCTGCGCGGCCTGACCTCGGAAAACTGGGCGCAGCTCAGCCTGCTCGGCAAGATCGGTGACTATCTCTGGCACATCGCCCTGCCGGTACTGGCGATGGCGCTGGGCGCCTTCGCGACCTCGACGCTGCTGACCAAGAACTCCTTCCTCGACGAGATCAGGAAGCAGTACGTGCTGACGGCGCGAATGAAGGGGCTGTCGGAGCGTGGCGTGCTCTACGGCCATGTCTTCCGCAACGCGATGCTCATCGTCATCGCCGGTTTCCCCGGCGCCTTCGTGCATGCGCTCTTCGCGGGATCGCTGCTGATCGAGACGATCTTCTCGCTCGACGGGCTCGGGCTCCTGTCCTTCGAGGCTATCGTCAATCGCGACTACCCCGTCGTCTTCGCCAATCTCTACATCTTCTCGCTGATCGGCCTCCTCGTGCACCTGATCACCGACCTGACCTATGCCTGGGTCGACCCGCGCATCGACTTCGAATCGCGGGAGGCCTGAGGTGAGCGACACGCTTCTCGACGCACCGCCGCCGGCCTTGCGCTCCGCCGCACCTGCTGCCGCTCCCCCGCAGATGAAACAGGGCTGGCTCAAGCTCTCGCCGATCAACCGGCGCCGTCTCGACAGCTTCAAGGCCAACAAGCGCGGCTGGTGGTCGTTCTGGATCTTCCTGGCGCTGTTCGTGCTCTCGCTCTTCGCCGAGTTCATCGCCAACGACCGGCCGCTGATCGTCCGCTACAAGGGCGAGACGCTGTTCCCGGTCGCGGTGAACTATCCCGAGGAGAAATTCGGCGGCTTCCTCGCCACCACCGATTATCGCGACCCGACCATCGCCAGGGAGATCGCGGCGAATGGCTGGGCGCTGTGGCCGCCGATCCGCTATTCGTACCGCACGCATAATCTCGACCTGCCGGTGCCGGCCCCTGCCCCGCCGACCTGGATGCTGAAGGACGAGCAGTGCCGCGGAATCGCCGAGCGAACCGGCGGCATGACCTGCCGCGAGCTCGAATGGAACTGGCTCGGCACCGACGACCAGGGCCGCGATGTGGTGGCACGGCTGATCTACGGCTTCCGCATCTCCGTGCTGTTCGGGTTGATCCTGGCTTCGATCTCCTCGGTGATCGGCATCGCGGCGGGGGCGATCCAGGGCTATTTCGGCGGCTGGACCGACCTGATCTTCCAGCGCGTCATCGAGATCTGGACCTCGATCCCGGCGCTGTACCTGCTAATCATCGTCGCCGCGATCATCACGCCCGGCTTCTTCGTGCTGCTCGGCATCCTGCTATTGTTCTCCTGGGTGGCGCTGGTCGGCGTCGTCCGCGCCGAATTCCTGCGGGCACGCAATTTCGAGTATGTCCGGGCGGCGCGCGCGCTCGGCCTCTCCAACCGGGCGATCATGGTCAAGCACCTCTTACCCAACGCCATGGTGGCGACGCTGACCTTCCTGCCCTTCATCCTCAACGGCTCGATCACCACGCTGACCTCGCTCGACTTCCTCGGCTTCGGCCTGCCACCGGGCTCGCCCTCGCTCGGCGAACTACTGGCGCAGGGCAAGGCGAACCTGCAGGCGCCCTGGCTCGGTCTTTCCGGCTTCTTCGTGATCGCGCTGATGCTGTCGCTGTTGATCTTCATCGGCGAAGCCGTCCGCGATGCCTTCGATCCGAGGAAGACCTTCGCGTGAGCGCCCCCCTCCTCTCCGTCCATGACCTCTCCGTCGCCTTCCGCCAGGGCGGGCAGGAGACGCTCGCGGTCGACAAGGTCTCGTTCGAGATCGCCAAGGGCGAGACGCTGGCGCTGGTCGGCGAATCCGGTTCGGGCAAATCGGTCTCGGCGCTGTCGATCCTGAAGCTCCTGAACTACCCGGCGGCGTATCATCCCTCCGGCAAGGTGCTGTTCAACGGCCAGGACCTGATCGCCGCCGACGAGGACGCGATGCGCAAGGTCCGCGGCAACGACATCACCATGGTGTTCCAGGAACCGATGACCTCGCTCAACCCGCTGCACACCATTGCGCGGCAGATCGGCGAGATCCTCGAACTGCACAAGGGCCTGCGCGGCGAGAAGGCGCGCGAGCGGACGCTCGAACTGCTGTCCCTGGTCGGCATCCGCGATGCGGCAAGCCGGCTCGACGCCTATCCGCACCAGCTCTCCGGCGGCCAGCGCCAGCGCGTGATGATCGCGATGGCGCTCGCCAACGAGCCCGACCTCCTGATCGCGGACGAGCCGACCACGGCGCTCGACGTCACCGTGCAGGCGCAGATCCTGACGCTGCTCAAGGAGCTGCAGGCACGGCTCGGCATGGCGATCCTGTTCATCACCCATGATCTCGGCATCGTCCGGCGCATCGCCGACAGGGTCTGCGTGATGCTGAAGGGCAAGATCGTCGAACAAGGCCCGGTCGCCGAGATCTTCGGCGCTCCACAGCACGCCTATACGCAGCGCCTGCTCGCGGCCGAACCGAAGGGCCGGCCGGAGCCGGTGCCGGAGGGTGCGCCGATCCTGCTGGAGGCCGGGCCGGTCAAGGTCTGGTTCCCGATCAAGACCGGGCTGCTGCGCCGAACGACCAGCCATGTGAAGGCGGTCGACGGCATCTCGGTCAAGGTGCGCGAAGGCGAGACGCTCGGCATCGTCGGCGAATCCGGCTCGGGCAAGACCACACTCGGCCTCGCCATCCTCAAACTGATCGCCTCGGAGGGGCCGATCGTCTTCCTCGGCGACCGGATCGACGGGCTGAAGAGCAAGGCCGTCCGGCCGAAGCGCAAGGATCTGCAGGTCGTCTTCCAGGACCCCTATGGCTCGCTCTCGCCGCGCATGTCGGTCGCCGACATCGTCGCCGAGGGCTTGAGCGTCCAGCAGAAGGGGCTGAGCTATCAGCGCCAGCGCGAGATCGTGGCGCAAGCGCTCGCCGATGTGGGCTTGGATCCTGCGACCATGGACCGCTATCCGCACGAATTCTCGGGTGGCCAGCGCCAGCGCATCGCGATCGCCCGCGCCATGGCGCTCGATCCGAAATTCGTCGTGCTCGACGAGCCGACCTCGGCGCTCGACATGTCCGTCCAGGTGCAGATCGTCGAGGTGCTGCGCGGGCTGCAGGTCCGGCGCAAGCTCGGCTATCTCTTCATCAGCCACGACCTCAAAGTGGTCAGGGCACTGTCGCACCGGGTGGTGGTGATGCAGAACGGCAAGGTGGTCGAGGAAGGGCCGGCGGAGGAGATCTTCCAGCGCCCGCGCGAGGCCTATACGCAGGCGCTGCTCGCCGCCGCCCTCAACCTCGAACCGGCGAACAGCGCCGCGGTGCGCGACTGATGGCGCGCGCCATCCTGATCGTGCTCGATTCCGTCGGCTGCGGCGGCGCCGAGGATGCGGTCGCCTATGGCGACGAGGGCTCCGATACGCTCGGCCATATCGCTGAAGCTTGCGCCGAGGGACGCGGCGACCGCGAGGGCCTACGCCGCGGTCCGCTGCACACCCCCAACCTCGCCCGACTCGGCCTCAGCCATGCCTGCGAGGCCTCGACGGGTAAGCCGCTCGCCGGCGTGACGCGGCCGGACGCGCCGCAGGGCCAATACGGCTACGGTGTCGAGGTCAGCCAGGGCAAAGACACTCCCTCCGGCCACTGGGAGATCGCCGGCTGCCCGGTGCCGTTCAAATGGGGCTATTTCACCGCGCTGGAGAACACGTTCCCGCCCGATCTGATTGAGGCGATCATCCGCGAAGGCGCCCTGCCCGGCATCCTCGGCAACAAACATGCCTCGGGCACTGCAGTGATCGACGAACTTGCCGAGGAGCATATCCGGACCGGCAAGCCGATCTGCTACACCTCGGTCGACTCGGTGCTGCAGATCGCGGCGCATGAGGAGCATTTCGGCCTGGAGCGGCTCTATGCGCTCTGCAGGAAGGTCCGGGTGCTGGTCGACCCGCTGCGGATCGGCCGCGTCATCGCCCGGCCTTTCGTGGGAACGACGGAGACCGGCTTCACCCGCACCGGCAACCGCAAGGACTTCGCGATCCCGCCGCCGGACGAGACCATCCTCGACCGGCTCGCGGCCAAAGGCCGGCCCGTCGTCACCGTCGGCAAGATCGGCGACATCTTCGCCCACCGGAACACCGGCCAGGAGATCAAACCCTTCGGCAATGCCGCCATGTGGGCAGCGGCGTTGGAGGCGTTCGAGCAGCTGCCGGATGGCGGCTTCTGCTTCGTCAACCTCGTCGACTTCGACACCGAATACGGCCATCGCCGCGATATTCCCGGCTATGCGGCCGCACTGGAAGCCTTCGATCGCGATCTGCCCAGGCTCGAGGCCCTGCTGCGGCCAGGCGACCTCGCCGTCATCACCGCCGACCATGGCAACGATCCGAGCTGGCCGGGCTCAGACCATACGCGCGAGCATGTGCCGATCCTGGCCTTTGGACCGGACGTGGCAGCCACATCGATCGGGCGCCGCGAGAGCTTCGCCGACATTGCGGCGACGCTCGGAGATTGGCTGAAGCTCGGCGCGATCGGTCCCGGCCGCGCCTGGCAGTAAGAGCTGCCGGTTTGTCGCATTTTCTTCACGCGAACCGGTACCCACTTCGCTCGAAGATGCTCTAGGCGGCGGCGACCCGTTCGCAGAACTCGGCGACCTCGCGGCGGATGCGCTGCGCCTGGCTCGCCAGATCATCCGAGGAGCTCTGCAGGCTGCCGGCCGCGGCATAGGTGCGCTCCGTCACCGTCTCGAAGCTCTGCAGGCTCTGGGCGCTGCGGCTGACGCCGTCGGAGGAGATCTGGACCTCCTTGGCGATCTCCGCCGTGGCACGGTCCTGCTCCCCGACCGCATAGGCGATGGCAACCGAGACGGTCTCGACCTCGCCGATCGCCGCGACGATCTCGCGGATCGACTTGAGCGAGCGCTGCGAGGCGGTCTGGATCGCCTCGATCGAGCGCGCCACCTCGTCGGTCGCACTCGCGGTCTGGGCCGAGAGCGTCTTCACCTCGCTGGCGACAACGGCAAAGCCCTTACCCATGGCGCCGGCCCGCGCCGCTTCGATGGTCGCATTCAGTGCCAGCATGCTGGTCTGTGCGGCAATGCCGCGGATGATCTCGACCACTGCCCCGACACTTTCGCCGGTGCGCGCCAGCGCCTCGATCTCCGTACTGGCGACCCGCGCCAGCTTTGCCGCCGATTGCGAGCTGTCGGCGGTCTGCGAGACGTTGCGGCCAATCTCGGCGATCGAGGAGGCGAGCTCCTGGCTGGCGGCCGCAGTCTGCTCAATGCTGGTCGTCATCTCGTTCGAACTGCGCGAGACGAGCGCGATCTGGTGCCGCGCCCGTTCGGACGCGCCGGTGAGGCCGCGAGCGTCGACCTGCATCGCCTCGGACGCCTTGTCGAGAATAGCCATGGCGCCGTCCATCTCGTCGCGGAAGTTCGCGACCATGGCACGCAGGCGCTGGGCGCGCGCTTCCGCGTCGTCGGCGAGGGCCCGCTCACGCTCGCTCGCCAGGCGCTCACGCTCGGCAACCTCTTCGGCGCGGTGCAGATTGGCCTCCGTCTGCGCGAAGATGCGTGCGGTCATCACCGCGATCACCGCGAGGAAAGCGGTCTCGACCACCACGATGACCGCGTGCAGCAGGACCCGCAGCAGGTTGCCGCCCTGGTAGAAGACGGCGGCGGGCAGGACGAACTGCAGAACCAGATGATGCGCCGCCGTGAGCGCCGCGCCCAGGATGATCGGCCGCCAGTCGCAGAAGCCGGCGAGCAGCGCCAGCACGGCAAAGTAGTACATGTGCATGTCGGGCTGCCAGGGATGCCCCGAGAAGACCGCGACCAGGATCGAGACCTGACCGATCAGGGCGACCGCGATCGCACATTGCGCCGTGATCGTCGCACCGACGCTGCGATAGGCAATCAGCGCAGCGAGCGCCAGCATCAGGGCGCCGAGCGCGGGTATCAGCCCATCGCCAGTCTGGGCCAGCGATGCCAGCGCCAGCAGGGGGACATGAAGGAAGGCAAGGCCGATGAGGCAGCGCGCGACGAGATCGCGAAGGCCGGGCAAAGTCAAAGTCATAGGCTGCTCGCTTCGGCCTCTGGTGAGATGATGCAACCGGCCAGCCCGTCAAGGCGCAGCACCAGCAGGGCGCCGACCGGCCTTTCCGCGGTTTCCGGAGCGAGAACGACGACGAAGGGGACAGCCCCTTGCCGCAGGATCCTGCCGCCGGCCGCCAGGCTGCGCGCCACTGCCTCCTCCCCGGAGATCCAGGGCGGAAAGATGGCCGCCAACGGAGCTGACGGACCGGCTACCGGCCCGGGCAGGCTCGCGAGGGCGATGAAGCCGGAGCAGATGGCCAATCCCGCGATCAAACCAATGTCGCGCCACCACCGGAGCCGCGCAAAGCGGGGAGCGGTCAGTGTTGCGGTCGGCCCCATCCAGTTCGACTCTCGGCTTGGCTAACGCAACGTTGCCCTCAGTGAAGCTCCTGGGCCGTCTCGCTTAAATTTCGATTAATCAGCCAACTCCATTCCCACCATAGCCCCCGGTTTCGGGAATGCCTTTTACGTTTCGTAAAGGCCCGAGGTCCACACTCTATAGTTGTTACATCCGTGGAGTGGACATGCCATGCGCTCGTTCATTCATCGCCTGCGGACTGATCTCTCCGGCGCTACTGCCGTGGAATTTGCCTTCATCGCGCCGATACTGATGCTTCTTCTGTTCGGCATCATCGGCTATGGATACACCTTCAGCGTGTATAACGGCGTTCAGCAGCTCGCTGCGGAAGCGGCCCGTGCCTCCGTCGCGGGCCTCGATGACGCCGAACGCGAACGGCTGGCGCGCGCCTTCGTCACGCGCAGCGTCGGCTCATACGCCTTCCTCAACCCGAGCAAGCTGACTGTGCGGACGACTGCCTTCGGAGCGCCGGCACCGAGCTTCGAGGTCACGGTCGTCTACGACTACTCGGACAGCATCTTCAATCGGCTCGGCTCGATCGTCGCGCTGCCGATGCCTGTGGTCGAGCGCCGCGCCGTCGTCCAGCGCGGTGGCTACTAACACCCGCTCTGCGCGGGCCTGGAAGGGGGGCTGCCACAATGAGCCTGATCCGGGACTTCTTCGCCGACCGCCGCGGCTTGTCGTCCATCGTGTTTGCAGGCGCCTCGATCGTCCTCTTCGGCTTCGGAGCGATGGCGGTCGATGTCGGCAGCTTCTACTACCAGAAGCGGCGGCAGCAGACGGCGACGGATCTCGCCGCACTCGCCGCAGCGGTGGATCTCGAGCGCGCCACGAACGCAGCACGCGCGAGTGCCGGCCGGAACGGCTTTGATCCGGCCGCGATCGAGACGGTCCAGGCCGGAACCTATACACCCGACGCGAGTATCGCGCCCGAGGCGCGCTTCCGGCCAAGTTCCGTGGCCACGGCCAATGCCGCCCGAATCGAGATGCGCGCAACGACGCCAATGATCCTGGGCCGTGTGCTCACGGCCGGTGCCGTGCTGCCCAACACCACCCCAACCGGCGACGTCGCCATCCTGACGCGGGCCACCGCCGCCCAGGACGCCCAGGCCTCCTTCGCCATCGGCTCACGGCTGGCCCGGGTGGAGGGCGGCGCTCTCAACGGCCTGCTCGGTGGCCTGCTCGGCACGAGCCTGTCGCTCTCGGTCATGGACTATGAGGGGCTGGCGCGTGCCCGGATCGACCTGTTCGGCTTCGCCAAGCGGCTGGCGACGCGCGCCGCGATCTCCGCATTGACCTTCGATGAGGTCGTCCGCGCCAATGTCCGCATCGGAGATGTCATCCTGGCTGCCCAGGATGCGGCACGCGACCAGGGCGCGGGCAGCGACGCAATCGCAGCACTGGGCCGTCTGGCGGCGGCCACCGCCGGCTCGGGCCAGCGCCTCAACCTGCAGGGCCTCGTCTCGTTCGGCACCTATGGCGGCCGCCAGCTGAACGAGGAGATACCGCTCAAGGCGTCGCTGTCGGCGCTCGACCTCGTTTCAGCCACGGCCCAGATCGCCAATGGCGCGCGCCAGCTCGATCTCGGTCTTGCGGTCAATGTGCCCGGCCTCGCCTCGGTCTCGCTGAAGCTCGGCATCGGCGAGCGCCCGGTCGGGACCAGCCTCGTGCGCGTCGGCCGTACTGGCGCAACCGTCCACACCGCCCAGACGCGCCTGCTGCTGACACTCACCCTCGTCGGCAGCGGCCAGGCCTCGCTGGTCAAGCTGCCGCTCTACCTGGAACTCGCCGCAGCGACAGCCCGCCTGAGCTCGGTCTCCTGCGGCGCCGGCGACATCACTAGCGCGCGGGTGACGCTCGGCGTGACGCCGGCCGTGGTGGATGCCTGGATCGGGCAGGTCTCCAATGCCGAGTTCAGCAATTTCAGCACGAGGCCGAACCCGCCGGCCGCGACGCTGCTCGACCTGCTCGGCCTCGCCAAAGTCACAGGCCGGGCCCATGTCACGATCAGCAACACCAGCGAAACCCCGGTCAGCTTCAGCTATGCCGAGATCCAGCGCGTCGACAAGAAGACGACCTCGACCCAGAACTTCGTGGCGAGCCTGCTGTCACGGCTGGTCGGCGACCTCCAGCTGCGCGTCGAGCTGCTGGGGCTCGGGCTTCCCCTGCCCGGGCTCGATGGCGCCGTTTCCAACGTCATCGCCGGCGCCGCGGCACCGCTCGACCAGGTCCTGACGAGCCTGCTCAACACGCTCGGTATCGGGCTGGGGCAGGCCGACAGCTGGGTCAGCGGCGTGCGCTGCGGCGGCGCGGTGCTGATCCAGTAGCGGATATCAGGACCGCAGCCGCACCTTGATGCGCTGCATCAGCCCGTCGCGGACGGAACGATAGGCGTCGAGCACCTGCTCTCGCGAACCTTGAACGATCGTCGGATCAGGCGTCGGCCAGTACTCGACCTCGGCGGCGACCGTGCGGGTCAGGTCGAGGGCCTTGTGGTGCGCCTCAGGCGAGAGCGAGACGATCAGGTCGAAGTTGAGGCCTTCCCACTCCTCGAGCTCTTCGAGCGATTTGGGCCTGTGCTTGCGCGCATCGATGCCGATCTCGTCGAGAACCTCCAAAGCGAAGGAGTCGACCTCGCCCTTGCGCGCTCCGGCAGACTGGACATAGACCGATTTGCCGAAGAAGTGCTTGGCCATGGCCTCGGCCATCGGCGAGCGCACCGCATTGTACGCGCACATGAACAGCACGCTCTGGAGCTTGCGCGGTACGGGCGGCTCCAAACGCTCAGCCCTTCCAGTGCAGCGCGTAGATCAGGGTGAAGAGCCGGCGGGCCGTCTCGCGGTCGATCTCGACCTTGTTCGCCAACCGCTCGACCAGCAGCACGGCCGCTTCGTCGTGCAGGCCGCGTCGGCCCATGTCGATCGCCTCGATCTGCGAGGGCGTCGCGGTGCGGATGGCGGCGTAGTAGCTGTCGCAGACCAGCTCGTAGTCCTTGATGATGCGCTTGAGCGGGGTCAGCGAGAGGTGATGGGTGACGACCGGTGCACCCTCTGCGCTCCTGACCTCGAAGGCGAGGCGGCGCTCGACCAGAGCGAGATGAACGGCATAGGGCCCGCCGTCGAAATCCGGCAGAGCGAAGTGGTTGCGCTCGATCAGGTCGTAGATCGCGACGGCGCGCTCATGCTCCTGGTCGGCGCTGCCGCGCCCGAGCGAGGCTTCGTCGAGCGTGACGGCGACCAGATGGTTGCGTTCCGACATGTCCCCTCCGGCGCAGGCAGATGTCGGCGCAGAATCGCCGCGCCGATGTCAGCCGTTGAGCCGGATCGTCACGGAACGTGCGTGAGCCTGCAAGCCCTCGGCCTCGGCAAGTTCGGTCGCGGCGCCGGCGAGCGCCCGCAGCGCTTCAGGATCGCATTTCAGCAGGGAGGTACGCTTCATGAAATCGGGCACGCCGAGGCCCGAGGAGAAGCGGGCCGAACGGGCCGTCGGCAGGACATGGTTCGAACCGCCGACATAGTCGCCGATCGCCTCGGGCGTATACCCGCCCAGGAAGATCGCGCCGGCATTGCGGATGCGCGCCGCCAGGCCCTCGGCACCGTCGGCGATGATCTCGAGATGCTCCGGCGCAAGCCGATCGACCAGCGGGATCGCATTGTCGAGCGCTCCCACCAGGATGACGGCACCGAACTCGCGCCAGCTCGCCCCTGCGATCTCGGCGCGCGGGAGCGTCTTGAGCTGACCCTCGACCGCGCGCTCGACGGCATCCGCCAGCGCGGCATCGTCGGTGATCAGGATCGACTGGGCGGCGGTGTCGTGCTCGGCCTGGGCGAGCAGGTCGGCGGCGATCCAGTCGGGATTGGCGCTCGCATCGGCCAGCACCAGGACCTCGGACGGACCGGCGATCATGTCGATGCCGACCGTGCCGAAGACGCGGCGCTTGGCGGCGGCGACATAGGCATTGCCGGGGCCGACGATCTTGGCCACGGGGGCGATCGTCGCAGTGCCATAGGCCAACGCGGCAACCGCCTGCGCGCCGCCGACCTTGTAGATCTCGTCGATGCCGGCGAGCTTCGCTGCAGCGAGCACGAGCGGGTTGCCCTCGCCGCGCGGCGTCGGCGCGACCATGACGAGACGCTCGACGCCGGCGACCTTGGCCGGCACGGCGTTCATCAGCACCGAGGAGGGATAGCTCGCCGTGCCGCCCGGCACATAAAGGCCGACAGCCTCGACCGCGCTCCAGCGCCAGCCGCTCTCGACCCCGAGTGCATCGCGCGACCAGGAATCGGCCGGCTTCTGGCGCAGATGATAGGCTTCGATCCGGGCACGGGCCGTCTCCAGCGCGGCGAGCTGCTCGCGGGTGCAGGCGGCGAGCGCTGCCTCGATCTCGCTCTGCGTGACGCGCAATGTCTGCGGCGTCAAAGCGAGCTTGTCGAAGCGTTCGGTGTAGTCGATCAGCGCCGCGTCGCCGCGGGTGCGGACATCGGCGATGATCGCCGCCGCGACCTGGTCGACATCCTCCGAAACCTCGCGCTTCATCGCGAGCAGGGCCGTGAATTCCCGCTCGAAACCGGCATTGCGTGCATCAAGCCTGATCGGCATCGGAGATCCTGACCGAAGGGGGATCAGCCGGCGTCCGGGTGGGCCGGCGTCGCGACGGCTTCCCAGATCGGACCGAGATCCTTCATCTGCGCCTCGATGCATTCGACATCGAGGCGGATGGCGGCACCGTCCGAAAAATGCAGGGTCACCTGCCCGGCCGGACCGTCGCTCTCATCGAAGGTGACCGCGAGCAGGCTGAGCACAGCCTCTCCGGCCGCGACCCCGGTGCTGCGCGCGGCCGTGACGCGCTCAAAGTGGAGCGCGGCAAGCCGCCGGCGCTTCTGGCCCTGGGCTGCGCCCTCCCAGTCGAAGCGGCGCAGCGCCAGGGCGAAGCGCTTCTCGGCCGGGAGATAGGCGATATCACCGCGCTTCAGCACCGCATCCTGCAGATGTGCCGAGATCACCGACAGATCGTCGGCGTCCAGGGCGATCAGTTTCAGCGGCTCGGCGGCGGGATCGGACATAGAGACTCTGGTTTATCGCATTTTCTTCACGCGAACCGGGGTCCACTTCGCTCGAAAATGCTCTCGGCCCTATCTGGCGGGGGCGTCGCCTATCGTCAACCGCTGATACGCTCGACCTGGGCGCCGCAACGGCCGAGCTTGGCCTCCAGCGCCTCGAAACCGCGGTCGAGATGGTAGACGCGGTTGATCATGGTCTCGCCCTCGGCGACGAGGCCGCCGATGACCAGCGAGACCGAGGCGCGAAGATCGGTCGCCATCACCGGCGCGCCGGTGAGCTTCTCGACGCCGTCGACATAGGCCGCATCGCCGTCGAGCCGGATCTTGGCGCCGAGCCGGGCGAGTTCCTGCACGTGCATGAAGCGGTTCTCGAAGATCGTCTCGCGAATGCGCGAGGTGCCCTTGGCCTTGGTCATCAGCGCCATGAGCTGGGCCTGGAGATCGGTCGGGAAGCCCGGGAAGGGATCGGTGGTGACGTCGACCGGCTCCAGCGCGGCGCCGTTGCGACGGACGCGGATGCCCTCATTGGTCTCGGAGACGTCGACGCCGGCCTGGCTCATCACGTCCAGCGCCGCCTGCAGCAGATCGGCGCGCGCGCCTTCGAGCAGGACATCGCCGCCGGTCATCGCCACCGCCATGGCATAGGTGCCGGTCTCGATCCGGTCGGGCAGGACGGCATGATGCGCCCCGCCAAGGCGCGAGACGCCGCGGACGGTGATGGTGGAGGTACCGGCGCCCTCGATCTTCGCGCCCATCTTCTCGAGGCAAACGGCGAGATCGACCACCTCCGGCTCGCGCGCGGCGTTCTCGATCACCGTGGTGCCCTCGGCCAGGACGGCGGCCATCAATGCAGTGTGAGTGCCGCCGACCGTCACCTTCGGGAAGACGATTTCGGCGCCCTTCAGCCCCTTCGGCGCGCGGGCCAGCGCATAGCCGCCCTCGATGGTGATAGTGGCGCCGAGGCGTTCCAGCGCCATCAGCAGGAGATCGACCGGGCGCGTGCCGATGGCGCAGCCGCCCGGCAGCGAGACCTTGGCCTCGCCCATGCGGGCCAGGATCGGCGCGATCACCCAGAAACTCGCCCGCATGGTCGAGACCAGCTCGTAGGGCGCGCAGGTATCGACGATCTGGCGGGCGGTCAGCGCGACGGTCTGACCGGTCTCGGCGCTCTGGCCGACGCGCTTGCCGGCAACCGAGCGGTCGACGCCGTGATTGGACAGGATGCGCGAGAGCGCACTGACGTCGGAGAGACGCGGGACATTGGTCAGCGTCAGCGTCTCGTCGGTGAGGAGGCTCGCGATCATCAGCGGCAGTGCCGCGTTCTTCGCGCCTGAGATCGGGATCACGCCATTGAGGCGCTGGCCGCCGGTGATGCGGATACGGTCCATCGGGCTCGTCCTGCAGGACGACCGGCAGTGATGCCGGCCGGAAAGGGGGAATCAGGACCGGGGGGAGTCGGCCTGGGCGGGCGGTAGCTGGTCCTCGGCCGCCGTATCCGAGGCGCGCCTAGCCCTTGCCTGCGCCTTGCGGCGCTTGAGATTCTCGCGGAGGGCGGCAGCAAGGCGCGCCCTTCTCTCATCCTCGGCTTCGGTCTGGCGGCTCAAAGCGTCAGCTCGTCGGAATGTCTGCGGCAGTGGGCCACAGGCGTTGGTTCATGGTTAGCCGCTTGGCCTGACCTGGACAAGCGGAAGTGCCTCCCCTTAACGCGACCGATTGCGGCACAACTGCGGCGCAATCAGTCCCTGCCTGAGACAGCCCTGTTTCAAGCGTTCTGCCCTTCGCACCGGGGCGGGAACCGCATTGTCGCGATCAGAGCCCGGCAATCAGCCATGGCGGCCGCAAAGCGTCGCCCGATTGGTAAAAATTTCACTATCTCGGCAACCCTGACCGACCGGTGTTATGCTGGCACGCCCATTGCGTGCATCGACGCCAACGACAGCGGCACCAACGGGACAACCGACAGATGCGTTCTCCAGTTCTGAGCCAGCTTCGAGCGTAACGAATAAAGCCTAACGAAATTAACCATTTCCAGCGGTTTGCGTTTACAGATTATTAACTTTCTCTACCCTCGGCGGCGTCGAGGGGTGCGATACGAGGCGGAGACGAGACGATGTTTCAGAGCTATGCACCGACGACGGGCGAGCAGGCCGTTGCCGAGCTCGCCAATGGCGAGGTGATCGAAGCCATCCGCCATCAGGCCGGCTTCCTGCCGGAAGTGCAGCTCGCCTATGAGCCGCAGCTGCGGCTGCTCTGGGTCACGATCAAGCCGGAGCTGAAGCCGGTCTTCACGCTGCAGCTGCTCGAGAGCCTGGGCAAGGTGCAGCAGGCCGTCATGGATCTCTGGGGCGCGCCCGAGCAGTATCACAACGCCCCGGTACGCTTCCTCGCCTTCCGCGGCACCGGACCGTTCTTCACCCTCGGCGGCGATCTCGACTTCTACCTGGACTGCCTGGCCAAGAACGACCGCCCGGCGCTGGCCGAATACGCGCGCCTCTCGGTCGAGGACGCGCTGCGCAACGCCAGCGGCCTCAACGGCCTGGCCGTCACCCTGTCGACGATCCACGCCAAGGCGATCGGCGGCGGCATCGACGCGCCGCGCTCATGCAACATCATGATCGCCGAGGAGCAGGCCTCGTTCGTCTACCCCGAGATCAAGTTCAACCATTTCCCGATCACCGCCGTCGGGCTCCTGTCGCGCCGGATGGGCCAGCGCGCCGCCGAGCACATGCTGCAGTCCGGCGAGGAGATGAGCGCCGCCGAGTTTCTGGCGGCGGGTGGGCTGGAAGCGGTGGTGCCGACCGGCACCGGCGAGGACTGGATCCGCAAATACGCCGCCGACTCGCTGCCGATCCACGCCGCCCGCACCGCGCTGTTCTCGGCTTTCAACCGCCGGGCCGGCAATCTGCGCGAGGAGCTCGAATATCTCGGCGAGCTCTGGACCGACTGCATGCTGCGCCTGCACCCGAGCGCGATCTCCAAGCTGCAGCGCATTGCCCAGACACAGGACCGCATGCTCTCGCGCGTCTATCAGCGGGAAAGCGAGGAGCGGCTCGCCGGCGCCGGCGCGGCCTAGACAGGCCTCGCCAGGGCCCGCGGGACCGGCATTTCAGCCGATTGCGCGACTCTACCGCGTAACTCTCATGAAACTTTTACCTTTTCCTCTTAGAGCCGTTAGGTGACGCGGCAAAAGGTCAGGTTTTTCAGCCGCCTCTCCAGAGACCGTCACAAGGCAGGAGTGGATGGCGGGAGTGCCGAACCGGTTGCGCAACGCCAGCGCAGACAGGGCGATCGCGGAGCAGCCGGTCGAGCACGATGGCCGGCACGCGGTCGACCTTGCCGATTATCGCCTGCTCGTCTCCTCGCTGTTCTCCTCGCCCGGCTCGATCATCCCCGGCGGCATCGCCGGCATTCTCACGCCCCTCCTGTGCTGGATCTCCACCAGGATCGACCTGTTCATGACGCTGACGGTCTGCGTCGCGCTCGTCGTCCTCATGCGGATCGTGACGGTCGTCTGCTATCGCCGGCTCGACCATTCCGAGGATACGCTCGCCCAGACCAGACGCTGGGACCGGGAGTATTTTCTCGGGGCGACCGTGTTCAGCGCCGTGCTCGGTTTCAGCTGCTATGCCGCGCTTGCCTGGACCGACGATCCCGCCGCCCACATCACCTCGGTGTCGTCGACGATCGCGCTTGCCTCCGGCTATGTCGCGCGCAATGCCGGACGGCCGAAATTCGTCGCCGTTCAGCTGCTGACCTTCTGCGTACCGATGGCGATCGGCCTGATCCAGGCGCACAACCCCTACTATCAGTACATCGGCTATTTCGCCTTCCTCTATGTCGTCGCCAATATCGCGATCACCAATTCGCTGCACCGCAACCTCTTGGCGCTGAGCGATGCGATGAAGCAATCCAAGGCGCTGGCAACCGCCCTGCGCTCGCAGAACCTGACGCTCGACGCCGCACTCAACACCATGATCCATGGGCTGGCGATGTTCGATCGCAAGCTCGACCTTGCGGTCTCGAACGCGCCGCATGCCGCCCTCTACGGGATTCCAGAGACGCTGGCGCTATCGGGCACGCCGATCAGCGCGATCGCGCGCTTCCTCGTCGAACGACAGGTGATGACCCCCGAGCAGGTGCGCGACATCAAGGCGGCGCTCGACGGCGTGCAGGCGACGCAGCAGGCGGCCGTCTATGAATTGCAGTCCCGCAACGGCCGGATGCTGGTCGTCACCATCGCGCCAGCGGCTGAAGGCGGCGTCCTGATGCTGACCGAGGACGCGACCGAGCGGAAGGCAACCGAAGCGCGGATCGAGCAGATGGCCCGTTTCGACGAACTGACGGGTCTGGCCAACCGCTTCGAGTTCAATACGCAGCTTGCCGACGCCTTCCGTCGGCATGAGCGGACCGGCGAGACTTTCGCCCTGCTCTATATCGACCTCGACGGCTTCAAGCAGGTCAACGACAATCTCGGCCACGACATCGGCGATCGTGTGCTGATCCAGACGGCGGCGCGTCTGAAGAGCGCGATCCGCCATAACGATCTGCTGGCGCGCTTCGGCGGCGACGAGTTCGTGCTGATCCTGCCGGCAACCGATGTCGCGACGGTGCGGATGATCGCGCAGCGCATGATCGAGACGATGGACCGCGCCTTCGAGCTCGAGACCAAGACCGTCTACGTCACCGCCAGCATCGGCATCGCGCTCGCGCCGACCGACGGTATGACGCCCGCCGACCTGCTGCGCCATGCCGACACGGCGCTCTACAAGGCCAAGGCCGCCGGCCGCAACACCGCGACCTTCTTCGATCCGGCCATGGCCGAAGAGATGCTCGAGCGCCACGAGATCGAGGTCGACCTGCGCCAGGCCACCGCCGAGGGCACGCTCGAGCTGTACTACCAGCCGATCATCGACCTGCGCACGCAGGAGATCGTGACGCGCGAGGCGCTGATGCGCTGGCGGCACCCGACACGCGGCATGGTGCCGCCCGGCGTCTTCATCCCGATCGCCGAACAATCCGGCTTGATCGCCGGCATGGGCGACTGGGCGATCCGCCAGGCCTGCCGCGACGCGACAAAATGGCCTGATGGCATCGGCGTCTCCGTCAATATTTCGCCGCTGCAGTTCCGCGAGCCGGGACGCATCGTCGAGACCGTCAAGAACGCGCTGCTGCTCGCCCATCTCGCGCCCGGCCGCCTGACGCTCGAGGTGACGGAATCGCTGCTGATCGAGGACAACAAGACAACGCTCGACGTGATCAACGAGCTGCGTGCGATCGGGGTGAAGTTCGCGCTCGACGATTTCGGGACGGGCTATTCCTCCCTCGCCTATCTCTCGACCTACCCGTTCTCGCAGGTGAAGATCGACCAGAGCTTCAGCCGCGACGTCAACAGCGACGAGGCCTCCAAGGCGGTGATCGAGGCGGTCTGCCAGCTCGCCCGACGCCTGTCGATGAACGTGGTCGTCGAGGGTATCGAGACCGAGGCGCAGCGCATGGCGGTGCAATTGCTCGGCGCCCAGCGGGCGCAGGGCTATCTGTTCGGGCGGCCGCAGCCGGTGTCGGAATTCAGCAAGGGCGACGAACCGCGCAAGATCGCCTGAGGACAGTCTCCCCCTCTGTCGGCCTCGGCTGCTTCCAGCCTACTATCGTCTCAGCGAACTTGATTCCGCCGCAGCGGCAACGCATCTGCACGAGCAGGACAGCGACCGGGAGACGCGGCGTGAGCCAAACCGCCAGCCCATCGGCCAGCAAGGAGCCGCTGACGCCGGATATCTGTGTCATCGGCGATGGGCCGGGCGGGCTCGCGGTCGCGACCGCCGCCGGATTGTTCGGTGTCCGGACCGTGCTGGTCAGGCAGAGCGGAAGCGCGCTTTCCCACAACGAGGGAGCGCGCGGCCAGGCTTTGCGCGCCGTCGCCGAGCACAGGCGGACCATCGCGAACGCCGCGTCCTTCGGTCTTCCACGCGATATGGGCGAGATCGACTATGGGCGCATTCGGGCTCATCTCGACCAGGTTGCAGCGAAACGGGCCGCAAACGAATCGGATGAGCGCCTCACCGCCCTCGGCATCCTCGTGCTCAGAGGCGAGGCGCGCTTCCAGAACCGCCATCAGATCACGATCGGCGAAACAGCGGTCAAGGCACGTCGCTTCGTCATCGCGACCGGGTCCTTGCCGGCGATGCCCGACATTACCGGCCTCGCCGACCTGCCCTGCCTGACCGAGGACAGCATCTTCGAGCTGGCGAAGCGGCCGGACCGACTGATCGTGCTTGGCGGAACGGCGGCTGCCGTCGAGCTGGCGCAGGCGATGCGCGGGCTCGGCAGCGACGTCGCTCTGATCGCCCGGGAAGGCCTCCTGCCGGAGGAGGACCCGGAAGCGGTCGGTGTGCTCCGGCGCGGCCTGCTCGGCGACGGCATCGTCTTGCACGAGGGCCGGGTGATCCTGCGCGCCGAGAGCCATCGCCAGCGGCCCTGCCTCATGCTCGACGGCGACATCAGGATCGACGGCACGCATCTGCTGGTCGCGAATGGGCGCAGGCCGAACATCGCCGGCCTCGAGCTCGACCTCGCCGGCGTCCGCAGCGACGATACCGGCATCATCGTCGACGCCTCACTGCGCACCGCCAACCGCAGCATCTACGCCGTCGGCGATTGCGCCGGTGGAGCCGCAAGCGGGATGGTGTCCAGCCATGCCGCCCAGCATCAGGCCGGGCTCGTGCTCCGCAACGCCCTCTTCCGCCAGCCGGTCCGCTTCAAGCGCGAGCTGGTGCCGCGCACCGTCCATGGCAAGCCGGAGCTGGCCAGCATCGGCCTGAGCGAAGCGCAGGCGCGGGCGCAGGGCGATATCCGGGTTCTGCGCTTTCCCTATGCCGAAAGCGGGCGCGCCCAGGCCGAGCGGCGAAGCGAAGGGCTGATCAAGCTGATGACCGACCACAAAGGCGGCATCCTCGGCGCCGTCATCGCCGGGGCGCAGGCGGCCGAGCTGATCGTGCCCTGGAGCCTCGCCTTGCAGAAGCGGATGAACGTCAAGGAGATGGCCGGGCTCATCGTGCCATCCCAGAGCCTGTCGGAGCTGTCGCAAAAAGCCGCCCTCTCCTTCCAGGCGCCGCTCGCGGCAAAACCGGGTATCCGCCGCCTCATCGGCTTCCTGCGCCGTTTCGGATAGACTGGCTGTTGATGTCAGTAAGACGGTTCGATCCCAATACACTGTCGATCAGCGTCCCGCGCGGCCCGACGCAGCTCGGCCTGTCGGCCAAGTTGCTCGTGCTCACCATCCTGTTCGTGATGCTGGCCGAGGTGCTGATCTACCTGCCCTCGGTCGCGAATTTCCGGCGCAACTGGCTGAACGACCGGCTTGCGGCGGCGCAGATCGCCGTGCTGGTGCTCGAAGGCGCCCCGGCCGAAGGCCTGCCGGAAGGCAGTGAGGAGCGGTTGCTGGCCGGTGTCGGCGCCTCCGCGATCGCTGCACGTGTCGGCGGGGCGCGCCGGCTGCTCAGCCTCGATTCGATGCCGCACGAGGTCGCCAGGACCGTCGATCTGCGCGACCAGAGCTGGATGCAATCGATCGTCGAATCGGTGGCGACGCTGGTCAGTCCCTCGCACGAGATGCCGATCCGGGTCGTCGGGCAGGCAGTGGGCGCTGCCGATTTCGTCGAGATCGTGATCGACGAACGCCCGCTGCGCCACGCCATGTTGAAGTTCTCGGTCAACCTGACGCTGGTCACGCTGGTCATCTCGATCCTGACCGCGGGGCTGGTCTACCTTTCGCTTAACTGGCTGATCGTACAGCCGATCCGGCACCTCGCCGCCAATGTGATGGAGTTCGAGCACGATCCGGAGAATCCGCGCCGGATCATCGAGCCGACAGAGCGCGCCGACGAGATCGGCGAGGCACAGCGGGCACTGGCGCGTATGCAGGCGACGCTCGCCGACGACCTGAGAGCCAAGAAGCACCTCGCCGAGCTCGGCCTAGCCGTCAGCAAGATCAATCACGACCTGCGCAACATGCTGGCAGCGGCGCAATTGATGTCCGACCGGCTGACCGAGACGCGCGATCCCAAGATCCGGCGCTTCGCGCCGCGCCTGATCGCGACACTGGGGCGCGCCATCGATTTCTGCCAGGCGACGCTCGCTTACGGCCGCGCCGCCGAGGCGACGCCGGCGTTGCGCAATGTTGTGCTCCGCCAGCTCGTCGCCGAGCAGGCCGAGTTGCTCGGCCTCGGCGACAACGGCACGATCGGCTTCGCCAACGAAGTCCCGGCCGAAGTGATCGCGCCATGCGATCCAGACCAGATGGCGCGGGTACTCTCCAACCTGATGCGCAACGCGATCCAGGCGCTCGACAGCGTCACGGAGGCCGGCGAACGCACGCCGATGCTCAGGATCAGCGCCGGCCGGCGCCATGAGGAGATCGTCCTGCGCATCGCCGACAACGGGCCGGGCGTACCGCCGCGGGCGCGCGACAACCTGTTCCAGGCCTTCCGCGGCTCGGTCAATCCCGGCGGCACCGGGCTCGGCCTCGCCATCGCCGCCGAGCTGGTGCGGCTGCACGGCGGCATGATCGCGCTCGAACCGTCCGAGATCGGCGCCGTTTTCACGGTATCGCTGCCGGCGCAGCGCGTAGCTGCCTGAGACGTCCGAGCATCGGCTTTGCCCGAAAACCGGTTCCCACTTTTCGGCCCGATGCTTTACTGGCTCGCCCAGATCACGCGGGCCATGAAGGCGATCTCGGTGAGCGCCAGCACTCGGTCGGCATGTTCGGGATTGAGCGAGGCGAGCTCGATCGTCTTGGCGGTCTGGCGCCTGAGCTGCTTGGCCAGGACTTCGCCGTCGACGGTCTTGACCACGACCCGGTCGCCACGGCGGATCGCAGCGCCGGGCGAGACGATGATGGTGTCGCCGTCGCGATAGAGCGGCAGCATCGAATCGCCGGCGATCTCGAGCGCATAGGCCTTCTCGTCCTGCAGGCCCGGAAAAGCGACCTCATCCCAGCCGGAACCGACCGGGAAGCCGCCATCGTCGAAGAAGCCGCCCGACCCTGCCTGGGCGAAGCCGATCAGCGGGATCGTGCGGGCCGGCGCCGCGCCGCGCCGCACCACATTCATGAACTCGTCGAAGGAGGCGCCGGTGGCCGAGAGGATCTTGGCGATCGACTCGGTCGAGGGCCAGCGCTCGCGGCCGTCGACGCCGATGCGCTTCGAGCGGTTGAAGGTGGTGGCATCGAGCCCGGCCTTGCGAGCGAGGCCCGAGGGCGTCAGGCCATAGCGCTGGGCGAGCGTGTCGATCGCGCTCCAGATCTGGTCATGGGACAGCATCGCGGAGAGGCCTCGTTCCTGATGGTGCCGGTGCAAAGCGGGGATCGAGATAGGAAATATCCCCTATTCAATAAGAATTCAATCTGATTCGCGCTTGCAATCAGCCGCGGGCTGAAGAAATCCGGGAGCCGGCCGGGTGCGGCACGGTTTCCGCTTTTGCCGAAGGCCGTCAGACGATATGTCCGGCGTCATGCCGCTCATCTACAAGATCTGTCCCGAAGCGCTCTGGCGCGAAGCCGAGGCCGCAGACCTCTTCCGGGGAGCGCCGGTCGACCTCGCCGACGGCTTCATCCATTTCTCGACCGGGGCGCAGGTCCGCGAGACCGCAGCCAGGCATTTCGCCGGCCAGGATGATCTGCTGCTGATCGCCTTCGACGACGCCAAGCTCGGCGAGGCCCTGCGCTACGAGCCCTCGCGCGGCGGGGCGCTGTTCCCGCATCTCTATGCCACGCTCGACCCGAAGCAGGCGCGCTGGATCGCACCGCTGCCGTCGGGCAAGGCCGGCCATGTCTTCCCGGAGGGTGTCGCGTGATCGGAGCGCTGTTCGGCCTGGCCCGGCCGCTGATCCACAAGCTCGACGCCGAGCAGGCGCACCGGTTGACGATCGCGGCGCTCGCCGCCGCGCCGCCGCTGCGGCCGGCGGCCGATCCGCCCTCGCTCGCGGTCGAGGCTTTCGGCCTGCGCTTTGCCAACCCGGTCGGGCTCGCCGCCGGCTTCGACAAGCATGCCGAGGCGATCGATGGCGCGCTCGGCCTCGGCTTCGGTTTCGTCGAGATCGGCGGGGTGACGCCGTTGCCGCAGCCGGGCAATGCGCCCCCACGCGTCTTCCGCCTGCCGGAGGACGAGGCGGTGATCAATCGCTACGGCCTCAACAGCGAGGGCATGGAGGCGGTCGCGGCGCGGCTGGCCGCCCGCCGCAAGAAGGGCGGCATCGTTGGCGTCAACCTCGGCGCCAACAAGGACTCGGCCGATCGCAGCGCCGATTATGCGGTGCTGGCGCGCCGGCTCGCGCCGCTCGCCGATTTTCTCACCGTCAACGTCTCCTCGCCAAATACGCCCGGCCTGCGCGATTTGCAGGCCGAGGACGCGCTCGACGACCTGATCGCCCGCACGCTCGCCGCCCGCGACGAGGCTACCGCCGGAGCCAAGCCGACGCCGGTGCTGATCAAGATCGCGCCCGACCTCTCCATGCCCGAGCTCGACGGCATGGTCGCGGTCGCCCGCCGCCGCAAGGTCGACGGCATGATCGTCTCGAACACGACGGTCGCCCGGCCGGAGAGCCTGCGCAGCGCCAACAAGGCCGAGACCGGCGGTCTCTCGGGCAAGCCGCTCTTTACGGCCTCGACGCGCATTCTCGCCGAGACCTTCCTGCGGGTGGAACGTCAGTTCCCGCTGATCGGCGTCGGCGGCATCGATTCCGCGCAGACCGCCTTCGCCAAGATCCGGGCCGGGGCGAGCCTGGTACAATTCTATTCGGCGATGGTGTTCAAGGGGCCGGGGCTGGTCGGCGAGGTCAAGCGCGGGCTCGACATGCAGGTGCGCAAGGCCGGGCTGCCGCGCCTCGACGCGCTGGTCGGGCGCGATGCCGAGGCGATCGCGCGCGGGGAGATGGGCTGACCGCGCGTTCAGCCGCCGCTGCCATGGGGCGACAGCGCGAGACCGGCACGCAAGACTCCGTTTCGATCAGGCTGCGCCGGACGCAGCATCGGCGTCAGGACCGGCGACGATCCGTGCTGGATGGTTCCGAGTATTTCGAACCCGTGTCGCTGATAGAGTGGGATATTCCGCGGGTTCGACGATTCCAGATAAGCCGCGACGCCGTCGCGGTCGCAGCGCGCGAGCGCATGGGTCATGAGCGCGCTTCCGATTCCCTGCCCCTGCCGCGCCGGATCGGCGCCGATCAGCGGCAGATACCAGTGCGGGACCTCCGGATGATAGCGCGCCATCGAATCGAACACCGCTTCGACATCGGGCAGGATCGCCGGATCGGCGTTTGCCGTGATCAGGCGGTCGAGCGCCTCGATATCCGGCTCCACGCCCGGCGGCAGCCACAATGCTGCACCGCCGAGATCATCGCTGACATAGGCGCTGTCGCTGTCATAGGCAGCGGCGCCGAATGCACGGATCAGGTCGGGCATCACGGTGAGATAGGTCTGCGCGTCTCTCAATGACCAGCGCGCCATCGGATCGGTCGCGAAAGCGAGGCCGATGACCGCCGAAACGGCACTTTCCTCGCTGCGGGTTGCGGAACGGACAGCAATGGAGGCCATGGGATGGTCCGTGGTTGCGATCAGCTCGCACGGATATGGGGTCGCCGGCACGCCGGCGCCATACGGCGGGTGCGCTTGGCGGCTTGGCGCCGAGCTGTCGGGAAACCGGCGAAGGGCCGAAAGCCGGCTCCGCGTCTCGCCCGCGCTAGCGCTTCGAGGCGAAAAGCCGG
Organism: Allobosea sp. GW821-FHT10B12; assembly: GCF_059415545.1. Taxonomy (NCBI): domain Bacteria; kingdom Pseudomonadati; phylum Pseudomonadota; class Alphaproteobacteria; order Hyphomicrobiales; family Alloboseaceae; genus Allobosea; species Allobosea sp. GW821-FHT10B12. The sequence continues at coordinate 114,490 of NZ_JBWKNL010000005.1, forward strand.
CTGATCAGCCAGAGCGGCACGACGACCAGCGCGCCGGCGAGGGCCCAGCCACCAACTTCGCGGACTGCATCGAAGCCCATGTCGGTGAGCGAACGAACGAAGCGCAGCGCCGAGTCGAAGAGACCGCGCGGCGACAGGCCAAGGAACGCCATGGCCGCGCCGACCAGCAGCGAGATAAAGAACAGGCGCACGAGGACGCTGAGGACGGAACCGCCCAGAAAGCGCTCGGTGCCACCGCCATTGGCCATGGAAATCCCCTTCGGATCGACGTGCGAAACAAATCAGACCCAGCTTGAACCGAGCCTGAACGCTGCCGTCAACCGCCGCCGACCTCAGCTCGTCGCCGAGGCACCCTGCGCCGCCCAGCCGGCACCGGCGATCTTGGCGGCGGCGATCACCGCCTGGGTGCGGCTGTCGACGTTGAGCTTGGTCAGAATCGCCGAGACATGCGCCTTGACCGTCGCCTCGGAGACGCCGAGCTCATAGGCGATCTGCTTGTTGAGCAGTCCCTCCGACAGCATCATCAGCACGCGCACCTGCTGCGGCGTCAGCGTCGCCAGGCGGCGGACCATGTCGGCGGTCTCATGGTCGACCGGGGCTGAGAGGTCGACGCCGGGCGGTGTCCAGACACCGCCATCGAGCACGGCCTGGATCGCCTCGCCCATCTGCGCGACCTCGGCGGTCTTGGGCAGGAAGCCGAGCGCGCCGAACTCGATACAGCGGCGGATCACGGCCGGATCGTCATTGGCCGAGACGACGATCACCGGAATCTCGGGATAGGAGGCGCGCAGGAAGAGCAGGCCGGAAAAACCCTGCACGCCGGGCATGGAGAGATCGAGCAGGATGAGGTCGGTGTCGGCGGTCTCGACCAAAGCCTGACCGAGCGCCTCGAGCGAGCCGACCTCGCTGACCTCCGAGCCGGCCAGGGCGTGCGAGACCGCCTGGCGCAACGCGCCGCGAAAGAGCGGATGATCGTCCGCGATCACGATCCTGGTCGACGGCTGACGACTCATCGCTGGCATTCCTCCCATCCATCACCGCGCAGTCTGGCCCTGCGCGGTCGTGATCTCAAGCGCCGCCGCCGGTTTCAGCGGGGACGATGACGGACCATCGCGATGTCGCGCAGATCGACTGCGGCTGCAACACAGTCGCGACTTGGTCTTTCGATGGGGACTTACGTCTTTAGTACACATTCTTTCGTCGACCCACTTCAATTAACCTATCGTTAGGCGGTTGGGGACCGGACAGGCGCGAATCACGAGAATCCGACAACAGCCAGAACTGCGAAAGAAGAAACAATAGATCTCTCGGGAGAAACGTTTCATGGATTCGCAAAAGGAAGGCCACCACTGGCAAAGAACAAGTAAGTTGATGCTCGTGATGATGGCACTATGGCTGTTCTTCAGCTACGTCGTCCACATGTTCGTGACGCCGCTCAACGGCATCAAGCTCTTCGGCTTTCCTCTGGGTTTCTACATGGCTGCCCAGGGGTCTCTCATCGCTTTCGTCGTGATGCTGTTCTGGTTCGCCAAGGCGCAGGACAAGATCGATCGCGACGCAGGCGTGGCCGAAGACGATTGAGCGGGGGGCTGCGATCATGTCCAGCCAAGAGCAAACCAGCTCGAACGGCTTCACCTCGAGCCTCGGCCGCATCTACGGCATCTATACGGGCGGCTTCGTCGCCTTCATCATCCTGGTCGCCATCCTCGAAAGGGCCGGCGTCCCGAACAAGATCCTCGGCTACATGTTCGTCGGCTTCACCATCCTGGTCTATGCCTTCATCGGCATCATCTCCAGAACGGTGCAGGTCTCGGAGTATTACGTTGCCGGACGCTCGGTGCCGGCCTTCTACAACGGCATGGCGACAGGCGCCGACTGGATGTCGGCGGCGTCCTTCATCGGCATGGCCGGCTCGCTCTTCCTGCTCGGCTATGACGGCCTCGCCTTCGTGCTCGGCTGGACCGGCGGCTATGTGCTGGTCGCGGTGCTGATTGCGCCGTTCCTGCGCAAGTTCGGCGCCTATACCGTGCCCGACTTCCTGTCGGCGCGCTATGGCGGCAACGTCGCGCGCTTCCTCGGCGTCATCGTGCTGCTGGCCTGCTCCTTCACCTATGTGGTGGCGCAGATCTTCGGCACCGGCCTGATCGCGCAGCGCTTCCTCGACATGGACTTCACCGTCGCGGTCTATGTCGGCCTCGCCGGCATCCTGGTCTGCTCGATGCTCGGCGGCATGCGGGCGGTGACCTGGACGCAGGTCGCGCAATACATTGTGCTGATCGTCGCCTATCTGGTACCGGTCGTGATCCTGTCGGCGCAGAAATATGGGCTGCCTCTGCCGCAGCTCACCTATGGCCAGGCCCTGCAGGAGATCACCGCGCTCGAGCAGAGCTTCCTGCAGAACAACCTTGCCACGGCGGCGACGCTCAAGCCGCACACGACACCGTTCCTCAACTACAGCCCGGCGAACTATTTCGCCCTGATCCTGTGCCTGATGGTCGGCACCGCCTCGCTGCCGCATGTGCTGATGCGCTACTTCACCACGCCGTCCGTGCGTGATGCGCGCATCTCGGTCGCCTGGTCGCTGCTGTTCATTTTCCTGCTCTACTTCACCGCACCGGCCTATGCGGCGTTCTCGAAGCTCGAGGTCTACTCGACCCTGATCGGCAAGAACCTCGCCGACATGCCGCAATGGGTCTTCAGCTGGGGCAAGCTCGGCCTGGTGACGATCTGCGGCAAGGCAGCCGAAAGCGTGCAGGCGATCACGGCCGCCTGCGGCGCCGTCAGCGGCCATACCGGCGTGCTGCGCCTGCAGGATTTCGGCATCAACACCGACGTGGTGGTGATCTCGACGCCTGAGATCGCCGGCCTGCCCTATGTCATCACCGGCCTCGTCGCGGCCGGCGGCCTCGCCGCCGCGCTCTCGACCGCGGACGGCCTTCTGCTCGCCATCGCCAACGCGCTCTCGCACGACATCTACTACAAGATGATCGACAAGAACGCGCCGACGGCCCGGCGGCTGGTCGTCTCGCGCGTGCTGCTGGTGCTGGTGGCGGTGCTAGCGGCCTACACCGCCTCGACCAGACCCTCGGACATCCTCGCCATGGTGTCCTGGGCCTTCTCGCTGGCGGCGGGCGGCCTGTTCCCGGCCCTGGTGCTCGGCATCTGGTGGAAGCGCGCCAATTCGGCGGGCGCCATCGCCGGCATCACGGTCGGCTTCGGCCTGACGCTGTTCTATCTGGTGGTCAGCCGCTACTACCCGCATCTCGGCGTGCAGTATTTCGGCATGAGCTCGCTGCTCAATCCGGTCTCCGGCGCGCCGCTGATCTCGGCGGAGAACATGACGAAGTTCCTGGCCGACCCGGCGATCGCCAGCGGCCCGGCGCTGGTCAGCAACCCGCTCGCCTCCAAGGTCGGCTGGTTCAACATCAACAACATCTCCTCGGCGCTGTTCGGCCTGCCGGCCGGCTTCCTGGCGATGTATGTCGTGTCGATGCTGACCGCCGCGCCCTCCAAGGCGATGATGGACTTCGTCGACGCCTGCCGGCGCCCGCGCGGCGGCACGCTGATGGAGGAAAAGGCGAGCTGAGCTCGCCGGGCTCTCACGACAGGTATCGAGGGGCGGGATTTGCTTCCCGCCCCTTCTTCTTCACACTGCCGACAACCCGGCCACAGGAGACGAATCGCTTGACCGAATCCGCCGGGTTCTGGGTCTTCCACCTGCCCAATCTCGCGCTGGCGGCGCTGATCTACACGCTGCTGGGACGCTATATCCTCTCCCTCTTCTTCCCGCCCGACAGCGACAAGGTGATCTGGCGCGTCTTCTGCCAGATTACAGACCCGATCCTGAACCTGGTCCGGCTGGTGACGCCGGCGCTGGTGCCGCCGCCATTGCTCAATCTGTTCGCCATCGTCTGGCTGTTCCTGCTGCGCTTTCTCCTGTTCTACATCGTCCGCATGCTCGGGCTCCTGCCCACCGCCTCGGGATGACGCCGATGAACCAGACCACCGACAATGGCGATGATCGCGACAGGCTGGTGCGGCAGGACGGGCTGCTCGTCGGCATCGCCGGCTTCTCCCTGCTCGCCGGCATGCACTTCTCGCCCTATTTCGACCCGGCCTTCATCCTGGTGAAGTTCCTGCTGGCGCCGGCGTTCTTCCTGTCCTCGCCGATCCTGCTGTTCTACTTCACCTCGCTCTTCGTCTCGGTGTCCTGCCTGATCATCGCCGGCGTCCCGGCCGCAGTCTTCGAGCGCGTGACCGGCCGACGAAATAGTGATGCGGCCTCGCTTGGCATCTGGCTGGCCGGCGTGATTATTCTGGCGCTGCCGGCGGTGACGGGCCTCTGAGCGGAACCCGCGCGGCTCTCCTAGATTGGAAGCCGCATGACAGGACCTGGCGATCCGGACAAGGCCGATCCGTTGCGCCGCCTGCGGACGCTGGCGGAGATATCGACGGCGCGCGCCTGCGGCTTTGCCGGCCTCGCCACTTTCTGCCTGATGGTGGGCCTCTCCGGCAGCCCGCCGGCCGCACTGAAGGCCGGCGGTTATTGCGCACTCCTCGTCGTCGCGGTGCTGCTGATGCTGGCGCAGCAGGCGCCGCTGCGACCCTATAAGCGCACCGAGATCTGGCTGATGCTCGACCAGGCCGAGCGGCCGCCCGAGGCCTATGCGCAGATGTTGTTCGCGCAGGTTCGCCGCGAGGCGTTCCTGCGCTTCGCCGGCTATCACGCGCTGGCGGCAGCCCTGCTTCTCGGGACGGCGATGCTCGGCGTGGTCAAGTAGCCGGCAGCAGCGCCTCCAGCGTCTCGATCCGATCGGCCTCGCCCGGCGGCTTGTCCCAGCGGATGCGGTTGATGCGGGGAAAGCGCATGGCGATGCCGGATTTGTGCCGGGTCGAGCGCTGCAGGCCCTCGAACGCCACTTCGAAGACGAGGCCGCTTGACAGCGTATGCGTCACCTCGCGCACCGGGCCGAAGCGGTTCAGCGTGTTCTTGCGGACATAGCGATCGATCTCGAGCAATTCCTCGTCGGTGAAGCCGAAATAGGCCTTGCCGACCGGCACGAGCTCGTCCGCCCCCCCTTCCCCGACCCGCCAGACGCCGAAGGTGTAGTCGGAATAGAAGGAGGAGCGCTTGCCATGGCCGCGCTGGGCATACATCAGCACGCAGTCGACCAGCCGGGCATCGCGCTTCCACTTGTACCAGTAGCCCTTCGGGCGGCCCGGCAGATAGGGCGAGTCGAGCCGCTTCAGCATGCAGCCCTCGACCGCCTCGGCATCGGCGCCAGCCCCGGCAGAAGCCGGGTCGGCGCGGGCCTCGGTCAGCTCGTCCCAACTCGCAAAGGCGATGCGTGGCGAGAGATCGAAACGCGTGCTGTCGAGCCTGCCGAGGAAGGCCTCCAACCTGGTACGCCGCTCGGTGTACGGGTGGGCACGCAGATCATCATCAGCCTCGGCCAGGAGGTCGTAGGCGCGGATATGGGCCGGGAATTCGGCCAGCATCTTGGCCGTGACCTGCTTGCGGTTGAGCCGCTGCTGCAGCGTGTTGAAGCTCTGGACAATGCCATCGCGCATCACCAGCAATTCGCCGTCGATCGCGCCGTCCTGCGTCAACGCTTGGGTGAGGTCGGGAAAGGCGCCGCCGATCTCCTCGCCAGTGCGGGAATAGAGCCGGACGATGCGGCTGCCATCGGCGCGCGTGCCGGCGACGGCCTGGACGCGGATCCCGTCCCATTTCCATTCGGCGGCGAATTCACCCGCGTCGAGCTTGTCGAAATCGCCATCCTCGATCGCATGCGAGAGCATGACCGGGCGGAACGGTGCAGGATCTGTCGCCTCCGGCCGCGGCGCCCTGCCCTCCAACCAGGCGAAGAGCGGGACATAGGGCGGCTCGATGCCGTGCCAGACCTGCTCGACCTCGTCGGGTGCGACGCGGCCGAGGCTCGCGGCTGCGGTCTTGGCCAAGCGGGCGGAGACACCGATGCGCAGGGCGCCGGTGATCAGCTTGAGCAGGGCCCAGCGGCCGGTCTCGTCGAGCGCGTCGAGCCAGGAGGCGATCAGGCGCGGCATCTCGGTCTTGCCTGAGTTGCGCAGGCCAGCGACGACATCGGGAAGCGTGAGCGGGGCGCGGTTGTGGCCGGGCGGGGCGGCCGAACCAGCCTGGCTCTTCTCTCCCCCCTTGTGGGGGAGAGATAGAGAGGGGGGTATGCCGCGCTCGACAACAGACCAGCCAGGCTCCTCTTGTTCTGCGCCCTCGATACCCCCCTCCCAACCCTCCCCCACAAGGAGGGAGGGCTTTGTGGCGCGCCCTTCATGAAACGGAGCCGGCCACATCAGCGCGACTGTCTCGGAGAGGTCGCCGACATAATCGTAGGAGAGTGCGAACAGAACGGGGTCGGTGCGCTCGGCGATGAGTGCCCGGATCAGACCGGGCTTGGCGTTCTGGAACACCAGCCCGCCGGTCATCGCCGCCAGCGCATAGCCGCGATCGGGATCGGGCGTGGTGCGCAGGTAATCGGCGATCAGGGCGAGCTTGCCGTTGCGGCGCGGCTCATAGGCGAGACGGTCGAGCAGCCAGGCGAAGCGATTCATGGCGACGCCTCCACCGGCTTGGTCTCTTCCGGCTTGGCTTCGGGCTCGGCCTCGCCCTCGTCGCCATAGCCGACGAGATGCAGCGGCATGCCCTTGAGGCCGACCGTGCCGCACCAATGCGCCAGCGCCTCGGCCTCGCCATGGGTGATCCAGATCTCGTTGGCCTGGACCTCGCGGATCGTCGCCTGGAGGTCGTCCCAATCGGCATGGTCGGAGATGATCAGTGGCAGCTCGACGCCCTTCTGGCGGGCCCGCGCCCTGACCCGCATCCAGCCCGAGGCGAAAGCGGTGACCGGATCGGGAAAGCGGCGCGACCACAGGTCCTGGATCGCGCTCGGCGGGCAGATGACGATCTCGCCGGCAAATGCCTTGCGTCCCTCGGCTTTGCGCTCGCCGGGCTCGACCTTGCGGATCTCACCGAGCGGGATGCCCTCGGCCTGGTAGAGCTCGGTGATTTTTTCGACCGCGCCATGGATGTAGATCGGCCGCTCGTAGCCGGCCTCGCGGATCAGCGCCATCAACCGCTGCGCCTTCCCCAGCGAATAGGCGCCGACGATGTGGGTGCGATCGGGAAAGAGCCGGACGGAATCGAGCAGCTTGGCCGTCTCGGCATCGGCCGGCGGATGACGGAACACCGGCAGGCCGAAGGTCGCCTCGGTTATGAAGATGTCGCAGGTGACCGGCTCGAAGGGTGCGCAGGTCGGATCGCGCTCGCGCTTGTAGTCACCGGAGACAACGATGCGCAGGCCCTTGTGCTCGACCACGATCTGGGCCGAGCCGAGGACATGGCCGGCCGGGACGAAGCGGAAATCGACCGCGCCGATACGGACGGTTTCGCCAGGTGCCGCGACCTGCTGCGAGCCGGTGAAGGCCTCGCCATAGCGCAGCGCCATGATCGCCAGCGTCTCACGCGTCGCCAACACGGCGCCATGGCCGGCGCGCGCATGATCGGAATGGCCATGGGTGATCAGCGCCCGCGCCACCGGGCGGACCGGGTCGATGTAGATATTGGCCGGCGGGCAATAAGCCCGGCCGGGGTCGGCGTCAGCAGATCGGAAGGCTTCATCGTCTGGCCAGTGTCATCTGCCTTCGTTAAACCCGCAGCATGATCGAAAAGGGCAGCAGCGTGTACTCCGCCAGTTCCGGGGACGAGCGTCTCGACCGTCGCTATGCCTGGGCCGAGGCGGCACTGAAGGACGGCGATCCGCAGGCGACGATCGACATCCTCGATCAAACGCTCGCGGAGAATTACGGTTTCACCGCTGCCTGGCATCTCTATGGGCTGGCGCAGGAGGCGCTCGGACACAATGAGGAGGCCGCCACCGCCTGGCGGCAATGCCTCGACCTCGACCCGAACGACCATGTCGGCGCCAAGCTCGACCTCGCCCGCATCGGCGCACTCGCGGCCGAGCAGGCGACCTCGGAGAATTTTTCGGGCGCGCTGTTCGACGGCTATGCCGAGCGCTTCGACAGCCACCTCGTCGGCACGCTGCAATACCAGGCGCCGGCGCTGCTGAGAGAGGCGCTCGCACGCCATTGCGCCCAAGCCGGCCGACCCTTTCACTTCGAGACGGCCTATGATCTCGGCTGCGGCACGGGGCTGATGGGCGAAGCAATCCGCGCCGAGACAGAGTTCCTCGCCGGCTGCGATCTCTCGCCGCGGATGATCGCCAAGGCGCAGGCCAAGACGCGCGAGGGCGGCGGCCCGCTTTACGACAAGCTCGCCACCGCCGGCCTCACCGCCTTCCTGGCGAGCCGGCCCGACGCCTCGGCCGATCTCGTCATCGCCGCCGACGTCTTCGTCTATCTCGGCGACCTCGCCCCGAGCTTCCATCAGAGCACGCGCGTGCTCAAAGCAGGCGGCCTCTTCGCCTTCACCGTGCAGAGCCATCAAGGCGAGGGCATCGCGGTCGGCCAGGATCGACGCTTCGCCCATGCCGAGGCCTGGGTCAGGGAGACACTCGTCGAGGCCGGGCTGAAACCCGCACTGGTCGAGCCAAGGAGCACAAGGATCGACCGCGGTCAGCCGGTGCCGGGGCTACTGATCCTCGCCGAGCGCCATTGAGGGCGCTAAGGCCGGCCATAGCCTAAGCCGCCTCCGAACGCATATCGCCGGCATCGACGCCCTCCACGGCGCGCAAGGCCGGAATCGCGAAATCGGTGAAGGCACGTACAACCGGGCGCATGAAGCGCACCGAGGGAAATATCCAGAAGGCCTCCGTCGGCCTGACCTCGTAGTCCGGCAGGATCCTCACGAGCCGCCCTGTCGCGAGTTCATCCGAAACGAGGAGACGCTGCACCGGCCCGGCGGCGCGTCCCGACAGCAAGGTCGCGACGATCGTCTCGGCGGCGTTCGTGCGCATGATCGGACGCACCGGCACGTCGACGCTCTCGCTTCCTCGACGCAACGGCAACACATCATGTGGCGCCAGCAGCGTCGGCGTCGTCACGACATCGATCTCGGACAGTTGCGCCGGCGTCTCGATCGGCCCCGATCGGGCGAGGAATTGCGGGGCTGCCACGAGGATGCGGCGCACCAGGCCGAGGCGCCTGACGATCAGTTCCTGAGCGGCCGGGCGGCCATAGAGGAGCGCGAGGTCGAACCCCTCATAGACCAGGTCGACCGCACGGTTCTCCAGTACGAGATCGATGGTCACGCCGGGATGGCGTTCCTGGAAAGCCAGCGCGATCGGGTGGAGATGCCTGGCGCCGATGCAGGACGGCGCATGCACGCGCAGCAGCCCTTCGATTGCGCCCATCTCGTGGCGAACGCCCTCCAGCGCGGCATCGATGGTGGACAGCGCGCTGCGGCTAGCTTCGTAGAGCGCCTTGCCCTGCGCGGTCGGCCGAACCGTGCGGGCCGAGCGTTCCAGCAGCCGCGCGCCGACATGCCGCTCGAGATTGCGCAGGTGCTTGGTGACGGCTGGTTGCGACACGGAGAGATCGCGGGCCGCGGCCGTGACCGAGCCGCGCTCGACGGTGTGCACGAAAGCCCTCAAGGCGGCAGCGATATCCATGCATAGCCATTGGTTATGACAACCATCACCCCATAACTGATCGACGCTGCCGCGGCAAATTGCTCTATCGCCTCACCAGTCCCTCCCACGAGCAATAGCCGAATGCCCATCGACAGACGCCGCCTGCTGCTCGGCAGCCCATTCCTTTTGTCCGGCTGCGTCACTAGGCCCGCGCCCGAGTCCAGCCAGGCGTCCCCCAGTCGTCCCGACATGGTCGAGGCCGACTACGCTTCGATCTACGCCGCCATCGACGGCGAGCCCTTTCCGATACCGGCCATCGACCTCGCCGAGATAGGGCCTGAGTTCCTGCGGCGCGAGGTCGGCTATCGCACGGCCGAGCCGCCGGGAACCGTCGTCGTCGATCCCGGCGAACGCTATGCCCATCTCGTCGGCGAGCGCGGGCGCGCGATCCGCTACGGCATCGGCGTCGGCAAGGAGGAAGGCTTCAACTTCCGCGGCGCCGCGACAATCGCGCGCAAGGCGCAATGGCCGCGCTGGACGCCGACACCGGACATGATACGCCGCGAGCCGCAGCGCTATGGCCGCCACGCCGGCGGCCTCGCCGGCGGCGCCGGCAATCCGCTAGGCCCACGCGCGCTCTACCTTTATCGCGACGGGCGCGACACGCTCTACCGGCTGCACGGCACCGTCGAGCCGTGGACGATCGGGACGATGGTCTCGTCCGGCTGCATCCGGCTGCTCAACCAGGACATCCTGGACCTCTATCGACGCGTCCCCGTCGGCAGCAGGGTGGTCGTGCTGGGATCGGGCACCGGCACGGCCGTCTGAAAGGCGAGAGACCACCGTTCCCTTTTCGTTCGACAGAGCCTATCTCTGTCGCTCGATGGATGCGCCCTCGCCTCTTCCCCTCGCCTTCTCCGCCTGGTTCGCCAGCCGCGGGTGGAGCGTGCGGGCGCATCAGCTCGCTCTGCTGGAGGAAGCCCGGGCCGGGCGTTCGACCCTGCTGGTCGCGCCGACGGGCGCCGGCAAGACCCTCGCCGGCTTCCTGCCCTCACTGGTCGAACTCACCCAGCGCGGCGGCGAGCGCGACGGGTTGCACACGCTCTATGTCTCGCCGCTGAAGGCGCTCGCGGTCGACATCGCCCGCAATCTGGAGACGCCGATCAGGGAAATGGGGCTCTCGGTGAAGGTCGAGACCCGCACCGGCGACACTTCGCCGGCCAAGCGCGCCCGCCAGATCGAACGCCCGCCGGATATTCTGCTGACGACGCCAGAGCAGCTCGCGCTGCTGGTCTCGCACCGCGATGCCAGGCCGTTCTTCGCTGGCTTGCGCCGTGTCGTGCTCGACGAGTTGCACGCGCTCGTCACCTCGAAGCGCGGCGACCTGCTCTCGCTCGACCTTGCCCGGCTGCGTGAGCTGGCGCCTGAGATGAGCGCGGTCGGCCTCTCGGCGACGGTGCGCGAGCCGGCCGACCTGCAAGCCTATCTCGGCGGCGCCGGCACGCCATCCGGCCTCGTCACCGTCAAGGGTGGGGCAAAGGCGCAGATCGGCATCATGGCGACAAGCCGCCGGCTGCCACTGGCGGGCCATGTCACCGCCCACGCCGTCGGCGACATCTACGCCGCAATCCAGGCCCACAAACTGACGCTGGTTTTCGTCAACACGCGCATGCAGGCCGAGTTCATGTTCCAGGCGCTGTGGAGCGTGAACGAGGAGACGCTACCGATCGCGCTGCATCACGGCTCGCTCGATGTCGGCCAGCGCCGCAAGGTCGAGGCGGCGATGGCGGCGGGCAGGCTCAAGGCCGTCGTCTGCACCGCGACGCTCGATCTCGGCATCGACTGGGGCGATGTCGACCTCGTCATCAATGTCGGCGCGCCCAAGGGCGCGAGCCGCCTGATGCAGCGCATCGGCCGTTCCAATCACCGCATGGACGAGCCTTCGCAGGCGCTGCTGGTGCCATCGAATCGCTTCGAACTGCTCGAATGCCGCGCCGCGCTCGATGCGGTGGCGGAGGCGGCGCAGGATACCCCGCCACCGCGGATCGGGGCACTCGACGTGCTCGCCCAGCATGTGCTGGGGGTCGCCTGCTCGGATGGATTCGAGCCCGATGCGCTCTATCGGGAAGTCCTGACCGCCTCGCCCTATGCCGAGCTCGCCCGCGCCGATTTCGACGCGGTCGTCGATTTCGTCGCGACCGGCGGCTATGCGCTGAAGAGCTATGAGCGCTTCGCCAAGCTTCGGCAGAGCAAGGACGGCGTCTACCGCGCCAGCAATGCCCGCGTGATCCAGCAATACCGGATGAATGTCGGCACCATCGTCGAATCGACCATGCTCAAGGTTCGGCTCGGCCGCTCCAGGCCAGCCCGGCCCGGCAGCCAGCCCATGCTCAGCCGCGGCGGGCGCGTGCTCGGCGAGCTGGAGGAGTATTTCGCCGAGACGATGACGGCGGGCGACACTTTCATCTTCGCCGGCGAGGTGCTGCGCTTCGAGGGCATCGTCGAGAACGAGGTGGTCTGCTCGCGCACCAGTGCCGGCACCGACCCGAAAATCCCGTCCTATGCCGGCGGCAAGTTCCCGCTCTCGACCTTCCTTGCCGCGCGGGTGCGCGCCATCCTGGCGACACCGAAGGAATGGACGAAGCTGCCGGATGAGGTCTCGTCCTGGCTGCATGCGCAGCGGCTGAAATCGCGCCTGCCCAAGCCGGGCGAGCTCCTGGTCGAAACCTTTCCGCGAGCGGGACGGTTCTTCCTCGTCGCCTATCCGTTCGAGGGCCGCCTCGCCCACCAGACACTCGGCATGCTGCTGACCCGCCGGCTGGAGCGGGCGCGCCTGAAGCCGCTCGGCTTCGTTTGCAACGATTATGGCCTGGGCGTCTGGACGCTCGGCGACATGGGCGCAGCGATCGCGCGTGGGGCGCTCTCGCTCGACGAGCTCTTCGCGCAGGACATGCTCGGCGACGATCTCGAGGACTGGCTGGCCGAATCGGCGCTGATGAAGCGCACCTTCCGCTCCTGCGCCGTGATCGGCGGGCTGATCGAGCGCCGCTTTCCCGGCCAGGAGAAGAGCGGGCGGCAGGTGACGATCTCGACCGATCTCGTCTACGACGTATTGCGCCGGCACCAACCCGACCATGTGCTGCTACGCGCCGCACGCGCCGATGCCGCGACCGGCTTGCTCGACATCGGCCGACTGGGTCAAATGCTGACACGGATCAGCGGGCGAATCGTGCATCAGCCGCTCGATCACGTCTCGCCGCTCTCGGTCTCGGTCATGCTGGAGATCGGGCGCGAGGCGGTCCATGGCGAAGCGGCCGACGAGATCCTGGCCGAGGCGGAAGCGCAGATGCTCGAAGAGGCGATGGCGTGAACCTGGCGGCGAAGGAGACGGGAGACGTGGCGGCCGAAGCCTTCATGCTCGGCCGGCTCGCTGTCGTGCCCGATCTCTCCGGCGCGCTCTATATGCCGGATGAGCGCACGCTCGTCGTCGCCGACCTGCATCTGGAGAAGGGCTCGGCCTATGCGGCGCGCGGCGTCCTGCTGCCGCCTTATGATTCTGCTGCGACGCTGCGGCTGCTCGGCGCCGCGATCCTGCGCTACCAGCCGGCGCGCGTGATCGCGCTCGGCGATAGCTTCCATGATCGCGGCGCCGAGGCGCGGATCGACGAGGGCTGCCTTGCGACCCTGCGCGCCTTTCAGGCTGGCCGCGACTGGCTCTGGATCAGTGGCAACCACGACCCCGCGATCTCGGCCGCAATGGGCGGCACGGTGCTCGACGAGCTCGATCTGCGCGGCGTCAGGCTGCGGCACGAGCCGAGCCCCTCAGGTGCACTGCCGGAGATCGCCGGGCATCTGCACCCCGCCGCCAAGGTCCGGATGCGCGGCCGGGCGCTGCGCCGGCGCTGCTTTGCGCTCTCGCCGAGCCGCTGCGTCATGCCGGCGATGGGCGCCTATGCCGGCGGCCTCAATGTCCGTGACGCCGCCTTTCGGCCGCTGTTCGGCCTGGGCTTTTGCGCCCATCTCCTCGGCGACGGCCGGCTGTTCCGCATCGACCAGCGCCTGCTGCTGCCGGACTGAAACGAACGGTCGCAGCAAGGTCGAGCACTCCATTGGTAATGGAGAGGTCGAGCGCCCTTCATTTTCATGTGCAGGGATATGTGCGTAACAGGTTGCGTCGGGGCAGGGCTTGTGGCATCAGGACGCCGCTTCGGAACGGCGCGGCGCCTTTACGGGTCCTCGATCGACCCGAAACGCCAGCATAAGCACGGTCCTGCTGCGGTAGCTCAGTGGTAGAGCACTCCATTGGTAATGGAGAGGTCGAGAGTTCAATCCTCTCTCGCAGCACCAGCCTTTCTCATGACACCGTTATTGCTGCCCGGCAGCGCCAACCTGTCATTGGCGCTGCAAGATAGCTGCCGTTCTCAGCCGCCATACTGGGCGTCGGAGACCTTCTCCAACCAGTCGACCACTTTGCCATCCTGCGCTTCCTGCACGGCGATATGGGTCATCGCCGTCTCAGGCCCCGCGCCATGCCAGTGCTTCTCGCCCGGCGGGAACCAGACCACGTCGCCCGGCCTGATCTCCTCGACCGGCCCGCCCCAGCGCTGCACCCGGCCAAAGCCGGCTGTCACGACCAGCGTCTGGCCGAGCGGATGGGTGTGCCAGGCGGTGCGGGCGCCCGGTTCGAAGGTGACGCTGGCGCCCTGCACGCGCTCGGGCGCATGCGGATTGAACAGCGGATCGATGCGGACAGTGCCGCTGAACCAGTCGCCCGGCCCTTTCGCCGATGGCCGGGTTCCGGCGCGGATGATGTCCATGGGCTGTCTCCTGGGGCCTGCAGTCGCACTGAAAGCGAGACCGACAATCTAGTCACGCCCATATCTGGATTGAATGGGCAGGCAGCCTCAATGGAAATCGCGCGATTTCGGCAGGATCCGGACATTGCGGGGATGGCGCGCCCGCGGGATCTGCGGATGCTGGAACTCGTCGGCGCGGGTCAGCACGATCTCGGCGCGATGGGTATCGGAGAGGCCCAGCAACTCAGCCGAGCGATCGACGACGCGCTTCGCCATCAGATGGACAACACCCTCCGGGCTCTTCTGCACCCTGCCCTCGACCAGGAGCAGCCGCGCCGCCATGACCTCGCGGCGGAAGCGCTCGAAATCGCGGGCCCAGAGCACGACATTGGTGATGCCAGTCTCGTCCTCCAGCGTGATGAAGATGGCATTGCCCTTGCCGGGGCGCTGGCGCACCAGCACGACGCCGGCGACGCTGGCCCAGGTTCCGTCGCGCGTCGCTGAAATCTGCGCGCAGCTGGCGACGCGCTCGCGGGCGAAACGGGCGCGCAGCAGGCCCATCGGATGGCCCTTCAGCGAGAGCCGCGCCGTCTGATAGTCGGCAACGACATGCTCGGCGAGCGGCATGGTCGGCAGCGCCATGATCCACTCAGCCCCGAGTTCGCGCGCCTGCGCCGCCTCGAACAGCGGTAGCGCCTCATCGTCCGGCAGGCGGCGCACCGCCCAGAGCGCTTCGCGCCGATCGAGCCCGAGCGAGCGGAAGGCGTCAGCATCGGCGAGCAGGCGCATGGCGCGCGCCGGCAACCGGGCGCGGCGAGCGAGTTCCTCGACATCGCGATAGGGCTCAGTACGAGCTTCGGCGAGGCGCTTCGCCCAATCTTCCTTGAAGCCGTCGAGCTGGCGCAGGCCGAGGCGCAGCGCCCAGCGGCTTTTCCAGCCCGGCGCTCCCGGCTCCAGCAGATTGTCCCAGGCGCTGGAATTGACGTCGATCGGGCGTGGCTCGACGCCGCCATTCTCCTGCGCCTCGCGGACGATCTGGGCCGGAGCGTAGAAACCCATGGGCTGCGAGTTCAGCAGCGCCGCGGCGAAGATCGCCGGGTGGTGGCATTTCAGCCAGGAGGAGACATAGACCAGCTTGGCGAAGGAGGCGGCGTGGCTCTCGGGGAAGCCATAGCTGCCGAAGCCCTTGATCTGCTCGAAGCAGCGCTGGGCGAAGTCGCGCTCATAGCCGCGCGCCACCATGCGCTCGACCATCTTCTCTTCGTATTGGCCGATGGTCCCAGCATTGCGAAAGGTCGCCATCGCCTTGCGCAGTCCGTTGGCCTCGATGTCGCTGAATTTTGCCGCGACCATGGCCAGACGCATGGCCTGCTCCTGAAAGAGCGGCACGCCTTCCGTCTTGTTGAGGACCTCGAAGAGTTCGTCATGCTGACCGTGCTCCGGCGAGGGCGACGGATAGGTGACGTCCTCGATCCCGGCACGCCGCTTCAGATAGGGGTGCACCATATTGCCCTGGATCGGGCCGGGCCGGACGATCGCGACCTGGATGACGAGATCATAGAGTTTTCGGGGCTTCAGCCGCGGCAGCATGTTGATCTGCGCCCGGCTCTCGACCTGGAAGACGCCGAGGGACTTGCCCTCGCAGAGCATGTCGTAGGTTGCCTTGTCGTTTTGGGGAACGTCGGCCAGTCCGAAATCCTCGCCCTCATGCTGGCGCAGCAAGTCAAACGCCTTGCGGATGCAGGTCAGCATGCCCAATGCGAGCACATCGACCTTCATCAAGCGCAACGCATCGATGTCGTCGCGATCCCATTCGATGAAGGTGCGCTTGTCCATCGCGGCATTGCCGATCGGCACGGTCTCGTCGAGGCGACCGCGCATCAGGACGAAACCGCCGACATGCTGCGAGAGATGACGCGGAAAGCCGAGCAAGCGCACGGCGAAGCGCACGGCCCGCGCGATCACTGGATTGTCGGGATCGAGCCCGGCCTGACGGATCTGGTTGCGGGTGATGTCGGAGCCCCAGCTGCCCCATTGCGTCGAGGCGAGGCGGGCGGTGACGTCCTCGGTCAGCCCCAGCGCCTTGCCGGCTTCGCGCATGGCGCTGCGCGGCCGGTAATGGATCACTGTCGCGGCGATGCCGGCACGTTCGCGGCCATAGGTCTTGTAGATCCACTGGATCACTTCCTCGCGCCGCTCATGTTCGAAGTCGACATCGATATCGGGAGGTTCACGCCGTTCGGTCGAAATGAAGCGCTCGAACAACACATCGCTTTCGGCCGGATCCACGGCGGTGATACCGAGCACGTAGCAGACGGCTGAATTCGCCGCCGAGCCACGCCCCTGGCAGAGGATACCCCGGCTCTCGGCGAATTCGACGATCTGACGGATGGTGAGGAAGTAACGGGCGTAATCGAGCTTCGCGATCAGCGTGAGCTCCTGCAGCAGCAGCCTCTGCACCTTCTCCGGCACACCATTGGGATAACGAATTTCGCAGCAGCGGCGGACGAGTTCCTCCAACCAACGCTGCGGTGTCCAGCCGGGCGGGATGGGTTCGTCAGGGTATTCATATTCCAGCTCGCCAAGGTCGAATTCGATGCGGCCGAGCAGGTGCTGCGTCTCCTCGATCGCTTCCGGCGCCTCCTTGAAGAGCCTCGCCATCTCCTGCGGCGGCTTGAGATGGCGCTCGGCATTGGCTTCGAGCAAGCGGCCGGCTTTGTCGATCGTGGTGCCCTCGCGGATGCAGGTCAGCAGATCCTGCAGGTCGCGCTGCTCGGGTGCATCGTAGAGCACGTCGTTGGTGGCGATCAGCGGCGTGCGGGTCGGCGCCGCGATACTTTTCAGCCGGGCGAGGCGGCGGCGATCGTCGCCGCGGCGCGACATGCTGGCGGCGAGCCAGACCGCACCGGGGGCGGCAGCATCTAGCCGGACGAGGATGTCGGAGAGGCCGTCGAGCCGGCGTTCCGGCAGGACGATCAGCAGGAGGTCGCGGGCATCGTTCAGCAGGTCGTCGAGGGTGAGGATGCACTCGCCCTTGGCGCCGCGCAGATTGCCTGTCGTGAGCAGGCGGCAGAGGCGACCCCAGCCGGCGCGGTTGGCGGGATAGGCGACGATGTCGGGCGTGCCATCGGCAAAGACGAGACGGCTGCCGGTGGCGAGCTTGAAGCCCTTCGCCATCGCCTGGAGTTGCGGCAAGGTGAAGGGCAGATCGGCGAAGGCCGGGTTCTCGACCCAGATGTATTCGCCGGGGCTGCCGCCCTCGCGGATCTTTTCGGGAGCCCGCACGCCGTCTTCGCGCAGATCGCGCAGCACACTCCAGGCCCGCACCACGCCGGCGACCGTGTTGCGGTCGGCGATGCCGAGACCGGTCTGGCCGAGCAGCAGCGCGGTCATCACCAGGTTCGGCCCGGGCGAGGCGCCACGCAGGAAAGAGAAATTGCTCGCAGCGACGGGTTCGGCGTAGGCGGTCATGCGAACAGCCCGTGCAGATACCAGCGCGGGGAGGTCGTCTCGCGGCCATAGAGGCCGGCGCGGAAGAGCCAGAAGCGGCGCCCCTGCGCGTCCTCGACGCGGTAATAATCGCGCGTATGTTCGCCGGGCCCGTCGCGCCACCAGTCCGGCGCGATCCGCTCCGGGCCCTCGGCGCGGGCGATCTCGTGCAGCACGCGCCGCCAGCGGAAGCGCAAGGGCGGCCCATCGGGTACCTCGGCCAGGGTCTCGACAGGCTGTGGCGGCTCGAAGAGCTGGAGCGGGCGGGCCGGCGGCTCGTCCGGCTGTGAGGTCGGCCAAGGCGTTTCCTCCGTCTTGCCGGCGGCTGCCGGCACCAGCGCCGCCTCGCGCTCGGGTTGGTGGCTGTCCTGCGCGACGAAGCGCAGCACGCGCTCGCGGCCGAAGCGGGCGACAAGCCGGTCGACCAGATCGGCCACCGCCTCCTCCTCGACGGCACGCCCGTCGAGGCTCGCTTGCGGCGTGCCGAGCGGCTCGCAGACCGGAACGGCAAGCCTGATCGCGTCATAGCCGAAGCCGGGATCGAGCGGGTCGGCCAGACTGTCGATGCGCTCGCGATAGAGCCGCAGGATCGCCGCGGCGTCGCGCGAGGGCCGGCCTGTCTCCAGCTGAAGCCGGCGCACCGCGCCATCGCTGCGGAAGAAGCTGACCTCGAAGGCGCGCCCGCCCTCGCCGCGCGCCTCGAGCAGACGCCCGGCCTCGCCGAGCAGGCGGGCAACGATCTGCTCAAGCCCGTCGGTATCCTGCAGCGGATCGGGGAAATGCCGCTCGACCACGCAATCGGGTGGCGGCCGCAAGGGCGTGATGCGCGCATCCTCATGGCCGCGGATGCGGCGCAGCTTGGTGACGAGCGCCTCGCCGAAGCGGGCGGCGAGCGTGTGCGAGGGCCGGCCGGCGAGATCGCCCAATGTCTTCAGCCCGGCGCGCGACAGGGCGATCACCGTCTCGGGCGAAGCCTCCAATGCCGCGACCGGCAGCGGCAGTGTCCGCTGCTCATCCTCGCCCGGCAGCGAGATGGCGCAGCGGCCGAAGCGGGAGAGCGCGCGGGCCGCCTCCGGCGTGCCGGCGATGCTGGCGAAGACGGTGAGACCGAGCCAATCCATGCTGCGGCCGACGCGCTGGCGCAGGGCCGCCTCGCCGCCGAAGAGATGGGCGCAGCCGGTGATGTCGAGCACCAGGCCATGCGGTGGATCGAGCGCGACGAGCGGGGTGAAGCGGTCGCAGAGCGCGGCGAGCCATTCGATCAGGCGCTGGTCCGCGGCGGGATCGGCCTCGACCACCGTCAGTTCCGGGATACGGGCGCGGGCATCGGCCAGGGTCAGGCCACGGGTCAGGCCGAGCGCGACGGCGCGCTGGTCGCAATCGGCGAGGCGCAGCGCGCCGCGATCCTTCTCGACCAGGACGAGCGGGCGCTCATCCGGTCCGGCGCAAGCCCGCCGGCGCAGGCGCTCGCTCGCCAGATAGGGAAACCAGAGGGCGAGATAGCGGCGCTGCATCCCTTTTGCCTCCCTCGCTCCCGATCCTGTCCCGGAAACATCGTTCGTCACGGTTCCACTCCACACGCCACTCACGCTCACCAAGGCCGCCGCGGTGGCGCAGCAGCCGCAATCCGAAGGCGGGATCGCCCGGAGCCTCCGCCTCCCGCGCTCGCGACGGCAAAGCGCGCACCTGCCAGCGCGTACTCGCGGCGCTGGGCTGCGGCTCGGCCGCCACCCGCAGCAGCAGGGTCAGAACGCCGGAGGTCTCAGCCGCCAGCGCCAGGCGGCGGCTGGCCGTCAGGTCGAACTGGCGCGGCGCGCCCCAAGGCTCGATCAGCGTCGCCCCGAGCGCAGCACAACGGGCTGCTTCCGCCCCTGCCCGCAGCGCCCCCTCGCCGTCCCGGACCCTGACCAAGAGGATCTGCGCGGGATCGAGCCCGAGCTCGGCCAGGCCCGGCGGGTGCAGGCGCCCGGCCTCGGCATCGAGGAAATCCTGCCGGACCCAGAGCACGGGCCGCGAGCCGGCAGCGCGCAAAGCCAGCGCCGCGGCGAAGCCCGTCGCGGCAGGAAGGTCTGCCCCGGCCGAGGCATAGACCTCATGCAAAGCGGCGCGCGCGAGGCCACCACCCAGCGGCTCGTCCAGCAAGGGCGATCCGAAGGCGACCCGCTCCACCGGCGAAAGCTCGCGCGCCAGCCCCGCCAGAGCGAGGCTCTGCCGCAAGGTAGCCAGGGATCGGGTGGAAGCGTCTGCCATTGGGGTAAGTGTTCACTTTTTGTTCCAAGCATAAAGCGACTCCAAACCGCTCTGGAGTCAAGCCCGCATCCGCTCGCGCTTGCCTGCGGGCAGCTCGCTGCTGTCATATCAAGGCAAACCGGATCGCTTATCAGCTGCGCGCCGCCCAGCCCGCGGCCTCGCCTGGAGACCGCCATGAGTTCGGGACTGTTCGCCCTTCTCGACGACGTCGCAGCCCTGGCCAAGGTCGCCGCGGCCACGCTCGACGATGCCGCGGCGCAAGCGACCAAGGCCGGCGCCAAGGCAGCCGGCATCGTCATCGACGATGCGGCCGTGACGCCGCGCTATGCCGTAGGCTTCGCAGCGGAACGGGAATTGCCGATCATCTGGAAGATCGCGCTCGGCTCGCTCAAGAACAAGCTGCTCTTCCTGCTGCCAGCGGCGCTGGTGCTGACGCTCGTCGCGCCCTGGGCGATCACGCCGCTGCTGATGATCGGCGGCGCCTATCTCTGCTTCGAAGGCTTCGAGAAGGTCTACGAGCTCGTCGTGCCGCATGCCCATCATGACGAGGGCGCCGGCGAGGGTGGCACCGACATCCTCGACGCCAAGCAGCTCGAGGAGCAGAAGATCGCCGGCGCGATCAAGACCGACTTCATCCTCTCGGCCGAGATCATGGCGATCACGCTCTCGACCATCACCGCCTCGTCCTTCTGGATGCAGGCGCTGGTGCTGGCAGTGGTCGGCCTCGGCATGACCGTGCTGGTCTATGGCGTCGTCGCTTTGATCGTGAAGGCTGACGATGCCGGCGTCGCCCTGTCGCGCAGCGGCATCCTTCCGGTCCGGCTGCTGGGACGGGGCCTTGTTGCCGGCATGCCACCCTTCCTCAAGGTGCTGAGCGCGGTCGGCACGGCGGCGATGCTCTGGGTCGGCGGCGGCATCATCATCCACGGCCTCGCCGGCTACGGGCTCGCCGGGATCGAGCATGCCATCCACGATGTCGCCGTTGTGGTCGGGCGCGCCTGGCCGGCGCTCACGGGCGTGCTCGAATGGCTGACGACCGCAGCCGCTTCCGCGGTGTTAGGTCTCGTCGTCGGCGGGCTCTGCCTCGTCGGCATGCACTTCATCGTCGAGCCGGTGCTGAAGGCCCGGCGCGGCAGTGGCGCGAAGACTGCAGCCGCGGAGACGGAGCGGCACTAACACGCCCAAGCGCAGGCCCCATGCGTCTGTGACAGCCGCGATAGCCGCCGAAATCTGCTAGCGCGGTAATACAAGCCCGCCGCGCGGGCGCTCGGTCCGCCCATGCTGCAATTCCTCGCCACCAGCACGCCCTTCTTCGCGGTGATCGGGCTCGGCGCCTTCACCGCCTGGCGCGGCCTGTTCAGCGCCGATGCGGTCAGGGTGTTCAACACCTTCGCCTTCATGGTGGCGACGCCGGCGATGGTGCTGCGGGTGATGTCGCGCCAGCCGATCGCGGAACTCTGGAACGGCGTCTTCTTCGCCGCGCTTGCATTGATCGGGGTCGCGGTGCTCGCCCTCGCCATCGCGCTGCAACGGCGTCTGCTCGGCCTGCCTTTCCCGAACGCCGTATCGCGGGGCCAAGCTCTGGTCGGCGGCAATTTCGCCTTCCTCGGCATCCCGCTGATGCTCGCCTTCCTCGGCGACAGTGCCGCGGCGCCGATCGCGATCGGCCTGATCTGCGATACCGCCCTGATCGTGCCGCTCTCGATCGGGCTGATCGAGGCCGGGCGCGGACAGGGTTCGCCGCTTGTGATCGCGCTCAAGCTCGTCCGCGGCACGATCGTCAACCCGTTCATGCTCTCGATCCTGGCCGGGATCGCGCTGTCGCTGAGCGGGGTCGCGCTGCCGGAGCCGGTCGACCGTTTCCTGCTCTTCCTCGGCGCCTCGGCGGCGCCGGTTGGCGTCTTCGCGCTGGGGATCGCCGCCTTCCAGTGGAGCCGCGAGGGCAGGCTGCCCCTGCGCGGCGTCCTGCCGCTGGTCATCGGCAAGCTCGTCCTGCATCCCCTGCTGACCTGGGCGGTGCTGGCGCTGGTCCTGAAGCTCGACCCGTTCTGGGTCCAGGCCGGCGTGCTCTATGCGGCGCTGCCGATCGCAGCCAATGTTTTCGTCATTTCCGAACGCTTCGACACCGACAGCCGCCCGATCGCGGCGGCGATCGTGATCTCGACCGCTGCGGCCGCCCTCACCTTCCCCCTCGCGATCTGGCTGATCTCGCCCTGAGCCGCCAACCGCCTGTCCGGAGACGCCCATGCCCAGCCAGCTCTTCCAGCCCTTCGATCTCGGCGGCCTTCATCTGACGAACCGGATCGTCATCGCGCCGATGTGCCAGTATTCGGCCGAAGACGGCTCGGCAACGGACTGGCATCTGATCCATCTCGGCAACCTCTCCCTGTCGGGCGCCGGGCTCCTGATCATCGAGGCGACCGCTGTCGAGCCCGACGGGCGGATCAGCCCGGACGATCTCGGCCTGTGGAGCGATGCGAACGAGGCGGCGCTGGCGCGCGTGCTCGACGCGGTCCGCCGCCATTCCGACATGCCGATCGGCATCCAGCTCGGCCATGCCGGCCGCAAGGCCTCGGTCTATTCGCCCTGGACCGGCGGTGGCCAGCGCCCGCTCGAGGATCGCGGCTGGCAGACACTCGCTCCCTCCGCCCTGCCGATGCAGGCCAAGGACCGGCCGCCACTGCCGCTCGACGCCGCCGGGCTGAAGCGGATCCGCGAGGCCTTCGTCGCAACGGCGCGCCGGGCGGTACGACTCGGCCTGCAGGCGATCGAGCTGCACTGCGCCCATGGCTATCTGCTGCACCAGTTCCTGTCGCCGCTGGCCAACCAGCGCGACGACGGCTATGGCGGCTCGCTGGAAAACCGCATGCGGTTCCCGCTCGAGGTCTTCGACGCGGTGCGCGAGGCGGTCCCGACCGCGATCCCGGTCGGCGTGCGCGTCTCCGGGACCGACTGGGTCGAGGGCGGCTGGGATGTCGCCCAGACTATCGCCTTCTCAGAGGCGCTGAAGGCCCGCGGTGTCAGCTTCGTCCATGTCTCCAGCGGCGGCGTCTCGGCCGCTCAAAAGATCGCGCTGTCGCCGGGCTATCAGGTGCCACTGGCCCGGGCGGTGAAGGCGGCAACGGGCGTGCCGACCATCGCCGTCGGGCTGATCACCGATTACGAGCATGCCGAGGCTGTCGTCGCCGGCGGCGATGCCGACATGGTCGCGCTCGCCCGCGGCATCCTCTACGAGCCGCGCTGGCCCTGGCATGCCGCCGCCCATCTCGGCGCCAGCGTCAAGGCGCCAAAACAGTATCTGCGCTCGCAGCCGAGCCGGTTCCGGACGCTGTTCGAGAGCTGAGGGCGGGCCGTCATTCCGGGGCGACGCGTCAGCGTCGAGCCCGGAACCCATGACCACGACGCCGTTCCAGTTCGTCATGCTCGCCCTTGTGGCGAGCATCCACGTCTTGAACACCGCGCTCGCCGACGAAAGACGTGGATGGTCGGGACAAGCCCGACCATGACGAAGACGGCAATGTTCATGGGTTTCGGGCTCAGCCCTACGGACTGCCTCGGAACAACGCGAGAAGGCCGGGCTCAATCGCCCGGCTGCGCACCCTCGTAACCCTCGATGATGACGAGATCGACCGGGCCGACCTTGGCGAGGTGCTGCACCGCCGCCTGGTATTCCGGCGACTCATAGCAGGCGCGCGCCGTCTCGATGTCCTTGAACTCGATGACGACATTGTGCTTGCGGCCCTCGCCGCGGGCGAGCTTGTACTCGCCGCCGCGGACGATGAACTTGGCGCCGTATTTGGCGAAGGCGATCGCGTTGAGCGAGCGATAGGTGGCGTATTCCGACTCGTTCTGCACGTCGAGGCGGGCGATCCAGTAGCCTTTGGCCATAGTCAGGCCCCCTCGACCGCGATCAGGTCGATCTCGCCGGCGCCCTCGCGCAGCTTGCGCGCCTCGGCATATTCGGCCGAGAACAAATAGGCCTTGGCCGTGGCGTAGTCGGGGAATTCGAGGACGACATTGCGGGCCACGCCCACGCCCTCGCCGACCGTCATCTGGCCGCCGCGAACCAGCGGCGTGCCGCCATATTGCTTGATCGCCTCGGAGGCCTTTGCGGCATAGACCGCCCATTGCGTCGCATTGGTCACCTTGGCGCGACCGATCACATATCCCTTGGGCATTTGCCGCTTCCGTATCCGGTGGAAAGGAGCGGCAGACTATCGCATCGGACCGAAAAGTGGACCCCACTTTTCGGAAGGCTCCGATGCGACAACACTATGATAGATCATCGTGATCGCGTCCGTTCGGACGCGCGATGATCTAGGCGGCGCCCGCGATCTCGTCCATGACCGCCGCCGCCGCTGCACGCGGGTCAGCCGCGCGGATGATGGGACGCCCGATGACGAGATGGTCGGCGCCGGCGCGGATCGCCTCGGCCGGAGTGAGCGTGCGCTTCTGGTCGCCGACGGCGCTGCCGGCAGGCCGGATGCCAGGTGTTACGATGGCCATGTCTGGGCCGATGACGCCACGCACGATCTCGGTCTCGGCGGCAGAGCAGACGATGCCGTCGACGCCGGCAGTGCGGGCCTGCTGGGCGCGCATCCGCACGAGATCGCGCACCGCGAGGCCGTAGCCGGCATCCTTCAGGTCGCCATCGTCATAAGAGGTCAGGGCGGTGACGGCGAGCAGCTTCAGCGCCGCCTCGCCGCGCCCCTCGACCGCGCCGCGCATGGTCTGCGGATAGGCGTGCACGGTCAGGAAGGTGACGCCGAGCTTGGTCAGCGATTCCACGCCTTCGGTGACGGTGTTGCCGATGTCGTGCAGCTTGAGGTCGAGGAAGACCTTCTTGCCCTCGGTCACGAGCTGACGGGCGAGGTCGAGCCCGCCGGCGAAAGCGAGCCGGTAGCCGATCTTGTAGAAGCTCGCCCCGTCGCCCAGCGTCGAGACGATGCGGTAGGCATCCCAGACCGTCGGCACGTCGAGCGCGACGATCATGCGGTCCCGGAGATCATTGATCTTCTGCGTCATCGCCTTGCCCTCCACCTGCTCCCGAGGTGAAAGGCACGATTCGAGTTGCCGCGCAAGAATTATCTCATTTTTGAGACAGATCTTCTTTTCGATCTGAGCGCAAAGGCGTGCCGCGGAACGCGTCAATCATCCTCGTCATGAGGCTTCGCCGCCAGCACCTGCGCGAAAACCTGGGTCCAGACTTCCGGCGGCTGGGCGCCCGAGACCGCGAGCTTGCCGTCGACGATGAAGAAGGGCACGCCGGTGACGCCGACCTTCTGGGCATGCGCCTCAAGCCCGATCACGGTCTCGCGCAATTCGTCATTGGCGAGCTCGTCGCGCGCCGCCTGCTCGTCGAACCCCTGCTCGCCGGCGATGGCGACCAGCGTCTCGAGATCGCCGATGTCGCGCCCGTCCTGCCAATAGGCCTTGAACAGCGCCGCGGTCATCTCGCCGCCGCGCTGCACGGTCGCGGCGGCAGCGACGAGCATATGCGCCATGCGCGTGTTGACGCTCTTCGTGACCTTCGCCCAGTTGAAGGTGACGCCGCTCTCCAGCGCCGCCTCGGACAGGCGCAACTCGATCTCGCGGCGCTTGCCGGGGCCGAACTTGGCGTCGAGATAGGCGGTGCGGTCCATGCCGTCAGCCGGCATCTCCGGATTGAGCTCATAGGGCAGCCAAGTGATGGCCACACGCTCGGTGAGATTGTGATTGGCGAGCGCGGTTTCGAGCCGGGTCTTGCCGATGAAGCACCAGGGGCAGGCGATGTCAGAGACGATCGCGAGCGGCAGCTTGTCGGGCGCGGAGGGGGTCAGCATGGCCTTCAATCCTTCGCGGAGCGCCGCGGCGGGGCAGCGTCAGGCCGGCGGATAGGCGTGGAGATCGCCATGGCGATCCTCCGCGAAGCCTTGCGCGCCGGGCGTCTCGCAGCCCGAAAGGAAGGCGGGTCCGACCGGAATCTTGCCGGCCCCGCCAGGGATGTCGAGGATATAGGTCGGCTGGCACAGGCCGGAAAGGTTGCCGCGCAGGCTTTTGACCAGCGCCTGCCCTTCCGCCAGCGACAGCCGGAACTGGCTCGTCCCCGGCGCGAGATCGGGATGGTGCAGGTAATAGGGCTTAACCCGGTTCTCGACGAAGGCGCGCATCAGCGCCGACAGCGTCCCGACATCGGCATTGACGCCCTTGAGCAGCACGCTCTGGCTGATCAGGACATGGCCGGCATCAGCGAGCCGCGCCAGCGCGGCCTGCGAGTCCGCAGTGAACTCGCGCGGATGGTTGGCATGGACGGCGATGTAGCTCGCCTTGCCCGGGATGCGCAGGGCACGGGCATAGTCTTCGGTGATGCGCTCGGGCTGGACCATCGGCACGCGCGTATGCCAGCGCGCCACCTTGATATGAGGGATCGCGGCGAGGCGCTTCGCCACCTCGCGCACCCGCCTTGCCGAGAGGATAAGCGGGTCGCCGCCGGTCATGATCACCTCCCAGATCTGCGGGCGGGAGGCGAGATAGATGAGCGCAGCGTCGAGTTTTTCACCCGTCAGCGCATCGCCGCCGGGGCCGACCATCTCGCGGCGGAAGCAGAAGCGGCAATAGACCGGGCAGGCATGGACCAGCTTGAGCAGGGCCCGATCCGGATAGCGATGGACCACGCCCTCGACCGGCGAATGCGCCTCGTCGCCGATCGGATCGGCGAGTTCTTCCGGCAGGGTCGTCAGCTCGGCCGCGGCGGGAATGAACTGGCGGGCGATCGGGTCGGCGTCGTCGGTGGGATCAATCAGCGCCGCGATCGCCGGAGTCACCGAGACGGCATAGCGCTTCGCCACCTCAGCCAGCGCCGCATGCCTTTCGGGCGCGACGAGGCCGCGCTCGACGAGGGCGTCGAGCGTCCTGAGCGGCTGGCCGGGCGGCTGGTGGATCGTCATCGCCCTCCCCTGCCCGGTTCCGCGACCGGCGTCCAGAGCACGTCCTCGATCCGGCGCGCGCCGGTGGCGAGCATGACCAGCCGGTCGAAGCCGAGCGCGATGCCCGAAGCTTGCGGCATCGCCGCCAGCGCGGCGAGGAAATCCTCGTCGATCGGATAGCGCTCGCCATAGATGCGCTGCTTCTCCTCCATATCAGCCTCGAAACGCCGGCGCTGCTCGTCCGGGTCGGTCAATTCGCCAAAGGCATTGGCCAGCTCGACGCCGCAGGCATAGAGCTCGAAGCGTTCGGCGACGCGCGGATCGCCGGGCTTGGGCCGGGCGAGCGCCGCCTCCGAGATCGGGTATTCGCACAGGATGGTGGCGCGGCCGCGGCCGAGCTGCGGCTCGATTTTCTCGGAGAGGATACGGCTGAAGATGTCGGACCAGCTGTCGTCTTCGGCGAGGCGGATGCCCGCGGCTTGTGCCTGCGCGGCCAGCGCCGCGCGGTCGGTTGCACCGTCACCGGCAATGGTCGCCATCAGGTCGATGCCGGCATGGCGGGCGAAGGCCTCGTGCAAGGTCACGCGCTCGGGCTCGGCGAAGGGATCGACCTCGCTATCGCGCCAGCGCAGGAGAGTCGTACCGGCGGCACGCGCGGCCTCGGCCAGCAGATCGGCACAGTCCCGCATCAGCGCCTCATAGCCTTCGCCGGCGCGATACCATTCCAGCATGGTGAATTCGGGATGGTGCAGCGCCGTGCGCTCGCGATTGCGGAAGACGCGGGCGAAATCG
This sequence comes from Allobosea sp. GW821-FHT10B12, assembly GCF_059415545.1. Lineage (NCBI taxonomy): Bacteria > Pseudomonadati > Pseudomonadota > Alphaproteobacteria > Hyphomicrobiales > Alloboseaceae > Allobosea > Allobosea sp. GW821-FHT10B12. Next base: position 142,288 of record NZ_JBWKNL010000005.1, read on the forward strand.
AACAGGCGCGACTCGCCGGCGGCCAGCAGCTTCTTGGCGGCGAATTCCGGCGAGGTGTGTAGATAATAGGGATGGCCAACGCCGGCATCGTCGATCAGCGTGGTCGAAAAGCCGTGCAGATGCGTCTCATTGCCGGGCGAGACTTGCAGGATCGCGGCTTCGACCTCGATGAAATCGCGCGCCTCGAACCAGCGCCGCAGCGCCGCCTTGATCCGCCCCCGCGCCAGAAGCGCGGGGCGCCGGTCGGCATGGACGTCCGGCCGCCAGAAGGGCGGGTGGGTCTGGCTCATCACATCTCTCTGCGGCGAAAGCCGTGCAAACCGGCCTGCGCGCTTCCGTTTACGTCCCGAATGCGGTAGTGGCGCGACACAGGAATTCGCATAGCGCGCGGATGAAGCCCGCGCCAGCCAAGGAAAATCCACGTGGTCAAGGTCATCGCCTCCTCCGTCCGCAAGGGCAACGTCCTCGAGCTCGACGGGCATCTCTGCACAGTCATCTCGGCCGAGAGCTTCTTCCCGGGCAAGGGCACGCCGACGACGCAAATCGACATGCGCCGCATCGCCGACGGTGTGAAGATGACCCAGCGCTACAAGACGACCGAGCAGGTCGAGCGCGCCTATGTCGAGGATCGCGACTTCACCTATCTCTATCAGGACGGCGAGCAATACGTCTTCATGAACCCCGAGACCTACGACCAGATCCCGGTCGATGGCGACGTGGTCGGCGACATGGCGCCCTATCTCCAGGAAGGCATGAAGGTCACGCTCTCGGTGTTCGAGGACCGGGCCGTCGCGATCGAACTGCCGCAGCGCGTCACGGTCGAGGTCGCCGAGACCGAGCCGGTGACCAAGGGCCAGACGGCCTCCTCCTCCTACAAGCCGGCGATCCTTACCAATGGCGTGCGCACCGCCGTGCCGCCGCATATCGGCGCTGGCACCCGCATCGTGGTGATGACCGCCGACGGCTCCTATGTCGAGCGCGCCAAGGACTGACGCCGACACCCGCTGACATCGGCGGCAAAAGGCTTATATCGACGAACGCAGCGGGCCCTTTCCGGGCCCGTTTTCGTTGGTGAGGAATCCTCGATGCCGCTTTCCGCCTATGACGCCGTTTTTCCCGGTTTCGTGCAGACCCTGAAGGCGCTCGACGCCATCCTCGACAAGGCGGTCACCGAGGCGTCCGAGCGCAGGATCCAGGCCGAGGTGCTGCTGTCGAGCCGGCTCGCCCCGGACATGCTGTCCTTCACCCGCCAGATCCAATTGATGTCGGATTTCGCCAAGAACGCTGCGGCGCGGGTGAGCGGGACCGAGAATCCGCGCTTCCCCGACGAGGAGAAGAGCTTCGAGGAGCTGAAGGCGCGCATCGCGAAAACCCTCGCCTTCATCGCCTCGGTCGACAAGGCGGCGCTCGATGCCGGGCTCGCCAAGGACGTGACCTTCCCGCGTGGCCCCTCGGCCACCGTGACCATGAAGGGCGCCGACTACCTCATCCGCTTCGCCGTGCCGAACTTCTATTTCCACGCCACGACCGCCTACGACATCCTGCGCGAGAACGCCTTCCAGATCGGCAAGCAGGACTTCTTGAAGGGCGTGTTCGAGGGCTGAGACCCGCACCGCACCGTCATGCTCGCCCTTGTGGCGAGCATCCACGTCTTGAACACCGCATTTCCCGAAGGAAGACGTGGATGGTCGGGACAAGCCCGACCATGACGGCATGGGGCCTGCCCCAGACAGCCGCCAGCCCTCACAAATAGGGCGAGCAGAGCCAGAGCATCCGGTCGAGCAGGCGCAAGGGGAAGGGCCGCGAGCGCAGCCCCTTCAGCGTGACCGGGCGCGCCCTTGCGATCGCGGCATCGACGCGCTCTTCGATACCGCGGGCGAAGCTTTCGTCGAGCACTTCGAGGTCGATCTCGAAATTCAGCCTGAGCGAACGCGCATCGAGATTGGATGAGCCGACATAGGCCCAGGCGCCGTCGATCGCGAGCAGCTTGGAGTGGTCGAAAGAGCCGGTAGCGCGCCAGATCCTGCAGCCATCCTTCAGCACCTGGTCGAACTGCGCCCGCATGGCGCGATCGACCAGGACGAGATTGTTGACGTCGGGCACGACGATGTCGATGGCGACGCCCCGCCGCGCCGCCGTGACCAGCGCGCTGATCAGCTCGCGATCCGGCAGGAAATAGGGCGACATGATCCGGATCGAAGTCCGTGCCACCGAGAAGGCGCCGATCAGCAGCTTGTGGTTGGTCTCCAGGCTGGCATCCGGCCCCGAGGCCACCGCACGCATCAGGACGTGCGGTCCATTTGACGCCGCTTGAGGCGTGACCGCCCAGGCATCGCCGGCGAGCTCCTCGCCCGAGGCGAAACGCCAATCCTCGGCTGCGACGCCGAACAGATCCTCGACGACCGGGCCCTCGACGCGGAAATGCGTATCGTGCGCAGCAGCTTCGCCGGCGAATTCGGTGGTGAAGCCCTGGCGGATGTTCATGCCGCCGGCGAAGGCGATGCGCCCGTCGACGACCAGCAGCTTGCGGTGCGTGCGCAGGTTCGCATAGGGCAATCTCAGGCCGACGATGATATTGCCGTTGAAGACATCGACCGGCACGCCGCCCTTCTGCAGGTGGCCAACGATGCTCGGCACCGAATAGCGCGCGCCGACGGCATCGATCAGCACGCGCACCGCGACACCGCGCCCGTGAGCCGCGATCAGCGCGTCGGCGATGCGCAGGCCGAGCGGGTCGCGATCGAAAATGTAGGTTTCGAGGATGATCGAGCGCTCGGCCGCCGCGATCGCCGCGATCATCGCGGCATAGGCCTCGTCACCGGTCCTGAGCACCGCGATGGCATTGCCGGTCTTGAGATGGCGAAGCGTCGCCTTGTCGCCCAGGGTCTTCAGAGCGGCGAACCGGCGCCCGACATCGCCGGCGACCTCGGCATCCGAGACCTCGAATGTCTGCGCAAGCGGATAGGCGCCGAGTTTCTGCCTGCGCTGCGAGACGATCGAGGCGCGGCGGATGCGGTTGATGCCGCCAACCGCATAGACCAGCGGACCGATGATCGGCGAGAGCACGATGACGCCGACCCAGCCAATGGCGGCGCGGACCTCGTCCTTCGTCATCGCTGCATGGCTGGCGGCGACCACGGTTAGCACCAGCGAGGCGAAGCCGAGGATATGCGGCCAATAGGCGGAGAGAATCTCCCACATATCAGCGACTATCGCATGGGAAACGTCAGCGGCAATGCAGGCGGCGCCGGACGCACATTCGGACGTTCACCGCGCTGCCCCTTGTAAAGGCAGGATCATAATCCCATATCCGGGTCACGGTGATGTCGAGGGCGTTCCACAGCCCTCCGTCCCGTTGAAGACGGCCATGAGCCCGAAGGTAGCGACGCCGGATGTACGCGCGCCCTTCCGGACATGGCCGTTGGCGTTTCTGGGCACCGCAGTCTTACTGCGAATTCCCCTGCAGGAACGGATTGGTCTGGCGCTCCTCGCCGAGCGTGCTGGCCGGGCCGTGGCCGGGCAGGAACTGGACGTCGTCGCCGAGCGGCAGCAACTTGCCCTTGATCCCGCCGATCAGGTCCTTGTGATTGCCATAGGGGAAATCGGTGCGCCCGACCGAGCCGGCGAAGATCGTGTCGCCGGCAAGCAGGAAGCGCAGGTCCTTCTGGAACAGCGTGACGTGTCCGGGCGTATGCCCCGGCACATGCTGGACGGAGAATTCGATATCGCCGACCGAGACGCTGTCGCCCTCAGCGAGCCAGCGCGTCGGCGTCACCGCCTGCACACCGCGCATCTCGAACATCAGCCCCTGCTGCGGCAGGGCGTCGAGCAGGAACTTGTCGGCCTGGTGCGGACCGATGATCGGCAGGTTGAGCACGCCGGCGAGTTCGCTCGCGCCACCGGCATGGTCGATATGGCCATGGGTCAGCCAGACCGCGACCGGCGTGACGCCGAGCTCCGTCAGCGCGCTGCGGATGCGCTCGACATCGCCGCCGGGATCGACGACCGCCGCCTCCTTGGTGCGCGTGCACCAGACGATCGAGCAGTTCTGCTGGAAGGGTGTCACCGGCACGACGGCGATGCCGAGCGGGGAGGTCATGTCGTCAGTCATTCCATCATCCCGTAGTCGTTCAAATCGAACCCGGCAGTGCAAACGGCAGGGCACTTGCGTGACTGCCATACTCCAAACGCCTGCTCGCCCAAACCCGTTTGGCCGGCTGGTCTTCGAAGCCAGGAGACGACGGCATTCACATCCGCGAGGCAATTTGGGATGCAGGATGCGGCAATGGACCGACCCGCATCCGGGCACTTTAGCAAAAGCAGCTAAGTTTTCGGCGCAGCGATAGGGCAGGCTGTCAGCCATGGTCAGCGATCGAACAGAACAGGATTATCGTGCCCGGGTGGCTCGCGTGGTCGCAGCCATCATCGCCGATCCGATGGCCGAGTTCAGCCTCGACGCTCTCGCGCGCCTCGCCAATTTCTCGCCCTTCCACTTTCACCGCGTCTATGCCGGTGTCGTCGGCGAGACTGTGGCCGCCACGATTCGCCGCGTCCGACTGGCCTTTGCGACCCGCCTTCTGACCGGCTCCCATGAAAGCGTCACGCAAGTGGCGCTGGCGGTCGGCTATGACAGCCCGCAAGCCTTCACACGCGCCTTTCGCGAGTTCACCGGGCAGTCGCCCCGCGCATTCCGACAACAGATGAAGCAGGCCTTCGTTGCTGCCGAAATGACGCCGCTGCTCCCGGGCGACCCAACCCTGCCGGCGGTCGCGATCGTCGAGCGACCGGAGCGACAACTGCGCGCATTGCGGCACGTCGGATCGTTCGCGACCATCCCCCATACGCACCGACAGTTGCGCCTGCGCGCCGGCCCACGCGTCATCTCGGAGAAATGGGGCGCCTCATTCGGCAGTCCACAACACGCCGGCCGCTTCAGATACTACGCCGCCATCGCCTCGCCCGATCCCTGGCCAGAGAACTCGGACATCGAGACGCTGGAGATCCCCGGCGGCCGCTATGCCGTGCACCGCTTGGTCGGCCCATACACCCGGATCAACGCCGCGGCACAGGCCATCTATACGAGATGGATGCCGGCCAGTGGCTATGAGCCGGACGATCGGCCGACGCTGGAGCACTATCTCGATACATCGTCGCGCGGGATCACGCCCGCCGCCCTGCGCACCGACCTGTTCATCCCCATCCGCAACGCGAGCCCGCCATGAACCTCCGTCGTCTTGTCTCCTGCATAGCATTTTGCGTTGCAGCCTCGCTGACGCAGGCTGCCGGGTTCAAGCCCGTCGAAATTCCTGCCGAAGAAGGACACCAGCCACTCAAGGGAGCCGTCTGGTATCCATGCACCCAGCCAAAAAGCGAGGTACGGCTAGGCCCTTTCGCCATGTCCGTCAGCATGAATTGCCCGCTCGCTGGCGAGAAGCGCCCGCTCATCGTGGTCTCGCATGGCAGGACCGGCAGCTTCCTCGGACATCGCGATACGGCTGAGGTTCTGGCCGATGCCGGCTTCATCGTCGTCGCGATCAATCATCCCGGCGACACCAGCCTGGACCAGAGCCGGACGCGCGAGTTCTCGGTCTTTGTCGAACGGCCGGCCGACATCAAGCGCGCGATCGACTACATGCTCGGCTCATGGCCCGATGCGGCCATGATCGATGCCGGGCGCGTCGGCTTCTTCGGCTTCTCTCGCGGCGGCTATACCGGGCTCGTCGCCATCGGCGCCAACCCTCAGTTCGGCAAGCGCCTCAGGCTCTGCGAGGGCAAGAGCGACCCGCTCTGCGAGCAGGTCCGCATGGGAGCGCTCCCCGAACTCAGCCATGATGCCCGCATCAAGGCGGCGGTTATCGTCGACCCGCTGAGCGTCTTCTTCACGCAGGAGAGCTTCAAAAACGTGCGAGTTCCGCTTCAGCTCTGGGGCTCCGAACGCGGCGGCGACGGCGTCACTCCGGAGAGTGTCGTGGACATAGCAGGCTGGCTGCCGACGAAGCCCGATTTTCGCGTCGCACCTGGCTCGCAGCATTTTTCCTTCCTGCCGCCCTGCCCGGCCGAGATGGCCCAATCGGCCGGCGAGCTCTGCAGCGATCAGCCCGGTTTCGACCGGGCCGCGTTCCATGCCGATTTCAACGCGCGCGTGCTCGCCTTCTTCAGGGCGCAGCTCGGCCAGCCGCCAGAGATCAGATAGTCAGCGCCGCCCGCAGCGATTGGCGAGCAGTACGCGGTAATCGGCGAGCGACTGGTCCATCTGGGCGACGTTCTCCTCGCGCTCACGACCGGTCTGACAGGTGGCGAAGACGGAACGCGCCTTCTGCACGAAGGCGACATGGTCACGCCAGGCGGCGCATTGCGTCGCCTGGTCGGCCGTGGCGACCTGCTGCATGCGATATTGCCGCTGGCGCATCGCCGCCTCGTTCTGGAACAGGTCGCGCGTGCACGTCGCCGGAACGGGACGGGGCTGCGCCAAAGCGAGAGTCGGAACCAGGGTCAGCAGGATGGCGGCAGCGGCACGAACGATCATCCGAGATTCAGCTCCTTGAAGAAGTCGTTGCCCTTGTCGTCGATGACGATGAAGGCCGGAAAATCCTCGACCTCGATGCGCCAGACCGCCTCCATGCCGAGCTCGGGATATTCGAGCACCTCGACCTTGCGGATGCAGTCCTGGGCGAGGCGCGCAGCCGGGCCGCCGATCGAGCCGAGATAGAAGCCGCCATGGGCCTTGCAGGCCTCGCGGACTTGGGCCGAGCGGTTGCCCTTGGCCAGCATCACCATCGAGCCGCCGAAGGACTGGAACTGGTCGACGAAGGAATCCATCCGGCCGGCCGTGGTCGGGCCGAAGGAGCCGGAGGCGAAGCCCTGCGGCGTCTTGGCCGGGCCGGCATAATAGACCGGGTGGTTCTTCAGATAGTCCGGCATGCCCTGGCCGTTCTCCAGCCGCTCGCGGATCTTGGCATGGGCCGAGTCGCGCGCGACGATGATCGTCCCGGTCAGCGAGAGCCGGGTCTTCACCGGGTATTTCGTCAATGTGGCGAGAATCTCGCTCATCGGCCGGTTGAGATCGATCTTGACGACGTCGCCGCCGAGCTTGGCCTCGTCGATCTCGGGCAGGTACTTCGACGGATCGGTCTCGAGCGCCTCCAGGAAGATGCCGTCCCTGGTGATCTTGCCCTTCGCCTGGCGATCGGCCGAGCAGGAGACGCCGAGGCCGATCGGCAGCGAGGCACCGTGGCGCGGCAGGCGGATGACGCGCACGTCATGGCAGAAATACTTGCCGCCGAACTGGGCGCCGACGCCGAGCGCCTGCGTCAGCTTGTGGACCTCCTCCTCCATCTCGAGGTCGCGGAAGGCATGACCGGAGGGCGATCCCTTGGTCGGCAGCGCGTCGAGATATTTGGTCGAGGCGAGCTTGACCGTCTTGAGATTCTGCTCGGCCGAGGTGCCGCCGATGACGATGGCGAGGTGATAAGGCGGGCAGGCGGCGGTGCCCAGCGTCAGGATCTTCTCCTTCAGGAACGCGATCATGCGATCCTTGGTCAGGAGCGATGGCGTCGCCTGGAAGAGGAAGGTCTTGTTGGCCGAGCCGCCGCCCTTGGCGACGAAGAGGAATTTGTAGGCGTCCTCACCCTCGGCATAGATGTCGATCTGCGCCGGCAGGTTGGTCGCGGTGTTCTTCTCCTCGAACATGGAGAGCGGTGCCACCTGCGAATAGCGCAGATTGCGCTTGAGATAAGCGTCGTAGACACCCTCGCCGAGCGCCGCCTCGTCGTCGCCTTCGGTCCAGACCTTGCGGCCCTTCTTGCCCATGATGATCGCGGTGCCGGTATCCTGGCACATCGGCAGCACACCGCCGGCGGCGATATTGGCGTTCTTGAGCAGGTCGTAGGCGACGAAGCGGTCGTTTCCGGTCGCCTCGGGATCGTCGAGGATCTTGGCGAGCTGGGCGAGATGGCCCGGACGCAGCAGGTGATTGATGTCGATGAAGGCCTGCTCGGAGAGCCGCTTGATCGCCTCGCGCGAGACGCTCAGGACCTCGCGCCCGCCGACCGTCTCGACCGAGACACCCTCGTTGCCGAGCGAGCGGTAGGGCGTCTTGTCCTCGCCGAGGGGGAAGAGATCGACATGGGTATAGGCCATCGGCGGGGCTCCGCGGTTCGACGGCGCCGCGCGGGGCGCCTCTTTCGCCGCGTCATAGCCCCTCGGGGCAACGCCTCCAAGCCCAGACTGAAATCATTCCAAGTCGCGACGGCGACGCGGCCCGTTCAGGCTGCCTTGGCAGCGGTCTCCGCCAGAATGGCATAGATCGCCGCCGGGTCATGCGCGTGGCGCACCTGCTCCAGCACCGCCTGGTTGCGCAGCACGCGGGCGACGCGGGCCAGTGCCTTGAGGTGGTCGGCCCCCGCCCCTTCCGGCGCGATCAGCACGAAGATGATGTCGACCGGCTGGCCGTCCAGCGCCTCGAAATCGATCGCCTTCTCGGCGCGGGCGAACAGGCCGACGAGCCGGTCGATCCCGGCCATGCGGCCATGCGGGATCGCGATGCCATCGCCGATGCCGGTCGAGCCGAGGCGCTCGCGCTGGAGCAGGGCTTCGAACAGCTCGCGCTCGGGCAGGCCGGTGAGGAGGGCAGCGTGCTGCGCCAGTTCCTGCAGGGCTTGTTTCTTGCTGTTGGCGCGCAACGGCGAGATCACCGCATCGGGCCGGAGAAGATCGGTCAGCGTCATAGGCCAATCCATGCATGTCCCGTGCCGGAACGCGGGCGCCGCCCGCATCCCGGCCGGCACCCGAACCCCATCAGCGGCGGGACTTCAAGAAAGAGAAGCCGGCGGATCGATCCAGCCGATATTGCCGTCGCGGCGGCGGTATACGACGTTCATGCGGCCATTGCCAGCATGGCGGAAGATAACCACAGGCGCGCCGGTCAGATCGAGCTCGGCAACCGCATCGACGACCGTCATCTGATGCAGGGATTTGGTCGATTCCGCCACGATTACCGGATTCTCGCCAGCGTGATCGGCCTCGTGCTCCTCGATGTCGTCGTCCGGAGCGGCGATCACATAGCTGGGGATTTCCATCAACGGCTCACGCCCATTGGCCGCAGCGGCGGCGCGATCCTTCAGTCGGCGCTTGTAGCGGCGCAGGCGCTTCTCGATGCGCTCGGCCATCTTGTCGAGGCTGGCATAGGGATCATGCGCGGTGGCGGAGGCTTCGAGCGTGATGCCGGAGGACAGGTGCAGGACGCCATCGGTCTTGAAAGCGGTACCGTCCTTGCCGACGGTGATGTGTCCCTGATAGCCGCCCTCGTAGTACTTGCTCAACGCTGCGGCGACCCTGGTCTCGGCTTGCCCACGCAGGGCTGCGCCCACGTCGAGATTCTTGCCGGAGATTCGCAAGCTCATGGAGTGCTTCCCCTTCTTGTCGCCATGGCCAGTAGCCGACCATCCCAAGGAGGTAAGAACGGCCTCATGGGGTTGTCAATGTGCGGAGCGGCGCAGTTGCACGAGTGGCAGGGCGAGGCTGCAAGCGGCTCATGGTCCGATGATCGTTTCGCGCTGCAGCGCAAAATCAACCTGACGCGGCGTATTCGTCAGCGCCCGGCCAGCGCCATCGCCGCCTTCTCGCGACGGCGTTCCATCGAGGAGGGAATGCGCAGCGATTCCCTGTACTTCGCCACGGTGCGGCGGGCGATGTCGATGCCGCTCTCCTTCAACCTGGTGACGATCGCGTCATCCGAGAGCACATCCTTTGGCGGCTCGTCGTCGATCATCTGCTTGATGCGATAGCGCACGGCCTCGGCCGAATGCGCCTCGCCGTAACCGGTCGCGGCAATCGCGGCGGAAAAGAAGTATTTCATCTCGAAGACCCCGCGCGAGCAGGCGAGGTACTTGTTCGAGGTGACGCGTGAGACGGTCGACTCATGCATGCCGATGGCATCGGCGACGGTCTTCAGATTGAGCGGACGCAGATGCTCGACGCCGTAAGCGAAGAAGCCGTCCTGCTGGCGCACGATCTCGCTTGCGACCTTGAGGATGGTGCGGGCGCGCTGCTCGAGCGAGCGCGTCAACCAGTTCGCGGTCTGCAGGCATTCAGCGATGAAAGCCTTCTCCGTATCGCTGCGGGCCGCCTTCGAGACACGGGCGTGATAGGTCTGGTTGATCAGCACCCGCGGCAATGTGTCGGGGTTGAGATCGACCAGCCAGGAACCGTCCGGCGCGGCACGGATGAAGACGTCCGGCACCACCGTCTCGGCCGCCGAGCCGCCGAAGGCGCGCCCGGGTTTGGGGTCGAGCCGCCGGATCTCGGCGACCATGTCGGCGATGTCCTCGTCATCGACGCCGCAGACGCGCTTGAGGGCGGCGTAGTCGCGCCTGGCGAGGAGTGGCAGGTTGGCGATCAGGGCCTGCATGGCCGGATCGTAGCGATTGCGATCGCGCAACTGGATCGCCAGGCACTCACTGACATCGCGGGCGGCGACACCGCTGGGATCAAAGCCCTGGACGATGGCGAGGACCTGCTCGACCTTGGCGAGGTCGACGCCGAGGCGTTCGGCGATGTCAGCCAGCGGCTCGGTCAGATAGCCCGAATCGTCGACGCCATCGATGATGTGGCGGCCGATCAGCCGCTCGGCCGGCGCGGTCACGGCCAGATCGAGCTGGGCGCTGAGATGCTCGTGCAGCGAGAGCTCGCTGGTCAGGCCACTTTCGAAGCCTTCCGGCCCCTCCTCGAAGGAGCCGCCGGAGCCGCCATAGCTCCCGCCGATGATCGGCAGGCTGTCGGCTCCTTGCGTCTCGAGCCTCGCCGCCTGCGGCTGCTCGTTCTGGAAGACGTTGTCGAGGCCGGTGCCGAGCCTGCCCTCCATGCCTTCCTGGGTGTTGAGACTTTCGGCGCGAGCATAGGTCTCTGCGTCGGCGGTGTGCGGACTTTCCCCCGCACCGTTCGGCGAACCCGGCTCCGGAGCCTCGTCACTGCGCTCGAGCAGCGGATTGCGCTCCAGCTCGCCCTCGACGAAGCTCTGCAGTTCGAGATGGGAGAGCTGGAGCAGCTTGATCGCCTGCAGCAATTGCGGCGTCATCACCAGGGACTGGCCCTGGCGCAGCTCCATGCGTGGCATCATCGCCATCGCGATCCCGACTCCTTAGCCTGCGACAACTCGGCACGGTTCTTGCCTGTGAGCCAGACTAGCTGTGCGGTGCAGCGGCGTCAAAGCCCCATGCGGGCTTTCGCCTCGGGAAGTTAATGCACTGCAGCATCCGCAATCCCGAACAGCTGCAGCGCCAGCCTGCTCAGAGGCGGAAATCCTCGCCGAGATACACACGGCGGACATCGGCATTGGCGATGATCTCGGCCGGCGAGCCCTCGGTCAGCACGCGGCCGGAATGGATGATGTAGGCACGGTCGACCAGCCCCAGCGTCTCGCGGACATTGTGGTCGGTGATCAGCACGCCGATGCCGCGGTCGGTCAATTGCCGGACCAGTTCCTGGATATCGCCGACCGCGATCGGATCGATGCCGGCGAAGGGCTCGTCGAGCAGGATGAAGGAGGGGCGGCCGGCAAGGGCGCGGGCGATCTCGCAGCGGCGGCGCTCGCCGCCCGAGAGCGCGATCGAGGGCGCCTTGCGCAGACGGGTGATGTTGAACTCGTCTAGCAGCTTGTCGAGCTCGCGCTCGCGCTTCTTGCGGTTCGGCTCGACCACTTCGAGCACGGCGCGGATATTGTCCTCGACCGAGAGGCCGCGGAAGATCGAGGCCTCCTGCGGCAGGTAGCCGATGCCGAGCCGGGCGCGCTGGTACATCGGCAGGTTGGTGATGTCGTTCCCCTCGAGCGAGATCACACCCAGATCGGCGCTGACCAGGCCGGTGATCATATAGAAGATCGTGGTCTTGCCGGCGCCGTTCGGCCCAAGCAGGCCGACAGCCTCGCCATTGCGGACATAGAGCGAGGCCTCGCTGACGACATTGCGGGCGCCATAGGTCTTGCGCAGGCCACTGACGGCAAGGATGCCGGCGCCACCGACGGCGCTCGCGATGGGACCGGGCTGCACGTCGTCCTCAACCGCCTGCTTGCCCCTGCCGAAGAGCCCGCCGAGCCTGCTGAACAGGCCGGGGCGCGCCGCCGGCGCCTTGGCCGGCCGCGTCGGATTGGGCTGCGCCTGCTGGGCAGCCTCAGGCGGAGGAGAGATGGATACCGTCACAGGAGGAAGCGCGCGCTGCTGACGTTCGACATGGGTCCGCTCTGGTATGCGAGGCGCGCCGAACTGGCAACGCCTTCTTGCAGCCACCCCTGCCGCAAGGGAAAGCTCAATTGGTCGGCGTGGCCGCCGGCTTGGCGCCCGCCTTGTTGTCCTTGCCGTCCTTCTTGTCTTTGCCTTCCTCGCCCTGGTTCGGCACGAAGAAGCCCTGGACGCGCCCTTTCGAGGTCACGTTGGCGACGCCGGTCTGGGTGTCGTAGACGAGCTGATCGCCGCGGGTGATGTTCGGGCCGTCGTTCAAGGCGACGTTGCCGGTCATGATCACTTTGTTGTTGGCGCGGTCGAAGACGGCGTTGTCCGAGGTCGCAGCCTGGGTCTTCGAGACGACGGTGACCGGGCCGGTGCACTCGATCCGCTTGATCGCGCCGTCATTGCCCCCCTGGCCTTGCGCAGCAGCCGGTTGCGCGGGCTTCGCCGCCCCGCCCTGGCCACGGCCCTCGTAGAACACGGTCATCACCGAGCAACGCACGGTGGTCTCGCCCTGCACGGCGACGACGTTGCCGGAAAAGATCGCCTTGTTGTCCTTGTCGAGCACGTCGAGCTTGTTCGCGTCGATCTTGATCGGCTCCTTGCTGTCGCCGCCCATGCCGCCGAAAGGCGAGCCTGGCGCGCCGCCCCGGGGCTTGGCCGGCTTGGCCGGCGCCGCGCTCGCAGCAGCTGGCGCTGCGGCAGGGGGCGAGCCGGGCCGCGCGGGCTGTTGCTGCGCCAGCGCGGCGACTGACAGGGCCGGCGCGACCAGGACAGCAAGAGCGAGAGCGAAGGGTTTCATCGGCGACCTGTGGCTGACCTGCATGGTTGGGTACGATGATCTCACGGCTTGGACGCCGGGCGAAGGGCTTCGACATTGGGCGTGCTGCCCTCGCGCTCCGGCCCGGCCAGGCTGCGCGCCGGCGCATTCTCGATCAGGACGTGGACGCGCCCCTCGAAGGTGATGAGCGCACCATTGTCCTTCACATCGAGCGTGTCGGCGTCGATTGTGGTCGTGCCGAGATTGACCTTGACCGGCTCGCGCGAGTTGACGGTCCCGCCCTTGAAGTCGACATCGGCCGTGCGCATGCTGACATCATAGCCCGACTCGGTGCGGATCTTCACATCGTCGACCAGCTTCAGCCTTTCCTTCTGCTGGTCGAAATGGCCGCTCCGGGCGTTGATGTTGATCCAGCCTTCCGACTTCATCAGCACGCGCGCCGTCATCTTGACCAGCTCGATCTGCGTCGGGTTGCGCACATCCTGCAGGGCCGAGTCGGCCGTGACCTCATAGGGACTGTTGTCCTTGCGATAGCCGGCGAGTTTCGGCGCTTCCATCACCACCTTGCCGCCGGACAGGCTGATCCCGCCGAGCGAGAAATTGCCAGCCTGGCGCAGCGGATTGAGGAAGGGGACGATGATCAGCCCCACCACCGCGACGATCGCTCCGACCGGAATCAGGCGCCGCAACAGGCGCACGAGCGCGGAATGCCGGCGAGCCGCCCGGAAGGCGCTCTGCCGCATCTGCGCCCGAATCGCCGTCGGACTGCGCGTTTCAGGAGATGTGATCGCCAAGCTCATGCCCGCCCATTGCCAGCCACCAGCGGCTTTTTCATGTCGAACCGGCGCATGTCGACAGGCAACAGCGACCGGTCCGGCGACCGCCAGACGGATGACCTAGCTCAAATACATCAACTTTACGTATGCGCGAAGATGTCGACTTCGGGCCAGCCGGCGAGATCGAGTTCGGCGCGCGTCGGCAGGAAGTCGAAGCAGGCCTTGGCGAGATGCATGCGCCCCTCGCGCTCCAGCAGCACGTCGAGCTTCGCTTTTAGTGCGTGCAGATGCAGCACGTCGGAGGCGGCATAGCCGAGCTGGGCCTCGGTCAGCGTGTCGGCACCCCAGTCCGAGGATTGCTGCTGCTTCGAGAGCTCGACGCCGAGGAGTTCGCGGACGAGGTCCTTCAGCCCGTGCCGGTCGGTATAGGTACGCACCAGCTTGGAGGCGATCTTGGTGCAGTAGACCGGCGTGGTGACGACGCCGAAGGCGTTCTCCAGCGCCGCGATGTCGAAGCGGGCGAAGTGGAAGAGCTTCAACACGCTCGCATCGGCGAGGATGCGGCAGAGATTGGCCGGCACCGGGCTGCCCTTCGGGATCTGCACGACGTCAGCGGTGCCGTCGCCACGCGAGAGCTGCACCACGCAAAGCCGGTCGCGCTGCGGATTGAGGCCCAGCGTCTCAGTGTCGATCGCCAGGACCGGCCCCGGCTCGAACCCATCGGGAAGATCGCCGCGGTGCAGACGAATTGTCATACCCAAAACCTCGCTCGGCAGCGCAGCCACGCCGCTCAGTCAACCTGCCACCCACCGATCAAGCCGAGTGGCCTTCCTGAAAATCCGGAGAACGCTTCGCAGCTAGCGGCGCGCCCGGCCGCATTCAAGCATTTTCTCTGGCGATACAACCGGTTCGGAGGCATTAACCTTTTATTCACCATGTGCTTCATTCGCGCGCCCAGGCGTGCAAGGATACGGAATCGGAGCTTGACGCATGTCCGCAATCCGCTTGTTCACCGATCTCGACGGCCGAATCGGGCTGCGCCAGCTCTGGCTCGGCAGCATCGCGCTCGCATTCTGCCTGCTGGCGATCCAATGGGGCGCCCCGCGCCTGGTGGACCGACAATCAGCGGCGATGGCCGTTGCTTTCGCCAACGCCTTCGCCCTGTTCCCCTGGGCTGCGCTAGCCGCCAAGCGCGCGACCGACCGGGGCGGCTCGTCGCTTTTCGGCATCATGCTGGTCTGTGCGATCGTGCTGCCGCGAGAAGTGCAGCCATTGCTCGGCTATGCCTGGGCCCCGTCGCTAATCGCGATCTCGACGATGGCCTGGCTGGTCGCGCTAGTCGATCTCGGGCTGATGCCGGGCGTCGACCGCGATGCGCCGCTTGCAGAGCACCTAGGGACTGCTAAACGGGCTCGATGAGCCCCAACACACCCGCCCCCTTCGACTTCGACCCCACCGATCCGATCGCCCTCACCCAAGCCTTGGTGCGCTGTCCTTCAGTGACGCCCGCCGAAGGCGGCGCGCTCTCGCTGCTCAGCGCCGTGCTGAGCGCCGAGGGCTTCAGCGTCGAGCGGCCGGTGTTCTCCGAGCCGGGCATGCCGGATATCGAGAACCTCTATGCCCGCATCGGCAGCGAGGGGCCGGTCCTCGTCATCGCCGGCCATACCGACGTCGTCCCGCCCGGCGACCTCGCTGCCTGGACGCATGATCCGTTCGCGGCGGACATCGTCGACGGCGCGCTCTATGGCCGCGGCGCCTGCGACATGAAGGGCGGGCTCGCTGCCATGGCGTCAGCAGCGATCCGTTATCGCCGCGAGAATCCGGATGCACCGGGCTCGATCGCCTTCCTGGTCACCGGGGACGAGGAAGGCCCGGCGGTCAACGGCACCGTCAAGCTCCTCGCCTGGGCCGACCAGCGCGGCGAACGCTTCGACCATTGCCTGCTCGGCGAGCCGACCAACCCGGCTGCGATGAGCGACATGATCAAGATTGGCCGGCGCGGCTCGCTGACCGGCAAGCTCACAGTCCAGGGCGTGCAGGGCCATGTCGGCTATCCGCATCTGGCCCAGAATCCGATCCGCGGCATGGTGCGGTTGCTCGCCGGGCTCGAGGCGACACCGCTCGACGCCGGCACCGAGCATTTCGGCCCGAGCAATCTCGAGCTGACGACGCTCGATGTCGGCAACCCCGCGACCAACGTGATTCCGGCGCAGGCCAGGGCCGTGTTCAACATCCGCTTCAACGATCTCTGGGCGCCGGAGACGCTCGCCGCCGAGATCGAGCGCCGCCTGCGCGAGGCGGCCGGCAATGCCGTGCGCTACGAGACCAGCTTCGAGCCGACCAATGCAGTCGCCTTCCTGACCCAGCCCGGACCGTTCGTCGCGATGGTCGCGGACGCCGTCGAAGCCGAGACCGGCAAGCGCCCGGCGCTGTCGACGACCGGGGGCACCTCCGACGCCCGCTTCATCAAGAACTACTGCCCTGTCGTCGAATACGGCGTCGTCGGCCAGACCATGCACCAGATCGACGAGCGCGTCGCCACGGCCGACTTGATAACGTTGGAGCGGATCACGCATCGTTTACTAACGGATTATTTTGCCGCGGCGCAGCGCGCTTGACGGAATCGACCCTGACGCTCACATTAGACAAAAGTCTAATGCCGTGACGTCCGGAGGGTTGGGCCATGAGGCTTGCTGCCGACGATGTGACGCGATCGCTCGCCGCTTCCTGGCGCCTGCTATGGGCCGACGCGAAGGCCCTGCCTGATCTCGATCTCAGCCGCGACGGCTTCTGGCGCTCCTATCTCGCGCTCATCCTCACCATTCCATCGATGATCCCGGTGCTGGCGGCCGAACGGACGCTCGCGGGCCTCTCGAACAGCGGCGGCCTCTTCGATGCCCCCGGGCTGCTCGCGGCGGTCGTCACCGCCGAGATGCTGGCGGTGCTAGCCGTGCCGGCGCTGCTGATCGGGATCGCCCCGAACCTCGCCCACAATCCGCGCTTCACCGGCTTCATCATCGCCTGGAACTGGGCCGGCATCGTTTCGGCGGCGCTGATGGCGGTGCCGGCGACGGTCTTCGCGCTGGGCTGGTCGAACCCGGGCATCGCGACCTTTCAAACCCTCGCCTTCGCGACGATCGTGCTGAGGCTGCGCTATTGCGTGGCGCGCGCCGCCTTCGGCGCCGACGCCGGGATCGCCGGCGCGATCACTTGCGCCAGCCTGCTGGCGGATTACTCCGTCATCCAGGCCTTTGGGCTGGCCGGGTTCTGACTTCAACTCAGCAATCTGGCCTCAATAATCCACGCCGGCGAGATAGAGCCCGCAGGGCGGCGCCAGCGCTGCGCATTGCGAGCGGTCACGCGCCGCCAGCACCTTGCCGACCTTGTTCTCCGGCCAGCGCCCCATCCCGACCATCTTCAGGCAGCCGACCATGGAGCGGACCTGATGGTGGAGGAAGGAGCGGGCATGGACATAGGCGACGATCTCGGCCCCCTCGCGCCGGCAGTCGAAGCGGTCGAGCGTGCGCAACGGGCTGTTGGCCTGGCATTCGGCGGCACGGAAGGTGGTGAAGTCGTGATGGCCGATGAGCGCCTTGGCGGCGCGGTCCATCGCCTCGTGGTCGAGCTTGACCGGGACATGCCAGACCCGGTTCTTGTCGAGCGCAGGCTGAGCCCGACGGTCGAGGATGCGATAGATGTAATAGCGGCGCGTCGCCGAGATGCGAGCGTCGAAGCTATCCGGCACCGCCTCGGCGCTCAGCACCGCCACCGGCAGGCGTTTCAGCCGGGCATTGCTGGCGTCGCGCACGACATCGGCGCGCCAGCCCTTGTCGAGATCGACATGGACAACCTGATGGGTGGCATGAACGCCGGCATCGGTCCGCCCGGCGCAATGCAGGCGCACGGCATGGCCGCAGAAGGCCTCGATCGCCTCCTCGACGCTCTGCTGTACCGACGGCCCGTTGAGCTGGCGCTGCCAGCCCGAGAAGGGCGTGCCGTCATATTCGATGACGAGCTTGTACCGAGGCATCGCTACAGTTTCGCGCCGGCAGACAGCCTCGCGCCGCGCAGGAATTCCTGGGCGCTCATCGGCCCCTTGCCGGCGCGCTGGACCTGGAGCAGCTTCACCGCCCCGACCGCGCAGGCGACCGTGCCCTCGTCGTCGAGCAGCGTGCCCGGCTCGGCCGCACCGCCGGCGCGAGCGGTACGCAGGAGCTTCAGCCGCTCAGGACCCTTGCCGAGGTCGACCTCGATGAAGGCGCCCGGGAAGGGCGAGAGGCCGCGTACGACATCATGAACCTGCTGTGCCGGCCGATTCCAGCTCAGCTTGGCCTCGTCATTGCCGATCTTGCTGGCATAGGTGACGCCCTCTTCGGGCTGCGGCGTGAAGCGCAGGCCGCCACGGCTCAGCGCGGCGAGCGCCCGCACCATCAGGTCGGAACCGAGGCTGGCGAGCCGGTCATGCATGTCGCCGGCGGTGGCGTTGCCGTCGATCGCCAGCGTCTCGACCATGGCGACCGGGCCAGTATCGAGCCCCTCCTCCATCTTCATCACGCAGACGCCGGTCTCGGCATCGCCGGCCATGATGGCGCGCTGGATCGGCGCGGCGCCGCGCCAGCGCGGCAGCAGCGAGGCATGCAGATTGAGGCAGCCGAGCTCCGGTACCTCCAGGATCGCCTTGGGCAGGATCAGGCCATAGGCGACGACGACGGCGACATCGGCCTGATGCGAGGCCATGATCTCGGCCGCCTCGGCGTTCTTCAGCGTCTTCGGCGAGAACACCGGGATGCCGAAGCGCTCGGCCGTCACCTGGACCGGCGAGGGCCGCAGCTCCATGCCGCGCCCGGCCGGCGCCGGGGCGCGGGTGTAGACCGAGACGACCTCGTGGCCCTGACCGATGATCTCGGTCAGGGTGGGCACGGCGAAATCCGGCGTGCCCATGAAGATGACGCGCAAGCTCATGCTCTGACGCTCCAGCCGCTCAGGCCGCGCTATCCCGTTTCGCCGCCTTGGCGAAGCGCTTGTTCACCCGGTCGCGCTTCAGCCGCGACAGGTAATCGATGAAGAGCACGCCGTTGAGATGGTCGATCTCGTGCTGCAGGCAGGTGGCGAGCAGGCCGTCCGCCTCGATCTCATGCGCATTGCCGTCGAGATCGCGATAGGCGACCTTGACCCGCGCCGGCCGCTCGACCTCCTCGTAATATTCGGGGATCGAGAGACAGCCCTCCTCATAGGAGCTGAGCTCCTCCGAGCGCCAGGTCACTTCCGGGTTGATGAAGACCCTCGGCTCGCGCTTCTGCTCCTCGCCTTCCGCCGCCTGCTTCGAGACGTCGAGCGTGATGAGGCGGACCGGCTCGCCGATCTGGATCGCGGCGAGGCCGATTCCCGGCGCGTCGTACATCGTCTCCAGCATGTCATCGGCAAGCTTGCGGATCTCCGGCGTGATGTCGCCGATCGGCGCGGAAACCTTGCGCAGCATCGAATCGGGCAGGATGACGAGGGGGCGGATAGCCATAGGGCGCTCTGAAACGATTGTCGGAAGTTGCGGCGACATAAGCTCTTGTGGGGAAGCGGTCAAACTGTTCCGCTTTCGTTCTAGAATTGCCACCCGAATCGTGTAGGCTCCCAGGATGAACCAGATCGCCTTCGTCCTGCTGGAACGCCCCGTGAGCTGGGCCGAGGCCGCCTTCGGCTTCGCCGGATTGACGCTCATCCTGCTGGTGCTGGCATTGCTCTCGTCCTGGCGCGGCTCGCGCCGGCGCGAGCTGGAAGCGGCGATGGCGGCCGAGCGCGCCCGCGAGATGGACGACAAGGTCGCCGAGATGAACCGGCTGCAGGCCGAGCTCACCGGCCGGATGCAGACCATGGCCGAGATCCTCTCGACCCGGCAGGGTGACCTTGCCCGCATCATGGCCGAGCGGATGGACGGCTTGCGCCAGCAGGTCGGCGCCGGGCTGGAGCAGAATGTCCGCCAGACCAATGAGAGCCTCGGCAAGCTGCAGGAGCGGCTTGCCGTCATCGACAACGCGCAGAAGAACCTGACCGAGCTCACCGGCGAGGTGGTGACGCTGAAGGACGTACTCGCCAACAAGCAGGCGCGCGGCGCCTATGGCCAGGGCCGGATGGAAGCGATCATCCGCGATGGGCTTCCGGCGGCGTTCTTCACCTTCCAGCCGACGCTTTCGACCGGCAAGCGGCCGGACTGCCTCGTCACCCTGCCGGGCGACGGGCGCGGCCTCGTCATCGACGCCAAGTTCCCGCTGGAGAGCTTCACCCTGCTGCGCGAGGCGCGCGGCGACGACGCCAAGAAGCAGGCCTCGGCCAGGGTGCGCGCCGATGTCGGCCAGCACGTCAAGGATATCGCCGAGCGCTATTTCCTGCCGGGCGAGACGCAGGACATGGCGCTGCTCTTCGTGCCGTCGGAAGCGATCTATGCCGACCTGCATGAGCATTTTGACGACGTCATCCAGAAGGCGCACCGGGCGCGGGTGATGATCGTCTCGCCCTCGCTGCTGGCGCTGGCGATCCAGCTGATGCAGTCGCTGGTGCGCGATGCCCGCATGCGCGAGGAGGCGCAGGTCATCCAGTCGGAGGTCGGCAAATTGCTCGACGACGTCCGCCGGCTCGGCGATCGCGTCGACAAGCTCGACAACCATTTCCGCCAGGCCCAGGACGACGTCGCCCAGATCAAGACTTCGGCCGGCAAGGTCACCGGCCGGGCCGAGAAGATCGGCGCGCTCGAATTCGACGATGCCCGCCCGAATGAGCCGGCGCTGCCCTTCGCCAAAGAGGTGAAGCTGAAGGCGGCGGAGTGAACGCTGCGCCTAACCTCAGCGCGGCCGGGGCAATTGCCGCTCGGCCTCGCCGATCAGGCTATCCTGACCATCGGTCGGCCCGCCATGCAGCGCGGCGACCCGGCGCAGCATCCCGAAAAGCTCCTCGAACTCCGCCCGCGTGAGATGCGGTCGCAGCAGGTCGCGCAGATCCATCAGCGCGATCGTCTTCGAAGGCGAGGCCTTGACGGCGTGCTGCGCCAGCACGAGGCGCTCATCGAGATCCGCGCCGTATTCCAGCATGACGCGCATCTCGCTGCGGATCAGGTCGAGCTGCTCGGTCGTCGGCTCACCACGCTCGCGAGCGACGAGGCACATCAGTGCCACGGCGCCGTCGCGGCTTTCCGGCAGCGTCTTCAAGGCCGTGCGGCGCGCTTCGGCTTCCGACTCGGCGCGGCGCCGGCTCAGCAAATCGCGGCGCTTCTGCTCGCTGCCGGCGCTGAGTCGCTGGCTGACATATTCCATGCCGCCGCCCCAGATCATCCAATAGATCACGCCGGTGGTGATGGCGCCGACGATGGCTGCGAGAACCGGCATGCAAATCTCCTGTCGCGGCGCCTGCGATCGGAGCGAGCAATGCAGGACGGCCCGATCTTGGCCCGATCAGGGCATGTATCGCAGTTGCAGAGCCAGTTTTGTGACGAAACCCGCCGCTCTCAGCCTCGTATCACTGCGGGCGCGGCCTATTGTCCAAATCGGGCCCGCCGCCATGGCGAGATCACATTCCGGGGTTGAGTTGCGGGTCTTCCCAGACTGCGCCGGAGGCCGTGAACCTTGCTCGTTCAGATCGGAACGCTCATCGCCGCGACGAGCCTCGTGCAGCTCGCCAACGGCTTCTTCAACACGTTCCTGTCGCTGCGGCTGACGAGCGAGGGTTTCGGGGCGACGCTGACCGGCATCGTGCTGAGTGCCTATTTCGTCGGCTTCACCATCGGCGCCGTCTGGTGCGGGCTGGTGATCCAGCGCATCGGCCATATCCGGGCCTATGCCGCCTTCGCGGGGATGGTCGTGGTCGGGACGGCGGCGATGCCGCTCTTCGTCTCGCCCATGGGCTGGATCGCATGCCGGATGGCGATCGGAATCGGCTGCGTCGGCCTGTTCATCACCACCGAGAGCTGGCTCAACGCCAAGGCTCCGGCGGACCAGCGCGGCCGCATCTTCTCGATCTACATGGTCGGCACCTTCCTGGCCCTCGCCGCCGGCCAATTGCTGATCGGCAAGCTGCCGGTCGAAACCGCCATGCCGTTCAACATCATCGTGGCGCTGTTCGCACTGGCGCTGGTGATGGTCAGCACCACGCGCGCAGAAGCGCCGACGCTCAACCCGGAAGCCTCGCTGCCCTATGGCGAGCTGACGCGGCAAGCGCCGATCTCGGTGATCGGCTGCGTGATCGCCGGCATGATCAGCAGCGCCTTCTACGCGCTGTTCCCGGCCTGGATGGCGCGCAATGCCGTTCCGCAGGAGACGATCGCGCTGTTCATGCTGGTCGCAGTGCTCGGCGGCTTCGCCTTCCAGGTTCCGGTCGGCCGTTTTTCGGACCGCGGCGACCGCCGGATCGTGCTGGCGGGGCTGGCGCTCGGCTTTTCGGTCGCTGCCGTCGCGCTCGACCTCGTACCGCGCCATCTTGGCGCCGTTCTGCCGGTCGCGGCTCTCCTCGGCGGCTTCATGTCGACGCTCTATCCGGTCTGCGTCGCGCATGCGCTCGACCGCATGCCGCAGGACCGCGTCGTCGCCGTCAGCGGCCGGCTGATCCTGGTGAGTGGTTTCGGCTCGGCGCTCGGCCCGATCCTCGGCGCGCAGGTGATGGCGCGGCTCGACATCAACGGCCTGCTCTACTTCATGGCCGCGATCAGCGCCCTGCTCGCCGCCCTCGCCGCATTGCGCATCCGGCAGCGCGCCGCGCCCGAACAGATGTCCGAGCGCCCCTTCGCGATCATCGACCCGATGACAGCACCGATCTCGCAGGAACCGGAGGCGACGGAGGCGGATGGCTCACCGCGCCCGATGCCCGTCTGATCAGGCCCGCGCGAGGTTGGCCGAGAGTTCCGGCTTCACGTTCAGCGTCTGGAAGACGACGCAATAGCGCTCGGTCAGCTTGAGCAGCGTGTCGAGCTTGTCCTGCGGCGCATCGGTCTCGACGTCGAAGAAGAGGCGGATCGCCTTGAAGCCGACGGCGGCGTCCTTGGCAACGCCGAGCGTGCCGCGGAAATCGAGATCGCCCTCGGCCCGAACCGTGCCCTTCTTCAGCTCGATCTCGAGCGCGGTCGCGACCGCCTTCAGCGTGACCCCGGCGCAGGCGACGAGCGCCTCCAGCAGCATGTCGCCGGAGCAGAGCTCGGCGCCGGAGCCACCGGTCGCCGGGTGCAGGCCGGCGAGCGCGATCGCCCGGCCGGTCTCGACCTTGCAGGCGATGTGCTGGTCGTCGAGCTCGCCTTTGGCTTTCAGCGTGATCACCGCCGCATCGGGCGCCTCACGATACTTGTCCTTGAGCGGGGCCTGCAGAGCGCGCAGCGCGGTGACGTCCATGATCGTGATCCTCGGCCAGAAACGGGTCGCGGCCTGTCTAGCCGCTTCAGGCCGCCGCCTCCACCTCCGGCAGGACATGCCGGCTTTCCTTTTCGAGCACCCGGCGCAATTCGCGGCGCAGAGCGACGAAGCCGACGGACCCCTCCTGGCGCGGGCGGGCGAGCAGATTGTCGAGGCTGAAGGCGACCGGGCCCGGGTGCTGCGGCAGGACGAGGATGCGGTCGGCCAGGCGCACGGCCTCCTCAACCGAGCCGGTGGCGATGACGACCGCGGGACGCCCTTGCGTACAGAGCTCCGGCAGGAAGGCGGCGAGCCGTCCACGCGCCTCGACATCGAGCGCCGCGAAGGGCTCGTCGATCAGCAGCAGACGCGGCCTCAACAGTAGGAGACGGGCGATGGCGAGCCGCAGCAGCCCTTCGGGCGAGAGCGCTTCCGGACGCTGCGTCGCCTGCGCGGCGAGGCCGACGCGGACCAGCACATTGGCGATCAGGCCCTCGCGCTCGAACGGCGTCGCTTTCGGCAAAGCGAAGGCGAGGTTCTCGGCGAGGCTGAGCCAGGGGAAGAAGCGCGGCCGGGCGCAAAGCAGGCCGAGCTCGGCGGTCGGCACCGTTCCCTCCTCGCCGGCCGGGCCAGCGAGTGCACGAAGCGCCGCGGAGCGCGCCTCCGGGGTGCCAAGCAAGGCGACGACCTGGCCGGCCGCAGGGCGAGGCAGAAAGTCGTCGGACGAATGGGAGGGATCGTGAAGAGCGGCCGACATCAACTGGCTCCTTCCATAACAAGGCGGAGGGAGCGCGGACGGCATCAAGCCATCCCGTCGTCCCGCGCTTTAGCTGCATTTGTTTCGCGCCCGCAAGCTGAGGCTCAAATCGGCGCGTGTCCTTTCATAAGGTCTGAGCGTCCGTTTTGTCAAACAGACGATCTCGCTCAACGAACTCGTCCCGCATCAGTCGGTAGCTGCATTGCAGCACGATCTCTCCGCGCGATCGCGAGGTACGCTCGACCTGGTCGAGCAAGCGGAAACCCAGCCTGGCCAGAATCCGTTCCGATGCAGCATTGTCGGCGGCGTGACCCGAGCGGAGCGCCGACAGGCCCGCGTCAGTGAAGGCGAACCGCACGACCGCCCTCGCCGCCTCGGAGGCAAAACCTTGGCCCCAGGCCGCGTGCTCGAACCAATAGCCGAGCTCACCCTCGCCGCCGGCGATTTCGTCGATGTCGACCAGTCCGATCATCCGGCCGTCCAGCATCACGGCAAAACGATGGGCCTCCCCTGCCGTCCATTCGCGCCAGTGGTCGGCGAACCAGATCTGGATCTCAGCCTGGTCAGGCGGGAACGAGGCCATCCGCAGCATGCGCGTGACGGCCCGGTCGGACTGGATCTCGAAGGCGCGTTGCGCGTCGGCCACTGTCGACGGGCGCAAGTGAAGACGCTTGGTGGTGATCATCTCGAGGTCGGGCAGCTGCAAACCGGCACAGGCTGGCACGAAGCGCGGGCGGGCGGAACTGCCAGTCAGCGCGCCGCAGCGCCGCGCACGCAGGCCTCGATATTGTTGCCGTCGGGGTCGAGCACGAAGGCGCCGTAATAGTCGCCGGCGCCCTCGCGCGGGCCAGGCGGGCCGTTGTCGCGGCCGCCGGCCGAAAGCGCCGCTTGGTAGAACGCATCGACCGCTGCCTTGTCCGGCGCGATGAAGGCGATATGGGCCTGGTTCAGCCCGGCGCGCGAGCCTTCGACCCAATAGGACGGGCGGATCGTGCCGATCCAGAGATAGGGGATCGGCTCTTCGGCGCTGCGTCCGAACAGGAAGGATTCCGGGCTGTTGGAGGCGGTGGCGAGACCGAGAGGCCGGGCGATCGCATCGTAGAAGCGGCGCGCCTTGGCGAGGTTGGTGACAACGATACCGGTGTGGTCGATCATCCTGGTTGAACTACGACCTGCGGCGCTTGTTCCCCGCAGCGCTTACCACCACATGCCGGCGCTCTCGGCGCTCTTGTGCTGGCGCGGCTCGCTGTCGGTGAGCGAGCGGTCGAGGGTACGCAACGCCTCGCGCTTGGTCGCCTCGAAGGCCGGGGAGAGCCGGTCGCGCGGGCGGGCCAGCGGGTTGTCGAGCTCGTCGAAGATGCGGCCGGGCCTGGGCTGCATCACCACGATACGGTCGGCCAGCGTCACGGCCTCCTCGACATCGTGCGTCACCATCACCACGGTCGGCCGGCTCTCCTCCCAGAGCGCGAGGAGATGGCCGTGCAGGCTGGCGCGCGTGGTGGCGTCGAGCGCCGAGAAGGGCTCGTCCATCAGCAGGAGTTTCGGCCGGGTGACGAGGGCGCGGGCGATGGCGACGCGCTGCTGCTGGCCGCCGGAGAGCTCGCGCGGCCAGCGCGCTTCGTAACCGGCAAGGCCGACGCGGACAAGCGCCCCAGTGACGAGACGTGCGCGTTCCGCCGCGGGCAGATGGCTCAGGCCGAAGCCGGCATTGTCGGCGACGGAGAGCCAGGGCAGCAAGCGCGGCTCCTGGAAGATCACGCCGACATCGGCGCGCGGCTCGGTGATGGCGGCATCGTCGAGGAGGATGCGGCCTTCGCTCGGTCGGTCGAGCCCGGCGACGAGGCGCAGCAAGGTGGTCTTGCCGCAGCCGGAGCCGCCGACCAGCGCCAGGATCTCGCCGGCAGCGACGGAGATGTCGATGCCGGAGAGGGCACGGGTGCCGTCGGCATAGGTCTTGGAGAGATCGTCGAAGGTCAGCATCGCGCCCTCAGAGCCTGTCCCTGGCGGTGTCCTGCCAGGCGAGGAAGGGGCGCGTCAGCGCGAGCAGCAAGCCGTCGGCCAGCTTGCCGAGCACGGCGAAAGCGATGATTGCGGCGATGATGGTGTCGGGCCGGCCGAGCTGCTGGCCGTCGACCAGGAGGTAGCCGAGGCCCTCGCTCGCGCCCATGATCTCGGCGGCGACGACGAACATGAAGCCGAGGCCGAGGCCGCCACGCAATGCCGTGAACCAGTCGGGCAGGATCGCCGGCAGCAGCACGCGCCGGACCATGGCGAGCCGGCCGAGGCGGAAGACGCGGCCGACCTCGACGATCTTGCGGTCGATCGAGAGGATCGCGGCGGCGACGCCGAGATAGACCGGGAAGAAGACGCCGACCGCGATCAGCGCCACCTTCGAGGCCTCGAAGATACCGAACCAGAGGATGAAGAGCGGCACCCAGGCGATCGAGGGGATGGCGCGCAGGGCCTGCAAGGTCGGGTCGAGCAGGCCGCGCGCCAGCGGCAGGGCGCCGGTCAAGGCTCCCAAAGCCGTGCCGACGGCGGCGCCGATGCCGAAGCCGGCGCTGACGCGCCAGAGGGTCGCCGCCGCATGGGTCCAGAGCTCACCGCTGACGGCGAGCTGCCAGAGTGTTTTGCCGACCACGCTGGGCGGCGGCATCAATCGGCCATTGGCGAGCCCGGCCCGGACGAGGATTTCCCAGAGGATCGCGAGGACGACCGGCAGCAGAAAACCGGCGAGCCGCAGGCCGACGCGAGAAGCCGGCCGCGCAGACGGCGCGGCCGGCTTCTCGTCGATGGTGTCTGCGATCTCGATCGAAGTCATTGCGACGGGATCATGCCCGCTCAGTTGGTCGCGGCAAAGCGCTTGTCGATCAGCGCATCGACCGTCGCCTTGACGTCGGCAGTGGCAGGCAGGACGCCGGCCTGCTGCAGGGCCAGGCCCGCGGCGAGGATCGTTTCGGCTTGCCCCGCACCGATCGTGCTGTGGGTCAGTTCGGTGCGGGTGAGCTGGCGCTCGATCACCGCGTCGGAGAGCTTGGTCGCCTCGACCAGCGCCTTCCGGACCTCGGCCGGGTTGGCGAGGGCGATGGCGCGGGCCTCCTCATAGGCCTTGAGCACCTTGCGGACGAGCTCGGGGTTCTTCTCGGAAAACTCCTCGCGGACATTGAGCACGCCCCAGGTGTTGTCGGCAGCCTTGCGATGGAAGAGCCTGGCGCCCGCCTCGACCTCGGCAGCGGCCATCATCGGGTCGAGCCCGGCCCAAGCCTCGACATCGCCGCGCTCCAAAGCGAGCCGGCCGTCGGCATGCTGCAGCAGCACGAGCTTGACGTCCTTCTCGGTCAGGCCGGCCTCGGCCAGCGAGCGGACCAGGAAGATATGCGGATCGGTGCCGCGGGTGACGGCGACGCGCTTGCCCTTGAGATCGGCGACCTTGGTGACCTCGCTCTTGGCGCCGGTGACCAAAGCCGTCCATTCCGGCCGCGAATAGACATAGATCGACTTGATCGGATTGCCGTTGATCTTGGCGATCAGCGCGGCGGCGCCAGCGGTCGAGCCGAAATCGAGCGAGCCGGCATTGAGGAATTCGAGCGCCTTGTTCGAGCCGGCCGAGAACACCCAGCGCACCTTGATGCCATCGGCCTCCAAAGCCTTCTCGAGGATGCCGCGATCCTTCAGAACCAGGCTGACCGGATTGTAGGTGGCGTAGTCGACGCGGATTTCCTTCGGCGCCTGCGCCTGCGCGCTGCCGAAGGCGAGCAAGGCGGCAGCGAGGCCGGCGAGCACGGCACGGCGGGTCGGAAATGAGATGATCGGCATGGCGTTCCCCTTCGAAGACTTTGCGCGAAGGGATGAGGAGGCAATCAGCCTCCAGCGCCCCCGCTTTAGCTGCACTTGTTTCGCGCCCGCAAGCTGCTGGCTCAAATCGGCGCGTGTCCGATTGATAGGTTCGATCGTTCTCTTTGTCAAACAAGACGTCTACTGCTGTGAGATGCTCATTTTCACAATTCTTGTATGTTGAATTATGTTTCCGCGCCTGGCCCCGTTCGTGCTAGGGATCGCTGATCGCCGCGTCTGCCGAAAGTCTCGAAGAGCCTCGTTCAGTGCCGCCCTCCCCTGACAAGCCAGCACCCCGCCTCGCCGAGTTCATCGATAATCCCACAGCTGCGGTCGGCAGGTTGGCGCGGCCGTTCGGCAAAGGGGATCGCGACGGCCTACGAAGCGCCCTGATCAGTGCCCTGCGCGACAGCCTCGAAGAAGGGCGCCAGTCGGCACGAGAGATCCTAGCTCGCACCCGCAACGGCTTGTCTTGCGCCAAGCGGTTGTCCGGCGTGATGGACAGCGTGGTCGCCAGCCTGCATGCAGCGGCGACGCGGCACTTCTACCCGGTCGACAACCCATCCGCCGGCGAGCGCATCGCCGTCATCGCTGTCGGCGGCTATGGCCGCGGCACGCTGGCGCCGGGCTCCGACGTCGACCTGCTCTTCCTCTTCCCGGACAAGCAGACCGCCTGGGGCGAGAGCGTGGTCGAGGCGATGCTCTACCCGCTCTGGGACCTGAAGCTGAAGGTCGGGCATTCCGTGCGCTCGGTCGACGACTGCATCCGCGAGGGCCGGGCGGACATGACGATCCGCACCGCGCTGCTGGAGGCACGTCTGATCTGCGGCGACGCAGCGCTGTTCGCCGAGTTGCAGCGGCGCTACGGCACAGAGATCGCCGAGGGCACGGCCGCCGTCTTCACTGAGGCCAAGCTCGCCGAGCGCGAGACCCGCGTCGCCCGCGCCGGCTCCTCGCGCTATCTGGTCGAGCCAAACGTCAAGGACGGCAAGGGCGGCCTGCGCGACCTCAACACGCTGTTCTGGATCGCCAAGTACTCCTACCGCGTCGACGATTCCGCCGAGCTGGTCGAGGCCGGGCTGTTCGATGCGCGCGAGTTCGCGATGTTCCAGCGCTCGGAGGAATTCCTCTGGCGGGTGCGCTGCTGGCTGCATTTCATCACCGGGCGGGCCGAGGAGCGGCTCTCCTTCGATCTGCAGCGCCAGGTCGCGGCCGCGATCGGCTATGCCGGCCGCAGCGGCCAGGCGCCGGTCGAGCGCTTCATGAAGGCCTATTTCCTCGTCGCCAAGGATGTCGGCGACCTCACCGCCATCGTCTGCGCCGCGCTGGAGGCGCGCCAGCAGAAGCCGCGCGCCAGCCTGACCAACCTGATCGGCACCTTCACCAAGCGGCGGCGCGTGCGGGCGCTCGGCCATCCCGATTTCACCCTGCAGGGCCAGCGTCTCGCCGTGATCGACGACGAGGCCTTCAAGCGCGATCCGGTCAACCTCCTGCGGCTCTACGAGATCGCCAGCCGCGACGACCTCGCCATCCACCCCGACACCAGCCGGCTGGTGACGCAGTCGCTCCGGCTCGTCACGCCGCAATTGCGGCAGGACCGCGAGGCCAACCGCATCTTCCTGGAGATCCTGACGGCACGGCGCTCGCCGGAAGCGGTGCTGCGCCGGATGAACGAATCCGGATTGCTCGGCCGCTTCATCCCGGATTTCGGCCGCGTCGTCGCGATGATGCAGTTCAACATGTATCATCACTACACGGTCGACGAGCATCTGCTCCGCTCGATCGGCATCCTCGCCGAGATCGACGGCGGCAAGCTCGAAGCCGAGCATCCCCTGGCGAACTCGATCTTCGCGACGATCACCAACCGGCGCGCGCTCTATGTCGCGCTCTTTCTGCACGACATCGCCAAGGGCCGGCCGGAGGACCACTCGGTCGCCGGCGCCCGCATCGCCCGCAAGCTCTGCCCGCGGCTCGGCCTCACCGATGCGCAGACTGAGACGGTGGTCTGGCTGATCGAGAACCATCTGGTGATGTCGACCGTCGCCCAGAGCCGCGATCTCGGCGACCCCAAGACGATCGAGAGCTTCGCCGCCATCGTTCAGACGCTGGAGCGGCTGAAGCTCTTGCTGGTGCTCACCGTCGCCGACATCAAGGCGGTCGGACCCGGCGTCTGGAACGGCTGGAAAGGCCAGTTGCTGCGCACGCTCTATTACGAGACCGAGGTCGTGCTCGCCGGCGGCCATTCCGGCATCGAGCGCAAGGCCAGGGTCGAGCGCAAGCAGGAGGCGCTGGAGCTACGCCTCGGCGATTGGACTGAGGAAGAGCGGGCCGCCTATCTCGCCCGGCACTATCCGGCCTACTGGCTCAAGGTCGAGCCCGAGCGGCAGGAGCAGCATGCCCGCTTCCTGCGCGAGGCCGAGATCGCCGGCCGCACCACCGCGACACGGGTCGAGACCGACCAGTTCCGCGGCGTGACCGAGCTCACCGTGCTGGCGCCCGACCATCCGCGCCTGCTCGCCATCGTCACCGGCGCCTGTGCCGCAGCCGGCGGCAATATCGTCGACGCGCAGATCTTCACCACCACGGACGGGCTGGTGCTCGACACGATCTTCGTCTCGCGCGCCTTCGAGCGCGACGATGATGAACTGCGCCGGGCCGAGCGGATCGCCGCCGCGATCGAGCGCGCACTCAAGGGCGAGATCAAGATCGCCGATCTCGTCGCCCAGCGCCGCGCCCCGCCGCCGCGCGGCGGGACTTTCCAGGTCGCGCCCGAGGTCATCATCGACAATGTGCTGTCGTCACGGCACACGGTGCTGGAGGTCTCGGGCCTCGATCGACCCGGCCTGCTCTACGATCTCACCACCGCGATCGGGAAGCTCAACCTCAACATCGCCTCGGCCCATATCGCGACCTTCGGCGAGAAGGCGGTCGACGTCTTCTACGTCACCGACCTCACCGGGGCCAAGATCACCTCGACCGGACGGCAGTTGCTGGTCCGCCAGGCGCTGCTCGCCGTGTTCAATCTGGAGCTCGACAAGCCCGCCCCCGGCAAGAGCAAAGCCTTGGCTCGTGCTTGATTTCGCCCCGCCGAAGCCCGATATCGGCGGCGAAGCCGGTGTGCCCCAGAGGTGACGCCGCAATGATGCATGACGATCAACGATTGGGATGATGGAATGACGCAGAACCCTGCGAAGGACGATCCGAAGCCGGAAACCGAGAACCAGGACGTGGCCGAGACGACTGCGAGCGAGACGCAGGCGCCCGATCCGCTCGCCCTGGTCGAAGCCGAGCGCGACGACCTCAAGGACAAGCTGCTGCGCACCCTCGCCGAGATGGAGAATCTGCGCCGGCGCACCGAGCGCGAGATCGCCGACGCCAAGGCCTATGCGGTGACCAGCTTCGCCCGCGACCTGCTCGGCTCGGCCGATAATCTGCGCCGTGCGCTCGAAAGCGTGCCGGAGACGGCCCGCGCCACCGCCGACACTGCGCTGAATGCGGTGGTCGAGGGCGTCGAGCTGACCGAGCGCGAGCTGCTGAAGACGCTCGAGCGTCACGGCGTGCGCAAGATCGACCCGCAGGGCGAGAAGTTCGATCCGAACCTGCATCAGGCGATGTTCGAGGCGCCCGATGCTGCGATCGCCAAGGGGCTCGTCTCGAAGGTGGTACAGACCGGCTACAAGATCGGCGAGCGCGTGCTGCGCCCGGCGCTGGTCGGCGTCTCGGCCGGCGCGCCCAAGCCCGCCACCAACGGCTCGGAGAACCCGGCCGCGGATGCCGGCGACAAGCCGGCGAACTGACAGGTGCTCGAAGCTGCGGGCGTCGTCGTCTTCGCCCTGACCGGGGCGCTCGTCGCCGCCCGCAAGCGGATGGATCCGTTCGGCTTCATCCTGCTCGCCACCGTCACCGGTGTCGGTGGCGGCACGCTTCGCGACCTCCTGCTCAGCCGCGGCGTCGGCTGGGTGCAGGCGCCAGGTGACGTGTTCATCTGCACCGCAGTTGCACTCCTGGCGTGGAGCATCGCCTATCTGCAGCCCGGCCGGCTCGACGGCTGGGGGGCCAAGCGACTGTTGCTCTGGGCTGATGCTGCGGGCCTCGCACTCTTTGCGGTCGTCGGCACCCAGAAGGGCCTTGCGGCAGGTGTTCCGCCACTATCGGCGATCGCGCTGGGAGCGATGACCGCGACCTTCGGCGGCATCCTGCGCGACATTCTCGCCGGTGATCGGCCAATGGTCCTGTGGAGCCGCGACTTCTACGTGACAGCCGCTGCTACCGGCGCGGCGACGACTGCGCTACTGGCGCATTTGGGCGTCGTCCCCCTGTTGACGATGCTCGGCGGGCTCGCCGCCGGTTTTGGCCTGCGCGCCGGCTCGCTCCTGTTCGGCTGGTCGTTCCCGAGGCTGCCGGGCGACGACGCGTCGTCCCCGTCAGCCTGACGGCCTAGATCATCGCGCGTCCAAACGGACGCGGCTACGATGATCTATCACATTGTTATCGCATCGGATTCTTCCGAAAAGTGGATTCCACTTTTCGGTCCGATGCTATGGTCACCCGCCGCAAGGTCAAGTTGATCCGCCCGGCCTGCGGCAGCAGGTTCGACGAGCCCGCGAGGATGCGATCGATGCCGTGAAAAGCGAGCCGCGCCTCGCCGCCGAAGGCGAGCGCATCGCCCGAAGCCAGCTTCAGCGAGACCGTCTTGCCGCCACGACTGGTACCGCCGATGCGGAAGACGGCGGTATCGCCGAGCGAGAGCGACAGCACCGGCGCCTCGAATTCGTCCTCGTCGCGGTCCTGGTGGAGGCCCATCTTCGCGGTCGGCTCGTAGAAATTGACCAGGCAGGCTTCAGGCGGGTGCGGATAGCCCGCGAGCTCCTCCCAGGCGCGCAACAGCCGGGCGGGGATCGGCGGCCAGGGGGAACCGGTCTCGGGGTGCAGCGGCTGGTAGCGATAGCCGCGCTCGTCCGAGACCCAGCCGAGCGTGCCGCAATTGGTCATTTTGACGGAGAATGGTTTTCCGGTCTTCGGCATGCGCGGCACATAGAACGGCGCCCGCCGCGCCGCCTCGCGCAGCTCGATGACCAGCGCCGCCTGCTCGGCCGGATCGAGATAGCCCGGCCAATGCGTCACGCCCGGCGCGACGGCGAGCGCAGCCATCGCCGTGCTCAGAACTTGTCGAGGCCGAGCACATCGGCCATCGAATACAGCCCGGGCTTGCGGCCACGGCCCCAGAGCGCCGCCTTGACCGCGCCCTGCGCGAACAGGCTGCGATCCTCGGCGACATGGGCGAGCTCGAGCCGCTCGCCGGCGCCGGCGAAGATCACCTTGTGGTCGCCGACGACGGTACCGCCGCGCAAGGCTGCGAAACCGATCGTGCCGGGCTGGCGGGCGCCGACCTGGCCGTCGCGCACCGCGACGCGGGACTCGGCGAGATCGACGGCACGGCCCTGAGCCGCTGCCTCGCCGAGCAGGACGGCGGTGCCCGAGGGCGCGTCGACCTTCATGCGATGGTGCATCTCGACGATCTCGATGTCCCAGTCGGTGCCGAGCGTCGCCGCGACCTTGCGCACCAGCGCCGCCAGCAGGTTGACGCCGAGGCTCATATTGCCGGAGCGGATGATCGCGGCATGGCGCGAGGCGGCCTCGAGCTTGGCCAGATGCTGCGGCTCCATGCCGGTGGTGCCGGCAACGTGGACGATGCGGGCCTGGGCGGCGAGGCCGGCGAAGGCGACGGTGGCCTCGGGCGTTGTGAAGTCGAGCACGCCCTCGGCCTCGACGAAGGCGGCGAGCGCATCGTCGCTGACCAGAACACCGCTGGCGGGCAGGCCGGCGAGCACGGCGGCATCCTGGCCGAGCGCAGGTGAGCCCGGGCGCTCGATCGCAGCGGAGAGCACGCAGCCGGGCGTATCGTGGATCGCTTTGACCAGCGTGCGGCCCATCCGGCCGGCGGCGCCGACGACGACGAGACGCATGTCGCTCATGGTGAAGCTCCAGATAGCCAAGGCAGGCGCCGGACGCCGACGCTAGAAATGCCTATAGGGCGCTTCTAAGCCGGCCGAAACGAAAAACGGCCGGGCAAAGCCCGGCCGTGCAGATTTCGGGTGTCGTCGCCGGCTTAGTCGACCGGCTGGATCGCAGCGACCTTCCACTCGCCGCCGCGCGAGCGCACGAAGGTCCAGTGCTCGGTGACCTCGCGCGGGATGGTGGCATGGCCTTCGACGACCTTGCCGCCATTGCGCTCGACCATGGCGGTGAGCAGACTGAAGCGCATCGCGACGGTGGCGTATTCGTAGCCGTCCTCGCGCCAGGATTCGGCGAGGTCGCCCTGCAGGAGCTTGACCTCGGCAGCCTTCTCGATCAGGCCCTTGCGGGCGTTATCGGCGAACTCGTCTTCGAGCGCGCCCGAGATTTCCGGCGTGGTGATCTGGCGCAGGCGCGCGATGTTCTCGTCGGAGATCGCGGCCTGGACCTCGGAGAGCAGGCGCTCGAAGGCGCCGTAGTCGGCTCCCTGCAGCTCGAACTCGACCGGCTTGGCGGCAGCAGCCGCGGCAGCACCGCCGCCGAGACCGCCCATGGCCGAAGCAGCCGGCTGCGGCTGATAGGCCTCGCGACCGAGCGGGCCACCGGCGCTGGCGAGTTGCGGCTCGCTGCGGCGACGGAACAGGCGCAGCGCCAGCCAGATCAGGCCACCGATCAGCGCGACCTGGAAGAGCAGGCCGAGCATGCCGGCGAGACCGCCGAAACCGGCGCCCGAGAGCAGGCCGAACAGGCCCGCGCCGAGCAGACCGCCGGCGACGCCCATCATCAGGCTGCGCGCCATGGACGGGCGAGCCGCCTGCGCGGCGGCACCCGCCGCAGCGCCAGCAGCCGGCGTGGCGGCCGACGGGCCGGGCGCCTGGGTCGGGCTGCGCTGGAACGAGGAGCCCGGCGCGGTCGGCGTCGGAGCGACCTGCGACTGGCTGCGCGAGCCGCGGCTACCCATGCTGCGGCCGCCCGGGGCGGCCTCGGCGATGATCGGCACCAGCAGAAGAGCGCCAGCGATGAGGGCGATTGCACGGCCACGACGGGCGAGCGAAATCAGTGACATGGTTCCTCCCGGAGCCGGGATCGGCTCACTGGACCCGGAATATGGTCGGGTCGTACGACTTTCGCAAGGAGGGGGCAGCCTCCAACCTTCGACGAACGCGCCCTGACAATATTGGGTTGCCGGCTTCAATATGCTATCGTTTCCGCATCGTTACGCTGATCAGGCGAACGACAGGAGCAAGCCATGGTCCGATGCCCTCGGAGGCTACCCTGCTCTGGTGCCGCAACACTGCTGTTGTCGGTTCTCTCTACGACGATGCTATTACTGTCCTCGCCCCCCGCCCTGGCGCAGGAGCGGGCTGTCGCCTTCGACAAGCCGCGTCTGGCACAGGCGCCCGAGCCCTACTGCTTCTGCTGGAACGACGGCAAGAAGATCGCGGAGGGCAGCATGGCCTGCATCCGCACCACCCAAGGCCGCCGCCTGGCCACCTGCGGGCGCGTCATCAACATGATGTCCTGGGAAGTGACCGAGAACCCCTGCCCCGAAAGCTGAGCGATCCTGGGGGCTCTAAAGGAAAAGCGCCGCAGGGCCTCTCCCGCGACGCTTCCCAATTGGCTTGTGGTCCTTCGACTTGAGACTGACTTCCCCGTCAGAACGCTCCGATCACGATCGCCAGAACCAGCGCAAATGCCGCACCCATGGCCAACCGGTCGAGACTTAGCGCGAGGTTCATGTGAACCCTCCTTTGTCATTGACCTGACATGGAAGCTAGCAGAAACGGCGGCCGCTGCAAGTGGCTGCGTCGCCGCAGCCGGCACCACACCAGAGAAGCGTACTTAATCAGCGGTTAAAGCATTGAACTGCTTTGTGGATAGTCCCGAACAAGACCTTCTCGACAGAGGTTATTAGTATTCCAAAGTGCAGTATAAATCCTTGCCGCCACAATCAAGTCGGAGTTGTTGCAGCGCAATATTGTCCCACGCGGGACCAGCGCCCAGATCTTGCCGAGTTGTCGTCATGCCGGCATCAGGATCAGGCGCTCGAGCGCACGCGCCACGGCGATGACGCGGGCATCGTCCCCGAAACGCCCGACCAGCTGAAAGGAGACCGGCAGCCCACGCGGACCACGCATCAACGGCACGGTCAGACAGGGCGTGCCGAGCAGCGTCCAGAGCCGGTTGAACTTGGAATCGCCGGTGGAGGCGAGCGTCTCCGGCGCCTCGCCCGGAGCGGCATAGGTCAGCACCAGATCGACCTCGCCGAGCCAGCGCTCCGCGACCTGCCGTCCACGCCGGGCGTTGGCGCGGGCTACGTCATAGTCCTGCGGCGTGGTGGCGCGGGCCTCGTCGAGATAGGCGCGTAGCTTCGGCGGCAGGTCGTCGCGATGACGGGCATATTCCCAGGCGAGCGCCTGCGTCGCCTCCCAGTTCTGTAGCGGCCCATGAGCGTGGAAGGTCTCGGCGAGTTCGGCCGGCGCCGCAACGTCCAGAACGGTCGCTCCGCCCTTGCGGGCGAAATCGGCGATACGCTGCAGCGCTCCCTCGCAGGACGGCTCCGGCTTGTCGGTGAATTCCTGCCGGCACAGGCCGAGCTTCAGCCCCTCCAGCGCAGCCTCGGGCGCGTCGAGATCGGCGCGCCCGGTCAAGGCCGCCAAAGCGAAGCCGAGATCGTCGGCGCTCGCCGCCATCAGGCCGAGCGTGTCGAGCGACCAGGAGAAGGGCTTCACCCCGACTGTCGGCAGAAGTCCGTAGGACGGCTTGATCGCGGCGACGCCGCAATAAGCGGCGGGCCGGATCACCGAGCCGCCGGTCTGTGTTCCTATCGCGAGCGGGACGAGACTGGCTGCAACCGCCGCCGCTGAGCCGGCCGAGGAGCCGCCGGGGCTGGCCGAGGGATCGTGCGGGTTACGGGTCGGCGCAGGATCGAGGAAGGCGAAGGCCGTGGTCTGGGTCTTGCCCGCAACGGTCGCGCCCGCCGCCTTCAGCGCCATGACGACCGGCGCATCGGTCTTCGGTTGATAGTCGTCATAGATTGCCGAGCCCATGCCGGTCGGCAGATCGGCGGTGTCGATGATGTCCTTGACGCCGACGGCCACGCCGGAGAGCGGGCCCTCGCCGGCCGTGAGCCTCTCGGGCCGAGCGGCGAAGGCCTGAAGATCGCCATCCCGCTCGTCGATTCGCCGCTCACTGTCGGCAAGGGCAGCCAGGGCGGATACCTCGCCATTGGCGACGCGGCGAGCGATATCGCGAACCGAAAGCATGAGCCTGTCCCTGGAATGCCTGGCCGAGCGGCCGATGCGGCCATGCTGGCACAGGCCCTGCGTATGAAGGAAGCCGGGAACAGGCCGTTGCAGGCGGGGTATGCAGCCGGCGCGCCGCGACGGCGCGCAACTCAATAGGTCGCGCGGCCGCCCGAAAGGTCGAAGATGCCGCCGGTCGAGAAGGAGCAGTCGTCGGAGGACAGCCAGAGCACCAGCCGGGCCAACTCCGGCACCTCGACGAAGCGTCCCATCGGGATGCGCGACAGGATATCGGCGCGACGCTCGGCCGAGATTTCCCTCGCCATCGCCGTCTCGGCAGCGGCCGGCGTCACCGCGGTGACGATGATACCCTCCTTCGCCGTCTCCTTGGCGACGCTCTTGGTCAGCGCGATCAGCCCGGCCTTCGAGGCGGAATAGGCGGCGGCCATCGCCATGCCTTCCTTGCCCTGGATCGAGGCGATGTTGACGACATGACCGCGCAGCGGGTGACCGTCTGGCGAGCGTCGTGGCTCCTGGCGCAGCATCCGGCCGACGACGGCCCGTGTGACCAGATAGGCGCCGAACAGGTTGACCTGCAGCACGCGCTGGAAATTCTCCGGCGTCGTCTCCCAGATCGGCTTCACCTCTCCGAGCACGCCAGCGTTGTTGATCAGGATGTCGATGCGGCCATGGGCCGAGATCGCAGCATCGGACGCCGCCTCGACGGCGTTGAGGTCGCGAATATCGAGCTGGCGCTGGCTGGCCCGGCGCCCGAGCTCGGCCACGGTCTGCGCCAGGCCATCGGCATCCTGGTCCCAGAGCTCGACACTGGCGCCGGCCCCAATCAACGCATTGGCAATGCCGCGGCCGAGACCACCGGCACCGCCGGTGATCACCGCATGGCGGCCGGAGAGATCGTAACGCGTGCTCATCAGCCGGCACTCCAGGCGGTCTTGGTCCGGGTGACCTGGTGGCGGTAGAGGCCGAGCGAGAACGGCCCCTCTCCGCCGAGAGCCTTGAGCTCCGCGGCGTCGAGTTCCGCCTTGGCCAGGGCGATGAAGTCTGCCTCGTCACCCCAGCCTTCGACCAGCAGCACCCAGCGCGGCACGGCGTTGGCGACGCCGCGCACCTTCTGCTCGGCGGTCGCGACGCCACTAGCCTGCGGATCCGACACCAGCAGATGGACGCCGGCGACGCCACGCATGGCGAGCAGATCCGGCACCAGCCCGCGCAGCAGTGCCGCCTGATGGGCCGAAGCGATGTTGTCAGGCACATCATAGCGCAGGGTCGCGATCAGCCCACCCTGGGCCGGCCCGCTGGTGTGGGCGACGCGGCAGATCGCGCGCGCCACCGAGCGGAAATGCTTCACGGCCGAAACCGTCCAGGGCGTCGGCGCGTTGACCCTGGCCGTATAGTCCTGCCCTTTCAGGACCTCGACGGTCTGCGCCTCATAGAGGTTGAAGAATTCGAGATCGG
This sequence comes from Allobosea sp. GW821-FHT10B12, assembly GCF_059415545.1. Taxonomy (NCBI): domain Bacteria; kingdom Pseudomonadati; phylum Pseudomonadota; class Alphaproteobacteria; order Hyphomicrobiales; family Alloboseaceae; genus Allobosea; species Allobosea sp. GW821-FHT10B12. The sequence continues at coordinate 180,749 of NZ_JBWKNL010000005.1, forward strand.
CGTCGATCGCGACATAGCGACGCCCGCGCAGGAAACCGGGAATGCCGACCCGCTCCGGCATGTGCTCCTCGCCATGCCAGGCATAGAACTCCGCCCTGCCTTCCGGCGCGATGTCGTGCCAGATCGCGACCGCACCCTCACCTGCCAGGCTCATCGTCCCCTCCACCAGGCTCATCCAGCGCGGCGCGTTGACTCGGCCTCGCCCTATCTCTATACGAAAATGAAATCCAAATTGGAAATGATTTCCAATTCTAATCGAGACAGGGCGGAACGAGTGACGATCGCGGCGGTCGAGCGTGCATTCAAGCTGCTGGAGGCGCTGGCCGGCGAGGCCGACGGCGCCGACCTGACCGTGCTCGCCGAGCGGCTCGACCTGCCGGTCAGCGCGACCCATCGGCTGCTCGCAAGCCTCGCCGAACGCGGCTTCGTCACGCAGGACCCGCAATCGGGCGCCTATGGGCTGACGCTGAAGCTGTCGCAGCTCGCCTTCCGCAATCTCGATTTGCGCGGCCTGCCCGATGCCGGACAGATCGTCCTTGACGCGCTCGCCCGCGCTACTCGCGAATATTGCCGCCTCGCCGTGGTCGAGGGCGAGAGCCTGACTTGGATCGCCCGTGCGCAGGGCGCCACCGCCGGGCTGCGCTATGAACCGCCGATGGGGATGGGCATCGTCCTGCACGCCACCGCCACCGGCAAGGCCTGGCTCGCCTCGCTGCCGGAGCAGGAAGCGCTGCGCATCGTCTGCGCGCGCGGCTTCGACGCGGAGGGCCAGACCGGCCCGAACGCACTGGGCGACGTCGACGCCCTGCGCCGGCATCTCGGCGAGACGCGCAGCCGCGGTTACGCGCTCGCTGTCGAAGAGGGAGAGATTGGCACCGTTGCCATGGCGACGACCTTCCGCGCCGGGCCCGATGCGGGCGCACCGATCGCCGGCACCCTCAGCGTCGCCGGGCCATTGCCACGCATGCATGAGGCGCGCCGGAGCGAGGTCGCAGCGGCGCTCGCCACCGCTGCAAGGGAGATGGCGGCGATCTGGCCGCTGAGGCGGCGACAGATCGGCGCCCGCCCCGCCGTTTCGACCGAGGCGCCCGCACGGGTGGCGCCGACAGAGACATCAGCATGAGCAGCGACACTGCAACCACCGCGGCCACGCCGTCAGCCTCCGGCAAGGCCGCCGCCTGGGTCTCGGCCATCGCCTGGCCGCTGGCGAGCTTCGCGGTGCTGCTGATCGCCTGGCAGCTGCTGGTGCCGATGGCGGGCATCCCCGAATACATCCTGCCGGTGCCGAGCGCCTTCTTCGAGCGCCTCTGGCTCGATCGCGCCGACATCTTCCGACACACGCTGGTGACGGCGAACGAGATCGTGCTCGGCTTCCTGATGGCGGCGGTGATCTCGATCCCGCTCGGCTACATCATCGTCTCGGTCAAACTGCTGGAGAAGGCGATCTATCCGGTGATCGTCTTCTTCCAGCTCGTGCCGAAGATCGCGATCGCGCCGCTCTTCGTCGTCTGGTTCGGCTTCGGCCTGTTCCCGAAGGTGCTGCTGACCTTCCTGCTCTGCTTCTTCCCGACGCTGGTTGCGAGCATGACGGGCTTCCGGGCGCTGGACGAGCGCGTGCTCTATCTGACCCGCTCGATGGGTGCCTCGGCCTGGCAGACCTTCCGCTATGTCCGGGTGCCGGCGGCGCTGACCTATATCTTCTCCGGCCTCAAGGTCTCGGCCGTGTTCGCAGCGACGGGCGCCATCGTCGGCGAGTTCGTCGGCGCCAATGCCGGCCTCGGCTATCTCCTGCTGCGCGGAACGAGCTTCCTCGACATGCCGCTGATCTTCGCCTGCCTGGTGGCGCTTTCGGCCGTCGGCATCCTGTTCAGCTACCTCGTCGACGGGCTCGAAATGCTGCTGATGCCCTGGCAGCGCAAGGGCTGAAGACCAAAGACGCGACCGTCAATCCGGGCAAACCGGAACCACAGGGAGAACGACCATGCTGAGAAGGACATTGCTCACCGCAGCAGCGATACTGGCGCTCGGTACGAGTGGCGCGCTCGCCCAGGCTGGCGGCAAGCCGATGAAGATCACGCTGAACTTCCTCGCCGCCGCGCCCAATGCCGGCTTCATGATGGCCAAGCAGATGGGCCTCTACGAGAAGGCCGGCATCAACCTGACGATCGAGGAAGGCAAGGGCTCGGGCACGACCGCGCAGATGGTCGCGACCGGGCAGACCGATGTCGGCTTCGCCGATGCGCCCGCCGCGATGCAGCTGCGCACCAAGGGCGCCCCGGTGAAGATCGTCGCGCCGGTGCTGCAGACCAACGGCTTTGCCATCATCGCGCTCGAGGACAGCGGCATCGCCTCGCCCAAGGATCTCATCGGCAAGAAGCTCGCGGTCCAGCCCGGCACGGCCCAGACCACGCTGCTCGACGCGATCCTCGCCAGCAACGGCATCGACAAGGGCAAGGTCGACGTCATCAACATCGATCCCGGCGCCTTTGTCGGCGCGCTGCTGGAGAAGAAGGTCGACGCCATCCTCGGCGGCGCCGACTTCCACTCGGTGCAGATCCGCGAGCGCGGCTTCAAGGTGCGCGACATCTTCTACCGCGATGTCGGCGTGCCGACCGTCGGGCTCTCGATCATCGCCCGCGACGACAAGATCAAGGCCGATGCCGAGCTCTACAAGAAGTTCATCGAGGCGAGCCTGCAGGGTTGGGACGCCGCCCGCAAGAACCCCGACGCGGCCGCCGACGCAGTCGTCGCGCAGTTTCCCTCGGTGAAGAAGGCGCAGGTGCTGGCGCAGTTCGACGTGGTCAACAAGCTGCTCTGCGCCCCCGGCGCCGCCTCGCTCGGCAAGGTGCCTGAGAAGAACTGGAGCGTGAGCTTCGACCTGCTGACGCAGTATCTCGGCCTGCCCAAGGACAAACCGATCAGCGACTACTACACCACCGAGCTGCTGCCGGCCTCGGCGCCGGCCTGCTCGTGAGCGCCATGGCCGCCAGCGCCGCTGCCTCGATCGAGGGGCGCGGCATCGTCAAGAGCTTCGGCGGCTTCACGGCCGTCGACGGTTTGACACTCGACATCCGGAGCGGCGAGTTCGTCAGCCTGATCGGCCCCTCCGGCTGCGGCAAGAGCACGTTCATGCTGATGGCGGCGGGGCTGATCCCGACCAGCGGCGGCGAGCTGCTGGTCAACGGCAAGAGGCTGACCGAGCCGCTGACCGATATCGGCATCGTCTTCCAGGACCACCTGCTGCTGGAATTCCGAACAGCACTCGAAAACGTCATGCTGCAGGCCGAGATCCGTGGCCTGCCGCTGGCGCCGGCCAGGGAGCGGGCGCTTGAGCTCTTCGCCAAGCTCGGCATCAGCCATGCCGCCGACCGCTATCCGAAGCAGCTCTCCGGCGGCATGCGCCAGCGCGTCTCGATCGCCCGCGCGCTGATCCACAACCCGTCGGTGCTGATGATGGACGAGCCCTTCGGCGCGCTCGATGCGATCACGCGCACGCAGATCCGGCACGATCTCGAAATGCTCTGGCTGGAGACGGCCAAGACAGTGGTCTTCATCACCCATTCGATCGAAGAGGCGATCGGCCTCTCCGACCGGGTGCTGGTGATGTCGCCGACACCGGGCAGGGTCGTCGACGAGATCAAGATCGAGTTGCCACGGCCGCGGCCGGCGCATCTCGGCGACTATCCGAGCTTCAACGCCTATGCCGACCGCATCCACGATGCGTTCAGGCGGTTTGGGGTGATCAAGTATTGACCGCACCGTCATGCTCGCCGTTGTGGCGAGCATCCACGTCTTGAACACCCTGCTTGGTGAAGGAAGACGTGGATGGTCGGGACAAGCCCGACCATGACGATGTAGCGCCCTCAACCCGGCCGCTTCGGGATGTCCAGCCCGCGCTGCACGGCCGGACGCGCCAGGCCGCGCTCCAGCCATTTCGGAACGAGCTTGAGCTTGTCGTAGTCGACCAGTTCGCCGGCGCCGTAGAAGCCGACGAGATTGCGGACCCAGCCGAGCGTCGCGATGTCGGCGATGGTGAACTCGTCGCCCATCAGCCAGTCGCCCCCGGCAAGCCGGGTCTCGAGCACGCCGAGCAGGCGCTTGCTCTCGTTGGCGTAGCGGTCGCGCGGGCGCTTGTCCTCGTATTCGCGACCGGCGAACTTATGGAAGAAGCCGACCTGGCCGAACATCGGGCCGATCGCCGCCATCTGGAAGAAGACCCATTGCAGGGTCTCGTAGCGGCGGGCCGGATCGGTCGGCAGGAACTTGCCGGCCTTGTCGGCGAGATAGACCAGGATCGCACCGGATTCGAACAGGCCGAAAGGCTTGCCGCCGGGGCCGTTGGGATCGATGATCGCCGGGATCTTGCCATTCGGGTTGAGCGAGAGGAATTCCGGCGTCCAGCTCTCATTCTTGCCGATATCGATCAGGTGCGGCTCATAGGGGATGCCGGTCTCCTCCAGCATGATCGAGACTTTCACGCCATTGGGCGTCGGCAGCGAATAGAGCTGCAGCCGGTCGGGATGCTGGGCCGGCCAGCGCTGTGTAATCGCGAAAGCGGAGAGATCGGACATCGAGAGACTTCCTCGGATGGCGGGCGTGAAGCCGGCGTTGCCTGGCGTGCCCTGTCGGCGGGACGCCGATGGCGCGGGGCCATGACGTTGCGGCGTAAGTTGGAGTGCAGCTCCCATCGGCGCAACTGCGCGGACCTTGCGCAAACGCCAACTGGCTTACGCAGGATTCACATCTCGACGCTATGCTCGACATCGTAGTCCCCCCGCGAGGACATCGCGATGACGCTCGCCCCCTTGTTCGCCGCGCCGGCCATCATGCAGCTACACGCGCTGGCGGCGCTGATCTCGCTTGCGGCGGGCCTCACCGTCCTCGCCATGCGCAAGGGCACGGCGCGCCATCGTCTCGTCGGCTGGATCTTCGTGATCGGGATGGCCGTGACAGCGGCGAGCTCGGCTTTCATCACCAGCAATGGCCGCTACAGCGCGATCCATCTGCTCAGCGTGCTGACGATCGTCAACCTGCCCTATGCCATCATCATGCGCCGGCGCGGCAACATCGTCGCCCATCGCTCCGCCATGCTCTGGCTCTTCGCCGGACTGGCCGTGGCCGGCGCCTTCACCCTGATGCCGGGCCGCGTGATGAACAAGGTCGCCTTCGGCACCGTCGCGGCGGCAACACCTTAACGCCGCACCGGCAGCGTTAACCCCGGCTTAACGCCATCGGCAAAGTTAATCCCGTCGTGGCTTCCAGGACGCAGCCGGTCAACAAACCGTTCACCCAACGCCTCGCATTTGATCTGTCATGCGTCGCGTTCATCTCACTCTCATCGCGCTCGGCGTCATCGGCGTCGGCCTTGCCGGCTGCGGCAAGTTCCAGAAGCCGCAGCGCGCCGCCTGGCGTGATCAGGCCGAAGCCCAGTGCCTGGCCTCGCGCCAGGTACAGCTCTCGGCCTATGTCAGTCTGCGCGAGAAGGCGATCGACGGTCCCGGCACCTGCGGCATGGAGAAGCCGCTGCGCGTCGCGGCCTTCGCCAATGGCAGCGTCGCCCTGACCAGCAATGCGACACTGGCCTGCCCCGTCGTCGCGACCACCGACAAATGGTTCACCGAGGTGGTGCAGCCGGCAGCGATGAACGTGCTCGGCGCCCAGGTGATCGAAATCCGTGCCGGCTCCTATTCCTGCCGCGCCATGAACAACGGCACCGGCACCAGCCGCACCTCCGAACATGCCTTCGGCAATGCCGTCGACGTGTTCTCCTTCCGGCTGAACGACAATCGCGTCGTCACCGTCAAGGACGGCTGGCGCGGCTCGCCCGAGGAGCAGGCCTTCCTGCGCGAGATCTTCGTCGGCGCCTGCGAGCATTTCTCGACGGTGCTCGGCCCCGGCGCCGACGCCTTCCACTACGACCATTTCCACATCGACCTGGCGCGCCACTCGAAAGGCCGGCACATCTGCAAGCCGGTGATCAAATACGAGCCCAACTACAACCTGCCGCCGCCGGACCCGGCGCGGCCAAACAGCATGGCGCTGCAACAACATGAGCCGGCGACGCGCCAGGGCCTGCCACCGCCGATGGTGGCGGGCGGCTCGGGCGGGCTGCTGCGCCAGCCGAGCGGCGGCCTGCGTCCGCCGGGCGCCGTCGATGGCGGCTACTCCGTCGCCCATCGCGCCGGCCAAGGCGGACTGGAAGGCCAGCGGCGCTATCTCGAAGAGGCGCCGCAGCAAACAAGCCCGCGCTATCAGCCGCAGCCGATGCCGAGCGACATGCGCGGGCCGTTGCAGCTGCCGGGCTCGGTGCCGCCGACCGAGGAGCTGATCGTCGGCGACGAGGAGGGCAACGGCATCCTCGACGGCGCGCAGCCGGGCGAATCCGAGCCGCCGATCAACCCGCGCAACGACCCGTTCGCCTATCGGCCGCAAGGCCAGCAGACCGGATCGATCCGGCGGTAAGAAAATGGCGGGAATCCGCAGAGGAGCCCCGCCACCGCCTTTCAAGCTGCTTGCCTCTCAGGCCTTGGCGACCTCCCGGGCGGCCTCGTCGATCAGCCCGGCCACTTCTCCCGCCCGCGAGGCCAGGGAGGCGTGGCTGGCATCGAGCGTCAGGATGCGCCGCGGCTTCATCCGCTCGGACATGCGGTACTGGTTGTCCGGATGGATCATCCGGTCGTCGGTCGAGAGCTGGTACCAGCAAGGCTTCTTCTTCCAGGCCGGAACCGTGATCGTATCGCCGAAGGTGCTGGCCAGCGGCGCCTTCTGGGCGACCGACATGGCGAGGGCCTCGTCGGCGCTCAGGTCCTGGCAGAAGCTCTCGTGGAACCTGTCGTAGTTGATCCAGAGATAGCCATCGCTGTCCGGCGCCAGATTGGCGATCGCAGCCGGCGGAGTCTGCTGGCTGATACCGCCGGGGCTCTCTCCGGCATCCGGCGCGAAGGCGGCGATATAGACGAGACCCACGACATTCGGCAGGTCGCCCGCCTCGGTGATGACGGCGCCGCCATAGGAGTGGCCGACGAGCAGGACCGGCCCCGCCTGCTGCTTCACCATCTTGCGGGTGCGCTCGGCATCATCGGCGAGCGAGGTCAGCGGCATCTCGACGGCGCGCAAATCGGCATGGCCCTTACGGGCCAGTTCGACGATGACCTTGCTCCAATGCGCGGCCCCACCCCAGAAGCCGTGGACGAGTACGATGGTCGGATTACCACTCATTGCGCTCTCCCCTGATCACCAGCTTGGCCGTACGCGACGCAACATGCGTCGCGTACGGCCAAGCTGAAGAACCACTATGACAGAGGAAATGTGGGCCGCACTATCGCTCTAGCGTGACACCAGCACCTGCCGGCACTCCGCTGGCAAGGCGTCGAGCGACATGGGCGGCTTGGGTTTCGGCTTCGGGCCAGGCTTCGGCTTGGGTGGGTTGAAGATCGCCTGATGCTGGCGCTCGATCCAGCCGGAGAGCTCCTCGCCGCAGCCATCGCCGAAATTGGGAGGCTCCTGGCCGGCGCAGCCCTCGACGCCGGGTGGGCAGCTCATCCTGATGTGGAAATGATAGTTGTGCCCCCACATCGGCCGGACCTTGCCGAGCCAGCTCCGGTCGGAGCCGGCCTCACGGCAGAGCGCGACCTTGAGTGCCGGGTTGACGAAGATGCGCTCAACGCGCGGCTCGCTCGCCGCTGCCTTGATCAGGCGGGTATGGGCCGGCGTCCAGTTCTTCGGGTCGACGTCGCGCCAGTCGGCGCGGGCCATGTTGGTCGCGGCCATGTTCTCGCGGTCGTCGCTGTCGACGCGCTTGCGCGGCATCGGAGTCAGCCAGACATCGGCATCGAGACCGATCTGATGCGAGGCGTGGCCCGTCAGCATCGGGCCGCCGCGCGGCTGCGAGAGATCGCCGACGAGAAGCCCGGACCAGCCGGTGATCTTCGGTACCTCGCGGGCAAAGCGCTCGAGGAAGGAGATCAGCTCGGGGTGGCCCCAGTTGCGGTTGCGGGCGAGCCGCATGACCTGCCAGTTCTCGCCATCGACCGGCAGAGCGGTCGCGCCCGCCAGGCAGCCCTTCGCATAAGAGCCGATAGCGCGCGCTTTCAAGGCCGAAGGCGTGGTCTTCTGGCCGAACAGCGCGCGGGCCGCATCGGGATAGGCTGCGATATTGGCGGCGCGGGTCTTCGCCTCCGCCTCGGCAGTGGACTGCGCATGCGCGGCCCCGGCTGCGGCCAGCATCGGCAGGAGAATCAGGGGGACGAAGCGGCGAAGCAGCTGCATGGAGGAAGAATCGCAGGCAGCCCGCCGGCAGGTCAAGCCGGTGCGCAGCGGCCGGGCTGGACGGGAACAGGCTCAGCCGGCATGTTGCAGCGCAAAGAACGGGCGGCAAGCCAGACGAATAGCGGAGGAGACACCGGATGATGAACCGTTTTACCCTTGATCGCCGCGCGCTGCTCGGCGGCCTCGGCGCCTCGCTCGCCCTGCCGGCCGCCGGTCACGCGCAAGGCGCCTGGCCGCAGGGGCGCACACCAAAGCTGGTCGTGCCGTTCACGCCCGGCGGCGCCACCGACATCCTCGGCCGGCTGGTCGCCGAGAAGGTCGGGCAGGCACTCGGGGCGACCTTCGTGGTCGAGAACCGGGCCGGCGCCGGCGGCAATATCGGCGTCGAGGCAGTGGCGCGCTCCGAACCAAACGGCGATACGCTGCTGATCGTCTCGGTCGGTCTCGTCGCCAATCCGGCGCTCTACGCCAAGGTCAACTACGATCCGCTCACCGATTTTGCGCCGATCACCATGGTCGCGCTGGTGCCGAACCTGCTCGTCGTCAGCCCGACCCTCAAGGTCAAGGATACCGCCGAGCTGATCGCCTATGGCAAGGCCAATCCAGGCAAGCTGACCTATGCCTCCTCCGGCGTCGGCACCTCGATCCACCTCGCCGGCGAACTCTTCCAGAAGCTGACCGGGATCAAGATGGTGCATGTGCCCTATCGCGGCTCGGCCCAGGCGATGCAGGACCTGATCGGCGGGCGCGTCGACCTGATGTTCGACAACATCACGCCGGCGCTGCCGCAGGTCCGCGCCGGCACGGTTCGCGCCTTCGGCGTCACCACGGCACAGCGCGCGCCGACCGCCTCCGAATTTCCGCCGATCAACGACCTCGTGCCGGGCTTCGACGTCTCCTCCTGGTTTGCGTTGTTCGCGCCGGCGAAGACGCCGCAGGCGATCATCGACCGGCTCCAGGCCGAGACCAAGGCCGCGATCGCCGACCCGATCGTGCGCGGCAAGATGGACCAGCTCGCGGCCCAGCCGGTCGGCAATACGCCATCCGAGCTCGCAGCCTTCGTCCGGGCCGAGCAGACGAAATGGGTCGGGCTGATCCGCGAAGTCGGCATCAAGGCGGAGTGACCTCAGGGAACCTACCTTTCGCGCCCGACGTTCTTGGAACGCCCGCTCGCCGATGAGTGGCGAGGCGGGCGGACGGAAGAAGGGGCGCGAGCCATGTCCACCCTGCTCATCATCATCCTGCTCATCATCCTGCTCGGCGGCGGCGGATATTACGGCCACCGCAGCTATGGCGGCGCCGGGCTCGGCGGCGTGGTCGGCCTCGTGCTGGTGATCGTGATCGTCCTATGGCTGCTCGGAGCGCTCGGCGGCCCGGTGGTCAGGGTCTAATGTCGCAGTAGACGCAAGGTCAGCGTTGCGCTTCAGTTCGCCAGCTTCCAGACCAGCATGGCCGCGGCGAGGTCCTCGAGTGCGGTGCCGACCGACTTGAACAAGGTGACGTCGTCGCGCTCGACTGCTGGGTCGTATTGCCCGCGGCAGAGGCCGGCCAGCGTGCCGCAGACCTGTTCCGCCGTATAGACGCCCGCCTTGATCGCGACGGCGACATCGCCGCCCTCGTGCAGCGCGGCTTCGGTGTCGACGAAGACGTGGGCGCGCTGCAGCGCCTCGTCATCCGCCTCACGCATCGACTGGTTGAAGGCGCCGACCAGATCGAGATGGGCGGTGCGCTTCAACCAGCGGCCGTGGATCAGCGGCTCGCGCGACAGCGTCGCGCAGGAGATGAGATCGGCCTGCCGCGCCTCGGCCTCCAGGTTCTCCGCGACACGCGCCTCGATGCCCTCACGCGCCAGTTCGGCGACCACTTCGGCAGCGGCATCGGGCCGGCGCGCCCAGACCGCGATATCCTCGAAGCTGCGGACGCTGCGATGCGCCTTGATCAGGAAAGGCGAGAGCGCGCCGGCTCCAACCATCAGCATCCGCTTGGTGTCCGGACGCTCCAGCATGCGCGAGGCGAGCGCAGAGGCCGCCGCGGTGCGCCACAGCGTCAGGCGGGCGCCGTCCAATGCTGCCAGCGGCGCGCCGGTGGCGCCGTCCATCAATAGATAGGTGCCCATCACGCTCGGCAGACTGAGCGCGGCGTTGCCGGGGAACACCGTGACGACCTTGGTGCCAAGAAAGGCGGGTCCCGCCTCCGGCGCGGTCCAGGCCGGCATCAGCAGCAAGGTCGCGGCCGCATCGGGCCGCTCGATCTCATGGTGATGGCGCACCGGCGTGACGATGTCGCCGCGGAAGGCTGCGCCAAGCGCATCGATCAGCGCGGGGAAATTCAGCAGGCCGTCGATCTCGGCCGCGGAGAAGAAACGCATGGCGGGATCTTCAGACGCGGTTGGTCAAGGCGGGCAGCGCCGAATCCGGCACGGCGGCGCGCAGCGACTGCGCCTCGTTACGCAGCTTGTCGGCCTCGCGGCGATTGACCCGCGCGGCCTTGCGATGCTTGCCCTGCGCCAGCCAGGAGGCGAAGCCGCCGATCAGGATGCCGACGGCGATGGCAGCGAGGATCACGGCGAAGAGCGGCAGGTCAAGCGTGAACGCCGGCGCATCGCGGCTGATCGGATCGAGCGAGACCCGGACCGGCGCGCGATTCGCCACCGAGAACAACACCACGAGCAGTGCGACCGGAACGAGCACCAGCGCCTTGAAGAAAGCCTTCATCCCGCTCCTCCGGCCCGCTCAGGCCTTGCCGTTCAGCCGCATGCGCAGCTCCTTGCCGGTCTTGAAGACCGGCACGAACTTCTGCTCGACCTTGACGGAATCGCCCGTGCGCGGGTTGCGGCCGACGCGGGCGGCGCGCTCCTTGGTCGAGAAGGCGCCGAAGCCGCGCAGCTCGACGCGGTCGCCGCGCGCCAGCGCCTTGACGACTTCATCGAGGATCGAGCCGACGATGTTCTCGATATCCCGCTGGTAGAGATGGGTATTGCGCTCGGCAATGCGCTGGACGAGTTCTGATTTTATCATGGGTGCAATATAACCGCTTGTAACATCGTCACTTTTCGACGGCAGGCTGCCAGAGCGCCAAGGGCGCGTCAAGCCGCAGCCCGACCGGAACTTCGGCCGCGCGCGCCAGCAGCGCCGCAAGCGGCTCCAGACCGGCAGCGCGCGCCATCGCCTCGCCCGCGCTCCACAGCCCGTAGGAGGAGGATTCGCTGCGGCGGCGCCAGTCGCGAACCGGCAACGACTTGGCAACGCCCTTCTCGCGCTCGAGCCAGGCGATCGCCTCCGGCTCGCCGCCGACCTCGTCGATGAGCTTGAGCTTGACCGCCTGACGGCCCGAATGGACACGGCCGTCGGACACCGCGACGACCTCGGGATCGGCGAGCTTGCGGCGCTCGCCGACCAGCCGCTTGAACCAGTCGTAATTGTCGGCGATGACGCGCGCCGTCTCGGCGGCCGCCTCGGGCGAGGTCGGCTCCAGTCCACTCGGGGCGGCCTTGAGCGGGCTCGACCGGGTGATCTCGAACTTGACGCCGATCGTGTCGAGCAGCCTCGCGACATTGGGGATCTGGGCGATCACGCCGATCGAGCCGACCGGCGAGGTCTGGCGCGCGACGATCCGCTCGCCACCGAGCGCGACGATGTAGCCACCCGAAGCGGCGACCCCGTCGACCACCGCGACGACCGGCTTCTTCGCGGCGAGCCTGCGGACCGCATCGTACAGGGCTTCCGAGCCGGTCACCGTGCCGCCAGGGCTATCAATGCTGAGCAGCACTGCGCTGGCGCGGCTCTCCTCCAGCGACTTGATCAAGTCGAGCGTGCGGCGGTCACCGGAGATGAAGCCGGAAATGGTGACGCGGGCGATATGCGCCTGCGAGGTGCTGCCCGGCAGGCGCCCGCTCCAGGCCAATGCCCCGGCGACGACCATCACGACGACGCCGGCGAGTGCGAGCAGCCGCCAGAGCGACAGCTTGCGCCGCAGGCTGCGACGATCGGCAAGCAGATCGGCATCGGACGACATGTCGGCGGCTCCGTTGGGCGGGGCCCTGTGATGTAGCTCCGCGGTGCCAGAGGGGCAAGGCGGCAGTTGCCACTGCGTGAGACCGCCGCAGGCGCCGCACAATCGTTCAAGACGCCGGCGGCGATCGCTCGCAACCATCGCGCCATTAGATCGGAGAAATGTCGAAATGCCCGAGAAAGCCTATCGCGCCATCAACTTCGCCGAGAAGCTCGGCCGCATTCACGACCAATGGCAGCCGCGCGTCCTCGCCGAACTCAACGACTACCAGATCAAAATCGTGAAGATCGAAGGCGACTTCATCTGGCACGACCATCCCGAAACCGACGAGGCCTTCCTCGTGCTGGACGGCTCACTCAGGATCGATTTCCGCGACGGCTCGGTCACCGTCGGCCCCGGCGAGATATTCGTCGTGCCCAAGGGCAAGGAGCACAAGCCCTTCGCCGAAAAGGAGGTCTGCATGCTGCTGATCGAGCCGCGCGGCACGCTCAACACCGGCCATGAGGGCGGCGAGCGCACTGCGCAGAACGATCACTGGATCTGAGCCGGCTCAGGCCTCAGCCAGCGCCCGCTGGCGATCGAGCGCGAGCAGGGCAAGGCCGCTCGCGACCGAACGGAAGGCGTCGCCGATATGGATGCGCTGCGGGCTGAAGCGGCGGTCGAACAGGGCGCGCACCGCCGGCACATAGGAGGTGCCGCCGGTCATGAACACCGCCTCGATGCCGTCGCCATCGACCCCGGCGGCGGCCAACGCCTCGTCGAGCGCGCCTTCGATCGCCGCGACATCCTCGGCGATCCAGCGCTCGAACAGGGGCCGCGTCACCGTACGATCGATGCGCACGCCCATCTGGTCGAAGGCGAGCTGCGCTTCCGCTTGCGAAGACAGCGCGATCTTGGTCGCCGAGACGGCGCGGTAGAGTTCGTAGCCGAGATCGTATTCGATCACCGTCATCAGATCCTCGAGCCGCTCGGGCTCGACCGCGTCGCGGATCAGCGCCTTGAGCTCGGTCATGGTCTCCCTGCTCTTCATCAGCGAGAGCCGGTGCCATTGCGCGAAGGCGGCGTGGTAATGCGCCGGGATCGGCAGGCGTTTGCCGAAGGAGAGATAGTCCGAGCCCTTGCCGAGCAGCGGCGAGACCGCGTGCTCGATGATGCGGTAGTCGAAGGTGTCGCCGGCGACGCCGACACCGGCATGGGAGAGCGGGATCGCCTGCAAGGTCCCGCTCGCGCCGGGCTCGAAGCGCATCACCGAGAAGTCGCTGGTGCCGCCGCCGAAATCGGCGACCAGCATGGTCTGCGGCGTCTTGAGCTCGCGGGCATACCAGTAGGCGGCGCCGAGCGGCTCATAGGCAAAGTCGACCTTGGTCATGCCGGCCTTGCCATAGGCGGCCGAGAGGCGCGAGAGCGCCAGCGTCTCGTCCGGCCGGTCACCGGCGAAGACCACCGGGCGGCCGGAGAGGACGGCGCGCTCGCCGAGATCGTCGAGCCCGGCTGAGAGGTCGCTCAGGAAGACCGCGATCAGGTCCTCCAGGCGGAAGAGCTTGCCGAACAGGCGCGTCTCCTGGAAGGCGCGGCTCGACAGATGCGTCTTGAGCGATTGCAGGAAGCGGTGCTCGGTGGTCATGCCGAGCGCCATGTCGAGCGCATCGGGGCCGCTGACATGCGTGACATGGGCGTGGGGCGGCCGGCCCTCGCGCCAGAACATCAGCGCCGAGCGGTAGGCGTCGACGGCGCCCTGCCTGGTGGCGAAACTGCGGGTCGTCACCGAGCCGTCCGGACGTGCGAGCGCGACCACGCTGTTGGTGGTGCCGAAATCGATCCCGATCGCTGCGTCCTGCATGTCCGTCTCCAACTCATCTCGTCATGGTCGGGCTTGACCCGACCATCTCGGAAACCAGCGCACTCTGGTCCCGAGATTCTCGGATCTACGCTTCGCTCCGTCCGAGAATGACGACCTCGGCCGAAACAAAAGCCCGCGCGGATTGCTCCGCGCGGGCCGATGGTTGCTCAGGCCGCCTTGCGCGGCCTGATGATCACTTCTTGTCGGTCGTCGCCTTCTTGAGGGCGGCGCCCAGGATGTCGCCGAGCGAAGCACCCGAGTCGGCCGAGCCGTACTGGGCCATCGCCTCGCGCTCCTCGGCCACTTCCAGGGCCTTGATCGAGACCTGGATCTTGCGGGCCTTCTTGTCGAAGAGAATGACGCGGGCGTCGACCTTCTCGCCGGCCGCGAAGCGCTCGGGGCGCTGCTCGGCACGATCACGCGCGATTTCGGCGCGCTTGATGAAGGTCGTCATGTCCGTGCCGGCGATCTTGACATCGAGACCGCCTTCCTTGACGTCGACGATCTCGCAGGTCACGACCTGGCCCTTCTTGAACTCGCCGGCATCCACGAAGGGATCGCCGCCGAGCTGCTTCAGGCCGAGCGAGATGCGCTCCTTCTCGACGTCGACATCGAGAACGACCGCCTGGAGCATGTCGCCCTTCTTGTACTCCTCGATCACCTGCTCGCCCGGACGGTTCCAGTCCAGGTCCGACAGATGGATCATGCCGTCGATGTCGCCTTCCAGGCCGAGGAACAGACCGAACTCGGTCTTGTTCTTGACCTCGCCCTCGACCACCGAACCGCTCGGATGCTGCTCGGCGAAGACCTCCCACGGATTGCGGAGGGTCTGCTTGAGGCCGAGCGAGATGCGGCGCTTGACCTGATCGACCTCGAGGATCGCGACGTCGACTTCCTGCGAGGTCGAGACGATCTTGCCGGGGTGGACGTTCTTCTTGGTCCAGGACATCTCGGAGACGTGGATGAGGCCTTCGATGCCCGGCTCCACTTCGACGAACGCGCCGTAGTCCGTGATGTTGGTGACGCGACCCTTCAGGCGGGTACCGACCGGGTAGCGGGCGGCGATGCCATCCCACGGATCGGCCAGCAGCTGCTTGATGCCCAGCGAGATGCGGTGCGTCTCCTGGTTGATCTTGATGATCTTGACCTTGACCGTCTGGCCGATGGTCACGACCTCGGACGGATGGTTGACGCGGCGCCAGGCCATGTCGGTGACGTGCAGGAGGCCGTCAATGCCGCCGAGATCAACGAACGCACCGTATTCGGTGATGTTCTTGACGACGCCGTCGATGACCTGGCCCTCTTCGAGCGAGGCGACCAGCTCGGAGCGAGCCTCGGCGCGGGTCTCTTCGAGCACGGTGCGGCGCGAGACGACGATGTTGCCGCGGCGACGATCCATCTTGAGGATCTCGAAGGGCTGCGGCTGGCCCATCAGCGGGCCGACGTCGCGGATCGGGCGGATGTCCACCTGCGAACGCGGCAGGAAGGCGACGGCGCCGTCGAGATCGACGGTGTAGCCACCCTTGACCGTGTTGAAGATGTTGCCCATGACCTTCTCGCGGGCCTCGAACGCCTTCTCGAGCTTGACCCAGCTCTCTTCGCGGCGGGCCTTGTCGCGCGAGATGACGGCTTCGCCGAGCGCGTTCTCGATCCGGTCGAGATAGACCTCGACCTCGTCGCCGACCTTGAGCTCTTCCTCCCGGCCCGGGCCGGTGAATTCCTTGAGAGCGACGCGACCTTCGGTCTTCAGACCGACGTCGATGATCGCCATGTCCTTCTCAATGGCAACGACCTTGCCCTTGATGACGGTACCTTCGAGGGCCTCGTTCCGGGTGAACGATTCCTCGAGAAGGGCGGCGAAATCCTCGCGACCCGCGCTATAGCTTTCGACAGCTGACATATGTGCTCCTGAACGCCGGCCGCGTATCCCGCGGATGTCCGGCATGGCGCCGATTGGGTTGGTGCTGCACACCGGATCGATCCGCGCGGTGCTCCACTCATGGAGCTTGCCGTCCCGTGGACGGCGGCGCCTGGCCGCAGGGGCCGATCCGCATCCAATAGGCCGTTTTCCAAACACGAAACGGGAGCCGGCCATTTCGGCCGCCCCCGGCTGTGATCGATCACGGCCCTTCGGACGAGGCTGACCTAGCGATTTCCGCTGCCAGTTGCAAGTTGCGCAACCAAAATCGCTGCTCTCCTCTCGGACGATACGGGCGAGCGTACGGAACCTCACGTCGCCAAAAGCCGGTCGTGCATGCGCGCAGCGGCCTTGCGAGCCGCCGGAAGGCTGCCGATCTTTCGCGGCGAAGCCCGGCGCCAAGCCGGCGCGATGCAAGGGAAAAGCCTGATGTTCCCGCTTTCCATCCTCGACCTCGCCTTCATCGCCGAGGGTTCGACCGCAGCAGACGCCCTCCACAACAGCCGCGACCTCGCCCAGCATGCCGAGAAACTCGGCTACACCCGCTTCTGGCTGGCCGAGCACCACAACATGACCGGCATCGCCAGCGCCGCGACCTCGGTCGCGATCGGCTATGTCGCCGAAGGGACCAAGACGATCCGCGTCGGCGCCGGCGGGATCATGCTGCCGAATCATTCGCCGATCGTGATCGCCGAGCAGTTCGGCACGCTGGAGACGCTCTATCCTGGCCGGATCGACCTCGGGCTCGGCCGTGCGCCCGGCACCGACCAGCGGACATGGCGGGCACTGCGGCGCGAGGCCGACGCGTCCGAACGCTTCCCGCAGGACGTGCTCGAATTGCAGGCGCTGCTCGGGCCATTGCAGCCGGACCAGGTGATCCAGGCGGTGCCGGGCACCAACACCAATGTCCCGCTCTGGATCCTCGGCTCCAGCCTGTTCGGCTCGCAGCTCGCCGCCGTGCTCGGCCTGCCCTATGCCTTCGCCTCGCATTTCTCGCCGGACGCGCTGATGGATGCGCTTGCCGTCTATCGCGAGCGCTTCCAGTCCTCGGCACAGCTCGACAGGCCCTATGCCATGGTCGGCTGCAACGTCATCGCCGCCGAGACCGACGCCGAGGCGCAGCACCTCTTCACCTCGGTGCAGCAGCGCTTCGCCGACATGCTGCGCGGCCGGCGCGGCCTGCTGCCGAGGCCGATCGACGACATCGAGGATTACTGGTCCGGCCCGGAGAAGGCGCAGGCGCAGCGCATGCTGGCCTGCTCCTTCGTCGGCTCGCGCGAGAGCGTGCGGGCGCAATTGCAGGCCTTCATCGAGAAAACCAAGGCGGATGAGCTGATCGTCGCCTCGGCGATCTTCGACCATGCCGCCCGCAAGCGCTCCTACGAGATCCTGGCCGAAATCCAGCCGGCGCTCGGCCTGGCTGCCGTCGCCGCCTGACGTCAATGCCGGTCAGGAACGGCCGTCATGCTCGGCTGCGGTAAGATTTCCCCGCAGCCGCACCATCGCTTCGCGCAGATGGCGCTGCTCCTCAGGAGCCAGACCCGTCGCGCGCTGCATGCTGACCCGGACCGCCCTGCCCCGCTCGCGCAGGGCCTTTCCCTGCGCCGTCAGGTTGAGGCGGACCTGGCGCTCGTCCTGCGGGTCGCGCTGGCGCGTCACGGCGCCCATCGCCTCCAACCGTTTCAGCAGCGGCGTCAGCGTGCTGGAATCGAGGAAGAGTTTTTCGCCGAGCTGGCCGACTGTCTGGTCCGCCTCCTTATAGAGCGCGACCAGCGCGATATATTGCGGATAGGTGATCCCGAGCTCGTCGAGCAGCGGCTTGTAGACGCGGTTGAAGGCCAGATTGGTCGAATAGACCGCAAAGCAGAGGAACTCGTCGAGCCCGGGCAGCCTGTCGGCGCCGGCCTGCTCAGCCGCCTGTCCTGAATCGCCCATCACGCAAGCCTCCCGGCAAAGGATCGCTCACAGATATTTGACGCACGATTTATTTTCAAGCGATTGAGCGGCGCTTTGTGCTGGTTTATTTGTCGAGCGATCTAATCGCTCGATAGTTAACTGATGGAGCACGCCATGACCCGCACCGGCCCATCGGCCGCCAAGGCGCTCGCACAAGCGCAGGCCGAGACAGTTCCCGCCCCGCGCCGCTTGCTCCTGGCGGCAATGCTGGCTGCAGCGACGAGCTTCGCCATGGCCTGCAGCGCCTTCACCGGCCCGCGCAGCTACGGCTCCGCCCCGGTCGTGTCGTCGAACCCGCCGCCCCGGCGCGGCGCAGCCCGTTCCTGACAATCGCCTGTCGAGGAGACGCATCCGTGAACTTCGTTCTGGCCTATCTCGCCGGCATTCTGACCATCGCCAGCCCCTGCATCCTGCCGGTCCTTCCCTTCGTGCTGACGCGCGCCGGCCAGCCTTTCCGTAGCAGCACCTTGCCGATGCTGCTTGGCATGGCCCTGGCGTTCGCAGGCGTCGCAAGCCTCGCCGCCGTCGCCGGCAATTGGGCGATCGCGCTCAACAGCCATGGGCGCAGCATCGCGCTCGGCTTCGTCGCCCTGTTCGGGCTCGCTTTGCTGTTCCCAGCGCTGGCAGCGCGCCTCGCCGCGCCGCTGACTGCGCTTGGCGAGAAGCTGACGCGCCTGGCGGGCGCGGAAAGCCGCACCGATCTGCGGCCAGCGTCCTCCGCTCTGCTCGGCGTCGCGACCGGCCTGCTCTGGACGCCCTGCGCCGGGCCGGTGCTGGGGCTGATCCTGGCCGGCGCCGCCCTTGGCGGGCCGAGCCTCAGCACCGCGCTGCTGCTCTTCGCCTATGCCGCCGGCGCAGTCACCGCACTCGCCACCGTGCTGCTGCTCGGCAACCGGCTGCTGGCGCGGGCCCGGCGACCGGCTGCTTTTCTCGAACCCGTGAGGCGCGGCCTAGGTCTTGCGGTGGTCGCGAGCAGCGTCGCGATCGCCTTCGGCCTCGACACCAGCGTCCTCACCCGCCTCTCGGCACCAACCACCGTCGCGCTTGAGCAGCGATTGATCGACCTGGCCTCGCCGAGCATGCCCGGCCTGGTCACGACCGCGCAGGCACAGCCGGCCGCCAAGCCGCTCTTCGGTGCGAAGCAATGGCTCGACCGCGAGCCGCTCACCGCCGAAAGCGTGCGCGGCAAGGTCGTGCTGGTGAATTTCTGGACCTATTCCTGCATCAACTGCCTGCGCTCGCTGCCTTACGTCCGGGCCTGGGCCGAGAAGTATCGCGATCGCGGCCTCGTCGTGGTCGGCGTGCACACGCCCGAATTCGCCTTCGAGAAGGACCCGAGCAATGTGCGCAAGGCCGTCGCCGCGCTCGGCGTGAGCTATCCGGTCGTGATCGACAACGACTATGCGGTCTGGCGCGCCTTCAGCAACCGCGCCTGGCCCGCCCGCTACTTCATCGACGCGCAGGGCCGCACCCGGCATCACGAGTTCGGCGAGGGCGACTACGCCGCTTCCGAAAAGGTGATCCAGTCGCTGCTCGCCGAGGCCGGCGGCAAGGTCGAGCCTGGCGTCGCCAAGGTCTCGGCCGAAGGCGCGCAGGGAGCGCCCGACTTCGCCAATCTGCGCTCGCCCGAGACCTATCTCGGCCATGCCCGCAGCAACGGCTTCGCCTCGCCGGGCGGCATCAGGGCCGATGCGCCGGCCAGCTATGAAGCGGCCACCTCGCCGCGCCTCAACCAGTGGAGCCTCTCGGGCACTTGGACCGTTGCAGGCGAGTTCGCGGCGTCGCAGCAGGCGGGCGCGCGGATCAACCATCGTTTCCATGCCCGCGACCTGCATCTGGTGATGGGCCGCGCGCCCGGCGGCCCGCCGGTCCGCTTCCGCGTCACCATCGACGGTGCCGCGCCCGGCAGCGCCCATGGCGCCGATATCGACGCCGACGGCTACGGCACGATCAGCGACGAGCGGCTCTACCAGCTGGTCCGCCAGGACGGGCCGGTGAAGCCCCGCGACTTCAGCATCGAGTTCCTCGATCCCGGCGTGCGCGCCTACGCCTTCACCTTCGGCTGACCCAGCCGCCAATCCAGACAAGAACGGGAGGAAACCATGAAGCTTTATGTCAACGAAGTCTCGTCGGCGACTGCGCGAGTACGCATCGCGCTCGCCCTCAAGGGTCTCAAGGTCGAGGAGGAGCGCATCACCATCTTCGGCGACGAAGCGACCAGCCGGACGCCCGAGTACCGCGCGCTCAATCCACAGGGGCTGGTGCCGGCACTGCTCACCGACAATGGCTGGCTGATCACGCAGTCATTGGCGATCATCGACTATCTCGACCAGATCGCTCCGGAGCCGCCGCTGCTGCCTGCTGAGCCGGAGCAGCGGGCCTTCGCCCGCTCGGTCGCTCTCGCCATCGCAGCCGAGATCCACGCGCTGCTGCCGCCGCGCGTCGGCGCCCGCCTGAGGAGCCTTCCCGGCGTCGGACCCGAGGAGATCGCGAGCTGGAACCGGCACTGGGTCAGCGAGGGGCTCTCTGCCGTCGAAGCGCTGATCGCGCGGCGGCGCACCGGCCGCTTCGTCGTCGGCGACCGGCCGTCCATCGCCGATGTCGTGCTGTTCCCGCAGACGGTCGGCGCCACCCGCATCGGGCTCGATGCCGCGCAATGGCCGAACATTGCCGAGATCGCCGGCCATTGCCGCGCCGTTCCAGCCTTCGCCGAGAATGCGCCGGTCTCGCCTAAGTAGAGACTGTCAGCCGGCCCTGACCTGCGAGGGCGAGCGGCCGAAGCGCTTGCGGAAGCTGCGGTTGAAATAGGAGAGATCGCCGAAGCCGACCTCGAAGGCGACGCTGCTGATCGTGATGGCGTCGTCCTCGGCCGACATCAGCTTGAGCCAGGCGCGCTCGAGCCGGCGCTCGAGCACATAGTCGGAGAAGGTACGCCCCTCCGCGCCGAAGGCCTTCTGGATGGCGCGTGGGGTCACACCGTAGAGCCCGGCGATCATGTCGATCGAGAGTTCGCGCCGCTCCAGCCTGGTCTCGATATCGGCTTTGATCGCGGCGAGCCGGCCGCCACGGCGCGGCGTCGCTGTCACCGGCGGGGCGCTGCGGTCGGCCAGCATTACGCCGATCAGGTCGTGGACATGGCCGATGGCGAGATCGCGCAGCGGCGCCGAGTTGAGCGGGAAGAGGCCGCGCAGCAGCAGCGCGCCGTAATGCGCCAGCACCTGCAGGCCGCGATTGCCCCGCGGGATCGCCTGCATCAGCTCATCGTGAGCGAGCTTCGCCAGCGCCGGTAAACGCTGCGGATCGAGCGCAATCAGATCGATGCGGCCGAGTTCGACCAGGGTGAAGCGCGTCTCCTGCGCGAGATCGACGACCGCGGCATCGCGGGCCCGCAGCGAGATGCGGCGGCCCGCCTGTTCGATCACGCAACGGCCATCGGAGGGGCGGACGAGGACATAGCGCGGCTCGTGCCCGCCTTGACGCGCCGGCCAGATCCACGGCGTCGCCGGCGAAAAGCACGACATCAGTCCGATGTCGGGCCGCGTCGTCAGCATGCTGCGGGCGGCAAAAGGCAGGGCAGCCTCGGCGCGGATGTCATCGCCATCAGGCACATGCCCGAAGACCCTGTGCGCCATCGCCCGGACTTCCTCGGGCGCGGCCTCGCCCGAGACCAGCCAGAACGGCGCGAAGGTCTCGCCCTCGGCGACTTTCGCGCCGGCAGACCGTTGCAGCGCTGCCACAGCCACATCGTCGCGCATCGGAGTTCGCTTTTGTCCCATGGCGCGTTCGCGCAAGTCCAAGATGATGCTTTCGATATAACTTTAGAGATCGCAAGAACACAACGCATCGAGAGTTTTTCGCCGTAGAGGTCAATGAATAAAGCTAGTTTATTCTAGTTCTAAATTAAGATCGAAACGGCACCACAACTTCAGATCGAAAGACCCCAGGCGATACGCTCTCGCTCGGGAGACCGGTCCGGACCGACGACGACAGGTGTCTTCATGAGCAAGCGCGCTTCCCTCGCCATCAGCCTGCCGGCTCTGCTTTGCGCCTCGGCAGCGGTGGCGCAGTCGTCCCAGTCGCAGTCCAATGTGATCGATCTCGACACGATCACCGTCACGGCGGCGCGCACCGAGCGCAGCACGGCCGAGACGCCGCAATCGATCCAGGTGCTCGACCGGGCGCAGATCGAGGAGCAACTGAAGTTCAGCCCGAACGCCGCGGCGGCGCTCGGCAAGCTGGTGCCGGGCTACTCGATGTCGACGCAGACGGTGTCGAGCGCCTCGGAGAATTATCGCGGCCGCGACCTCCTGGTGCTGATCGACGGCGTGCCGATGAACACGCCGCTGCGCGACGTCTCGCGCATCCTCTCGCTGATCGACCTCAACACGGTCGAACGCATCGAGGTCGTCGCCGGCGCCTCCAGCCTGTACGGCGCCGGAGCGACCGGCGGCACGGTCAACTTCATCACCAAGACGCCAGCCGACGGCAGCAAGCCGCGGGTGACGGTCAACACCGCCGTGCGCGGCTTCACCCAGGCGCTCGGCCGCTCGCTGGCGCCTGAAGCCTCGCTCACCGTCTC
Organism: Allobosea sp. GW821-FHT10B12; assembly: GCF_059415545.1. NCBI lineage: Bacteria > Pseudomonadati > Pseudomonadota > Alphaproteobacteria > Hyphomicrobiales > Alloboseaceae > Allobosea > Allobosea sp. GW821-FHT10B12. The sequence continues at coordinate 203,321 of NZ_JBWKNL010000005.1, forward strand.
CGGCAAGATCCCGAACGGCATCGATTACCTAATCTCCGGCAGCGCCCGCGGCGCCGGCCGCACCTATGATGGCGCCGGGCGCGAACTACCCTCGGACGGCCTGCTCGGCCAGGGCGGCGGCGACCGCTACAAGGCCGGCAACCTGCTCGCCAAGCTCGGCTACGATTTCGACGCCAGCAAGCGCATCGAATTGCAGGGCTCGCTGATCGCCTTCGACCAGGATCCGAAATACCTGACCAACTACGCCGCGCCCTTCGCCCGGCCGGACCGGACGCAGCTCTATACTGGCCAGAACGTCATCGAGGACACCAAGTCGGTCTCGCTGCGCTACAGCGACAGTGACTTCGCCCTCGGCAAGCTCAGTGTGCTCGGCTACTACAACGACATCAAGAAGCGCTTCAATTACTCGACCTTCTCCTACCCCTACAACAGCCAAGTCTACTACTCCTTCAACCCGGCTTCGCCGACGAGTCCGGACAACCAGACCACGCTCTATTCGCAGCGCGGCGGCGTGAACCTTACGATCGACACGCCGCTCGATCGCATTCTGCCCGGCGCCAAATTCACCTGGGGTGGCGATCTCAGCCAGGAGAAGACCTGGCAGACGCTGACCAATGGCCAGGACGTGTTCACGCCGCTGAAGCAGACGACGAGTGCCGCCTTCGGCCAATTGCAGATCCCGATCGGCGAGCGGATCACCCTGCGTGGCGGCCTGCGCTACGAGTACTTCTCACTGGATGTCAGCGATTATGTCCGCCCGGCCGCCTATGCCGCCGTCGCCGCCAACAACGCCCAGGGCTTCCAGAGCTTCGTGCTGCCGGCGCTCAACGTCACCGGCGGCAAGTTCGACTACAAGGCCTGGACCGGCAATCTCGGCGCGACGGTCAAGCTCTCCGAGAGCAGCGAGGTCTTCGGCGGCTTCTCGCAGGGCTTCGCATTGCCGGATGTCGGCGCCTTCACCCGGCGCGCCGGCATCTCGACCGCCTTCGCCTGCCCGGTCGCGGCCCCGAACTGCCTGCCAGCGAGCCGACTCAGCATCAGCTATGCCTCGATCGCGCCGGAAGCCCAGATCGTCAACAATTACGAACTCGGCATCCGCGGCAGCCACGGCATCTTCAAGGGCTCGCTGACCGGCTTCATCAGCACCTCCGGCAAGGGCGTGACCTTCGACCAGGCGAGCAACACGATCTCGCAGCAAAAGGAGCGGATCTGGGGCGTCGAGGCGACCGGCGACGTCGCCGTCACCGAGCAGTTCACCCTCGGTACAGTCCTCTCCTATCGCGAGGGCCGCTACGACACCAATGGCGACCGCAAGCTCGACAGCGCCCTGCCGAACAACCGGATCGGCTCGCCCTATCGCGGCATGCTCTATGGCAGCTACCGCTTCACCAACGGCATGCAGCTCCGCCTCGAGGGCGAGGCCTTCTCCGACCGCGACGTCGCGACCGATCTGCGCGGCACCCGCAACAGGCTGAAGGGCGCGGCGACCATGAACGTCGCCTTCACCGCGCCGGTGCTCGAGGGCGAGGCCTATGTCGCGGTCAACAACCTGTTCGATCGCAACTACCAGAATCCGACCGCGACCTCGGTGCGCAACCTCGCCAACTATGCCTGGGGCCGCACCGTGACGCTCGGCTTCCGCAAGACCTTCTGACCATGGTCAGCCTCGACAGCGACGCCGACGGCATCGTGACGCTGCGTTTCGCGCCGCCCTATGCCGACGATGACGAGCGCGCCTATCTCGATGCGCTGGCCGAGCTCGGCCGGCGGCAGGAGCCTTTCCTCCTGCTCACCGTCTTCGGCGGCGGCCGCAAGCTGTCGCAGGCCGGCGAGCGCGAGCAGGCGCTCTGGTTCAAGCGGACACGGGCCCAGTTCGGCACGCTCTGCGGCGCCTGCGCCATCGTGCGCCCGGGCGCGACTGAGGCGATGGCCGATGTCTTCCGCCGGCTCTGGCCCTTCCCGATCAGCCTGGAGACCGACGAGGCGGCGGGGCGCGCCTTCCTGCTGAAGCACCGGAGAGCGGCATGAGCGCGAGCGAGGCGACGATCGGCGCGGCACCGGCGAGCAATGCGGCACGCTACCGGCTCTTCGCGGTGCTCGGCGGCCTGTATCTCGCGCAGGCGATCCCGTCCTATCTCTTCGTCGCGGCGCTGCCGCCGATCATGCGCGAGGCCGGCGTCTCGCGCACTGCCATCGGTTCTATGAGCATTCTGCTCCTGCCGCTGGTGATCAAATTCGTCTGGGCTCCCTGGATCGACCGGATCAGGCCGTTCGCGCGGGCGCACCGCGCCGGCTGGGTCTTCATCACCCAGACCGGCACGATCCTGTGCATCCTCGCTTTGATCGCGGTCGGGCCGCTCGATGTCGGCAAGATCATCGCGATCGGCTTCGCCGCCTCGCTGCTGATCTCGACGCAGGACATCGCCACCGACGGCTATGCCGCGAAATACCTGCCTGAAGCCGACCGCGCCATCGGCAACGCCATCCAGGGCGGCTCGATCGCCTTCGGCGTCGTCATCGGCGGCACGCTCGGCCTCGTCCTGCACCATCATATCGGCTGGACCGGCATGCTTGTCACCATCGCCGCGATCTCGCTCTTGCCGCTCGTCGCGGCGGCGATGATGCGCGAGGGCGATCCGACGCCGGGCGAGGCGGCGAAACGCCCCTCGATCCGCGCCTTCCTCCGTCGGCCGGAAGCACGGCAGATCCTCTGGATCGCACTGATCTACCGGGCCAGCGAGGGCCTGGTGAAGGCGATGGAGGGCTCCTACCTCGTCGACGCCGGCGTGCCGCTCAACCAGATCGGCTATCTCTCCGGGATATCGGCGACGACGGCGGGCCTCGCCGGCTCGGCCATCGCCGCCTGGCTGGTCAAGCGCCGGGGCATCGCCTTCGTGCTGGCGCTGCTCGGGGCGGCGCGCACGCTCTGCTTCCTGCTCTTCGCCTGCCATGCGCTCGGAGCCGTCGTCGGCGCCTGGCCCTTGTTCGGCGCCGCCGGCTTCCAGACGCTGATCCGCTATATGGAGATCGTCGCGCTCTATTCGCTGTTCATGGCGGTGACGACCTCGGACCAGCCGGGCACCGACTTCACCATCCTCGCCTGCGCGCAATTGCTGGTCTATCTCGCCGGCTCGATGCTGGCCGGCAAGCTCGCCGATACGTTGGGCTACGGCGCGCTGTTCTCGCTTGCCACCGCGATCTCGGCGGTCGCGGTGATCGCGACCGTCAGGATGATCGCACAGGCCGGAGCCATCGCACCAGGAAAAGCTGCCTGAACGTAATTGCGGGCGCAGGACCTCACACGCCGGCTTTGGCCAGGGTCGCTCTGAAGACCTTCGCCACCTTCTTGAAGCCGGCATCGGTCGGATGAATCTCATCCGCCCAATCTGGCAGCTTCAATGTGTTCCTGACATCGGCGACGTGGACGAACGTCTTTGTGGAATCGCCAGCGACACGCAGCAGCATGTCGTAGAGCGCATCGATCAGGATACGGATGATCTCGCGCTGCAGGTCGACGTCGAGGATCTTCTTCGCCTTCATGGCGCTGCCGAGCCATTTGTCCTGCTTCGCCCAGATCGGATCGCGCTTGTCGCCGTCGAAGCCGCCCGGAATCGCATAGTCGTAGCCGTGGATGATGATCGGCAGTTTCGCGAAATCCGAATCCTTCCGCACCGTGGCGACGACGGAGCGGTAGGCCTGCTCGAGGAATTGCAGGATCTTCGACAGGCGCGCCTGATCGATGTGCCAGGCAGCACCCTGCCCCTTCTTGTACGGCTTCAGCAGCGTCGCCAGCACCGGATTACCCAGCTCATCCTCGCCGATCACATCATTGCCGGCGGCGGAGAACAGGAAAGCCCGGACCTTGCGCTTCTTCATGCGCAGAAGACCGTTCTTCATGTACTCGGCATCGCCATAGACCATGTTCTGGGCGGTATCGCCGGCCGCATCCAGGCTCCAGATCAGATGGTCGCTGCCGAGCTGGTCGATGACATCCGCGAGCAGGAAGGGAAACTGGAACCAGCTGTCGCCCTCGGACACCAGGACCGGCAGCTTCTCGGTCTCGACCCTTTGCCGAAAGGTCTGCTCGCGCCGCCAGCGGGCGACACCATTGGCCCAGTTGAGCGCGCTCTCGATCTCGAAGCGTGCCTCGGGACCAAGCTCCACGGCCGTCGGATTCGGCCTGATGGCGGGATCGAACGGGCCGCTGTCAGCGGGCACGGCCTTGAGGTAGCGGGCGATTTCATGATCCGGAACAGCCGGATCCATCAGCTTGGCGCGAAACTCCTCATACGAGATTTTGGCCATGGCGCTCTTCCTTCCCTTGCGTCATACATATATCATTAATTGCACATCCTACTATCGCATAAGAATAATTGCATAAGCATGCTTGCTGGAAGCTGAGCTTCCCATGGCCGGGAGGGGGCGCCAAATGCTGTCGAAAGAAGAGCAGAAGTCCGCGCTGGAAGCTGCCACGCGCTGGCGCGAGCGCGCAACGCCCCGCAAACGTCAGGTCGAGGCTGCCGAGCAAGGCAAATATACCAAGGCGGATACCGCCGAGCGACTGAAGCGACGGATGGAGCGGCTGAAAGCGCTCGTCGCAGCCCGCATGCAACGCGGCGCCGCCGCCGACGACGAGAGTGCCCGCGAGGCGATCTCGGTGCCGGCGCTGACGGCAGCCGATGTCACCGACGAAGCCGTCGAACGCGTGATCGGCGAGACGCGCGACTTCCTGTCGATCGAATATTTCGAACGTGGCCTGCAGGCCGCGGCCTGCGTCGGGCGGGTCATGACCGACGGCGCGATCAACGGAACCGGCTTTCTCGTCGGCCCTGGGATAATACTCACCAATTGGCATGTGCTCGGGGACGCCAAGACCGCGAAGCGCAGCTATTTCGAGCTCGATTACGAAGCCAACACCTTTGGCACGCCGAAGATCGCGCAGGGCTTCGACCTCGATCCGGACGAGTTCTTCATGGTGGACGAGGAACATGACTTCGCGCTCTGCGCGGTCAAAGGCACCTCGCAGAACGGCAAGGCCCTGGCTAGTTATGGCCACCTCGCGCTGATCGCCGAGGAGGGCAAGATCACGATCGGCGAACCCGTCAATGTGATCCAGCATCCGAAGGGCCGCTTCAAGCAGATCGCAATCCGCAACTCACGGCTGCTCGACCTGTTCGAAGGCGCCGCCGACACGCGCTTCTTCCACTATGATGCCGACACCGAGAAAGGCTCGTCGGGCAGCCCGGTGTTCAACGATCAATGGGAGGTCGTGGCGCTGCATCATCAGTCGGTGCCGAAGACCAACCCCGACGGCAAGCTCGTCGATGAGAAGGGCAAGGTGCTCAGCGCCAACGACGAGGACAGGATCGTCTGGATCGGCAATGAGGGGATCAGGACCTCCCGCCTGGTCAAGACGATCGGCGCGCTCCCGGTCGCCAGCGCACAGCAGGATCAGCGGCGCAAGGACCTGCTGGCGCTTTGGCTGGCGCAGAGCCCGCCGGGCTCGGAGTCGGGGGCGGCGGAATCGGCGCCGCCTCCGCCGCCGAACCCGCCACCGGCTCCGCCATACGCAGCACCGGTGGCGCCCCGCCGCCCGCCGCCGCCCGAACCGCCACCGGCTTCACGCGAGGCGCCCATGACCTTGGCGGCCTCGATCGTGCTGCCGCTCAGGATCGATATCTCGATCGACGGCTATGCCAAGGAGACATCGTCGAGCGTCGGTCCCGCCGCCAATTTCATGGAATCGGCGCGCCCCGACCCGGGCGACCCGGACTATCGCCACCGGCCAGGCTATATCCGCGACTTCCTCGGCTTCGAGGTGCCGCTGCCGCAGCTCGTCGACGCCCGGCACGGACCTCTGCTCGCCGTCGGCAACGATCCCACCGGCGAGCTGAGATATCATCATTTCAGCGTGCTGATGAACGCAAGGCGCCGCCTGGCCTATGTCGCCGCCGGCAATCTCGACGCCTCGGCGCCATTTCAGCACAAGCGCGAAAAGGGCTCGGAAAACTGGTTCTTCGACCCACGCATCCAGCAACGGCTGCAGGCCGGCGGCGTCTATTACGCCTCCAACCCCCTCGACAGGGGCCATCTCGTCCGCCGCGACGACACGGCCTGGGGAGCCAGCGCCGCCGAGGCGAAGCTCGCCAACGATGATACCTTCCACTGGACCAATTGCTCTCCGCAGCACGAGATCTTCAATCAGTCGTCGCTCGCCAAGAGCCGCGGGCTGAAGCTGTGGGGAACCCTCGAGAATGCGGTCAGTGCGCTCGCCCCTGGATACGGCTCCAAGCTGAACGTCTTCAACGGCCCGATCTTCAACGACGAGGACAAGCCGTATGGACAGGACTTCTTCATACCGGCGGCGTTCTGGAAGGTGATCATCGTCAAGGGCGACGATAAGAAGCCGCACGCCCTCGCCTTCATGCTGAGCCAGGCCGAACAGCTGAGCACTCTGGTGACCGAGCGCTTCGCACCCGCCGAGCTTGCGGACTTCGAGGCTGCCCAGGTGCCCGTCGCTCGGTTGACGACGTTGACGGGCCTGGATTTCGGAACCGTGGAAGCATGGGACCCGTTGCGGTCGTCAACCGGAGCGGCAGCCCCGGAATCGAATCTCCGCGCGCGGCCCGCCATCCTGCTCAAAGACGAGGGATCGATCCGGTTCTGATCACAGGCGCAAAGCATGCGCTCGGCCCAAACAGACCGCGTCGAGCACCTTCCCTACCGTCGCCCTTCATGCGAGGTTGCCGGCGAGATCGCCTAAGCCGAAGGAGAACGCCATGGGTTGGGTCGTCCTTGGATTGATCGTCGTCGTCGTGGTCTGGCTGATCATGACCTATAACGGCCTCGTCGCGATGCGCCAGCGCGTCAACCAGGCCTTCGCCGACATCGACGTGCAATTGAAGCAGCGCCACGACCTGATCCCGAACCTGGTCGAGACCGTGAAGGGCTATGCCAGCCACGAGAAGGAGACCTTCGACGCGGTGATCAAGGCGCGCAATCAGGCCCAGGCTGCCGCCGGACCGCACGACCAGGCCGTGGCCGAGCAGCAATTAACGGGTGCGGTCGGCCGCCTGCTGGCGCTGGGCGAGGCCTATCCGGACCTGAAGGCGAGCGCGAACTTCCAGCAGCTCCAGCAGGATCTCGGCAATGTCGAGGACAAGCTGGCGGCAGCGCGGCGCTTCTTCAACAACGCGGTCAGCGAGTTCAACGCGGCGATCCAGGCCTTCCCGGCCGTGTTCTTCGCGCCGCAAATGGGCTTCAGCCCGCGCGAATTCTTCGATGTCGGCGAAGAGACGCGGGCGCAGATCGAAGTCGCACCGACCGTGAAGTTCTGAGCACGCCCGCAACGGGCGTCATAACGGAGCTGCGGCGATGCCGGGGGAAGCCTTCGGGCTCTACACCCATCAGCGCAACAACCGGACCCGGTCGATCGCCCTGATCATCGGGCTCTTCCTGATGGTCTATCTGACCGCCTGGGGCATGATGCTGGTCGGCTACGGCTATGTCGGCGTGCCGCGCGGGCGCACGGTACTGAGCTTCGTCAACCAGCGCTTCTGGTCCTGGCTGCCCTTCATCACGCTCGGCACGGCGGCCTGGGTCTTCATCGGCTTCAGGATCAACGTCGCGCTGATCGAGGCGGTCTCGGGCGCCGAGGGCGTGACGCGGGAAGCCCAGCCCAAGCTCTACCGGATGCTGGAGAACCTCTGCATCTCGCGGGGCATGGTCACGCCGAAGCTCGCCATCATCCAGAGCGACGCGCTCAACGCCTTCGCCAGCGGCGTCAACGACAAGCAGTTCACGGTGACGCTGACCACCGGGCTGATCGAGCAGCTCAACGACGCCGAGATCGAAGCTGTCATCGCCCATGAGCTGACCCATATCCGCAATGGCGACGTCAGGCTGATGGTGATCGCCGTAGTGATCGCCGGCATCATCTCCTTCGTCGGCGAGGTGCTGTTCCGCAATCTCGGGCGGGTGCGGATCTCCTCGGACGGCGACAAGAAGGGCAGCGTCTTCGCGATCATCCTCGGCTTCGCGGTGATCGCCGTCGCCTGGCTGCTCGCCGTGCTGATCCGATTGTCGCTGTCGCGGGCCCGCGAATACCTCGCCGATGCCGGTGCGGTGGAGCTGACCAAGAACCCGGACGCGATGATCTCGGCGCTGCTCAAGATCTCGGGACGAGCCGACATCGACAATGTCCCGTCGGGCGTGATGGACATGTGCTTCGAGAACGACCCGGACGATTTCGCCGACCTGTTCTCGACCCACCCTTCCGTCACCAAGCGCGTGCAGGCACTGGTGCAAACCGCCGGCGGGCGCCTGCCGCCGGAAGCGCCGCCCGGCCCTCCGAAGATCAGCGAGCGCCAGACATTGCCCGAGATCGCCGAGACCTCCGCCGCACACGGGCCATGGTCGCGGCCGGCGCCACCGGCGGGCGGCTAGCGCCCGTCTCGGGCCCAGGTGAGCGCCTCTTCCAGCCGGTCATCGCCCCAGAACAATTCGCCGTCGCCGGTGACGAAGGTCGGCGCGCCGAAGATCCCCAGCGATTTGGCCAGCTCGGTCTCGGCCTTGAGCCGGCCCTTGACCTCCTCGCTGCGCGAGGCGGGAAAAGCACTCGCAGGATCGGCCCCGGCTTCGCGCAGGGCCGCGCTCAGCACCGCCTCCTCGGCGATATTGCGCCCTTCGCAGAATTGGGCACGAAACAGCGCCTTGGAGAAGACCGGCAGCCAGCCGGCCTCGCGCCCGGCCAGAGCGAGCCGCGCGGCAACGAGGGAGTTCTGCGGGAAGACCTCGGGGCGGACGATGGCGAAGCCGTTGCGGCCGGCACGGCGCGCCACGTCACGCCACATATAGCGGCCCTTGTTCGGGTAAAGATTGAAGGGGGAGCTGGTCCAGCCCTGGGCGGCGAAGATCGGCCCGAGCAGGAAGGGCCGCCAGCGCACCGCCACGCCGGCAGCGTCCGCCATCTCTTCGATCCGCAGGGCGCTGAGGCAGGAATAGGTCGACGCGAACTCGTACCAGAAATCCAGAACAGGACGATTCGGCATCTGACCCCCAACCAGCAACACATCACTCCGCCCGCAGTGCGGGCGGCAACCCATCAGCGGAAGACGCCAGATCGATCAGAAGGTTCCGATTGCGTCGCCCCGAACCCTGCGATAGTGCCCGGTTACGTCCGAAATGCGGCCGGCAAGATCGCATTCTCTACTCCAGGCACGAGCCCCCGTGCCGCCACTGCAGGAAGACCAGTCCATGGCCGACAAGCGCGTGAACAAGGTCGTGCTCGCCTATTCCGGCGGGCTCGACACCTCGATCATCCTGAAGTGGCTGCAGACCACCTATAATTGCGAGGTCGTGACCTTCACCGCCGATCTCGGCCAGGGCGAAGAGCTGGAGCCGGCCCGCCAGAAGGCGCTGCTGCTCGGCATCAAGCCGGAGAACATCTTCATCGAGGACCTGCGCGAGGAATTCGTCCGCGACTATGTCTTCCCGATGTTCCGGGCCAACGCCGTCTATGAGGGCGTCTATCTGCTCGGCACCTCGATCGCCCGCCCGCTGATCGCCAAGAAGCTGATCGAGATCGCCGAGAAGGTCGGCGGCGACGCCGTCTCGCATGGCGCGACCGGCAAGGGCAACGACCAGGTCCGCTTCGAACTGACCGCCTATGCGCTGAAGCCCGACGTGCACGTGATCGCGCCCTGGCGTGAATGGGATCTGCGCTCGCGCGAGCAATTGATCGCCTTCGCCGAGCAGCACCAGATCCCGATCGCCAAGGACAAGCGCGGCGAGGCGCCGTTCTCGATCGACGCCAACCTGCTGCACGTCTCCTCGGAGGGGAAGGTGCTGGAAGACCCGGCGCAGGAGGTTCCGGACTACGTCTTCTCGCGCACCGTCTCGCCCGAGGACGCGCCGGACAAGCCGACCGTGATCTCGATCGACTTCGCCAAGGGCGATGCGGTCGCGATCGACGGCGTCCAGCTCTCGCCGGCCAAGCTGCTCACCAGGCTCAACGAACTCGGCCGCGACAACGGCATCGGCCGGCTCGATCTGGTCGAGAACCGCTTCGTCGGCATGAAGAGCCGCGGCATGTACGAGACGCCCGGCGGCACGATCCTCGCCGTCGCGCACCGCGCCATCGAGTCGATCACGCTCGACCGCGGCGCCGCCCATCTCAAGGATCAGCTCATGCCGCAATATGCCGAGCTGATCTATAACGGCTTCTGGTTCTCGCCGGAGCGCGAGATGCTGCAGGCGCTGATCGACAAGAGCCAGGAGTTCGTCGCCGGCCAGGTGCGGCTCAAGCTCTACAAGGGCGGCGTCCACGTCATCGGCCGCTCCAGCCCCTATTCGCTCTACGATCAGGACCTCGTCACCTTCGAGGAAGGCGCCGTCGCCTACGACCATCGCGACGCCGCCGGCTTCATCAAGCTCAACGCGCTGCGCCTGCGCACGCTCGGCCAGCGCAAGAAGAAGCTGGGACTGTAAGGCTCGACCTTCCGGTGTCGCCTCGTCATTCCGGCGTTCGGCTGGAATGACGAGACGTCCCGATCCGACCGGTGATGATCACCGGCCGCTTCTGCAGCGATCAGATCTCGATCTCCACCCCGACCTCCACGACCTGCTTGGCCGGGATATGGAAATGGGCGGCGGAACGCTCGGCGTTGCGCTGCATGAAGGCGAAGAGCGCCTCGCGCCACATCGCCATTCCCGCAATCTCCTCGCGCGGGATGACGGTCTCGCGCCCGATATAATACGACATCTCACCGAGATCGACGCCCGGCAGCAGGCCGCGCTCGACACCGCAACGCAGGCCGTTCGGGATGTGCGGCGTCTCCATGAAGCCGAAATGCAGGATGACGCGCGTAACGCTGGGCGCGAGCTCGATCACCTCGACCCGGTCCTCATCGGGTACGCGCGGAATCTCTTCCAGCTTGCCGGTCACCAGAAGAATGCGCTCGTGCAAAGCGTGGTTGTGACGGACGAAATGCGTGAGCGAGAGCGGGAGCCCGCGCGCGGCCGAGGCCAGGAAGGCGGCCGTTCCCGGCAGGCGTAGTGGCGGCTTCGTCGCCAGCATGTCCAGGAACTCCTTCTCCGGCTCGCGCTGGCGAGCGCGCGCCGCCTCCACCAAAGCGAGGCCACGCCGCCAGGTCAGCATGATCACCGTCAGCGCCAGTGCCAGGACCAGCGGATACCAGCCGCCTTCGTGCAGCTTCGGCAGGTTCGCCGCGAAGAAGGTGAGATCGATGAGCAGGAAGAAGCCGTTGACCGCTACGACGAGGATCGGATTGAAGCCCCATTTCAACGCGATCAGCGCCGCCAGCCCGGTGGTGATGGCCATCAGCAGGGAAACGGCGATGCCATAGGCGCCGGCCAGGGCCTCGGACGAGCGGAAGGCGAAGACCGACGTCAGGGTCGCGAGGCAAATCAGCCAGTTGACGATCGGGATGTAGATCTGGCCCTGCTGGTCATGGGCCGTGTGCTTGATGCGGACGGCCGGGAACAGCCCAAGCTGCACGGCCTGACGGGTCAGCGAAAAGGCGCCCGTCAGGATCGACTGCGAGGCGATGACGGCGGCCGCTGTGGCGAAGACGATCAGCGGATAGTGCGCCCAGTCCGGGGCGAGCTGATAGAACGGATTCTCGATTGCCTCCGGATGGATCAGCAGCAGAGCGCCCTGGCCGAAATAATTCAGCATCAGCGCCGGCAGCACGACTGCGAACCAGGCGAGGCGGATCGTCTTCGGGCCGAAATGGCCCATATCCGCATACATCGCCTCGCCACCGGTCACGGCCAGGAAGGTCGCCCCGAGCACGGCGAAACCGACGACCGGCGCAGTATGGGTGATGAAATAGAGGGCGTTGAACGGATTGATCGCAGACAGGATGCCCGGCGCCATCAGGATGCCCCGGATGCCGAGCAGCGCCAGAGCGAGGAACCAGAGCAGCATGATCGGCCCGAACAGCCGGCCGATGAAGCCGGTGCCCTTGCTCTGGACCAGGAAGAGGCAGAACAGGATCGCGGCAGTCAACGGAACGACCGCCGGCGCCAGGAACGGTGCATCGACCTTGAGGCCTTCGATGGCGCTGAGCACGGAAATCGCCGGCGTGATGGCGCCGTCGCCATAGAGCAAGGCGGCGCCGACGAGCCCGACGACGAGGACATAGGCGCGTGGTGTGCCGGGCTTCGCGTGACGCGCCTTGAGCAGAGCCAGCATCGCCATGATGCCGCCTTCGCCGCGATTGTCGGCCCGCATGATCAGCAGCGAATATTTGATCGAGATGATCAGGATCAAAGCCCACAGGATCATCGAGACGCAGCCGACCACAGCTCCTGGCTGCAAGGTGCCCCCAGCGCTCGCAGCCCGGACCGCTTCCTTGAGTGCATAGAGCGGGCTGGTGCCGATGTCGCCGTAGACGACGCCGAGGGCGCCGAGCGTCAAAGCCGGGATGGAGCCATGGTGCTCGCCATGAGAGGGCGAGCTGCTCTGTGACAGAACCCCTTGGGTCATGCGCCGCCTCCCCTTTTGCAGGAGTAGGGCACGCAGCGGCAGCGACAGCAAGGCTGGAGCAGCGGGATTACGCTGCGGAGCAGAAATACCCAAAGAGGTCGACAGGCCGGCGAGGAGCACTCGCCGGCCTCTTGTTGCGTCGTCTTACTTCGCAAGCTTCCCGAAGGCGAAGAACTGGGTCTCGCCGGAGGAATCGTCGACGCCGTCATTATCGGTGACGACGAAGAGGCTGCCTTCCTTGTCGACCGCCATGCCCTCGACCTTGTCGAGCCCGTAGCCGCCGAGCTTCATCAGCTCCGGCGTCAGGTCGCGCAGCAGCTTCTTCTCGACGGTCGGGATCTCCGAAGAGCCGAACGGCGCCGGCTTCAGACCCTTGACCGAGAAGGTCGCGAGCGTCTTCACCGCCTTGGCGCCGAACTGATTGTCGCGCTCGATCACGGCGAAGCTGTCGTCGCCGAGATAGGTCAGTTCGGAGAGGCCCATCCAGGCGCCGGCGGCGGGCGTCGTCAGCGGGTAGTAGAGAATGCCCCAGCTCTTGGTGAAAGGCTTGTAGGTCAGGATCTTGACCTTGCCCTTGGGGTCGTCCTTCCACTCGCGCTGCACGGCGATCCAGACCGTCTCGTCCTGGCCGGTGCCGGTGACGGCGACGCCCTCATAGCCCTGGTTGGTCGCCTTGGCGGCGAACTCCTCCGGCAGGGCGATCTCCTCCTCGATCTCGCCTTTGGCCGAGGCGCGCAGCAGGAGGTTCCCCGTCGGCTTCTCCTTGCGTTCCGGCGCGCCTTCCGAAGCCAGCCAGAAACCGCCGCCCGGACGGGTCGCGATCCCCTCGAGGTCATACGAAGCGGGCTTGCCGTCCTTGGTCACGGTGATCGCGCCGGTGATCGTCGCCGGCTTCTTGGTCGCGTCGATCTCGAGGATGCGCGAGGGCGTATAGGCGCTGTCGGTGATGCTGAAGAGCCGGCCCGGCAGCTCCGGATGGGCGGCAAGGCCCGAGAGCGCGCCCCAGCCGAGCGGAACGCCGTCGACATCGGCCGAGGCGATGGTCGGATAGCTGGCCGGAGCTTCGCTACGCTCATAGATCGTCACGGCCGAGCGCGCGCCGCCCTTGTCCCCTAGATCGGCTTCCGAGGCGGAGACGAAGAGATTGCGCTGCGGGATGGCGAGCAGGCCTTCGGGCGCGATGCCGCCCGGCAGCGCCTGCAGATAGCGCGGTGGCCGGCCCGGCCCCTCATCCTTGAAGACGAGCACGAGCGAGGCGCGCTCCAGCCCGACGAAGAGCAGGCGCTCGCCATTATAGGTGCCGACCTCGATGCCCTCTGGCTCGCTGCCCTTGGCGGCCGAACGGCGCTCGGGATAGTGGCCGAGACGGATGGCGATGTGGTCGACCATATTGCCGGAGTCGAATTCGACGGTGCCGTCCTTGCGGAAGATCGTGAAGCCGCGCGAGCCGCCCTTCCAGTCACCCTCATTGGCGGTGACGAAGCGATCATTGTCGAGCCAGCGCACCGCGTCGGGTTCTCGCGCCAGGCCCTTCAGCTCCTCGACCGGCTTGATCTCACCGTCCCGGGTCTTGTCGATGCCCTTGAGGTCGACGGTGCCGGCCGGGAAATGCGCGACGAGTTTGCCGGTCTTCGTATCGACCACGGCGATGTGATTGTTCTCCTGCAGCGTCACCACAGCGAGGCCGTCGAGGTTGACATCGACGAATTCCGGCTCCGGATCGGTCGGCTCGACGGCGGCGATGCCGGTGAGGTCGACGACCTGCTTCGTGGCGCAATCGGCCTGCCCATCCTTGAGACCGATCAGCGTGAGATTGCCGCCCGGAAGCTGCGGCAGGTCGCCCTTGTTCAGCTTCTCGTCGCGCTCGTTCTCGATGACGATGGCGAGCTTGCCCTTGTCCTTGGTCAGCGTGATCGAATCGGGCTGGCCACCGAGCTCGCATTTGGCCACGACCTGCTTCGTCTTCAGATCGATGGTGGCGAGGTGGCCGGCCGGCTCCTTGAAGTTGTCGCCGGAGCTGACGACGACGGCGAAGGCGCGCTCGCCGAGGATGACCACCGAGGTCGGCTCGCCGCCGACCGGGACGAAGCCGGCGGGCTTGGGCGCGTTGGCGGTGGTGATGTCGATCAGGCCAATCGCCTTCTGCTCAGCGTCAGTATAGGCGAGCAGGGTCCCGGCCTCGTTGGCGGCGATGATCTCGGACACCGTCTTCTTCGACGGATCGCGATCAGACGGGAGGTTCAGCGGCACCTGGAAGGTGGCGATGCGGTTGAAGTTCGGCTCGGCCAGCGCCGTGCCGCCGGCGAGGAGCGTCGCGAGAGCCGCAAGGACGAGGGGTTTGCGCATGGGACGGTCCTGTTCCGCAGGGTGAGGAGGCAGGCCTTCCGGCTAGTGAGCACAGGCGACAGTTTCGTGACAAGCCGTCGCAAAGCGAACACCGCCGCGGGGGAGCCGCAGCGGCGTGATTGGAGAAAGGGGCTGGTCAGCGCAGCGTGGCTTCGGCTCCGGCGGTGTCGGAAACCGACTTCTTCAGGCCGATCACTTCGAGCTCGGTAACGACGGCGACTGCCGCGGCCTGGGCCAGGACGAAGGCGATGCCGAGCGTGGTCGGCGCAAACCAGCCGGCGACCAGGATCAGCACGCTATCGGCGATCCAGAGGATGTTGACGCCGATCACCGCGTAGATTGCGAGCCGCGGCAGGCGCGCCCGGCTGGCGAAGAACGCCAGCACGGCAGCGCAAGGCAGCAGCACGAGGCCGGCGCCGCGCAGGAATTCCGCCGGAAAACCGAGAAGCCCGGAGAGCGCGCCGGCGCCGACGCTGAGCAGCAGACCGGTCGCGGCGCAGGCAGCGGCATCGAGGGCGAGAGCATTGCGCAGGAAACGCGAGGACTGGATGAAGGCCATGGTCGTTCTCCGGTTCAGGCCCCGTCTTGTCCGGGGCGGTTGCTGATGGAGGCCATGCTGACGAAGCTCAGGCGGCTGGTCGATTAAGTGCGAGGTAATTGGAAGACAGCCCGGCCGCGGCTAGCTTGCCTGCCATGAACAAGCACCAGCAGCCCGCGATCGGGCATCTCATCCGCGACTGGCGCCAGCTGCGCCGGCTCAGCCAGCTCGACCTCGCGCTCGAAGCCGAGATCTCGCAGAAGCATCTCAGCTTCGTCGAGAGTGGCCGCTCGGTCCCGAGCCGTGACATGGTCCTGCTGCTCGCCGAGCATCTCGGCGTGCCGCTGCGCGAGCGCAACGCGCTCCTGCTCGCCGCCGGGTACGCACCGGTCTATCTCGAACGCTCGCTGGAGGATCCGAGCCTCCAGGCGGCGCGCAGCGCGATCGACCTCCTGCTCAAGGGGCACGAGCCCTACCCGGCCGTCGCCGTCGACCGGCATTGGACCCTGCTGGCGGCGAACGCGATGATTGCGCCGCTGCTGGCAGGGGTCGAGGATGCCGACCTGCTGCGCCCGCCGGTCAATGTGCTCCGGCTCAGCCTGCATCCACGCGGAATCGCGCCGGCGATCCTCAATCTCACCGAATGGCGCGGCCATCTCATCGCCCGGCTGCGCCAGCAGATCCGCGCCACCGCCGATCCGCTGCTCGCCGAGCTCCTGATGGAATTGTTGAGCTATCCCGTTCCGGCTACGCCCATGGCCAAGGGCAAAGCGCAGGAGGAGGCGGAGCCGCCGATCGTCGTGCCTCTGGAGCTGCGGCTGGGCGAGACCGTGCTGTCGCTGATCTCGACCACGACCGTGTTCGGCACGCCGGTCGACGTCACCCTGTCCGAGCTGGCGCTGGAGACCTTCTTTCCGGCCGACGAAGCGACAGGCCAGGCGCTGCGGGCGATCGCGGCGAGCGTTGCGCCCACCTCCTGACGGACGGAACCAAAGCCCGGCCGTGACGTTCTCCCATCCGAACCGGCGCCGAGGCGCCGATCACGGATCACTCTGAAAGGAAAACGTCCATGGGCAGCACGACCGACAAGATCAAGGGCCTGGCCAACGAGGCCGCCGGCAACGTCAAGCAGGCCGCCGGCAAGGCGCTGAACAAGCCCGGGCTTCAGGCCGAGGGCATCGCGCAGGAGCGCAAGGGCGAGGCCCAGCAGGCGGTCGGCAAGGCCAAGGACGCGGTCAAGAAAGTGATCGACAAGGCCTGACCTGCAGGTCGGCTCCGATCAAACAGAACGGGCGCCGCGAGGCGCCCGTTTTTCGTCTCAGGCGGAACCGCCGAGGCCGCCGAGGAAATCCTTGACCCGGCCGAAGAAGCCGGCGGTCTCGGGGTGGGTTGCGCCCGAGCTCTCGCGCTCGAACTCCATCAGCAGTTCGCGCTGGCGAGCGGTCAGCTTCTGCGGCGTCTCGACCAGGACCTGGATGTAGAGATCGCCCATCTCGCGCGAGCGCAGCACGCTCATGCCCTTGGCCTTGAGGCGGAACTGCTTGCCGGTCTGGGTGCCCTCGGGGATTTTCACCCGGGCCTTTTCACCGTTCAGCGTCGGCACCTCGATTTCGCCGCCGAGCGCGGCCGAAGTCAGGCCGATCGGCACGCGGCAGAACAGGTCGGCGCCGTCGCGCTGGAAGATGGCGTGCGGCTTGATCGAGAGGAAGATGTAGAGATCGCCCGCCGGGCCGCCGCGCAGGCCGGCCTCGCCCTCGCCGGCGAGGCGGATGCGGGTGCCGTCCTCGACACCGGCCGGGATGTTGACCGAGAGCGTGCGCTCGCGGGTGACGCGGCCGGCGCCCTGGCAGCCGGTGCAGGGATCGTCAATGATCTCGCCGCGGCCGTTGCAGGTCGGGCAGGTGCGCTCGACCGAGAAGAAGCCCTGGCTGGCGCGGACGCGGCCATGGCCGCCGCAGGTCGGACACTGGCGCGACTTCGAGCCGGCCTTGGCGCCGGTGCCGGAGCAGACCTCGCAGGTCACCGAGGTTGGGACCCGGATGGTCTCGTTCTTGCCGGCATAGGCCTCTTCGAGCCCGATCTCGAGATTATAGCGCAGATCGGCACCGCGCTCGCGTGAATTGGCGCCGCGCGGGCCACGGCCGCGGCCTTCGCCGAAGAAGGATTCGAAGATGTCGGACATGAAGTCCGACATGTCGGCCGGACCACCGCCTCCACCGCCATTGTCGAAGGCCTGGTGGCCATAGCGGTCATAGGCGGCGCGCTTCTGGCCGTCGGAGAGGACCTGATAGGCCTCGTTGATTTCCTTGAACTTGATCTCGGCCTGCTTGTCGCCCGGATTCTTGTCCGGGTGATGCTGCATGGCGAGCTTGCGGAAGGAGCCCTTGAGCTCGACTTCCGTCACAGTCCGGGAGACCCCGAGGATCTCGTAATAGTCGCGCTTCGACATTCAACCAGCTGCCCCTGCGCCGCCCCGCGCTTCCTGCGCGGGCCAGCGAGTCATGTCCTGCCGACGCCATCGCCTTAATGGAATGGCCGGGTCAAGCCCGGCCATCCCGTCACGACCGATGACGAGCGCGCTTTACGCGCTCTTCTTCTTGTCGCCCTTGTCGTCGCTGACGTCCTTGAAGTCGGCGTCGATGACGTCGTCCTTCTTCGGCTCCTCGGCAGCGGCGCCTTCGGGAGCATTCGCTTCGGCCTGGCTGGCGGCATACATCGCCTCGCCGAGCTTCATCGAAGCCTGCATCAGCTCGTTGGTGCGCGAGGAGATCGCCTCGGCATCCTCGCCGGTCAGCGCGGTCCGAAGCGCCTCGAGCGCGGTCTCGATCGCGCCCTTGTCGGCGGCCGAAACCTTGTCGCCATAGTCCTTCAGCGACTTCTCGGTCGAATGCACGAGGCTCTCGCCCTGATTCTTGGCCTCGACGAGCTCGCGACGCTTCTTGTCCTCGGCGGCGTTGGCCTCGGCGTCCTTGACCATCTTCTGGATCTCGGCCTCGGAGAGACCGCCGGAAGCCTGGATGCGGATCTGCTGTTCCTTGTTGGTGGCCTTGTCCTTCGCCGTCACCGAGACGATGCCGTTGGCGTCGATGTCGAAGGTCACCTCGATCTGCGGCATGCCGCGCGGCGCCGGCGGAATGCCCATCAGGTCGAACTGGCCGAGCAGCTTGTTGTCGGCCGCCATCTCGCGCTCGCCCTGGAAGACCCGGATCGTCACCGCGCCCTGGTTGTCCTCGGCGGTGGAGAAGACCTGGCTCTTCTTGGTCGGGATCGTGGTGTTGCGGTCGATCAGGCGCGTGAAGACACCACCCAGCGTCTCGATGCCGAGCGACAGCGGGGTCACGTCGAGCAGCAGCACGTCCTTGACGTCGCCCTGCAGCACGCCGGCCTGGATTGCGGCGCCGATGGCGACGACCTCGTCCGGGTTGACGCCCTTGTGCGGCTCCTTGCCGAAGAACTGCTTCACCACCTCCTGGACCTTCGGCATGCGGGTCATGCCGCCGACCAGGACGACTTCGTCGATCTGGCCCGCGGACAGGCCGGCATCCTTGAGCGCCTTGCGGCAGGGCTCGATGGTGCGCTGGATCAGGTCGTCGACCAGGCTCTCGAACTTGGCGCGCGAGAGCTTGATGGCGAGGTGCTTCGGACCAGAAGCATCCGCCGTGATGTAAGGCAGGTTGATCTCGGTCTGCGAGGCGCTCGACAGTTCGATCTTGGCCTTCTCGGCCGCTTCCTTCAGGCGCTGGAGAGCGAGCTTGTCCTTCTTCAGGTCGATGCCCTGCTCGCGCTTGAACTCATCCGCCAGGTACTCGACCAGGCGCATGTCGAAGTCCTCGCCGCCGAGGAAGGTGTCGCCATTGGTCGACTTCACCTCGAAGACGCCGTCGCCGATCTCGAGGACCGAGACGTCGAAGGTGCCGCCGCCGAGGTCATAGACCGCGATGGTGCCGGTCGACTTCTTGTCGAGGCCGTAGGCGAGCGCGGCCGCGGTCGGCTCGTTGATGATGCGCAACACCTCGAGGCCGGCGATGCGGCCGGCATCCTTGGTGGCCTGGCGCTGGGCGTCATTGAAATAGGCCGGGACGGTGATGACAGCCTGCGTGACCGGCTGGCCGAGATAGGCCTCCGCGGTCTCCTTCATCTTCGTCAGCGTGAAGGCGGAGATCTGCGAGGGCGAGTAATCCTTGCCGTCGGCCTCGACCCAGGCGTCGCCAGACGGAGCCTTCTTGATCTTGTAGGGGACGAGATCGATGTCCTTCTTGGTCATCGGATCGTCGAAGGTGCGCCCGATCAGGCGCTTGATGGCGAAGAAGGTGCGCTCCGGATTGGTGACCGCCTGGCGCTTCGCCGGCTGGCCGACCAGACGCTCGCCGTCATCCGTGATGGCGACGATCGAAGGCGTGGTGCGGGCGCCCTCGGAATTCTCGATGACCTTCGGCGTCGACCCTTCCATCACTGCAACGCAGGAATTGGTGGTTCCGAGGTCGATACCAATAACTTTACCCATGGATGGGATCCCTTTCGATTTAGCAGATCGCCGGAAGGCCGCGTCCAGGACGCCGTCCTCCGGCCCATGGCCCCGGATCGCCCCCACCTTCCGCGGCGAACGAACCCGGGATCTCCACGTCTGGCGGGCAAGTGACGGAACGGAGCCTTGGCTCCGGTCCGGCTTCGTCCGCCGGTTGCAACTAAAGATCGACCGGCCCTACGTTTCAGCGTTCGCACATCAGTGCTCGCGCCTGGCGCAATCCGGTCCCGATGGTCGGCAAAACCACCGCTTCGCGGCGTATATAGGGAGGGTGACGCCCTGCTTGCAAGGCACGGAGCCGGATTAAGAATCGGCTTTGAGCGGTGTCCTGCACAGAATTCGCCGGGGCTGACCATTCCGGATAAGTGTTGCGCGCATGCTCTTGCGCAGCGGGCGTAGCCATTCCATTCAGGAAGACCTTGCGCCAACAGGAAACAGCCGTGACGACGCTTCGCCGCCCGACTGCCCATCGCCTTGCCGCCGGCGCAGCGCTGGCCTGGCTCGGCCTTGTGGGCGGGGCGCTGGCGCAGCCGCTGCAACTTCCCGGCGCGCAACCCTTCAACCAGCCGGGCGCCCACCAATCGGCGCCGGCCTCGATGGGCAGCCCGGCGACGCCGCGTCCGCGCACCATGCCGGCCATCAAGATTCCCGGCGAAGACTCGATCCTCGGCAAGACCTTGCGCCGTAACGGCGGCTTCGGCGAAGCAACGCTCGAGAAGACCGGCAGCGGTTATGGCCTGAAGCTGCGCGCCGAGGGCTTCCAGTCCGGCAACCTGGTGGAGCCCTGCGCGATCTCCTTCGGTGACGCGGCCGTGCCGGTGACATCGCTCGGCAAGCCGGCGGGGCTGGCGCGCTACAAGCTCGAAGCGCCGGCCTGCCCGATCGTTTTCGACGTGCTCGACGGTGCCTTCCTGGTGGTGGAACCGGAGCAGCCCTGCGTGATCGAAGCTGCCGCCTGCCGCATCGATCCGCGAGGTGTGTGGGGGCCGGATGCGCGCAGCCTGCCCGCTCACGCCAAGGAGATCGAAGGCGAGCGCAGCAAGGCGGAGACGGCAGTCCGCGACGGCTTTCGGGCGCTCTCGGCCAAGGCTGACCTGCCGGAGCAGCGCGCCATCGCCCGCGAGCAGGCCGGTTTCTCCTCGGAACGCGAGCAGATCTGCCGCGAGTTCCAGCGCGAGGGCTCGCACGGCTTCTGCGGCGCCCGTATCACCGAGGCGCGCGCCGCCTCGATCCGGTCCCGTCTCGGCCTGCCCGAGCCGAAGCCCGAGACGGCAAAGCCGCGCCCGGCCACGGCGAAGCGGACACCCCCGCCCGCGGCGGCGCCCGCTCCAGCCATCCAATAGGCTCTGCTTTCAGGCAGCTTCTCCGCCCGAAACCTGCCCGGCTTCCCAGCCAAGGATGGCGCGCTTGCGCGTCAGCCCCCAATGGTAGCCGGTGAGCGCACCGGACTTGCCGATGACGCGGTGGCAAGGGACGACGAAGGAGATCGGGTTCTTGCCGACCGCCGCGCCGACCGCCCGGGCCGCGGAAGGCTTGCCGATATGGCCGGCGACGTCGCCATAGGTCGTGGCGCAGCCGACCGGGATGCGCAGCAGCGTCTCCCAGACGCGGACCTCGAAATCGGTGCCGATCAGCACGACCCGCAAAGGCGTCTGCGGCGACCAGCTGCCCGGCTCGAAGATGCGGCTGGCATAAGGCGCCGTCGCCTGCGGATCGAAGCGGTAATCCGCATGCGGCCAGCGCCGCATCATGTCGGCGAGCGCCTCCGCCCGGCCGCCGATGACCTTGCCACCGTCGAGGCTGTTCGAAACCCAGCCGAGACCGGCAAGGCCGCGCTCGGTCACCACGACCAGCGCCTCGCCGAAAGGCGACTGATGGAAGCCATAGGACATGCGCAAGCCCTCGCCACCGACCTTCCATTCGCCCGGCGACATCGCCTCATGGGTGACGAAGAGATCATGCAGGCGCCCCGGGCCGGAGAGCCCGACCTCGAAGCTGGTGTCGAGGATGCTGGCGGAGGAGGCCAGCAGACCCTTGGCGTTGTCGAGGGTGATCGCCTGCAGGAAGGCCTTGGGCGTCAGCCCGCACCAGCGCCGGAACAGGTGGTGCACGTCGGTCGGCGTCGCGCCGGCCGCATCGGCAATCGCCTCGATCGTCGGCTGCTGGCGCCAGTTATTGGTGATGTAGGAGAGGATGCGGCGCACCGTGTCGTAATCCGAGCCGGGCGCGGCCGCCGGGAAATCGGCCTCGGAGGGCATGGCTTCGGCGGCGCGGGCGAGCACGGCGTTGGAGACGGTGATCGGTTTCATCGCGGTTCTGACGTGAGCGTTCATCTTCCTGTCCTCGCGCTCTGATCTCTCATGCTCACGAAGCTAGTGATGTCAGCATGCGTCTCCCACCCGAAAGCTGACAAGCTCGTCTTCGCCATCAGGGGCGCTTAGAACTCCACATATGACCGATTCCGCCGACGCCATCGTCTCGCTCTACCAGCGCCATGCCGCCGCCTATGACCAACAGCGCGGCCGACAGCTGATGGAGGCGTGCTGGCTCGGCCGCTTGCTGTCGCTGCTGCCGGCAAATCCGCTGGTCCTCGATATCGGCTGCGGCATGGGCGAGCCGATTGCCCGGCATCTGATCGAGCGCGGTTGCGCGGTCACCGGCATCGATTCGTCGGAGCCGCTGATCGCGCTCTGCCGCGAGCGCTTCCCGCAGCGGTCCTGGCAGGTCGCCGACATGCGCGAACTCGCGCTCGGCCAGCGCTTCAACGGGCTGATTGCCTGGGACAGCTTCTTCCACCTGCGCCCTGACGATCAGCGGCGGATGTTCCCGCTTTTCCGGAAGCATGCGGCGAAAGGGGCCGCGCTGCTCCTCACCAGCGGGTCGACCGATGGCGAGGCGATCGGCAGCTTCGAGGGCGAGCCGCTCTACCATGCCAGCCTCGCCCCGGCGGAGTATCGCAGCCTCCTCGATGAGAACGGCTTTACCGTGGTCGAGCATGTCGTCGACGATCCCGAGTGCGGCGGCCATACGATCTGGCTGGCGCAGCAGCGGCGGTAAGAGGCTCGTCAAACGAACCGTTGCAGCTTCTCGCGCGTCAGACGCTGGTTGTTGCGATGCCATTCGTCGCTGGTGAAGAAGACCGGCGAAGTTTCGTCCCAGCCGCTGCAGCTGTAGTCCGATTGCTCGGCGAAGAAGGCGACGAACTCGTCGCGCGAACGCCATTCGGCGATAGCCTTGCCAGGGTGCCAGCCATCGTCGATCTCGCAGAGCTTGATGCCGTCTTCAGTGCGAATCAGGCCGTGGCCGCAATAGTCGCGATGGAATTCATGGATCAATCCCTCATCGACCTTGCAGGTCATCACGCGGTCCCAGACTTGCCCCGCCAGAACCGGGCCGAACAGGGCGCGATCGAGCTTGTCGCGCAGGATGAGGCCATAAGCCCGAACCGATTCCTCGCCGCCGTTCTGGCTTGGCAAAGAGCCACGCGGACCACGATTCGCTCGCACCGCCGCGACGATCACGACGATGATCACTGCCCATGCGATCAGCGGGATGATCGTCGCGGCCATGCTCAGACGGGCTTGAAATCGGGGCCGCGCTTGGCCTTGGCCAGCGCTGTGCCGAGCGCCTGCGCAAAGCCCTCGCGCTCCTGCGGCGAGAGCGCGGAAGCGACCACGGTGCGCTGCCCGCGCGAGACCAGCGAGAGCTCGAGCAGGCCGTAATCCTCGTCGTCCTCGCGCTCGAGCTTCGTCCACGCGGGGTTGGAGCGCCAGATCTTCTCGCGGCCATGATGCGAGACCTTGCGCAGCAGCACCTCGAGTGGCGTCACGACGATGCGCTCGAAGGCGCGCGCTGCGTTGAAATTGACCTTGAAGGCGATGAAGATCGCAATGATGTCGAGGCCGAAGAAGCCGGCGACCGGCCAAGCGCCGAGCACCATGAAGGGGATGGAGGCGGCGACGCTGATCAGGCAGACCAGGGTCATCACGATGCGGAAGCCGTCCTGGCCGAGCGAGCGGTGCGGCGTGATCGTCGCGTCGAAGACCGGCTTTTCGGCCGCTTCGGCTGCAGCGTCGCAATCGGGCTTGCCCAAGGTCATCCGGCAATTATAACGCCGCGATGCCCGTGCCGAACAGTCCGAAACGCCGCAGCCCGCCGCCCAAGCGGATCACGTCTCCGAAGCCGCGCAGCGCTGCCGAGATCTACGAGATCTTCAGCCGCTTCCGGGAGCAAAGGCCTGAGCCCAAGGGCGAGCTGGACTATATCAATGCGTTCACCCTGCTGGTCGCCGTCGTGCTCTCGGCGCAGGCGACCGACGCCGGCGTCAACAAGGCGACGAAGCGGTTGTTCGAGCTCGCCGACACGCCGGAGAAGATGCTCGCCCTCGGCGAGGACAGGGTGCGCGAGCTGATCAAGACGATCGGGCTCTACCGCAACAAGGCGAAGAACGTCATCGCGCTCTCGGAGAAGCTGATCGCCGAGTTCAACAGCGAAGTGCCGACCGCGCGCGAGGCGCTGGAAAGCCTGCCCGGCGTCGGCCGCAAGACCGCGAACGTCGTGCTCAACATCGCCTTCGGCGAGATCACGCATGCGGTGGACACCCATGTCTTCCGCGTCGCCAACCGCCTGCGCATCGCCCCCGGCAAGAATGTGCTGCAGGTCGAGCTCGGCCTGGAAAAGGCGGTGCCGGCCGAGTTCGGCCGGCACGCGCATCACTGGCTGATCCTGCACGGACGCTACACCTGCAAGGCGCTGCGCCCTGTCTGCGAGACCTGCGTCGTCGCCGATCTCTGCGATTCCGCCGACAAGCGGATCGCCTGACACGCCTCAGTTAATCGCCAGCCGGGCCTGCTTGATGATGCCGGCCCAGCGCCGCGACTCGGCTTCCATCATCGCCGCGAACTCCTCGGGCTTGTTGCCGATCGGCTCGGCGCCCTCGTTCTCGAGGCGCTCGCGGATCAGCGCGCTGTTGATGGTCTCGACGGTCGCCTGCCGCAGCTTCGCCGCGACCTCCTTCGGCGTGCCCTTGGGTACGACGAAGCCGTACCAGGCGGTCGCCTCGTAATCCGCCCAGCCACTCTCGGCGACCGAGGGAACCTCGGGGAAGAGCTTGGCGCGCGCCTTGCCGGTCACCGCCAACGCCCTGACCTTGCCACCCTCGATCAGGCCGAGCACGGAGGGCACGGTGGTGATCATGAAGTCGCTATTGCCGGCAAGCAGGTCGGTCAGCGCCGGGCCGGCGCCGCGATAGGGCACGTGCACCGCCTCGAACTGCGCGGTCTGCGCCAGCAGGATCGTCGCCAGATGGCTCGCCGAACCATTGCCGGCCGAGCCATAAGTGAGCTTACCCGGATTCTTCTGGGCCAGGCCGACGAGCTCGGCCAGCGTCTTGTGCGGCGAGTTCGGCGCGACCACCACGACGAGCGGCGCGGCCGAGATCAGCGTCAGCGGATCGAAGGCGGTCAGCGGGTCGACCCGGACGTTCTTGAACAGATGCGGGTTCACGACCATCGGGCCCTGATTGGCCATCAGCACCGTATAGCCGTCCGGCGAGGCCGCAGCCGCCTGGGCGGTGGCGAGGTTGCCGCCGGCCGAACCGTTGTTCTCGACGACCAGCGACTGGCCGAGCCGCTCGCCGACGCCCTGCGCGACCAGGCGCGCGATCGCGTCCGTGCCGCCGCCGGCGGCATAGGGCACCAGCAGCTTCATCGGCTTGTCGGGAAAGGCGGCCTGGGCTTGAGCGAACTCAGGCAGGCAGGTGCTGGCCGCGGCGGCCGCGATCAGGCTGCAGAGCTGGCGGCGCGTGATCGTCATGGGTCAGTTCTCCTCCCGTTTCCGCCCTCTCTGCAAGTGCGAGGATCGCACTGGCGGGGACGATGACGTTTCCTTCGAAAATGCGGCGCGCGGTGCGCACCAGGCTCGCGCGGGTCACCTGACCGGCAGCGTCGAGCAAAAGGTCGACCTGGATGGCGCCGCTCGGATGCTCGACCGTAACCAGCGAATTGGTTTCAGCGGCCAGCATCTCAGCGGCGACACTACCGGCGATGCGGCTCGCCGCGGCAACGCAGAGCGCGCCGGTGACGGCATGGCTGCGATGGCAGCGATCCGGCGTGAAATAACGCGAGGTCAGGCTGCCGCCGCGGCGCGCCGGCGAGAGCACGCCGACCTTGGGAATGACGCGGCCGGTGACATCGCCGAGACCCATGCGGCGGCCGGCCTCGCGCCGCAGCTCCTCCAATCGCGCCAGCAGGGTGGCGTTGGCATCGAGCTCAGCGGCAGTCTCGTCACCGGCGAGGCCGAGATCGGCGGCGCGCAGCAGCAGCATCGGCGTGGCATAGTCGATCAGCGTCACCGAGACGCCGTCGACCTCCTCGCGGGCGAGGCCAGTCGGCAGCAGCGCGCCGGTCTTCGAGCCGACGGCTTCCAAGAAGCCGAGCTTGATCGGAGCTGCCGTGCCGGCGACACCGTCGATCGCTGTCGCGCCGTCATAGGCGACGACACCGCCGGGCGTCTGCACGGCCGCCTCGATCAGCGCGCCAGTGTTGCGATTGTGGATGCGCACGATCGTCTCGCCGTCGAGCGCTGGCACCAGGCCGGCCTCGATCGCGAAGGGGCCGACGGCGGAGAGCATGTTGCCGCAGTTCGGGCCGAGATCGACATGAGCGCGCTCGACCGCGACCTGAGCGAAGAGATAATCGACATCGGCGTCGGGCCGGCTGGAGCAACTGACGATCGCGACCTTGCTTGTCAGCGAATTGCCACCGCCCAGCCCGTCGAGCTGGAGCATATGCGGCGAGCCCATCGCGGCGAGCAGGACGCGATCGCGCGCCACCGGATCGCTCGGCAGGTCGCGCTCCAGGAAGAACGGACCGCGCGAGGTGCCGCCGCGCATCAGCACGCAGGGTATGCGCAGGGTCTGAGCATGCGGAAGCTGGAAGGGAGCGGACAAGGGCGTCACCCGGCGATTGCGATACCCTCTCCTCTCAAATCCAACATTCGCTGTGAAATGCAGAGATCGGCGCTATTAATGTGCCATGAGCATCAATTTCGAAGCCCTCGACCTGCGCGCCTTCATCTCGGTGGTCGAGCTCGGCGGCTTCCACCGCGCCGCCGAGGCGCTCAACATGTCCCAGCCGGCGCTGAGCCGGCGCATCCAGCGGCTGGAAAGCGCGGTCGGGGCGGCTCTGCTGGAGCGGACGACGCGCCGGGTCGCTTTGACCATGGTCGGGCGCGAGATGCTGCCGCTGGTCCGGCGCATGCTCGACGAGTTCGACACCTCGATCTTCGCGATGCGCGATCTCGGCAGCCGCCGCGCCGGGCTGATCGCGCTCGCCTGCGTGCCGACCGCCGCCTTCTACTTCCTGCCCTCGGTGATCGCGCGCTTCCAGACACAGTATCCCAACATCCGCTTCCGCATCCTCGACCTCTCGGCCAATGACGGGCTAGAGGCAGTGGCGCGCGGCGAGGTCGAGTTCGGCATCAACCTGATCGGCGGCTCCGATGCCGAGCTCAGCTTCGAGCCGCTGATCGACGATCCCTTCGTGCTCGCCTGCCGGCACGATCATGCGCTGGCCGGAAAATCGTCACTGGGCTGGGGCGATCTTGAAGGCTATCCGCTGGTCACCGTCAGCCGCAGCAGCGGCAACCGCGCCATTCTCGATGCGGCGCTGGTCAAGATCGGGGTCAGGCTCGACTGGTCCTTCGAGGTGACGCACCTCTCAACCTCACTCGGCCTGGTCGAGGCGGGCCTCGGCATCTCGGTGCTGCCGAAACTGGCGACGCCGGGCGCCGATCACCCGATCATCGTGACGCGGCCGATCCGGAACCCGGAAGTCTCGCGCACCATCGGAGTGGTCCGGCGCCGCGGCGTCAAGCTGGCGCCGGCAGCGGAGCGCTTCCTGGAGATGCTGCTCGGAACCTGGCGCGGGCCCCTGCCCGCTTCAGGCTGAGATCAGCCGAAGACCCAGAGCCCGGCGAGGCCGGCCGAGCCGACGATGATCCGCCACCAGGCGAACGGCGTGAAGCCGCGCTTCGAAACGAAATCGAGGAAGCTGCGCACGACGATCAGCGCCGAGATGAAGGCGGTGACGAAGCCGACACCGATCAGCGCGATGTCGCTGCCGGTCAGCTCCTTGTAGTTCTTCATCAGGTCGTAGGCGAAGGCACCCGCCATGGTCGGCATCGCCAGGAAGAAGGAGAACTCGGCCGCGGCCCGCTTGTCGGCGCCGAGCAGCATCGCGCCGACGATGGTCGAGCCCGAGCGCGAGACGCCGGGCACCATGGCGAGGCACTGGATGAAGCCGATCTTGAGATACATCGCCAGCGGAAACTTCGTGGCGTCGTGATGCTTCACCTCGAGCTCCAGCTCGTCGACGACGAGGAGGACGAGGCCGCCGGCGATCAACGTGCAGCAGACCAGGAAAGGATTGAACAGCACGCCCTTGATGAACCCGTGCGCCAGCGCGCCGATCACCGCCGCCGGCAGGAAGGCGACGAGCACGCCGAGAACGAAGCGCCGCGCAGTGGGATCGCTCGGCAGGCGCAGGGCGATGTCGAGCAGGCGACGGAAATAGACCAGCAGGATCGCCAGGATCGCGCCGAGCTGGACCAGGATCTCGAAGGCCTTGCCCTTGGATTCGAAGCCGAGGAAATGCCCGAGCAGCAGCAGGTGGCCCGTCGAGGAAACGGGGAGGAATTCGGTCAGGCCCTCGACCACGCCGAGCACGGCGGCGACGATCAGGTCATGCATGGGAGGGTCCTTCCGAACCAGCGAGTGCGGCGCAACAAAACCTTGGCGAATGCGTTAAAGCTATGGCGCACGGTCTTTGCAAATTGGTTACCAGACCGGCAAGGATTTCCGCGCAATCCGCCGCTTGACCCGGTCCCGGGTTGTTTGGCTTAGCCGGCAGGCCTATACGGGGCGCTCTATCGCGCTGCATCAGCGCCGGCCTACCCCACCCGAACCTCCCTCTGTTCCAGCAATCGATGGCCACGCTTCACCATTATTCGCTTTGCCCGCATTCGCGATTCATCCGGCTCGCGCTCGGCGAGTTCGGCCTCGACGCCACGCTGGTGGAAGAGCGCGTCTGGGAGCGGCGGCGGGAGTTTCTCGAGCTCAATCCGGCGGGGACGACGCCGGTGCTGCGCGAGGATAGCGGGCTCGTCATTCCAGGGCCGGGGCCGATCGCGGAGTATCTCGACGAGACGCGCGGGCTGGCGCTGGCCGAGAGGCGCCTCCTGCCGGAAGGCCCGGGCGGGCGCATCGAGGTGCGCCGGCTGCTCGACTGGTTCAACATCAAGTTCAACGAGGAGATCACCGCCCCGCTCGTGCTGGAGAAGGTGATGAAGCGCTTCATGAGCCGGGACGAGGGCGGCGGCCCGCCGGAGATGAGCGCGATCCGCGCAGCGCGCGGCAATGTGCGCTATCATCTGCGCTACATCGCCTGGCTGACGGCGAAACGGAACTGGCTCGCCGGCGACAATCTGAGCTATGCCGACCTCGCCGCGGCGGCGCATCTCTCCTGCGTCGACTATCTCGGCGACGTGCCCTGGGACGAGGATGAGGCTGCCCGCGCATGGTATGCGAGGATCAAGTCCAGACCGAGCTTCCGGCCGCTGCTGAGCGACCGGATTCCCGGAATGGCGCCCTCAGCCCATTACGACGACCTGGACTTCTGAGCAGCGACAAGCTCAAGGCCGCGATCACCGCGCGTGCACAGGCCGAAGGCTTTTCGGTAATGCGCGTCGCCAGTGTCGATGCAATCCCCGAAGCGCCGGGACGCCTTGCCGGCTGGCTGGAGGCCGGCCATCACGGCGACATGACCTGGCTGACCGAGCGCACGGCCGAGCGTGCCGATCCTGCGACCCTGTGGCCGGCAGCTCGCTCGGTCGTCATGCTCGGCATGAGCTATGCCGGCGAAGGCGATCCGCTCGCTATCCTGGAGCAGCGCGATCGCGGCGCGATCTCGCTCTATGCCCGCCGGCGCGACTATCATGACGTGATCAAGGGCAAGCTGAAGAGCATCGCCGGCGTGCTGGCGGCGCGCGGCGAAGCCGAGGTCAAGGTCTTCGTCGACACCGCACCGGTGATGGAAAAGCCGCTGGCGCAGGCCGCGGGCCTCGGCTGGCAGGGCAAGCAGACCGTGCTGGTCTCGCGCCAGCATGGCGCCTGGCTCTTCCTCGGAGCAATCTACACCTCGGCGGAACTGCCTGCGGACGAGCCTGAGCGCGACCATTGCGGCTCCTGCACGCGCTGCCTCGACATCTGCCCGACCAAGGCCTTCCCCGCGCCCTATCAGCTCGATTCGCGGCGCTGCATCGCCTATCTGACGATCGAGCACCAAGGCCATATCGACGCCGAATTTCGCGAGGGCATCGGCAACCGCGTCTTCGGCTGCGACGATTGCCTCGCCGTCTGCCCCTGGAACAAGTTCGCGGAAGCCTCGCATGAGACGCGCCTGGCGCTGAAGGGCGAGCTCGAAGCCCTGCCACTGGCCAATCTCGCCGGGCTCGATGATGCCGCCTTCCGCTCGCTCTTTTCCGGTACGCCAGTCAAGCGTACCGGCCGCGACCGCTTCGTCCGCAATGTCCTGATCGCGATCGGCAACAGTGGCGACCCGGCCCTGGCTGCGAGCGCCGAAGCTTTGCTCGGCGATCCCTCGCCATTGGTCCGAGCAATGGCGGTCTGGGCGCTAGGACGACTTCTGCCAGCACGCGCCACAGAACTCGCCCCGGCGCACCTCGCGCGGGAAACCGATGCCGACGTCAAGGCCGAATGGGCCCGCCGCGCTCCGAACGAACTGGAATCCGCATGAAGCTCGTCATCTTCGGTCTCGGCTATTCTGCCGGGTTCTTCGCGCGCGCCGCTTTGGCCAAGGGCTGGGAAATCACCGGCACGGTGCGCTCGGCCGAGAAGGCGGGCGAGCTCAGCAAGAAAGGGCTGCACACCCTGGTCTTCGGCGGCTTCGCGGTGTCGACGCCTTTGGCCAAGATCGTCGCCGAGGCGGATGCGGTGCTGGTCTCGGCCCAGCCCGACGAGAACGGTGACCCGGTGCTCGGCGCGCTCGCCGAGAAGCTCGCGGCAGCCGAGAATCTGCGCTGGATCGGCTATCTCTCGACCATCGGCGTCTATGGCGACCATGGCGGTGCCTGGATCGATGAAACAGCCGAGTGCCGGCCGACCAGCCGGCGCTCGCGACAGCGGCTGGAAATCGAGCAGGATTGGCTTGCCTTCGGCGAGCGCAGCGGCAAGCCGGTGCAGATCTTCCGCCTGTCCGGCATCTATGGCCCTGGCCGCAATCCGATCACCAAATTGCGGGGCGGCACCGCCAACCGGCTGGTCAAGCCAGGCCAGGTCTTCAACCGCATCCATGTCGACGACATCGCCGGCGTGCTGATGGCCTCGATCGAGGCGCCGCGCGCGGGGGCGGTCTACAACGTCACCGATGACGAGCCGGCGCCGCCGCAGGACGTCGTCAGCTTCGCCGCCGAGGTCGCCGGGCTCACACCGCCGCCGGAGACGCCGTTCGATCCGGCCAAGCTCTCGTCGATGGCGGCGAGCTTCTATAGCGAGAACAAGCGGGTCTCGAACGCGCTGGTGAAACGCGAACTCGGCTATGCCTTGTGCTATCCGGATTACCGGCAGGCGCTGCGCGACCTCGCCGCGGCAGGGGAGTGATCGCGCTCAGGCAGCGTACCGGCCAGCGTCGCCGTCGAGATAGTCGAGATAACGCCGATCGATCGCGGAAACCGGCAGGATGACGAGGATATCGGTGGTGCCGAACTGCTTGTCGATCACGGCGCCTGAGCCAAAGCGGGCGCCGAGGCGCAGATAGCCCTTCACCAGCGGCGGCAGGCATTTCAGCGCGAGCTTGGCGTCGACCATGCCGGCAGGCAGGCGATCCATCGCCACATGCCGCCCCGGCTGCGCCACGACCCGCCAATCGCCCTGGGCGGTGGCGTGGTGGTGAATGAAGCTCAAGGGCAGCGCCAGCATGTCCGGATCGACACCGTCGAAGCTGGCGCAGCCGAACATCGCGTCGATGCGGTGATGCCGGCAATAGGCCCAGATACCGTGCCAGAGCAACTCCACCGTCTTCTTGGTGCGGTAGGGCTTCAGCACGCAGGAACGGCCGAGCTCCAGGAAGCGCATCTCGGGATGGCGCGCCAGCAGCGGCGCGATGTCGAATTCGGACTGGGTGTAGAAGCCGCCAAGCTTGGCCACAGCCTGCTCGCGCATCAGCCGGTAGGTGCCGACGACCTTCGGCTTGATCCCACCGAAGCGGCCACGGGCGGCATGATCGATGACGAGGAGATGATCGCAGACGGCGTCGAACCGGTCGGCATCGCGCCGGAACATGCGCGAGATGACGTCGGGCTTGGCCGACATCTCCTGGTAGAAGACGCGATAGCGCAGGCGTTGCGCCCGCCAGATCTCGCGTGGGCCGCGAGCGAGCCTGACCTCAAGCGTGCCGGAGCGGCCGAGCGTACCCGACAGGGCGTCAGGGCCGGGAAAAGCGAAGCCGCCGAGTTGCTTGCCGGCCGCCAGCAAATTGGATGGCGAGAAGCGCTGCAACAGGGCCTGACCGGCCAGCTTCTGCTTTGCCGGCTGACGGAAACCCTGGAAAACATCGCGCGTCATAGACGGTCTGGCCTCTGCGATCTCGGATCGACGCATGACAGCTCTGCGCCGACCGTCTTACGGGATCGCGACAAAACTACGTCAGAGCGATGACGAAGCCAACCATCTGTGGATCGAGGCGCGGCTCAGGCCGACAGAATCTCAGCCCTTCGCAAATGCGAAAGCCGATCGATCCAGCCGCGCAACTGTTCGCGCGAGAGCGGCTTAGCCAGGCAATCATCCATGCCGGCGGCGAGCGCCTCGCGCCTGTCCTCCTCCGCCGTATTGGCGGTGACGGCGACGATCGGCAGCCGGGCAGTTCCGGGGGCTCTCTCGGCCGCGCGGATTCGCCGGGCGACAGCCAATCCATCCAGCACCGGCATACGGACATCGAGCAAGGCGAGAGCGAACCCTTGCGATCTGCCGGAACGCGCCTCCTCGATCAGGCGGATGGCCTCGCCGCCATCGCGCGCCCATGTCGCAATGCAGCCGAACCGCTCAAGGGTGCGGGTCAGCAGCAGCGCATTGATCTCGTTGTCCTCGGCAACGAGGACCCGCAGACCGGAGACAGGCTGTCCTGCCGAAGCATCGGCAGCAGGCGCCGTATCGGCTACGCCTTGTGAACGCCCTGCCGGATCGAGCCTCACTTGCAGGGAGCGGGCCCGGACAGGCCTGACGAGGAAACCGGTGAAACCAGCTGCGAAGGGAGAGCCGAAGCTGCGGCGCTCGGCCGGCGCCAGCATGATCACGATATCGGCGACGCCGGCGCGCCGCGCCGCAGCCGCCACCGCGTCGACCTCACCGCCCGGAAGGTTACGATCGACCAGCACCGCGGACGGGGCCGAATCAGCGGCCAGCGCCGCCAGCGCCTGCGCGTGATCGCCGGCCCGCAGGACCTGTGCGCCCATCCGTTCAAGGTTGGCGGCAAGGTGGTAGGCGCTGAAGGGCGCTGCGGACGCAACCAGGATGCGCCGCCCCCGCCATTCCTTTGAGGCAACGAATGCATCCGGCGCTTCGGCGACCGGCAACGGCAAGGCCAGCCGGAACAGCGCGCCGCCACTCTCCCGATTGCTCGCCTCGATCTCACCACCCATGGCGCGGGCGAGCCGGCGGGCGATGGCGAGGCCGAGGCCGGTGCCAGCCTGCTCGCGATGCCCGCTCATCCCGCCCTGCTCGAACTCCTCGAAGATCGTGGCCATGCGCTCGGCCGGGATGCCCGGTCCGGTATCGGCGATGCTGACGACGAATTTGCCCGCGGCGGTGTCCGCCTCGATGCCGACACCGCCCGCTTGCGTGAACTTCACGGCATTGCCGACAAGGTTAAGCAGGATCTGGCGCAGGCGCTCGACATCGCCGGTCAGCCGCAGCGGCAAGTCCGCCCCGAGCAAGGCGGAGATTTCGATGCCCTTGGCCTGGGCGCGTGGCGCCATCAGCTCGGTGACATCCTCGATCAGGGCCGCGGGATCGAATGGCGCCTCGGCGAGCTCGAGCTTGCCGGCCTCGACCTTGGCGAAGTCGAGGATGTCGTCGACGAGGCCGAGCAGCGCCTCGCCGGAACTTCGCAGCGCCTTGACATAGGTCGCCTGCTCCGGATCGAGCTTGGTGTCCCCGAGCAGATCGGCCATGCCGAGGATACCGTTCAGCGGGGTGCGGAACTCGTGGCTGACGGTCGCCAGGAAGCGCGACTTGGCGGCGCTCGCTTCCTCTGCCCGGCTGCGCGCCTCCTCGAGCGCTGTTTCAGCGGCGATGCGCCCGCTGATTTCGCGGCCGACACGCTGCAGCACGGCCTGCCCCGCGGCGACCGGGACAATCGTCTCGACCCAGGACAGCCAGCGCTCGCCTTCTTGCGTCTCGATGCACTCGTCGATGACGCGAGCTCCACCCGGCAGCACCTGGACCGGCCGGGCGCTGCGCACGCATGGCTGCTCGAAGCTGCCGACGGCATCAGCCTCGCTCTTGCCGATCAGTGCCGCGTAGGCAGCATTGGCATAGATAATCCGGCCCTCGCTGCGGCGCACGATCAGGTCGCCCTGCGCCTCGATCAGGCTGCGATAGCGCTCTTCGCTGTCGGCGAGTTCCCAGAGCCGGTCGCTGAGCTTCTCGACATCGGCCGTCAGCGCCCGCGCCTGCTGCGTGACCTGCCGGCGCTCCCGCAGCAGCCGGATCGCGACGACGGCGCAGGCGATGGCCACGGCGACGGCGGCGCCTGCCAGCAGGATGAGGGGAGACGGCAGCTCGATCATGCCATTTTGCCTATCACGCCCCCTCTTGAGAAAAGGTTCGCCCTACCTGCGAGGATGCCGAATGGTTTGAATGGTTTCGTTAACCTTTCATCAGGCGGCAATCCTTCGTCAGGCAGCCTGCGCCGCCTGATCGATGCGCGAGCGATAGGACAGCGCCTCGGCGAGATGGATGCGCCCGAGCTGATCTTCGCCGTCGAGGTCGGCGAGCGTGCGGGCGACCTTGAGCACGCGGTGATAGCCACGCGCCGTCAACCGCATCGCCTCGGCGGCGCTGCGCAGGAGCGCGAGCCCGGCCGCATCCGGCCGCGCCACCTCGTCGAGCAATGCGGATGGGCAGCGGGCATTGGTCGTGCCGCCCGGCAGGCCGAGCGCGGCATAGCGCGCCGTCTGGCGGCCGCGGGCCGCAGCGACACGCGCGGCGACCTCAACCGAGCCCTCTGCCGCGGCCGGCAGGATGAGGTCGGCCGCCGTCAGCGCCGGCACGTCGATGGTGATGTCGATCCGGTCGAGCATCGGGCCGGAGATCCTGGCCTGATAGCCCGCCATGCAGCGCTCGTTCGGCTGGCGGCGGCAGGCATAGCCGGGCTCCGTCGCCTTGCCGCAACGGCACGGGTTCATCGCGGCAATGAGCTGGAACTTCGCGGGATAGACGGTGCGATGATTGGCGCGCGAGATCAGCACCTCGCCGGTCTCCATCGGCTGGCGCAGTGCATCGAGAGCCTGCGCCTGGAACTCCGGCAACTCGTCGAGGAAGAGCACACCGTGATGAGCGAGCGAGATCTCGCCGGGCTTCGCCTGCAGGCCGCCGCCGACCAGCGCCGCCATCGAGGCCGAATGATGCGGTGCGCGGAAAGGGCGCCGGTCGGTCAGTTCGCCGCCGGCGAGATGACCAGCGACCGAGAGCACCATCGAGACCTCGAGCAGTTCGCGCGGGTCGAGCGGTGGCAGGATCGAGGGCAGACGGCTCGCCAGCATCGATTTGCCGGCGCCGGGCGGACCGTTCATCAGGAGGTTGTGGCCACCGGCGGCGGCGATCTCGAGCACCCGCTTGGCACTTTCCTGGCCCTTGATGTCGCGCAGATCCGGCAGCGGCCCGCTCTGGCGGGCGACGGCGGGCTCGGGCCGCGCCATCACCTGCGTGCCCTTGAAATGGTTGGCGAGCTGGATCAGCGAGCGGGGCGCGAGAATGTCGAGATCACGTGCCGCCCAGGCCGCTTCAGGCCCGCTCGCCGCCGGGCAGATCAGCCCCTGCCCTCGGCCATAGGCCGCGATCGCTGCCGGCAGCACGCCGGCGACCGGCGTGATCGAGCCATCGAGAGCAAGTTCGCCGAGCACGGTATAGCCGGCGAGCGCGTCGGCCGGGATCGCGCCGATCGCCGCCATCACGCCGAGCGCGATCGGCAGATCGTAATGGCTGCCTTCCTTGGGCAGGTCGGCCGGGGCGAGGTTGACGGTGATGCGCTTGGCCGGCAGCGCCAGCCCGGAGGCGATCAGCGCGGCGCGGACCCGTTCCTTGCTCTCGCCGACCGCCTTGTCGGGCAGGCCGACCAGGATGAAGGCGACGCCGCCCGGCGTGACCTGGACCTGGACGTCGACGGCGCGCGCCTCGATGCCCTCGAACGCTACCGTCGCGACCCGCGTCACCATGCAAGCGCACCCCAACCCCGCGCGATGACGCTAACGGAAGCGCGTCAGGGTTGCAAGAACATATCGGGAACTTCTGTGCGGAGATGTGAACTGGCGAGGCCGCACTCGATCGCGCCAAATCGGCGCCGGCCCCCTTGCCGGCTGCGCTCAAGCGCGGGACGCTTCATCGCCGCGTGACGATGCCGATCTCGGGCTTGGGCGCCGCGCCGAGCCAGAGCAGGAGGAAGCCCAGCAGCAAGCCGGCCGCGGCTGTCGGCACCTGCAGCACATGGACCAGCACCGGATCCCAGAGCATGGGATGGAGATTGCGCTCGACGGCGGGCTGCAACAGGCGGAAGCGCTCACCGAAGACGGTCAGCAAGGTCTCGCCGAGCGGTGTAAAGCGTAGGAACGAATTGGCGATTGAGCGCGCCCCGTCGGTGAGCAGCGCGACGAAGCCGCCCGCGACGAGGAGATAGCCCGGCATCCTGACGAGAAAGCGCAATTCGTCCCCCGATCCCCGCGACGTCCGGCCCCGACGCGGCCCTTTTGAGCCGCTCTCGTGCCGAGGAACCCGGATGTGTCCCCTGCCCCCCGATATTGCAACGACAAAGGACAATTGCGTGCAAGCCTGAGCGGCCTCGGCTTTAGGCCTTGAAAGTCGCGCGCATGGACGCCATAAGCAGCGCGCCGGACAGGTGGCCGAGTGGTTGAAGGCGCACGCCTGGAAAGTGTGTATACGGGAAACCGTATCGCGGGTTCGAATCCCGCCCTGTCCGCCATCGATCCCGTAAGGGGTTGATTTTCCAGAGAGCTTAGGCAAATCAAGAACTTGCAGCCGCCCGAGTGGTACACACGGGTGGTACACAATGGCTCTCGCAATGTCTCGCCCCTGGAAGCATCCGAAGACCGGCATCTACTGGCTCCGCAAGCGCGTCCCGGACGATTTGCAGAAGCTCGTCGGCAAGCGCGAGGAGAAGCAGAGCCTCGGCACGCGCGATCCCGCGGAGGCGAAACGCAAGCATCTCGCCATGCTCTGCGCCATCGAGGAGCGGTGGGCAAACCTCCGGGCCGGTCCCCGCACGCTCACGGAACGCGAGGCTCACGACATCGCCCAGCACGCATATGATTATTGGCTGACGACGCACAGGGATAACCCGAGCCAGCAACCATGGAAGATTGCGCTCGGCGAAAAGCTGTTCCCGCCCGAAGTGCATGTAATGCTGCGTCCCTCGAACCCTAATCCATCCTGGGAGGAAGTGGCCGAGCAAGCCGAAATTTGGGAGCTTGAAGGGTTCTGCACCCGGAGTGCGGATGCGAGATTAGAAGCTCTCGGCTGGTCAGTCGACAATGAGAGCCGCCGGAAAACGGCCAAGGCATTCGCTTCGGCCATCCAGAGGGCAAGCCTGACATTGGCGGAATGGGCCAAGGGCAACTTCTTGGAGGGAAGGCCTTTGGGGGCCATGTCCGCGGCGGCAGGCGAACAGCAGGCACCTTCCTCGGCCAAGATCACCGAGCCGGTTCCTTTCGACGACTTGGTTAAAGGCTGGGCTGCGGAGAAAAAGCCCGCAGCCAAGACGCTCTACGCCTGGAAAGCTGTCGTCGAGAAGCTGAAGAAGGCCGTTGGCCATGACGACGCCGCACGCCTGACGCCGGATGAAATGGTGCGCTGGAAAACGTCGCTGATCGAAGCCGGCTTTCAGGCCAAGACGATCCGCGATGCCCACCTCGTGCCGATCCGGGCGATCCTGCAATGGGCCGTCGATAACCGGAAGCTGCCGAGCAATCCGGCCGAACGCATCACCATGGACGTGAAGAAGAAGGCGGCTGGCTCGCGCCGGGGCTACACCGATCCCGAAGCCAAAATCGTGCTCAAGGCGGCTGCGGCCGAGAAAGACCCTGTGAAGCGGTGGGTGCCGTGGCTTTGCGCCTATTCCGGCGCCCGCGTCGCAGAAATCTGCCAGCTCCGACGCGAGGACATCGTCAAGATCGAGGACATCTGGTGCTTCAAGGTCGACCCCCAAGCCGGGTCGATCAAGACCGCGGGCTCTGAGCGCGTCGTGCCGCTTCATCCGGCGCTGATCGAGGCAAAGTTCCTCGATTTCGCCCGGAAAGTGAAGAAGGGTCCACTTTTCGCCGACCTCCCGGAAGACCGTTTCGGCAGCCGGGGCGGCAACGGCACGAAGGTACTTGGCCGCTGGGTCCGCAATCTCGGCCTGACGGACGAACGACTGGCGCCAAGCCACTCCTGGCGTCACCGCATGAGAACGCTTGCTCGCCGCCACGGTCTGGACACCGACATCGTCGATAGGTTTGTCGGTCATGCCGGACGCGAAATTCCGAGCGGCTATGGCGAGTTCGAGGCACAGGCCGCCCATCGCGAGATTTCGAAGATTCCGACGCTCAAACTGGATTGACCTCAAAGGCCCAGTGACTAACGTGTGATCATCGCGCTCGGGGATATAACGCGGCGTTCGGCCCTATACCCGACCAACCCTTACGCCTCTGAATGCAGTTTTCCTTCCTGGCGAAGAGTTTGGGCGCTCGCAGCCAAAGCGGCGCCAGTTGATCGTTGGCAACAACCGCCTATAGCGCTCGAAAGATGGATTCGACATGCGTGACGGGCGTTGAGTTGTCAAAGCTATGCAGCGCAGGGCCAGACTGCGTCCGATCACGAATTTCGATAGCTGCCGTCGCGTGATTATAGGCGAAGGCGTAGCGGCGCCCGCCCACGGTGACCCAGAGAATGTTGGCGGGCTTGCCGTCATAGGTTCTGACTTCGATTGTACCTGGTTCGCCGCGCCATATGATGCCTCCCAGCAGCGCGAGAGCAATGCCTTTTACCTGGTCGGCGTGATGTTCAGCCCGATCCATAACTCCTTTGGCATACTGATGAAGCGCTTCAACATCTTTAGCCGTGATAGCCATTAGCTCTGCTCCGGAAGCTCAGGAAGGATCGAGGCAAGATCGCTCTCGATATCGATGCTATAGTGAGCTGCAAGCAGGGCAACCTGGTAGCCTACGGTGGCGCGCAACGCCCCAAGCGCGACAAAAAAACCTGCATCGCCCTCAAGTCTACCATCACCGTGGTAGTAAAGGCGAAACTGTAGCTGTGCGTCATCGTGGAAACGGCGGCAGGCTTCCCGAATGGCCCGGACGGCAGATGCCGCAAACGCGTTCTCCCCGAGGGCTCTCAAGGCATCAGTGCAATCCTGTCGAAGTTGGCGAAGAGAGTGGTCCACATCTCCCCGCACTTCCAATTGCATAGGATTGTAGAGAGCCCGCCGATCCTCCAGGCCGAGCAAAAAACTGCGTACCCGCTCACGCTCGGTAGGGCCGGGATCTGCCCATTGCATTCCGAAGATAGGCGTACTGATGCCGGTGATCCTTCGAGCAGTCTCGGCTGTCACTCGGCCAGCTTTTTTCATCCCAGGAACCATATAACTCCCCCAGTTGAATTGGCACAATCAAGAAAACCATTAAGTATTAGATATTATTTATTTTCTTCTTGGACACCTTGTATCCATATCCCTCCAGCCGTCGACATGCATTACGAAGCGTGACCTTGCTAAAGAACGGGATATCGAGGGGTCGAGGCGATTTGCTGATGATCGCGAATACGATCTCGTAGTCCTGAGGATTAGGGCGAACACGCGGATCAGCTAGCTTATGGGGATCTTGTAGCTTCTCGTTCAATTTCGCTCGAAAGGCAGAGTCCTGCACAAAAAGTTCGCCTGAGACCGCGCCTTGGGAAAACAGGTGACTGAGCTGAGCCGAGCCGCTGTAGCGCTTCACATGGAGAAGTTTCTTCTCGGCCGTCAGAACATCGCAGAACTCGATCGAACTCCGCCCGCCGCCGTACTGGATCACGTCCGCGTCCAGACAGCATGAGTTCTGGAGAGAGGCCGATAGAGCCTCGTTGTACTCGCCCTCATCGGCGTGCTCATAGCTGGGGCATTCAAGCTCCGCATCGGGCACATTTGCAAAGGCATCTTTCACCTGCTGGGCAAAATCCGCAGCAACCGCATACCATTTGCCGCCATTGAGGACGTATGTTCGCCCGTCCAGCTCGACCTCAGCATACAGGCAACGAAAGGCAGGCCATCCGTGTAGGACGTCATCGGTGCGGGCTGAAATGAGATAGATGCTGGTCTTCTTCAGCCATTCCAGCGTGATGGGCTCGCCGTCGGCTTCGGCGACAAGCCCAGCCACATCGATGTCAGGAACCAAGTCTGCGCGCTTCCGGCGGCCATAACGGAAGCCCACGGCGTCCGCCCAGTCGACGATCTCCGGGGGGACCATCCATATGTGATCGTACTCCCCCGCCGCGATCCTCGCGATAATAGCGTCGTTCAGCTCGTTTTGCTTTCTGACGGATCGCACCTCGGCGATTTGATCGATCCAGTCGAAATCCGCCTTGTAGTCCTCGCTACGGAACTGCTGCAGGCAGGTCGCGAGGAAGCCGCCGACATTCTCGACATCGATTTTTGTCGAAGTAGCAAATGCGTCCTTTCCGGAGATCGTGCGCCCGAATGCCTCAAGCCGCGATCTTCCCGTGACCGCGCTGATAAGGTCTTGCTCCACATCGATGCCGAAGCTCCCGGCCGGGCTTTCCCGGCTGATTTGCTCTCGACTCTGTTTAGGGACGGAGCCAAGCGTAACCTTGTCGATGCTTCGGAGGCTGTCCTTGGCGACGCTGTTCAGAACAATCTTGAGCCCAAAACGCTCTTCGATCACATCATCCTTCAACAGATGCCGCCCATGACCAAAGGCTAAGGCAAATATCTGGAAGCCGTCGCCGTCAGGCAGGCGCGTCAGAAGCAGTCCCTTCGCGCTTGCCGTCAGCAAGCTGAAGCGCGCTAATGCCTCATCTATTGTCGCCTTAAAAAAACTCGAGATCCAACTCGGTGGATGTGGATGCGAACGTTCCAGGTAAAATGTGCCAACACCCGGCACCTCAACGCTCGCGGTGCCTTCTTCGACGATGTCCACAAATTCAGAGTACTCGGACTTGATAAGGTAGATTGTCAACTTGTTCGTTTTTCCGGCCACGTTAGCACCCCCCTACTATCCCAAGGTTGCAGCACAAGCCGGCTGCAATCAAGATTTTGATAGGAGATGCCACTGCTACTTTATGTGGTGCCGCAGCGGAGGTGCCGCCCCCAATCGACCAAAGCCAAAGGCTAGCGTTGGGCTATCCCTCATAGGCCGAGAGCCGGACCTCACCGATTGTTGCGTTAGCTAAACGAACGCTCGGGGACTGGCGCGCAATCCCCACGCGGCGAGCTGTGAAGCGGCTGCGCTCGGTACTATTTACCTTTACACCCCCTACAAATCCGTAAGCACTCCCTCTGCCTGCCTCCGGCAGTGCACTGCACTGCCCAACCACACTCTCAGGACAGCCACTGCCGGCAGAGCAGCCACCGGCACAACCACTCCACCCACACTCTCCCTTCCCACGCACTCCCAGCCCCGACAGCCAACCTTCCCCGATCACTCCTGCCTACGGTCCCTCGGGCCAAGGGCAAGCTTCCCGGAAACCTCCGCCATCCATTCATCGAGACCACAGCCGCGACCGCCGGCCGGCGCCTTCATAACCGTCATTCCGGACACGGGCTTCATCGCGTCAGCGGCCGGCGGCAGGGCTTCCACACCCACGAACTGGCCTTCATCCCGCCCGAGAAGGCGGCCGCGTTCCGCGAATGGGCGCCGGCCGGGACATCGCCGCCGGCCAGCGTCTTCGTCGTCAGGTGTCGAGAGAGTTCATCAAGGTCATGAACCCCGTATCGAGCTCCGCCGTCTCGATCGTGCGGCGATACGCGCCGAGCTCGGAGCCATCATAAAGATAGTCCAGTTGGCCATCATCCAGGAAGCGGGAGCGAAAGCGCGCCGCTCTCTGGGCCTTCATCCCGATGTTGTGCGACCCCGAGGCGAGCTGCGCGCAGTGGACCGGCGGCTTCAGCACGAAGGGTTCGCATTTGAAGACCGCACGCGCGTCGACCAACTGACCATCGCCGAGTTGCAGAAGCTGCCCTTCAGCCAAGCTCTTCGTGATGTAGCGGAACCACCCCCAGCACCGAGCCACCCGATCGATTTCCTTGCTGCTCTTGTCGACTTTCACGAAGAACGCTTCGGGATCGACCGAGACCTGCCCCGCCAGCCGGGCCAGGCACCGCGGCGCCCATTCCCGGAACGCGGCCGCCTTCTCGGGCGGGATGAAGGCCAGTTCGTGGGTGTGGAAGCCCTGCCGCCGGCCATTTTCGTGAACATAGATGTAGAAGTGTCGCGAACTCGCAACTCGGGCGCGCTTCATGACGCGCAACTTCGGCCGGCCTGCTTCGGCGCCGACCTTGAGCCACTTGCCGACCTCGTGGTTGAACAAGGTCAGCAAGCGGGACGCCTTGGCGTGATCTTGAACGCCGTACCGCTCCCAGGCGATGACCATATGAGCGGTTGGGACCACGCCGTACTGCCACATCAGGAATGACAGCCTGTCGTAGAGTTCAACGACAACCGGCCCGGTCAGGACCGGATGGCGCTCCTTCATCGGCGAAGCGACTTATGAAACGGATTGCCGGGCACGATCTCGCCGGTGAACGGCTTCGATGGCAACGGCGGCAGGTTCATAAAGTCCCAGTTGTTGGCCTTGATCCGGTCGATATGGGGGAAGATGGAGCGAGCAATATCATCGACTGGTTTAGGCTGCGGCGCGGCAGGTTCGGCAACGAAGTCGAACGGGACCGCCTTCCACCCGTTGTCCAGTAGCCATTTAACGTCATCATCCATGGGAATGTCCAAACTTGGAGGGGAGCGCCGGCACCAGAACGGCGCCGGTCTTCAGTAAGGTGCGGTAGGTGACCGATTCCACCGGATCAGATCTCGATGCCGATGGTGTCGAACAGACTCGGCATCACGATGGGCGGCAGCGGCTCGGGCCGCAGCGCGTTCGTCGGCTTGGACTTCTTGCCGCGAGGCTTCGACGCCTTGCAGTTGTTCGCGTCCTTCGCGAGGGACGTGAACGGGTCCGTTGAATGGTCGAGGGGATTATTACTCATTGCGCATTCTCCTCATGTGAAAACTACGGACATGTGCCGTACACGGAAGTTGAAACGCAGCGGTTCGCGGCTAGGTCCCGGTTTCAAAGGGAGTTTTATTTCATAAATAAATCAATAGTTTACAATTTTATCTGCCGAGTTTCTAATTGCTAATTCCTATTGGTAATTTACGAGTTGAGCACTTGGAGTGCTAACTGTGTGAATTCATACGCACCAAAATTGAAGCCCTTCTGCATCTCATCGCAGAGGAGGCCTCATTGGCGCCCGACTACCTCGATCCGCTCCCATTCGTCCCGCTGCTGCCAGCGGAACTCCTCCGCAAGCACTACGTCCATGAGCCGCTGGACCATCGCTTCCGTTCGGCCGCGCGCCTGCTCCAGGCGATGTGGCGC
This sequence comes from Allobosea sp. GW821-FHT10B12, assembly GCF_059415545.1. Taxonomy (NCBI): domain Bacteria; kingdom Pseudomonadati; phylum Pseudomonadota; class Alphaproteobacteria; order Hyphomicrobiales; family Alloboseaceae; genus Allobosea; species Allobosea sp. GW821-FHT10B12. Next base: position 247,176 of record NZ_JBWKNL010000005.1, read on the forward strand.
GAGGACCGCGAGCTGCCGATCGGCCACTACCGCATCGACGGCAAGCGCAAGAAACTCGGCTCGCGTATCAGCCATGCCGCCGCCAAGTCCGGCGAGAACTTCATGGCGCCGGCCATCGCCGCACTGGTGCGGCGCGAACTCGCCTATCGCGAACCAGCCGCGATGATCGACGAGGCGCGGCTCTTCGGCAACTTGCTGAGCTCGATGCCGCTCGCCTTCAACGTCTTCGGCCTGCTGAAGCTCGACCTCGCCTTCGCCTCGCGCGTCTTGGCCGAGCTTTTCCCCGATCTAGCTGGTGCCCAAGTCCAGGCCGTTCTGTTCGAGCACTCGCCCGGCCGCGGCAATCCGGTTCTGACTGGCGATCATTCTGCCTTTGACGTGCTCCTCCGCTACGAAAAACCGGATGAGACGAGAGGCTTCGTGGCGATCGAGATGAAATACAGCGAGTCTTGCCAGGAACCCGCCCTGGCGATCCGGCCGCGCTATGACGACCTCGCCGAGGTCTCCGGCCTGTTCGTCGAACCCCGGAAGCCGGCGCTGCGTACCAACCCGTCGCAACAGCTCTTCCGCGAGCATTTGCTCGCGCAGACGATGCTGATGCGCGGCGACTATGACGAGGGCCGGTTCGTCGTCATCGCGCCGCGGCTCAACACCTTGGTCGCGAGCGCCATCGCCGGCTATCAGGCCGAGCTCAGGCCGGCCGGGGACGATCAGGTCAGCTTCGCCAGCATCACCCTGGAAGACACCATCGTCGCCCTCGCCATGGCCGGCGAGGAGAAGTACGCGGCCAGGCTGTACCGCCGGTATTGCGACTTCCAACTCGTCGACGGGGAACTCAACCTGTTCTGGGCCGGCGACGGCCCGATCGGGACAGCCAGCGAACCCGCCGCCGTGACGGCCGCCGGCCCGCTCAAGCTCCTGCCGGGAGGGCGCGCATGAGCGCGCCCTTCATCATCCCCTCGGCTGAACGAGAGCGCCTGCTCGCCAACGGCCGGCTCAGCGCCGCGGGCGAAGAGCTCGACCCGCTCCCGGTCGTGAAGCTGTTCATGGCCGACGCAGACGCGGTCTGGCTCCTCTCCGAGCTCGATCCCAGCAACCCCGATATCGCTTTCGGGCTTTGCGATCTCAGCGTTGGCGAGCCCGAATTGGGCTATGTCTCGCTCGCCGAACTGGCAGGGTTCCGTGGCCGGCTTCACCTGCCGGTCGAGCGCGATGCGCATTTCCGCCCTGACAAGCCGCTCTCGGCCTATGCGGCGCTCGCCCGCGCCCACTCACGGATCATCGCCTGACCGGTGCTGCTAGCTTCTCGACTGCACGCGAGCGAGCTCCTCCCGGTTCATCGCGTGCATCTTCCCGCGAGCGAGAGCGGCCAGATCACCGAGATCGTCGATCTGCTGCTGCTCGAACCCCTGGGCTAGCGCCTCCACCTTCCAGGCCTGCGCCAGACTTTCGACCTCGACCTCCTCGACATCTCTGTAGGCCGATGCCTCGTGGTGCTGCTCAACATAATTCTCAAAGGACTCTTGGGCGGTTTCGTCGGTCATGGGGCGCTCTATCTGTCTTTACCAGAACGGGAATTAGCCACCGGCGCGCCGTTCTTCAAGCCGCACTAGAGTGGCTCCCAAATCGGTCCGTTCCCGTATTCAATCAGGCCCATTCACTGGCAGAGAGCCATGCTCGGCAACATCGTCGACCACCGCACTGACAGGCTCAATCCGCACGTCGATGTGGTGTTCGAGCCCTCTGTTCATGACGACCAGCGCCGCCGCTGCGAGCCCTTCTTCGATTGGGACGAGACGGCCAACAGTGGCGCCTACTTCGCCGTGGTCTGGCAGTACGGCACCACCATTCGTGAGGCTGTCCTGCGGGCGGAACGGGACTGGTCGTTTCCCGTCACGGCCTATCTCTACGATCGGGGCTCGGCGCCAGCCGGATGAGAGAAATCGGCCCGAAAAGATCCTCGACAGGGCGCCTGGATCGGCCGGTATTAAACCATACCTATAAGCGGCTCATCGAGCTGAACTTTCCAGACCGATCTTCCAAAACCACATCCCTGCGCTTCCACAATTGCGGTTCTGGAAGAGTAGGGACAATGGCTGGGCGGAACGCTCCGGGACTGCCCTGGCTCATTGCCTAAATCCCTTACTCCACGTGCAATTTCCTTTCGAGAGCGGGCTTCCCTTGCGGTTTTGCGGCGTTTGGTGATCGTCCTCTAGGGATTGGCGAATCTTTAAGAACATAATAGGAACATACAACGCTATGCGGAGCGAGGGCTGGCAAATGGACGGCAGGGGACCAGACGATGCAGAGGCTGGCCGCGGGGCGCTGCTGCGGGCAGGTTTCGCCCGCGGCCTAACCGTAGTCGACTTGTTCAGCGGAGCGGGCGGCCTTTCCGAGGGGTTCCGGCAAGCCGGCTTCACTGTCTTGGCTGGCAGCGACAATGATCCCGACGCTCTGGCTACTTTTGCCTACAATTTCCCTGAAGCTCGGACAATTTTGGGCGACATTCGCGACGGAGCCATCAAGGAGCAGATTCTCGATGTGGCTCGCCAAGCGGCGGTGCTCGTAGGAGGCCCGCCTTGCCAAGCGTTCTCCCAGGTGCGCAACCACGCGCGTATGATCGATGATCCGCGCAATTCCCTCTATCGCGAGTTCGTGGACACGCTGCGGATGGCTCAGCCACCAGCTTTCGTCATGGAGAACGTGACCGGCATGGACCAGATGGGGGTTCGGGAGCAGATTCTCGCCGACCTCTCGCTTGACGGTGAATATGACGTGCGCGCGCAAGTCGTGGATGCTGCGGACTTTGGTGTGCCTCAGACGCGCAAACGTTTGCTCTTTCTCGGTGTCCGGCGCAGCGCTGGAGTAAGCGCCCCCACGCTTGCGGGCTCAGGTGTTACCGATTCTCTCGTGTTGGCCCGATTCACCGGCGAACGCCGACCCCGCTATCAGTTGGTGATCCAGCAGAATCTGCTCAGCATGCGGCTCGCAGAAGCCTTGGAAGACAGCGAAGATCTGACTGCGGTTACTGCTGCTCAAGCGATTTCGGACCTTGCCGATCTCCCTGTCGGCAATCGTGAGAACGAACTGAGTTGGAGCGGGTTGCCCGAGCCCACTAGCGCCTATCAACGGCTCATGCGCGCCCAGTCGCGCAAGAGCGCGTTCAATCTGCAAGTCCCCCGTATCAATAAAGATACTGAAATGCGGTTGCGTGACATTCCGCAGGGTGGAAATCACCGCGATCTCCAAAAAGAACTTCTTGGCCGTTATTTGACTGGCCAGCGGTGGGGCCAGGACAACGGCACCGGCAAGCTTTCAAGGAAGCATTTCTATGCATACCGGCGCCTCCACCCGGCGCTCTGGGCATGGACTCTCAACACTAAGGCTGACTGTGTTTATCACTATGCAGTGCCGCGCGCGCTGTCAGTGCGCGAACTAGCACGCCTACAGTCGTTCCCCGATCATTTCGTCTTCACGACGGATCTGCGCCGTGGACCTCTTGAGGGGCGTCACGATGGCGGTCCCGCGCACTCCCGTTATCGTCAAGTCGGAAACGCGGTTCCCCCGCTTCTCGCCAAAAATGTGGCGCAGAGCCTCATGTATGCGCTTAATGCCCACAACGATCAGGAAATGATTCGCTTGATGGCGGGATAATCGGATGGCCGAGGAGGAAGTCCTCCAACCAGAAAACGGTACTACAGCTGAAAAGGAAGCGGTTGAGCGTGCGTTCGGCGCTGACAACCGCAACCGGCTTATCGATCAATACTTCGACACCACGGCGGGCGGAAGCATTACACCTGCCGATGCGTGGCAGCACGTATACCGCTTGCTGCTCTGGTCCGATCCAACGACCGGCCTCGCCCATTGCTACGAGAGCGACAAGTCGCAGCCCGGAAAACCCTGGTATGCCCGTTCATTGGCTTTCCATGATTGGCTCTGTTCAGAGCTGGGTGTAAAGCCGGATGCGCTCGGTCACGAGATTGATTGGCTATTCATAAAGGCTTGTTCCGATCTGGCGGATGCCATGCTCCGCCGGGAGGCGCGTCTCGTTGAGGTCGCGGCGGTGCAGCGCCAGCCCTACCGCGATCGCGACTTCCCCGAGCCAGGCGCCGATCCCGAGCTCGCGGCGATCATCAAGACTTCACTAGGGCCCTATCTTGCTCAAGAGCCGCCGGAAGAGCGCTGGCGCGCGGTGACCCAGAAGGTGCGCCAATTCCTGGCTGTGCAGAACAAACGCAAAAACCTCGTCGGCGAGGGTTTCGAGGACGTTCTCGCGCAAGTGGTCCGCCGAGCCTGCGGAGTGCAGAAGGCGTCCGTTCAGACCAGGAGCCTCCTTTACGAGATACCCGGCTTCAACCGTGCGCGGCAAGGCGGCAAGGAGAACAAGGTCGACTTAGCCATCATCCGGCCCACGATGCGCACCCTCGTCACTGCGAAATGGAGCGTCCGCGCAGACCGGGAGAAACAGTTCCCGACTGAATATGATGAATATATCAATGCCGAGTCAGAAAATCGGAAATTTCAATATGTATTCGTGACAAACGAGTTTGATCCGGCGCGGCTCATGCGTGCTTGCGAGAACCTCCACCGCAACAGCTTGATGTTTGACCATGTTGTCCACATTAACACCGATGCTGTACGAGCCACATATGGTAAGCTCCGGCCTACGCGAGGAGATACCATTATCTCTTGGCGTCGGGTGCTCGATCACATCGATAGCGGACGCCTCGTAAGCTTGGAACATTGGCTGACCAACTTGGCTGATCAATAAGCGGTCTCAGAACCTGCCCGATACGTTTATTGTTTCATGGATAAGCTCTCTCCCAGCCGGCGTAGCGCGAACATGCGCGCTATCCGTTCGAAGGACACGAAGCCAGAACTGATCGTGCGCATGGCGCTACGAGCGATGGGGTTTAGCGGCTATCGCCTGCACCGCAAGGATCTACCAGGACGGCCTGACATTGCATTCATAGGGCGCAAGAAGGCGATCTTCGTTCATGGCTGCTTCTGGCACGGGCATGATTGTCGCGAAGGCAGCCGCCGCCCGAGGTCGCGGCAGGATTATTGGCTGCCGAAGATCGCTAGCAATCAAGCGAGAGACGAGCGCCAGCAGCGAGAACTGGCAGACAGAGGCTGGGATGTGCTGATCCTCTGGGATTGCGAGACGCACAGAAACGATCTTGCTGCCCAGCTAGCGAGCTTCATGCAGGACTCTCCGCCACTCCGATAGCTTGGCGGGATGACGTTCGGGGAAATTTCGCATGCTGGGACGGTGCGTTCGCTCGCCTCAAACTGCTGCTTCGGCACGATGTTTCGTGAGGCCGTCCTGCGTGCGAAACGAGACTGACCGTTCTCGGTCACCGTGTGCATCTACGACCGCGGCTCAGCGCCGGCCGGGTGATGCCGGCTTGGGAAGGGATTCGGCATGTATCGTAGGGCAAGCTCGTGGATGATAGCCCCTTGAGAAATCTATCAAGCGCTGCTTCCTCGATGGGCTTTCCACATCCCGCGTCCTTACGCTGCCAAAACTGCAGCTCTGGAAGCGTAAGGATTACAGCGGCGCATGCGATCAACTCACGAGTGGCCGAAAAAATCGGCCAGCCGGTCAAATGTCAAAAGTTTTACAGCATGGCCTATCCGTTCTGCTGCAAAGTTCATCGGAACCGTGTTCGAAAAGACCAAGGCACCGTCAATCAGCGCATCCGGTAAGCTAAGATATTTTTTGAAAGCAGGTATATTTGCCTTGGCCAGCTCAACTCGCTTTAGATGTTTTCCTAATAGATCAAGCCGTCCTTTTTCGTCCGATTCGCCTCGAAATTTTGATAGTTGCTTTGCGATCTCGCTTGGGGTTTTGGCGAACTGAAGGTCTTTGCATTCGAGTAAGAAGACCCGGCCATCGTCATTCCAAGCGAGAACATCAATGTCGCCGGGGTCCTCGCTTAACCCGCCAAGGATCTGCTGGAATTTTACCCCCCGCTTCGCAGACCAACCCAACCCTTTAAATTGTTCAACGACGACATCCTCAAATTCATCAGCTTCTTTTGCGACAATATGCTCTCTCCATCTCTTCATTTCCTTTGAAGCGAGCGTGCCGATATCAAAGTTTCCATAGTAAAAACCATGGAAGAGAACAAGGAAGGCATCTCGGAGCATTCCGGGGGCAACTAGCACCTCAGATTCGATCGCCGCGTCCAGTCTCAAAATTGGGCGGCGAGCGACAGACAGGCGTCGGCGAAAGCGCCACGGCTGCCGATCCTGATCGGTAAATGGAGGAGCCACGCTTTTCCATTTGGCTCGTGGCGCCAGTTCAAGCGCCGAAACAAATTCCTCAGCGCAGATTATACGCGCACTTAGATAAGTAACAAGATCGCTACGGGGAAGAATTTCCCAAGCCTTCTCCGCCTGGAAGAGGCGGTCCTCCAATGCTTCGACAGCGGTCCGGAACTCATCGAATGGCACACCCATTTCTGCCTTCCACGCGGATAAGAAGGCGGGATCAATTTTGTGGATCTCTCCATCAGACACGATATTAGGTTGACGAAGTAGGTCCGCATAATCGCGTCGATTTTTTTCAATTTGGCTCGACGCAAACGACTTTCCGATGGGTGTTACGATCGATTCAAAGAAATCGGTATCAATCTGGACCTCGCCAGCCGGCGATATTCGGATTTCTGGCTTCATGCCTTCATAGTGGATCGCATCCGAGTACCCACCGAGATAGTGAATGATCATGGCCTGCGCCATAAGGCGCGAAAGATCGATATCCGCAGCTTGAATTCCTGATCCAAGAGGACTCTCGCAAAGAGCTGCTTCAATAATTATCCTACTGGCCAAGGAAATTCCGTTTGCCTTTGCGATTCTCTCAAATATATCCTCTCGTGAAGCCTCTGGATTTCCAGATAAGCTTAAAATCGCTGTCGCCGTCCTTTCCCACTCATTTTTGTCTATAAGTGCGGCCTCATGGTTTCGGACAACTCGTTCTACGAGTTGTCGACGCTCGAACCGCGACAAGTCGGCGCAAAACGCATTCTCCGCGGCAGTCGTTATGGCATTCAATGCCTTGGTGCAGTTTTCACGTCCACGGACGACACCGCCAGGTCGAGGGACGCCATGCCAACCGAGCCCCAGCCGAACGGCGCCATCATCGATTGCGCTAATCCTTGCAAAACGTCTGCCCACAGCACTTCGAACGTGGTCTCGAAACCCTTGAGGGGCAAACGCATGAAGTTGGCGAGCCGATGGCGATGGCACTATTTCGCTAATCAACTCTTCAAGATTAGGTACTTCGCTCTTAAATAAATTCAAAGCGGCAGATACGAAAGATCGAACCAGCTCGGCCTCTGATACGTTATCAGCATGGGATAATCCGAGAAAAAAGCCATCCGAAATCTCACTCTCTATCGTTACGTTTTCGACATCGATTCGGGTCCTGATCGAAGCGGCAATTTCTGCTCTGGAGGGAGGGTCAATGTCTTGAGTCCGTTGGACGGGCCAATTCCCCGCGACTAATCTCCAAGTCAGCTTTTCTGGCAGCTCGGCGATCGAGCTAAGCAGAGTTGGCGCAATTCGCTCCCACCAAACCGACTGCATCTCAAAAATAGGGTAGAGATTCGCTACATCCTTGGTTTTACCAACGGTCTCGATCCACCATTCTTGCTTTTCTCCGATCCAGACGGCGCGAAAACGACCACGAACAGCATCTGATTCGGATACGTAAATGCGCTGATCTCTCTGGCTAGACCTACTACCGCCATCCTTTTTTCGTACAATGATTGCGTCCTGTGTCGGCGTATTGACTACTCGCAAATCAAATTTCTTGTGGTGCTGTGCTCTTATATCCAGATGTGCATTCGTCGGGATCATGAGCATTGCGTCGTGCGCACCTTCCGGTAGCGCCTCGTGAGGAATGACGTGGCCACGATTCTGGACGGCAAAACTCAACCTTGCCAGCAAGCCATTAATCGCAGCTAGCGGAAACCCCTTAGCTGCGGCGTCTTGCTCAGCAAAAAGGAATTTTAGAAGCTCTTTTATGTTAATGTCACTGCGCCACCCAAGTACTTCAAGGTCATATGACGTTAGCCCTTCAGTAGTCCAATTTTTGGGGGCGCTGAGCTCAATCATTTGCGCTCGACCGAAACCACATAAGACGACCAAGCTCAGGCCCGCTTTAAATCCTGACGCACTTGCACATCGTTCGGCCGTGTTCTTAATCTCTATCTCAAGCTGGTTGGATATGGTCGTGCCGCTCGGGCCAGGTCGGTCGAATCCTGTTACTTCGAAGTCTTTAAAGTCATCGCAAACCAATACCAAGTGAACCCAATATCCCGGCCCGATTTCAACGGGATCTGAGGGTATTACGCACGATGACATGTCTATTTGCGTAGGCAATAGAGGCAGTTCATGTATTAGAGGATTGACGGAGATTTGATCGGTCTGTGACTGGAGTAGTAAAGTGCGCAACGGTATCAGGCCACCTGCCTCGATACATGAGGCAATGATGGCCCGTCGAATTGCGAGGCCAACAGCCGAGGGGAGCGCAACGATGAGCTCTTCGCCAGACTGGACCAACGGCTTGGCTTCGAGGAAACGGTCACCCGATCCGCCATAGCCGACCTGTCGTTCGCTCAGCCGCGTTACAAAGCGTTCAAGCAGATGTAGGTGGGAGGTGCCACAAAGTATGGCCAGCTCTTCACTCTCGAAGGTTACGCGCCGCGCCAACGTTTTGAGCGTAGGCAACGCGGTGAGATCGAGATCGTTTTGCCCGAATTCTTCCCCTTTCGTGTAGGCTTCGATCTCTGCTCGCTCGCAAACGGTATCCGATATGGCGAGCAAGCACCGACAAACCTCGCGAAGGCTGAGATACGGCCCTCGTTTCGGCATAGTCATCAACACATTCAGTAAATGCTGGAGGTAATGACCATTGGCCTCGGCCAGACCTTCAAGCACGCGGTAGTTCTTGCCGTCCAACCAAACGCGAGTTGCAAATACATCTTCGGCCGGGTCTTCGAGAAGAGAGACCGCATTTCCTACCTGCTTGAACCAGCGTGAAGCATCCTGTTTTACCGGCTTCTTTCTGCCGGCGGCGTTTGCCACGGCGAGGTGACAGATCGCTTCGAGTCGAACGGTGTTTGCTTGCAACGCAGGGACTGTCAGAAGCCCTCCAGCTGCAGCGACACACGATCGAAAATCGTAAGCCGTGAACAACGACCCCAAGGAATCTAAATGCTGAGAGGCATGCGCATTAAGATACCTCTGAGCATCGAATAAATTCTCAGGCAGTTCGAACATGACCCGTCTTTCTCGCGTCAAGCTATGCGCAAAGCCGCGGCTATTTATGTCTCTTGAGACAATTCGCTGCAGCGAATCGCCACTAACTTAGTAGGAGCTTGATGGCGATCCGCCGGGGGCTCAAGCCTGCTCGCTACCAGCGGAACCGTGCGCCGGCATTCAATTCCGGTGGCCGCAAATCACTTCGCGCGTCGTCCACTTTTCATCGGTTTTGGTGGTTCCTCTCCAGCCTCTGGCGCATGGAGGAGATGGCTAACGTCAACATCGAGCGCTGCGGCAAGCCGGTCGAGGAGGTCTACGGTCGGATTGAACTCCTGCCGTTCCATGCCGCTGATGTAGCTGCGATCCACGTTGGCGTCGACGGCCAGGTTCTCCTGCGAGAGGCCTCGCTCAACCCTGATCCGTCGCAGATTCCATGCCACTCGCGTCCGCGCATCCATGAGCGCGAAGCCAGCAACTTGCCGTGCCGTAAACCATCGAATATGTTCAACACAATTCGGTAGCGCACGAAAGAAACTGCGTGTTCGCGTGAATTGCACCGAGGAAGCGGGGGAGTTCGCAGACAGTAGCCAGGACGATCGCGACTCGAACGCGATTGGTCTGTCTTTGCTCGCCTTCGCTGCATGGAATTCGGCGACGAAGGCGAGCTGGCGTGAGCGACTGGTATTTCGAGAAAAATGGCGAGCGCGGCGGGCCGGTCAGTGCCGACGAGCTCAAGACGATGGTGTCGAGCGGGGCGATCAGCCTCACCAATCTGGTCTGGACGGCAGCCTTCGGCAGCGAATGGAAGCGGCTCGGCGATACAGAGTTTGCCCCGCCTCAGCCGATCAAGCCGCCGCCGTTGCCGAACAAGGAGCCGCCGGCCCTCCCGCCCAATCCCGGTCGGCCGGCTTCCGAGCCGAGCGACTTCTTCGACAGCGAGCTGACCAAAGCGTTGATCGGCAAGAAGCAGGACCACTATCTCGCGAAGTGGCGGACGATCCTGGCGAAGGCCGGCGGCGATCCGGCCAAGATCGCGACGACCAGTTCATGGAACTGGCCGGCGCTGTTCCTGCCTTATGGCTGGCTCCTGTATCGTCGCATGTATGTGCTCGGCGGCATCGTGCTCGCCGTCCAGCTCGCTTATGTGCTGCTCCCGGACAGCGTGCCGACTTCGGTTGCCCGCGCCTTCCTCTTCGCCACCTTCGGCCTGGGCGTCGTGTTCGCGCTTTACGGCAACGCCTGGTATCTCGACGTTGTCCGCAAGCGCTGGGAAGCCCTGCGCCAGGAACCGGACCAGGCCGTCGCGCTGGCGAAGGCCAGGCAGACCGGCGGCGTCAATCTCGTCGCGCCGATCGTGGCGTTCGCCCTCGTCATCGCCGCGGCGGGCGTGCCGCATCTCAATCTGCCGAGCTGGGGCGGCGGCTCGGTCGCGCTAGTCCGCGACGGCTACATGACCGGCTATTCCAGCACGACCATCGGCAAGGCCCTGGCCGCCAGCTTCGACGATGCCGAGTGGCAGCCCTTCACCTCCGACAAGGGAGCGACGGTGGTGAAGTTCACCGGCCGGATCAATGCGAGCCTGCACGCGAACGCGATCGAGCAGCTCATGCGGCCGGTCAACGAGGCCGCGACCGAAAACGACATCAATGCGCGCTATGGCAGCTACGACACGCTGCTGCCCTACTACCAGACCGCGATCGAGCATCTGAAGGCCCGCAACCGGCTTCAGCCGATCGCGGACAAGCATGGCTGCGCGCAGCAGACGACCCTGGCGGCCTGCGATGCGATCCGGGCGACCTTCACGCTGATGCGCGACGTGGTCCAGACCTGGGCCGAGGATGCCTATTGGCCGGTGGGCGAGCCGGTCGAGATCCAGTGGACCGTCAATCCGGATGGACGCAGCTTCAGCCTGGCCAGCATGAACAGCAATGCTTGGAAGGGAAAGGCGTTCAGCGACATCTTCGCCGTGCTCTACGACTGAGCGAGCCCCGCGCCAGCAACCCGCATCTCTTCAGCCAAACGCGAGGCTCGACCATGCGCCTGCCCCTTATCATCGCCGCCTGCATGGTGGCCACCGCCGCCGTTGCCCAGGTGCCGCGGATCAAATGGAGCCCGATGGACTTCCCGCCGAGCACGACCATGGAGGTCACCATCCAGGGCGAGCAGCGCGATCTTGGTCCGTTCCGGATCTTCTACGAGTTCGCGAAGATGCAGAACTGGTCCTGCGCTCTCGACAATGCGGGGGGACCACGCTCTGGCCCCTCGACGCTAAGCTGTCAGGCGCCGGGCAAGCCGGCCTGGGATTTTTACGTCGACCACTATCCCGACGAGAAGCGGCTGGTCTTCGTCGAAGGCAATTTCGCCGGCAATCCACGTACGGGCGAAGAGGTCGGCGGCATGCTGGCGATCTTCTTCAAGAACATGCGCTGAGCGATCAGCCGTGCGCCCCGCCAAATCCTACCGTTTCCCGCCACCAGGTGTCCGATGAGCAGAACCGCTATCCTTCTCGCCGCTGCCCTGACTTGCTCCATTGTCAGCAGCAGCGCGATCGCCCAAGTGCAGCCTGCCCCCCAAAACGGCGAGATCGCGGCTACGGTCACCACGTTCTGGATCACCACCAAAGCGCACATACGGCCGGATCTGAAATCCTACGTCCGCTATTCGGTGAACAGGGACGCGACGACGCTGATCCAGCAGATGAGTTTCGTCTGCCCCAAGAGCCGGCGCACATCCACCCATCTCGACTTCTTCCTGAAGGACATGATCGCGCAGGGCGCGCCCTATCCGTCGCTGCACAACAAGATCGACGGCCAGTTCAGCCTCGACGGCCAAGGCCCGTTCACGCTGCCGGGCGTTTCCCTCGGCATCGAGCTCTATTTCGATCGCTCGCCCATGGCCTACAAGCAACTCGACCAGGTTCTGAACGCCAAGCTCATTCAACTGCGCCTCGGCCAAGCCACGCTGGCCTACAACACCGATGGTGAATTCGACGAGCTCATGCGCGAGATCCTGCCCGAGAACACGAGCTTGACCGGCTTCTTCACCACCGAGGCCATGCTCGCCGATTGCCGAAAATACCGCGGGGAGAGCGCCCGGTAGGAAGCGCCCAGCGGGCTCGACGGTGGGCCACAGGAGTGGTACACGCGATCAAAATCAGCGGCTTCTAAGTGATTGATTTTGCATAGCTAAGGGCGGATTTGGGCCAGTCCCGCCCTGTCCGCCATTTAGTCTGTCAGCTTCAGCCCTCAGCGCAGAATCGCCAGAAATGGCCGGTATTTCCGTGCTTTGAAGGCGCCGGGACGTTCTCAGTTTCGTGGCCGTTGAGAATATTTGGGCGCGCCCGAAGTCCGTTTCTCGCCTCGGTCTCGCGCTACTGCGGTTCCCGGTGACAACCGCAGTGGCCGAGTTTTTGTCGCGGATCTGGCCCTTTCCCGAAATTGGGAACGTCTGCTCCCTGGTGGTGCAATTTGGCACCGTCGCGCGGCACTCGGAAACGGGCCGCGCAGTTTCTCTCTCGGACCGTGTGCAAGCATTGAGGCCGACGGAAAGAAGCCCGCCGGGAGCCATCCACCAAATCTTAAGTATGGCCGCGACAGCTCCGGGCAACAGGCGTTTCTGGCTAGACAAGCCGGCCAACTCGCGGCCAAGTTGCATTTAATAAGGGTCGCCGGAATCGGCCAGTTGGCCTCTGCCGGAGCTGCTCATGGCACGGGACTGTCGGAAAGCTTGGCGGAAAAGCGCGCTCAATTGCACCGTGTTGAAGGCGACCATTGTTGCTGTCGTGTCGTGCTCGCTAACAGCTCCAGCCGAAGCTCAGTCAATCGGGAACGGAGATAATCTAAATCCGGTTGCCGCGCCAAATGGCGGGATTTGGACGCTGACAGGCGATGCTTATCTTTCGAACCTGACCACGCCCCTCGTCACGAAGGCTTTGCCTCAGAATTTCTCGATCATCGGCGCGGCCGGCGGAAGTCTCATCACGTTGAACGACGGGGCTTCCCACTTCGGGCGCTTCTCGACACCTGCCAATTCAGTTCTGAACCTTTCGAATGTTACCCTGACAGGTGGGCGTGCGGGAGGTATTGGAGCTGACGCTATCGGCGGCGCACTCCGGCTGGGCGCCAATTCGACCCTCAATCTGACGGGAACCGTCACCTTTAGCGGTAACGAAGCAACGACCGATGCTGGTGCCATCCACTCAACGGGGTCAACAAGCATCGTCGGTAACAATGCCGAGCTGCGCTTCTTGAACAATACCTCCTCGCGGTTCGGCGGCGCGGAAACCGCCGGAACGCTCTCGTTCAGCGGCAGCTTCACCAACATCATCATCGACGGAAACACCGGACCGGCAATTTTTGCCAGTACGGGTATCATACTCGATACTCAAACCAGCGGCGCTCTGGCCATCACCAACAACAATGGCCTGAGCACCGGCGGAGGCCTTCGTGCAGGCGCGGATGGCATCATCATCAGGGGCAGCTACGGCAGCATCCTGATCGACGGAAATACAGCAGAGGGACCTTTCGGCGGCGGCTTAGCAGCGTCCACGCCGGGCAGCATTATCGTAAACGCCACAGTTGGGACGCTTGCGATCCGCAACAATACCAGTACGCGCGCGGGTGCTATCGGCAGCGGTGGCACCATCTCCTTCGATGGGACCTATGGGTCGATCGTCATAACCGGGAACACCGCCGACAGCGGGGGCGCCATGAACGCGCCCGGGCTAATATCCTTCGGGGCGAATTCCCCCACCACGATCGGCAGCATGCTCGTGTCCGGGAACGTGGTCACCGGCAGCGGTGGTGCGCTTGCTCCCGGAGCGGGCATCAGCATTGTTCCCGCTAGCGTTGGCGACATTACGATAATCGGGAACCAGGCCGGAGTGAACGGAGGTGCCTTCGTCGCCAACGGTCCGATTGTTATCTCGAACGGCAACCCGGCGGGAAGTACCAATAACCTAACCATCACTTTGAACCAGGCCGGACGGCACGGTGGCGCAATCTATGGCAACAGCCCTGGGGGAATCGCGATCAGCGGCAACTACGGGAATATCGCCATCACCTCGAACGTCGCTACACAAAACGGCGGAGCGCTGCATGCGCTCGGGCGCATCGCAATCGGGGATACGTCCAGCAATGTCGGTAGCCTCGTCATCTCCGGAAACTCATCGACAACCTCGCGTGGCGGAGCTGCCTACGCGGGCACGGCCATCGATCTCGCTGGCAACTACGGCTCCGTCCTGATTTCCGGAAACTCGGCGCAGGTCCATGGCGGCGCATTCTACTCGCTCGGCAGCATCACGCTCGCACCGACGTCAGGCTCGCTTGACGTGATCGGCAATACCGCCACAACGGGCCAGGGTGGCGCAGCCCTCGCCGTCGGGGCATTCAACGTCGTCTCGGCCGGCCCCACCAATTTCCTGTCGAATACGGCAGGCACGCTTGGCGGTGCCGTCTATGCGGGTAGCAACGTGAACCTGGCGGCAGCGGGCGGTGACATCACTTTCTCCGGGAACCTCCAGGGTGGCGGCCCGAACGCGATCTATTTCAACAACGAGCCGGGCAACGCCGTAGCAACATTCGACGCAGCTGCCGGGCGATCGATCCTGTTCTTCGATCCGGTCGAAAGCAATGCGGTGAACGGTTTGCTCGCCGTGTCGAAGACCGGAGCAGGCCTCGTCAGCTTCGACGGCAGCCGAATGGTAGCTCCGGCAGATCGATGGTCGAAGCTCTACGGACAAACGACTCTTGCCGGCGGAACATTCGAGATCGCCAACGGCGCGACCTATGGTGTTTTGGCATCCGACGTTGGCGGCGCCGCGCCTACGACGTTCTCCACGCTGCCCGGGACGATGCTTCAGGGCGGCGCGACCGCATTCCTTCGGGCGGATGCGGTCAACTTGGCCGGCGATCTCTCCATTGCCGGTCGGCAACAGGGAACACGAAGCGTCTTCACGATCGATACAAGTGCGCTCTCGCTGGGCGGCAGCGTCAGTTTTAACACCTTCCTGAACGACGCCAGCGTGCAGAACACCGACCTCCTAGTGCTCAATCTCGGAGGCAGCGCTACGACAGGCACGGCGAGCATTCTGGTCAACAATGTCGGCGGGCTCGGCGCAATAACGGTCGGCGATGGGATACGGATAGTGGAAGCGAACGGTGGCACGACGGCCAACGCGTTCCAACTCGGCCGTCCAGTGGTTGCAGGGCCGTATGAATACCTGCTCTATCGCGGTAGCTTCGATGGCACAGCACCAAACGATTGGTATCTGCGCTCCACGGCCGAACCGACGCCCGATCCGACGCCTGGTCCGTCCCCGCCCAATCCGACGCCTGGTCCTTCACCACTTCCAAACTATCGTCGGGAGGTCTCCCTTTACTCTGCCCTTCCCGCCATGGGGTTGCTTTACGGACGGACCATCATCGACAGCCTGCACGAACGGATCGGCGAGTTGCGTCCGACTGAGCTCACCCCGCTCGCAGAGGAGCGCGCCATCCCATGTCCCGCTGAACGCCGTGAGCGCTGCGCGACCCGCGTGCAGATTGCGCCAGATTCCGCTTCTGCCAGTCGTTCGCATGCGTCGCTCGGCTGGGGCCGGATCATCGGCACTCACGGCAATCATGACGGTGGCCCAGGCGGCATTTTCCGGAACGGCCCCAACTTCGATTACGAGATCTTTGCCCTTCAAGCCGGCATCGATCTTTACAGGGGGTGGAACTCAGACGGGTCGCGCGATCACGCGGGCGTCTATGGAGCCGTCGGACGCATTCGAGGGGATGTCACGCATTATAATGGCCTCCGAGCGGGCACGAATACCATCGACGGCTATTCGCTTGGGGCTTACTGGACGCACTTCGGCCCGTCAGGCTGGTACCTCGATGGCGTGGTTCAGGGAACGTGGTTCGACGCCGAGGCTGACTCCAAGCGCTCGATTAAGCTCAACCGCGACGGGTTCGGCTTCGCCGCATCGTTGGAGGGTGGCTATCCGATTGCACTCGGCAATGGCTGGATCATCGAGCCGCAGGCGCAACTGATCTATCAGACGCTGATCAACGGCTCCGGACATGACGGGGCCGCGCTGGTCCGCTTCTCCGATGTCGACTCGCTTGCCGGGCGCGTCGGTGCCCGGCTGGCGCGAAGCTGGGCGCTGGATGGCAACGCGCCTGCCCCGCGCATGATGACGGCCTGGCTCAAGGCAAGCCTCTGGAACGAGTTCCTTGGCAACCCGAAAACCTCGTTCTCATCCGACGCAGGGCCCGTCACTTTTAGCTCCGATCTCGGCGGCTCCTGGGTCGAGCTCAAGGCAGGGGTGGATGCACAGTTTTCGCGAAATACCACCCTTTACGCCTCGGCAGGTTACTCGATCGGAACCGACGGTCGATCCCACGCCTATGACGGGCGGGTCGGTCTGAAGATAACTTGGTAGTCCTTCAAAGCTCCGGGTCCCTATCCCGCTGTCGCAATGGGGCCGGTTGACCGCCGGGCTTCACACGGATCCCCGCTTACGCGGCAGCACCTCAATTTCTGGTCTGGCTCGAGGCTAGCGGCAAGATTGGCTTCCCCGAGGTGGCCGTCTGAGGTCGGGAACCTAAACTCAATCAACTCACCCATTGCCTCCGGAACGTCGGCTTCTGGCGCTAGCTGGCAATGCTGCGGTATTGGTCCACGATGAATCCCTGAGGGCGCCGTCACATGGCGGTCATGAGACCGGCAGTATGCCAGCCGCCATGCTGTCATCGTCAGTTCTAACGCGGGAGCGGCCTGCCGAATTGGTCTCGGCATTCGCTGCTGCGGGTGCCGGAGAACCTTTACTCCGCCTGCAGGATTTTACCGTCTCCGTTCGAGAAGGCGTGCCGGTGGTCCGTGGGATCGAGCTCTCCGTCGCTCGCGGCGAGGCGCTCGGCATCGTCGGCGAGTCGGGATGCGGCAAAAGCATCACCTGGCTCGCAGCGTTGCGCCTTCTTGGACAGGGCGTGACAACCAGCGGAGAGGTGCTGCTCGACGGACGCGACATCATGCAATTGTCCGGGCGCGAGCTTGCGCATGTCCGCGGCGGCCGTATCGCACTCGTCTTCCAGGACCCTTCCAGCGCCCTGAACCCAGTGCAGCGCATTGGCACCCAACTCGCCGAAGTGCTGCGGCTGCACCGCGGGCTGCGCGGTGACGCCGCCCATCGCGAGGCGCTGCGCCTGCTTGATCGCGTCGGCATCGCCGATGCGCCACGGCGGCTGCGGCAGTATCCGCACGAATTCTCCGGCGGCATGAACCAACGTGTGATGATCGCACTGGCGCTCGCCGGCGAGCCCGAAGTGCTGATCGCCGACGAACCGACCACAGCGCTCGACGCGACGATCCAGGCGCAGATCCTCGACCTGATCCGCGACATCCGCCGCGAGAGCGGCATGGGGCTGGTGCTGATCTCGCACGATATCGGCGTCATCGCCGATCTCTGCGACCGCGTCGCGGTGATGTATGCCGGCCGCATCGTCGAGACTGCCGCAACGCGAGATCTGCTGAGTCGACCGCGTCATCCCTATACGCGCGGCCTGCTCGCCGCGCTGCCGAGCCTCGATGGGCCGCGCCGCCGGCTGACACCGATCGCCGGCACCGTCCCAGCACCCGATCGGATGCCTCCCGGCTGCGCCTTCGCGCCGCGCTGCCCGCTCGTGATCGAGGCTTGCCATGAGCAGACGCCTGCGCTGGTCCTGGCAGCGCAGGACCAGCGCGCCGCCTGCCTGCGCCTCGCGGAGACCACGACGGCGCAGGTCGCCCAGGAGGCCGCTCCTGCCGGGGCCTTCGCATGACTCCGCTCCTGCATGTCAGCGACCTTGCGCGGCACTACCCGGTCGCGACGGGCACCGGGCAGAAACGGCTGCTCCATGCGGTCGACGGCGTGAGCTTCAGTCTCGCCGCCGGCAAGACGCTCGGTCTGGTCGGCGAGTCCGGCTGCGGCAAGTCGACCACCGCGCGGCTCGTGCTCGGCTTGCTGCCAGCGACGCGCGGGCGGATCGCGTTCGCTGGCGAAGAGGTCAGTGCGATCCGCGACCGACAGTGGCGGGCGCTGCGCCGTCGGATGCAGCTGGTGCATCAGGACCCGCTCGCGGCGCTCGACCGGCGGCTCCCGGTTGGGGAGCAGATCGTCGAGCCGCTCGTCATCCATGGCCTCGAAGCCGGCACCGAGGCGCGGCGGCAGAAGGCGCTCCAGCTGTTCGACGCGGTCGGCTTGCGCCCGGACCTGTTCGAACGCTATCCGCACGAGCTCTCCGGCGGGCAGCGCCAACGTGTCGTGCTCGCCCGCGCGCTGATCCTCGGTCCCGACCTGCTGGTCTGCGACGAGCCGATCTCGGCGCTCGACGTCTCCGTCGCCGCCCAGGTCATCAACCTGCTGCAGGATCTGCAGGCGCGCTTCGGCATGGCCTATCTCTTCATCAGCCATGATCTGAAGGTCGTCCGGCAGATCGCCGACGAGGTCGCGGTGATGTATCTCGGCAGGATCGTCGAGCAGGGCCCGCCCGAGGCGCTGTTCCACGCGCCGGCCCATCCCTATACCGAGGCGCTGGTATCGGCGGTGCCGACGCTCCAGCGCCGCACGCGCGAGCGTATCGTCCTGCGCGGCGACCCGCCCAATCCGGTCGACCGGCCACAGGGCTGCGCGTTCCATCCGCGCTGCACGCGCGCCATCGCCCGCTGCCGCGAGGAGGCACCGGCGCTGCGCCTCGCCAGCGATGGACGACTGGCCGCCTGCCATCTGGTACCGGTGACTGCCGACGCCAGGGCAGCTGCCGCCTGATCCCACCGACCGACCGGACACCGACATGACTCAAGACGATCGTTCCCCAGCCACGCGCGTCATCGTTGCGGTCTTCGACGGGCTGAGGCCCGATCTGGTCACGCCGGAGCTGACGCCCAACATCCTGCGGCTGGCAGCGCGCGGCACCTGGTTCCGGCAGGCGCGCAGTGTTTTCCCCTCGGTGACCCGCGTCGCGACCAGCGCGATCGCCACCGGCGCACCACCCGGCGTGCACGGCATCGTCGGCAACGCCTTCTATCTCGGCGACGCCATCCCTGAGCGCATCTTCGACACCAGCGACGCCGCCCTGATCCGCCGGGCCGAGGCACATCATGGCGGGCGGCTGGTCGCGGTCGACACCTTCGGCGACGTGCTGGCGCGGGCGGGCAAAAGGCTCGCCGTCGTCCATACCGGCTCAGCCGGTTCAGCGCATTTCATCAATCCGCGCGCCCGCGCCAACGGGCACTGGACCTTCTCCATGCACGGCGCCGAGGCGACGCAGACGCCGGAAGCGGTCGAGGAAGCGATCGCCAGGATTGGGCCGCTGCCGGAGCGCGAACTGCCGCGCCTCGGCGAGGTCGCCTATGGCGGCCGGGTGATGGTCGAGCACGTGCTACCGACGCTGAAACCCGATGTCGCCCTGATCTGGTTCAACGAGCCCGACACGACCTTCCACTATCGCGGACTCGGCTCGCCGGAGGCCAAGGCCGGCCTTCAGGAAGCGGATCGTGCCTTCGGCGCCATCCTCGATTGGGTCGAAGCCCAGCCCGATGGCGAGCGCATCGCAGTGATCGCCGCCTCCGACCATGGCCAGATTTCGACCGGGGCGGTCGAGCCGCTGTTCGATGCGGCGCGCCAGGCCGGCTTCGATCTCAGCAATGCCAAGGCGGTCGACGGCGCAGCTTTCCTGGCGACCGGCGGCATCAGCGGCGAGATCCGCCTGCGCGGCGACGACCGCAGTCAGCTCGAGCGTATCGCCGCCTGGCTGATGGAGCAGCCGACGGTCGGCCATGTCTTCTCGCGCGGCAGCAGCGAGGAAGGCGACATCGCCGGCACCTTGTCGCTCGACCTGATCGGCGCCGGCCATGCCGGGCGCCAGCCGGACCTGATGTTCATCCTGAAATCGTCGCTGGAGGCCGACCAGTACGGCCTGCCCGGCCTCGGCGCGATGACGCCGGGCGATGTCCCGCTCGGCGGCGGCATGCACGGCGGCATCAATCCGCATGAGCTCAACACCGTGCTGATCGTCTCCGGCGGCAATGCCGACGCCGGCATGATCTCGCAGGAGCCAGCCGGAATCATCGACATCGGCCCAACCGTGCTCGGCCTTTCCGGTCTGGATAAGGCGCCGAGCATGGTCGGCCGCGACCTCTCCCGCCCGGCGCGGGAGGAAGCGCGCATCCGCCGTGTCTCGGCCAGCCGCGGCGCCTTCGTGCAGCAGGTCGAGTTCGCCGAGCAGGACGGTCGCCGCTTCATCCTCGGCGGGCACTGATCCAAGGGAACGAACGCAAAAAGGGGCGGCTATGCCGCCCCTTTTTTATTGCGCACGCGCACCACTCAGCTGCGGGCGAAGGACAGATTGTCCGGGCGCAGATCCATGAAGTAGAAGGTCGTCGGCCGCCAGGCGATCGCCTTCTTGATCGCATAGGCCTCGCTCGGCTGGTAGAGGATCGTCGCTGGCGCCTCGTCCTCCCAGATGTCGAGCATCTCAGTGAACAGCGCCTTGCGCTTGCCCGGGTCGACCTCTGCCTCCAGCGCCGTGCCGGCCTTGTTGAAGCCTTCGGCCGAGGTCCAGAACTTCGAGACCTGGTGCTCGCCCGCCGGGCCCCAGGCGACCCAGATCGCGCCGAGCGGATCGGGCAGGCGTGTCGAGTTCGACCAGTTGAAGATCTGCGCGCCGGCACCGCGCATCTGGGTGGAGTTCTCGACCACCTGCAGCGAGGCGTTGATGCCGACGGCCTTCCACTGCTCGACCAGGATCTGCGCCGCCTCGAGCGCATTGGTGTAGTAATTGGCCATGGTGCGGTAGACGATCGGCTCGCCCTTGTAGCCAGCCTGCTGCAGGAGTGCCTTGGCCTTGGCCGGGTCGTAAGGGAGCTTGCGGCCTTCGACGAACATCTGGCCGTATTCGGGGAAATTATGGCTCGCTGGCACCTGCGCCGTGCCCTGCCAGAGCGCATCGACCAGCTTCTGCCGGTCGATGGCGTAGTTCAGGGCCTGGCGCACCCGCTTGTCGGCCAGGACCTTGTCCTGCTCGTTGTAGGCGAGGACGTGCACGTTCGCGAGCACGACCGAACGGACGTCGATGTCCTTGTAGGCGCCGACCACGCTCATCTGGTCGGGCGGGATGTTGGTGATCAGGTCGTAGTCGCCGGCGACGAGACCGGCGACGCGCGCCGCCAGCTCCGGCACGCGGCGGAAGGTGACGCGCCTCGCCGTCGGCTTGCCCATGAAATAGTCGTCGAAGGCTTCCAGCACCGTCGCCTCGGCCGCCGAATGCGAGACGACGCGGTAGGGGCCGGTCGCCACCGGCTTGCGCGAATAGGCCTCGAAGCCCATCGCCTCATAGGCGCGCTTGTTGACGATCCAGGCGCACCAGGAGGCCAGGCGCTGCTCCAGCAGCACGTCGGCGACCTTGGTGCGGAAGCGCACGGTGTAGCGATCGATAGGCTCGACGCTGGCGAGGATGCCGAAATAGGGCTTGCCGCCGGGGATCTGGGCCTTGTCGCCCCAGAGGCGGCCGTCCCGGAAGGTGTAGGCGACGTCCTCCGACGTCAGCTCGTCGCCATTGTGGAACTTGACGCCCTGGCGCAGCGTCACGACCAGCTCCTGCGGCGAGACGCGCTCCCACTTCACCGCCAGATGCGGCTTCAGCTCGGAGCCGCCGCCATCGGCAGCTCCGAGGAAATCGCGGCGGATCAGCGTGTCGAAGATCGAATAGGTGACCCGCGTGCCGACATTGGAGAGCTCGCGCGCCGGCTCCAGCGTAGCCGGCAGGTCGGCGACGGCGACGGTGAAGTTGGGGCGCGTCTCGCCGGCGAAGGCCTGCGGGGCGGCGAGCAGCGCGGAGGCGGCCGAAGCGCCCTCGATGAAGCGGCGGCGGGAAATGGTGATCATGGCGTGTCTCGCATCGCTATCGGCGGCGACGCCGATCCGGCCTGCCGCACGCTGCGGCTGCCATGCCTCAGCTTGACGACAGGGCCGTGACGGGGCGAGCCGAGAGCAGCAAACGGGGATCGTCGAGCATCACCGCATCGGGAGCGAGCCCGAGGAGGCGGTCAATCCCGTCCGCATCGATCAGCCCAACCGGAAAGGGCGGATAGCCGGCTATCGCCACCGAGCGCGGCTGCCCGACCATGATGACCGTCCGCAGATCGGCGGCGCGCGCAGCCGCGATGCGCTCGAATGTCGCTTCGCCTTGCCAGAAGCGGAACCAGTTCGCGCCGAGGGCTTTAGTTTGCCGGTAGGTATCCGGGTCGGCAACCAGTGCGAGGATGGCGATCTCCTCGGACAAGGTGCGTGCGGCGGCGATGAGATCGAGCGAGCGCAGGCCGAGCAGCACCCGCCCGGTGGCGTCGGCTGCCGAGACGCTGTCGAGGATGCGCCGCAGCATGGCCGGGTCGGCGAGCTTGACGTCGAGCAGCAGGCCGAGCGGCGTGGAGGCCGCGATCGCCTCGTCCAGCGTCAGCAGGCCGAGCAGGATCGCACGCAATTCCGCGAGCTTGATCTCGGCGACGAGGCGCGGATCGCCGGCGGTGCGCCGGAGGTCCGCATCGTGCAGGCAGACCAGCGCGCCGTCGGAGCTGAGCCGCACGTCGGTCTCGATCATCTCAGCGCCGACCATCCTGGCCCGCTCGAAGGCCTCGGCAGTGTTTTCCGGGCCGAGCAGAGCCCCGCCGCGATGGGCGATTGCGAGCGGTAGGGGGCCGGCGATGCTGCGTATCGAGAAACTCATGACCTCAGTGCCGCTCGCTGGTCGGGTCGAAGCGGTCGCGCAGCCAGTCGCCGAACAGGCTCATCGACAGCGTCGTCAGGAAGATGACGAGCCCGGGAAAGACGGCGATCCACCAGGCGTTGAGGAGATAGCGCCTGCCTTCGCCGAGCATCAGGCCGAGCGAGGTGCCGGGCGGCTGCACGCCGAGGCCGAGGAAGGAGAGCGAGGTCTCGAGCAGGATCGTGCCGGGAAAGTTGAGCGTCGCCTGTACCACGAGCGCTGCGACGATGTTCGGCAGGAGATGACGCAGGATCACGCGCGGGGTGCTGGCACCCAGCGCCTCGACCGCATTGATGTAGTCGCTCTCCTGCTCGGAGGCGACGAGGCCGCGGGCGAGCCGCGTATAGCGATCCCAGCCGTCAATGCTGACCAGGATGATGAACAGCACGATGTTGTTGCCGAAGAAGGCGAGCATGGTCAGCGCCAGGAACAGCGCCGGGATCGCCGCCTGCGCATCGACCAGCATCATGATCGTCTGGTCGACGACGCCGCGCATCCGCGCCGCGATGAAGCCGAGCAGCGTGCCGAACATCGCCCCGATCAGCGTGCCCATCACCGCGATCAGGATCGAGGTCCGGACCGCGTAGATCATGCGGCTGAGGATATCGCGGCCGAGCTGGTCGGTGCCGAGCCAGTAGGTTGTGCCGCCGCTCTGCGTTAAAGGCGGCTTCAGCCGCGCCAGCAGGTTCTGGGTGGTGTAGTGGATCGGCGCCAGCCAGTCGGCCAGGATGGCGACGAGTACCACCAGGATCAGGAAGCCGGCCGAGAGCTTCACCACCGGCGACATGCGGCGCCCGCGCGGACGGGTGGCTGGAGCGGCGCCGAGATCGAGGCTCGCGCTCATGCCGGCTTGCCCAGGCTGCGCGAGAAGCCGCCGAGGCGCGGATCGATCAGGATGTGCAGGACATCGACCAGCAGGTTGGCGGCGACCATGACGACGGTCACGGTCAGGATCACCGCCTGGACCACGGCGAGATCACGCGTCGAGACGGAATCGACCAGCAGGCGGCCGATGCCCGGCCAGGCGAAGATCGTCTCGACCACCGCGCTGCCGGCGAGGATGTGGCCGATCTCGATGCCGATGAACATCAGGAGCGGCACGGCGGCATTGGGCAGGGCGTGGCGCAGGATGACCGAGAGCGGCATCACCCCGCGGGCCCGGGCAGCGCGGATGAACGGCTTGCCGAGGACTTCGAGCGTCGCGGTGCGCGCGAAGCGGGCGAGGCGGCCGGCCAGCGGCAAAGCGAGCGTCACCACCGGCAGGATCAGGTGCCAGAGGGTCTCGGACCCCGCCGAGGGCAGCACGCGCAGCTTCAGCGCGAAGAGCAGGATCAGCAGGATACCGAGGAAGAAGATCGGGATCGCGTAGCCGAGCACGGCGACCGCCATGGCGAAGCGGTCGACCGCGCTGTTGTGGCGCAGCGCCGCCAGGGCGCCGAGCGGCATGCCGATCAGCAGAGCGAGCAGGAGCGCGCAGGCCCCGAGCAGGAATGTCTTCGGCAGGGCGTCGACGACCGCGGCGAAGGCCGGCCGGTCATCGGCGAAGGAGAGGCCGAAATCGCCTCTGATCACGCTGGCGAGATAGCGCAGATACTGCTCGGGGAGTGGACGATCGAGCCCCCAGAGCTCGCGGTAATGGGCGCGGACATCAGGCGGAGTCTCGATTGAGAGCATGATGTCGGCGGGATCGCCAGCGAGCCGCAGTGCCAGGAACACCGCCGACACGCAGATCGCGACGGTGAGAAGGGCGCGCAGCAAACGAAGAACGAGAAAACGAAGCATCTGGCCTAGAACGGCTAACGGACCCGCGCTTCTCCAAACCGCCGACGACAGGTTAATGACAAATGTTACGCTGAAGAGCTGTTTGTTAGGATACGCCTATAAAGACGACCCCTGCGCTGTCCCGATATGCCCGCTTTCGGGCACCCTTGCTATGTCCGCTCCTGGCGCGGCGCAGCTTCTAACGCCTTGGCGCCTTGAGCTTGAAACCCACCCCTGCCCGGCATTCGTGAGCTTCTCCCAAAATTCGCAGCCTCACGGGCGGAAGGCCGAGGTGACCTCCCCCTAGTCTCATCGCATTTGGCTTCGGGCCTCCCAGTCCCCCTGCATGCGATCTGGCGCGATGCGCGAGGTGGAGAATTTGTGCGCATCGCGACGGGCTCCGGTTGAAATCGAGACCTCGAGACTTGACAACAAATTCGGTTGGTGAAACGTTTCCAGAAAATATGGAAACGTTTCCAGGAGGGGATTGCCATGGGTCTTACCTCACTTGCTCGTCGCGCGTTCCTCCAGGGCGGAGTCGCCGCCATCGGAGGGCTTGGCCTCCCCCTTGCCGTCCGGGCGGCCGACGAGCGCTCCCTGGTCGTCGCGATCCCGTCGAACCCCTCGACCTTCGACCCGATCAACCAGGGCAATCACGACGCCATGGTGGTCAATCAGCTGATTTTCGAGAACCTGATCGAGATCGACGGCGACGGCCGTCGTCGCCCCATGCTCGCGAAGGCGCTGCCGGCGATCTCCGCCGACCGAACCGAATATGTCTTCGAGCTACGCGACGACGTCACATTCCAGAACGGCCAGCCGTTCACCGCGGAGGATGTGAAGTACAGTTACGACTATATGCTCGATCCGGCCCACAAGGCGCTGCGGCGCTCGGTCTGGACGAATATCGAATCCGTCGATGTCCTGGAACGCCACAAGGTGCGCTTCAAGCTGAAGGCGCCTTTCCGGCCCTTCCTCGATTACATGACCAAGTACATGGGGATTTTCCCGGCCGGAAGCCGCGAGAAATACGGCAACGAGGTCTTCCAGCAGAGGCCGGAAGGGCTTGGAACGGGGCCCGGCATCTTCGTCTCGGCGCGTTCCAACGATGTCGTCGAATTCCGCCGCAACCCGAACTACTGGCGCAAGGACAGCCTTGCCTGGGACCGGCTGCGCGTGCGGATCGTCTCCGAGGAGGCGGCCCGGATCGCTGCGCTGCTGTCGAAGTCAGTGCACATCATCGGAGCGCCGCCCGTCCGCGACTATGTTCGCCTGAAACAGGCCAAGGCGCAGGGCCTCGCCGGAGGCAGCCGCCCGGCACTCGGCAGCATGATGCTGATGATCCACAACACCCGCAAGCCGCCGTTCGACGACCCCAATTTTCGCAAGGCTGTGTCGCTGGCGACCGATCGCAAGACCATTGCCGAGAAAATCTTCAACGGTCTGGTCGAGCCTTCGGCAGTACCGGCGCCAGCCTCGGCCTGGTGGTACAATGCCAAGGCGGCCGAGGCGCTGGCTTTCAATCTCGACAAGGCGAAGGCTTATCTCGCCAAGTCCCGCTACGCGTCCGGTGCCGAGTTCGAGCTGCTCTATTCGTCGCAAGGCTATCTGCTGGATGTCGGCGATGCGGCCCTGTTCATCCAGGCATCGCTTGCGCGGCTCGGAATCAAGGTGAAGCTCCAGCCGCTCGAGACCGGCCAACTGATCGAGCAGGTCTTCGCCGGAAACCAGACTTCGGTGCTCATGGCCGTGATCGGCCCTTCCGACCCGACCTTCATTATCCAGGGCATCTATACGCCGAACCAGGTCATGACGCGCAGCTCCGGCTACAGCAGCGAGCGGCTCAACACGCTCCTGGCCGACAGCTTCCGCGTCGACGACGAGCCATCGCTCGGGCCGATCCTCGCCGACATGCAGGCGATCCTGGCGGAGGACTCGCCTTCGACCTGGATCGGCGCGGTCCACAGCTTCAACCTCTGGCGGACCAATGTGCAGGGCTTCGAGCCCAACACAGGGATCACGCTTCGCCTGACCGACGTGGCCGTGACCGACCCCCGCTGAGGTGAGATCGATGTGGTTCGCAGGTCGAATAGCCAGCAGCTTTGTGGTGCTCGCCGTGGTCAGCGTGCTGCTTTTCGCGCTGACGCGGCTGACGCCGCTATCGCCGGCGCGGATCGTGCTCGGCTCCGATGCCACCACCGAGCAGATCCAGGCGTTCGAGCATGATCGCGGCCTCGATCGCAGCCTGCCCGCGCAATATGCGGCCTGGGTTGCACAGCTTCCCCGGTCAGGGTTCGGGGCCTCCTACATCACCGGCCGCTCGATCGACCTAGAGCTCCTGGAGAGCTTGCCTGTCACGGTCGAGCTGGTGGTGATCACCTTTCTGCTGACCCTGGCCGGCGCGATTCCGCTCGGTCTTATCGCTGCACTGACCGAGGATCGCTGGCCGGACCATCTGATCCGCATGCTGTCCCTGATGGCCGTGTCGGTTCCGGGGTTCTGGCTTGCCCTGATCCTGATCCGTGTCTTCGCGGTCAAGCTGGGCTGGGTGCCACCCATCGGGATCACGCCGCTCGCCGAAGGCTGGCACGCCCATCTCGCCTCCCTGGTGCTGCCGGCCTTGTCGATCGCGCTCTACTACATCGGGGCGCTGAGCCGCCTGATGCGCGCCGCCGTGATCGAGGTCCTCGGCCAGGACTATGTCCGCACCGCCCATTCGCTTGGCTTGAGCCGGCTCCTGGTCGCTCGCTACGTGGTCAAGAACGCGCTGCCGCCCTTCGTCAGCGTCGCCGGCATGTCGTTCGGCTACATGTTCGGCTGGGCGATCATCATCGAGCTGGTCTTCAACATTCCTGGCCTCTCGCGGGCCTTGCTGACGGCGATCACCCAGCGCGACTACCCGATGATCCAGGCCACAGTGCTGGTCGTCACGGCGATGTTCATCGTCTCGAACCTCGTGGCCGACCTCATCCAGAGGCTGATCAACCCGAGGCTGCGACATGCTTGACGTCATGCGCTCCACGGGATCTGCCCCCGCAGCAGAGGCTGCCAATGCGAGGCGCTTGCATCCGCTCTCCGGGCTTGCCGGTCTCATGTGCCGCCTCGCCGGGACCCGGATCGGCCTGGTCGGCCTGGTGATCGTCGGCTTGCTTTTCCTGGCCGCTCTCCTGGCGCCCTGGCTGCCGCTGCATGATCCGCTCGATCTGATGATGGAGCACCGGCTGGAGCCACCGGGCGCGTCGTTCCTGCTCGGCACGGACGAGATGGGGCGCGACATCTTCGCCAGGCTGGTCTGGGGGGCGCGGGGCTCGCTGATGATCGGCGTGCTGACCGTCGCGATCGGACTCTCGGGTGGCCTCCTGGTCGGGATCTTGTCCGGCTATTACAGCGGGACGCTGGTCGAAAGCGTGCTGCTGGGCCTGATGGACATCTTCGCGGCGATCCCGCTGCTCGTCTGGGCCATCGCCATCGTCGGCATCTTCGGCACCGGGCCGGTGCAGCTGGGCCCGCTCCTGGTTCCGAACGAAGCCAAGATCATCCTGCTCGTCGGGCTGCTCTTCATTCCCGGGCTGGCGCGTGTCGCCCATGGCCTGGCCTTGGCCGAGGCCAAGGCGGACTATGTCGCGGCGCGGCGCCTGCAGGGCGCGGGAGCGTGGTCGATCATGACCAGCGACATCCTGCCCAACATCCTCTCGCCACTCTTCGTGCAGGCGAGCGTGCTGATCGGCATCGGCATCATCATTGAGGCGTCGCTGAGCTTCATCGGCCTCGGCGTGCAGCCACCGACACCGAGTTGGGGTGGCATGCTGGCCGATGCGCGCTCGCTCGCCTTCTCCGACGAATGGTGGGTCGCGACCTGGCCGGGCCTGGCCATCTTCCTGGCCGTGATCGGCTTCAATCTGGTCGGCGATGCGCTCCGGACGGTGCTCGATCCGCGGCGGCGCGACGGAGGGCCGGCGCTATGACCGCTCCCGCACTGTGCCTCACCGAACTGTCGGTCGCCTTCGGTCCCGAGATCGCAGCCCGGAAGGTCGTCCACGGCGTGACGCTGCAGGTCAGGGCTGGCGAGAAGCTGGCGATCGTCGGCGAATCGGGCTCGGGCAAGAGC
Organism: Allobosea sp. GW821-FHT10B12; assembly: GCF_059415545.1. Lineage (NCBI taxonomy): Bacteria > Pseudomonadati > Pseudomonadota > Alphaproteobacteria > Hyphomicrobiales > Alloboseaceae > Allobosea > Allobosea sp. GW821-FHT10B12. Next base: position 276,099 of record NZ_JBWKNL010000005.1, read on the forward strand.
GTCACGGCGCTTGCGGTCATGCACCAGCTCGGACGCGCCGGGCGGATCGTCGGCGGCTCGATGCGCCTCGACGGCGAGGACATCACCAGCTTGCCCGAAAGCGCCTGCCGGGAGCTGCGCGGCCGCAAGGTGGCAATGATCTTCCAGGATCCAATGACAGCCCTCAATCCCGCCTTCACCGTCGGCCGGCAGCTCGTGGACGCCATCCGCAGCCATGACGATCCCGGCCGCAAGGCGGCCTGGTCGGAAGCCGAGCAGCTTCTTGCCAAGGTCGGCATCGACGACCCGCGCCGGCGAAGCGGCCAATATCCCCACGAACTCAGCGGCGGCATGCGCCAGCGCGTCCTGATCGCGATGGCCATCGCCTGCCGGCCGCGCCTGCTGATCGCGGACGAGCCCACGACGGCGCTCGACGTCACCGTTCAGGCCCAGGTGATCGCGCTGCTGCGGGATATCTGCGCCAGCTCCGGGATCGCGTTGCTGTTCATCTCGCACAATCTCGATCTGGTTGCGGAGTTCTGCGACCGGATCGCAGTGATGTATCGCGGCCGGATCGTGGAATCCGGCAGCACGGAAGCGATCTTCAGCTCGCCGCAGCATCCGTATACGCGGCTCCTGCTGGACGCCGTCCCGCGACCCGGCCACCCGCTGCGAGCGACGGTGCCCGGCCGCTTGCAAGAAAGCCCCGGCGAGAGGGCTTGCGATTATTTTTCCCGCTGTCCCCGGGCGGATGCGGATTGCCACGTGCGGCCTGCCCTGCAGGGCGAGGGCTCGCATTTGTGCGCCTGCTGGCGGAGTGCCTGAGATGATGCGGGCAGAAGGCTTCCCATCGCCACTTCTTGCTGCCGCGGGCGTTGGCCGGCGCTACCCACTGGCGCATTCGCCGCTGGCGCGGCTGTTCGACCGCCGCACGACGTCCGCCCTTCTCGGGGCGAGCCTGGAGGTGCGGGCCGGCGACGTCCTCGGCATCGTCGGCGAAAGCGGCAGCGGGAAGTCGACGCTCGCGCGGCTCCTCGTCGGCCTCGACCGCCCAAGCAGCGGCCAGGTTCTGTTCGAAGGGCGCGATCTGTCCTCGTTTGCGGCCACGGACTGGCAGCGCTTCCGAAACCGCGTCCAATTCGTCTTTCAGGGCGCACACACGGCGCTGAATCCGCGCAAGACCGTTGCGCGCAGCTTGAGCGAAGCCTTTCCGGACCAACCCGCGCCGGGCGCACTCAGCGCCTTGCTGGCGCAGGTCAGCCTCGGGCCGGAGTTGCTCGACCGGCTGCCGCATCAATTGTCGGGTGGACAGAAGCAGCGCATCGGGATCGCCCGTGCCCTGGCGCGCCAGCCGGAGGTGCTGATCGCCGACGAGCCGACATCAGCGCTCGACGTTTCCGTGCAGAGCGAGATCGTCGCGCTGCTGCAGCAACTGCACCGCGACCGGCAGCTGACGCTGGTGATCATCAGCCACGATCTCGGGCTCGTCGGAGCGTTCTGCGACCGCGTGCTCGTCATGTATGCCGGGCGCATCGTCGAAGCAGGGCCTGCCGCACAGATCCTGGCGGAGCCGGCGCATCCCTATACGCAGCGCCTAGTCGCGGCCATTCCGCGCGGGCTCGCCGGGCGCAATCGCCCCGCCGAACCGCCGCTTTCCGAAGCCGCCCGCCATGGCGGCTGCCCCTTCGAACCCCGTTGCAGCAACCGGATCCCGATCTGCGCGGAAAGCGAACCGCCCGAGGTCCTCCTCGGTGACCGGCTCGTCGCCTGCCACCTCGCGCCATCTCGGCCCATCATCGCGGAGACCAACCCATGACAACGCGCTCGTTTCGCGTCGGCGCCGATATCGGCGGCACGTTCACCGACATCACATTCCTCGAAAACGGGGAGACGATTCATTCCTTCAAGCACCCGTCGACACCGGACGACTACAGCCGCGGCATCGTCGACGGCATCCTGGCGCTGCTCGAGCGCATCGGCGGCAAGGTGAGCGAGATCGAGGAGGTCGTGCACGCCACGACCGTGGCGACCAACGCCATCCTGGAAGGCAAGGGCGCCAAGACTGCGCTGCTGACGACACGCGGGTTCCGGGACGTCCTCGAGCTCGGCCGGCTGCGCATGCCCGAGCTCTACAACCTCAACTACGAGAAACCGACGCCGCTGGTGCCGCGCCACAGGCGCTACGAAATCCCCGAGCGCATCGGTGCGCATGGCGAAGTCGTCCTGCCGCTGGACGAGAAGGCGGTGGCCGAGATGGCGCGCCGCATCGCCGCCGACGGTACGCGCGCTGTCGCGGTGAGCTTCCTGCACGCCTATGCCAATCCGCAGCACGAGCGGCGGACCTGCGAGATCCTGACCGAGACCCTCGGCCCGGATGTCTTCGTCTGCTGCTCCAGCGATGTCCTGCCGGAGATCCGCGAATACGAGCGAACCAGCACGGTGGTGGTCAATGCCTATCTCGGGCCGGTCGTGCGTTCCTATCTGCGGGCGTTGACGACCCGGCTGCACGAGGCCGGCATCCACGCTCCACTGCAGGTGATGCAGTCGAGCGGCGGCGTGATGAGCGCGCTGGCGGCGAGCGAGAAGCCGGCCTGCATCATCGAGTCAGGTCCCGCGGCCGGGGTGATCGCGGCGGCCCGCATCGGTGCGGCCGGCAGCTCCAGCGACATCATCACCATCGACATGGGCGGCACGACCGCCAAGGCCGCGATCATCGAGCAAGGCCAGCCCGCCCGCACCACTGAGTACGAGGTCGGGGCCGGGATCAACATTTCGAGCAAGCTGGTCAAGGGCGGTGGGCATGCGGTGAAGCTGCCGTTCATCGACGTCTCGGAGATCGGGGCAGGCGGCGGCAGCATCATCCGGGTCGATGCCGGCGGCCTGATCCAGGTCGGCCCAGACAGCGCCGGCGCCGTTCCGGGGCCGGCCTGCTATGGCGCGGGCGGATCCCGGCCGACGCTGACCGACGCACTCGTCATGCTGGGCTACATCAATCCGGAACACCTCGCCGGCGGCGCCGTGCGCCTGGATGCGGAGCGCTCCCGGCAGGCGCTCAGCGAGCAGGTCTGCGCGCCGACGGGCCTCGACCTCCAGGCTGCGGCGCATGGCGTCTACGCCATCGCGGCATCGACGATGATGCGCGCCGTCAAGGCCGTCTCGACCTATCGCGGGCGCGACCCGCGCGACTTCACCTTGTTCGCATTCGGCGGCAACGGCCCGGCCGTGGCGGCGGAGATCGCCCGTCTCCTCGACATGAAGCGCGTCGTCGTCCCGTCGCATCCCGGCGTCTTCAGCGCGCTCGGGCTGCTCTATTCGACGACCGAGCACGACCTGATGCAGACCTATTTCTGCGCCCTGGATGGGGTCGACACCGACGAGCTCGATATTGCCTACCGCAAGCTCGAGGCGAGCATGGTTGCCGGCCTGGAGACGGACGGGTTCGCGAAGGACGACATCGAGATCGATCGGCTCGCGGACCTGCGTTACGCCGGGCAGGCCTATGAGCTGACCATCGGAGTCGCCCGTCATCCGGACGGGGCGATCGACATCGAGGCCACGAGCGAGGCCTTCCATCGCGAGCACGAGCTGACCTATGGCCATGCCTCGGCGAACGATCCACTCGAAATCGTCAACATCCGCATCACAGGGCGCCCTCATAGCGAGAGCGCCACGGCCTACCGGCCGTCAGTCCCTCAAGCGCAGACGGCATCATCCGGTACCCAAGCGGCGCGGATCTGCTGGTTCGGCGCGGAATGGGGCCACCTGCCAACCCCGGTCATCACGCGCTGGGACCTCGCTGCCGGCGACCGGGAAAGTCCGCTGATCGTCGAGGAATACGACGCCACCTGCGTCGTGCCGCCCGGCTGGACCGCGGGCTTAGACGAACTGGGCAACCTCGTGCTCACAGCATCCGAAAGGTAACATCATGCTTGCCACGAATTCCGTTCCCGATCGGACGCGCTCCGATCCGGTGACGCTGGAGATCGTCAAGAACGCCCTGGCTTCCATCGCCGACGAGATGGCGCTCGTCATCCTGCGTAGCGCCTATTCGCCGATCGTCCGGGACTCGATGGACTATTCGACAGCGCTCTGCGACCGGGACGGGCTCATCATCGCGCAGGGGCTCACCAATCCCGTGCATCTCGGCTCCTTCCCGAGCGTGATGGCGAACATCCTCAAGCGCTTCGGCGGGACGATGCAGCCCGGCGACGGCTACATCACCAACGATCCCTACGGTGCCGGCGGCATGCATCTGCCGGATGTCTACCTGGTCAAGCCGGTTTTCCATGACGGAGAGGTCGAGGGCTTCGTCGCCAGCCTCGTACACCACACCGACCTCGGCGGCATGGCTCCCGGCAGCATGGCGCTCCATGCGACGGAAATCTTCCAGGAAGGCCTGCGCATCCCGCTGATCAGGGCGATGTGTGAAGACCGGATGGACGAGAATCTGCTCGCCTTCCTGGAGGTGAATTCGCGTATTCCAGAACAGGTCCTGGGCGATCTGCGGGCGCAGATCGCCGCCTGCGCCGCGGCGGAGCGCGGTTTCGGCAAGGTGCTTGCCAAATATGGCGCGCGGCCGATGCGCAGCATGCTGGCGGAACTGCACGACTATGCCGAGCGGCTCGTCCGCGACGAGATCCGCGCGATGCCCGATGGCGTCTACGAGGCCGAGGATTTCATCGATGGCCTCGGCGAGGTTGGCGGGCCGATCCGCTTCAAGGTCGCGATCACCGTTGCTGGCGACGAGATCGAGATCGACTGGACCGGAACCAGCGGAGAGGTGCCGGGCGCCATCAACGGCCCTGTCGCAATCACGTATTCGGTCGCCTATGCCGCATTGCGCTGCGCCGTCCAGGCGGCGGTGCCGAACTGCGAGGGCTATGCCCGCCCGGTCCGGGTCGTGGCGCCGCTCGGCACCATCGTCAATCCGCGTCCGCCTGCCGCCTGCGCGGCGCGCGGCGTCATGGCCTACCGAATGCTCGATGTGCTGTTCAACGCCTTCGCTCAGATCGTCCCCGACCGGATGCCGGCTGCCGGCGAAGGAGGTCCTTCGGCCATTTCATTGAGCGGCGTCCATGACGGCAAGGCCTGGCTGATTACGGACGGGATTCTCGGAAGCTGGGGCGGCCGCGCCACCAAGGACGGCGTCGACGGGATCGCCAACCCCGGTGCCAACCTGTCGAACATGCCGGTGGAGTTGATCGAGGCGCGCTATCCGCTGCGGATCGAGAGCTATGGCCTGGTCGCCAATTCGGGTGGCGCGGGGCGGCGGCGCGGCGGCATGGCGATCACACGGTCCTATCGCATCCTCGGGAAAACTGCGGCGCTCACCGTCCGCTCGGACCGTCGCGCGCATCTGCCGCCGGGGCTGTTCGGCGGGTGCCCGGGCTCGCCGTCCCTCAATATTCTCGACCATGCCGGCAAGGCCGATCTCCTGCCGGTGATGCCGATGCGGACGCTTGCGCTTCACGAGGGCGATCTCTTCACGCATATCGCTCCCGGTGGCGGCGGCAATGGCGATCCGCTGGAGCGCGATCCGGCTCGGGTAGCGGCCGATGTACGTGACGGGCGCTTCACCGAGGCGTTTGCGCGCGACGTCTATGGGGTCGTGATCGACGCCGATGGCCGCGCGGATCCCACCGCGACGAAAGCTCGCCGCGCTCGCCTGGCGCCCGATCCCTCCGGGTTGGCCACCGCCCAGCTTCGCCTTTTTACGGAAGGCAATCGGAGCTTGACGTCGAACATCGAACGAGAAGGAGAAGCGGCATGACCGTGCACGCAGCACTGGCAGGCTACGGCCCCGGTCACGCGCGGACAGACTGTCTCCGGCATGATCGCGCTCGCCTGCTGCGTCCGAGCTGGGCGGAGCTCGATTTCGGCGCACTCAGCCGCAATGTCGCCGCGGCGCGCAAACGGGTCGGCCCGGATGTCCGGATCTATTTCGTCTGCAAGGGCGATGGGTTCGGCTTCGGAGCCACGGCGGTCGCGAAGGCCGCGGAACGGGCGGGCGTCGATGGCTTCTGCGCCGGCAGCCCGGACGAGGTCGTTTCGATCCGCAGCACCGGCACGACGCTCCCGGTCCTACTGTTCGCCTCCACCACCCCCGCCGACCTGCCAGCAGCAGCTCGGCTCGGTGCCACGGTGACGGTGCAGAGCATCGCCGATGCGGAGGCGGTGATCGCCGCAGGCGAGGCGATCGAGGTCTTCGTCGAGGTCGATTGCGGTCTCGGCCGCTATGGCTTGCGCCGTGAGCAATGGCTCGGCGTGCTGCAGCGCCTTCGCGCCGCTAGTCACGTCACGGTTCGGGGCCTGTACTCGCATTTGAGCACGCCGGACGACCCCGCAACGAGTCGGGATCAGGCCGCACTCTTCCGGCGAGCGGCAGCCGATGCCGCCGCGGCCGGGCATGACGACCTCACCCTCATACTGGCCTCGAGCCGCGTGGTGCTGGCCTATCCCGACATGCTCTTCAACGCGGTCGATCCCGGGCGACTGATCTATGGCGGAGGGCTCGACGAGAACTGGATGGAGATCGGCGCCCTCTCGCCTTTGCTCAAGGCTGTGAAGTCCCGGATCATCCAGATACAGGAGCACCCCCCCGGCGCCGTGCTGGGAATCGGCTATGGCGCGCCGATCGCCATCGCACACGGCATGCGCACGGCGGTTGCGCCCATCGGTTTCTGGGACGGGCTGAACCATATCCCGCCACTGGGCGAAGTCCTGATCCGCGGCCGGCGCTGTCCTGTGCTGGGCCGCCGGACCTTCCAGCATTCGGTCATCGATGTGACCGCACTCGGCGATGTCGCGCTCGGCGACGAGGTCGTCGTCCTCGGCCGGCAGGGAAGCGAGGAGATCTCGATCCACGATCTCGCCAGGGCGATCGGCATTCCTGTCATCGAGCTGGTTCCCCGGCTCGCACGCTGCCTGCCGCACGTGTATGTCGATGAGGCGCAGGAGAGGGACGGTCCGGGTGAGTGAGGAAAGGGCGGGGCAAGCGACCAGCGAGCCCAGGACCGTCACGATCAAGGATGTCGCCAGCCGGGCCGGCGTCGGCCTCGGCACCGTTTCGCGCGTCCTCAACGGAAACGAGAATGTCGCTCCCCAGTTGCGCGACCAGGTTTTCAGAGCCGTGCAGGAACTCGGCTACCGTCCCAACTCGGTCGCCCGCTCCATGCGGCTCGGCAAGAGTTACGCCGTAGGCTGCCTCGTCACAGACATCCGGCAGCCGATCGCGGCGGAAATGATCGCTGCGGCGGAGACGGCGCTCGGCCGGGCCGGCTACACCCTGATCGTTGCGAGCACTCATTTCGACAATGGGCGAGAGGCCGAGCTTCTGTCGTTGATGCAGAACCGCGTCGTCGATGGCATGCTTTTGACTGTCAATCGCGACAACGATCCGGATGTCGCGCAGCGGCTCGCCGCGATCAACATCCCCATGGTGCTGTGGGAACGCAGTCCGGGCGGTGGCTTCGACACCGTTCTGACCGAGCATCGGCACGGCGCGCGCAGCGCAACCGCGCATCTCCTGGAGCTGGGGCACAGCGAGATCGCGCTCGTCGCCGGTCACCTCGACACCTGGGTCGGCCGGGAGCAAAAGGCGGGCTTCGATGCGGCGTTTGCAGACCGCGGGCTGGAGCCGGCGGCAGGTCTCGTCTTCGAGGTCGGCGCGTTCAAGGCGCGCGAACTGGAGGCGTTATGCCGACGAGAACGGCCGATCACCGCCATCATCGCCAATATCGACGAGATCCCCGGGATCCTGCGCTTCTGCGCGAAGCGCGGGCTGGCTCTGCCGCGCGACATGTCGATCGTTTCGATCGGTGACGCCAGCATTCTGGAAGTCATGACGCCTTCGATCACGGCCGTGCGTGGCAATGGCACGAAAGTGGCCCAGCTTGCAGCCAATCTTCTGCTGAAAAAAATGTCCGACAAGCAATCCGAGATGGCGCCGGAGCGCCTGTCTGTCGGGATGCAACTCAAGGTCCGGCATTCCACCGCCCCCCTGAACAAGGACGGCGGGCATGGTTCGCGCAACCGGGACCGTGGCTGAGCTCCGATCGCTCATGATGGGAAGGTCATGATGTCCCTCCATGTCAGAACGCCTACCTATCGCTCATCGGCTCTCTCCCGCGCGAGCGGGCGCAAGGTCTGGCTGAAGCTTGAATCTCTCCAGCCGACGGGATCGTTCAAGCTGCGCGGCATCGGCCTTGCGTGCCAGCACCATGCACGCAGCGGGGTCGAACGTTTCGTCAGCTCGTCCGGCGGCAATGCCGGAATAGCGGCCGCCTATGCTGGGCGTGAGCTTGGCATCCCGGTGACGGTGGTCGTCCCCGAGACGACACCGCCAAGGGCGCGTCGCCTGATCTCCGACATGAATGCCGAAATCCTGGTCCACGGCGCGTCCTGGCAGGAGGCGAACGAGCGCGCGCTTGCGATGCTGGCGGCCAGCGATGCGTTCGTCCACCCCTTCGACGATCCGGTGGTCTGGACAGGGCATTCGACGATCATCGACGAGATGGTCGAGGCGGGTGTGGAGCCCGACCTCGTCGTCCTTTCCGTCGGCGGCGGAGGATTGCTCAGCGGCGTCGTCGAAGGCTTGCAGCGCCACAAGCTGACGACGCCTGTTCTGGCCGTGGGGACGACGGGTGCCTCCTGCCTCGCCCAATCGGTTGCCCGGAACGAACGCATCGTCCTGCCAGCGATCGACAGCATCGCCACCTCGCTCGGCGCGCGCCAGGTGGCGGAACATGCGTTCGCCCTGCTGTCCAAGCATCGCATCGGCTGCGCCGTGGTGTCGGATCTTCAGGCGGTCGATGCTTGCCTGCGCTTCCTCGACGACCATCGCATTCTCGTCGAACCGGCCTGCGGGGCGAGCATCGCCACGATCTACGAGCAGGTGGCGGAACTCGCCGATTTCCAGAACATCCTGGTCATCGTGTGCGGTGGGGCGATAGCGACCATGGAGCAGCTGACTGCATGGCGTCGCAGCCTCGCTTCAGCGAATGATTCCTGAGTTCAAGTCGAGGTGCGCGTACGAGTTACGGGGCGCGGTTCAGATCTAGCGCGAGGTGATGCGATGCCGATCGATTTCCAGGGCAGCTTCATCGAGAAGGCAGCCCTCGTCATCATGCACTATCAGGTCGATGTGTTCGACATCCTGTTCGGCGAGCAGCCGTCACCGCTATTGGATCGTTGCAACGCCTTGATCCGGCGATGGCGCTCCACCGGCCGGCCGGTGCTCTTCCCGAATTTTTCGTTGGGCGAAGGCTATGAACATGCCCCACCGGCGAGCAACCGCCAGATCACCCCTTATCTCCCGAGCGGGCGATTTCGAACCGGACTGCCTGTCGCAGAACTGGCGGTGGAGAAAGGAGACCTGTTCTACACATGTCCACGAGCCAGCGTCTTTCATGGCACGTCGCTCGACGCCGATCTGCGGACGCGCGGAGTAAGCACGCTCGTCATGGCCGGGATCAGCACGACGGGCGTCGTTCTTTCGAGCGTCGCCTGGGCCAGTGATGCAGATTACGATCTGCGCCTGGTCGAAGACTGCTGCTACGATCCTGATCAGGACGCGCATGAGGCCCTGTTTCGCTCAGGCTTTGGAGGGCGCGCGCAGGTGGTGAGCGGGATACGTTGATAGCTGTCGCTCCCGCGGCACCCGGCTAGCATAAGTCGCTACCGACGATGAATTGGCCGTCGTCGAATGTCAGCTTTCAGGTAGCGTGCCAATGTCAGCTCCTGGCGCATCATTCCGACTGCGCGAGAACCTTGCCGGATAGAAGTTCATGAATCTCCTCGGCCTCGAAACCGGCCTCGCGCAGGATTTCGACGGAGTGCTCGCCGACCAGCGGCGCGGGCCGCGTGATCGCCGCCGGCGTCTCCGAGAAGCGGACGACGGGCCCGACGACCTGGACGGTCCCGGCGCGGGGATGCTCGTAGCTCGTGAGCGTGCCCATATGCCGGACCTGCGGATCGTCCTTGGCCTGCAGATGCGTCTGGATCGGGCCGCACCAGATGTCGACGGCGAGCATCGCCTCAAGCAGGTCGCGCGTCGTCCAGCTCCTCGTCAGCGCAGCGATGCATTCCCAGATCTCATCGCGCTTGTCGAAGAGCAGCTTGGGATCGTCGTAGGCGAGCAGGCTGTCGTCACCGAGCACGCCGACAAGCCGGCGGAACGGGCTCATCGCGATCGTCACCCAGCCCTCCGAGGTCGGATAGATGCCGAAGGGCGCGTCCATGCCGGGATGGCCGATGCCGGATTTCGGCCGGACGAAGTCGCGCCCGAAATTGAGCGCGGCCAGCATCTCCTGGCCTTGATGAGCGAGCAGCCCGCTCATCAGGTCGATCTGGATCTCCTGGCCCTTGCCTGAGCGCTCGCGCCAGTACAATGCGCCGAGGATGCCATAGACCATGTTCATCGCTCCGATCTGGTCGGCGAAGCCGGAGCCGACCGGCACCGGCGGGCCGTCGCCGCGACCGGTCGCGGCGGCCAGGCCGGTGAGACCCTGGATCAGCATGTCCTGGCCCGGCCGGTCGACATATGGGCCGTCCTGGCCGTAGCCCGAGCCGGAGCAATAGATGATGCGCGAGTTGATGCGCCGGAAATCCTCATAGCCGAAGCCGAGCTTGGCGAGCACGCCGGGACGGAAATTCTGGACCACGACATCAGCGCTCTCGGCCAGCCGGTAGAGTACGGCCTTCGCCTCCGGCGCCTTGAGATCGATCGCTATCGAACGCTTGTTGCGGTTCCAGGCGAGGAAGTTGGGGCTCTCGCTGCCGTCGACCCATTGGTTGTTGAAGGTCAAGGTGCGGAAGAGATCGCCCTGGCCCGGCCGCTCAACCTTGATAATGTTGGCGCCGAGATCGCCGAGGAGCTGCGTGGCGAAGGGCCCTTGCAGCAGATGGCTGAAGTCCAGGACGGTGACGTCTTCGAGCGCTTTGGTCATGGGTATCCGGTCTTTCGTCTCGTCGATGGAGTCAGCGGGCGCCCGAGCGAGCGACGAAGGCGTTGACGCGCTCCTGGCCCTCCGGGCTCTCGAACAGGCCCTGCAGCGCCTGCGCCTCGAGATCGAGCCCGGCCTGCAGTTCGCTCGCCTGGGCGACGCGGTTGAGCCGCTTGAGCGCGGCGACGGCCTCGGCGGGATATTTCTGGAAGCGGGCAGCGAGCGCCAGAGCACCGGCGACGACATCCTCTTCGACCAGTTCCGAGACCAGCCCCCAGGCCGCATAATCCTCGGCGGGACGATGCTCGCCCGTCGCCAGCAGCTCGAAGGCGCGGTTCGGCCCGATCTTGCGGGCGAGACGCTGCGTGCCGCCACCGCCCGGGATCAGGCCGAGCCTCACCTCCGGCAACCCCATGCGGGCGCCGCGCCTGGCGACGACGAGGTCGCAGGCGAGCACCATCTCGAAGCCGCCGCCGAGCGCGTAGCCGTTCACCGCAGCGATGACCGGCTTGCCGAAGCGCTCGATCCGTTCGTAGAGGGCACGGCCGCGGCGTTGGAAGACGCGGAAGCCGTCGGCGTCCAGCGTCGCATATTCCTTCAGATCGGCGCCGGCCATGAAGCCCTTGCCCTCGCCGGTGAGGATGACGGCGGTGATCGCGGCGTCGCTCTCGAACCGGTCGAAGGCGGCCAGGATCTCGCCGACCATCGCCGTGCTCATCGCGTTGAGCTGGTCCGGCCGGGCGAAATGGATGATCGCGGTCGCGTCGACGATCTCGATGCGGATCGTGGGCTCGCTGCTCATGCTGCGTTCTCCGAAAGGGCGGGATCCTGCAAGGCCCCGACCACACCAGCGCCGATCCAGGCCTCGATGCTGTCTTCAGCAAAGCCGAAATGGGCCAGGATCTCGCGGCTGTGCTCACCGATGCGCGGTGCCGGCAGACGGACCTCGCCCGGCGTCTCCGACAGGCTGACGGGGATGTTGACGGTGCGGACCGTACCGGCCGTCGGGTGCTCGTAGCTGGTGAATGCGCCAAGGTGCTCGGCTTGTTCGAGCTGCGTGACCTGCTGCAGGCTGTTGACCTCGCCGGCCCAGAGGCCGGCGCCCAATAGCGTCTCGATCCAGTGCGCGGTCGAGGCGGTCGCGGTGCGGTTCTCGATCAGGGCGTGGACGGCGTCGCGCTCGTCCCAGAGGCGCCTTGCGTCGCAGGCGGCGAGCTCCGGCAGCTCAAGCACCTCAGCCAATCGCTCGACCGGGTTCATCGCGATCGTCAGCCAGCCATCGGCGGTGCGGTAGACGCCAAAGGGCGCCGGCATGCCGGGATGGGCGATACCCGAGGCGGGCCGCTCGAAAGCCCGGCCGAGCGTCAGCGCCAGAAGCAGCTCCTGGCCCTGATGGGCGAGGCAGGCGCGCAGCATGTCGACCTCGATGCGCTGGCCGCGGCCGGTCTTCATCCGGTGGATCAGCGCCGCGAGGACGGCATAGACGATGTGGTAGGAGCAGAGTTGGTCGGCGAGCGAGATGCCGAGCGGCGTCGGCCTGTCGTCCTTGCTGCCGGTCATGCTCATGAAGCCGCTGATGCCCTGCAGCAGCAGGTCCTGGCCAGGCCGGTCGGAGAGCGGCCCGCCCGCGCCATAGCCCGAGCTCGAGCAATAGATCAGGGCCGGATTGACGGCGGAAAGATCGGCATAGCCGAGGCCGAGGCGCTCCATCACGCCTGGCCGGAAGTTCTCGACCACGACATCGACCTTCGCCGCCATGTCGAGGATGATCCGGCGCGCCTCGGGCGCCTTCAGGTCGAGCGCCAGCGAGCGCTTGTTGCGGTTCCAGGCGAGGAAATGCGGGCTCTCGCCGTTGATCCGCGCGTTGAAGAATGGCGGCAGGTTCCGGTAGAGATCGCCCTCGCCGACCCGCTCGATCTTGACGATGTCGGCGCCGAGATCGCCCAGCATCTGCGTGGCCAGCGGGCCGGCCAGCAGATGGCTGAAATCGAGCACCGTGAGGTGATCGAGCGCGCTCATGATTGGGCCGGCTCCGGCGCGAAGCTGTGCTCGTAATGGGCCGTGAGCTTGTCGATCGCCGCCTCGCGGCTGATCGCGCCACGCAGGCGGGCGTTGACGATCTCGCCGGCCTCTTCGAAGAACGGCACGAAGCCGTCGAAGCGCGGACGCAGATAGGCCTTGTCCAGCGTCTCCAGCGTGTTGCGGAAGAAGTCGCCGGATTCGGCATTGACGCGGGCATCGAGCCAGGCGGAGCGGCTGCCGGGCTGGCCACCGGCGTCGAAATAGGCGCCGCACTGGTGCGCGGGGTCGTGCACGAAGCGCAGATAGCGGCCGATCGCCTCATGATCCCTCGCGCTCTTCGTCACGACGCAGCCGGCGCCTCCGAGCAGCGCACCCGCAACCGGATCGCTGCCCGGCCCCGCGACATTGGTGAACAGGATCGGCTTGGCGACGCCGCGGCGCGAATAGTTCGAGTAGCCGAACGCATAAGAGATGTAGACGATGTCGTCGCTGGCAGCGGCCGCATCATAAGCCTGGATCGGATTCCAGCTGATCGAGAAGGGATGGCTCGCGGCGACGAGCTCCTCGATATAGGCGAAGGCCTCGTCGAGGGCACGACGCTCCCAGAAGCGGCCGGGCTCGGTCGACAGTTTCTGGCCGAGATTCGCGGTGAAGGAGAGGAGCATCGCCATGGCGTCGGTCGGGCAGGCCGGGGTCGCGATGGACTTGCCGGCGGCGCGGGCCGCCTTGGCCAGCGCCAGCGTCTCGTTGAAGTTGCACGGCACCTCGCGCCCCAGGGCCTGCATGAGGTCCGGGCGATAGGATGCGACCTGCGAGGCTGCGTCGGTCGGCAGACCGTAGACGCCGCCGCCCCAGTGATAAGAGACGCTGCTCTTGCCAACGCTGTCGGCGAGCAGCGCCTCGACCGCCGCCTTGCCGATGATCGGCGTGATGTCGACGAGGCAGCCCGAGGCCGCGCCATGGCCGACGAAGGGGTGGTCGGCGATGATCAGGTCGTAGCGTTCCGCCAGCGCGTCGATCGGCTGCTCGCCGAACTGCTTCAGGCTACGACGCTCCCAGATCACTTCGATATCGGGATTGGCCGCCTGGAAGGCCAGAACATTGGCCGCCAGGCAGTCGAAGCCGCGCGGGTGGTCCCAGGAGATGCCGCGAATGGTGCGAACAGAAGCCATTGATCCGTCTTGTCTTTGGAGGGACGAAGGCTCAGCCGGGATGGTGGCCGAGCGCGCTGGAGATTTCGCTTGTGCCGGCCGCAATCAGCGCCGCGGCCTCATCGAGGCGCACATCGAGATGCACCTGCGGCAGGAACGGGCTCGTCAGCACGGCGACGACCCGGCCCTGATGGTTGAAGACCGGATAGGTGATGTTGGTGACGCCGCTGACGATGGCGCTGGTGCGGATCTCGCAGCCCTTCTGCAGCGCATCCGCGCAGCGCTCTTCGAGTTCGGCACGTGTCACATCGGACTGCACGGTCATGATGCGGTCGATCAGCCGGGCGCGCGTCTCCTCCGGCTGGTGCGCCAGCAGCACGAGGCCCGAGCTGGTTTCCCAGACCGGGAACTGCGCGCCGAGGCGAACCGAATAATGCATCGGCGTCGGCGCCGTGACCTGCGCCACGACGACGATGTTGAGGTCATCGATCACGGCAAGGTGGCAGGACTGCATGGTCGTCGCCGAGATGCGGTCCATCACCGGCCCAGCTGCCGAGACCAGGGCCTTGGTCGGCGGGCGGGTATGGGCCAGGTTGAACAGCATCATCGAGAGCCGGTAGCGATCGCTCTCAGGGTCGCGCTCGACATAGGCGCGACCTTCCAGGCACTGCATCACCCGGAAGATCTCGCTCACGGTGCGGTCGAGCGCCACCGCGACGGCGCTCATGCCGAGGCTGTCCGGCGACCGGGCAAGGAGCTCGAGCACGTCGAGCCCCTTCTCGAGCGCCGGTACGGCATAGCGGCGCGCGCCATCCCGGTCCTTGTCGAGCTCGGTCGCCGTCATCTCAGTTACTTCCCATCGTGGCGCGAACCTTGGCGACAAGGCCAGGCGTCCATTTCGGGAAAGCCTTCTCGATCGCCTCGGCGCGCTTGGCGAAAGCGTCGCGGTCGACATCGGCGATGATCGTCATGCCCTTGTCCTTGAGGATCTGGAGGCTGGCGTCATAGGCCCTGGCCGTGTCCTCGCTGATGAAATCGCAGGCCTTCTGGCTCTCCTCGGCCACCGCCGCCTGATCGTCCTTCGACAGGCCGTTGAAGGCGGACAGGCTCATCACGACCGGCGAGACATCGACGATGTGTCCGGTCTTCATGTACATCTTGGCGTGCTCGTAATGCTTCTGGTCGGCGATCGCGTTCGGCGGCGCCTCGGCCGCGTCGATCACGCCCTGGCTGAGCGCGCTGTAGATCTCGGGCCAGGGCATCGGCGTCGGCGTCGCGCCCATCGATTTGGCGAGCTCGGTGTAGATCGTCACCGGCTGGACCCGGAATTTCAGCCCGGTCATGTCCGCGGGCACGCGCACCGCCTTGTTGCGGGTGTAGAGGTCGCGCGTGCCGAAATAGGCGTGGCAGAGCACCTTGAGATTGCTCTTCTCCAGCGCCTTGGCCCATTGCTTGGGCATGTCGGAGGCGAGGAAGGCCTTCACCTGCGCGAAATCCTTGAACAGGAAAGGATAAACGATCACCGAGTAGTCGGGGACGTAGTCGGCCAGCACGCCGACGCCGATCTGACCGATCATCGCGCTGCCGAGGCTGATCTGCTCGCCGATCGCGGTGTTCTCGCCGAGCTGGCCGCTCGGGAAGACACCGACCTGGACACGGCCGGCGGTGCGGCTCTCGACCGCCTCCTTGAACTTCAGCGCGCCCAGATTGACCGAGTGCTGCGGCCCGTTCATGTGGGCGAAACGCAGCTGCGTCGCTTTCGGCTGTGCCTGGGCGGCGGAGGCTGCGAGTGCGCTGAGCGCGGTCGCGGCCAGCATCTTAATTACTGTCTTCATCAGTTTTCTCCCTAGGGCGTTGCGGGTTGGCGACTTCGCGTGTCGCTCTCTCGTGGTCAGAGATAGGCCAGCCAGGTCGCGGTCTGCGGCACGAAGATGATCAGCAACCCCGTCGCGATGATCGCGATCAGGAACGGCAGGCATTCGCGGAAGAACGGCCCCATCGGCACCTTGGTGATCGCGCAGGTCGTCGCCATCAGCGTGCCGACCGGCGGTGTGATGCCGCCCAGCAACGAGACCAGCACGAAGACCACGCCGTAATGCACGGGATCGATGCCGGCCTGAGTGACGGCCGGCAGGAACATCGGCGCCAGGATCAGGATCATCGGCAGGCCCTCGATGAAGATGCCGACGACGAAGACGAGCAGGCAGATCAGCATGAGCAGGAGATGCGGCTCGCTGGTGATCGAGATCAGCTGCTCGGCGACAGCCTGCGGAATCCGCTCGAAGGTCAGGACGAAGCCGAGCGCGCCCGTCGAAGCCAGCACCAGCATGATCGCGCCGGTCGTGGCGGCTGTGCTCCACATCGCGCTGTAGATCTCGGACCAGCTCGCCTCGCGGGTCACGGCACAGAAGACGAGTGCATAGACCACCGCGGCGGCACCGGCCTCTGACGGCGTGAACACGCCGAAGCGGATGCCGAAGGTGATGACCAGCGGCAGCAGCAGCGCCGGCAGCGAGCCGATGAAGGTTCGCCCGACGACGCCCCAGCCCTGCCAGCGCGTGTCACCGCCATAGCCCCGGCGCTTGGCGATGATGTGCGTCGCCGCCATGAAGGCGAGGGTCAGCAGAATCGAGGGGACGATGCCGGCGAGGAAGAGCGCCCCGATCGAGGTGTCGGTGACGAAGCCGAACATCAGCAGGCTGATCGAGGGCGGCAACATCGCCGCGGTGAAGGCAGAGGTCGCGGTCACCGCCGAGGAGAAGGCGATGTCGTAGCCGCGCCGTGTCATCTCCGGCACCAGCATCTTGGCGTCCATCGCCGCATCGGCATTGGCGGAGCCGCTCATGCCGCCCTTGAGCGTGCTGACGACGACGTTAACCTGCGCGAGACCGCCGGGCATGTGGCCGGTAAGCGCGGAGGCAAAGTCGATCAGCCGGCGCGAGATGCCGCTGATGTTCATCAGCTCGCCCGCCAGCAGGAACAGCGGGATGGTGATCAGCGGGAAGGGTTGCGTCGCGTTGACGAGCGCCTGGACGACGCCGAGCGGCATCAGCCCCGGCTCGGTCATGACGAAGAGGATCGCCGCACCCAGGATGACCAGGGCGATCGGCATGCCCGTGATCATCAGGCCGGTGAAGACGGTGAAGAGGCCGGTGCTGCCCATCGCTCAGATCTCCACCGGAGCCGGCGGCGGGGCCGTGACCAGGCCGGCGAGGCGCGCCAGGTCGTAGAAGATCCAGCCGATATAGAGCGCGCATCCGGCGGGGACCGCGGCATACATCCAGGCCATCGAGAGCCCGAGCGTCGGCATCTCGACGCGGGTGCGGCCGGCCAGGACCCAGGCGTACCAGCTGATATAGGCGAGCACCGCCAGCGAGCAGAGATGCGCGAGGATGTGCAGCAGGCGCAGCGCATTCGGGCCGAGATAGGGCGTCAGCACATCGGCGCCGAGATGCGCCGCCTGGGCGGCCCCGCCGGCCAAAGACAGGAAGACCAGCCAGACGAAGAGCAGCGACGCCAGCTCGTAGGAATACAGGATCGGGGCGCCGAGCCCGTAGCGGAACAGCACCGCGGTGGCGATGAGGAGCGTGATGGCGATCAGCAGGCCGACCAGAACGGCCCGGTACAGGCCGATCACGATACCAAACCCGCCCGACGATGCTCGGGCCCTCATGGGCTTCCTCCAGCTTTCATATATGAATGTTATTTTTACTGATGATTATTCGAGCGCTAGACAGCCGTCAACCGTCTCGTGAGAGGAGCTGGCGCTGGCCGCTGCGACCGCGCTTTTGTGATCAATCGCTTGGGACGGCTTTGTGCGGCTGCGCGGACCGCAGGCGGCGCTGATCCTGAGTGGCCCGGTGCTACAGGCGGTCGCTCTGCCAGCGATGGACTGCGCGATTGCGGGCCAGAGGCAGCTGCATTCCTACGAATTTATCGCAATAGGTGTGTGAGTTGCACGCGCTCAGGGCGCCTTAATGATTCCAGATCCAACAGAGCCAAGCAGGTGCTCGAAAGGACGCCGAGCGCTGTCGAACGCTTGCGCTAGGACCTGTCGAGGCCCGTTGCACCGCATTAGCCAATGTCAGGTTTCTGGCAGCGCACGAAGTTCCGCTTATGGCGCCGTGCCGAAGTCCCAATAAGGCGCGTTCTGCCTGGGCGAAGACAGTTGCTTGTGACTAGGCCGTAGAACAACCGATGATCCGCCCCGCGTCGTCTATCTCTACGCGCCGGACCGCAGGCCTCTCAGCCGATCCGGCATCCCCAAGGCTTCGCCGGGGTGCTGAAAGTGGAACCCTACGCCGGTCACAAGGCGCTGCGGAGAGGAATGCCGTGAGTCTAGCCTGCTGCTGGCGCCATGTCCGGCGCCGGCCTATTGAACTAGCCCCCCGCGTGGTCGTTGCCACCGTGCGCGGCGATGAACATGGCGACGGCCGAGCGGCAATAGGATTCGATTTCGTTGTCGTCCTCTGCTCTCGCCTCATCGAAGCGTGCGATCATCAGGAGATCGGATCCTTTGATAAGCGCGGCAAACAAACGGGCGGACCGGAGAGGATCGGGCACGTTTAACACCGCCTTCGCGTGCATCTGACGCAACAGGGCCTCGATTTGGGCCATGACATGGGCGGGGCCGGCTTCGTAAAAAAGCTTGCTTAGCGACTTTTGATTCGTCTTGTCGGCCATGACCATGGCTTCGACACTGCGGACGTCCGGGCTCAACAGCGTGCGAAGCAGGGATGATCCCGCCGCCATGAGCTGATCTTCGGCCGAACCGTCGACGCCTTCAGAAAGGGCCAGAGGTGCAAACTGATGGCAGCGGGCCGCGATGGCCGCGCTGAACAGCGCCTCCTTGTTCTCAAAGTGCCGATAGATGCTGAGCTTGGATACCTTCGCTCGCTGGGCGACCTTGTCCAGGGTCGTCGCTTGAAAACCCAATTCCACAAAGAGTTCGCGCGCAGCGTCGACGATCGTTTGGCCAAGCGCCTCGTTGGCGGGCCGGCCGCGCCGGCCTTGGCGATTTTCGGTCACGACAATTACGGTCCTTGACAGTATCGTAATTCACAAATTACGATACCATGCAGTTTCCAAAGTATGCAAGCGCGTTCGTCGAACGATCCGGCCTGAAACACGAGAGAGCCATGCAACGACGAACCCTGCTGAAGCTGGCTGCGGCGCTTTCCGCCATCGGCATCGCCCGCGCCCCGGCCACCGCCCAGTCCGGCCCATCCTCTTCCATCCACAACAAGGAGCCACTCACCATGAAAGACGTCATCATCATTGGCGGCAGCTTTGCCGGTCTCGCCGGCGCGCTGCAGCTCGGGCGTGCCCGTCGCAAAGTCACCGTTCTCGATACCGGTCTGCCGCGCAACCGCTTCGCTGGCCACTCGCATGGTCTGCTCGGCCACGATCACAAGCCGCCGCTGGACATCCTGGCCGAGGCGCGGCGGCAGCTGGCGCGTTATCCGACGGTGAAGCTGGTCAATGCCCGAGCCGACAGCGTCTCCGGTGCCATCGACGATTTTTCGGTCCTCACTGGCGATGGTGAAAGCCTGAAGGCGCGCCGCCTGATCCTGAGTTATGGCGTTGTCGACCAGATGCCTGATGTTCCAGGCTTCGCCGAAGCCTGGGGCACATCCGTCATCCCATGCCCCTATTGCGATGGCTTTGAAGTTGCCGACCAGCATTGGGGCCTTGTTTGGTCGGGTCCGCAGTCGATGAATCAGGTCAGGCTGTTTCACGATTGGACCGACAGGCTGACGCTCTTCGCCGATGGTCATGACATTCCGCCCGATATCCGGGCCGATCTGGCGCGTCGCAACATACCTGTCGTCGACGGCCGGATCACCGGGATCGCCCGTCCCGGGGGGCATCGCGCCTCCATCAAGCGCGATACCGGCCCCGATGTTGCGGTCGACATCCTGTTCGCGCATCCGCGCAACAAGCCGTCCGCCAGCCTGCATGAATCACTGGGCCTCGCCACGGTCGATACGCCCGTCGGCATCGCCCTCGAGGTCGACGAGCGCCGCGAGACCAGCATGTCCGGCATCTACGCCGCCGGCGACCTCGCCAACCCCGGAATGCCCTCGGTCACCACGGCATCGTGGCAAGGCGCGATGGCGGGTATCTTCGCCCAGCAGTCGATGCTGGTTTGAGCACAGATTGGAGATGAGCATGGCCGTCGAACCGGACAGTGCGGGTGTGCGCTTCCCTCCGCCCTTCATCTATCTGGGAGCGCTGCTGTTGGGGCTGGCGGCGGAGCGGTTCCTCACCCTGCGCTCTTTCGGGATCGACTGGCGGTTGCTGGTCGCAGCAGGCGCGCTGCTGTTCGTTGCCGGCGCGGCGGTGATGCTTGCGGCGGCGGGGCTGTTCCGGCGGCTAGGCACCAACGTTCGGCCGTCGCAGCCAACGACCCTCATCGCAACGACCGGCCCTTATCGGTGGACCCGCAATCCCATGTATCTCGGCATGGCGCTTATCTATGCCGGCCTTGCGATTGGCTTCGACGGACCGATCGCCTTCGCCTTGCTCCCGTTGGTGCTGATCGCGATCCAGACGCAGGTGATCGCCCGCGAGGAGCGCTATCTCGAAGCGAAGTTCGGCGAAGACTACCGCCGCTACAAGGCCCAGGTTCGCCGCTGGCTCTGACTACTCCGCCGACGACAACGTCATTGGCGCCGTCCCGGCTGCTGCACAGGTTCGGTCGAGGACCGCACGCTCTCGGCGGCCGCCTCCAGGAACCGTCGCGACATCTGCTCGTCATTGACGGCGCGAGAGAGGACCATCGCGCCGATCATCGTCGAGAGGATGGCCATGGCCTTGCCGCTGGACTGCACATCGCCGGCGTCGCCGATCCAGCCGCCAAGCAACTCGAGGTATTTCTCGATCCCAGCTTGGAACGCCGCCTTCACGTCGTCGCCCTGGCGTGCCGCATCCGAACCCAGCGCGACGATCGGACAGCCGTCGCCCCGCAAGGCGCGATGGCCCATGCTGAGATAGAAATCGACCATCGCGCCAAACGGATCCTCAGGGCTGGATTCGCCAACAGCCGACCAGCTGTTGAAGGCACTCTCCAGGGCCCGCTTCGACGCCTGCGCCGCCAGGTCGTCCTTGGAGTCGAACTGCTTGTAGAAAGCGCCCTGCGTCAGCCCGGCACCCGCCATCAGGTCCTTGAGGCCGATGCCATCAAAGCCGCGCTCCCGAAAGAGACGGCTCGCGACATCGATGACGGTTTGCCGGTTCTCCTCGGCCTGTTGGCGCGTGACACGCATTGGGACCTCCAAAAATTAGATTGCGTTCGTAATCTATAATAGGTATGGTGATCGAACGCAATCTAATTGGTATAAGGCCATGGGGAAGAAAAAGAAATCGGTTGTCGCCGCAGCGGGCGTCCTGGTCGCGGCGTCAGTGGTGGCGGTACTCGTTGCCTTCTCGGCCCGCCCACAGAAGGCGTCCGCCGTGAGCGATCCGCGGCAGGATGCGCCGATCGTCAGACTGGCAACCCCGATCCCTGTCGCCGAATCCGAGCGCCGGTTCACGGGCGTCATCGCGGCCCGGGTCCAAAGCAATCTCGGGTTCCGGGTTGCCGGTAAAATCGTCGAGCGGCTTGTGAATGTCGGCCAAGAGGTCAAGGCCGGCCAGCCCCTGATGCGGATCGATGAGACGGACCTTCGGCTTGCGCTCACGGCAAAGCGCAACGCGGCCGTGGCGGCGCGTGCCGTTCTGGTTCAGGCGCGTGCTGATGAGAAGCGCTATGCCGCACTGGCCAAGGACGGGTTTGCTGCAAGTCCGCAGCGCTACGAGCAGGCCAAGGCGGCACTGGACACCGCCACGGCCCAGCTTGCGGCGGCGGAGGCGGAAGCGGGGGTTGCGGAAAACGAAGCGACCTATTCCGTTCTGGTCGCCGATGCCGATGGAACGGTCGTCGAAACGCTCGGCGAGCCGGGACAGGTCGTCGCGGCCGGCCAGGCCGTGGTCCGGCTTGCACAGGCCGGCCCCCGTGAAGCGCTCGTCGCGCTGCCGGAGACGATCCGGCCGGCCATCGGCTCGGCGGCGGAGGCCAGCCTGTATGGCACGACTTCTCTTCGCTACGCCGCGCAGCTTCGCCAGCTGTCCAATTCGGCCGATCCGCAAACCCGCACTTACGAAGCGCGCTATGTGCTCGAAGGCGAGGCAGCAGCCGCGCCGCTCGGGGCGACCGTCACCCTCCGGCTGGTCAACCAGGCAAGCCAGCCGGAGATGGAGGTGCCGCTCGGAGCACTCTTGGACAATGGCCAGCGGACAGGCGTCTGGCTCCTGGATGGCGAGACCTCGACGGTGAAGTTCCAGCCCGTGAAGCTGGTGCGTGTGACCAATGAGACTGCCGTGATCTCCGGACTGACTTCCAGAGAGCCGGTCATCTCGCTCGGGGCCCATCTTCTGCAGGACGGCGCGCGCGTCAGGCCTGCTTCCCAGAACAGGGGCGGCAAATGAGCCTCAATCTTTCCGCGATCGCCGTTCGCGAACGCGCCGTCACGCTGTTCTCCATCATCTTGCTCGTCGCTGCCGGCGCCTATGCGTTCGTGAAGCTCGGGCGGGCGGAAGACCCGAACTTCACCATCAAGACGCTGACCGTCACATCCGTCTGGCCGGGTGCGACGGCGCGCGAAATGCAGGATCTGGTCGCCGAGCCGCTGGAGAAACGGATCCAGGAGCTGACCTGGTACGACCGCGTCGAGACGACGACGCGCCCCGGCTACGCCTACATGACGGTCAACCTGAAAGACAGCACGCCGCCATCCGCCGTGCAGGAAGAATTCTATCAGGCCCGCAAGAAGCTTGCGGACGAAGCGCGCAACCTGCCGCCCGGCGTGCTTGGCCCCTTCGTCAACGACGAGTATTCAGACGTCAGCTTCGCCCTCTACGCCCTGAAGGCCAAGGGCATGCCGATGAGGGAACTCGCCCGGCAGGCCGAGACCATCCGCCAGGACCTTCTCCATGTGCCCGGCGTCAAGAAGGTCAACATCCTGGGCGAGCGCCCCGAACAGATCTTCGTCGAATTTTCCTACACCAAGTTGGCGACCCTCGGCGTTTCGGCGCAGGACATCGTCGCCGCCTTGCAGCGGCAGAATGCTGTCACGCCGGCGGGCTCGATCGATACGAAAGGGCCGCGGGTCTTCATCCGGATCGACGGCGCGTATGACAGCGTCCAGGCGATCGCCGACACGCCGATCGTTGCGGGTGGGCGCACGCTGAAACTGTCCGACACCGCAGAGATCCGCCGCGGCTACGAAGACCCGCCGACCTTCATCATCCGGCATCAGGGCGAGCCAACAATCATGCTCGCCGCCGTCATGCAGGAGGGTTGGGACGGCCTCGCGCTCGGAAAAGCGCTGGAGAACAAGACGGCCGCGATCGCCCGGACGCTGCCGCTCGGGATGACGCTCGACAAGGTGACGGACCAGGCGGTCAACATCTCCGCGGCCGTCGACGAATTCATGATGAAGTTCGCGATGGCGCTCGGCGTCGTTTTGCTGGTGAGCCTGCTCAGCCTCGGCTGGCGGGTCGGCATCGTCGTGGCGGCGGCGATCCCGCTCACGCTGGCCGTGGTGTTCTTCATTATGTTGGAGACCGGCCGCTTCTTCGACCGGATCACGCTCGGCGCGCTCATCCTGGCGCTCGGGCTCCTCGTCGACGACGCCATCATCGCCATCGAGGTGATGGTCGTGAAGATGGAAGAGGGCATGGACCGCATCAAGGCGGCCGCCTATGCCTGGAGCCACACCGCAGCGCCCATGCTGTCGGGCACGCTGGTCACGATTGCTGGCTTCCTGCCGGTCGGCTTTGCGCGCTCGACGGCTGGCGAGTACGCCGGCAACATCTTCTGGGTCGTGGGCTTCGCGCTGATCGTGTCCTGGATCGTCGCGGTCGTGTTCACACCCTATCTCGGCGTCAAGATGCTGCCGGAGATCAAGCCAGTCGAAGGCGGCCATCACGCCATCTATGACACACCGAACTATCGGCGCCTGCGGCGGCTCATCACCTTCGCGGTCGATCACAAGTTCCTGACCTGCGCGATTGTCGGCGTCGCCTTCGCGCTCTCCGGCATCGGCATGGGCGGCCTCAAGCAGCAGTTCTTCCCCACCTCCGACCGGCCCGAGGTGCTCGTCGAAATCCGCCTGCCGGAAGGCAGCAGCATCGAGACGACCACCGCTGCAGTCGAAAAGGTCGAACGCTGGCTCGAAAAGCAGTCAGAAGCCAAGATCGTCACGAGCTATGTCGGTCAGGGCGCCCCGCGCTTCTTCCTGGCGCTGTCGCCGGAGCTGCCCGATCCGGCCTTCGCCAAGATCGTCGTGCTGACACCGGATGCGCAGACGCGCGAAACCCTGAAGCACCGGCTGCGCGACGCCGTATCGAACGGGCTTGCGCCCGAAGCCTATGTCCGCGCCACGCAGTTCGTCTTCGGGCCTCCGTCGGTGTTCCCGGTCGAATTTCGTGTGACGGGTCCCGATCCCTCCGAGCTCTACAAGATCTCCGAAAAGGCTCTGGAGATCATGCGCGGGGTTCCCGACGTCAGGGAGGCGAACCGCGACTGGGGCAATCGCACGCCTGTGCTTCGCTTTGTCCCGGACCAGGATCGCCTGAATCTCATCGGTCTCTCGCCGGCGCAGGTCGGTCAGCAGCTCCAGTTCCTGCTCACCGGCATCGCCGTCACCCAGGTCCGCGAGGACATCCGCAACGTGCCCGTCGTTGCGCGTAGCGCCGGCGGCGAGCGGCTGGATCCGACCCGTCTTGCCGACTTCTCCTTGATGAGCCGTGAGGGGCGACAGGTTCCGCTCGACCAGATCGGACATTCCGAGATCCGCCTGGAAGAGCCGATCCTGAAACGTCGCGACCGCGTGCCAACGATCACGGTCAGATCGGAGATCAACGAGGCCACTCAGCCGCCGGAAGTCTCCAAGCAGGTCCTGACGGCGCTTCAGCCACTGATCGCATCACTGCCCGCCGGCTACCGCATCGACATGGGCGGCTCGATCGAGGAGGCGACGAAGGCGAACGATGCGCTCGGGAAGATCTTCCCGCTCATGATCGCCGTGACCCTGATCGTGGTCATGTTGCAGGTGCGATCATTCTCGATGATGACGATGGTGCTGTTCACCGCCCCGCTTGGCGTGATCGGCGTCGTTCCGACATTGCTGGTCTTCAACCAGCCCTTCGGCTTCAACGCCATCCTCGGTCTCATCGGCCTGGCCGGCATCCTGATGCGCAACACGCTGATCCTGACCGACCAGATCAAGGAGAACCAGGCTGCCGGCTTGGACGACTACCACGCCGTCATCGAGGCGACGGTCCAGCGCACGCGACCGGTGATCCTGACCGCGCTCGCAGCGGTCCTAGCGTTCATCCCGCTGACCCACTCCGTATTCTGGGGATCGATGGCCTATACGCTCATCGGCGGCACGGCGGTCGGCACGGTGCTCATCCTGCTCTTCCTGCCGGCGCTTTATGCCGCCTGGTTCAGGATCAAGCCGGCAGCGACAGCCGCCAGCAAGGTCGAGGCTCGATCTAGTGCCGCAACTTCGCCGCTCGCCTTTGCGCAGGCGGCGGAGTGAGCGATGGGCCAGACTCCGCAAGCTCGGGCTATGACGCCTCCACCGGGCTTACGGCCTCGATCCTGCGTGCCGCCAGGGTTCTGTCCCGAAGGACCGACGCTGCACTGCGAAATCTCAGCCTCAACACCGGGCAACTGATCCTATTGAGCTGCCTCGACGTGGATGCGCCACCATCGATCGGTGAGGTCGCCGCTGCTCTAGGCGCGGACCGGACCACCATCACCGCGAGCCTCAAGCCACTCCTCCGTCGGCAGCTGGTCGCCGTCCTTGCCGATCCGGAAGATGCCCGATTGAGGCGACTGTCTTTGACAGGGGAAGGCTACTTGCTGCTCTCCCGCGGGCTTTCGGTCATCCTAGATGCCGATCTTTCAACAGCAGGCGTCACCCAGCACTATAAACAGTTTCAAGCCGATCTGGCGCGGTTGATTAGAAATTTCCAGGTCTGAAGATTGCAGGCCGGTGGCACTCGGCTCCGTCGGCCTCAATGCAATGTCCGCTACCCGGCACTGATCCAAGGTCAGCTGTTGGCGCATCCGCACCGGTCGTCTTCAACAGGGTCGAAGAGAGCGGAAATCGGTCGCGTCCTCGAAAGCGCTTGCTACTTGCAGCACTAGGGCTTCCTGAAACGGCTTGGCGGCGATCTGCACTGAGACCGGCAGCCAGCCTTGGCCAAGGCCTGAGCAAACGCAGGCGGCAGGCCAGCCCGTGACGTTGAACGGCTTGGCGAAACCCGTGCTCGCCAGGAAACCCCATTTTGAGATGCTGTCGACCCGCGGCGCTTCTTGAGGAGCCCCCGGGGTGGCAATCACATCCACGTCCGCGGCCGCCTCCGCCGTCAGGACGCACAACTCGCGGCGACGGCGCACCGCCTGCAGGTAGTCGGTGCTGGAGATCAGCCCGCCCAGCAAGATGCGGTCGCGGAGCAATTCGCCATAGTCGTAGAGGTGTGATCGCATCCAGGGCTCATGCAATGCATAGGCCTCGCCGATCATGATGATGATGCAAACCGCCTGATAGTCGAACAGGGATGGCATCGTGATATCGACGATGTCCGCTCCCTGATCCCGCCAAATTGCCAGAGCGCTCTCGAAGCCCTTCTGGACACCAGGGCTGACCGGGCAGTCAGCGTCATGCCAGCGCGGCACGACGCCGATACGAAGACCTTTCACGCCACGGCTCAGAGCTGCGCTGAAGTCCGGAACCGAGCATTCGATGCTCGTATGGTCCGCCGGGTCATGAGCAGCCATCGCCTGCAATAGCAGCGCGCAATCCTCGATAGTCCAGGCCATTGGGCCGGGGTGGTCGAGCGAAAAGGCCAAGGGCAGGATGCCGCGCCGGCTGCAGAGCCCGTAGGTGGGCTTCAGCCCGGCGATGCCACAGAGCGCGGCGGGCTCGCGGATCGACCCGCCGGTGTCGGAGCCGGTAGCGCCGAGGACGAGCCCTCCGGCAATCGCCGCCGCCGGGCCGCTGGACGAGCCCGAGGTGAAATGGTCGGTGTTCCAGGGATTGCGGGCCGGCGGCCAGGGCAGGTCGAAAGATGGGCCGCCCAGAGCAAATTCATGCGTCGCGAGCTTGCCGAGCATCGACGTGCCGGCCTGAGCCAGGAGCATGGCGGTGTGAGCGTCTTCGTCAGGCATCGCTCCCCGGAGCAGCCTGGAGTGCGCTGTGGTGGCGATTCCCCTCGTGCAATAGATGTCCTTGTGCGCGATCGGGATGCCGTCGAGCTTGCCGCGCAGCGTACCGGCCATCATACGCCGCTCGGCCGCCCGCGCGTCCTCGAGCGCACGTTCGGGGGTGACCGTGACGAAGCTGTGCAAGGCGCCATCGAGCGCTTCGATGCGCGACAGGCAATGCTCCACCAGCTCTACCGGCGAGATCGCGCGCGCCGCGATCAAGGCCGCGGCCTGAGCGATGGTCGGCGTCTCCATCAGAATGTTTCCGTCTTGCCGGGATGCGATGCATGGATATCGGCGCGGAAGACGTGCGCAGGCTCGGCGGCGCGATCACGACCAGGTAAGCGGATGCGATCGAGCATCGGTTCCACCAAGGCCCAGGCCTCGTAGATCTGCCGAACATCCGCTGGCTGGACCGGCAGGCCGGCTCGCCGGATCAGCGCCGCGAAATCCTCGACGGATGTTTTCGTCATCGCTCGTTCGCCTCGAAGGTCAGGCCTTCGAAACAGGCCATCAGCTCCGCTGGCTGGCCTGCGCGCGCATCGTTGACGGCCGCCAGCACCTGGCGCTGCTGCGCCTCGGTCGCGACCATGCGGGTTGCCGCCCTGAACTTGTCCTCGAGAGCCGACCAGCTCAGCGGATTGGCCGCTTCGCCCTGCGGCCCCGTCGGTTCGGAGGTGAAGCGCGCATTCCCGCTCACGATGGTGACGCGGGCCAGCGTCTCGGCCGGAAAGCGGGCATCGAGCCCATGATCCAGCGACAGCACGACCTTGCCAGCGAGTTCCTTCACGTCACCGAGCGCGAGAACGCGAGACGTTGTCGGCAACAGGGCCTGAGGGCCGGCCAGGGCGACCAGGGCCAGGCAATAGGGAATGCTGTATTGGACATCGACAAGGTTGGCGGGGTCCGGATTATTGGAGATGCGCAGGGCGCCGCCATAGGTCTCGACCTCGATCCGATCGATCGTCCGCACCTCGATGGCGTGCCGCTCTACCAGTCCCAGCAGCGCGTCGAGCGGCGCGTGGACGTGGCGGCAGCAGGCGTAGAGCTTGAAATAAGTCTGGCAGATGCGCGGCGCGGAGCCGAGCGACGTCTCCTCGGGGAAACGGTAGTGGCTGACGCTGTCGAGGATATTGCGCGGGCCGGTATGGCCTGCCTCGGCGAGGCCCAGTGCGACCAGGCCGGTGACGACCGACCAGGGAATGCCTTCCTTGACGTCGCTGCCCTCGGGAGCAGGACCTTGCAGCGGCGCGCTTGCAAACAGCTGGTTGGGCGCGCTCTCACCCGCGATCGCCAAAGCGTGCTCGATCACATCGGCAGACGTGCCGCGCAAGGCAGCAGCAGTGGCGACGACGGCATAGGCGGACCAAGTGCCGGTATTGCCATAAGCGGTGCGCGCGGCGGCAATGGTGATCCCGACCTCGTAGCCGATCACGGTCGCAGCGATGAGTTGTTCCAATGTGGCGCCGGTCTCGCGCCCGATGGCAAAGGCGGTCGGGATGACGGCAGCACCAGGATGGCCACGGGCTAGGCGGTGGCCGTCGTCGAGATCGAGCGCCGAGGCTGCAGCGCTGTTCGCCCAGGCCGCGCCGATGGCGGAGCCCGACCGGCCGGAGAACCAGATGGGAACGTTGCCTGTCCCCATCGTCGCCAGTGCCGTCGAGCGGACGGCGATCGCGGCCCGATCCGCAATGCCCGCGCCGGCTGCGCCCATGAGATCGAGGATGCATCTGAACGCGGCTTCTCGTGCCGGTTCCGAGACCCGACTTCGCCTCGCCGCTGCGACATAGGCTGCGATCCGTCCTGCGATACCCGTTTGGTCGTAGTGACCAAACGGGGCTGCTGTCTCTTGCATCGAGGGCCGGCCCATCAACGCTCGATCTCTCGGTTCCAGCGGCTGGTCCAGTCGGCCCGCTTGGGATTGATCGCGGTGTAGCTCGGCTTGATCAGCGAGTTCACCTTCTCAGGCCCGAAGACGACATCGGCGGCGATCGCCGGCGGAAGCTTGGTCTCCTGATTGACCGGCCCCCAGCCTTGCGTTTCGGCGATGATGGCCTGGACCTCCGGGCTGAGCAGATATTGGACGAAGTCCTGGGCCTGCTTCGGCCGGGGGGCGCCCTGCACGGCGCAGACCTCGGTGAGGATCACCAGGGCGCCTTCCTTCGGATAGACGAACTTGACCGGCGCTCCCTGCGCCACAAGAGCACGGACGCGGCCATTTCCCCAGACGCCCAGGGCAGCCTCGCCCGTCTGCAGCAACTCGGCCATTTTTCCGGGCGACGGCTCCCAGGCGAGGACGCTCGGGCTGATGCGCTTCATCGCCGCGAATCCCGGGTCGATCGCGCTTTCGTCGCCGCCGTTCAATCGTGCCTGCATCACCAGAGCGAGCAGGCCGAAGCCGTTGCCGATCGGCGGGATCACGATCTTCCCAGCGTAGCGCTTGTCCTCCAGGTCCTTCCAGGAGGTCGGCTCGGCCCAGCCGTTCTTTTTGAACACCTCGGTGTTGTAGACGAGGCCGGTGGCGCCGTAGCCGAGGCCGATCGCCGATTTGCTGACGCGTCGCGCGCTGCGATAGACGTTGTTCGAATTGGGCCCGTCTTCGAGCGTGGCGCAAAGGCCGAACTCGACCGCCGTGGTCATCGGGCCGTCATCGATCAGGGCGACCGAGATCTCCGGCTTGGCGCGTTGCGCCTGCAGCTTCGCCAGAGTGTCGGTCGAGTTCCCCGGGACGTAGACGATCTTGAGGCCGCTCTTCGCCTCGAAGGGCGGGATGATCTTCTCCCGGAAAGCTGTTTCCGTGGCGCCCCCGAAACCCGCCACATACATCGTTTCTGCGGCCTGCAGGCTCAGCGGAGCGGCCACGACGAGCGCGCTTATGACGCCAAGGTATTTGCGCATTTCTATCCCCTTATTGTGGTTTTGAACGCAAGGAGACTTTAATCCGCGCGCCACAGCGCGAATATGTAAATTGCTTCCGCTATATATGCCGGATTGTTATGCTTTGCCGGGATATGCGAAGCTGCGACGCGGGGGAGTGCGCCGGCACGATGCCGTGTGGAGACGGCCGGGTACCAGCCCGAAGGGATCGACGATCAGCGCGTCGCGCCCTGAAACTCGGCGCGCAGATCGGCCGCGAAGGCGTCCGCGAGGCTCGACCTTGTCGTCAGCTGCGGGAATACGACCGCGTACCGGCAGGTGATCCTGGCATCGAGCGGACGGACGATCACATCCGGAGATATGTCACGGTCGGCCGTCGATTCCGAGATGATGCTGATGCCGGCCCCGGCGGCGACCAGCGCCCAGGCGATCGATGCGCTCGCGGTCTCCAGGACGACCGTAGGGGCGACGCCGGCCGCCGAAAACGCGTCGTCGATCTGATAGCGCACATAGCTGTGCTGCGAGAGCAGGACCATGCGCTCGCCGGCAAGGTCGCCCATTGAGATGTGATCCTGCGCGGTCAGCCTGTGCCCCGGAGGCAGAGCGACATTGAAGACCGATTCGCCGAGTTCCTCGGTATCGATCCCCGGCCGCGACACCGGCATCTCGACGATGCCGACGTCGAACTGGCGCGTGGATACGAGCTCGGCGATCTGGACGGACGGCAAGCTCTGGACGAAAGCCGTCACATCCGGCCGTGTCGACAGGAAGCGGCTGATCGCGCGCGGCACCAGCCATTGCGATAGCGCCGGCAACACCGCGATGCGCAGCGCACCGGCCCGTTGCAGGCCGATATCGAGAGCGACTCGCGATATGGTTTCGATGCTGCGGTAGCTCTTTTCGATCTCGCGATACAGCGCCTCGGCCTCGGGCGTCGGCACGATGCGACGGCCGCGTCGCTGGAACAGCGCATAACCCAACTTCTTCTCGAGCATGCCGATGGTGCGGCTGACGCCCGGCTGCGTGACGTTCATCAGTTTTGCCGCGCCGATGATGCTTCCGCACACCATCACGGCCCGGAACGTCTCGATCTGGCGGAGATTCAGGGGCGATCTCATTCATAACCTATCGGCATAAACAGCAGTAAAAGTCTACATTTTCTTCTGCTCTCCGCAGACCTATCATATGACGATAACGAATAATCCTGCTTCTGGGCACGCCTCTGATGGCAATGAAGCGGATCTAGGGGAGATAACAGGTGCATACCGGTTTATTATCAGTGATGCCCTGTACGGCAGGTGACCATGCCATCTGCCGCAAAGCGAGCCCGGTCGAGCATTGCGAGATCTCCGCACATGCCCCCGGCCGGGGCAATGCCAGGCCCACGCCGCCGAAAGGCCGAGCGTGAGGCGGGACGGCCGGGAGGACGACATGGTATTTCTGGACCTGCAGAATCTGGGCAAGGCCTATGGCGAACTCGTCGCCGTCGCGGACTTCAACCTGGCGGTCGCCAAGGGGGAGTTCATCTGCCTGCTGGGGCCGTCGGGCTGCGGCAAGACGACTATCCTGCAGATGATCGCCGGCTTCGTGACGCCCACCAAAGGGCGCATTCTGCTCGACAGCGCCGAGATATCCGACGTCCGCCCGAGCAAGCGCGGCCTCGGCATCATGTTCCAGAGCTACGCCCTCTTCCCGCACATGACCGTCGCAGCCAATGTCGCCTTCGGGCTGGAGATGCGCGGAATTCCGGCGCAAGAGCGCGCCGCACGGGTTGGCGAGGCCCTCGAGTTGGTCCAGCTCGGCCATCTCGCCGAACGCTATCCCCGCCAGCTCTCGGGCGGTCAGCGGCAGCGCGTGGCGCTCGCCCGTGCGCTCGTCATCCGCCCGCCGGTACTGCTGCTCGACGAGCCGATGGGTGCGCTCGACGCGCAATTGCGCGAGGGCATGCAGATCGAGCTGCGCGCCATCCAGCGCAAGGTCGGCATCACGACGATCATGGTCACGCATGACCAGGCCGAGGCGATGACGCTCGCCGACCGGGTCGTGCTGATGAACAAGGGCACTGTCGAGCAGGTCGCGGCGCCGTTCGAGATGTACGAGCATCCCAATGGTCGGTTCACCTCGACCTTTCTCGGCAAGGCGAACGTCTTCGCCGGCGCGGTATCAGGAGAAGACGTCATGGTCGGCGGCATGCGGCTGCCGATGGGACTAGCCCCGGCGAGCGGCGATGTCGACTACATCGTCCGGCCGGAAAAGCTGAGCTTTTCCACCAGCTCTGCGCTCGTCGGCGGGCGGGTGGCCGTCCGCATCTTCCTCGGGCAGCACTGGCTCTACCAGATCGAGACGGCACTCGGCTTGATGCAACTGACCGAGCCCAATGTCGGCCCGCCCGGTGCGGCGGAAGGCGATGAGGTCGGCCTGACCTGGTCGCCCGAGCACGTGCGTGTCGTCGGGCGCGGGGTGGCGGCATGAACCGCGTACCCTATTGGCTTGCCAGTCCCGGCGTCGTCGCAGCGCTCGCGCTCGTCGCGCTGCCGCTGGCGATGACCTTTGCCCTGAGCTTCCAGCCCTTCTCCAGCAGCGGTGGCGTCGGGCCGGGCCTCACGGTCGAGAACTACGTCCAGGTTGCGACCGACGACTATTACCTCACGATCTTTCTGCGCACCTTCAAGCTGGCCTTGCTGGTGACGGCCGTCGCCGTAGTGATCGGCGTGCCCGAGGCCTATGTGCTGAGCCGGCTGTCGCCCGGCATGAGGGCGTTGTCGCTTGTCATCGTGCTGGGTCCGCTGCTGATCTCGGTGGTGGTGCGCACGCTCGGCTGGTCGATCCTGTTCGGCAATACCGGCATCATCAACACCATCCTGCTGGCTTCGGGGCTGGTCTCGGCACCGATCAGGCTGATGTTCAGCTTCACCGGCATGGCCATCGCGCTCGTCCACGTGCTGGTGCCGTTCATGGTGCTGTCGGTCTGGGCCTCGTTGCAGAAGCTCGATCCGGCCACGGAACAGGCGGCCGAGTCCCTTGGCGCGGGGCCGGTGACGATCATGACCCGGATCGTGCTGCCGCAGGTTCTGCCCGGCGTCCTCTCGGGCGGGCTGATCGTGTTCGCGCTCGCCGCCAGCGCCTTCGCGACGCCGGCGATCATCGGCGGGCGGCGCCTGAAAGTTGTCCCGACCACGATCTACGACGAGTTCCTCAGCAATCTGAACTGGCCGCTCGGGGCAGCCTTGTCGCTGATCCTGCTCGTCATCGTGCTCGCGGTCTCACTCGGAGCCAACAAATACCTGGAGCGCCGATTCAGCCAGGTGTTCCAATGAGCCGGACTCCGCTCGCCCTCATCCTGTTCCACTGGGCTTTCGCGCTGTTCATGCTGGCGCCGCTGGCGGTCGTCGTCCTCGTCTCCTTCACCGACAAGGGCTATGTCGCGCTGCCCTTCGATGGCGCGTCCCTGCGCTGGTATCGCGCCCTGCTCGACGCCAAGGATTTCATCGACAGCTTCAAGCTCAGCCTCGGCCTGGGCGTGCTCGCCGCCACTGCTTCGGTGATCCTGGCCGTTCCCGCCGCGATGGCCATCGCCTGGCATCGCTTCCCCGGCCGCGATGCCATGCTCGGACTGCTGATGTCGCCGATGATGGTGCCGCCCATCGTGCTCGGCATCGCGCTCCTGCGCCTCTTCACGCATCTCGGTGCGACCGGAACGATCTGGAGCCTGGCCGCCGCCCATACGGTGATCGTCCTGCCCTATGTGCTGCGCCTCGTGATCGCGGCCGCGACCGGCTACGATCAGACGCTGTCGCAGGCGGCGATCTCACTCGGCGCCTCGCCCTGGACGGTGTTCCGCCGGATCGAGCTTCCGCAACTGCTGCCCGGCATCGCCGGCGGCTGGATCATCGCCTTCATCACGAGCTTCGACGAGCTCACCATGTCGCTGTTCGTCTCCGGCGTCGGCACCTCGACCCTGCCGGTGCGGATGTACAACCACATCGCCAACACGATCGACCCGCTGCTGGCTTCGATGTCGAGCGTCCTGATCGTGCTGACGCTTCTGCTGATGATCGTCATGGACCGCGCCTTCGGCATCGACCGCGTCCTTGGAGGCAAGGCGTGAGCGATCTCGACACGATCGTGGTCGGTGGCGGCGTGGTCGGCCTGTCGATCGCCTATGGCCTCGCCAAGGCCGGCGAGCGCGTGCGGCTGCTCGACGAAGGCGACGACGCCTTTCGCGCCGCGCGTGGCAATTTCGGGCTCGTCTGGGTCCAGGGCAAGGGCGCCGGCAAGCCCGCCTATGCGCTGTGGTCGATGGCGGCCGCGAAGCTCTGGCCCGGTTTCGCCAGGGAACTCGAAGAGGTCGCCGGCATCGGGCTGCAGCTCTCGCAGCCCGGCGGCCTGGCGCTCTGCCTCGACGAGAGCGAGCTGGACAGGCGCTCCGTCATGATGGCGCAACTCGCCGCCGACGTCGCGGCGTTCGGCGAAACCTACCCCTATGACATCCTGCGTGCCAATGCGGTGCGGGAGCTGTGTCCTCATGTCGGCCCCGACGTCGTCGGCGCCAGCTTCTGTCCGCTCGATGGCCATGTCAGCCCGCTAAGACTGCTGCGCGCCCTGACGGCGGCGCTGCTGGCGCTCGGCGGCGAACTGCAGACCGGGCGACATGTGGATGGTATCGAATACCGCGATGCCGCGTTCCGCATCCACGCAGGCGGCACGACGCATGTGGCCGCCAAGCTCGTTCTCGCCGCCGGCCTCGGCAACGCTGGGCTGGCGCCGATGGTCAGGCTCGACGCTCCGGTCAAGCCGGTTCGCGGCCAGGTGCTGATCAGCGAACGCGTCGCGCCCTTCCTCGACTTGCCGACCGGCAGCGTGCGCCAGACCGGCGATGGCGGCGTCCAGATCGGGGAGAGCAAGGAGGATGTCGGCTTCGACGACGGCACCACCATCGCCGAACTGTCGCGCATCGCCGAACGCGCCGTGCGGATGTTCCCGGTGCTCGCCGGCGTCAACATCGTGCGGACCTGGGGGGCGCTACGCGTGATGACGCCGGACGGCTATCCGATCTATCAGGCGTCAGCCGAATGCCCGGGCGCCTTCGTCGTGACCTGCCATTCGGGCGTCACGCTCGCCGCGCAGCACGCCGATCCTCTCGCCCGATGGATCACGGGCGGCGCAGAGCCGGCGGCTCTGGCGGAGTTCAAGGCCGAGCGCTTCCATGTTTGAGCCGATGGCCGGCTTGGCCGCTGAGGACCGCATCACGATCCAGGTCGACGGCCGCTCGCTGCAGGTCCGCAAGGGGATTTCGCTGGCGATGGCCTTGATGGAAGCGAAGCTCGTGCCGCTGCGCCGCACTCCGCTGTCGCATGCGCCGCGCTCGCCTCTCTGCCTGATGGGCGTCTGCTTCGAATGCCTGTGCCACGTGGATGGCCGCCAGAATATCCAGTCCTGCATGGTCGAGGTCGTGGACGGCATGAGCGTACGGCTTGCGAACGGTGCACGCCGGGTGGAGGCCGTCCATGACGCATGACCTCATCATCATCGGAGCCGGTCCGGCCGGCATGGCGGCTGCGCTCGCCGCAGCGAAGCTCGGCCTGAAAACGGCCGTGCTCGACGAGCAGTCGCGCCCCGGCGGCCAGATCTATCGCAATGTCGGCGATGTCGCTCCGCAGGTTGGCCGGCTTCTCGGTTCCGATTATCTGCACGGTAGGCTACTCGCCGCACGGTTCCTCCATGCCGGCATCGATCGCCGTCTTGCGACGACCGTCTGGGACATCACGCCCGACCTGACCGTGTCGGCGATTACGGGCGGCCGCAATTTCCAACTCCGCGCACCGCAACTGATCGTCGCGACGGGCGCCATGGAGCGCGCCTCGCCGCTTCCGGGCTGGACCTTGCCGGGTGTCCTCAATGCCGGCGCCGCCCAGATCGCGCTGAAATCGAGCGGCTCCATTCCGTCAGGCAGGATCGTGCTGGCCGGTTGTGGCCCGCTTCTGCTGCTCGTCGCCTGCCAGTTGCTCGGTGCGGGCGCTGACATTGCAGGAATCGTCGAAACCGCCCCTGCCGCGAACCGGCGGGCGGCGCTTCGAGAGATGCCTGGCGCTCTCCTCGCGCTCAGGCTCCTGGCAAAGGGCCTCGCCATGATCAGGCAGATCCGGCGGGCGCGGGTTCCATGGTTCATCGAGGCGACGGACATTGCGATCGAAGGCGATGAACGGGCCGAGGCCTTGCGCTTCACGGTCGCTGGCGAACGGAAGCGCATCGCCGCCGATGTCGTGCTCCTGCATCACGGCGTCGTGCCCAATACGCAGATCTCCCGTCTCCTGCGCGTCGAGCATGCCTGGGACGACGCGCAGCAGGCCTGGAGGCCGCACCAGGATGTCTTCGGCGAGACGAGCCTTTCGGGCTTCCGCATCGCCGGCGACGGCGGCGGCATAGCCGGGGCACTGGCGGCGGCAACGAGCGGGGAACTCGCTGCGATCGGTGCTGCGTACGCACTGGGCCGGGTATCCTTCGAGGAGCGCGACCGGCTGGCGAAAGCGCCGCGCCGGGCCTTGCGCGGGCAGCTTCGCATCCGCCCCTTCCTCGACGCGCTCTACCGTCCGCCGGACTGGATCACGGCGCCGTCGGGCGAGACGATCGTCTGCCGTTGCGAGGAGGTGAGCGCGCGGGAGATCGCGCGCATGGCCGATCTCGGCTGCCTGGGGCCGAACCAGACCAAGTTCTTCAGTCGCTGCGGCATGGGGCCGTGCCAGGGCCGGATCTGCGGCCTCGGCGTGACAGGCATCCTGGCGCGTGAACTGAGCATGACGCCCGCAGCCGTGGGCGCCTACCGTATTCGATCGCCACTCAAGCCGGTGCCGCTTGCCGCGATCGGATGTGTTCCTGCCAAAGAAAGCGAGACTTCCCGATGATCATCGACCGCTTCCAGACCGGGCCGCGAATGAGCAAGATCGTTCGCCACGCCGGGCTGATCTTCCTCTCGGGCCAGACGGCGAATGGCACGACCCTGAGCGATATCTCCAGCCAGACGAAGGAGGTCCTGCGGCGGATCGATGAGCTCCTGGCGGAAGCCGGGAGCGACAGGTCTCATCTGCTGACCGCGACGGTATATCTTCGCGACATCAACGACTTTGCAGCCATGAACCTCGAGTGGGAAGCTTGGTTGGCTCACGCCTCCGTGCCTGCGCGCACGACGGTCGAGGCCCGGCTGGCTAGTCCGAATCTCCTTGTCGAAGTAACGGTCACCGCCGCCAGGATCAGAGATTGACCACTTCCCGATCCAACTCGGCAAAGCGGCGGAATGTCGAGTCCGGATCCGCGTAAGAAGGCGGCTCGCCCTTTTCGCCAAGTGTGTCTGGTTTCGGGCAGTATCCCAAAGTCCGCAGTTGGCGCCGAGCGCTATTGGACATGACCTGAGACCCTTTTCTTCTCCGGCCTGAGGGAGAGTCCTGGGTTTGATTTCTGGCCTTAGGCGGCCTGTTTTTCCAGCGTGGATTTGAGGGCGAACTCGGCGGGCGTGATGTTGCCGAGGGGCGAGTGGGGTCGGTGCCGGTTGTAGTCCTCCTTCCATGAAGTGATGGCGCTGCGGGCCTCGGCGAGCGTCGAGAGCAGCGTGTCGTTGAGGCACTCGTCCCGGAAGCGCCCGTTGAAGCTCTCGGCTAAGGCGTTCTGCGTCGGCTTGCCGGGGGCGATATAGTGCCATTCGACGCCGGTCTCCTGGCACCAGCGCAGGATCGCCATCGAGGTGAGTTCGGTGCCGTTGTCGGACACGACCGTATCCGGCCGGCCGCGCAGGCGAATGACATCATCCAGTTCGCGAGCCACGCGCAGGCCCGAGAACGAGGTGTCGGCGACGAGCGCCAGGCACGCCCGACGCTGGCTCACGGCATGCACCGCGCAGGCATGAGCCACCGCCTTCCGCTTCGCATCGGGCGTCACCATTTTTTTGCGGCGACATCCTTCAGGATCGCGTTGTCGAACATCTGTTCGGCCAGTAGCTTCTTGAGGCGGGTGTTCACAGCGTAAACCCGTTCCGGGTTTATCGCGACGTCCTCGAGGGTCTTCAGCCGGCGCGCATCCGACACGTCCATCCCGCCATACTTCGCCTTGAACTTGTAGAAGGTCGCCGAAGAGATGCCGTGCTTGCGGCAGACAACCGCTGTCGCAGCTCCAGCCTTCTGCTCCTTCAGCATCCCGATGATCTGCTCTTCCGTCAATCGTGAGGCGCGCATTGTCCGTCTCCGTGAGTGACGGACTCTCCCTCAGACCGGATGAAGATCAGGGTCTCAGCTCAGCGCCCAGCCAGCGAAGGAACGAAGTCGCCACCCGGCTCGGCCTGCGGACCACGGCGGCATAGCTTCCCACTGGCGCGTGAATAGTCGGGCAAAGCCAAAGCAATCTGCCTTGCGCCAGCATCGGCTCGACGAAAGCAGCGTTGGCCTGCGCGACGCCGAGGCCGGACAGACAGGCATCGATTGCCGCCTCGTCGGTGTCGAAGGCCATGCAGCCGGCCGCCGGGCGGAAGTCCGTGCCGGCTGCATCGCACCAGCGATGCCAGGACCAGCCGTCAATCGTGTCGAGCAGTATCGGCAATTTCAGAACCCCCTCGGCGGAGGCGGGAGCTGCGCCCGATGTGAACAGGCTGGGCGAACAGACGGGAATGGTCTGGTCGACCAGAAAGACCTGCCCGTCCTCCTCAGCTATCTCACCCCGGCTGTATCGGATGTCGATATCCGCATCCCCCTTCGCTGAATGGATCGAGCGGATATGGAGATCGACCTCGGGATGGCTCTGGCGGAAACTCTCGATCCGCGGGATCAGCCAGCGCTGGGTCATCGTGATCGGCGCCTGGATCGTCAGCCTCTGCCGACTGGCTGCAAGCTCCTGAATGCCCGTCTGAACCTGTCCGAGCGCTATGTCGACATGGCCGAGGAAGCCGCGGCCTGCCTCGGTCAGCTCGATCGCATTATGCCGGCGCCGGAACAGCTCGACGCCCAGTGCCTGCTCCAGCGCCTTGACCTGCCGGCTCGCCGCGCCCGGCGTTACGTGCAGTTCCTCGGCTGCTAACGTCAGGCTGCCACGCCGCGCCGCCGCCTCGAACACGACGAGCGCATTGAGCGACGGAAACCTGAACTGCCCGGCGTGAGTTTTCTGCATGCAGGATTGATATCGTTTCGATTGCACGGGCGCGTAGCCTGATCACTCTTGAAGGAATGCAAAATTCCGCGATCCGGGCAATCCGAGCTGCCGGATGCTAGGCGGAATCCGGGTGATCGCGCCAACAGGAGTGCCTCCGATGACGGTCCGGCCGATCTCGACTGAACCCGCAAACCTCATGGAAAAGATCGATCGGATCGACCTGCGCATCCTCTCGGAGCTGCAGAAGGCCGGACGCATCACCAACTACAAACTCTCGGAGCTCGTCGGCATCTCCGCCAGCCCATGCCACAAGCGGGTCAAGCGGCTCGAGCGCATGGGTTTGATCAGCGGTTACCGTGCCAGGATCGCTTGGGCGCGGCTCTACCCGAACGTCAAGATCTTCGCCTTCGTCACGCTGAAGAACCACGGCGCCTCCGACTTCCAGATCTTCGAGCGGCATATCCGGTCCAACCCGCTGGTCACCGGCTGCTTCGGTCTCTGCGGCAGCTATGACTACATGCTGCGCTTCGATTGCATCGATCTGATCGCCTATGAGGCGGCGAGCAGCGCGCTGCTCGCTGGCGACGTGCCGCTCGCGCGCTTCGACAGCTTTGTCGTGCTGCGCGAGATCAAGGACGAGCAGCCGGCTCCGACCGAGATCAACCCACCTCTGCGCCGCGCCGCCTGACACGCCAACATCAGGCCGCCGCTGTTGCGCGCTCGAAGCGATAGGGGTCGAAAGCCTCGATCTGTGTCGCGCTCCGGCCATCGAGCGCCAGCTCGCAGACCACGGCGCCGGTTCCCGGCCCGAGCTGGAAGCCATGCCCCGAGAAACCGAAGGCGTGGATCAGGTTGGGAACGGTCCGGCTCAATCCGAGATAGGGCATCGAATCCGGCGTCTTGCCCTCGATGCCCGACCAGCTCCGCAAGATCGACCGCCCCCGCAGCAGCGGCACGACATCCATCGCAATGCGCGAGGCGTCGAAGGCGTTCTGCGGCATGAACTGGGCCCGGCCGGTATCGAGATCGGCGCGCCCTGGACCTCGGCCGAACAGGACATTGCCGCGCTTGACCTGGCGGACATAGAAGTAGCGGCCGGCAACCGGGTAATCCACCGTCGCCGTGATCCGGCGCGCGAAAGGCTCGCTCACAACCATCTGCGGCGCCATCACGTCCATGGCGAAGCGCTCGCCGAGCTGAGCCGCGATCCGGCCGGCCCAGGCGCCAGCGGCGTTGACCAGAAGGCGCGCCACGACCGTCAATCCCTCGCCCGCCTCGATGGTGAAGCGGCTGCCGCTGTGAACGACGTGGTGTACCGGGCATTGCTCGCGGATGTCGGCGCCGAGCTTGCGCGCCGCCAGTGCGAAGTTCGGCGCGGCGAGGCGCGGATTGGCCGCGCCGTCGGCTGCGACGAAACAGGCTCCGATGACCCGCCGGCCGATCCATGGGAACCGCTCTGCGACGGCATTGCCGCCGATGAGTTCGCACTCCAGGCCGTAGCCGCGGGCCATTTTCGCCCAGTCTTCGACCGCCGCCATATGCTCGCGCCGGTCGCAGATCTCGACATGGCCGGTGAACTCGACCTCGCAGTCGTGGCCGACCAGCGCCTCGATCTGCCGCCATTCGCGGCTGGCGCGCAGGCTCAGCGGCAGCTCGCCTTCGGCCCGGCCATTTGTCCGCAATCCGCCGAAATTGACGCCGCTGGCCTGGGAGCCGACGGCGCCACGCTCCAGCAGCACCACGCGGGCGCCGCGGCGAGCGAGATAATACGCCGAACAGACACCGGAAATGCCACCGCCGACGATCGCCACATCGGTCTCGATCCGATCCGTCATCGCACCGGTTCCACTTCGTCGGTCGTCATCCAGTCGTGGATCGCCGGAGCGGCCTGGTCGGCCGCGGCGGCATAGGGCAGCGGCTTGACCGGCGCCTGGCCGCGCAGGCGCCCGACCGTGTCGAGCGGGCGGTTTGAGGTCGCAGCGAGCAACTCGGCGAGGACCGCGCCGCAGACGCGCCCCTGACAGCGACCCATGCCGGGACGGGCCAGCGCCTTGAGCCGGTTCACCTCTTGCGGGGCATGCCGGCGGATCGTCGCCCGGACATCGCCGAAGGTAACGTTTTCGCAGCGGCACAGAATGGTGTCGTCAGGTTGCTCGGCAATCCAGCCGGCCGGATAGGCGAAGGCGCGGTCGAGCCCGGTCCGGAAGGCAGCCAGCCGTGACAGTTGCCTACCGATATCCTTGAGACGCACCCGGTCGACGGCCTGGCCAAGATCCGCCAGCAGGGCGAGCGCCGCTCGCTCGCCGGCGAGTTCGGCGACATCGGCCCCGCCGATCGCGACACCGTCTCCGGCGACATAGACGCGCTCGGCAGCGCGGCCTTCGCCGTCATGGGCGAGCAGCCATTGCCGCCTGGCCGGGTCGAAGACGGTGCGGCCGCCGGCGAGTTCGGCGAGCTGAAGCTCTGGGTTGAGCCCAAAGCCGAGGCCGACCGCGTCGCAGATGAGCATCCGCTCTTTGCCAGCGGCGTCGCGGAAGCGCAGTCCGGCCACGGAAGCATCGCCCGTGATCGCAAGCGGGCGGGCGCCTTCATGGATCGGCACGCCACGCCGCTTCAGATAGCGCCGATAAACTAGCCCGCGCAGCAGAAGGCGCGGCGCCAGAGCGAGTCGCGGCAGCACCCGGGCCTTGTCGGCGAAACGGGCGGAATCGAGCACCGCGGCGACGTTGGCGCCCGCCTTGGCGTATTGGTAGGCCACGAGATAGAGCAGCGGCCCAGTACCCACGAAGACGACGGCCCGGCCGATCGCGCAGCATTGATGCTTGAGTGCGATCTGGGCGCCGCCGAGCGTGAAGACACCGGGCAAGGTCCAGCCGGGGATCGGCAGGATGCGGTCCATCGCGCCGGTGGCGAGGACCAAGCGGTCGAAAGGCAGGACCTCGATGCCGCCCGGACCATATGTGTAGACCTGGCGATCGAGGATGTTCCAGACCGCGGTTTCGGCCTTCAGCGCGACAAGGTCCGCAAGCGCATCGAAGGTGGCGTGCAGCCGGCTCGCCTTGTCACTGTCGTCGCCGTAGAGAGCCTTCGCATCGCGACTGAAGCCTGGTGGCTGGCGGCGGTAGATTTGGCCGCCGCTGGCCGGAGCCTCGCTGATCACGGTGACGTTACGGCGGCCGGCCCGGCAGAGCGTCGCGGCCGCGCGGGTCCCGGCCGGGCCGTTGCCGATGATGACGATCTGCTCCCCGGCCGTCATGGACGCTCCTGGGTCACGATCCGCTGGCCGTGCTGGACATAGGTGGTGCAGGCCCGGCGGCGCTCCCCGCCTTCGAGCGACACCCAGCAGTCCTGGCAGGCGCCCATATTGCAGAAGCCGGCGCGTGGCCCGTCACCGAATTCGGAAACGCGCAGCTGTCTGC
This sequence comes from Allobosea sp. GW821-FHT10B12, assembly GCF_059415545.1. Classification (NCBI taxonomy): domain Bacteria; kingdom Pseudomonadati; phylum Pseudomonadota; class Alphaproteobacteria; order Hyphomicrobiales; family Alloboseaceae; genus Allobosea; species Allobosea sp. GW821-FHT10B12. Next base: position 318,880 of record NZ_JBWKNL010000005.1, read on the forward strand.
CGTGCAGCAGCAGCGCGGTCAGCACCGTGTCGCCTGCGAGGCATGGCACCGCTTCGCCATCGATGTGGATGAGGGCGGGCGCGCGGCTCGTCTCACCCAACCGCACGAATTGCCCCGCTCCATTCGCCGTCATCGCCATACACCGAACCTCATTTCGGAAACGGTATCTTCGGAGGCTGGCGAAGCTGTTCTCCATTGGGCTGGCGCAGGCCGCGTTTCTGTCAAATTTGCGAACGCCGGGACAGGACCTGTCACGACGCAAACTCTGCAGCCGGGCGCGTCAGGTCTGCCACGGCTTGCCACAACCTCGCTTGTGAAGCCGTGATCGCGCCGATGCGGTCGCGCAGTTCGACTTCATCCCTGTCGAGGACGACCAGAGCGAGCTCGATCATGCGGCGCGTTTCGTCTGGAGCCGCAGCCCCGGTTGAGATGCGCGCAGTGATGGACTGCGCTGGATCGACGGCCCGCGCCAGCTGGCCGCTCGACAGCGTCACCGGTCGGGCAAGCACTGTTTCAGCCGCACGACTGACATCGCCTGGGGACAAGGCCGTCGGCGCGGTACCTGCCGCCAACGCCGTACGCACCAGCTCGGCCACGACATGGTGCGCCTGCCTGAAGGACAACCCAGCCTCGCGAACGAGGCAGTCGGCGACATCAGTCGCGGTCGAGAAGCCGGCCGCGGCGCGGGCGCTCATGGTCCCGGTCTCGGGCTGAACCGCCTCCGTGACGATGCGGGCGACCGTCAGCGCATTGCGGGCAAGCCGCAGCGCCGGCCAGAGAGGCGCCAGAGCGGAGCGGCCGGTATCGCCGGCATGGCTGAAATGCCCGCCCTTCACGATAGTGAAACTCGCGACCACTCCGCCAAGGACCTCCCCGGCGCTCGCCTTCAGATACTCGATCGCGATCGGGTTCTTCTTCTGCGGCATGATGCTGGAGGTGCCCGCGATCCGGTCGGGAAACGAGATCAGCGCGAACTCCTGCGTACCCCAGACATAAAAGTCCTGGGCGAAGCGCCCCCAGGTCGAGGCCAGGCTCAGCATGGCAGCGGCGAGATCGTGGGCGTAATCGCGCGAGGTGACCGCATCCTGCGCATGCAGCATGACCGCCTCGAAGCCGAGCAGCGCGGCCAGCCGGTCGCGGTCGATCGGGACCGAGGTGCCGGCCAGAGCGCAGGCGCCGAGCGGGCACAGGTCGATGGCGTTGCAAGCATCGAGCAGCCGCTGCGTGTCGCGCGCCAGCGCCTCGGCGACTCCGCTGAGGTAGAAGCCGAAGGTGATCGGCTGCGCCGGCTGGAGATGGGTATAGCCAGGCATCACCGTCGCGGCATGGTCCTGCGCGCGTTCGAGCAAAGCCCGCCGCAGCGCGATACAGCAGCTCGCCAGGTCGAGCGCGACCCGCCGCGCCGACAGCCGGTCGAGCGTGGCGTTGATGTCGTTGCGGCTGCGGCCGAGATGCAGGCGGCCGCCTGCCTCGGCGCCGGCCTGCTGCATCAGCGCCGCCTCGAAGTTGAAGTAGCCGTCCTCGCGAGCGGGATCGCATTCGATCGCTTCGGCGCCGGCCTCCCGCAGCCCAATCAGCGCGGCAGCGAGCAAGGCGCACTCTCCTTCGTCGATCAGCCCAGCTTCCCGCAGCATCACCAGATGCGCCGCGTTGACGGCGCAGAGATCCTCGATGCCCAGGGCCAGCTCACGCTCGATCCGCGGTCGGAACACCAGCTCCTGGATCTCAGGCGCGAGCGGTTCCGACAGCCGTGGCGTCACCTTCGACATCCGCCCGCTCATGCCTCGAAGGGCGTCCCGTCGGCGCGCACGAAACGCCGCCCGCGGCCATCCGGCACCTGCAGCAGGTCGTCATCTGGATAGGTCGAGACATTCTCGTCAGCGATTGTGCCGACCTCAACGAAGACGAGGGGCTTGTCGCCGCGGTTGACGATCTGATGGCCGATGGCCTGCCCGGCGGGGAAGCCGGCGGACTGGCCGGGCTTCAGGATTTCCTCGCCTGCGTCCGTGACTAAGGTCGCCTCGCCGTCGAGCACGAGCACATACTCGTCCTCGTGGCTTTGCCAGACCTTGAGAGACGACGCCGTGCCGGGCGGCAGCTCGACATGCACCACCGACAATTTGCGTAGGCCCGCCTGCAATCCGAGCCGTCGCTTGCGCCTGCCGCGCACCGGCTCCTGGAGATGTGCCGGATAGGTCGAGCGGGTATCAGGCTCGATCGCGCGGGGATCGATGACATGCGAGGTGCTGGACATGATGTATTCCTGTTGGTGCAGCCGTGTGCCGAAGCACCGGATGCAGAAAACGGTAACGCTGGCCTGAGGGACGAGATTTCCTGCTGGCCCGCTCGGTTGACAGGAATTGCGCGATCGCGAGCCTGCCGGTGGCACAAGCTGTCAGCTCAGCGGATCGAGCCCAGGAAGGTTGCAAGCCTCTCGGTCTGCGGCCGGGTGAGCAGCTCCCGCGACGCGCCGATTTCGGCGATCTGCCCGCCCTGGAAGAACACCGTCCTGTCGGAAACCTCGCGCGCGAAACCCATTTCGTGGGTGACGATCAGCATCGTCTGGCCGTCCTGCGCCAAGCCGCGAATAACGGCGAGGACCTCGCCGACCAGTTCGGGATCGAGCGCCGAAGTCGGTTCGTCGAAGAGCAGCAGCTCGGGTTCGACGGCGAGCGCACGGGCGATGGCGACGCGCTGCTGCTGGCCGCCAGAGAGCTGAGACGGATAGACGTCCCGCTTGTCGAGCAGGCCGACCCTGTCGAGCAGCCCAAGCGCCTTTTCACGGGCAGTGGCGGGCACCGCGTCCTGGACGTGGATCGGCACCTTCATGACGTTTTCCAGCACCGTCCAGTGCGACCAGAGATTGAACTGCTGGAAAACCATCGCCGAGCGCCGGCGCAACCGCTCGACGCCGCGCACCTGTGCCGTAGTCGGCGGACCGGCCTGGATGACCTCGCCATCGAACCGGATCTCGCCGGCGTCCGGCCGTTCGAGGAAGTTGAGGCAGCGCAGGAAGGTGCTCTTGCCCGAACCGCTCGCGCCGATGATGGCGACGACCTCGCTGCGGCGCGCCGCGAAACTGACACCCGCCAGGGCAGGGAAGCTGCCGAAGCTCTTGCGCAAGCCGACGGCTTCGATGATAGGGGCGGCGCCGGCAACCGGCCCATCGATGGTTTCGCGGGCCCCGGTCATTCGGCGATGTAGGCCGTCCTGGTCTGGGTAAAGAACTCGAAGGCTCCCAGCCCCATCTCCTTCGGACCGTGGGCGGAGGCGCCGCGACCGCCGAACGGCACGTGATAGTCCGAGCCGACGGTCGGCAGATTGACCATCGCCATGCCGGCGTCGATGTCGCGGATGAAGGCGCGCGCCTTGGCATGCGAGCGGGTGAAGAGGCCGGCGCTCAGGCCGTAGGGCGTGGCGTTGGCTACAGCCATGGCTTCGTCGAAATCGCCGACTCGCAATACCGAGGCGATGGGGCCGAAGATCTCCTCGCGATTGATCCGCTGGTCCATCGTGCCGGCAAGGAAGACGGCCGGCTCCAGGTAGTAACCCTGTGTGCGCGCCTCGAGCACGCGCCCACCGAAGGCGAGTTCGGCGCCGTCCGCGCCGGCACCGGTCAGATAGTCCCGCACCCGCTGGCGCTGTGCCTCGCTGACCAGCGGCCCGATATCGGTCGCCGCATCGAGCGCGTGGCCGACGCGCAAGGCCTTGGTGCGCGCGATCAGGCGCTCGACGAAAGCGTCGTGGATCGCGCCCTCGACGATGAGGCGGCTGGATGCCGTGCAGCGTTGCCCGGTCGAGTAGAAGGCGCCGCGCACCGCCGCGTCGACGGCCTTGTCGAGATCGGCATCGGCGAGCACGACCAGCGGATTCTTGCCGCCGAGCTCCATCTGCAGGCGTCCGCCGCGCGATGCGACCGCGGCTGCGATCCTCCGACCGGTCGCGGTCGAGCCGGTGAAGCTGACCGCGTCGACCTCATTGTCCGCAATCAGCGCGCCGCCGACCTCGCCGCCACCCATCACTAGCTGAAACACGCCAGGCGGAACCCCTACATCGTGAATGATGGCCGCCAAGGCCGAGGCGGTGGCGCAGGTCAGCTCCGACGGCTTGAGCACGACGCAATTGCCATAGGCGAGCGCCGGCGCGGTCTTCCAGGCCGGGATCGAGAACGGGAAGTTCCAGGGCGTGACCAGCGCCACCACGCCCACCGGCTCGCGGCGGATGTCGACATCGACGCCGGGCCGTGTCGAGCGCAAGGAAGCCCCCGAAAGGCGCACCGCCTCGCCGGCGAAATACTTGAAGGTCTGGCTCGCCTTGACGATCTCGGCCTGCGCCTCGGGAACGGTCTTGCCCTCTTCGCGCGCCAGCAGGGTCGCCAGTGTCGTGCTGCGCCGCATGATCTCGTCGCCGATGCGGTCGAGCAGCTCGAAGCGCAGCTGTGGCGGAGCTTTCCGCCACATCGGCAGGGCCCGCCGCGCCGCTGCGGTTGCCTCCGCGATGTCCTGCAGCCGCGCGACCCATGTCTCCGCGACGATCTCGCTGATGTCGGAGGGGTTCTCGCGGACGAGACGCGTATCCGAGCCGCGCCAGCTTCCATCGACATAGTTCTGCAAGGGCTCGGACAAGGCAGGCTCCGCAAAGGTCCGTGCATCCATCTGCACGCCCCGCCAGTGTCCGCGACACAGCCGGACATAAAACGTCGTTTCCGCCGGGGCGCCGGACATCTTTCGTCCCGCTTCATAGGCCTTTGGACGATTGTTTCGCCGGCGGCTCCTTACTCTTGGCGATGTGGCTGCGGGCTTCGGAACCCGTGGCCCAAGGCGATGACAATCACGATCAGAACGCCAAGAATGGGGAACGACATGCGACGGAACAGCCGTATCGGCCTATTGGTGTCCGCGGCCGTCCTGGCCGGGCTGAGCTGTGCCTCGGCACAGGAGAAGAAAGTGAGGCTCGCCACCGACGGCAATTACCCGCCGTTCAATTTCACCGACCCGTCCGGCAAGCTCGTCGGCTTCGAGGTCGATCTCGCCGGCGAGCTCTGCAAACGCGCGAAGCTCTCCTGCGACTGGGTCGCCCAGAGCTTCGACGGCATGATCCCGGGGCTGAATGCGAGCCGCTTCGACGCGATCATGGCGTCGCTCTCCATCACCGAGAAGCGGGCCGAGTCGATCGACTTCTCGCTGCCCTACTATGCCGGGCCGACCCTGTTCGTCGCCGCGGCCGGCAGCGCGATCAGCAGGATGGAAGCGGGCAAGGGCCGGATGATCGATCTGTACGAGATGACCGAGGACAAGAAGAAGGCCGTCGCCGAGATCGCGGCGGCGCTGGCCAAGGCGACGGTCGGCGTCGAGCGGGCCTCGACCCATGCAACCTTCATGCAGCAGCTCTTCCCTGACGTGAAGGTCCGCATCTACGACAAGGAGGAGAGCCTATATCTCGACCTCGTCAGCGGTCGGATCGACATGGTGGTGAGCGGCTTCAGCCCGATCCGCAGCTTCATCGAGCGCCAGAAGAAGGAAAGCCGCGACTTCGTCGTCTTCGGACCGGCATTGCGCGGCGGGGCGCTCGGCAAGGGCATCGCGCTCGGCTTCCGCAAGAATGAGAAGGAACTGCGCCAGCTGCTCGATCGCGCCATTGTCGAAGCGACGCAGGACGGCACGGTGACCCGCCTCACCCAGAAATGGATGGGCTTCGACGGCGCCGTCCGCCCGGTCGCGGCCAATCCATGAGCCTCATCGATCTCCTGGCGTTCGGGCCGGGCGGATGGGGCAGCCAGATCCTGCGCGGCACGGCGATGACGTTGCTCATCGCCGTGCTGGGTTTCCTCGGCGGCAGTCTCGTAGGCATCCTGCTTGCGGGTGCACGACTGACCGGACACCCTCTGCTTGCCTGGCCGGCGCTGGTCTACACCACCGTCATTCGCGGCGTGCCGGAACTCCTGGTGCTCTATCTGCTCTTCTTCGGCGGCGGCGAGCTGTTCCGCATGATCGGAACCGTCATGGGCTATGGCGGGACCAGCTCCGCCGATGCGTTCGGTGCCGGTGTCGCCGCGATCGCGCTGATCTCCGGCGCCTACAGCGCCGAGGTGTTCCGCGGCGCGATCCGTGCCATCCCGCCGGGCCAGGCCGAGGCGGCACGCGCCTTCGGCATGCGGCGGCTCCAGCTCTTCCGCCTGATCCTGCTGCCGCAGCTGCTGCGCTATGCGCTGCCGTCGCTGGGCAATGTCTGGCAGCTCACCCTGAAGGACACGGCGCTGATCTCGGTGACCGGGCTTGTCGAGTTGATGCGCATCACCGACATCGCCGCTGGCTCGACCCGCATGCCCTTCCTGTTCTACTCGGTCGCGATCCTGATTTTCCTCGGCCTCACCGGCCTGTCGAACCTCGCCTTCGAACGGGCCGAGCGCCATTTCGAGCGCGGCGTGGCGCGTGGGAGGCCAGCATGAGGCCGGAGCTGATCCTCGAAGCCTTGCCGGCGCTGCTGGGGGCAGTGCCGCTGACGCTCCAGCTCGCCGTGACAGCGACCTTCGCTGGCTTCTTTCTGGCCGTCCTGATCGCGCTCGGCCGCCTCTCCGGCGTTCGCGTCCTGTCCGCCCTCGCCTATGCCTATGTCTACGCGATCCGCGGCACGCCGCTGCTACTACAGATCTTCTTCATCTACTTCGGCCTCGCTCAGCTCGACAGCATCCGCCAGTCCAGCCTGTGGCCGCTGTTCCGCGACGAGTATTTCTGCGCGCTGCTGGCGCTGGCACTCAACACCGGCGCCTATGGCAGCGAGATCATCCGCGGCGGCCTGCAGGCGGTCGGCAAGGGCCAGGTCGAGGCGGCGAAATCGCTCGGCCTCTCGACCTGGCTGCGCTTCCGCCTCGTCGTCTTCCCGCAGGCGGTGCGCCAGATGCTGCCGGCCTATGGCAACGAGCTGATTCTGATGGTGAAGGCGACCTCGCTCGCCAGCACCGTCACCATCATGGAAATCACCGGCAAGGCGCGCGCGCTCGCCTCAGAGACCTATGCGCCGATCGAGATCTTCCTCGCCGCCGGCGCGATCTACCTTGCCCTCAACCTCATCCTGACCTCGGCCGTGCACGCGCTCGAGGCAAGGCTCGCGAGCCGTGGCGGCTTCGCCATGGCCGGCTGACTTCGGAGACCTCTATGCTCATCGATACCTTCACGCTGGAACGCACCCAGTCGCTCTGGGAGAACACCGTCGCCTACAATCTGACGGAAAGCGGCTTGCATCCGTTCACGATCCGCGAGCTTCTCGGCGAGGACGAGATCGCGGCGCTGCTCGACCTGCCGCTCGGCTATGGCCACACCGAAGGCGAGCCGGCGCTGCGCACCGCGATCGCCGCGCTCCATCCCGGCGCGAGCCCCGAACAGGTTCTGGTCACGACCGGCTCCTCCGAAGCCAATCTCGTCACGCTGCTCAGCCTGCTCGAGGCCGGTGACGAGATCGTGTTCGTCACACCGAACTTCATGCAGATCCACGGTCTGGCGCGAGCCTTGGGAGCGAATGTCCGCCAGGTCCCGCTGCGCCTCGAGCAGGGGCGCTGGCGGCTCGACCTCGACGAGGTCGTCGCTGCGATCGGCTCGCGCACCAGGCTGATCTCGCTGTGCAATCCCAACAACCCGACCGGTGCCGTGCTGAGTGCGGAAGAGCGGCTGGGCCTGGCCGAGATCGCGAGCCGACACGGCGTCACGCTCCATGCCGACGAGATCTATCGCGGCGCCGAGCTCGCGGGCGAGGAGACCGCGACCCTGTTCGGCGCTTCGCCCGACGTGGTGGTCACCGGCGGCATGGCCAAGGCGATGGCGCTCGCCGGGCTCAGGCTCGGCTGGCTGGTCGCACCGGAAAAGCTCGTCGGCGAGGCAATGCGGCGCCAGGATTACACCACGATCGGCAGCAATGTACTCGGCCAGCGCCTGGCGCTGCATGCTCTGCAGCCGGCCCGACGCGCCCGCATCATTGCCCGCAACCGCGCTTTGCTTCATCGCAATCTCGATCGGCTTGCGAGCTGGATCGAAGCGCGCGCCAGCATCTTCGCCTGGGTTCCGCCGGAAGCGGGTGCCATGGCCTTCCTGCGCTACGATCTGCCGATCACCTCGGACGACTTCTCGCGCGAGCTGCGGGAGAGCCAAAGCGTCTTCGTCGTCGCCGGCAGCTGGTTCGGCATGGAAAGCCATCTGCGCCTCGGCATCGGCGTCGATCCCGAGCATTTCGCAGCTGCCCTCGATCACATCGACCGGTTCCTGCAGCAGCGCTTCGGGATCGTTCCACCCGCACGCTGACGACGTCCGGGACCGGCGGCCGTCAGCCGCCGGCCAGCTCCGCGCAAACCGCCTTTGCCAGGGCGATGTCCTGCACTGCCACGCCGGTCAGGTCGGCGATGCTGATCTGATCATTGCCGCGGCGTCCGCGCGAGGGATCGGCGATGATCTCGCCGAGCTCGACGAGACGGTTCGCAGGCAAACAGCCGGCAGCGATTGCATGGTGAACCTCGCCGCGCAGTTGGCTTTGCGCGCGGCTGTCGACCACGATGAGGTCGGCGAGGGCCAGCAGGTCGGGAGCAAGCTCGGCCTTGCCCGGCGTATCGGAGCCGACTGCGGTTATATGCGTCCCCGGCCGGACATGGCCGGCGAGCAGATAAGGTTCCTCCGCTGCCGTGGTCGTGACGATCAAATTTGCAGCCGCCGCCAGAGCCTCGACGGAGGAGGCCACGTCCGTCTCGAAGCCAAGCAGCGCGAGATCGGCCACGCAGCTTGCGACCTTGCGCGCATCGCGCGCCCAGACCAAGACGCGCCGACAGTCGGTGACGGCACGCAGGTGCTGTGCCTGTAGGCGCGCCTGAACGCCGGAGCCGCAGATGCCGATGCAACTGACGGCGTTCGGCGCGAGATATTTTGCTGCGACTGCCCCGGCCACGGCCGTGCGGACATTGGTCAGATGGCCTTCATCGAGCAGGACCTGCAACAGCAGACCGGTCTTCGCGCTGAAGACCAGCACGACTCCACCGAAGGGCGGCAAACCTAGGGCAGCGTTCCGCGGGAACCCTGTCGCGAGCTTGACCACGAAGACATCGTCGCCCCGGATTGCACCGTATTTGACGTGCATCTCACCTGGGGGGTCGGCGAACAGCAGTTCGCCGACAGGCGGCACGGCGACGTCGCCGCGCGAATAGGCCGCGAACGCTTCTTCGATGACCGCGATCAGATCGATCTTGCCGAGAGCCTTGCGGATGTCGGCCAAGTGAACGATCTCGGGCATGGTCCGATCCATTTATCTGATCGACCGGATCGGGGCTCCGGCAACGATGCGTCGGCGAGCATAACGCCCGCCCGATTCCAGCAATTGCTCTCGCTTCCGGCTCCGAGGGAAAATTCTGTTCGCGAATGGTGCGGCCAAGCTATTTTCTTGTTCGGCTCACTCAGGACAGTCACAGGCGATCAGCTCGGTGCAGGAAAGGACACGGTCGCGCGGATACCTTGAAATAGCCGATCGGCGGTTGTTCCGCGCCAGAAGCGGAAGTTGGCCGCTACCCGGACAGCGGACATCCCCCGGCGCGGGCGCCCCAGACCTCAGCGCGACATCCACGCCAGCGGCCACATCACGATCTGGGGGAAGATCACGAGCAGCACGAGCACGATGATCTGGGCGATCATGAACGGCATGACGCCCTTGATCACACCGGTCATCGGCACCTTGGCGACGCCACAGACGACGTTGAGGACGGTTCCTACGGGCGGCGTCACCAGCCCAATCGCGTTGTTCATGATGAACAGCACACCGAAATAGACCGGATCAATGCCGGCCTGCTTGACCACCGGCATCAGCACCGGCGTCATGATCAGCACCGTCGGGGTGAAATCGAGCGCTGTGCCGACGATCAGGACCAGCAGCATCAGCACCGCCGTCAGCAGCATCTTGTTGCCCATGAAGGGCTCGACCATGGCGGCGAGCTGCTGGGGGATGTTGGCGGTGGTGATGAGCCAGGCGGAAACGCCGGCGGCAGCGACCAGGAACATGATCACGGCCGTGGTCTCGGCGGCGCGGTACATCAGGCCGAACAGGTCGGGGATCTTGATCTCGCGATAGATCACGACGCCGACGAAGAGCGAATAGGCGGCGGCGATGACCGCAGCCTCGGTCGGCGTGAACAAACCGAATTTGAGGCCGCCGATGATGACCACCGGCAGGACCAGCGCCCAGAGCGCGTTGCGGGTCTCGGTCAGCCGCTCGGCCATGTTGCGCTTCGGCTCGACGCGCGGATTGTCGCGCTTGATGCTCCAGCGCCAGGCGAACATGATCGCCAGGCCCATCAGGACGCCTGGCACGATTCCGGCGATGAAGAGCTTGGTGATCGAGACGCCGGCGGTGACGCCGAAGATGATCATGCCGATCGATGGCGGAATGACCGGCGCGATGATGCCGCCGCAGGCGATGAGGCCGCAGGAGCGGTCGATATTGTAGCCGGCATTGCGCATCAATGGGATCAGCACCGAGGCGAGCGCCGCGGTGTCGGCCACGGCCGATCCGGACAGCGACGCCATGATCACCGCCGCGATGACTGCGACATAGCCGAGGCCGCCGCGGATATGGCCGATCCAGGCCATCGCCATCGTGATGATCCGGCGGGTCATGCCACCGGCGTTCATCAACTCGCCCGCCAGCATGAAGAAGGGCACGGCGAGCAGCGGGAAGCTGTTGGCGCCATCCCACATGTTCTGAATGATGATCTGCGGATCCGAGATGCCCATGTAGAGCATCATGGCGAGGCCGCAGCCGATCAGCGCGAAGGCGACCGGCATGCCGAGCGCCATCAGGCCCAGCAGCGAGATGATGAAGACGAAGACGATCACGACCTGGCTCCTCCGGCGGTGCCCGCCTTCATGTCACGCGCAGCCTCCAGCCCCTCGGCGAGGCCCTCCTCGTGCACGTCGATGAGTTCGTCGTCGCCGACCTCGCCACGCGCCAGGCGGATCAGGTTGGACAGGCAGATCAGGGCGATGGCGGCGCCGGTGACGTAGCTGACGCCATAGACCCAGAGCATGCTGATCTGCGCGACGGGCGAGGCGTTGCCGGCGATGATGTCGTGCTGCAGCCAGGTCCCGTAGAAGATGAACAGAGCGCAGATCAGCATGACGACTTGGCTGATCGCCCAGCAGACCTTGCGCCCGAGGACCGGCAGCGCCTGCACCACCATGTCGACGCCGAGATGGCTGCGCCGGTGCAAGCCGATGATGCCGCCGAGAAAGGTCATCCAGACGAAGGCGAAGCGCGGCATCTCCTCCGAGAGATCGATGCCGGTGTTGAAGAACAGCCGCAGCACGACGTTGCCGAAGACCATGACCAGCATCAGGGCCATGCACAGCACCAGGATGATCTCGATCAGGCGGTAGAAGCCGCTGACCGCGGTTGCGAGCAGATTGCCCATCGATCACCTCGCTTGGTGCGTGCGGAGAGTTCGGCCGGCTCACCCGAGCCGGCCATGCAGCTGCGGTCGCCTTACTTGGCGGCGCGCGCCTTCTCGATCTCGGCGGTGAAGCCGTCGACGAACTGCTCGCCGATCTGGCTCTTGAACTTGTCGACGACCGGCTTGACCTTGGCCTGGACCTTGCGCAGGTCCTCCGCCGAGACCTCGTTCACCGTCACCCCCGCTTCCCTGAACTTGCCGATGACGTCGCGGTCGCCCTCGTCGAGGAGCTTGCGCTGCAGCAGCCCGGCCTCGACCGCCGCCTTTTGGACACCGGCCTTGTCGCCGGCGGACAGCGTGTCCCAGAACTTCTTCGAGGCGACGAGCGCCACCGGCGTATAGACGTGGTTGGTGATGGAGATGTACTTCTGCACCTCCTGCATCTTGTTCGACCACATGTGCAGCAGTGGGTTCTCCTGGCCGTCGAGCGCCTTCACCTCGAGCGCCGTGAACACCTCGGAGAACGCCATCGGCACGGCGTTGGCGCCGATCGACTTCCAGGTGTCGAGCGCGACGGGGTTGGCCATGACGCGCAGCTTGAGCCCGGTGACGTCCTCGGCGGTCTTCACCGCGCGGCGGCTGTTCGACAGGTTGCGGAAGCCCATGCCGGTCCAGGTCAGGCCGACCAGCCCGCTCGGCTCGATCTTTTCGAAGATCGCTTTCACCGAGGCGCCGTCGAGGACCGCATAGACCTCCTTCTCGTTCTGGAAGAGGAAGGGCAGATCCCAGACCTGCACCTCCTTCACCCTTGTCGAGAGCGGCGCGAGCGTGCCGATGTAGAATTCCTGCGTGCCGGCCTGCACGGCCTGGAGCTGCTTCTCGTCGCTGCCCAGCATGGCGGAATGGAAGGCCTGCACCTTCACATTGCCATTGGTGTAGGTGCCGGCGAGCTCCGCGAACTTGTTCACGGCGGTGGCCTGCGGATGGGTGTCCGGCATGGCATGGCCGATCTTGGCCTTGACCTCGGCCAGAGCCGCGGTGGAGCCCAGCAGCGTCGTCGCCAGCAGCGCGGCGATTGCCGAACGCCGCGAAGTCGAAAGGATCATGACTGCCTCCCTGTTTCTGTCGTTGAATGCTTGCGCCCGGATGCGCTCGTGTCGTCTCGATCGGCCCGGCGGCGAAGCCGGGCAGGGTCTCATTTCCGCTGCTTCTTGATTTCGGCGTAGAAGTCGTTGACGAAAGCGGCGCCGATCACCTCGGAATTCTTCGCGATAACCGGCTCGATCGCCTTGCGGATGGCGTCGAGCTCGGCCGGCGGCATCTCGACCGCCGCCATGCCCTTGGCCTTGAGCTCGTTCAGCACCTCGCCGGCCTCGCGCAGCTCGGCCTCCCTCTGGAAGGTGCGCGTCGCCTCCGCTGCGGACTGGATTGCGGCCTGCTGCTGCGGCGTCAGCGAGGTCCAGAACCGCTTCGAGGCGAGCAGGGCCACCGGCGTATAGACGTGGTTGGTCACCGTCAGGTGTTTCTGCACCTCGAACATCTTGTTGGCGTACATGTCGACGAAGGGATGCTCGTAACCGTCGAGCGCCTTCGTCTCCAGCGCCGTATAGACCTCGGTGAAGGCCATCGGCACGGCGTTCATGCCCATGGCGTTGAAGCTCGCCAGCGCCATCGGGCTCTGCATGACCCGGACCTTCAGCCCCTTCATGTCGGCGAGCGAGGCGATCGGGCGCTTGCTGTTCGAGAGGTTGCGGAAGGCACCGCCGGACCAGGCCAGGCCCTGGAGGTTCATATCGGCGAGGTTGTCGAGCAGGCGACGGCCGGCCGGCCCGTCGAGCACGGCCGCGGCTTCCGCATCGCTGGCAAACAGAAAGGGGAAGTCGAAGATCTGGAGCTCTTTCTTGCGCGCCGCGATCGGCGAGAGCGCGCCCATGTAGAAGTCGATCGTGCCCGACTGGGTGGCGATCAGCATCTTCTCTTCGGAGCCGAGCGCCGCATTGCCGAAGACCTCGACCTTGACGCTGCCATTGGTCGCCTTGGCGACCTCCTCGGCGAAGCGCTTCATCGCTGTGGCGCGCGGGTGGGCATCGGCGAAGGAGTGGCCGAGTTTGGCTGTCTTTACATCCTGAGCAGAGACCGGCGCGACATGAGCCGCAGCGATGGCCGCCCCTGCGGCGAGGCTGGCGAGCACGGTCCGGCGCGTTTGGTGGAACATGGAGACCTCCCGTGGGGCGCGCTTGATGTCGCTCTGTTGGCGGCGCCGATAAGTTCCCATAACGCTGCAGATGTCAGGTTGTCAAACAACTGATAGCATGACAATATAGGGCAACATCGGGAAACGCCATGCAGCTGTCATCGATCGGATCCAGACCCAACCTCGCCAGCGACGCCGCCGCCGCTTTGGCGAAGTCGATCAGGACCGGCGCGCTGCAACCTGGCGCGCGCCTGCCCTCGGAGACCGAGCTCGCGCGCCAGCTCGGCATCAGCCGGCCGGTGGTGCGCGAGGCGATCGCCTTTCTGCGGGCAGACGGCATCGTCGAAAGCCGGCGCGGCCTCGGCCTGTTCGTCAACCAGCAGGATTCGCTGCGCCTGCGACGCACCGAGATCGAAGCGTCAGAGCAGTCGATCCTGCAGTTCCTCGAATTTCGTCTCGGCATGGAGGTCGAGGCGGCGCAGCTTGCCTCCCTGCGCCACACGCCGGAGGATCTGGCGCGGATGGAGGCCGCCGATGCTGCGCTGAACGCGGCCGACGATCTCGGCGAGGAGAGCGCCCAGCACGATCTGGCACTGCACCTTGCCATCGCAGCCGCTGCACAAAACCCGCTGTTCCTGAACGTGCTGCAGTTCGTGTCGAGCCCGCTGCTCAATTCGATCCAGAGCATGCGCAACAAGGACCGCGGCGAAGCCTCGAACATTGCGATCCGCCGCGCCGACCATGCCGCGATCCTCGACCGCATCCGGGCGCGCGATCCGGCCGGAGCCGGAGAAGCAATGCGCAAGCACATCGGCGAATCCTATCGCCGCTACGCCTCGCAGATCACCACAGGCGGCCCACCGCCAGTCCATCCCGCGCTTCAGACGATAGCGCCCCAGGAACGCTGAACGTGAACAAGCTGTTCGACCTTTCCGGGCGCACCGCGCTCGTGACCGGCTCGTCACGCGGCCTCGGCCGCGCCATGGCCGAAGGGCTCGCCACTGCGGGCGCTACGATCATCCTCAACGGTGCCGACCAGGGCCGGCTCGACGAGGCTGTCGTCGCCCTCACGGCCGCCGGCCATAGCGCACGTGGCCTGCGCTTCGACGTGACCGACGAGGCAGCGGTCGTCGCGGCATTCGAGGCGCTCGATGCGGAGGGCGTCGCGGTCGACATCCTCGTCAACAATGCCGGCATCCAGTTCCGCAAGCCGATGCTCGAACTCCAGACGAGCGACTGGCAGCGTGTGATCGACACCAATCTGACCAGCGCCTTCGTCGCCGGCCGCGAGGCCGCCCGGCGCATGGCCAAACGCGGCCGCGGCAAGGTCATCAATATCGGCTCGCTGACCAGCGAGCTCGCCCGCGCCACCGTGGCGCCCTACACGGTGGCGAAGGGCGGCATCAAGATGCTGACCAAGGCGATGGCGGCCGAATGGGGCGAGCTCGGCATCCAGGCCAACGCGATCGGCCCCGGCTACATGCTGACCGACATGAACCAGGCGCTGATCGACAATCCGACCTTCGACGCCTGGGTCAAGGGCCGCACGCCGGCCCGGCGCTGGGGCCGGCCGGACGAGCTCGTCGGCACCTGCGTCTACCTCGCCTCCTCGGCTTCCGACTATGTCAGCGGCCAGATCATCTATGTCGATGGCGGCATGATCTCGGTGCTCTAGGCCACCAGGCAATCCAACAACGAGGTCGATGCGCCAGGCGCGCGACCAAAATGAAATTCAGGGAAAAGCGCCATGAAGATCACCGCCATCGAGACGATGCGGACCGAGGAGTTCGCCAACGTCCTGTGGGTGCGGGTTCACACCGATGCAGGCGTCATCGGCCTCGGCGAGACCTTCTATGGCGCAGGCGCCGTCGAGTCGCATCTGCACGACACGCTGTCGATGCGCCTGCTCGGCAAGAACCCGCTGCATATCGAGGCGCTGCATCGCGAGATGTCGAACCTGCCGATGGCGCAGGCGTCGACCGGCGTCGAGTCGCGCGCCACCTCGGCCGTCGACATCGCGCTCTGGGACATCTTCGGCAAGGTCTGTGGCCAGCCCGTGCACCAGATGCTGGGTGGCCTCTGCCGCGACAAGCAGCGCATCTACAACACCTGCGCCGGCTACAAATATGTGCGCTCGCACAACATCAAGCCGGTCTCGACCTGGAATCTCGGCGAGTCCGCAGGGCCTTACGAGGATCTCGACGGCTTCATGAACCGCGCTGACGCCGTCGCCGAAAGCCTGCTCGAAAGCGGCATCACCGCCATGAAGATCTGGCCGTTCGATCCGCCCGCGATCGAGAACCAGGGCCTCTACATCACGCCGGAGCAGATGAAGAAGGCGATCGAGCCCTTCGAGAAGATCCGCAAGGCCGTCGGTGACAAGATGGAGATCATGGTCGAGTTCCACTCGCTCTGGAACCTGCCGACTGCGATCAAGATCGCCCGCGCGCTCGAGCCCTATAATCCGAGCTGGTACGAAGACCCAATCCGGATGAACTCGCCGCAGGCGCTCGCCGAGTTCGCCCGCTCGACGACCGTCTCCGTGACGGCGAGCGAGACGCTGGGCTCGCGCTTCCCCTACAAGGACATGCTCGACCGCGACGCCATGCATGTCGTGATGGCCGATCTGTGCTGGACCGGCGGCCTGACTGAAGGCCGCAAGATCGCGGCGATGGCCGAGACCTATCACCGACCCTTCGCGCCGCATGACTGCATCGGCCCCGTCGGCTTCATTGCGGCGATCCACGCCTCGTTCAGCCAGCCCAATACGCTGATCCAGGAGTCCGTCCGAGCCTTCTACACCGGCTGGTACAAGGAGCTCGTCACCGAGATGCCGGTGTTCGAGGACGGCTATGTGCTGCCGATGGAAGGCCCCGGGCTCGGCGTCGAATTGCTGCCCGCCGTCTTCGAGCGCTCCGACCTGACCGTGCGCCGCTCGACGCTTTGAGGCCCATTCCGGCCGTCGCCGCGATGGCGAGACGGATTGGCGACATCGGCTCGATACTGTTCCGGGGACCTGCGAAATTCAGGCCGCATCCCTCCATTTCGGCAATGCATCGCCATGGGCAGCGATGAGTTCGTCGACCATGCGCCGGGTTTCCTGCAATGACAGAACGCTCGCGGCATGGCGGTCGAGCGCTGCGGCACGATGTACGCGCTCGCGGTCGCCGTCGAGCGCCGCACGCACCGTCAGGTCCTGGACGAAGACATGGGGCACGCAATGCGCCGCCAGCTCCGGCGGCAGCGTGCCGGCATGGCAGGGGCGCAGGCCGTTGCGATCGACGATCACCGGCACCTCGACGCAGCAGCCTTCGGGCAGATTGTCGATCAGCCTGGTGTTCTCGACATTGCCGTAAATCACGGTCGGCTCGCCGGTCACCATGGCGCGGATGATCAGGGAGCCGTATTCGTCGCTGCGCTCCAGCGGGAAGGCCTCGCCGGCCAGGAGCTTGCGACGCGTCTCGGCGTAGCGGCCGAGATTGCGGACGCTGCGCCGGACATACTCGTCGACCGGCACGTCGTATTGCGCAATCTGGTCGTCGCGGCGCAGAAAATACGGGGTGTATTCGGCATTGTGCTCGCTGGATTCGCTGACAAACCAGCCGAGCGTGCGCATCAGCTCGAAGCGGACCTTGTCCCTGGCGTAGATCTCCGGATCGGCCATCGCCTGGCGCAGCGCCGGATAGGCGTCCTTGCCATCAATCTGGAGCTTAAGGAACCAGGTCATGTGGTTGATACCGGCGCAGTCATAGCTCAGCCGCGACTGCTCGACGCCAAGATAGCTCGCAAGATCGCGCGCCGTGTGCTGGACGTTGTGGCAAAGGCCGACGACGCGCTGCTCGGGATAGGCCTTGTAGACCGCCCAGGTCAGGATGCTCATCGGGTTGGTGTAGTTCAGCAGCACGGCGTCGGGGCAGAGCTCGCGCATGTCGGCGACGAGATCGAGCATGAAGGGGATGGTACGCAGGCCGCGGAAGATGCCGCCGATGCCGACCGTGTCGGCGATCGTCTGCTTCAGCCCGTATTTCCGGGGTATGTCGAAGTCGAGCAGCGTCGCCTCGTGCATGCCGATCTGGACCATGTTGATGACGAAGTCGCAGCCCTCGAGCGCGCGGCGCCGGTCGAGATGCTCCTCGACGACCGCATCGGCGCCGAACTGCTTAGCGGTCCAGCGCGCCATCATGCCGCCGGTCTCGAGCCGCTCGGGATCGATGTCGTGCAGCGAGATCACGACGCGGCCGAGCTCGGTGAAGTTCAGGATGTCGGTCAGCAGGTTCTTGACGAAGACAGCGCTGCCCGCGCCCATCATGGCAATCTTGACCACCGGTCTTTCCCTTTCGAAACGTCGATACTGGATGGTCCGCGCTTCTGCGCGGGCCGGTCACTTGAGGCCGGAGCCGGAGATGCCCTGGACGAAATAGCGCTGGAACAAGG
The DNA here is from genome assembly GCF_059415545.1 of Allobosea sp. GW821-FHT10B12. Lineage (NCBI taxonomy): Bacteria > Pseudomonadati > Pseudomonadota > Alphaproteobacteria > Hyphomicrobiales > Alloboseaceae > Allobosea > Allobosea sp. GW821-FHT10B12. Next base: position 336,921 of record NZ_JBWKNL010000005.1, read on the forward strand.
TGAAGATGATCAGCATCGGCACCAGCGAGAGCAGCGCGATCGCCATGATCATCGACCATTCGGTGTTGAACTGGCCGCGGAGCAGATTGAGGCCGAGCTGTACAGTGTACATCTCGTGCTTCATCATCACGATCAGCGGCAGGGCAAAATCGTTCCAGCGCCACATGAAGGTGAAGATCACCAAGACGGCGATGATCGGCTTCGAGAGCGGCACGACGATCTTGAAGAAGATCTTCAGCTCGCTGGCGCCATCGATGCGGGCGGCCTCGAGCAATTCGTCGGGGATCGAAACCATGAACTGGCGCACCATGAAGATGCCGAACGCCTCGGCCGCGCGCGGCAGGATGACGCCCCAGTAGTCGCTGAGCAGGCCGAGCTCGGAGACCACCAGGAAGAGCGGCACGATGATGACCTGGAACGGGATCATCAGTGCCGACAAGACCGCCAGGAAGAGGATGTCGCGACCGGCGAAGCGGAACTTGGCGAAGGCGTAGCCGCAGAGCAGGTTGATCGTCACCGTGATCACCACCGCGATCACGGTGATGACCAGCGAGTTCATCGCCCAGTGCAGGAACGGCACGCGCCCGATCGCGTCAGTGAAGTTCTGCCAGACGAAGCTCGACGGGACGAGGCCGGCAGTGCCGCTGAAGACCTCGTCCTTCGGTCGCACGGCGGTGGCGAACATCCAGTAGACCGGGAAGACCATGATCCCGGCCCCCGCGACGAGGAGCAGCCAGATGCCCGTGGTCTCGAGGCGCCCTGTCAGGGCGCGGGTGGTTCCCGCGATCATGAAGGAGCCCTCATGCCACGTCCTCGACCCGACGGTTCACCCGCCATTGCAGCAGGGTGAAGATCAGGATCATCACGAACAGGACCATGCCCATGGCGCTGGCATAGCCCATCTCCGAACCGACGAAGGCGGCCTGGTAAATGTACTGGACGATCATCGTCGTCGAGAAGCCGGGGCCACCGCCGGTCATCACATAGATCAGGTCGAAGACCTGGAAGGAGTGGATCACGCCCAGGATCAGCAGGAGGAAGGTGGCCGGCCGCAGCAGCGGCCAGGTGACGAAGCGGAATTGCTGCCAGCGGCTGGCGCCGTCCATCTGGGCGGCATCGTAATAGGTCGGCGAGATCGACTGCAGCGCGGCGAGGTAGACCACCATGCAGAAGCCGACCCTAACCCAGAGCGAGGTGACGATCAGCGAGAACAGCGCCCAGCGCGGCGAGGACAGCCAGGCGACGGGTCCGATCCCGACCTGCTGCAGCAGGCTGTTGATGACGCCGTAATTGTCGTTGAAGAGCCAGGCCGCGATCACGGCTGTCGCCACATTGGAGATCACGACCGGCAGGAAGAAGACGCTGCGCAGGAGGGTGCGGCCAAGGAGATCGCGGTTGAGGGCGAGCGCCAGCACCAGGCCGATGGCGAGGCTCATCGGTACGGTGGCGATGGAGTATATCGCCGTATTGCTCAGCGACTGCCAGAACAGCGCGTCATTGGCGAGCCGGGCATAGTTCTCCAGCCCGATATAGCGCGGCGTGTCGATCAGGCTCCATTCCCGCAGGCTGATGTAGAACGCATAGAGCAGCGGGAAGAAGACGAAGACCGAGAACAGCGCCATGTTCGGGGCGATGAACAGATAGGGCGTCAGCTGGTTGCGCTTGGCTTGCAGCCAGTAGCGCCGTGCATCGGCCGCCGAAGGCCGGCTAACCGCCGGCCCTCTCAGGTTTTCCGCGAACGCCATCACCGCCGCCATCAGACCAGCAGCGTGGAGCGCACGTGCTTCTCGATGTTGGCGACGGTCGCCGTCGGCGACTGGCCGGAGGTGAAGGCGAGTTCGAGCTCATCGGCCAGCTTGGCGTTGAAGCGGTCCCAGGTCGGCAGGACGATGGTGCTGACCAGATGCTCCGGCACGGTTGCCGACTGCTCGAGGAAGACCTTCATTTCCTCGTTGCGGATGTCGTAGACGAGGCCCTTGTCCTTCAGCGATTTCCGTACCGGCAGGAACTGCGCCTTGGTGACGAACTCGCGCATCGCCTCTTCAGCGACCATGAACTTGACGAAGTCGGCCGCGACGTCCGGGCTCTTGCTGTCGCGCGAGACCGCGAGGGCATTGCCACCGAGATCGGCCGCCATCGCCACGTCGCGCGGCAGATAGGTGACGCCCCATTTGAACTTGGCCTGGTCCTGGATGAAGGGAATCTGCCAGTCGCCGTGCAGCAGCATGGCGATCTTGCCGGTGGCGAACAGGTTCTGCACCGGTTCGGAGCTTTTCAGCGAGGTGTTGGGCGGGACGAGCGCGTCCTTGAACCAGCTCTGGGTCCATGCGACGGTCTCGGCCGCCTCCTTCGTATTGATCTGCGGGCCCTTGAGCTCGTTGTCGAGCAGTTGCCCGCCATGCTGGTAGAGATACATCAGCCAGCGATAGGCGTTGGAATTCTGCCAGTTCATCGCGAAGGCGTAGTTCAGCCCGGCCTTCTCCTTGGCCAGCTTGGCGGCGCCGATGAACTCCTGCCAGCTCCAGCTCTTGTCGAGGCTTTTGGGCGCCTCGATGCCGCACTTCTCGAAGATCTCGGCGTTGTAGAACAAAGCGAAGGTGTCGGTGTGATGCGGCAGGGCATGCGGCTTGCCCTTGATGGTCGAGGCGCGCCAGACCGAGGGCAGAAAGTCCTGGCCGAAGCCGGCATCGAGATATTGCGACAGGTCGATCGCCGCGCCGCTCTGCCCGTAGCGCCCGATGCGCTGATACTGGGCGCGGAAGATGTCCGGCGCCTGTTTGCCGGCGAAGCGGGTGTCGAGCTGCTGATAATACTGGCCGCTCGGGACGACCTCGAGCTTGATGGCGACGTTGGGATTGCGGGCCTTGTACCGCTCGATCTGGGCGTTGAAGGCGGCGACCTCGGCGGGCGAACCCCAGGAGGTCATGGTCAGCGAAGCGGCCTTCTGGGCGCTCGCTGCACCAAAGTACATGCCGGTCCCGGCGCCGATGCCGGCGCACAGGCTCGTCTTCAGGAAACTGCGCTTAGTGATGGTCGCCATCGTTTCGATCTCCCTGGGTTTTTTTATCGTTTGAACGTAGTGGGGCGTCGTCAGGCTCCCTCCCCGTCTGTGACGGTGCGGACGCCGCCGCAGGATTCGCGTACCAGCAGGCGCACCGGCAGAACCTGCTCGCGTGGCGGTTCGGCCTCGCCTTCCAGCCGGCCGATCACCGCCTCGACGGCGAGCCGGCCGATATCGGCGCGGGAATAGTCGACCGTGGTCAGCTCCGGCGTGACGAAGCCGCCGAGCGCGATGCCGTCGAAACCGACGACCGCCATCTCCTCCGGCACGCGCACGCCATGCTTGCGCAGCGCATGCAGCGCGCCGACTGCCATCTGGTCGCTGTAGACGAAGACGGCACTCGGGCGCTCGTCCTGCGCCAGCAGGTCCTCCATCGCCGAGAAGCCGCCGGCGAGACTCGGCTCCGCCATCGCGACGAGCTGCGGATCGGCGGTGATGCCAGCGTCCCGCAGCGCCTGTGCATAGCCGTCCGAACGCTCACGCCGCTTCAGCAGGCGCTGCGAGGCGCTGCCGATATGGGCGATGCGGCGATGGCCGAGATCGATCAGGTGCCGGGTCGCGATATAGCCGCCCCGCTCCAGATCGACGCGTACCGCCTGGATCGCCGGATCGGGACTGTGGTGCTGCATGACCACGATCGGCATGCCGTTGTCGGCGAGCTTCTTCAGGTCGGCGGCGAGATCGGCGGGGGGAGCCGCGACGATGACGCCATCGGCGACGCCGCCCGAGAGCAGCGAGTAGGCCCGTCGGTGCACCTCGTCGAACTTCGCCGACATGATGTTCAGCGAGTAGCCGCGCTCGAGGGCGGCGGCATGGGCGGCGCCGATGATCTCGGCATTGTAGAAGCTGTCGAGCGTATAGAGCAGCAACGCGATGACGTTTGTGCGCCAGCGCCGCAGCGAGCGCGCCGCATGGCTCGGCTGATAGCTCAACCGGGCGGCGGCGTCGGCCACGCGAGCCCGCGTCTCGGCTGAGATGCCGAGTTCCCCGCCGCGATCATTGAGAACGAGGGAGACGGTGGTCCGCGAGACGCCGGCTAGCTTGGCGACTTCCGCACTGGTGGCGCGGCGGCTGGTTCGCTCCTGCGGAAGCCCGCGCTTCACCAAACTCTCCCTAAAACATTAGCTAACACGATTTAGATTGAGGTTAAATGTCAACTCGTCCCCCTGTCAAGGCCTGCAGGATGCGCGCGCTTTCGCTGCTGAGGAGAATTCCGGGGCGCGCGTTACTGGGCAACTTGTTCGATGTGCGCGATCGGTTGAGGTTTAGCTCCGATCAATGCCTGTATCCTCGATGGTTCCCACCTCCCCTTGGAGTGCCGTCGGCTTCCTGCGTTTTTTGCCGAGACAGCCCCATTCCGCGTACGACATCGACGGCGCTTCTCGACCTGGAAGCCGTATCAGACCGTGAAAGGGCCGCTTCGAACTACAGCGCAATCGTGGTCTTCGATCGCAGCCCAATTCCCAGCGAAGCGAGGGAACGGAAGTCGAGACCCGAGGATCAGATTCATGAGCCGTAGATCGCTGACGCCTGTCGATCGAATAGAACTGCGTCCTGCACTGACCTCCTGATCAGCCAGCAATCCAGTCCCTATGTCGGCCGCATCTCTTCGGCCAGCGTGGCGAGATTGGCAGGGGTCACCTTCCAGCGTAGCGGGTCGGCATAGTCGTAATCGATCGTGATCTTGCCGCTCGCGCGGCTGATCTGCACCAGTGCGGTCTTCCAGCTCTCGCCATCGGGCTTCTGCATCGCCCTGCAGAGCGCCTCGAACTTGTCGGCGAGCGGGCCGGAGCCAATCCCGGCGGGACGAGGCTTGCCGCCATCCTCATAGGCGTAGCCGCTGATCTGCACGGAGCCCCCGGCGACGATGGCCGTGACCGCAAGGCTGTCCCAGCGATCGTCCTGGCCGGTCTGTTCCGCGACGATCCGCGCGCCGATCTCGTGGACGAGCGCCGTGGCGCGGTCGTAATCAGTCTCGATCGTCATGCTCACTGCTCCACCAGAAGCCGCCGCATCTCGGCCGTGACATCGACCCTGCCACGGCGGGTGCGGGCGACGTTCGGATTGGTGCTCACGGCCTCCTCGAAGCCGCTGAAGCTCTGGTCCTGCTCGTTCTTGAACCGGGCGAAGTTACGATACACCATCTCGCCGGTCTCAGGATTGATCACCTCATAGGTGACCTCGACATTGTCCGGCCTGGCAGCGCCCCATTGCAATTGGTTGTCCGTGCCGCGCGTGCCGACCTCGACCTTGACGCGCACCTCGCCGCCGGCCTCGACCCATTGCCGCATCTCGGTTTCGAACTGGGTGTAGATTTGCTGGTTGAACTGCGAGTTCTGCGGGAACATGTTGACCAGCCCCTGATCGTGCAGGAACTGGTAGCCGATGATGTGGCCGCCATTGTCGTTGGCGGGGAACTCGCCAGTGCGCCCGCCCTCATGGCCGACATTTGCGGTGAGCTCGTTCTCCTCGTTCGGGCGCTCCTTCTTCGGCGGGATATGCCGGATGGTCGCCTCGGCGCGGACGGTCTCGTGATTGTCGTTGACCGTCCAGGTGACCTCGTTCCGCGTCGCCGGATCATCGCCGACCGTGCGTGTGGTCGCCCCGACCGGCAGTTGCTGGCGCTCGGCCGCCGTGTCGCGCTCGGCGAAGTTCGTATTGCGCGCGGCGATGTTGGCGTGGGCCGGATCGCGCACCATCGATTCGACATCGGCCGCGAGTTCGTCGAGGTGCTGGCGGTCGACGTCATTGGCCTGGCCGAGTTCGGCTCGGCGTGTCGCAGACAGGTTGGGATCGTCGAGCTCGGCGGCGCGCTCGCTCATGCGCTGGCGCACCTTGCCGATGTCGATCTGCGCAGCCCAGCCGAGCGTGCCCGGCGGCGGCTCGCCATGGCCGGCGAAGATCGCGCCGAGCTGGCCCTCCAGTGTCAGGCTGCGCTGGATGTTCTGGGCGGTCGCGACATGCAGGTCGATATCGGCCTGGCTCGCCTGCGGCCCGTGGCGGATGCCCTGCACGACGCCGGTGTTAGGGTCATAGTCGATCCGGACCTCGTTGCCGGGCAGAGCCGGGTCGGGCCTGACGCCGGGCGGCAGCGAGCGCAGCACATTGTCGCGGATAGCGACGGGGTTGAACATGTCGCCCGGCCGCGAGCCGCTGGCGCGTGCGCCGGCGACGGTCGCAGCGCCCCAGAAGCCCATCGAGAGCAAGGCGGTCGCGCGCTCGCCGCCCGACATCTCGTTCCAGTTGCGGGCGAGGTCGATGCCCTGATTGGCGATCGCCGCAGTGTCGACAATGGCGGCGCTCGCCTGGAGATAACCATGAGCGGAGGCTTCGAGCGGCGCGATCGCCCGCCCCGCACGGCCGAGCTGAGCAAGCCGCGCCGCGCTGCCGAAGGCGCCGACCGAGAGCGCGCTGGCGCCGAGATTGAGCCAGAGATTGCGCGCTTCGCTGTCCTCCAGCGGGTTGATCGACTGCCCGTGCTGCGAGCGGTCGAGCAGTTCGCTGCCGCTGCGATAGGCGCCCCAGGCGCCGGCCCCGACCGCAACCGCTCCGGCGCCGACGACGACCGGCGTCGCCAGGCCGCCCGAGCCGACGATCAGGATGCCGCCGGCGATGACGCCACCGACCAGCGCAGCGGTGTCGAGCGCGCCCTCAAGGTGCTCGCCGAAGCTGTCGACGGTCTCCGGCGTGTTGCCCTCGCCGAGCCTGACCGCGCCATTCTCGTCAGCGGTCAGATGGCCGCCCTCGGGATAGGTCATGTGACCGGGTGGCAGCTTGTTGTTCTGCCGCCAGTCGTCGAAATTCTCGTAACGCCGGCCGGTATTGTCGACGAAACGCTCGGCGCCGGAGGCATCGGTGACACGGAACAGCGGCAATTGCACCGGCCCGGTCTCGCCGCTCGAATAGGTCACGGGCAGCACGGTGACGTTCGGCGCATCACCGCCGACGGCGCGGATCTGGTCGCTGACAGCCCGCACCGCCGCGGCATGATCGCCGCTGCCGTAATAGGAGAATTCGCCGCGCGCTGCGCCCGCTTCGGCCGCCTCCGGGCTCTTGCCCTCCGGCACGGTCGGCGGCAGGCCCATGGCGAAGCCGACGGTATTGTCGAGATCGCTGCCGGCGTATCGCTGCGGCGCGTCGCCCCGACTGGTCAGATATTGTCGCGCGACGTCCTGGGCTTCAGGCCGGACGATCGCCGGATTGGTCCAGGGATCGTCGGTCGCCTCCAGCGTCTGCGCATTGATGGCGGGGTCCATGCGGACGCGGGCGAGCGCGTTGACGCGCGCCTCGAGCGGAACGGCCTCGCTGGCGGCAAAGAGTTGACGGCCCTGGCTGGTGTTGAGAATGCCGGTCAAACGTTCGGCGTCAGCATTCTGACGCGTGGGATCGTCCGGATGCCATTCGCGCGCCAGGGCTCGACCAAGTTGCTGCGGCAGGTCGCCGGACATCTGACCGTAATCGGTGAGGGTCGCAGCGGCGAAGGCGTTCTGGACGAAAGCGCTGGTCGCTTCGCTCGGCGGGCCTTCGTTCAGCGCCTGCAAGGTCCGCGATAGCATCAGCGAGCCGCCCATGGCCGGGGCGTTCGGAGCGGTCGCGAGCGCGCGGGCGAAATCGCCGGCGGCCTGTGGCGGCAGCGCGCTCACCATCTCGCGCAAGGGCCGCAGATCCTGCGGCTCGTCATAGGCCAGCCCCGAAAGAGCGGTGACGGCGCTGTCGGCGACGGCGCCCGCCTGTGCCCGTTCGCGCCAGGTTTCGTCGGCCGGCCGATTGGCGAGGGTGCGGTTCATCTCGCCGGCGCGCAGGGCGAAGCGCTCAGCCACGACGCCGCGTAGTTCCGGCGCGTCGCCGAGATTGGTGGCGAGCCTGTGCGCCCCGCCCGGACCATCGCCGCGCCCGGCCGCCCAACGATCGAGCATGCGGTCGACGAGATAGGCCTGCTCGGGACGGTCGAGGCCGCCGAGCCGGCTGCCGCCACGCAGCGCTTCGACGACCTTGTCGTTGCTGTCGGTGCCACCAATGCCGAGGAAGCCGCCGCTATGGTCAGACTCATTGTCGACCCAGCTGTCGATTTCGCGCCGGCGCACCTCGCTGGGATCGACCTCGGGCGCTGCCGACTTCTGCTCTTCGGACGCCGGATCGTCCTGCCGGGCAGGCGCCGCACCGGGAACCAGCGCCGCCTGGTTCACCGCACGGTCGAAGGCGGCGGTCTCGTTGGCTGCCACCTTCTCGCCGGACGCCGATGTGTCGCCATTGCCTGCGGGCCGTGTGCGTTCGGTGTCGGCAGCGGCAACGGCGGAAGCGGTCATGGCCGGTATCCTTGCGATCTCGACGGCGGGACCGCCCGAGCCTAGGCGGCCAAGCTGATCGCAAGCTGACCCGGCTCAGGTGCCTGGCGCGCGCTGCCTTGCCATGGCGAGCGCCAGGCTCTGCCTCGCGCTTGGTGGTGCATCCGGTTCGCGCACAAGCGGACGCAGGATCGCGATCGCCTCCTGTGCGTGACCGTCGAGAGCCAGCGAGCGGCCGAGATTGTGCCTGACCATCTGGTTCTTCGACTGGCCGCGCAGTGCCTGGCGGTAGAGCGCTTGGGCCTCCTTGTGCTGCCCGCCGCGGTCGAGAACGACGCCCTTGGCGTTCAGCAGGCGCAGTTCGCCGGGCGCCGCGGCGAGCCCGTTGTCGAGCGTCGCCACGGCCTCGGCCGGCTTCTCCTGCGCCAGGTCGATCTGGGCGAGTTCGACCCAGGCATCGACATTGCGTGGCTCGAGGGCAAGCGCCTCACGCAGAGCAGTCCGGGCGCCGTCGAAGTCGCGCTTTCGCTTGAGAATCTGCGCGAGCTCTAGACGTGGCGAGGCGGCCTCGGGCTGCTCCTGCGCGAGCTGACGATAGCGGCTCTCGGAGGCGCCGCCCGTCTCGGGTTGCTCGACGGCGCGGGCGATGCGCACCAGCATGGCGTCGTCGATGTCCTTCGCTCCGAGCAGGTCCGGCGGCGGCGTCTCGACGACCGAGAGCTTTGGCTTGCTGTCGGTGTCGAGGCAACCGCCGAGCGCGAGCGTGAGCATCAGGCAAGCCAGAGGCCGGATGGGTAATCTCTTGCGTGGCGATGGGGCGGGCGCCGCGGTACCGGGTTCTGCAACCAACAGGCTCTTTCCTTCCAATCCATTGCCGCCGACACGGCGGCAATCCTGCCGTGCTCTTCCTCAGCCGGCTGCGGCGAGCGCGTTGCGGGCCTCCTTGGCGGGTAGCACCGGCGTATGGTCCCGGCCCGCCGTGAGCTTGACGGAGCCGACCGGCTGGATCGTGAAATCGGAGGCGAGATCCTGATAGGACAGGACCGCGAGATCGATCCCGTTGCGGGTCAGGAAGCCGCGCACGAACCGCCTTATGTCCATCGAAGCCAGGATGACCGGAGGAATCTGACCCGGTTTTATGGTCGCATGGATTTGACGCATATGTGACAGGAGCTTCTCGCTCTGGCGATCGTCGAGCACCAGATAGGGCCCGACCGCCGTGTCGCGCACCGCGCCGCGCACGACATCCTCGGTCTCGCGCTCGATGATGTAAGCCGGCACCACCCGGTGGACGTTGGCATAGCGATGGCAGATCTGCCGCTTCAGCCCGGCGCGGACATATTCGGTCAGCAGCACGACGTTCTGCTCGCGCTCGCCCCACTCCGCCAGCGCCTCGAGCACCAGACGGGTGTTGCGGATTGGGATACCTTCGTCGAGCAGGCGGCGCAGCACATCCGCGACGCGCGGGATCGGCATGATCCGCAGCACCTCCTTCACCAGATCGGCATATTCCTGCTCCATCCGGGCGAGCAGCAGACGCGTCTCCTGAATGCCTACGAAGCGCTGGGCATAGCGAGTCAGCGCCGCATGGATGCGCATGGCCAAGACCTCTCCGGCATCGTGATAGCCGATGCCGGCGATGGCGAGCGCCGGCCCGTGCCGGCTCTCGATCCAGACCTTGCCGGTCTCTGGATCATGGCGGAACGGAATGCCGCTCAGCTCCATATTGGCGATGTCGTCGGTCAGCAGCAGCTGCTCCGGCTCGATCGTATCCTGCTCGACCGGCACGCCCTCGACATCGATGCGGAACTCACCCGCCGGCAGCCTCTGATCAAGCTGAACCGGGATGCGCGGGATCATGATGCCGAGATCGGCGGAGACCAGGCTGGATACGCGGGCGATGTGCCGCTGCAACCCATCCGTATCGATGGTGCTGACGAGGTCCGGCGCCAGGAAGAGCACGATCGGCAGGGCTTCCGGCGGCAGCGGCGACGGCTTGCCGCGCTGGGCCGCGGATGCTGTCGCCGCAGCCGTGGCGCCCGCCGGAGCTTCCTTCGGCGGCCGGTTGATGAAGCTCGCCGCAGCGAAGATCGCGGCAAGGATCAGGAAGACCGGCGTCGGGAAACCGGGAATGAAACCCATCGCGACCAACACGCAGGCGGCGACGCGCAGCGCGCGCGGCGAGGCCGTGAGCTGCAGCGCGATATCGGTGCCGAGATTGACCTTGGCCGAACCGCTGACGCGGGTGACGATCGTCGCCGCGGTAATAGAGAGCAGCAGCGCCGGGATCTGGGCGATGAGCGCATCGCCGATGGTGAGCAGCGTGTAGTGATGCAGCGCCGCGTCGAAGGACATGCCCTTCGACAGCATGCCGATGGTGATGCCGCCGAGCATGTTGATGAAGATGACGACGAGGCTGGCGATGGCGTCGCCTTTCACGAACTTCATCGCGCCATCCATCGCGCCGTAGAGCTGGCTCTCGCTTTCGAGGTTCGAGCGCTTGGCGCGCGCTTCGCCCTGCTCGATGTCACCGTTTCTGAGCTCGGCGTCGATCGCCATCTGCTTGCCGGGCAAGGCATCGAGGGTGAAGCGGGCCGCGACCTCGGCGACGCGCTCCGAGCCCTTCGCGATCACGATGAACTGCACCAGCGTCACGATCAGGAAGATGACGATGCCGACGACGATATTGCCGGCGATAACGAAGTCGCCAAAGGTGTGAATGATGCTGCCAGCGTCGCCTTCCGACAGGATCAGGCGGGTGGTCGCGATGGTCAGCGACAGCCGGAATACCGTCGAGATCAGGATGACGCCCGGCAGCGAGGAGAAATCCATCGGGCTCGCAATGTAGAGCGCGACCATCAGCAGCAGGATGGCGAAGCCGAGATTGAAGCCGATCAGCGCGTCAATGAGCATGACCGGGATCGGCATGATCATCATCGCGATGGCGAGCAGCAGCATCAACGCGACCATCAGGTCGGGATTCGCCGGGGCCCGGCCGACGAAGCTGCGCAAGGTCGCGATCATCGGCGGCTCCCGGTTTCTCGCAGCTGGGCAGTGGCGCGCAGCGCGACATAGTCGCGGAACGCCGATCTCGCCTCGTCCATCCGTCCGGCGCGGCGCAGCGCATGGCTGCGCAGCAGGATCAGCGGCTGACGCGATTCCGGCTGGTCGTCGAGCGCCTCGAGCCGGTCGAGCACCCCGAGCGCCTCTTCCCCGGCGCCATCGGAGACGAGGCCGTAGGCGAGGATGCGCAGCAGTCCGACATCGCGCGTTTCCTCATGATCGAGCAGGCGCAGCAGGGCGAGGCCAGGCGCATTCTGCCCGCAGGCGAGGTGGACATAGGAAAGGGCGCAGATGAGGTCACGCTCCTGCCCGGAAACAGGCACGACGTCGCCAGTGAGCGCGGGATGCTCCTGAAGCTCGGCTTCGCGCAGCGGCGACAGGCTCCGGACGGTCATGCTCAGCCCTCGATCAGGCTGTTGCGGTGCTGACGCAGCAAGGCGAGCCGCTTCAGCTCCTGCTGGATCACGAACACGCCCTCGCGCACGACCGTGTCGTCAGAAGACGAGAAGGTCCCGGCGAGATGCTCAAGCAAGGCGTTGTGGTTCTCGGCCAGCAGCACTTCGGGGTGTCGCAGGCGCGGCATCACGAAGGACAGGAGGCCGGCTGCGAGATTGCGGCCGTAGAGCGAGGCCAAAGCTGCGCGCGGATCGAGCTGGGCGAGCGAGGCGCGCATCTCGTCGAGATGGATGCGGGTGACGGCATCGACATCCTGCGCCGACAGCGCGGCCTCGATGGCGAGGTCGAGCGGCATCTCCTGGGCATCCGCCTCGCGGATCTGCGAACGCCCCCTGTCGCCGCCGCCCGCACGCACGCCGTTGACCCGCGCGCCCTCTGCGGACGTCGGAAGGGTGTCGGAGCGCGGCGTATGATCGTCGAGCCCCTGGCGGGACGGGCTGTCTGTCCGGATCGGTCGGCGCGGCAGCTTCATGGCTGGCGTATCCGGTGACGCTCAATAGCGAACGGCGGCGAGCCGGCCGTCGCGGCTCAGCAGCACCCGGTCGCCCTCGATCCGGTGGATCGTCCAGCCATCGTCGAGCATGGCGCCGACGAAATACTTCTGGCCCCGCACCAGGAGGTGAGGTTGCGCGCCCTGCCAGACCGCTTCGACCGCGATCGAGGACGGCAGTTTCTCCTCCTTCACCGCGACACCGTTCACCAGCGTCAGGCCGCCGGTATAGCGCCGGTCGAACCATTGCTGGAGCTTTTGCCACTCCGGCACCAGCGACGGCTCGATCGTGCCTTCGGCGGCGACGACGCCCGGTCCGGAGCCAATTCTGATATTGAGCAGCCCGGCCTTCTCGACCTCGACCTGCAGCGCCTGCGCCGCGGCGCTCGAACCGGCTTCGTCGGGACGTGCAGAGGCGAATTTGCGTGCTGCCGACATGTCGCTCGCGCCAGCGGAGGAGGCAGCCGGCGAACGGGCATCGGCATTGGCGCCATAGATGAATGTCAAGGTGCCCGCGATGGCGAGGAACGCCAGCAAAGCCGCAGCGAGCGTCGTCGCAGACGCCAGACGCGCAGCACCTGAATTTGCTGGCTGGTTTCGAGACTCGTCAAACCAGCGGATCGACATCGCGCCCAGCTGAACCAGCGCCGGCAGCGCAGCTTCCGCGGCTTCCCCTGGGGCGATCTCGCCGACACCTTCGAGCAGGACGCCTGGCGCCAACGCTTCGATCAGGATACGTCCCGGTTCGAGCGTGACACGCAGGTGGTTTGGCTCTAGGCCTTGTTCGACGAAAACGAGATCAGCACCGACGCCGCTACCGATCACGAGCGTCCCGGCGCCCGTCGTTTCGCTGAGGCCGACATAGTGGCCCGATTGCACCTCGAACTGGAAGGGCGCGGTCTCGTTCACGACAGTCTCCTCAATGCCGACGGGAGCACGTACAGCAACTGTACGGCCCGCTTCGCATTCGCAGGGTCTTCATGGTCGGGGCACACACGCCAGCGGCGCGACATGGTCGGGCTGTCTGCGAAAGGGGCGGCCTATGGCCGCCCCTTTCGCTTGCAACTTACTGGACGCGCTCGTCGGCGACCTTCTTGTCCGAAGAGAGCTGCGTCGAGATCATGCGCATATGGATGCTCTTGGCCTGCGCCTCTTCGCTGACGCGCTTCAGCTCGGCGATCTGGGAGTCGAAATTGCTGGCGCCGCCGGCTCCGCCGGTACCACCGGTCTGACCGCCACCGCCATTGCCACCGACCAGACCGTTCAGAGCCCCGCCGACGAGGCCGCCAATATTGAAGGACATGTCATTTCTCCTGGGTTTGAGTTCGAACTCGCCGCTTGAAGCGACTGCAATGGCCACCGGCCGGAACGCCCGGTTCAGGCGTCCTCTTCCGTCTCGGCCATCACCTCGTCGAAGTCGGCCATGGCATCGTTCGCGATCTGCATCGCGAAAGAGCTGAGGGCTTCTTCGAAGGCTTCGGCCTGGCCGGAGCCTTGAGAGTTGCCGCCGCCGTCGATCGCTCCGCCAACCGCGCCGCCGATGGCGGATCCGATCGGGCCACCGAAGATGCCGCCGACCACGCTTCCGATTGCTCCCAGCATCGGGCGCTCCTTCGTTCGCTTGTGCGGATCGCGGATGCGGCCCGCATTGACCATGCTCACGTGGGGGACGGTAGGTGGGTCAGCTTTCGAGAAGCTGACGAGGTTCAGGAAAATAATATGCCGGCTAATCTAATTGCCAGCAACCGCGCATGCCGACACCGACAGCGCTGGTCTCTCTATTGAGAGCCCTGCCGTTGCTCGAGCACTGGTGCGCGCACGATGCCGTCAGGTCGCGGAGCCTCGGTGGAATACTGCGTCTCGACTCGGCCGTTGCGAACCATCGTGGCCGACCCACCACGGAACAGCATGAGCACACTGTCCTGCGGAGGACGCTGGACTTCGATGCTGCGCGGACGGGCCTGAGCTTCCGCGACCATGCCGTTGAGCACCTGTTCCGCCAGGGCGACAAAGCGTGGCGGGCCGGATGCCAGGACGAGGCCGTTACCCGGGGCCGGGCGAACGACGAAACGGTCATCGGAGATGCTCAAGGCCTCCAGCGTGGTCCTGAATGTATCGAAATCGATAGGAGCTAGGACGAGGAGCCGACTCTGGGCCTCCTTTGCGGCGGTGACGTAAAGGACAAGGCCATCGAAATACCATTGCAGATTATAGAGTTTCGCCAGGTGATCGAGAAACTCTCGTGGCCGCAACTCCGGCATGCGGCCGCGGATGCGACCTTTCACTTCGCTGCTGACATTCACCTTAAGGTTGAGGTTGCTGCCGAATTCCTGGAGGGCATTGGACAGTTCCTGATCAAGAACGGTGTAGCTATATGGCGTATCCGGTAGATTGAGCGGCGCTGAAATCGATGAAACAGCCATCGTAATGGAAGATATTCCGATCGTGACACAAGTTATTGCCGCCTTCATCGAAATTAAATTCAAAGGCATTTCGGGATTCCACCGATAATCAGATCGAGCATGTCTGCAATTCGCAGTTTGTGGCGTGATTATGGTCTTTGGATGACGAGCCGTCATGCGCATGTCCGTCAGCTTCCCGTCAGCTGCGCGACCTAGTGTCCAAAGCGTTAACGAGGGGCCCGCTCGCGGTCTCTCGCCCTAACCCAAAAGAGCAAAAAGGCTTTCCATATGCTCATTGGCGCATCGGGGCTGGCTGGCCTGATCGATCACCTGCCGCAGGTCGCTCCCGCGCCTGCCATCGGGCAGCAGCTGCAGTTCGAACAGAATCTGGTTCAGCCGGCCGCGTCGGGGGATGCCGCAGTACGGCCGCAAGTCGGCGCATCGGTGCCGGTTCAGCCCTCAGCCGAAATCGCCCGCTCGCGGACCGAAACCGCATCGCTCGGCGAGCGCATCCTGGAGAATCTTTCGGCTGTGCATCGCGGCCGTGGCGCCCCTGCCAGCAGCGGTACTGAGCTGGCTTTCAAAGCACCACAGCCGGGACCGGCCGAACAGTCTCTGGCCCAGCCGAACGCGGCGAAACTGCCGATCAAGCCGGCGAGCGCCGACAATTTCGAGGCGATGATCGCCTCGCTGCAGGGCGTCTACAACAATGTCATCCAGGTCTCGCTGGTCTCCAAGAGCACCGGCAGCTTCAGTTCATCCGTCAACAAGCTGATGTCGGCGGGGTGATCCGCGATGCTAGGCCGAATGCCGCACGGGTGGATGGAAGGCGAAGGGCGGAGATCAATCCGGCCTCGACGGCGGGTCACGCTGTTCATTGCGATGACAACGGCTCTCGTGCTCGCGGGGTGCAAGGCCGACCTCTACACCAAGCTGCAGGAGCGCGAGGCCAACGAGATGCTGGCCCTGCTGCTCAACCATGGCATCGACGCCGGCCGTGTCGCCGCCAAGGACGGCACCAGCACGATCCAGGTCGAGCAGAAGCAGCTCGCCGTTGCGATCGATCTGCTGAAGGCCGAGGGCTTCCCACGACAGACCTTCAAGAATCTCGGCGAGGTCTTCAAAGGCTCTGGCCTGATCGCCTCGCCAACCGAGGAGCGCGCCCGCTATGTCTACGCATTGAGCGAAGAGCTCTCTCGCACGATCAGCGATATCGACGGCGTGCTCTCGGCCCGCATTCATGTCGTGCTGCCGAAGAACGACCTGCTCCGGCAGGACACGACGCCGTCATCGGCCTCCGTCTTCATCCGCCATGACTCGCGGGCACAGCTGAACGCGTTGCTGCCGCAGATCAAGATGCTTGTCGCCAACAGCATCGAGGGCCTGTCCTACGACAAGGTGGCCGTCGTCTTTGTCCCGGTCGAACGCACGTCCGCGGCCGGTGATGCACCGGCCGCACGCTCCGGATTGGGTGCATCTGCCCCAGCGACAGCGCGCATGCTCGGCCCGATCCCGATGAGCTGGGCCGCTGCCGGTACCGGCCTCCTCGCGGCAGTCGTCGCGCTCGGGGCGTTGCTTTACGGGCTCCTGCGCGGAAGGAGGCCGGCATCCCAGCCGCGGCCGCCATCACGCGAGCTCACCACCATCGACAGCCGGCTCGGCATCGCCGGCTCCGAGACCGAACGGAAGCCGATGATCCGCGAGGCGGCCTAGAGGCTGGAGTGCTTGCGATGTCAGCCACCGCTTCGCCTGGCCTGTCCGAGCTGATCTCGAGCATCGATCCTGCTCGCATCGCCGCCTGCCTCGATGCGTCGCTCTCCCAGGCGACGCTCGAGCGGCTCCGGGCTAGCAGCCGATTGCATGGCCGCCTCGCTCGCCTCGTCTTCGGCGACGTCGTCGAGGGCCAGGGCGACGGCCCGAGGACGGACCCGCTGTTCGGCGCGATGCCGCGGCGCGCGGCTCTGCTGGCCGGCTCCGTCTGGCATGCCCGTTCGCTCCTGAAACTGATCGCAGGAAAGGACATTGCCGTCTTCGTCGAGAGGATCGGCGACGACGTCCAGGCCTTTGGCATTCGGCATGTCGAGCGCGCAGTGTCCCCCAGCGTGATCTCCGGTTCGGGGCGGCTCGCTGAAGCAGTCGAGCAGGATGGCTATGCTTGTCTCGGCGCCTGGCTCTCGACCCTTCCGGAGGCTGATCGCCGGAACATCCTCATGCGCTTGCCACCGGGAACCCCTGCGGAACAGGCAACGACGGAAGCAGCCGTCGCCAGCGAGGTCTTCGCCGTGGTCTTGCCGCATCTGGCTGCCGAGGCGGGCAAGACATGATGTTCGACGCCGAGTCGCTGCCCGACCGGCCGACCTTCCGCCCGCTCGGCCCACTGGTGCAGGCAGAGGATATCGGACTCTGGAACGAGGCGGCCGAGGCGCGCGCAGCGGCGCAGCGGCATCTTCGGAGGGTCCGTGCCTGGGCCCGCACCGCCTATCAGCGCGAGCGCGCCCGCGGGCATGCCGAAGGGCGGGCTGCCGGCGCCGAAGAGGCGACGCGACTGGTCGCCCGCGCCGCAGCCGAGGCGGCCAGGCAAAAGGCGGTGCTCGAACGCGAGCTGCCGCATCTCGTCATGGATATCGTGCGCGATCTGCTCGGCGTTTTCGATCCCGGCGAGATGCTGATGCGCACGGTGCGGCACGCGATCGAGCAGAAATACGGTGGCGGCGAAGTCCGGCTGCATGTCGCGCCGACGCATGCCGACGCGCTCGCGCGGGAATTCGCCGGCTGTGACGGTCAGGAGGGTCGCCCCCTGGTGCGCATCGAGGCGGATCCGGCCTTGTCGGCGCAGCAATGCGTCTTGTGGAGCGAATTCGGCAATATCGATCTCGGCCTGGAGGCGCAGCTCAGGGCGCTGCGCCTCGGTTTCGGCCTGCCATCCGAGGACGAGGGCGCGTGACGATTCCGTTTCCTGCCGGCGGAGAAGCAAGCTCCGATTCGGGCCTGGAGACGGCGCTCTCTCGCTTGCGCACAACGGCTCAGCGGATCGACACCCGCGCGGTCAGGGGGCGGATCACGCGTGCCGTCGGCACGCTGATCCATGCCGTGGTGCCTGACGTCCGCATCGGCGAACTCTGCCTGCTGCAGGATCCGCGCACCGGCTGGTCGCTCGAGGCGGAGGTGGTCGGGCTGTCGCAGGACGGCGTGATGCTGACGCCGATCGGCGAGCTGCAGGGCCTGTCCAGCCGCACTGAGGTGGTCTCGACCGGACGCATGCTGGAAGTGCCGGTCGGGCCGGTCCTGCTTGGCCGGGTGGTGGACGCTTTCGGCCGGCCTCTCGACGGCAAGGACGCGCTCGCCCCAACGGAAACCCGGCCGCTGCGACGTGGCGCGCCCAATCCGATGGCGCGGCGGCTGATCGAGCGGCCGCTTTCGCTCGGGCTCCGCGCCATGGACGGACTGCTGACCTGCGGCGAGGGCCAGCGCATCGGCATCTATGGCGAGCCGGGCGGTGGCAAATCGACCTTGCTGGCGCAGATCGTCAAGGGAGCCGATGCCGATGTCGCCGTCGTCGCGCTGATCGGCGAGCGCGGCCGCGAGGTCCGCGAGTTCATCGAACGACATCTTGGCGAACAGGGGCTGCGGCGCACGGTCGTCGTGGTCGCGACCTCGGATCGCTCGGCGATGGAACGGGCGCAATGCGCTCACATGGCGACGACGGTGGCCGAGCATTTCCGCGAGCAGGGCCTGCGCGTCGTGCTCCTGATGGATTCGCTGACCCGTTTCGCCCGCGCCATGCGCGAGATCGGGCTCGCTGCCGGCGAGCCGCCGACGCGGCGCGGCTTCCCACCTTCGGTCTTCGCCATGCTGCCCGGGCTGCTCGAACGGGCGGGCATGGGCGCGAGCGGTTCGATCACGGCCTTCTATACCGTGCTGGTCGAGGGCGACGGCACCGGCGACCCGATCGCCGAGGAAACTCGCGGCATTCTCGACGGCCATGTCATCCTTTCGCGCCAGCTCGCAGCGCAGGGACATTTCCCCGCGATCGACGTGCTCATGAGCCGCAGCCGCGTGATGGACGCGGTGGTATCCGCGGCCCAGCGCAAATCCGCGACCTTCATGCGCGATCTGCTGGCCCGCCACGCCGATGCGGAGTTCCTGGTGCGTGTCGGCGAATACACGCAGGGCAGCGACCCGCTGACCGACCGTGCCATCGCCTCGATCGAAGACTTGCGCGCCTTCCTGCGTCAGGCCGAGGACGAGCACTCAACTTTCGAGGAAACGGTCGCATGGCTGTCGCGTCTAACCGCGTAAGCTCCACCCATGTCTCGGCATTGCGGCATGTGAAGGATATGCGCGAGCGCCGCGCCCTGAGCGAGTGGCAGGTCATGGAGGGCAAGCGCCGGGCAGCAGCGCTTGCCGAGGCGAGAGCACGCAACGAGTTGCTGGCCGCGCAGGCGCAGCGCTCCGCCTTCGAGAGCGAGCTCTATGCCGGGCTGATCATGTCCGATCCCTTGCAGATCGGCGAGCTCGAGCGTCGCCAGCTCACGCTCGAGCGACTTGCCGCCGTGGTCGAGCGGCGCCGCAAGGCTCTCGACGAGGCATGCGCCGCGTATCGCGCAGCGGAGGCAGTTGCGGCGGAGCGCCGGACACAGTGGGCCAGGAGCTCTGCGGTGGTGCGCAAATGGGAACTGATCGAAGGCGACGTGCAGCGAGCGAGGCATCTGCGCAGCGAGCATCTCGGCGAGATCGAGAGCGATGACGAGATTTCGCTCCGTCACCGCCGCGCCCATGCAGCGCAGCTGAGGGACAGCCGCGCTTGATCGTGCTGGCACCTGCACTGGCGCGAGCGGACCCTCTCGCCGGACCTGCGTCCGGCGAAACGGCAGACTATGCCGACTTCGTTCCGCCGCTCGCACTCTCAAGTGCCGTGGCCGGCTGGATCAACGAGGCCGTGTCCGGGCGGGCCGCGTGGTCTGCCCGTCTCGGTGACCGCGCCATCTCGCTGCAAGTGGGAAGGCTATGCTGGCAGGCGCTCCCGGCGAGCGTGGAGATGCTGGATCTTCATTGGGAGATGGGCGGGCAGGACCTCGTTCTGTCGCTGCCGGCCGGGATCGTCGCTGCGCTGCTGGCGACAGTGCAGCCCGGGCTCGCGCTGCCGACGGAGCCTGCTCGCTCTCTCGTCCTGGAGCTTGCGCTCGAACCCTTGCTTGCCAGGCTCGAGGCGCGGACCGGGCAGACGCTGCGCCTCCTTGAGGTTCGCGAGGCACAGGCGGCTGGCCCTTTGCTTGAGTTCGACATCGGCTTCGGCCCGCTTCGGGGCAAGGGGCACCTCCATCTGTTCTCGCCACTCGATGGCGTCGTGCCGCCCCCCTTTTTGGCACTTGGCTCGCTGCTCAGCCTGCTCCCGCAGCAGGCGCGCCCGCTGCCGGAGGATTTTCCTGTGATCGCCGCCGGTGAGATCGGCACGCTGCGGGTTGCGGCGGGCATCCTGCGCCGGGCGCGGCCGGGCGATGTGCTGCTGCCGCGCGAATGCCCACTGGCGCGCGGAGAGATCGCCCTCGTCGTCGGCAAGCTGTGGGTCCCGGCCGAGGTGGCCGGTGAGCGCCTTCGTCTGCGTGGCCGTTTCCGCCCGCGCCCCAATCCCGTGGAGTCCTCCCCGATGACGGCACCGACCGAGCCGGCGCAATCGCCTGCAGAGATGGATCTCGACACGATCGAGGTCACGCTGGTCTTCGAATGCGGGCGCTGGCCGATGACGCTCGGTGCGCTGCGCTCCGCCGGCGAAGGGCATGTCTTCGAACTCGGGCGCCCGCTCGACGGCCCGGTCGACATCCTGGCGAACGGCCGTCTCATCGGCCGCGGCGACATTGTCCGGGTCGGCGATACGCTCGGCATCAGGCTGCACGGCAAGCTGGCCGGTCATGCCTGAGGTTCAGCCGGGAATCCTCGCGCTTCTTGCCGTCACAGTCGGCCTAGGCCTGCTCGCCTTCGCCGTCGTGACCATGACGGCCTTCGTCAAGGTCTCGGTCGTACTGTTCCTGGTGCGCAATGCGCTCGGTGCGCAGCAGGTGCCGCCGAACATCGTTCTCTATGGCGCCGCGCTCATCCTCACCGTCTTCATCAGCGCGCCGGTCGCCGAGCAGACCTATACGCGCCTGATCGACAGCCAGCTGCGCTATCAGACGTTCGAAGACTGGCAACTTGCTGCCAGACAGGGCCAGGAACCGCTGCGCGACCATCTCAAGCGCTTCACCAGCGAGGAGCAGCGACGTTTCTTCCTGTCCTCGACCGAACAGGTCTGGCCACCGGAGATGCGCGGCCGGGCCAGTGCCGACGATCTTGTCATCCTGGTGCCGGCCTTTCTCATCTCCGAGCTGAAGCGCGCCTTCGAGATCGGCTTCCTGCTCTATCTGCCCTTCATCATCATCGATCTCGTGGTGACGACGATTCTGATGGCGATGGGCATGTCGATGGTCTCGCCGACCGTGATCTCGATCCCGTTCAAGCTCTTCCTGTTCGTGGCGATCGACGGTTGGTCGCGCCTGATGCACGGGCTGGTGCTGAGCTACACCGTGCCTGGCGGCGGATGAGGGAGGCTCCAGCGTGGACGAAGCCAGTATCCTCACCCATATGAGCCGCGCCCTGGTGATCTTCATGATCTGGGTGCTGCCGCCGCTGGTGGCGGCACTCGTCGCCGGCCTCGTCATCGGCATCATCCAGGCGGCGACCCAGATCCAGGACCAGACATTGCCGCTGACAGTGAAACTGCTGGTGATCGTCGCGGTGCTCGGCCTGTTCTCGCCGCTGCTGACGGCGCCGCTGCTGGAATACAGCAAGCAGGTCTTCACCGAATTTCCGGCGCTCACGGCGCGGCGCTGATCGGCGCCTGCCATGCCGAGCCTGTCGCCGGAGGAGATCCAGAGGCTGATCGCAGCGGCGCTCGAGCTCGTCGTCGCCGCGAGCCTCGGCTCGGCGCGCGCCATCGGCATCATGCTGATCCTGCCGGTCTTCACCCGGCCGCAGATCGGCGGGCTGATCCGCGGCGGCATCGCGGTCGCGATCGCGCTGCCGATCCTCCAGCACACGAGCGATGCGATCGCGGCGCTGGACGGCGGCACCCGCATGGTCAGGATCGCGCTGCTGGGCCTGAAGGAGGTGTTCGTCGGCCTGCTGCTCGGCACGCTGCTCAGCATTCCGCTCTGGAGCATCCAGGCGGTGGGTGAGATCATCGACACGCAGCGCGGCATCACAAGCGAGGTTGCGCCGGTCGATCCGGCGACACGCAGCCAGGCATCCGCCACCGGCCTCCTGCTCGGCATCACTGCGATCACGATCTTCGTGGTCAGCGGCGGCCTGCAGACGACGGTCGACGGCCTCTACAAGAGCTATCTGATCTGGCCCGTGACGAATTTCGCGCCGACCCTGTCGACGCAGGGCGCTATGGAACTGGTCAGCCTGCTCGACCACATCATGCGCACCATGCTGCTGGTGGCAGGGCCGGTCCTGATCTTCCTGCTGCTGATCGACCTCTCGGTCATGCTGCTCGGCCGCTTCGCGCCGCAGTTCAAGCCGAACGATCTGGCGCCGACGCTGAAGAATGTCGGCTTCGCCATCTTCATGGTCGTCTACGCCGTCTATCTCGTCGAATACATGCGCTCCGAGATCGGGCTGAGCCAGGGCGTGATCGACCAGTTCCAGAAGCTGCTGAAATGAGCGAGTCCGGCGAGGAGAAGAAGCTTCCGCCGTCGGCCAAGAAGCTCCGCGACGCGCGCAAGAAAGGCCAGGTCCCGCGCAGCCTCGACTTCGCGACCGCCGCCGGCACCTGCGCCGGGGTCGCCTGGCTCTGGTCTGAAGCCGGCGAGATCGAAGGCAAATGGAAGGAGGCGCTGCTGCTCGCCGACAAGCTGCAGCCGCTGCCGTTCGAGACCGGCATCCGGCAGGCGCTCGGCATCCTGGTGGAGCTCGCCATGGGGACCGTCTTGCCGCTTCTCGGCGTCATGGTCGGCGCCGGCATCGTGGCGAGCTTCATCGCCAATCGCGGGCTGGTGTTCTCCTTCGAGTTGGTCAAGCCGAAATTCGAGAATATCAATCCGGTCGAAGGCATGAAGCGGATCTTCAGCCTGCGCTCGCTGATCGAGCTGGCGAAGACGCTGTTCAAGGCGGTCGTCCTCGGACTCACCTTCCTCTTCGTGATCATCGGGATGTGGAAGACGCTGGTCTATCTGCCGGTCTGCGGCATGGGCTGTGTCGGCTTCGTGGTCGGGACCGAGGCCAAGCTGCTGATGGGCATCGCGGCGGCCGCTTTCCTCGCTGCGGGCATGCTCGACCTCTTGACCCAGCGCTGGCTGTTCATGCGCGAGATGCGCATGACCGAGACCGAAGCCAAGCGCGAGTTCAAGGAGCAGGAGGGCAATCCCCAGCTTAAGGGCGAGCATCGCCGCCTGCGCCAGGAGGCAGCGAACCTGCCACCGCTGGGCATGCGGCGCGCCACGTTGGTGCTGCGCGGGCGGGCTGCCCTAGTCGGCCTGCGCTATGTGCGGGGCGAGACCGGCGTGCCCATCGTCGTCTGCCGTGGCAAGGGCGACGGCGCCGAGCGGCTGCTGTCAGAAGCGCGCGAGCTGCGTGTCAGCGTCGTCGACGACGATGGCCTGGCGCGCCTGCTGCTACGCAAGGCCAAGCTCGGCCAGGCGATTCCGTCGCAGTATTTCCAGGTCGTGGCGAAGGCGCTCTACGCGGCCGGGCAGGTTTGAACGACTAGCGTGTCGTCGCCGTGCCGCCAGCCGCAGCAGGGCTGCCTGTCGGCGAGGCCGTGCCACCGCCCGTTTGCGAGCGGTTGCCGCCGGCTCCGGCAGAAAAGCTGCGGTAGGTTGCGACCGGGATCGCGGCCCTGTCGCCCTGGCCCGCGACCACCGCGTCATTGCCGAGCAGATGGCGAGGGTTCGCCACCGTCAGTGCCAGACTCGCCCGTACGGAGCAGCCGAGCGTCTGGTCGAAGGCATTGTCCTCGACCGAGGGGCCGACGATGTGGAGCGAGGGACAGACCGGCGGAAGCGCCCTGTAGGCGACGACCACGACTCGGGCCCGGAAGCGGCCGAGCCGGTCGGCCTGGCCGGCGAACTGGCGGATATTGTCGGGATCGACGCCGAAGCGGCGGGCCAGGCGGGCAACGCCTGTGCGCAAGGACGGACTGTCGCTGGTGATCTCGACATGGACCCCGTCGCGTGCATCGCGCCGCGTCGTCGCGATCAGGTCGGCGAGCCGCCGGCCTTCGGCCCCTCCGAGCGAGTTGAGCAGCAGGACGTTATTCTCGGGCTCGACCAGGATCGCCTGTGCGGTCGGCTCGTAATAGGTCGGAAGGCTGCTGTTGCAGCCGCCGAGCGCCGCGCCGCAAAGCAGCACGCCGAGGAGGTGTCGCAGGGCCATCGCTGTCCTCATTCGATGATGAAGCCGGCTTCGCCGGTGGCGCCCGGGACGGTGGTCGCCGGGGCGCGCCGGCCGCGCGGCGGCTTCGCCAGGGTGTTGGTGAGGGTGCGCTGCGAATCGGTGGGCGGCGCGATCCGGTCTGTGGGGGCGCCGATCGCGTTCGGGCCCGCCGCCGGCCGCACGATGAAGGGGGTGACGATGATGATCAGCTCGGTCTCCTCCTTCTGGAAGGCGGAGGAGCGGAAAAGCACGCCGAGCACCGGCAGGTCGCCAAGCCAGGGGAAGGCGCTGACATTCGTGCTGAAGTTGCGGCGGATCAGCCCGCCGATGGCAAAGCTCTGGCCGCTGCCGAGCTCGACCACGGTGTCGGCCCGCCTTGTCGACAATGCCGGCACGGAGATGCCGTTGATGGTGACCGCCCCCTGCGCCGAGAGCTCGCTGACTTCCGGCTTCACCCGGACATTGATCAGGTTGTTGTTGAGAACGGTCGGCACGAATTCCAGGCTGACGCCGAAGCGCCGGAACTCGACAGTGACCTGCTGATTGCCTTGCGAGACCGGGATCGGGAATTC
Source organism: Allobosea sp. GW821-FHT10B12 (assembly GCF_059415545.1). Taxonomy (NCBI): domain Bacteria; kingdom Pseudomonadati; phylum Pseudomonadota; class Alphaproteobacteria; order Hyphomicrobiales; family Alloboseaceae; genus Allobosea; species Allobosea sp. GW821-FHT10B12. Next base: position 361,661 of record NZ_JBWKNL010000005.1, read on the forward strand.
GCCGCCAGCCAGGAAGCTGGCCGATTCGCCCGAGATCGCCGTCAGGCTGGGTTCGGCGAGGATCGAGACCAGCCGCTCATTGGCGAGCGCGTCGATAACGGCGCTGATGCTGGTATTGCCGGCGTTGAAGCCGAGGCCGATCGTGCCGCCGCCCTGCGAGGCGCCGCTGCCGGTGCCGGTCCCCCGCAGCACGCCGAAGCTGAAATTCCCGCTCTGGATCGATGCATTCAGGTTGACGCCGAGCGCCTTCATCGCGCTGCGCGAGACCTCGGCGACCCGCACATGCAGGTTGACCTGCAGCGAGCCTGCGACCTTGATCTTGTTGACGATGATCGCACCGGCGCCGAGGAATTGCTCGGTCACGGATTTCGCGGTGTCGACGACATCGGCGCTCGGGGCCGTGCCGCTGAGGATGGCGCCGCGCGGCGTATAGCTGACGCGAATCGGATGGTCACCGACCTGCGAGCGCAGCAGCTCGCGCAGATCCTCGATCGGCTGGGTGACGATGACCTGGTACTCGGCCAGCGCCTGCCCGGCCTCGTTCAGCGCGAACAGGCTGGTCCGGCCCGACTTCTTGCCGAAGACGAAGATCGTCTTGCTCGACGGCGCCTGGAAATCGGCGATGGTCGGGTCGGCGACGAAAATGCTCGAAGCTGTCTGCGAAAGCTGGATCGTCTCACCGCGCGACGAGGTGAGACTGAGCGTGCCGCGCTGGCTTTCCGGCGCCGTTTGCGGGGCCTGCTGCCGGGCATCGGGGTTCGCCGGCCGCGCCGAGGTCGGCTCGCGCCTGGCGGATTGCGACATTGCGGCATGGGGCAGCAGCAACACCGCCGCGCAGAGAGCGGCGGCGATCGGAGTCGACAGGATCGATCTCACGACAGGTCTTCCAGCATCGATCGGGCAATCCGCGTGCGCTTTGCTCGGCAAGGTCCGGCCATCATGTCAGGCAGAGGCCGATGTCATCCGCGTGACGTCGGCAAGGTTGGTTGCGGGAGCGATTCAGAGCGAGCTCTCGCTGAGCTCGAGCACATAGCCAATGCCGCGGGCGGTCCGGATGCGCAGAGTGGCGCCCGACTGGCTGAGATGGGAGCGCAGCCGGTAGATGCCGACCTCGAGCGCGTTGGTGGAGACCTCGTCGCCGAAACTATAGAGGCTGTCCTCCAGCGCGCCACGCGGGACGACACGGCCGACGCGGTTCAGCAGGAATTCGAGAATGCAGGTCTCGCGCCGCGCGATCTTCATCGGCGTGCCCGCGATCGAGGCCTGACGGCCGACGGGATCGAAGCTCAGATTGCCAACGGAAATGATCGGGTCTGTCATCTGGTTCGACCGCCGCAGGACAGCCCGCATGCGGGCGATGAGTTCGTCTGTGGAGAGCGGCTTGGGCAGGAAATCGTCGGCGCCGCCGTTGAAGATATCGATCCGCCTCTGGATGTCGTTGTGGCCGCTCATCACCATGGCGGGCGTGGAGTGGCCATTGCGGCGCAGCTGCTTCAGCCAGCCGAGCCCGTCGCCGTCCGGCAGGCCGAGGTCGAGCAGCAGGATGTCATAGCTGGCGCATCCGAACGCGGCGGACGCCTCGTCCAGCGTATAGGTCACGTCTACGGCAAAACCGTTGTCCGAAAGCGCACCTTTCACAGTGGAGGCTAAATCGGCATGATCTTCTATCACCAAAGTACGCATCCTCGCCTCTTATTTAAATATTTTTAAGTAGATTATGTATCGCATGGTCATTATGACAGTTTGCTGACGGCCAATAACTTGGCTGACTAAGCGATTATTTAGAAATTCAAAACAAAAAAGAAACTCTATCCCATGACGGAACCTTTCTGAGTTTTAAAGGTTGCGTGTCTCTGTGCGTGGCGCTGCGGGCTGAAACGCCGATGGCTCCGCCGACGATCGCCGAGCCCGGCAGTCGGGATTCTTTTAAAAAAGCTCCCCGAACCCGTCAGCTTCACGAAAGCTCAGCTCCCTAAGGTCGCAGCGTGGTTGGCGGTGCGATGCTCTCGGCGTGACCCAAGCATGCGCTGCTCGCAAGGTTACGAAGCAAAAGGAGCGCGACCATGAACGGCATTCCCAGCTGGGGTTACATCCCGGTAGCTCTTCCCTTCCCGGGCCTCGTCGGCGGCGCTTCGGGCGGGCAGCCCGCAAGCGACCCCTTCGCTGCGCCGCAGCAGGCGGGAGGCAATGATTTCCTTAGCAGCGTGCGCTCGGCCACCACTTCGGCCGACAAGCGCGATCTGATCGACGCCTATGCCGCCGGCTTCATCGCCGCCACCCGCGGCAATGGCAGCAATGGCGCGCCGGGCAACGGTGCGTCCAACGCGCCCACCTATATGCCGAGCACGCCGACCCCCGGCCTGCCCGCGCTCCCGACCAGCCAGACCAGCCCGGTTTCGGGCGTCCCGACCATGGCCGGCGTCGAGCAGGCCCGCCGCGAGGCCTTCGCCGGCGTGATGGAGGGCTTCCAGCACTTCGCCGGGCTGATCGAGGAATCAAACATTCCCGAGCAGGCCAAGAACCAGATGCTCGATGGCCTCGCCGGCCTGATGTCGCAATTCGCCGGCCTCGCCAATATCGGCGCTGGCAATGGTGGACAGCTGCCGCAACTGCCGCGGCCGAACCTGCCGACGCCGGGCAATGGTGGTTCGAACGGCGGGGGCTCGAATAGCGGCGCCTCGGATGTCTGGACGCACGAGAAGAAGGATGATGGCTCCGCCCAGATCCGCCTCGGCGACAAGTACACGATCGACCTCAAGGAGGGCGATCAGTCCTTCACCGTGCGCAACAACGAGACCGGCGCCGTCACCCGCGTCTGGGGTGATCCCCATGTCGACAAGGACGGCGATGGCAAGAACGATTTCGACTTCAAGGAGAACATGACGTTCCAGCTCGACGACGGCACCAAGATCACCGTCAACACCGTCGATGCCGGCAATGGCACCTCCTTCTCCTCGGGCCTGACCATCACCAATGGCAACAACGCCATCCAGGTGACCGGTCTCGCCGGCGACAAGGACGGCAAGAACAATCTCGAGGTCATCCAGTCGAATGCCGGCACGACGCTGGACCAGCTCACGGCCGATGGCGCGCAGATCATCTACGAGCGCGGCAAGGACTGGGTCGGCGCCAACGGTCAGAGCATCAATCAGGCTGCGATCGACGCCGCCGAGCAACGCTACAGCTGACGGCTCCAACAAAGGTCGCCGACTTGCTTGACGAATGCAGGCGCTCGTGCGCCTGCATTTCCAATTACACTTTGATTATCGGTATATTATACCTCCCCTGCCCTCGACATTCTCGCGCCTCCGTCAGGTTGCTATCAGCTTCTGGCGCCATCCTCTCGCCAGCATGATCCGCGCCCGGTCTCTCCGCGGCGCCAGGCGATATGAGGATATCCGCGATGGCCCAGGCTGCAGCGAGCATTTCCGGCGCGAGCGAGGCGACGAAGAAGCGGTCCGAGGTCGACAGCGCTCAAAGCGCATCGGGCACGAATCCAGGCTCCAGTGGAGTCGATTCTTCATCCACGCAGGATTTCAACGCCGAGATGGCGCGGGCGCGCGCTAGCGAAGAGGAACGCCGCGCTACCCAGCCGGCGTCGACCTCGACCAGCAGCGGAGCGCAGAACGACAATCAGGCTGCTCCGGCCGCTGACTCAACCTCGGGAAGCGGCTCGACGACGCCGGTCGAAGGCGGCTCGAGCACCTCGGGCGTCGAGACCGGCATCGGCGATGCCGCCAATACGCTGGTCAATCCAGGCGACGAGATCGGCAAGCTGAACAGCGACGGCGACCAAGTGGTCATGAGCATGACCGCCGAGGGCAAGCTGCAGGTCCCGCTCGGCCGTATCCCGGTCGGCGTCGGGGTCAAAGGCCAGTATGGCTATGACATCACCGTCGCCCAGCGCGGCGATGGCGGCGAGGGCCAGCCGGCGCCGACCTATGACGTCACCTTCGACAAGCGCCTGCAGGGCGGCCTGACCGGCGAGCTCGCGACACCTGGCATCGATCCGGCCGCCGAATTCAACCTCGGCAGCTCCGATTCCGTGACGATGAGCTTCGCCACCCAGGAGGAGGCGACACGCGCGGTCGAGGTCCTGCAGCGCCTCGGCACCTCCGAAGCGGTGCGTGACATCGTCAACGCGCCGATCCCCGGCGTCGGCACGATCGGGGCCGCCTCCAACCCGGTGCCGGAAGATGACGGCAGCCTGAGCGACACGCATTCCTGGCCGACGCCTGGCAACCTCGCTGCGGAGCCGCTGCGGCCCTCGGCCGAGGACATGGCCTTCCTGCGCGACAACATCACCAGCTATTCGCAGGAGCTCAACGCGCAGGAACGCCTGAAGCTCGGCGCCAAGGCGGCCAATCTCGGCATCGAGACGCGCCTCGACCAGAACCAGCGCGTCATCCGTACCGTCGAAGTACCGCGCAATGGCGAGCCGGGACGGCTGACCTATACGCTCGCCGGCGATCTCGATTCGAGCACCAAGGAGAAGCTAACGATCGGGCAACAGCAGTTCGACCAGTTCGAGCTCGGCTACATCCCGCAGAACATCGTCGACCATGGCACGCTGCGCGGCGAAGTAAGCATGTCCTGGGACATCCCGGCCGACCAATCGCTCAGCGAGGTCGCGGGCCGGCCCATGCCGGAGATCGACGGCCTCGGTGCGCCGGACGAGGTCTCGGCGCGGGTCGAACTGACCTATCAGGACCAGCCGCTCACCGATCTCAGCCGAACCGACCAGCGCCGCGTCTCGATCGAAGCGACGACGCGCAACCCCGCGCAGCATGCCGGCCCGGTGATCTCCTCGCTGCTGCAGGGCGATTTCCGCCAGGCCGCCGCCAGCATGGGCGACGACTTCAGCGTCACCACGCAGGACGAGCGCATTGCCCGCAGCGGCGTCAACCAGCAGCACGAGCTCGGCCTCACCGTCGCCGATGTCGGCAAGTTTGGCGTCTCGCTGATCGCCAATATCGGCCGCGACGACATCACCGACCGGCAGACGCGGACCTTCACCGGCGCCGACCTCGCCCAGCGGCCGCAGCAGGTCGACCAGCCGCAGGAGCAGCCGGAACAACCTGCTACCCCACAGCCCGAGCAGTTCGTGGTCGTGCCGCATGACGGGCTCAACCTGCGGGCCGAGCCATCGACCGAGGCCGGCAAGCTCACCGTGCTGCGCAACGGCACCTTCGTCGACGCGACCGGCCAGCGCCGCATCGACGCCAATGGCGACGAATGGGTCGAGGTGCAGGGCCGCGGCGTCGATGGCCGTGACGCCACCGGCTGGGTCAACGGGCGCTATCTGCAGCGCAACGAGACCGGCGAGATGGGGCCGACGGGGCGCATCAACCCCGAGCTCGAGGAGCAAGGCTATCGCTCGGTGACCATCGCCGAGGGTGAATCGGTCTGGCAGGCAGCCGAGCGCGCCGGCGCCGATCCACGCGCGGCGGTGCAACTGAACAGCGGCCATCTGGTCGATCCGAACCTGGTCTTCGCCGGCGACAAGGTCTATCTGCCGGGCACGGCAACGCCGCAGCCCGGGCCGGTCGAGCCAGTGCCGGAGGAACCGCAACCGGAACCCGAGGCCCCTCCGGCCGAGTCCGAGGCGCCGAGCGGGGAGACCGATTCCCCAAGCACGCCGTCGACCTCCGGTGACGGCGAGCAGCCAGGGACAAGCGGCACCGACCCGGCGCCGACGCAGCCGTCACCCAGCGTCGACGACGGCAGCTCGCAGTCCGGAGATGACACCCCGAGCCAGCCGAGCGGCGATCAGCCCAGCCAGCCGAAAACGACTTCTGGCGATCAGCCATCGGAAAGCGGCTCGACCTCAGGGGACGATCCTGCTCCTGCCCCGGACACGACCGATCAGCCGGCACCGGAGGACCCGCAACCTCGGCCAGACGATCCGACAGCGCGCGATCCGAAGCTCGACCGCATCCTGCGCGACTATCAGATCGAGGAGGATCCGCGCGGCACGGTGATGTGGGGCCCGGGCGGCCTTGCGGGGCTGTTCACCGACGAGAAGCGCAAATTGACCGCGACCGAAGCCGACTTGATGGACAGCCTGAGCGTCTTCGGGCTGAAGGACATGCGTGACATCAAGGGCAAGGCCGAGACGGTCGCGCTCGAGCGCTATCCCAAGCCGGAGAACCAGCGCGGCGGCTTCCCGCAGAATCCCCAGGTCACCGGAGATTTCGACACCTGGGCGCAGAATGACGGCCATTCAGACGCCTTCCGGCACGCCTACTGGAATGCGCTGATGACCAAGCAGTTCGGCAAGGACTTCACCGAACGCTTCACCTCGGCCCATGAGGGCGTCGAGAACCCGGCTGACCGCGAGGCGATGGATCTCTACAACAACGAGGTCGGCCGTCGCATCGCCGAGCAGAATCCCGACGCTTCCGACGAAGAGCTCGCCGATCTGGTGCAGCGCGCCATCGAGAACGGCGAGATGGTCGTGATCGACCGCGACGGCGAGCTCGCCTGGAGCAACGACGTCGCCTATGGCCAGCACGGCCAGGCCGATGACGGCGCCGTGCCGGGCGTGCGGCCGACGCCGGAAGTCAGCACGTCATAGTCCTGTAGCAGCAGCGGGCTTGGCTGGCCGCGGCTGGAAATGAGATGAAAGACAGGGCGCGCTTCGGGGCTGCGCGCCGGCAGAGGTTGGAATGAAGACGATCGTGCTCGTGCTGCTGGGCGTCATCGTGCTCGCCGGCGTGGCGCTTGGTGCCCGCAAGCTGCTGGCGCCAGACCCCACACTGTTCAGCAAGGAGCGCTGGATCGCCGAGGCCAAGGCCAAACCGAGCGAGAACAAGCGCTCGCTGATGACGGACGATCTGGCAAAGCGCCTGCGCCCGGGCATGACGGAGGCGGAGATAACCGAGCTGATGGGGCCGCCTGACAGCCGCCGCGGCGAGCGGCTGGTCTATAATCTTGGCATGCCGGGCTTCGGCGTCGATTATGAGCACTATGTCGTAGAGCTGGACAGTGCCGGCAAGGTTGCGCGCTTTTACACCGACAGGGGTTGAGTGGCACTGCCGAGCAGAACGCGTCAAAACCTCGAATGCGCCTTGAGCGTCACGTCCGTTTTCAGGCGAGAGACCAGGGTCTGCTTCTGGCGCGGACCAAGCCTTCCTCTTGCCAAACCTCGCACATGATCGTCGCGTCCGTCACTGCACCCGGCGCGGTTCGAAGGCGAAGGCGCTGAGTCCGAGCCATTGTTGCATGGAGCACGCCAGGGCCTGATTGCCGTCGATCTCCAACTGGCCGGTGTCCGACTCCTTCTTGATCGTCGTCAGTCCCATCCAGATCGCCGTCATCGTGCGCAGCGAACTCTTGACCAGCAGGTCGAGCTGATGGCCGGGGTCGAAATTGCAGAGGTCGACGGTGCCGTCGGCCACCACGAGCCACCACCGCTTTTGCGACCCTGGAAGTTCGGGGTACAGAAACTGTATCGTGCAGCGATGCGCCGGCAGCAGCTTGACGTTGAGGCTCCGGCGCATGTCCCACATCAGCAGCGAAGGGTCGAGATTCCTGAGCGAAAGCCGCGATTCCATCCAGCGCTGCGCCCAGTTGCCGAGGCCCATGATCAGCGATCTCAGTTCCTCGCCCGCCTCGGAAAGATGATATTCAACCGAGCCCTTCGTCTTGCGCGACACGGTGATGACCCCGGCCTGCTGCAACTCCTTGAGCCGTTTCGAGAGCAATGCGGGCGACATCTTCGGTAGGCCGCGCCGCAGGTCATTGAATCGGGTGCTGCCGCAGAGCAGTTCTCGCACGACCAGCGTCGTCCATCGACTGCACAATATCTCCGAGGCCATCGACACCGGGCAGAACTGGCCATAGCCGCCGCGATCGTTCATGGCGAACCCCGTTTTTCTTTTGGCGAATGGTACCAGACCGGGGTCACGCGGAAAACGCCGGCAGTTCAGTTGCTGAACTGGAAGCTCAAAGCCTCAGCGGTGATCCTTCCGTCTCGCAGGAATGGAGGACACCATGTCGACTGTCACTGCTTCGAAAGCCTCGGCTCCGTCATTCAGTGCGGGCACCGCTTCTGCGGCCAGCGTCGTGGAAACGGCGCGCGCGCTCGCACCGAGACTGGCTTCGCGTGCCGCCGAGATCGACCAGAATGACCGCTTCGTCAGCGAGAACTATGCCTTGCTGAAGGAGGCGGGCCTCGTCGAGGCAGGCGTCCCGCGGGAGCTGGGCGGCGGCGGCGCCGAGATCTCCGAACTCGCCGAGATGCTGCGGGTGCTCGCCAGGGCATGCGGTTCCACCGCACTGGCTTTTTCCATGCACATCCATCAGGTCGCCATCCCAGCCTGGCGCTGGCGACACCAGAAGGTCGCCGCTGTCGAACCCCTGCTGAAACGGATCGCCGCGGAGAGGATCATCTTGTTGTCGTCCGGCGGCTCGGACTGGATCGGCGGATCCGGAAAGGCCGAGAGGGACGGCGACGGCTACCGCATCACCGCACGGAAGGTGTTCACCTCCGGCGCCGAAGCCGGCGATATCCTGATGACCGGGGCGATCCATGAAGGGGAAGACGGGAACCGGTCTGTCATTCATTTCGGCGCGCCGATGAAATCCTCGGCGGTGCGTATCGAGGACACCTGGCGCACGCTCGGCATGCGAGGCACGGCGTCGAACGATGTCGTGATCGAGGATCTCTTCATCCCCGCCGCGAATGTCGCGTTTTCGCGCAAGGCCGGCGAGTGGCACCCCGTTTTCGAGACGATTGCGACCATCGCTTTCCCGCTGATCTATGCGGTTTACCTCGGGGTTGCCGAAAGCGCCCGCGACATCGCCATCGAGATCGCGAAGAAGAAGCCGGCATCCGACCCGTCGCTGGCCGGTCGCATGGACACAGAATTGCGGGCCGCGCAGCTCGCACATCGCTGGATGCTGGATATCGTGGCGCGCAACGCGCCGTGCGCCGAGACGGTCAACGAGGTCATGATCGGGCGCACTCTGGTTGCCCGCCACGCGATTGCGGCCGTCGATCTGGCGATGGAGCTGGCAGGCGGCGCGTCGTTCTACCGGGCGACGGGATTGGAGCGGCGCTTCCGCGACATCCAGGGTGCGCGTTTCCATCCGCTCCAGGCCAGCCCCCAGGCCCGCTATGCCGGTGCAATGGCGCTCGGCCTGCCGACGGGTTCGATTTTCTGACAGGTCGATGCGGGCCGGAGGAAGCAACATCTCGAGCTTCCTCCGGCCTATAGTCAGTTCGAACGCGCTCAGCGCGACCGACGGCGTTGTACAGGCGTGGTGCATGCTTGGCCTGCATGATCGACCAAAGTGGTTCGCCGGGCGGCGCCCTTGCCTCGGCAATTCCGGATCGGCCAACATCGGGCCGACGATGGCTGCGGCAGAGCAAGCCATCCAGAGAACGAGAAGCGAGGGCAGATGAGCGGACTCTTGATCACGGGCGGCCGCGTCGTCGATCCGGAAAGCGGCCATGACGGCATCGCCGATGTCGCCATCGCCGACGGAAAGATCGTCGCGATCGGCTCCGACCTCGGCAAGGCCGAGCGCGTGATCGACGCGCGGGGACTGATCGTCGCGCCCGGCTTCATCGACCTTCACGCCCATGGCCAATCGATCCCGGCCGACCGGATGCAGGCTTTCGACGGCGTCACCACGACGCTGGACCTCGAAGCCGGGGTGCTGCCGGTGGCGTCCTGGTATCGCCGGCAGGCGGAACAGGGCCGCATCCTGAACTACGGCGCCGCGACGAACTGGGCTTTCGCCCGGATTGGCGCGATGATCGGGATCAACGAGGAATCGTCTCTGGAAGCGTTCGGGCGCGCCATGCGCGATCCGCGCTGGATGGACAACATTTCCTCGCCCGCCGAGCAGCAGAACATCCTCGATCGCATCGCGGCCGGGCTCGACGAGGGCGGCATCGGCATCGGCATCCTGAACGCCTATGCCCCCGGCGCCGGTGTGCAGGAACTGACGGCGCTGTGCCAGCTCGCCGCCGAGCGCGGCGTGCCGACCTTCACCCATATCGCCTATATGGCGAATACCGATCCGAAGAGCGCTGCGGAGGCTTATATCCGCCTCATCGGCTATGCCGGCGCGACCGGCGCGCACATGCATATCTGCCACTTCAACAGCTCCAGCAAGACCGATGTCGAGCGTTGCGCGCGGCTGATCAAGAAGGCGCAGGAGCAGGGCCTGCCGATCACGGTCGAAGCCTATCCCTATGGCACCGGCTCGACCGTGATCGCTGCCGCGTTCTTCAGCGACCCGGAATTCGAAAGCCGCAATGACACGCGCTACCAGCAGATCCAGCTCGTCACGAGCGGTCGCCGTATTCAGGACCGCGAGGATCTGCTGTCGGCGCAATCGGAGGATCCGTCGCAACTCGTCCTCTGGCATGTGCTCGATACCGAGAACAATGCCCGTCACCGCGATATGCTCGATCTCTCGGTCCTGTATCCCGGCGGCGCGATCGCCTCGGATGCCATGCCCTGGTCGATGCCGGACGGGGCGACCTATACCGGCGATGCCTGGCCCTTGCCTGAGGAAGCGACCTCGCATCCGCGGTCATCGGGCACCTTCACGCGCTTCCTGCGCCATTGGGTGCGCGAGCGGCAGGCGGTCAGTCTGCAGGAGGGGATCGCAAAGTGCACATTGATCCCTGCCGAGATCTTGGCCGCGAGCACGCCCGCAATGCGGGACAAGGGCCGGCTGAAGGCCGGAGCTGACGCCGATGTCGTGGTCTTCGATCTGGATCAGCTCACGGATCGGGCGGAGTTTTCGGCGATGAACCGCCCGGCCGAAGGCGTCCGGCACCTCATCGTCAGCGGCGAGCCGGTCATTGCCGAGGGGCTCATGAATGTCGCAGCCAGGCCGGGCCGGCCGGTGCGCCGCCCGTTCGGCACGGCAGCTTAGGGCCATGCCGGTTCCGATCCTGCTGGTCACGGGCTTTCTCGGCGCCGGCAAGACGACGCTGGTCAATCGTATCCTGCAGCAGGCAGATGGCCGCCGCATCGCGGCCGTCGTCAATGATTTCGGCGCCATCAACATCGACGCGGAGCTGATTGCCGGCGCCGAGGACGGGGTCGTCAGCCTCGCCAATGGCTGCATCTGCTGCTCGCTGGAAGGCGATCTGCTGCGGACGCTCGCCAATCTGCTGCGGCGAACCCCGCGGCCCGAAGCCATCGTGATCGAGACCAGCGGCGTCGCCGATCCCGAGGACATCATCCGCAACCTGATGGATCCGGTGATCTGGCGCGAAGCCCCCCTGGAAACGGTGCTGTGCGTCGTCGACGCCGCATCGGCGGAGGCGGATCTCGGCGACTCCTTGCTCCTGAGCCAGCTGCGAGCCGCCGATCTCGTCGCCATCAGCAAGGGAGATCTTGTCGACGAGCCAGCCCTCGATGCGCGCCGTCGCGCCCTGTCGCAGATCAATCGCAGGGCCACCCTCGTCGAGGCGACCGGAGGGGACATCCCGCTCGACCTCGTCTTTCCCGAGGTCGGGACGGCCCGCGAGCGGACGACACGCCCGAAAAGGCCGAGCATCGACCGTTTCGAGAGCTTCAACTGGACGTCCGTGGAGCCGATTTCGCTGGCAGGCTTCCAGCAGGCGATCGGCCGGCTTGCGCTGCGGCTCGTCCGCGCGAAAGGCATTCTCGAAACGGTTGAGAACCCGGATTCCCGCTACCTCTTCCAGCTCGCGGGCGGAAAGGCCACGCTGGCGCCCCTCGGTCGGGACGATCCGGCGCAGGGCGGCACGCGCATCGTCTTCATCGCGGAGATCGACAAGATCGCTCAATCAGAGATCGATGAGGCTATGAGCCGGGCGGGACGAAAATGCGGACAAGCATCCACCGGGAGCCAGCCGGGCTCCAAGGCTGAGTGCTAAAGCCTGCCGATTTCTCACAGTGAGATGACTGACGCGCCCGGCATGTCGCTGCTGCTCGCAAGGCGTCCAAAAGCTATGCAAAATCAAGCTTGAAGACTGGTGAAACCGAGGAGTGGCGTTTACCAGCGCCCGTTCTGGCCTTCATTTCGAACTTTGCGATGTCTGCTGCGACTCTCCAAGGTCCACTGTCGGCCAAGGCGCTAGCGGATGCGATCGAGCCGATCATCGGCCAGGTAGGGCACAATCTGGCAGATGATCAGATCGACCGGCCCGCCGACGGCGCCAATTGCCAGGAAGCGCATCGCCCTTGATAGGGGCCGAACCCTCTGGATGGCGAAAAGCAGACCCTCGGCAATATCTACGACCTTGGCAGTAGACCGGCCTGTGCTAGCCTAGATTTAGAGCGGAGTGAAAAATCCGCCATCGGCTTCGCCGTTGAAACCTTCGGCGCGGCCGTCCACGCAGGGAGGTGAATGCGATGCGGAAGGCATTAATGGCCGCCGTTGCGGCGTGCGCTTTGATTGCGGCCGGCGGAACCGGCCAGGCTCAGGAAAAACTCAAGATCGGCGTGCTGGCGACGCTTTCGGGCGCGCTGACCTCGGGCGGCGAGGACGGTGTCCGCGGCGCCCAGATCGCCTTGAAGCAGCGCGGCGGCAAGATCGCCGGCCGCGAGGTCGAGTTCATCATCGCCGCGACCGACGCCAGCCCGGACTCGGCGCTGCGGGCAGCGCGCAAGCTGGTCGAGCAGGACAAGGTTCAGCTCATCCTCGGCCCGCTCTCGGGCTCCGAGGGCATCGCGATGCGCGACTACTCGAAGACAGTGCCCAACGTCACCGTCGTCGATGCGTCCTCAGGCGCGCTCGAGACCACCTATGTCAATCCGTCGCCGAACTATTTCCGCTTCAACAGCAACGGCGCGATGTGGATGGCCGGCCTCGGCGAGTACGTCTTCAAGGACAAGGGCTACAAGAAGCTCGCTGTGATCGGCGAGGATTATTCGTTCCCCTATACTCAGGTCTTCGGCTTCGCGCTCGGTTACTGCAAGGCCGGCGGCCAGATCGTGCAGCGCCAATGGGTGCCGCTCGGAACCAAGGATTTCGGCTCGGTCATCGCCAATATCCCCGATGACGTCGACGCCGTCTTCCTCGGCCTCGGCGGCGGCGACTCCGTCAACTTCCTCAACCAGTACGGCCAGACCGGCGGCAAGGCGAAGTTCGTCGGCGGCTCGATCATGGTGGACCAGACCGTGCTGTCGTCGCGCGGCAACGCCAAGCGCCTGCTCGTCGGCACGCCCTCTTCGGGCGGCGTCGCCGATGCCTGGGACAATCCGAAATGGCAGGCCTGGGTCAAGACCTACCAGGACGCCTTCCCGGCGGACAAGCGCTTCGCCAGCCCGTCGCTGTTCGCGACCAATTACTACAATGCCTTCAGCGGGATGGCGGCGGGGCTGGAAAAGGTCAACGCCGACCTCTCTGACGGCGGCGCCAAGTTCCGGGCCGAACTCGCCAAGGTCGAGCTCGATGCCCCGAACGGACCGATCAAGCTCGATGACGACCGGCAGGCGATCGCGACGACCTTCATCACCGAGGTCGTCGAGGCGCCGAACGGCGAACTGACCAACAAGTTCGTCCGCACCGTCCCGAATGTCTCGAAGACGATGGGTCTGTCTGCGGAAGCCTTCAAGGCGGTGGGGCTGCCGTCCCGGACCAACCCGGAATGCAAGCCCTAGTCGCCCCAACCGACTGACTCACCGGAAAGGGCGCGACAGGTATCGCTCCCTTTCCGGCCTGCCGTCCCGCTCCGGTCAACGACGTCGCGCGCTTCTTGAGTGCGGCGTTGGGCGAAGGCTCACCTGATGAGGCAGCCTTAGGCCCACCCGAGCCTTGCTACGCGAGGAGCCATGAGTCGCGCAGTCGCGGTCTGTCACGGTCCGTTCGGACGGGTGTCGATCTACGACCTCGACCGCCCGCTGGTGGTGCATGCCCACCGCGAAGCTCACCTGATCTTCTTCCTCGACGGGTCGCGCGGCCTCGTCACCGTCAATGACCGCACGGTCCGGGTCGATCCGTTCATGGGTGTCGCGATCAATCCCTGGGAGCCCCACAATTTCCAGCCGGAGCAGCCGGGCTCCTTCGGGCTCTTCCTCGTCATCTATCTCAAGCCGGAATGGCTGGCGGCGCAGACCATGTCGCTGGCAGGATCGCTGGTTTTCCCCTCCTGCGAGCTGGTCGTGACCCGCGAGCTCGCCGCCTGGCGCGACCAGGCGGTCGAGATGCTGCTGTCGCAGCATCGCGAGCTCAATCTCGCCCCGGTGCTGATGGCGCTGGCGCAGGCTTCCAGCGAGCCGATCGGGCCCGAGCTCGCTTCGTCGCTGCTGCACGACTCGTCAGAGGGCGCGCTCGACCGGCGCGTGCTGCGCGCCTGCCGGCTGCTGGAGCAGCGTCCCTCCTGCGAAGGCGCCCTCGCCCGGGTCGCCCGCGAGGCCGGGCTGTCACGCGCCCATTTCTTCAAGCTTTTCCGGGAACAGGTCGGCGTCACCCCGACCGTCTTCTCCAACACGGTCCGGCTCGACGCGGCGCTCGAACGGATCGTGCTGTCGAGCGATCCGGTGACCAGCATCAGCCACCGCCTCGGCTTCTCCGGCCAGAGCGTGTTCACGCGTTTCTTCACCGCCCATATGGGCATGGCGCCCCGCGACTATCGCCGGGTTCTGCGCACCGTCGGCCTCCCGCAAACGCAGGCGAGCCATGTCTGATTTCATCGGCCGCCGCCCGATCTGGTCGCTGGTGATCCTGATCGCGATCGCCCTCCTCGCCTTCCTGATCTTCGCGGTCTGGACACCGTGGATGGAGCTGACCTTCGGCAGAAAGCGCGTCTTCCTGAGCGCGCTCTTCAACGGCATCACGCTCGGCGGGCTCTATTTCCTCGTCGCGAGCGGCTTCACGCTGATCTTCGGCCTGATGCGCAACGTCAACCTGGCGCATGGCTCGCTCTATCTGTTCGGCGGCTATGTCGGCTACAGCATCGGCAACCTGACGGGATCCTGGTTCGCCGCGCTGATCGGCGCCTTCGTGATCGTCGCGCTCGCCGGCATGCTGATGCAGGTGCTGCTTTTCCGCTGGATGGAAGGTCAGGACCTGCGCCAGACGCTGGTCACGATCGGCCTCTCGATCATCGTCGCCGACCTGCTGCTCTGGAGCTATGGCGGCGACACTTTCCAGGTGACGACGCCGGACTGGCTCTCCGGGCCAATCCAGCTGCCCTTCATCGTCGCGCTGCGCAGCAATGGCGAGGCGGTGATGATGACCTATCCGCTGGTCCGCATCGCCATCCTGATCGGCGCAATCATCCTCGGCGTCGCGATGTGGCTGGTGCTCAACCGCACGCGCATCGGCATGCTGGTGCGCGCCGGTGTCGACGACCGCGACATGCTCTCGGCCACCGGCGTGCGCGTGCAGCTCGTCTTCGTCATGGTCTTCGCCTTCGGCGCCGGGCTCGCCGGCTTGGCCGGCGTCGTCGGCGGCACCTTCCAGTCGCTGCAGCCCGGCGAGGACACCAAGATCCTCCTGTCCTCGCTCGTCGTCGTCATCGTCGGCGGCATGGGCTCGATCCCCGGCGCCGCGATGGGCGCGCTGATCGTCGGCCTCGCCGAGCAGTTCGGCTCGGTCTACATGCCGACCTATGCGGTGATGCTGACCTTCGTCATCATGGTCGTGGTGCTGGCGATCCGGCCGCAGGGCCTGGCCGCGGTGAGGCGCTGACGATGGCGCTCGCCGAACCCCGCCTCGCGATCGCGACGCCGCGTCCCCGCGAGGGGCTCAGCGAAGTGATCGCGCGGCAGGGCACGGCCTTCTGGATCGTCGCGGCGCTGCTGCTGGTGATGCCGCTGCTCGCGAACCCGTTCTGGCTCGTCCAGATCCTCGCCTATGCGATGATCCTCGGCATGATCGCGCTCAGCCTGATGTTCCTCGCCGGCTATGGCGGCATCGTCAGCCTGATTCAGATGACCGTCGCGGCCTTCGCCGCCTATCTCGTCGCGATCTTCGGCGACAGCGCCATCACGCAGATCAGCCTGAAATGGCCGTGGTGGACGGCGGTGCCGGTCGCGATCCTGCTCGCCACCCTGTTCGGCACGCTGGGCGGCGCGCTCTCGGTCAGGACCGAAGGCATCTACACGATCATGATCACGCTCGCGATCGGCTCGGCCTTCTATTACCTGACACTGCAGAACTACACGATCTTCAACGGTTTCAGCGGCTTCAACGGCGTCATGCCGCCGGTCTTCCTCGGCATCGACTGGGGAAGCACCGTGCCGTTCTACTATCTGACGCTCGGCTTTGCCGCTGTGGCCTATGCGGTCGTCGTCTATGTCTCGCGCGCGCCCTTCGGCCTCGCCTTGCAGGGCACGCGCGACAATCCAAGGCGCATGGCCGCGCTCGGCTTCGACGTCGTCGCCCACCGCATCGCGGCTTACGCCTTCGCCGCGGTGATCGCCGCCTTCGCCGGTGTGCTGCTGGTCTGGTACCAGCGCCAGGTCTCGCCGGGGACGGGCGGCGTCGGCCCGGTGGTCGACATGCTGATCATCGCCGTGGTCGGAGGCCTCAGCCGCCCGATCGGCCCGTTCATCGGGGCGCTGGTCTATGTGCTGCTGCGCACCTTCGCGCTCGATCTGCTGGACTGGGTCGGGCTCGAAGGCAAGCGCTATCAGTTGCTGATCGGCTTCGGCTTCCTCGTCATCGTGCTGTTCTCGCCGGACGGGCTGATCGGCATCTGGCAACGCCTGCGCGAGCGTTATCGCAAGAGCCGCGAGGCGCAGGACGCGCAGATGCGGACCGGCGGAGGCGCGCCATGAGCGCCGTGCCGAGCCTGGAGCGTCTGAGCAGCGCCAGCTCGGGCAACGCGCTCGAACTGCGCGGCGTTTCGCGCCTGTTCGGAGCGCTGGCGGCCCTGTCCGACGTCACGCTCTCGGTCCGCCCCGGCGAGCGACGGGCCGTGCTCGGCTCGAACGGGGCCGGCAAGACCACGCTGTTCAACTGCGTCACCGGCGATTTCTCGACGAGCTCCGGCGTCATCCGCTTCTTCGGCGAGGATGTGACGGCCTTCCCGCCGCATGAGCGCATCCGGCGCGGCCTCAGGCGCACCTATCAGATCTCCTCGCTCTTCGCCGGGCTGACGGTGATCGACAATGTCTATCTCGCTTGCCGCGGCGTCTCGCGGAACCGCTTTTCGCTGCGCCGGCCGCGTCGCGACGACACGCTTCAGCACGCGGCCGAGAGCCTGGTCGATGCCGTCCATCTCACGGCGGTCAAGGATCGTCTGGTCGGCGAACTCGCCTATGGCCAGCAGCGCCAGCTCGAGATCGCGCTCGCGCTCTCTGGCGCACCGCGCTTCATCCTGTTCGACGAGCCGGCGGCGGGACTGTCGCCGACCGAACGGCAGGACCTCGTCCGGATCCTGACCTCGCTGCCGGCCCATATCGGCTACATCATCATCGAGCACGACATGGACGTGGCGCTCCGCGTCGTCGAGAGTGTGACGATGATGCACAACGGCCGCATCTTCAAAGAGGGGCGGCCGGACGAGATCGAATCCGATCCGGAGGTGCAGGAGCTCTATCTCGGGGGCGGCCATGGCTGAGCGCCTGAAAGCCCCGCCCGCCGCCGGTGTCCCGATCCTGCAGATCGCGGGCCTCAATGTCTTTTATGGCCGCTCGCACGCCGTCCAGGGCGTCGACCTCACGCTGCAGCACGGCGTCCTTTCCGTCGTCGGTCGCAACGGCATGGGCAAAACGACCATGTGCAAGGCGATCATGGGTCTCGTGCCGATCGCCTCCGGCTCGATCCGCTTCTTCGGCGAGGAGATCGCCGGTCGCTCGCCGGCGGAAGTGGCGCGGCTTGGCGTCGGTTATGTCCCGCAAGGCCGCCGGCTCTGGCGCTCGCTGACCGTCGACGAGCATTTGCGGCTGATGCAGCGCGGCAAGCGCGGCGCCTGGACGCCGGAGCGCATCTACGAGGTCTTCCCGCGCCTCGCCGAGCGTCGCAACAATGGCGGCGGCCAGCTTTCCGGCGGCGAGCAGCAGATGCTGGCGATCAGCCGGGCGCTGCTGCTCAATCCGCGCCTCCTCATCATGGACGAGCCGACCGAGGGGCTGGCGCCGGTCATCGTCGCGCATGTCGAGGAGATGCTGGTCCGCCTCGCCGAGCAGGGCGACGTCGCGATCCTGGTGATCGAGCAGAACATCGGCGTCGCCACGCAAATGTCCGATCCGGTGGCGATCATGGTCAACGGCCGGATCAACCGCGTCATCGCCTCGGCCACGCTGGCCGGCGACCGCGACCTGCAGCAGCGCCTGCTCGGCGTCG
This sequence comes from Allobosea sp. GW821-FHT10B12, assembly GCF_059415545.1. Lineage (NCBI taxonomy): Bacteria > Pseudomonadati > Pseudomonadota > Alphaproteobacteria > Hyphomicrobiales > Alloboseaceae > Allobosea > Allobosea sp. GW821-FHT10B12. The sequence continues at coordinate 379,895 of NZ_JBWKNL010000005.1, forward strand.
GCCGCCACGGCCATGACGAGACCGATGCGGCATCGGAAGCGGCCCCGGCAGCCGGAACCTCCCGGCCTGCCACTCCGGCGCCGGTTGGGCCGACCCGCGTCTACATCTCCAATCCCATCATTCCGAACCGCTGGTCTCAAGCCGTGCCGGCGGCGCGGATCGAGGCGCAGGCCCGCACCATCTCGCGCCCGACATTGGCGACGCGCGACGGCCAGCCGGTCGGCGCGATCCGGCCGCTCGCGGCAGCGGCGAGCAGCGAACCCTATGTCGTCGTCGCCGGCACGCTCGACACCAAGGGCGAGGAGCTGCGCTTCATCCGCGACCTGATCCGGGCCGAGGGCCTGCGCACCCGCCTCGTCGATCTCTCGACCTCGGGCAGGAGTGCCGGCGGCGACGTCACCCCGCAGGAGATCGCGCTCGCCTCGCCGAAGGGCTCGGCCGGCATCTCCTCGGGCGATCGCGGCACGGCGGTGGCGGCGATGACCGAGGCCTTCAAGGCCTGGCTGCCACGCCAGCAGGGCCTGCTCGGCATCATCTCGGCTGGCGGCTCTGGCGCGACCGCGATGGTGACGCCGGCGATGCAGGCGCTGCCGGTCGGCCTGCCCAAGCTGATGATCTCGACCATGGCGTCGGGCGATGTCCGCGCCTATGTCGGCGCCACCGACATCGCGATGCTGCACGCCGTCACCGATGTGCAGGGCGTCAACCGCGTCTCGCGCCTGGTGCTCGGCAATGGCGCGCACGCCATCGCCGCGATGGCCAAGGCCCGCCTCGCCGAGCTGAAGCCCGAACCCTCCCGCCGCCGCGAACCTGAGAAGCCGCTGGTCGGGCTCACCATGTTCGGCGTGACCACGCCCTGCGTGCAGCAGGTCTCCAGGCTCCTCGCCGATGAATGGGAGCCGCTCGTCTTCCACGCCACCGGCACCGGCGGGCGCGCCATGGAAAAGCTGGTCGAGTCCGGCCTCGTCGGCGCGGTGATCGACGTCACGACCACCGAGATCTGCGACCTGCTGATGGGCGGCCTCCTGCCGGCGACCGAAGACCGCCTCGGTGCGATCATCCGCACCCGCATCCCCTATGTCGGCTCGGTCGGCGCGCTCGATATGGTCAACTTCTTCGCGCCCGAGACAGTGCCGGAGCGTTATCGCAGCCGCCAGCTCTACCCGCACAACCCGCAGATCACGCTGATGCGGACGACGGCGGAGGAGAATGCCCGCATGGGCCGCTGGATCGGCGAGCGGCTGAACCAGATGGAAGGGCCGGTCCGCTTCCTGATCCCCGAGCTCGGCGTCTCAGCTCTGGATGCACCCGGCCAGGCCTTCCACGACCGGGCCGCCGATGCCGCACTGTTCCAGGCGCTGGAGCAGACTGTGCGCAGCGGCCCGAACCGGCAGCTGATCCGCCTGCCGCTCCACATCAACGACCCCTCCTTCGCCGCCGCTCTGGTGCAGCAGTTCCGCACGCTGCATGTCGGCCGGCGTCGCGAACGGGCGGGCGGAGGCAGGCCATGACGCGTTTTGACAAGAAGGCCCTGCTGAAGCGCTTCCGGGGGATGATCGCCAAAGGCGAGCCGATCGTCGGCGGCGGCGCCGGTACAGGCCTCTCGGCCAAATGCGAAGAAGCCGGCGGCATCGACCTGATCGTGATCTACAATTCCGGCCGCTATCGCATGGCCGGCCGCGGCTCGCTCTCCGGGCTGATGCCCTATGGCGACGCCAATGCCATCGTCATGGAGATGGCGGCCGAGGTGCTGCCGGTGGTCAGGAACACGCCGGTGATCGCCGGTGTCTGCGGCACCGACCCGTTCCGGCGCATGGACGTCTTCCTCGACGAGGTCCAGCGCCTCGGCTTCTCCGGGGTGCAGAACTTCCCGACCGTCGGGCTGATCGACGGCACCTTCCGCGCCAATCTCGAAGAGACCGGCATGGGCTACGGCCTCGAGGTCGAGATGATCGCGCTGGCCAATGCCAAGGGCCTGCTGACCACCCCTTACGTCTTCTGCGAGGACGATGCTCGCGCCATGGCGAGGGCCGGCGCCGACATCATCGTCTGCCATCTCGGCCTCACCACCGGCGGCTCGATCGGCGCCGAGACGGCACTGAAGCTCAAGGACTGCCCGGCTCTGGTCGAGAGCTGGGCCAAAGCCGCGCTCGCGGTGAAGAAGGACGCGATCATCCTCGTCCATGGCGGGCCGGTCGCCGAGCCTGCCGATGCCGACTTCATCATGAAGAACACGGTCAACTGCCACGGCTTCTATGGCGCGTCGTCGATGGAGCGCCTGCCGGTCGAGATCGCGATCCGCGACCAGACCCGCGCCTTCAAGCAGATCAGCCGCTCGGCGGCGACGGGAAAGCCGGCGCGCAAGGCCGGCAAGACGAAATGACCCGGGCACGGGCGGGAGGATGCTGACATGACCGGGCAACTGATCGGATCGCTGATCCTCTGGCTGATCGTGGCGGTGATCGTCATCGCCATCGTCGTCTATCTGGTGAACTGGCTCTATCGCCGCTCGTCGAAGGAGGTCTCCTTCGTCCGCACCGGCCTATTCGGCGAAAAGGTGGTGATCAATGGCGGCGCCTTCGTGCTGCCGATCATCCACGACGTCACGCCGGTCAACATGAACGTGCTGCAGCTCGCGGTGACGCGGGCGAACAATGACGCGCTGATCACCCGCGACCGGATGCGCGTCGACATCGACGCCGAGTTCTATGTCCGGGTGAAGCCGGAGCGGCAGTCGGTCTCGGTCGCTGCCGCCACGCTCGGCCGGCGCACCCTGCAGCCGGACCAGCTCAACGCGCTGCTCTCCGGCAAGTTCATCTCAGCGCTGCGCACCGTCGCCTCCGAGATGACGATGGAGGAGATGCACGAGCAGCGCGGCTCCTATGTCCAGCGCGTCAAGGACGCTGCCGCCGAGGCGCTCGACCAGAACGGCCTGGTGCTGGAATCGGTCGCGCTCACCGATCTCGACCAGACCGACCTGCAATATTTCAACCCGTCCAACCGCTTCGACGCCGCCGGTCTCACCCGGATCATCGAGGAGATCGAGGACAAGCGGAAGCTGCGCAACGACATCGAGCAGGACTCGATGATCCGCATCCGCACCCGCAATCTCGAAGCCGAGCGCCAGGCGCTCGACATCGAGCGCGAGAGCGAAGCGGCGCGGCTGGAGCAGCAGCGCGAGATCGAGATCAAGCGCGCCATGCAGCGCGCGGAGGTCGCCCGCGAGCGCGCCGTCCGCGACACCGAGGCCGAGCAGGCGCAGATCACCTCGCGCGAGGAGATCGAGAAGTCGCGCATCGCCAATGAGCGCGCGATCAGCGAGGCCCGCATCGCCTCCGAAAGGGACATCCGGCAGCAGGAGATCGCCCGGACGCAGGCTGTCGAGGAAGCCGAGATCGCTGCGCGCGAGCAGGTCGAGAAAGCGCGCATCGCCAATGAGCAGGCTATCAACGCCGCCCGCATCGCTTCCGAACGCGAGATCCGGCAGAAGGAGATCGAGCGCACCCGGGTGCTGGAAGCGGCCGAGATCGAGGCGCGCGAATCCACCGAGAAGGCCCGCATCCTGCAGGAGAGCGCGGTCAATGCCGAGCGCATCGCTCGCGAGCAGGAGGTCCGCAACCGCGAGATCGAGCGCACCCGCACGCTCGACCAGGAGGACATCGCGGCGCGCGAGGCCGTCGAGTCGGCCCGCATCGTCCAGGAGGAGCGTGTGCGCGCCCTCCAGATCGCCCGCAACAGGGCGCTCGACGAGGCCGAGATCGCGGCACGCGAGGCGGTGGAGAAGGCCCGCATCGCCCAGGAGGACGTGATCACCGCCGACCGGATCGCGCTGGAGCAGCGCAAGCGGCTGCTGGAGATCGGGCGCACCGAGACGGTCGACGCCGCCGAGATCGCCGCCCGCGAAACCGTGGAGAAGGCGCGGATCAGCCAGGAGCGGATCGTTTCGGCCGAGCGCATCCGCCGCGATGAGGAGGTCCGCAATCTCGAAATCGCCCGCAACCAGGCGATCGACACCGCCGAGATCTCGGCGCGCGAAGCGACCGAGGCCGCCCGGATCGCGCAGGAGAAGGTCGTCGCGGCCGAACGCATCGCCGCCGAGCTTTCAACCAAGGAACTGGAGATCAAGCGCAATGCCGATCTCGACGCCGCCGAGCTGAAGCGCCGCGACGCGGTCGAGCGCCAGCGCATCGCCACCGAGCTCGGTCTGGAGAAGGAACGCATCGACTCCAGCAAGACCCGCGAGATGCTGCAGATCGCCCAGAAGAAGGCGGTCGAGGTCGCCGAGGAGGAGCGCGCCATCGTGCTCGCCGCGAAGAAGGTCGAGCGCGCCGACGCCGACAAGACACTGCGCCAGGCCGAGATCACCGCGCGCCAGCAGGTCGAAACCGTCGACATCGCCCGCGAGCAGGCGCTGGAGGCGGTCCGGATCGAGCGCCGCCGGGCGCTGGAGCAATTGGAGATCGCCCGCAATCAGGCGCTGCAGGAGGCGCAGATCGTCTCGAACGAGGAGATCGAGCGGGCCCGCATCTCCTCCGATCGCGGCCTCGACGAGGCCCGCGTCGGGCGCCAGCGCGAATTGCGCAAGCTCGAGATCGAGCGCGAGCGCGAGGTCGAAAGCGCGACGATGGACAAGGCGATCGCGCTCTACGCCAAGTCGCTGGAGGAATCGGCGGCGCAGGCCAATGCCGAGATCGCCCGTGCCAAGGCGGTCGAGGCCGAGGAGAAGGTCAAGACCGTCCGCGAGAGCGAGAGCGCGCAGCGGCGCAAGACCGTCGAGATCCTGCTGGCCGAGAAGGCCGCCGAGGAGGCGCGCATCGCGGCCGAGGCCGAGAAGGTGCGCCGCGCCGTCGAGGCCGAGGCGCAGAAGCTGCTCTATGAGGCCGAGAACGTGCTCAGCGATGGCGCCCGCTACGGGCTGTTCCGCCGCCGCCTGCTCGACAAGATCGAGGGCATCGTGCGCGAGAGCGTCAAGCCGATGGAGAAGATCGAGGGCATCCGCATCCTCCATGTCGACGGGCTCGCCGGCGGAGCGGGGGCGAGCGGAGCTGGCGGCGCGGCGCGCTCGCCCACCGACGAGGTGATCGAATCAGCGCTGCGCTACCGGGTCCAGGCGCCGATGATCGACCAGGTGCTGAAAGAGATCGGCATCGAGGGCGGCAACCTCGCCAAGATGGGCGGGCTGATGCGCGAGGCCTCCGACATGCAGCGCGTCGCCAAGGAAGCCCAGCCGGCCAAGCCGAAGGGCGGGACCGGCGGCACCGGCGGCGAATCCGGCCCGGCCGAGAAGGCGTGAGGACGAAAGCATGGCCCGCGTCTACGTTTCCAGCGTCATCGCCGCCCCGGCCGCCAAGGTCTGGGCCCGGGTGCGCGACTTCAACGGCCTGCCGAACTGGCATCCTCGCATCGCCGAGAGCCGGATCGAGAACGGCGAGCCCGCCGACAAGGTCGGCTGCATCCGCGCCTTCTCGCTGCGCAGCGGCGACCGTTTGCGTGAGCAGCTGCTCGGCCTCTCCGACTACGACATGTTCTGCACCTATTCGATCCTGGATTCGCCGATGCCGCTGACCAATTACGTCGCGACGCTCAGGCTGACGCCGATCACCGATCAGGAGCGCACCTTCATCGAATGGTCGGCCGATTTCGACTGCGCGCCGGAGAAGGAGGCCGAGCTCGTCGCCGGCATCGGTACCAATGTCTTCCAGGGCGGCTTCGACGCCCTCAAGCGCGCCTTCGGGGGATAGCCATGCCCCATGTGGTCCGCAGCACGATCATCGATGCGCCGGTGGACCGGCTCTGGTCGGTCCTGCGCGACTTCAATGGGCATGACCGCTGGCACCCGATCGTGGCGCGCAGCGAGATCGAGCGCGCCTATCCGCCGGACCGGGTCGGCTGCATCCGGCGTTTTCAGCTGCGCGACGGCAGTGAACTGCGCGAGCAATTGCTGACCCTCTCCGACCTCGAAATGACCTTCAGCTACTGCCTGCTCGATACGCCGATCCCGCTGTTCAACTACGTCGCCCATGTCCGTTTGCTGCCGGTGACCGACGGCAACCGCAGCTTCTGGCACTGGGAAAGCCGCTTCACCACGCCGCCCGGGCGGGAAGCCGAGCTCGCGCAGCTCGTCGGCGACGAGGTCTACACCAACGGCATCGAGGCGGTGCGCCGCCTGCCCGCGATCGTCGGCGAGGAGGCCTGACATGCTCGACCTGCGAACCTGCGCCAGCCTGTCGGAAGCCGCCGGCATCCTCTCCGGCGACCGCCAGGCGCTGCTGATCGGCGGCGGCACGCTGGTGATGCGCGACGTCAACGAGGGCCGTTTGACCGATGGCACGCTGGTGCGTGTCACCGATCCGGCCTTCCGCCAGATGACCACCAGCGGTGCCCGTATCGAGCTCGGTGCCGGCGTCACCATGGCGATGGTGCTGGCCAATCGCGATCTCGCCTGCCTGCATGCTGCAGCGCGCGCCATTGGCGGGCCGGCAGTCCGGACGATGGCGACGATCGGCGGCAATCTCTTCGCGGCAGCACCCTATGGCGACTTCACCGTCGCGCTGCTCGCGCTCGATGCGCAGGTCATCATGCAATCCGGCTATGGTTCGGGCCGGGCGGTGCCGCTGGAGGATTTTCTCAGCGCCCGCGAGCGTGGCGGCCAGGGGCTGGTGACGGCGGTGCAGTTCGCGCGGCCGCAGAACGCGGCCGAGTTCCAGTTCCGCAAGATCAGCAGGGTCAAACCGAAGGGCATCTCGGTGCTCTCGATCGCGGCGCATCTGCCGCTCTCGGGCGGCCGCGTCGCGCAGGCCCGCGTCGCCTATGGCGCGATGGCCCCGACGCCGATCCGCGCCCGCGGCGTCGAGCGTGCCCTCGACGGCAAGCCGCTCGACCAGGCGGCGATCCAGCTGGCGAAGCAGGCAGCGCTCGAAGGCTGCCGCCCGGCGACCGACGCGATCGCCAGCGAGTGGTACCGGCGCGAGATCCTCCCCGTCCATCTCGGCCGGCTGCTCGCCGGCGAGCCGCGCTGAGGAGGCGCCGATGGCCAAGCTCCCGGTCCAGTTCCGGCTCAATGGCAGCGATCGCGCCACCTTCGTCGACCCGGCGAGCAACCTGCTCGACACGCTGCGGCGCGGGCTCGGCGATTTCGGTCCCAAGTATGGCTGCGGCCAGGGTACCTGCGGCGTCTGCACCGTGCTGGTCGACGGCGAGCCGCAGCTCGCCTGCCTGACGCTCGCGGTGTCCTGCGAGGGGCGCCAGATCGAGACGACATCCGGCATGGCCGATGGCCCGAACCTGCATCCGCTGCAGGACGCGTTCATGGACCATTTCGCCGCCCAATGCGGCTTCTGCACGCCGGGCATGCTGACTGCGGCGCGGGCGCTGCTGGCGAAGAACCCGCAGCCGAGCCGCGACGAGGTCGTCGAGGCGATCAGCGGCAATATCTGCCGCTGCACCGGCTACGAGCCGATCATCGCCGCCATCCTCGCCGCGGCGAACGCGCCCGGCGCGCGCCGAGCCTGAGGGAGGTCGCCATGGCAACGATGGAGATGCGCAAAGACCTCTTCGCCGACGAGCGCGACGACAATCTCAACGTTGTCGGCAAGGGCGTGCAGCGCCAGGACATGCCCGGCCATGTCACGGCGCGCACCCGCTTCTTCGACGACCATGCCTTCGATGGCATGCTGCATCTCAAGGTGGTGCGCAGCCCACATCACCATGCCCGCATCCGCGCGATCGATACCTCCGCGGCCGAGCGCGCGCCCGGCGTCAAGCGCGTGCTGCGCGGCGCCGATGTGCCCGTGAACAAGAACACGCTGCTCAGCCTGATCAATTTCGGCAAGGACGACGAGCCGTCGCTGGCGGTGAACAAGGTCGCTTACAAGGGCGAGCCGGTCGTCGCCATCCTCGCCGACAGCGAGGCGCAGGCGCAGGCGGCCTGCAAGCTGGTGCGGATCGACTATGATCCGCTGCCGGCGGTGTTCGATGTCGAGGAGACGCTGAAGCCCGGCGCGCCGGTGGTCAACGAGACGTATCCCGGCAACTACTTCGAGTATCACGAGCGCTTCGACCATCAGAAGCTGCGCTTCGGCGATGTCGAGCGCGGCTTCGCCGGCGCCGACATCGTGATGGAACATCGCTACCAGATGTCGCCGATCGAGCATGCGCCGACCGAGACCAACGGCTCGATCGCGGCGCCCGAGCAGAACGGCCGCTATCTCGTGCATTCCTGCGCCCAGGGCCTGTTCTTCGCGCTCGGCACGACCGCCAAGATCGTCGACGTCGAGTCGAACCAGCTGCATTTCATCGGCGGCACGGTCGGCGGCGGCTTCGGCGGCAAGGTCGACTCGCTGACCGAGCCGCTCGCCGTGCTCGGCGCCATGCTGACCGGCCGGCCGGTGCGCTTCGTGCTCGATCGCGAGGAGGAGATGCTCTACGGCTCGCCGCGCGGGGCCGAGCGCATCTACATCAAGGACGGGCTGATGCGCGACGGGCGGATCGTCGCCCGCCATATCCGCAGCTATTTCGACGCCGGCGCCTATACGCGCCTGTCGAGCTATGCCGCGATCAAGTGCACGGCGCATGTGCCGGGGCCGTACTGGATCCCCAACGTCGCCTCCGACATCTACGTCTCCTACACCAATCGCTGCCCGTCGACCGCGATGCGCGGCTTCGGCGTCACCGCCGTCGATTTCGCGCTCGAGGTCCAGATGGATCGCCTTGCGGAAGCGGCGAACATGGACCCGATGGAGCTGCGCATCCTCAACGCCTATCGCGATGGGGACATGAAGCCGCATCGGCGCGCCGCCAAGAACACCGCGCTGGTCGAATGCGTGCAGGTCGCGGCCGAGAAGGCGAACTGGCCGCTCTCCGAGCAGGCGAAGCGGGCGTCTTCGCTGATCGGCGGCGGCGCCGGCGAGCGCGCGCAGATCCCGGCGACCCAGCTTGACGCCCGCGGCCAGATCGGCCGACCCGATACACGTGGCGGGCCGGTGACACAGGTGTTGCCGGCCGGCACTAGCCGGATCGCACCGAGCAAGCAGCCGGTGATGGAAGGCACCCGCGACGGGCGCGCCGCGCCGACCCAGGTTCCGCGCTACGAGCCGCAGCGGCCGGCGGCACCGCCTCCGGCCTACCAGCCCGCACCGCCACCTTATCAGCCTGCAGGGTCCTACCCGCCGCCGCCCGCTTATCAACCAGCCAGCCCACCCCCTGCCCCGCCTCCGCCCGCCGCACCGGCGCAGCCGCAGCATGGAGCGGTGCGGTTCTCGTCGGTCTTCGGCACGAGGAGGCGCTGAGATGGCTCGTCACGAAGGCCGCGGCATGGCCTCGGTCAACTACCCGATCGGCATGAACCTGGGTGGCGACCCGAGCCAGGCGCTGATCCATTCCAACCCGGACGGCAAGTTCACCGTCGCGCTCTCGGCGATCGATCTCGGTCAAGGCATGAAGCAGGTCTCGCGCCAGATCGCGGCCGAGACGCTCGGCGTTCCCATCGAGGACGTCTATGTCGACACCGCCGACAGCGACACCGGCCCGCACGACATGGGCTCCTTCGCCTCGCGCGGCACGCACCGCATGGGCAACGCCATCATCGTCGCGGCCCGCGAGGCGCGCGGCGTGCTGCTCGAAGCGGCAGCCGAGGAGCTCGAGGTCAACACCGCCGATCTCGTCACCGACGGGCGCGGCAACATCCATGTCCGTGGCGCGCCCTCGCGCAGCATCACGGTCAAGGCGACGGCGCAGGCGGCGCAGTTCAAGCAGGGCAAGACCATCGCCGGGCGCGGCATCTTCCTGATCCCGCTCTCGGCCGTCGATGCCGAGACTGGCGAGATGAACCCGAACACCGCCTTCGCCCATGCCTGCCTCGTCGCCGATGTCGCCGTCGACGACGAGACCGGCGAGGTCGAGGTGCTCCGGATGACCAGCGCCTATGAGCTCGGCCGCGTCATCAACCCGCGCATGGTCGAGCAGCAACTGGTCGGCGGCGCCTGGATGGGCATCAGCCACGCGCTCTATGAGACGCCGGAGCCCTATTATCCCAACCCCGAGCACGGCCCGCGCGACTTCAACGAATACCTGATGCCCGGGCCGGGCGACATCGCGCCTTATCACGTCACCGTCTTGGAGCGGCCGGCGCCGGACGGGCCGTTCGGCGGCAAGGGCCCGGGCGAAATGTGCGCCAATCCGGTGCTGCCGGCGATCGCCAACGCCGTCTACAACGCCGTCGGCGTCAGGGTCGACGAACTGCCGATCACGCCGGAGAAGATCCTGCGCGGGCTCAAGGCCAATGGCGGCGTCAAGCCCGGCCCCCGGCGCGGCGGCCCGGTGAACTGGCGGTGACCCGATGGCGTTGAGGACAACCGTCGCCGGAATCTCCAGCCCCGAGGACCTCGCCGAGGCCCTGCAGGCGGCGATGTATCTCGCGGATGACGGCATCGCGACGGCCGGCTACCTCTCGCTCGCGCTCGGCAAGCCGCTGCTGCTGGAAGGCGCTCCCGGCGTCGGCAAGACCGAGGCCGCCAAGGCGCTCGCCGGCATTCTCGGGCGCCAGCTCATCCGCCTGCAATGCTTCGAGGGCATCGACGCGGCGGCAGCGCTCTACGAATGGAACTATCCGCGCCAGATGCTCGCCATCCGCCAGGCGAAGGAGGGCGAGCAGCTCGACATCTACCGGGACGACTTCCTGATCGAGCGGCCGATGCTGACGGCGCTGCGGCGCCCGGACCAGGTCGTGCTGCTGATCGACGAGATCGACCGCTCGGACCATGAATTTGAAGCCTTCCTGCTCGAATTCCTCTCGGATTTCTCGATCTCGATCCCCGAGCGCGGCACACTGCGCGCGCCCGAGCGGCCAGTGGTGATCCTGACTTCGAACCGCACCCGCGAATTGCACGAGGCGCTCAGACGCCGCTGCGTCTACCACTACATCGCCTATCCCGAGCCCGAGCGCGAAGCCCAGATCATCATGCTGCGCTCCTCGGCCGTCGCCGAGAGCACGGCGCGCGCCGTCGTCCATGCCGTCGGGCTGCTGCGGCAGGAGCCGCTCGCCAAGCCGCCGGGCGTCGCCGAGGCGGTCGACTGGGCCGAGGCCGCGACCGCGCTGGCGCAGAGCGGTGCCTCCTGGCCGGAGGCCTTCCGTCGCTCGCTCGGCGCCGCGATCAAGGACGAGGAAGACCTCGCTCACTTACGCCCGCGCCTGCCGCTGTTCATTCCGGGGCTGGCGGCATGATCGCGCCCCTGCCCCCTGCCATCAGGCTCTTCGTCGCCTTCCCGGCGCTGCTGCGCGAGCATGGCATCGCGGCGGTGCCCGAGCAGACGACCAGCTTTTTGATGGCGGTCGAATTGCTCGGCCCGCGGAGCGTCGAGCACATCCGCAAGGCCGCCATCGCGACGCTTGCGCCCCATCCCGAACAGCGCGAGCGCTTCGACGCGTTGTTCGACATGCATTTCCTCGGTGGTGCCCTTGCCGAGCCCGGCGACGACGATTTCGCGCCGGACGAGGACATTTCGGTCCAGGAGGACACCGGCTCGCGCGAAGTGCTGATCGGCGAGGAGGCCAACGAGACCGGCCAGGCTGCGACCGGCGCGGAAGCCCTCTCGATCCGCCAGCTCAAAACCCTCGACGACAGCGAGACCTTGCGCCGCTTCGGCCGGGCATTGCCGGCCGCGCTGCCACGCCGCCGCGGCTATCGCCATCACTCCGCGCGCCGCGGACCGACTGTCGATCTCGCCCGCAGCCTCAAGGATGCGATCCGCCACGACGGCGAGGTGATGAGCCTGAAGCGGCTCCGGCGCGTGACGCGGCCCCGGCCGATCCTGCTGCTGATCGACGTCTCCGGCTCGATGAAGCAGCGCAGCGACGCCAATCTCGCTCTGGCGCATACCATCGTCCACGCGACCCGGCAGGTCGAGGTCTTCACCTTCGGCACGCGCCTCACCCGCGTGACGCGGGCGCTCCGGCGCAAGCGCCGCGAGCAGGCGCTCGCCGAGGCTTCCGGACTCGTCGCCGACTGGGATGGTGGCACCCGCATCGGCGACGCGCTGCAGGCCTTCCTCGCCGTGCCCCGTTTCGCGTCCTATGCCCGCGGCGCCGTCGTCATCGTGCTCTCGGACGGTCTCGAACGCGGCGATCCATCCGCGCTCGTCACAGCGGTCGCAAGGCTGGCGCAGCGCGCCCATCGCATCGACTGGCTGACGCCACTCGCGGCCGATCCCGGCTACCGGCCCGAAACCGAAGCGCTCCGGCTGATCGCGCCTCGCCTCGCCAGCCTCTCGGACGGCGGCAGCACGGCGCGGATCTGCCGGCACATCCTGTCACTCGGAGGCTCGCTGGCGGCATGACCGGTCTCGTCGATTCCCATTTCCACATCTGGCGGCAAGCCGACCTGCCCTGGCTGCTCGGCCCGATGCAGCCGCGCATCTTCGGCCCCTACGAGCCGATCCGGCGCGACTATCCGATTGAGGAATATCTTGGCGATTGCCGGCCCGAGGGCGTGACCGAAGCCGTCTATGTCCAGGCCAACTGGGCACCCGCGCGCTATCTCGACGAGGTCGAATACGTCTCGCGCGCCTCCGACGAATCCGGCTTCCCGATCGCCATCGTCGCCTATGCGAACATGCTGGCGGAAGATGTCCGCCCGCAGCTCGATCAGCTCGCCCGCAATGCCCGGGTGCGTGGCGTGCGCATGCAATTGCACTGGCACGAGAACACGCTCTATCGCTTCGCCAGCGGGCCCGATCTTGCCCGCGATCCCAGGTTGATCGCCAATGTCGGGCGGCTGGCGGAGTACGGCTTCAGTTTCGATCTCCAGGTCTTCGCCGGCCAGATGGCGGGCGCGGCCGAGCTCGCAGCTTCCTGCCCGCAAGTGACCTTCGTGCTCCAGCACGCCGGCATGCTGGAAGATCTCTCGCCGGAGGGCATCGCGGCCTGGCGCGCGGGCATGACACTGCTCGCAGGCCAGCCCAACATCGTCAGCAAGCTTTCCGGCCTCGGCACCTTCCAGCGTCGGAACGATCCGGACCAGATCGCCTTCATCATCGGCGAGACGCTTGCCCTGTTCGGCCCCGGGCGTTGCCTGTTCGGCTCCAATTTCCCGATCGAGAAGCTCTGGACGAGCTACGCCGAGCTGATCGGCGCGCATCGCGCCGCGGTGCCGCAAGCCGCGCAGGCAGCCGTGTTCAACGAGACCGCGAGGCGGGTCTACCGCCTCGGCCAATAATCAAGAGGAGGCATGTCCATGGCGCTCGAAATCAAGATCCTCGACTATGGCGATATCGAGCTGGAATCGAGCTTCCTCGTGCTCGGGCGCGATTGCGGCCGCACCCGCCGCGTGCCGACCTATGGCTTCCTGATCCTCGGCGGACCCTGGCCGGTGGTGGTCGATACCGGCTACCGCCACAACCAGATCATGGAGAGCCTCGGCATGCGCGGCCTCCAGTTCCACGAGAACATGATCGAGAACCAGCTCGCCAGGCACGGCGTGCGGATGGGCGATGTGCGCTATGTCATGCACACCCATCTCCATATCGACCATGCCGGGAAGGACGAGCTCTTCCCGATGAACACCACGGTGCTCGTCAACCGGCGCGAGCTCGAATACTCGGTCTCCGGGCTGATGCACCCGCAATACCCGGCACCCGACATCAAGCACCTGATCGACCGTTTGCACACGCGCGATGCGCTGCGCTTCGAAGACCTTGAACTCTCCGGGATGATCGAGCTCTTCCCCGGCTGCTATCTCGAAGCCGCCGGCGCGCACACCGAAGGCTCGATGAACGTCCATGTCGACACCAATGAGGGCCGCGCCATCATCTGCGGCGACGTGATCTACGACTTCAACGACCAGATCGTCTCGCCCTTCCACGAGCTTCACGCCAACGAGCCGCGCACGACCGGCAATCACGGCGTCTCCAAGCGAGAGGAGAAGGCGGCGATCAAGAAGCTGCTCTCGGCCGGTGCGTTCCTGCTGCCGGTGCACGACAAGCCGGCCAAGATCGCCCATGGCCAGGTCGTCGGCCGCATGGACATGGCGGTGCCCGGGCCGGTCGTGCAGTCGCTGCCGGCGCGCAACTGGTTCGCGGCCTGACGGGGGTCGCCCATGACCACGCATATCGCCGTCCAGCCCGGCTTCGCCGACCTGATCGACCTCTGGGCGCCGGTGCGCCAGCTCGGCACCGGCTTCGAGTTCTGCGAGGGTCCGATCTGGCATCCGCAGGAGCAGCATCTGCTGTTCTCGGACATGCCGGGCGATGTCCGCCGCCGCTGGGACAAGAACGGCGTGCGCGAGGTCAGGCGGCCGGCGAACAAATGCAACGGCATGACCTATGACGCTGCACTGAACCTGATCGTCTGCGAGCATGCGACCTCCTCGCTGGTGCGCGAGCGGCCGGACGGGCAGCGCGAGGTCATCGCTTCTCACTTCGAGGGGATGGAGCTCAACAGCCCCAACGACGTCGTCGTGAAATCGGACGGGTCGATCTATTTCTCCGACCCCTGGTATGGCCGCATGCCGGTCTTTGGCATCGAGCGGCCGCGCCAGCTCGGCTTCCAGGGCGTCTACCGCATTGCCCCGGAAGGCGGCGCACCGCAGCTCCTGGTCGACCGCTATCTCTTCGACCAGCCGAACGGGCTCTGCTTCTGCCCCACGGAAGACCGGCTCTTCGTCAACGACACCGTCCAGCACAATATCCGCGTCTTCGACGTTCTCCCGGACGGCCGGCTCGGCTCCGGCCGCATCTTCGCCTCCGGCATCGTCGGCTCCGAACCCGGCGTCCCCGACGGCATGAAATGCGATGCGCAGGGCAATATCTGGGTCACCGGCCCCGGCGGCGTCTGGGTCTACTCGATCAAGGGCGAGCTGATCGGCAAGCTGCGCGTGCCCGAACTCGTCGGCAACCTCACCTGGGGCGGGCCGGACTGGCGCACCCTCTTCCTCACCGCCAGCCATTCGCTTTATGCGGTCGAGACCAAGGTCGGGCCACGCATCGAACTCTATATGAAGGCAAGCGGTGCCGGCGCCGGGACTTCGAGCCGTGGTCGCGCCACCGCTGAGCGACCCGCAGCAGACGTCAGCCCTGCAGCCACAGTCTCCACCAACGGCACCAAGAAGGCTGCCGCCGGCTACCGGCTCGATCCGTCTCGCTGCGCTCTCATTATCCAGGACATGCAGAACGATGTCGTGATGGAGGGCGGCGCCTTCGCCAGTTCGGGCTCGCCGGAGCACTGCCGCCAGCAGAACGCGGTCGCCAACGGCGCGCGCCTGGCGCAAGCGGCGCGGGCGCGCGGCATTCCGGTGATCCATGTCTGGTTCATCGTCGAGGCCGGCGCGCCCGGCGTGACCATGAACGCGCCGCTGTTCGAAGGCCTGGCCGACGCAAAGGCGCTGGTGCGCGGCACCTGGGGTGCAGCCGCTGTGCCGGGCCTCGAGGCGCAGCGCAGCGACCACATCGTCGAGAAGCAGCGCATGAGCGCCTGGGAGGGCACGCGGCTGGAGACGGTGCTCAGGGCGCTCGGCCGCGACATCGTCATCGTCACCGGCGCCTGGACCAACATGTCGATCGAGCACACCGCCCGCACCGGCGCCGACAAGGGCTATTTCATGGTCGTGCCGGAAGACGCCTGCTCGACCATGAACGCCGAATGGCACACGGCCTCGGTCAATTACGCGCTGCAGAACGTCTGCGTCGTGACGGATGTCGATGCCGTGATTGCCGCTACGGCGGCCTGAAACGACCACTTGCGTCGTCAGGCTCAGCGGAAAGGACTAAGCGCCGGCCGATATAAGCCGTTTACCCTCGAGCCACAGGTGGCGAAATGCACCTTCTGGGCCGCGCCACCGCGCAGGCGCTCCGGCAGAATGATGCGCGGATCGTCGCGTTGAGGTGCGGCCGAGAGCAGCACCAGCTGCGTGTCGGTAAGAGCGGATTGCGTCATGATCGAACCTCTATTCGGTTGGAACGGAGCAGGATCGCTCCGTCACCAGCCGAAGCCCCGAATCGGCGATGCCGATGGGCCGATCCGCACGGCTCACATTGGCAGACAAGTGAAGGCCGGTTTTACCGAGTTTTCTTGCGCTTGCCCGTGGGCGCAGTCTGCACCACCGCTTTTCGTCCTAGTCCCAAGGACTTGGCCAGCTGCGAGCGCGCCTCGGCATAGTTCGGCGCAACCATAGGATAGTCGGCTGGCAAGCCCCATTTGGCGCGGTATTCTTCTGGAGACATGCCATAGGCCGTCCGCAGATGCCGCCTCAGCGATTTGAACGGTTTGCCATCCTCGAGACTGTAGATGGCGTCAGGCGTCACGGACTTCTTGATCGGAACCGCGGGAACGGGCTTTTCTGCCGGCGCAGCTAGCCGCTCTTGGCCCAGGCGGCCCAGCGCCGCGTGGGTCTGTTCGATCAGCCCGATGAGATCAGCCTGCGGAACACGGTTATGACGAACAAAGGCCGCGACAACCATTGCAGACAATTCGAGCAATTCCGTTACATCTTTAGACATTACCGCTCCCGGGCAAGATAAGGCACCTATTTTCTAGGTACACGTTCCCACCTGAAGCAACGGAGATCATAGGTTAATCCGCAACAAATACAGGCTGCTCGCTCGTCATGCGCGAGATCTGCCGATCGACCACTCTCAGTACGCGATATCAGCGCTCCCTGAAGGCTTTGGCGATCTGGTCCTTGAGGGGTTTGACGATGTATTCGAGCGGGGTGCGATCCTCGGTGCGGACGAACACCTCGGCCTGCATGCCGGCGGTGATGCGGTTCTGGCCGAGGCGGGCGATCTCGCTGGCAGGAAGCGAGACGCGGATGGTGTAGAAGATCGCACCCGTCTGCTGGTCGCGGCTGGTGTCGGCGGAGATGCGCGAGACCTGTCCCGAGAGTTCGGGCGTGGTGCGCTGGTTGAAGGCGTGGATCTTGACCCGGGCCTCCCGGCCGAGCGCGATCTGGTCGATATTGGGCGGGTTGATCCGCGCCTCGACCTGCAGGGCGTCCTCCGCCGGCACGATCAGCATGGCCGGTTCGGCCGGGCTGATCACGCCGCCGACCGTGTGCACGGCGAGCTGGTGGACGAAGCCCGAGCTGGGGCTGCGGATCTCGACCCGCTTCATCTGGTCCTCGGCGGCGATGCGGCGCTCGACCAGCTCGGCGCTCTTGCCCTGGATGTCGCGCAGCTCCTTCATCGCCTCCTCGCGCAGGGCGGCGTCGATCTGGATGATCTGCAGCCGCGTCTCGGCGATCTTGCCTTCGGCCTGGGCCAAACCGGCGATGAGTTGGCCTCTCTGGCCTTCGAGGCTGGCAGCCTCGCGCTCCAGCGCGGTCCGGCGGTTGAGTGCGACAAGGTTCCTGGCATAGAGCCAGCGGATGGCTTTGAGCTCCTCCTCGATCAGCACAGCCTGATTGTCGCGCGCCTTCTGCTGAGCCTTCAGGCCAGTGATCTCGTCACCGAGTTGGGCGATTCGCGCGGAGAGCTGCGCTTTCTGGCCATCGCGGGCAGCACGCCTGGCTTCGAACAGGCTCTGCTCGGCGCCAACCAGCTCGGCGATCTCCGGTTCGTGCCGACGGGCGATGAATTCGGCGGCGAAGGCGATCGCGCTCTTGCCCGAGCGCTCGGCCTCGACCCGGCCGCGCCGGGCGGAGAGCTCGTCGAGCTGCTTCACCACGACCTGGAGGTTGGCGCGGGTGACGGTGTCGTCGAGGCGGATCACCACCTGATCCTGTTCGACCCGCTCGCCCTCGCGCACCTTGAGCTCGCCGACGATGCCGCCGGTCGCGTGCTGGACCTTCTTGACGTTGCCGTCGACGACGAACTGGCCGCTGGCAATGACCGCACCGGACAGGGTCGTCGCCACTGCCCAGACCCCGATGGTCCCCGCAAACAGGGCAAGGCCGACGCAGCCGGCAAGCGCGAGCCCCCGCAGCGAGCGCCCGAAGCCCTGCGGTTCCTGAGAGGCCGCCTCGCTCATGACGCCACCGCCGGCTGGCGCTGCGCCATTGGCATCCTGCCTTGCTTCAGCACCTTCTGCAGGATCTCCTCCTTCGGGCCGAAGGCCTGGATACGGCCCTCCGCCATGATCGCGACCTGGTCGACGCCGGCGATCGCGGTCTGCCGGTGGGTCACGATAATGACGATGCCGCCGCGCTCGCGGACCCCGCGGATCGCCCGGGTCAGCGCCTCGTCGCCATCATGGTCGAGATTGGAGTTGGGCTCGTCGAGCACAATGAGGAAGGGCTCGCCATAGAGCGCCCGCGCCAGGCCGATGCGCTGGCGCTGGCCGCCCGACAGGGTCGAGCCACCTTCGCCGATGCGCGTGTCGTAGCCCTGCTCGAGCCGCAGGATCAGCTCATGCGCTCCGGCCGCCTGCGCAGCCGCGACGATCGCCTCGTCCTTTACATCCTCATCAAAGCGGGCGATGTTCTGCGCCACCGTGCCCTCGAACAGCTCGATGTCTTGCGGCAGATAGCCGATATGGCGACCGAGCTCGCCCGGTTCCCATTGACCGAGCGCGGCGCCGTCGAGCCGGACCTCGCCCTTGAGCGGGCGCCAGACGCCGACCAGTGCCCGGACCAGCGTCGACTTGCCCGACGCGCTCGGCCCGATGATACCGAGGCCCTGGCCGGCCTTGAGCGCGAGCGAGGCGCCCTGCAGGATCGGCGTCTGCCTGCCGGGGGCGGCCACGATCAGCCCGTCTGCGGTTAGCTCATGGCGCGGCGCCGGCAGGCCGGTGCGTTCGGCATCCGCAAAGACGGCTGAGTCCAGCACCTGGCGCAGTCGCTTCAGGCCCTGGCGCGCAGAGACGAAGCCCTTCCAATGGGCGACGGCGATCTCGATCGGCGCCAGTGCCCGCGAGGCCATGATCGAGGCGGCGATCATCGCCCCGCCCGAGATCTCGCCTAGCATGGCAAGATAGGCGCCCAGGCCCAGCACCGCCGATTGCAGCACCATGCGGAAGACTTTGGCGAAGGCGCCGATGCCGCTGGTGGCATCCGAGCCGGCGAGCCAGTCGCGGACATGGCGCAGGTTGAGCTCGCGCCATTTGCGCTGGAAGGCGGGCGCCATGCCCATCGCGGTCAGCGCCTCGGCATTGCGCCGGCTGGCCTCGACGATCGCCTGCCGGGCCGAGCCGCTTGCGAACTGCGCCTTGGTCGCCTCGCGGCTTCTGAGCTCGGCCAGGACTGTCAGGAGGACGATGACGAGGCCCCCGGCGAGGACCAGCCAGCCGAGCCAGGGATGCAAGGCGAAGGCGCCGACGAGGAACAGCGGCAGCCAGGGCATGTCGAGCAGCGCGGTCGGGCCGAGCGAGGCCAGGAAGCCCCGGACCTGGTCGAGATCGCGGATCGGCTGCAGCGCCTGTTCGGCGCGGAAACCGAGCAGGGGCAGTTTCTGGGCCGCGGCGAAGGCGGCGGGCGAGACCTGCTCGTCGAAGCGCGCGCCGATGCGGGCGAGCAGCCTGACACGGATGCCGTCGAGGAAACCTTGCAGCACATAGGCGGTAAGCAGCAGCAGCGACAGGCCGATCAGCGTCTGGATGCTGCGCGAGCTCAGCACCCGGTCGAAGACTTGCAGCATGTAGAGCGAGCCGGACAGCATCAACAGGTTGACGATGCCGGAGAAGATGCCGACGACCGCAAACGAGCCGCGGCACGAGGCCAGCGCCGACGAGACGATCTGGGCCTGGCCGGAAGGCGAAACGGGACGGCTCAACGCAGGAACTCACGCATGCGGAAGATGAAGTCAGGCTAGCGGGATTCAAGCCCGCTAGCCATGGGTTGATCGGCCTCAGACGAACTGGAAATCGTCGACATGGAGGTTGGTCTTGGTGACGTTCTTCAAGGTGATCGTGTTGTTGGCGTCGTAGGTGATGACCGTATCCGCACCGACTTGTGTCGCCGCCGCCAGCACCGCGCTGAGATCGGCGAACACCGCATCGTCGATCTGGATCACGTCGGCCGTGCCGGAGCCGGCGACGAAGTCCGTGATCGTGTCCTTGCCGAAGCCCGAGGCGAACACGAAGACATCGCTTTCGGTCCCACCGGTCAGCGTGTCGTTGCCCGCTCCGCCAACCAATGTATCGGAACCTGCATTACCAATGAGGGTGTCGCTGCCGGTTCCGCCGGTGATGACGTTGTTCTCGGCATTGCCGCCGCCGGTGAAGTTGCCGGGGCCGGTATAGGTCAGGTTCTCGACATTGGCCGAGAGGTTGTAACTGGTAACGCTGGTGCGGATCTCATCTGTGCCTTGGCCGGCGGTTTCCACGACCGTGGCAGCATAGTCATTGAGGATGTAGAGGTCATTGCCCGCCCCACCAGCGAACTGGGTCACGCCGCTTGTAGAAGCTCCGACTGCGCTGGTCGTAAACGTATCGGCGAAGGCGGTGCCGACGACGATCTCGAACTCGCTGAGGACGTCGCCCTGGGCGTCGCCGCCGCTATGGACCCCGCTGACGAAGTTCAGGTTCACCGCGCTGGCATTGCCGGCATAGCTGATCGTGTCGATGTTGGCGCCGCCGCTCAGCGTGTCGGCCCCGGCTCCGCCCTGGATCAGGTCGTCACCCGCCCCGCCGCGCAGGATGTTCGCTCCCGCATCGCCGATCAGCGTGTCGTTGGCGCTGGAGCCCTCGATGATCTCGATGTCGTTGAACACGTCGCCTTGGGCGAAGCCGGTATGGACGCCCGTCGCCAGGTTGACGCCGACCGGCACGCCGCTGTCGCCATAGGAGACGATGTCGGTGCCGCTGCCGCCGTTGAGGATGTCGGCCCCGGCGCCGCCATAGAGCGTGTCGTTGCCGTCGCCGCCATTGAGCGTGTCGTTGCCGGCCTCGCCGCGCAGCATGTCGCTGCCTTCGCCGCCGGTGATGATGTTGTCGAGGCCATTGCCGTAACCGGCGAAGTTGCCGCTGCCGATATAGGTCAGGATCTCGACATTGGCTTCGAGCGTGCGGCTGCCGGAGCTGGTGCGGACCTCGTCCGTGCCCCCGCCGGCAAGCTCGACCGCGGCGGCGAAGGAGGCGTCGTTGAGGATGTAGAGGTCGTCGCCGGCCCCGCCGGTGAAGGTGGTGACGCCGATACCGGCATTGGTCCGGAAGGTATCGGCGAAGGCGGTGCCGACGACGATCTCGAACTCGCTGAGGACGTCGCCCTGGGCGTCGCCGCCGCTATGGACC
>NZ_JBWKNL010000005.1:401146-517537 GCF_059415545.1 Allobosea sp. GW821-FHT10B12
GCTCCGCCCTGGATCAGGTCGTCACCCGCCCCGCCGCGCAGGATGTTCGCTCCCGCATCGCCGATCAGCGTGTCGTTGAACGACGAACCGAGAACATTCTCCACCCCTGATAGAAGGTCGCCTTGCGCATCCCCGCCGACATTGACGTTCGTGGCGAGGTTCACGGTCACGGCAGCGCTACTATTGGCATAGGAGGCCGTGTCGCTCCCGGCATTGCCGTTGAGGACGTCCGCGCCGGCCGCACCTTGCAGCGTGTCATCGCCATCGCCGCCCGACAGGGTGTTGGCGCCTGCGTTGCCCGTCAGCGTGTCGGCGAAGGCCGAACCGATGACGTTCTCGATCGATGTGAGCGTATCGCCCTGGGCATGTCCGCCCGTCTGCGCGGTGACAGCGAGGTTCACCGTGACGCCGGCGTCGCTCGAGACATAGCTTGCCGTATCGGTGCCGTTGCCGCCGTCGATCGCGTCGGCGCCGGTGCGGCCTTCGATGGTGTTGGCATTGGCGTCGCCGCGCAGATTGTCGGCGAAGTCCGAGCCGATCAGGTTCTCGATCGAGACGAGCGTGTCGCCCTGGGCGTCGCCGCCGGTATGGACGCCGGTGAGCAGGTTCACGGTCACGGCCGCCGCGCTCGTCGCATAGCTCGCCGTGTCGGAGCCGCCGGCGCCGTCGATCACGTCGGCCCCAGCGGCGCCGGTCAGGACGTTGTCCGCGCCATTGCCGACGAGGCTGTCGACGAAGGCCGTCCCGATCAGGTTCTCGATCGAGACGAGCGTGTCGCCCTGGGCATCGCCGCCCGAGCCGCTGCCGGTGGCGAGGTTGACCGCCACCGCCGCGGCAGAGGCCGAGTAGTCGGCCGTATCCGAGCCGGAGCCGCCGTTCAGCGTGTCGGCACCGCCGAGGCCGATCAGCCGGTCATTGCCGGTTCCGCCGGTGATGACGTTGTTGGCGCTGTTGCCGGTGCCGGTGAAGTTGCCGGTGCCGGTATAGCTCAGGTTCTCGAGCGCTGCCGCGAGCGTATAGGATGCGAGGCTGGTACGGACCTCGTCGACGCCTTCGCCAGCCGCTTCGACGATGACGTCGGCGCCGCTGTCGACGATGTAGACATCGTCGCCTTCGCCGCCGGTCAGGCTGTCGTCGCCTGTCCCGCCATCGAGCCGGTCATTGCCGGCTCCACCGATCAGAACGTCGTCGCCACCGCCGCCAGCCAGGACGTTGTTCTGGCTGTCGCCGGTCAGGCTGTCGTTGAAGTTCGAACCGGTGAGGTTCTCGATGCTGATCAGCGTGTCGCCCTGGGCATCGCCGCCGGTGTTGACGCCGGTCGCGAGATTGACGGTGACAGCCGCGGCGCTCGTCGCATAGCTCGCCGTGTCCGAGCCGCCGGCGCCATCGATCACATCGGCCCCGCCACCGCCGGTCAGCGTATCATTGCCGGCTCCGCCGATGATGGTGTTGTCGAGCGCGTTGCCGGTGCCGGTAAAGTTGCCGCTACCGGTATAAGTCAGGTTCTCGATGTTCGCGGCCAAGGTATAGGTGGCGGCGTTTGCACGGACCTCGTCGGTGCCTTCGCCCGCCAGCTCCGTCACGGCGTCCGAACTGTTGTCGACAAAATAGAGATCGTCGCCGGCACCGCCGACGAGCGTGTCGGCCCCGGCTCCGCCGTCGAGCGTGTCGTTGCCGGCGCCTCCCGTCAGGACGTTCGCCGAGCCATTGCCGCGCAGCGTATCGTCGAAGGCGCTGCCGGTGACATTCTCGATCGCGGTCAGCGTGTCGCCCTGGGCATCACCGCCGGTGTTGAGATTGGTCGCAAGGTCGACCGAGACGCCGGCGGCGCTTGCGGCATAGCTCGCCGTATCGGTGTTGGCGCCGCCATCGAGCGTATCGGCGCCCGCCCCGCCAATCAGCACATCGTTGCCGCCGCCGCCGCTCAGCACATTGGCGGCGCCATCGCCAGTGAGCGTATCGGCGAAGTTCGAGCCGGTGACGTTCTCGATGCCGATCAGCGTGTCGCCGGCAGCGTGGCCGCCAGTGTTGGTGCCGGTCGCCAGGTTGACGGTCACGGCCTGGGTGCTGGTCGCATAGCTCGCCGTGTCGGAACCGGAACCGCCGTCGAGCGTATCGGCGCCTGCTCCCCCGCTCAGCGTATCGTTGCCCGAGCCGCCGATGATCGTGTTGGCGCCGGCATTGCCCGTGCCGGTGAAATTGCCGCTGCCGGTATAGGTCAGGTTCTCGACATTGGCCGACAGCGTGTAGGTCGCCAGATTGGTGCGGACCTCATCCGTGCCTTCGTTCGCGAGCTCCGTCACGGCGTCGGAGGCGTCGTCGACGATATAGAAGTCATTGCCGGCGCCGCCGATCAGCGTGTCGGCCCCAGCGCCGCCATCGAGCGTATCGTTGCCGGCACCACCCGTCAGGACGTTCGCGCCGGCATCACCGGTCAAGCTGTCATCAAAGGCCGAACCGGTGACGTTCTCGATGCTGATCAGCGTGTCGCCCTGCGCATCGCCGCCGGTGTTGACGCCGGTCGCGAGATTGACCGTGACGGCCGAGGCACTGGTCGCATAGCTCGCCGTGTCGCTGCCACCGCGGCCGTCGAGCGTGTCCGCCCCGGCGCCCCCGCTCAGCGTATCGTTGCCCGAGCCGCCGATGATGGTGTTGGCGCCGGCGTTGCCGGTGCCGGTGAAGTTGGCCGTCCCGGTATAAGTGAGGTTCTCGACATTGGCCGCCAGCGTATAGGTCGTCAGATTGGTGCGGACCTCGTCCGTGCCTTCGTTCGCGAGCTCCGTCACGACGTCTGCGGCATTGTCGACGGTATAGAGGTCATTGCCGGCTCCGCCGATTAACGTATCGGCCCCGGCGCCGCCATCGAGCGTATCGTTGCCCGATCCACCGATGATCGTGTTGGCGCCGGCGTTGCCTGTGCCGGTGAAATTGCTGCCGCCGGTATAGGCCAAGTTCTCGACATTTGTGCCGAGAGTGTAGGCGCTCAGGCTGGTGCGGACCTCATCCGTGCCTTCGTTCGCGAGCTCCGTCACGACGTCGGAGGCGTCGTCGACGATATAGAGGTCATTGCCGGCGCCGCCGATCAGCGTGTCGGCCCCGGCGCCGCCATCGAGCGTATCGTTGCCGGCACCACCCGTCAGGACGTTCGCGCCGGCATCACCGGTCAGGCTGTCGTCAAAGGCGGAGCCGGTGACGTTCTCGATGCTGATCAGCGTGTCGCCCTGCGCATCGCCGCCTGTGTTGACGCCCGTCGCGAGGTTGACGGAGACTGCAGCCGCACTGGCCGCATAGCTCGCGGTGTCGCTCCCACCGCGGCCGTCGAGCGTGTCGGCCCCTGCCCCACCGGTGAGGATATCGTCGCCGCTGCCACCGACGATGACGTTGTTGGCACTGTTGCCAGTGCCGGTGAAGTTGGCCGTCCCGGTATAAGTGAGGTTCTCGACGTTCGCGCCAAGGGTGTAGGCGCTCAGGCTGGTGCGAACCTCGTCCGTGCCTTCACCCGTCGCCTCAACGACGACATCCGACGCGCTGTCGACTACATAGACATCATCGCCCGTGCCGCCGATCAGCGTGTCATCGCCGGCCCCGCCATCCAACGTGTCAGCACCAGCACCACCTGCCAGCACGTTCGCGCCGGCAGCCCCGGTCAGACTGTCGTCGAAGGCAGAGCCGGTGACGTTCTCGATGCTGATCAGCGTGTCGCCCTGCGCATCGCCGCCGGTGTTGACGCCCGTCGCCAGATTGACCGTGACGGCAGCGGCGCTCGTCGCATAGCTCGCCGTATCGGCCCCGTCGCGACCATCGAGCGTGTCGGCTCCAGCGCCGCCGATCAACGTATCGTCGCCGCTGCCGCCAACAATGACGTTGGCAGCGGCATTGCCGGTGCCGGTGAAGTTGCTGCTGCCAGTATAGGTCAGGTTCTCGACGTTTGCGCCCAGGGTGTAGGCGCTCAGGCTGGTGCGAACCTCGTCAGTGCCTTCATCCGCCGCCTCGACCACCGCATCGGCAACACTGTCGACCACGTAGACATCATTGCCCGCGCCGCCGATCAACGTGTCGTCGCCAGCACCGCCATCGAGCAGATCGGCGCCATCATCGCCCGAGAGTACGTTGGCCTGCGCATCGCCGAAGATCTGGTCATCGCCACCCAGCCCCGAAACATCAACGAACTCTTCATCAGCAAAAAGAACATCCGCCTGCTCCGTGCCGTATTTCGTAGCCATAGCGCCAGCCCCTCCACAAGGCCTCAATAGATCTACAGTAGCTGTGACGATTTTCTGACAAAGACGCCCAATTTATACTCTTATCTATTGAATATAATAATCATTTTAGAGAAATTACAGTCGAAATATCGCGTAAGTTGTAGGGCACGGTAGTAGTTCTGCCGATAATAGCAATATGCAAACAAAGCATGATTGGCATGCGCCAGAGGCGAGCCAACTGGGCTCCGTGCGGCCAGCACGCTTTCCATCCGCAAACGCCGTCGACCGCTTAACGCGGCACGGCTGCTTGCTCCGAAAGCTGCAGATAAAAGCCCTCGAGTGCGGACCGCTCCACGTCCAGCCAAACCGCCGGTCCGGTCGAGCGATCGAGGCGCTCCGCGCGAGGCCCGCCCGCCTGGATAATGACGAGCGCTTCGAAGAATTTGGCGGGCTCGTCATCAGCCTTGTCGCGATCGAGAATATCGCGACCAATCACCAGCCGGACCGCAGGCTCCAGCGAATCCCCGATCTGCAGCCGCCGCCAGGACCGCGCGCAAATCGCGCGGGGTCTGGCAGCCCTCGAATTGGAGGGAGGCCGGCAATAGTGTAAGCGTATTGTGAAAGGCTGTGCGGCTCGGCCGCGGTCACGCGGATGGGGTCGCCTTCCGAGTTCGAAGGAGAACCTTCGATGCTGCGTTTGACCTTGTCGGCCTTGTTGATGCTTGCGGCCCTACCCGATCCAGCCAAAGCGGTTGGCGATCCCGCCGCGGGTGAGAAGGTTTTCCTGAAATGCCGCGCCTGCCACCAGGTCGGGGAGACGGCCAAGAATGCCGTCGGACCGAGACTGAACGGCCTTCTCGGCCGGCCGGCGGGATCGATCGAGGGCTACAGCTACTCGCCCGCCAACAAGAATTCCGGCATCACCTGGGATGAGCCTACCTTCCGGGATTACATCAAGGCGCCGCAGGCCAAGATCCCGAGCACCAAGATGGTGTTTCCGGGTCTCAAGTCGGAGCAGGAAATCGACGACATCCTCGCCTTCCTCAAGCAATTTGACGCCGATGGAAAGAAGAAATAGCCGGATCGGCGCTTGAATGCAGCCGTAGCTGCGTCGGGCTGCGATGTGGGTTCGATTGACAACCACCGCGAGCAGGACGACAACATAAGGTGACTATGGGCTGGAGGCTTGAGTGTCCTGCAGCCCGGCTGAGAGTTTGTGCGTCAGACGTGACGCGTGGTCGTCCAGGCGAACCAAAGGTTCGGCGATGGCGAACAGGAAGCAAAACTTGCAGCCCGACGGCGCGCTCGGCCGAGCCCGCGCCCAGCGGCAGCCTTGTGCCGCCTCCGATCTGGTTGACCTCGATCGTTTTAAGCAATGGGCCCGTTTCGTTTCGGGCCCCAACCCCATTTTCATATCGAAAGTGAGCTCGTCTACGTAGCGCCGTGGCGCGTTACCTGCGCCGCGGCATTGCCTGGTTCCTGTTCATGCCGCCCTCGGCAAGGATGAAAGAGGAATGGGTATCGCGGTCGTCCTGGCTCTGGTCGTGATCGGATCGGTGGTGTTCCACTTCCTGAGCCCGTGGTGGTGGACGCCGATCGCCTCCAACTGGGGCTATATCGACGACACCATCATCATCACGTTCTGGATCACTGGCGTCGTCTTCGCTGCCGTCGTCCTGTTCATGGCCTATTGCGTCCTCCGCTTCCGCCATCGCGAGGGCAATCGCGCGGCCTACGAGCCCGAGAACAAGCGGCTCGAATGGTGGCTCGCGGTCGGCACCGGCGTCGGCGTCGCCGCCATGCTCGCGCCCGGCCTCGTCGTCTGGCACCAGTTCGTCACGGTTCCGAAGGACGCCACCACGGTCGAGGTCGTCGCCCAGCAATGGCAATGGGCCTACCGGCTACCGGGCGCCGATGGCAGGCTTGGCGCCTCCGACGTCGCCCACATCACTCCTGAGAACCCGCTGGGCGTCGATCCCAAGGATCCGCACGGGCAGGACGACGTCGTCATTCAGGGCGACAACCTCCATCTCCAGCTCGGCAAGCCGGTCAGGATGCTGCTGCGCGCGGTCGATGTCCTGCACAATTTCTATGTGCCGGAGTTCCGCGCCAAGATGGACATGATCCCCGGTAGCGTCACCTATTACTGGTTCACGCCAACACGGGCCGGCACCTTCGACGTGCTGTGCGCCGAGCTCTGCGGCACCGGCCACACTTTCATGCGCGGCAATGTCGTGGTCGAGCCGGAGGGCAACTACCAGGCCTGGCTGCAGCAGCAGAAAACCTTCGCCCAGCTTCAGGCACCCGCCAGGGCGGAGGCGAGGAACTAGGGATTGATACAGGATCAAGCCCCGGAACAGGGGCTACGTCCGAGAGGAGTGGGAGATGCTCCGATGGCCGACGTGACGCATGACGCAGCCGGGCCGCTGTCGGCGCCCGAGGTCGACGATGTCGAACTCTACCACCCGCATAGCTGGATCACGAAATACGTCTTCTCGCAGGACGCCAAGGTCATCGCCATCCAGTATTCCATCGTGGCGCTGGCAATCGGGTTGGTCGCCCTGGTCCTGTCCTGGCTGATGCGGCTGCAGCTCGGTTTCCCGGGGACATTCTCGTTCATCGACCCCGATCGCTACTACCAGTTCATCACCATGCACGGCATGATCATGGTGATCTATCTGCTGACCGCGCTGTTTCTCGGCGGCTTCGGCAACTACCTGATCCCACTGATGCTCGGCGCCCGGGACATGGTGTTCCCCTATGTGAACATGCTGAGCTTCTGGATCTATTTCCTCGCCGTGCTGGTGCTCGTCGCCGGCTTCTTCCTGCCGGGCGGGCCGACGGGAGCGGGCTGGACGCTCTACCCGCCGCAGGCAATCCTCGCCAACACGCCCGGCCAGCAATGGGGCATCCTCGTGATGCTCGTCTCGCTGATCCTCTTCATCATCGGCTTCACCATGGGCGGGCTGAACTACGTGGTCACCGTGCTGCAGGGACGGGCCCGGGGCATGACGCTGATGCGCATGCCGCTGACGATCTGGGGCATCTTCACGGCCACCGTCATGGCGCTGCTCGCCTTCCCGGCACTCTTCGTCGGCGCCGTGATGATGCTGCTCGACCGGCTGATCGGCACGAGCTTCTTCATGCCGGCCATCGTCGCGATGGGAGAGCGGCTGGCCCACAAGGGCGGCAGCCCGATCCTGTTCCAGCACCTGTTCTGGTTCTTCGGCCACCCCGAGGTCTACATCGTCGCGCTGCCGGCCTTCGGCATCGTCTCCGACCTGATCAGCACCCATGCGCGCAAGAACATCTTCGGCTACCGGATGATGGTGTGGGCGCTGGTGGCGATCGGCGCGCTCAGCTTCGTGGTCTGGGCGCACCACATGTATGTCAGCGGCATGCACCCCGCCTTCGGGTTCTTCTTCGCCACGACGACGCTGATCATCGCGATCCCCACCGCCATCAAGGTCTATAACTGGGTGCTGACGCTCTGGCGCGGCGACATCCATTTGACCGTGCCGATGCTGTTCGCACTCGGCTTCATCGTCACCTTCGTGAATGGCGGGCTCACCGGCCTGTTCCTCGGCAATGTCGTCGTCGACGTGCCGCTCTCCGACACGATGTTCGTCGTCGCCCATTTCCACATGGTGATGGGCGTCGCGCCGATCCTCGTGATCTTTGGGGCGATCTACCATTGGTATCCGAAGGTCACCGGGCGGATGCTCGGCGACGTGCTCGGGAAGCTGCATTTCTGGGTCACCTTCCTCGGGGCCTACCTGATCTTCTTCCCGATGCACTATATCGGGCTGATGGGCGTGCCTCGCCGCTATCACGAGATCAGCGGGATGGCCTTCGTCCCGCCCTCGGCGGCGACGCTGAACGAGTTCATCACGGTCGTCGCCCTGATCGTCGGCGCCGCCCAGCTCGTCTTCCTGTTCAACCTCATCTGGAGCGTCAGGCACGGAAGGCCGGCCGGCGGCAACCCCTGGCGCGCGACCACGCTGGAATGGCAGACGCCGCAGACGCCGCCGGCGCATGGCAACTGGGGCAAGACCCTGCCGGTGGTCTATCGCTGGGCCTATGACTACAGCGTGCCCGGCGCCGCGGAGGATTTCCTGCCGCAGAACCAGCCGCCGACCCCGCGGACCGCGTGACGAGGTGCCGCCATGGTCGTGGTCGTCGTCTTCATGGTCCTGATGGCAGTCCTCGCCGGCTGGTGGCTGTCGCGCCAGGGTCTGGCCGACAAGCCTTGGCTCGAGGCCGGGGTGGGCGTCGAGGCTGGCGGTGCGGAGCTGCCGCCTTCCCCAACGGCGAAGGTCGGCCTCGGCGCCTTCCTCGCCGTGGCCGGCTCGCTGTTCTCGCTTCTGGTCAGCGCCTATTCGATGCGGATGGACATGGCGGATTGGCGCGCGCTGCCGATGCCGACGGTCCTGTGGTTCAGTACGGGCCTGCTGATCCTCGCCAGCATCGCCCTGCACATGGCGGTGATCGCCGCGCGCTGCGACGAACTCGGCCACGTCCGCTCCAGCATCCTTGCAGCAGGCGTGTGTTCGCTCGCCTTCCTCACAACCCAGCTGCTGGCATGGCGCGAGCTTGCCGCCTCCGGCTATTTCACCGCTGCCAATCCCGCCAGCGCCTTCTTCTATCTGATCACCGCAGTGCATGGCCTGCACATGCTGGGCGGGCTCGTGGCGCTTTGCCGAACCAGCGTCAGAGCGTTCGCCTTATCGGCGGCGAGTCCTCCGCGGGCGGCTGGCGAGCTCACGCTCAGCGTCGAGCTCTGCGCGCTCTACTGGCACTTCCTGCTGCTCGTCTGGCTCATCCTGTTCAGCCTGCTCATGCGCTGGACGGATGATCTCATCGCGATCTGCCGGGGATTGCTGACTTAGAAGGCTCCAAACGAGGTCGGAACGATGAATGAGATCGCGCCGAACACCCTGAACCCCAAGATCGGTCGCGCGCCCGGTTGGCAAGGGATCGTGGCGGATTGGTCGTCCGATCAGCGGGCCTTCAAGAATGTGTCCTGGGGGAAGGCCATGATGTGGATCTTCCTGCTCAGCGACACCTTCATCTTCGGCACCTTCCTCATCTCCTACATGACGGTCAGGATGTCGACGACGGTGCCTTGGCCTAATCCGAGCGAGGTTTTCGCGCTCGAGATCGCCGGCCACCACCTGCCGCTCATCCTGATCGCCATCATGACCTTCGTCCTGATCAGCAGCAGCGGCACGATGGCGATGGCGGTCAATTTCGGTTATCGCCGCGACCGCAAGAAGACCGCGATCCTGATGCTGCTGACGGCAGTGCTCGGCGCGACCTTCGTCGGCATGCAGGCGTTCGAATGGTCGAAGCTGATCTCAGAAGGCGTCCGCCCCTGGGGCAATCCCTGGGGCGCAGAGCAGTTCGGCTCCAGCTTCTTCATGATCACGGGCTTCCACGGCACCCATGTCACGATCGGCGTGATCTTCCTGATCATCATCGCCCGCAAGGTCTGGCGTGGCGATTTCGACGATGGGCGACGCGGCTTCTTCACGAGCCGCAAGGGACATTACGAGATCGTCGAGATCACAGGGCTCTACTGGCACTTCGTCGATCTCGTCTGGGTCTTCATCTTCGCGCTGTTCTATCTCTGGTGAGGTCGCCATGGCACAGCCCATAGCTCATACCGAGGCCCAGCAGCATCATCCGATCAGGCTCTATCTCGTGGTCTGGTGCTGGCTCTTCGTCCTCAGCCTGTGCTCCTACCTGGTCGATTATTTCCACCTCACCGGCTATTTGCGCTGGTCGCTGATCCTGATTTTCATGGCGCTCAAGGCCGGGCTGATCGTCGCCGTCTTCATGCACATGGCCTGGGAGCGATTGGCCCTGACCTACGCGATCCTGGTCCCGCCGCTGGCTTTGCTGGTCTTCGTCGGAATCATGGTCTTCGAGTCGGAATACACGCTGTTCACCCGGGTGGCCTATTTCGTGGCCGGTCCATAACGGGCGCTCTGGAGGCTCAATCCGGTAGAGGGAGACGCTCATGAGAACCTATTACTTGTTCCAAGCGGTGAACTCCCCCGACCTGCGCGGCTTCGCCGATGAACCTGCCGGTGCCAGTCTGCCCGCGGATCTTGGGCCGTGGAGGCTGGCGCGACAAATCCGACCGAATGAGGAATGGACCCTGGCCGTCAGCAGGGCGGTCGTGGCGGCCGGCCTCATCGAGAACGGCTTTTATCTCTGGGGTCCCGCCGAGCGACCGGCACCGCACCTGACCATCGAAAGCGATCGCGTCGAAGGGACCGCCGTGTTCGACAGCAAGAACGATCAGATCGGCACCATCAAGCGGCTGTTGATCGAGAAGGTCAGTGGCCGTGTTTCCTTCGTCGACGTGACGTTTGGAGGATTTCTCGGCATTGGCAGCCACCACGTGACGATCCCCTGGGAAAAGCTCACCTACGACAAGGAGCTCGAGGGCTATCGCACCGACATCACCGAGGCCCAGGTCCGAGGAGCTGCGATCCTGTATGGGGATAAGGGCGCTTTGCCAGACCAGAAACGCCAGCAGGACATGAGTGACTACTGGAACGACGCCCCCAGGTGACCGATCTGAACCGGCTCCGAGGCCCCTTCCAATGCACGAGCTAACGTGGCTGGATCACTGAGCGAGCGGACTGATCCTGTTTCTGATCGTCCTGACGAGGCTCAACGCCGCCATCTCCGATGATTTCGGATTGCCGGCGAGGGGCTTGTTCTCGATCACGATAGTCAGGCGGCCGAAGGCACCGCGAGCGCTCAGGCGATGACAGTTCGTTGCGATGCCGGGATCGGCGACGAGCTCGATACGGGTCCGATCCAGCCCGACGCCGGCGAGCGCCGTGATCACGGCGACATTGGCATTTTGCGGAAAGCGAACGGCTGCCTCACGCGCCGAGCCGGTGAAGAAAGTGACCGGTGCGAGGAGCTCGTCAAGCGCCACCATTTCTTCGGCCGGCGTGCCACGCCAGGCCGCAGGCGGCTTGACGATGCTGTGCACGATCTCGTCGAGTGGCAGCGCCGATGCTGCCGCAATGGCATCGATCCCGCCGAGAGCACCCGGCGGCAGGATGAGCTGGCTGCCGTGGACCTCTGCCGTCGCCAGCAACCCTTTGAGCAATGTGGCATCAGTGAGCGCGCTGGCCGATGCAATAGCGAAGGCCGGCGCGGAGCGCAGGGCAGCCTCGCCCCAGATTGCGACTGCATCCCGGCCAGCGGCTTCCACCACGAGATCGGGCTCCAAGCCGGCAAGCTGTGCCGGATCGGTGATGAGGACCGCGCCGGTGGGAATATCCGGGGCTCGCGCGCTTGAGCGGGCTCCGATGGCGACGATCGCAATATCGCCAGCACTCGGCGAGCTCGACAGCAGCGCGGCGACACGCCGGCTGATCGCACCCCAGCCAATCAAGGCAATCCGGAGCGGCTTGCACTGGCGACTGGTCATTGGTGTGCGGCCGTTTGCAGCGCCAGATCGAGCAGCACGCCGCCGTTCAGCCCGTCTAGCATGCTGAAATGATGCCCGGGGCAGATCAGTGGCTCGGGTATGCGCCAAGTCTCGGCCAGCGCGAGCGATTGGGCCTTGAACGCCTCGCTCTCACCTTCGCCGACCGCCAAAGCGAGGTTCTGCACGCGCGGCCGCGGCTGGGAGAGCGGGCTCAGCCGCATCGCGCGGGCGGGATCAGCAAGGCCGAGCAGGCGGCCGATCGGCAGATGCCCGAGCGGCTCGAGATGATAGAGCCCGGAGAGCAGCAGGGCGGAACCAACCGGCGGACAGCCTGGCGAGGCCAGCGCCATGGCGGCGAGATGCGCGCCAGCGGAGTGGCCGGACAGATGCAGCTGCGAGGCGTCGAGACCGAGTGCATCGGCCTCGCGGACGAGGAAATTCAGTGCCGCGACGGTCTGGGCGATGCTCGCTTCGAGCGGGGTGTCGGGCGCCAGCCCGTAATTCGGCTGAGCGACCGCGAAACCGGCGTCGAGCATCCCTTGCGCGAACTGCGCATGCTGGACCTTGTCGGAGGCCTGCCAGTAGCCGCCGTGGATGAAGACGAAGATCGGCGCGCGCCGCACTCCGGCCGGACGATAGAGATCGAGCGTCTCGAAGCGGCCGGGGCCATAAGCGAGATCGAGCCCGGCATGGCCGGCGCGGAAGGCGGCGCCATCCCTGCTCCATTGCCGGAACAGCGCGGTCATGTCGGCTTGCAGGCGCGGGCTGTACTGCCGGCCGAGCTCGCGCAGCGTATAGCCTTCGACCTCGATATCCGGCAGCGGCTGTGGCGGAGCAAAGCGGGCGCGTATCGTGAAGCCGGGTTCCGTTCCGGGCCGCAGCCGGATCGGCGGCTGGAAGCCGGCGAAGACCTCGCGATAGGCCAGTTCGACCGTATGGCGCGCGAGATGGAAGGCGGCGGGGTCGGCGCTCTCCCAGTCCATGCCAGTGAGGTGATGCGGGCCACAGCCGGCCGCGACCAAACCGGAGAGGATCTCGCTCAGCGTGTCGCGCAAGGCCTCGACAGGGTCACTCGCGAGGCTGCGCGCGACGATCTCGTTTTCAGACGCCGACATAGCGATGCACCAGTTCCGCATTGGCCGCGAGATCGGTGCTGGAGCCCGACCAGACCGTGCGTCCCTTCTCGATGATGTAATGCCGGTCGGCGAGGCGCTTGAGCACGGCGATGTTCTTGTCGATCAGCAGGATCGACTGCCCCTGCGCCTTCAGCGCCTCGATGCAGCGCCAGATCTCGGCGCGGATCACCGGCGCCAGCCCCTCGGTCGCCTCGTCGAGGATGAGGAGCTTGGGATTGGTCATCAGCGCCCGGCCGACCGCGAGCATCTGCTGCTCGCCGCCCGAGAGCGTGCGGGCCGACTGGCCGGCGCGCTCCTCAAGGCGTGGAAACAGGGCGTAGACACGGCTCAGCGTCCAAGGCGAGGAACGCCCGAGCCGGTTGGCGGCGGTGGCGACGAGGTTCTCGCGCACGGTCAGCGTCGGGAAGACCTGTCGCCCCTCCGGCACCAGGCCGATGCCGCAGCGGGCGATCGCCTCCGGCGTACTGCCCTTGAGCTTGCGGCCGTCGAAGCTGATCTCGCCGCCCTTGGGCGCGAGCAACCCCATCAACGAGCGCACCGTCGTGGTCTTGCCCATGCCGTTGCGCCCCAGCAGGGTTACGACCTCGCCCTCGCCGATCTCAAGGCCGACATCGAACAGCACCTGACTCGCGCCATACGCCGATTGTAGGTTGCGCACGCTCAGCATCAGGCGTCCCCCTCGCCGAGATAGGCGGTGCGCACGTCGGCGTTGTCGCGGATCTCCTGCGCCGTTCCCGTCGCGATGATCCGGCCATAGACCAGCACCGAGATCCGGTCGGCGAGCGCGAAGACGGCGTCCATGTCGTGCTCGACCAGCAGCATGGTGACGCGTCCCTTCAGCCCGGAGAGCATCGCGACCATCTGCTCGCTCTCGGCATGCCCCAGGCCCGCCATCGGCTCGTCGAGCAGCAGCAAGCGCGGCTCGCAGGCGAGCGCGATGGCAAATTCGAGCTGCTTCTGCTCGCCATGGGAGAGGTCGGCGACCTTGACCTCGGCGCGATGGGCGAGGCCGGCAGCGGTCAGATGCTCGCGGGCGCGCTGGCGCAGGCCCTTGTCGCGGCGGGCATCGGCGAAGAAGCGAAAGCTGTGGCCCTGCCGGGCCTGCACGGCGAGCGCGACATTGTCGAGCATGCTGAAATCGGGCAGCAGCTGGTTGATCTGGAAGGTGCGGGCGAGGCCGCGCTGGACACGCTGCGGCGTGGCGAGTGCATCGATCGCCTCGCCCTCCAGCCTGATCTCGCCGGCATCATGGCTGAGTTCGCCGAAGAGCTGGGTCAGCAGCGTGGTCTTGCCGGCGCCGTTGGGTCCGATCAGAGCGTGGATCTCGCCCTCGACGACATCGAGATCGACATTGTCGGTGGCGATCAGTCCGCCGAAGCGCTTGCGCAGGCCGCGGACGCTGAGGAGCGGCTTCGTCATCGCTCGCTCCTGCCGAGGCCGAGGCGGCTGAACAACCCGTTGAGCCCGCCCTGCGTGAACAGGACGACGAGCAAAAGGATCGGCCCGAGGACGAGCTGCCAATGCTCAGTCCAGGACGTCAGCACCGTCTCGAGGATGACGAGGGCAGCAGCGCCGAAGAGCGGGCCGAGCAGGGTGCCGACCCCGCCGAGGATGACCATGATCATCAGCTCGCCCGACTTGGTCCAGTGCAGCATGTCGGGGCTGACGAAGCGCAGATAATTTGCCATCAGCGCGCCGGCGAGGCCGGTGCCCATGCCGGAGATCACGAAGGCGGCGAGCTTGTAGCGATAGGGCGCGATGCCGATCGCCGCCATGCGCCGCTCGTTCTGGCGGATGCCGGCGAGCACCATGCCGAAGCGCGAGCCGACGATGCGCCAGAGCGCCAGGAAGACCAGCGCCGCAACCGCAAGGCAGATGAAATAGAAGGTGATGTCGTCGCGGGTGTTGAGGCCGAAGAGCTCGTTGCGGCGGCGGATCGTCATGCCGTCATCGCCGCCATAGGCTTTCAGCGAGACGAACAGGAAGAACAGCATCTGCGCGAAGGCGAGCGTGATCATGATGAACTGCACGCCGCTGGTGCGCAGGCACAGCGCGCCGATCAGCAAAGCAAGGAGGCCTCCGACGAGGAGCGCGGCCGGCAGCGTGATCAACAGCTGGCTCGTGCCCGGGATCAGGCCGAGGAAGAGGCTGTCGTCGACGTAATTGCGGTAGAGGATGCCGACGACATAGCCGCCGACGCCGAAGAAGGCGGCGTGCCCGAACGAAACCATGCCACCGAAGCCGAGTGCAAGGTTCAGGCTGGCGGCGGCGATCGCATAGATCAGCACGCGGGTCGCCAGCGGCACCAGGGCCGGCTGGCCGAGCGCCTGGACGAGGAAGGGCAGCGCGATCAGCCCGAGCGCCAGTGC
The DNA here is from genome assembly GCF_059415545.1 of Allobosea sp. GW821-FHT10B12. Classification (NCBI taxonomy): domain Bacteria; kingdom Pseudomonadati; phylum Pseudomonadota; class Alphaproteobacteria; order Hyphomicrobiales; family Alloboseaceae; genus Allobosea; species Allobosea sp. GW821-FHT10B12. The sequence continues at coordinate 416,313 of NZ_JBWKNL010000005.1, forward strand.
GAGCAGCATCAGCGCGCGGCCGGTACTCGGCGCGGGGGAGCCGGTATGGGTGATGGCGTCCTCAGACATTGGCGGGGAAGAGTCCCTTGGGCCGCACCAGCAGCACCACGGCCATCAGCATGTAGATACCCATCGAGGCGAGGCCGGCGCCGAGCGCATCGGCCTCCGATCCCGTCATGACCTGGCGCAGCAGGCCGGGCAGGAAGGCGCGCAGGACCGTGTCGACGAGGCCGACGAGCAGCGCGCCGAAGAAGGCGCCGCGGATCGAGCCGACGCCGCCGATCACCACCACGACGAAGGTCATGATCAGGATCTGCTCGCCCATGCCGACCTGCACGGCGAGGATCGGCCCGGCCATCAGCCCGGCGAGACCGGCGAGCAGCGCGCCGAGCCCGAAGACGGCGGTGTAGAGCAGGCGGATATCGACGCCGAGCGCCCGGACCATTTCGCGATGGGTGGCGCCGGCCCTGACCAGCATGCCGATACGCGTACAGTTGATCAGAAGATAGAGCCCGAGGGCGACGAGAAGGCCGACCGCGATGATGATCAGCCGATAGACCGGATAGATCAGCCCGGGCAGCAGCTGGACCGAGCCGTTGAGCACGGATGGCACCGAGACGAAGAGCGGCTGGCGTCCGAACAGCAGCGTCACGCTCTGGTTGAAGATCAGGATCAGCGCGAAGGTCGCCAGCACCTGGTCGAGATGGTCGCGGGCATAGAGCCGGCGCAGCACGAAGAGCTCCATCGCCATGCCGACCAAGGCGGCGGCTGCCAGGCCGGCCAGGATGGCAAGGATGACCGAGCCGGTCTGCGCTGCGGCGAAGGCGGCGGCATAGGCGCCGACCATGTAGAGCGAGCCATGGGCGAGGTTGATCACGCCCATGATACCGAAGATCAGCGTCAGTCCGGCGGCGAGCAGGAACAGCATCACGCCGAATTGCAGGCCGTTGAGCAATTGTTCGAGAACGAGCGTCATTTGCTGGTCACGTCCGGCTGGCGACGGGATGGGCTTGAAACGACCCACCCCGTCGATGCGGGAGCTTGTCAGTGGTTCAGAGCTTGCAATCCTTGGCGTAGGCGTCGCTGTGATTGCTCAGCACCTTGCCTGAGGTCTTCAGCACGGGCGTGCCATCGGCGCCCTTCTCGACCTTGAGCGCGTACCAGTCCTGGACCGGATGCTGGTTCGGGCCGAACTTGAAGGCGCCGCGGACCGACTGGAAATCCGCCTTGGCCAGCGCCTTGCGCAGCGCCGGCACATCGGCCTTGCCGCCGGTCGCCTTCAGCGCCGAGGCGATGGCGAGCGCGGTGTCGTAGCCCTGGCTGGCGTAATAGGTCGGCACCCGATTGTAGGCCTTGGTGAAGGCCTCGACGAAGGCCTTGTTCGACGCGTTGTCGAAGTCGGTGTTCCAGTGCGCGGTGACGCTGAGCCCGAGCGCGGCATCGCCGACCGCCTTCAGCGTGGTCGCGTCGAGCGAGGGCTCGGCCAGCACCATCGGGGTTTTGCCGAGCAGGCCGGCCTGCTGGTACTGGCGCAGGAAGGCGATGCCGAGCCCGCCCGGATGGAACTGGAAGACCACGTCCGGATTGGCCGAGCGGATCTGCGCCATCTCCGGCGCGAAATCGGTCTGGTCGAGGCGGGTATAGACCTCGCCGACGACCTCGCCCTTGAACAGGCGCTTGAAGCCGGCGAGCGCATCCTTGCCGGCCTGGTAGTTCGGGGCGAGGATGAAGGCCTTCTTGTAGCCAAGATTGGTGGCGTGCTGACCGGCGCTCTCGTGCAGGCTGTCGTTCTGCCAGGAGACGACGAAATAGTTCTCGTTACACTCCTTGCCGGCAAAATTCGACGGCGCGGCATTGGGGCTGACATAGAGCGCGCCGGCATCGACGATATCGGGCACGGTCGCGCCGGCCACGTTCGAGAAGACGATGCCGGTCATGATCTTGATGCCGTCGGTCTTCAGCATCTTCTCGGCGATCTGCTTGCCCTGGCCGGGCTTCAGCGCATCGTCCTCGACCACGAGCTCGACCGGCGCGCCGCCGAGCTTGCCGCCATTCATGTCGATCGCGAGCTTGAAGGCGTCGCGAATGTCCTGGCCGAGATAACCGCCCGGCCCCGACAAGGTCGTGACCATGCCGATCTTGACCGGCGCCTGCTGGGCCAGCGCCGGCAAGGCGACGGCGGCGGCCAGCATCAATCCCAAGCATACTGATGTGCGGTGCTGCATGGTTCCCCTCCTCCGATCATTTGCGTCGGATTGTCAGAAATTATTTTAAGCTTAAAGCAATTTTGGATCGGCACGCAAGAGCCGCAAAGGCGCCGGGCGAGCCGGCGCCTTCCTCATCGCTCAGAGCGCGACCCAGCCGGCCGGCGGCTTCCGGCCCGGGTGGACTGCGCCGCACTGCTTGCAGGTGCGGGCCTTCTCGTCGGCGAAGAAGGCTTCGTAGAGCGGCGGCAGGTCCTTTACGAGGTCCCCGACCTTGAGCTCGATGCGATGCACCAGACCGTTGCACTCGAAGCAGTACCATTCGAAGCCGTCGACCTGATCGGCATGGCGCGCCGGCTCGACCACGAGCCCGATCGAGCCCTCCTGCGGGCGCTGCGGCGAGTGGCGCACATGCGGCGGCAGCAGGAAGACGTCGCCCTCGCGGATCGTGACGTCGTAATGCTTCCCGTCATCGACCAGCTTCAGCATCATGTCGCCCTTGAGCTGGTAGAAGAACTCCTCCACCGGGTCGTCATGGAAATCGGCGCGCTGGTTCGGCCCGCCGACCACCATCACGGTCATCTGGCCGTCGGAGAACACCTTCTTGTTGCCGACCGGCGGCTTCAGCAGGTGCTCGTTCTCCGCGATCCACTTCTTGAAGTTGAAGGCCTTCAGCCGTCCTTCGGTCGCCATATCCGTCTCTCCCGTCGTTCAAGCCTTAAGTCTCAGCCAGCCTTGGCCAGCGGTGCACCGGCAAGCTTCAGGCCGCAGCTCTCGAAGGCGGCGCGCGTCGCCGCCTTCTCGGCCTCGGTCAGCTCCAGCAGCGGCGCACGCACGCGCCCACCGACCTGCCCGAGCAGTTCCTGCCAGTATTTCTGGTGCGCATGCGGCTTCTCGGCCGGCCGCGTCGTGCGGAGCGCCTCGCGCACCGGGTTCAGGCTGTCACGCACGGCGTGGGCCTTCCCGACCTCGCCGGCGAAGGCGAGATCGGTGTAGTCGCGCATGCGCCGGTCGTTCGCCGTCTGGATCAGATAGGGCGGCGAGGAGCAGAGATAGACCTGCCAGCCGAGCTCGACGATATTGTCGAGCCATTCTTCCTCCGAGGCCGTGCTGACCAGGATGCGGTCGCCAGCGAGCCGGGTCAGCTCGGCATACATGGCGCGCGGCACGCTGTACTTGATCGCGACGACGTTCTCGATATCGGCGAGCCGGTTGCAGAGCTGCGGGCTCATCAGATAGCCGGAGTCCGGGTGGCTCCAGAGCGCGATGCCGATGTCGACCTGCTCGGCGATCGTCCGGTAGTACTCGTAGAGCGTCTCGTCCTGCGCCTTGAAGAAGTGCAGCAGCGGCGCATGCACGACGATGTAGTCGGCGCCGACCTTCTGGGCGTGCCTGGCGAGATCGATGACGACGTCCATGTTCTGGTCGGAGCAGGACATGATCGTCTGGCCGCGGCCAGCCGTGGCCTCGACTGCGAGCTCGAAGCTGCGCTTGCGCTCCTCGACCGACATCGCGAAGAACTCGCCCTGCTTGCCGGCGATGAACAGGCCGTCGATGCCGAGATCCTCGGTCCAGTGCCGGATGTTCTCGCGGAAGCCGTCCTCGTCGATGCCTAGCGACTGAGTGAAGGGCGTCAGCGCCGCCGCCCAGATGCCCTTCATATTGGCGCGGGTATAAGCCTTCGCGTCCTTCCTGGCGTATTTCATGCGTTTGCCTCCCTGTCGCCCGCCGGTCAGATCGCCATGCGGTGCGAGACGGTCTTGATGGTCGTGTAATGCGCCAAACCCTCGGCGCCGCCCTCGCGGCCATAGCCGCTGTCCTTGACGCCGCCGAACGGCACTTCGGCGACCGAGGCCTCCAGTGTGTTGATCGAAACGTTGCCGGCCTCGATCTCGTCGGCAAGGCGATCGGCCCGGCTGGCGGAATGGGTGAAGGCGTAAGCCGCCAGGCCGAAGGGCAGGCCGTTCGCCTTGGCGATCGCGTCGTCCAGCGTCGAAACCGGGTTGATCACCGCCAGCGGCCCAAACGGCTCCTCGCGCATGACCCTGGCATCGTCGGGAACATCGGCGAGCACGGTGACCGGGAAGAAATAGCCGCGATTGCCGATGCGCTCGCCGCCGGCCAGCACCTTGGCGCCCTTGGCGCGGGCATCGGCCACCAATATCTCCATCGCCTCGATGCGGCGATGATTGGCGACCGGGCCCATCTGCGTAGCGGCATCGAGGCCGTTGCCCACCACGACCGAGCGCGCCTTCTCGGCAAAAGTCCTGGCGAAGGCCTCATAGATCGGCTCCTGCACGAAGAAGCGCGTCGGCGAGGTGCAGACCTGGCCGGCATTGCGCGACTTGCGGATCGCCGAGGCCGTAGCCGCCGCGACCGGATCGACGTCGTCGCAGACGATCACCGGGGCATGGCCGCCGAGCTCCATCAGCACCGGCTTCATATGGTCGGCGGCGATCCGGGTCAGATGCTTGCCGACGGCGGTCGAGCCGGTGAAGGCGATCAGCCGCGTCTGCTCCTGCGGGATCAGGTAGGAGGAGATGTCGGCCGGCACGCCGAAGACGAGGTTGAACACGCCGGGCGGCAGACCGGCATCGTGTAAAGCACGAGCGATGTGGAGCGCACCCGCAGGTGTCTCTTCGGCCGCCTTCAGGATGATCGAGCAGCCCGCCGCCAGCGCCCCGGCGATCTTGCGCGCCGGCTGGCTCATCGGAAAGTTCCAGGGCGAGAACGCCGCGACCATGCCGATCGGCTGGTGCATCACGACATATTTGATGCCGGGCTCGCTCGGGATCACCCTTCCATAGGTGCGCTGGCCCTCGGCCGCATCCCATTCGAAGAACTCGCAGCCGCGGATCACCTCGAGCTGCGCCTGGGCGAAGGGCTTGCCGTGCTCGAGCGTGATCGCATGGGCGATCGCGTCGATGCGGGCGCGCATCAGCGCCGCGGCCTTGAGCATGATTTCGCCACGGGCCCGCGGCGATGTCCGGCTCCAGACCTTGAAACCCTCCTTGGCTGCCGCCAGCGCGTCGTCGAGATCGGCACGAGCAGCGACAGGCACGGCGCCGATCACATTCTCATCGGCCGGATTGAGCACCGGCAGACTGTCGGCGGTCTTGCGCCAAGCGCCGCCGATATAGAGCTGCAGATCGGGATAGGCGGTCATGAAAAGCCTCGAACGGAGCGGCCAGCGGCGCGATGTCGAGGCATGATGGCCTTGGCCATGACCATATGGAATTCAGCTTATTTGTCTGAATTCAGATGCTGTGCTTATAAATTGGCATGGCGGTCACGCTTCGACAGATTCAGGCCTTTCTGGCCGTCGCCGAGCTCGGCACCTTCACCAAGGCGGCCGAGCGCCTGCACATGGCCCAGCCGGCGCTGTCGCAATTGGTGCGCGAATTGGAGCAGGCGCTCGGCATTCGCCTGTTCGACCGCACGACGCGCCGGGTCGAGTTGACCGAGGGTGGCCGGGAATTCCAGGGCGCCTCGGCCAAGATCGTCCACGATCTCGACCTCGCCATCCAGAACGCCAACGACCTCGCCGAGCGCCGGCGCGGCCGGATCACCGTCGCCGCTCCGCCCTTGCTGGCGGCGGCGATCCTGCCCGAGGCGATCGCGGAGATGCGCGAGCGCTTTCCCGGCGTGCGGGTCGCGGTGCTCGATGCGCGCACCGATACGATCATCGAGGCCGTCAGGACGAACCGGGCCGATTGCGGCCTGGGCACCTTCGCCGCAGTCGAGGACGGTATCGAGCGCATTCCGATGGCGCGCGACAATCTGATGCTGTTCTGCAGCCCCGGCAGCCGCTTCGCCGACGCAGCCGCCGACTGGCGCGACCTGCACGGCGAACCGCTGATCACGCTGACGCGCGACAGTGGCATCCGCCTCCTGGTCGAGGTCGCCTACGAGACCGTCGGCATCCCGCTCGTGCCGGCCTATGAGGTCTCGCAGATCACTACCGCGCTCGCTTTGGTCGAGGCGCGGCTCGGCGTCGCCGTGCTCCCGACCTATGCGCGCGCCGCCGCCCCGCATCGCAGGGTCCTCGCCCGGCCGCTGTCAAACCCGGCGATCGCGCGGGATATCGTGCTGATCAGGCAGAGCGGCCGCTCGGTCTCGCCCGCGCTCGCGGCCTTCGAGACGATATTGCGGCGTTATGCTCGCCGCCTCGCACCAACCGATGCCGATTGAATGCGATGACGGGGCGACGGCATTCAGGCTGCACAAGGCTTCTGCGCCGAATGTCCGCTTCCCGGCTGTGAACCGATGGCCGCTATCGTCCCTTTGGAATCATTCGGCTCGGACTCGCATTAGCCCGCCTCGTCCGAGCGCTTCTGCAGATGATGCAGATACGCGCAGAACATGTCGGCAAGCGCGTCGGCATAGACGTGGATTTCAGCATCGGTTCTCGATGTTTCAGAAAACTCCTTGCCCACGGCGCTCATCGTCGCGGTGATGAGATCGCCAGCCAGCGCGCGTTCGCTGGCAGAAGCGGCCGGCAACGCCGTTTCCATGAACCTCTTGAACAGGCGGGCACCGGCCGCACGTGCCTCCAGCGCCTCGGGGGCAGCGCGGTAGAGCGGAGCCGCATCGTTGAGTGCCACGCGCACGGCAGCCTCGTCGCATTCGGAGCGGATGAAGGCATGGACCAGCGTGCGCAGCCGGGTGAGCGGGGGCTTCGTGGCATCGCCGAGGATGCCGGCCAGCATCGTATGGGTCTGCCGCCATTCGTCGCTCTGGAGTCGGAACAGGATGGCCGCCTTGTTCGGAAAATATTGGTACAGCGAGCCGACGCTGACTCCGGCCTTCTCGGCGACACGCGCCGTGGTGAAGCGCTGCGCGCCTTCCCGTGCCAGAACCTGAATAGCGGCCTCCAGAATGGCTGAAACCAGCTCCGCCGAGCGGGCCTGCTTCGGCGCTTTTCGCGAGGAAATCCGGGAAGTTGGCTGACTAGCCACGTCGCGCTCCGACAATGCGAATATGAAACGCGACGAATTATTCGTATTTTTTGTCCCGAGACAAGGACTGCCTTTTTCGGATCGGAGACCCCCATGACGACCCTGACCACAGCGCCGCTCGCGCCCCTTCTCGACCGCCTGTTCGAGCAGGCGAATGCGGCCCCAAGCTCTGCGTTTGCAGGCTTCTCGCGCGAGGAGCGCGAGCGCCTCATGGGCAGCAAGACCGAATATCTCGAGCTCTACGGCCGCCTGAAGGATCTCTGGTTGCCGGTTTCGCGGGAGACGGGCCTGCTGCTCTACATGCTCGCCCGGAACAGCCGTGCCCGGACGGTCATCGAATTCGGCACCTCCTTCGGCATCTCGACCCTGCATCTCGCCGCCGCTCTGCGCGACAATGGCGGCGGACGCCTGATCACCACCGAATTCGAGCCTTCGAAGGTGGCGCGGGCGCGTGAGCACCTGACCGCCGGTGGTCTCGCCGACCTCGTCGAGATCAGAGAGGGCGATGCCTTGAAGACGCTCGCTGCCGACCTCCCCGAACAGATCGACCTGCTGCTGCTCGACGGTGCCAAGCCGCTCTATCCCGACATCCTCGATCTGGTCGAAGGCAGGCTTCGTCCCGGTTCGCTCATCGTCGCCGACAATGCCGATGACAGCCCGGAATACCTCAAGCGGGTACGCGCACCCGCCAGCGGCTACCTGTCCGTCCCCTTCGCCGAGGACGTCGAACTGTCGATGCGCATCAGCTGATCCGCATCCCCTGGGCGACTGCCCAGCGCCTCCTCATCCAGAGATCTGAAGATGACCGATACGGATCGGCCCGATCTGGCCTATCGCCGCGTGCTCGCCCTGACAGCCGCGCTGTTCCTCTCCTATCTGACCGTCGCCATGTCGTTGCCGGCCGTGCCGGTCCATGTCGTGCAGGGGCTGGGTTTCGACAATGCCTATGGCGGCCTGGCGGTCGGCATCGCCTTCCTGTCGACGATCCTGACGCGCGGTCGTGCCGGCTCCTGGGCCGACAGGCTCGGCGGCAAGCCGTGCATGCAGCGCGGCTTGGTTCTCTACGCCGCAGCAGGGATGATCTGCCTTGCGGCCAGTTGGACGGGATTTTCCGCGACCGGGAGCTATGCCGTCCTGATCGCCGGGCGCCTGCTGCTCGGCCTCGGCGAGAGCGTGGCGATGGTCGGGATGATCGGCTGGGCCATCGGCCTTATGGGACAGGCTCGGTCGGGCCTAGTGATCTCGCTCGTCGGGATGGGCATGTACGGCGCCTTCGCAGCCGGCGGGCCGCTGGGCCTGGCCTTGCTCGACCGTTTTGGCTTCGGTGGGCTGATGCTTACCTGCACAGTCCTGCCGCTCGCCGGGCTGGTTGCCATCCATTGGCTGCCGGGTGTGGCGCCACATCCCGGTCGCCGGCAGTCGTTCTGGGCAATCATCGGCCAGATCTGGCGTCCGGGTCTGGCCGTCGGCCTGCAGGGGGTCGGCTTCGCGGCGCTGGGAGCCTTCTTCTCGCTCTATGCGCTGAGCAAGGGATGGGCGCATGCGAGCCTCGGTCTGACGTTTTTCGGCGTCGGCTTCGTTGCCATGCGCCTTCTCTGCGGACACCTCCCGGATCGGATCGGCGGTAGGCCCGTCGCGATCGCGTCCCTGATCGTGGAGGCCTGTGGCCAGTACCTCATCTGGCTCGCGCCCGGACCCTACGCGGCGCTTGCTGGTGCCCTGCTGACTGGGCTCGGTTGTTCGATGGTGTTCCCGGCGATGGGCTCGGAGGTGGTCAAGCGTGTTCAGCCTCACATGCGCGGGACTGCGGTCGGTGGCTTCGCGGCCTTCCAGGACCTCGCCTATGGCGCCACCGGACCGCTTGCCGGCGCACTCGCCGACCGAACAGGCTATGCCTCGATTTTCCTGATCGGTGGCCTTGCCGCGACGCTGGGGCTGTTGCTCGTCATGTCGGATCGACGATCGTCCAGCACGGAGAAACCATAGGCCAGCGCTGCCTGGGAGTGCGTGCCCGATTGATCTCGTCCAGAAGCGTCCGGCCTTGGGGTAGATGGAGGTGCTTTGGCGAGCACTTTCGACGTTGAGCTCGCGGCAGTGTTCAGGTTCTCGGCGCGGCCAGATAGACCCACATCCGTTCCAGGATGGCGCCCGACCAGGTCGCACGCTGTGCGGCCTCGGCCTCGCCGAAAACCACTCCGGTCTCGGCGATGCCGGCTGCCCTCGCCTCGAATTCGACGCGCGCCGCGTCCTCGAGATACCAGGTCAGCACGACGGCCTCCTCCAGACTTCCGCCCGCGGTCACCGCGCCGTTGCCGCGCATGACGATGGCTCGGGCCGGGCCCATCTGCTCGGCCAGCGCAGCCGCCTGCTCGTCATTGCGCAGCAATTGCGGATCGTCCCAGAGCGGCGGCTGCGGCGCGAAATAGCTGCCGAAGCCGTGCCGTGGTTTTGGCGTGATCCGGGCAGTGCCGAGCGTCATCACCCGCTGCGGCATCGAGCGCACGACGCCGCCGACCTCCGGGCGCCGCCGATAGATCTCGCGATGGATGCGGACCTCGCCGAGCACGCCGTCCGGTAGCGGCCCTTCGAGTGGGACGACGCTGCAGGCGTCCTCGTCCACAACGAGCCCGAGCGGCTTCGCCGGCGAGACCAGGAAATGGCGCTCGTCGAGGCGCATGCTGCAATGGCCATAGGCATGGACGAGGCCATGGCGCGCCAGAGCGCGCCCGGCCTGCCGAACCAGATCCTCCTGGGCGGCGCTCGGCCGCGAAGACGAAGCGCTCACTTGTTGAATTCGGCGATGTTGGGCTTGGCGCCCCATTTGCAGAAGCCTTTCGGCTCGAACATGTATTGGCGCTCGCGCCAGAGCAGCTCGTCGGCGATCTCGCGCACGCCGCTGGAATATTCGAAGACCATGCCCTCGGGCCCCTCGAAATAGAGGAACTTGGCCGAGGAGGTCGGGTGCCGGCCGGGGCCGAAGACCATGCGCACCTGCCGGTCCTTCAGGAACTGGTGCGAGCGCATGATGTCGTCGCCGGTCTCGACCTGATGGTTGATGTGCTGGATGCCGGGCTTCGCCGAGGGGAACAGCGCGATGGTGTGATGGACCTCATCGATGCGCAGCAGCGGCGCATCGCCGATCCGGTCGGAGACCTGGGCATTGGTGACCTTGGTCCAGAACGCCTCGTCGCGGGCAAGATCGCTGGAGCAGAGGCCGACATGGCTGAAGCCGGTGATGCCGGCATCGCGCGCGCCGTGATAGCGCCGCCCGCTATAGGCCGGCCGCCAGGCCAGCTCGATCGGATTGCCGGTCGGATCGCGGAAGGCGATGAAATCATGGACCTTGCGCAGCGCCGCCTCGGACGCCGTGCCGCGCCTGACGGGATGGCCGAGGCTTTCGAGCTGCGTCGCGGCCTCGTCGAGATGGGACTGCTCCTCGACCTCGAAGCACACGACCTGATCGCCCGGATCGCCCTCGAAATAGCAGAGCGTGTGCTCGCGCGCGTCCGACTTGAAATAGACCGAGCCCTTGGCGCGCTCGGCGACGTCGAGGCCGAGATACTCGGTGGCGAAATGGGTCGCGCCCTCGAGATCGCGGGTCCCGAGCCGGACATAGGAGACATCGGCTAGCTTGATCATGGTCGCTCCCTCCTGCCGGCGCAAAGCCGGCGAAGACGCTTCAACGATATTCGGGGACTTGAGTGTCGCTGCCCCAGGCGCAGAAGGATTCGCGCTTGCGCGGGAACTGTCTGGCCCGGCGGGGCGCGGCGAGCTGCTCGCCCTCGGCGACATAGGAGAAGTTGACGCCGTCGGGGCCGGCGACGCTCAGGAAGAGCTGCTGCGAGGCGGTGCGCCGGCCGGGGCCGTCGACGATCCGGGCCTGGGCGCCGCGCAGATGGTAGGCGTTCTGCATGACGAGATCGACGTCCTCGACGCCGAACTCGATGGCGAGGATGCCCTTCTCCTGCGAGGGATGCACGGCGATGCGGTGATGAGCCTCGTCGAAGCGGATATAGGCAGCCTCGCCGACCCAGTCGCTGACCTTGCCGCCGAGCAGCTTGGTCCAGACCTGCTGGTCGGAAGCGTCGGGCGCGCCGCGCAAGGCGATCGCCTCCAGCCCGGTGATGCCGGCATCGCGCGGGCCATGATAGCGCCAGCCCGATTCCAGCGGCCTGACCACGAGCTCGATATCGTAGCCGGCGGCCATGCGGAACGAGACGAATTGCCGGACCTTTCTGATGGCGCAGGCCTCGGCGTCGCCTCGCGTCGTGGTGAAGCCCGCGCCCTGCAGCACCGTCTCGGCATGGGCCAGGGCATCGGGATCGCGCAGCTCGAAGCCGATCGCCTGGCCGGCATCGAGCCCGTCGACATAGACCAGGGTGTGGTCGCGATAATCGGAGCGGAAATAGGCTGATGTCTCGGTGCGGTCGACCAGTTGCAGGCCGAGGATGCGTGAGGCGAAATCGGCCGCGCCCTTCAGATCGGCGGTGCCGAGCCGGACATAGCGCAATTGCTCGATGGTGATCGCGTCGCTCATAGCCCGAGATGCTCTTTCTGGAGGTCCTTGTCGGCCATCAAAACGTCGGACGGCCCGTCGAAGACGACGCGGCCATGGTCGAGGACCAGCGCCCGTTCGGCCAGCTTCAGCGCCATGGCGAGGTTCTGCTCGGCGATCAGCAAGGTATAACCCTCGCCACGCAAGCGCCCGACCGTGCCGATGATGACCTCTTCGATGGCGCGAGGCGAGAGGCCCTCGCTCGGCTCGTCGAGCACGATCAGGTCGGCCTGGGTCAGCAATGCCCGCGCGATCGCCAGCAATTGCCGCTCGCCGCCGCTGAGCGCGCCGCTGGAGAAGGAGCGGCGTTCGGCGAGACGCGGGAAATCCTCGTAGATGCGCTCCTTGACCCAGCGCCGGTTTGGCTGCTTGCGCGACCACAGCGCCGCCATGGTCAGGTTCTCGTCGACCGTGAGGTTGGCGTAGACGCCGCGGCCCTGCGGCACCAGCGCGACGCCGAGCCGAGCGATGCGGTGCCCCGGCCAGCCGGCGACCTCCTGGCCCTTGATGGCGATGCGGCCGGTGACCTGCGGCTCCAGCCCGAACAGGGCCGAGCAGAGCGTGCTCTTGCCGGCGCCGTTGCGGCCGAGCAGGGCCACCGCCTCGCCCTGCGCCAGCGAGAAGTCGACACCGTGCAGGACGCGCACGCCGTCATAGCCGGCATCGAGCCCGGCGACCGAAAGATAGCTGGCGGGGGCCGCCTGTTGCTGTGCCTGAACCGACATCATGCGGCCTCCCCGAGCGAGGCGCCGAGATAGGCGGCCTGCGCACCTTCATGCGCCTTGATCGCATCCGGCGTGTCGCAGGCGATCAACCGGCCGAGATCGAGCACGGCGACGCGGTCGCAGACGCCGAAGACGATGTCGAGATCATGCGCGATCAGGATGGTCGAGAGGCCCTCGCCGAGCGTCCGGACCACCTCGATCAGATGCTCGCCCTCGGCGCGCGACAGGCCGGCGGTCGGCTCGTCGAGCAGGAGCACGCGCGGGCGCATCGCCAGCGAGACCAGCACGTCGACGATGCGCTGCTCGCCATAGGACAGGCCGGCGACCGGCAGTTCGGCTCGCTCGCGCAGTTGAGCGCGCGTCAGCAACGCATCGGCAGCCTCGTCCGCCGCGGCGACGGCCTTGCGGCTGCCGAACCAGCCATAGCCTTCGCCGCTCCGGGACCGAGCCGCCAAGGCAAGGTTCTCGCGGACGCTCAGCTCCGGGAAGGCCATGCTCTTCTGGAAGGTGCGCACCAACCCGGCGCGAACCCGCACGTCCGGCTTTGCCCTGGTGATGTCCTCGCCGGCGAAGGCAACGCGGCCCTGGTCGGGGATAAGGAAGCCGGTGACGATGTTGAACAGCGTGGTCTTGCCGGCGCCGTTGGGGCCGATCAGGCCGAGGCATTCGCCCTGCCCGAGCGTGACCGAGACGTCGCTCAGCACCTTCAGCCCGCCGAACGACTTGGCGACGCCCTCGATCGCGAGGGCAGGGACGGTGTTCGCGCTCATGACCGGCCCTCCGCATCCTTGCGCCGTCCGAAGGCTGCTTTCAGCCCGGCGACGACGCCCTTCGGCATGACCATCACGGTGAGCACGAAGACGAGGCCGACGACCAGTTGCCAGCGATCGGTGTAGGACGAGACATAGGTCTGGATGCCCAGATAGATCGCCGAGCCGATGAAGGCGCCATAGAGCGAGCCGACGCCGCCGATCACCAGCATGATGATCATCATCGCCGACATCGTCCAATGCACGGCGTTGGGGCCAACATACTGGTTGACGAAGGGGTAGAGCGCCCCGGCCGCGCCGGCGATGGCGCCGGAGGCGAGCAGCGCCATCAGGCGGATGCGCGGGATCGAATAGCCCAGCGCGCTCATCCGGAGCTGCCGCTCGCGCGTGCCCAGCAAAGCGCGGCCGATCGGCGCTGTGACGAAGGAGCGGGCAGCGAAATAGGCGACGATCGCAAGCACCAGAGCGGCGAGATAGAGCGCGACACCGTTGTTGAGCGGGATCGTGGCGAAGCCGGTGTGCAGGGTCAGCACCGGGAAGCCGCGCAGGCCGTCGGCACCGCCGGTGACCTCGCGCCAGTGAAACACCACCTCCCAGACGATCTGGCCGACGATCAGGCTGAGGATCAGGAAGAACAGGGCGATGGTGCGCATCACCACGACGCCCATCAGCAGCGCCGCCGCCATGCCAGTCGCGATCCCGACCGCGAGCATCACGACGATGTCGGCGCCGAGCGTCTGCGCGGCGATCGCCGCGGCATAGGCCGCGCCGCCGAAGAAGACGGCATGGCCGAGCGAGACCAGCCCGCCGAAGCCGACCAGCAAATCGAGGCTGAGCACGGCAGTACCGATGATCAGGATCTCGGCGAGGAAGCGCAGCTGGTAGTCGCCGGCGAACAGCAGAGGCAGGGCGGCGGCGAGCGCGAGCAGCGCAAGTCTCGCGACCACGGGCAGGCTGCGCCGCTCACTGGCGGGGCGCGTTTCCACGCGGCCGGTCCCGTCGGCGATCGAGCTCATACCTGCCTCACCTTCTTGGCGACCAGCCCCTCAGGCAGCGCGACCAGCAGCGCGGCCATGACGGCGAGGGCGACGACATTGGAGAATTCCGGCACCCAGACCTTGGAGAAGGTCATGGCGAAGCCGAGCAGCAGCGCGCTCAGCACCGTTCCGCGGAAGGTGCCGAGCCCGCCGGCGACGACGACGATCAGCGCCAGGATCAGCACCTCCTCGTCGAGGCCGGGATAGGCGGAGAGGATGCCGGCGCCGAGCGCGCCGGAAATGCCGCCCAGGCCCGCCGAGATCACCAGCACCGCCGTGAAGATCCGGCGCGTATCGAGGCCCAGCGTCTCGACGAAGCCGCGATCGGTGACGCAGGCCCTGACCACCGCGCCCCAGATGGTGCGGTCGATCACGAACCAGAGCGCGAAGGCGAGCGCCGCGCCGAAGCCGATGATGAAGAGCCGGTAGATCGGGAACGGCATGTCCATGATGAAGACGACGCCGCGCAACGCCTCCGGAATCTCCGGCGACAGGATCTGCGCGCCAAAACCCCAGCGCATCAGGTCGGCGAAGATCACCGAGAGGCCATAGGTCAGCAGCACCTGCATCAGATGGGTGCGGGCATAGAATTGCCGGAACGGGAAGCGCTCCAGCAGGAAGCCGGCGAGGCCTGCGGCGACGAAGGCGACCGGGAAGGCGAGCCACCAGGGCACGCCCGAAGCGAGCCAATAGACGCCGACATAGGCGCCGAGCAGGAAGAAAGAGCCGTGGGTCAGGTTGACGAAGTTCATCAGGTTGAGAACCACCGACAGGCCGAGCCCGGTCAGCAGCAAGAGCATCGAGAACGACAGCGCGTTCAGGCTCTGGACGGCGTAGAAGCCCACGGAACCGCTCCTTCGCCGCGTCAGGCCATCGGGCCCGGATCGCGCACGCCCTTGTAGGTGTGGATCACCTGGTTGACCGGGACGCCGCCGGCGCCGTCCTTCACCTCGTTGACGTAGATGTCGAGGATCGCCTGGTTGTTGCGCGGGTCGAACGGCATCGGCCCGAACACCGTCTCGACTTCCTTGGCGAGCAGCGCCTCCTTGACCTTCTCCTTGTTGGAGAGATCGCCCTGGACGCGCTCGACCGCGGCCTTGATCACCTGGCCGGTGACGTAGCCGGCCGTGCCCATTTCACCCGGCATGACGTTGCGGGCCGCCTGATAGGCTTTGGTGAAGGCGGCCGAGCTCGGCGCCGTCGGCGACTGGTTGCAGGTGTTGAGCCCGCCGAGCGCGGCCTCCTTCACCGCCGAGACCACGTCCTCCTGGTCGAACAGCGCGCCGCCGCCGATGAGCTTGACCTTGCCGGAGAGCCGGTACTCGCGCATCTGGCGCAGGAAGCGCACCGCGTCCGAGCCAGCGAAGAATGAGTAGATGAACTCCGGCTTCTCGGCCGCGATCGTGGTCAACAGCGGCCCGAAATCGGTGGTGCCGAGCGGCGCCCAGAGCTGCTTGCCGACCTTGCCGCCCTGCTGCTGGTAGGTGGCGACGAAATCGCCGATGTATTCGCGTCCGGCGGCATAGTCGGCGCCGATCGTCATGCAGCCGGTCTTGCCGAGCTTCTCATAGGCCCAGAGGCCGGCGGTGTGGCCGAGCATCCAGTTGGTCTTGGTCGGCCGGAAGACGAAGGGGCTCGCCGCCTTGCGGGCGAGGTCATTGGCCGAGCCGGCCGAGATGAAGGTCAGCGCCTTGGCTTCGGTCACCACATCGCGGACGGCGAGCGCCACGGCGGAGGAGATCACGCCGGAGACGATGTCGACATTGTCCTGCCCGAGGAGCTTGCGGAACTTGCGCACGCCCTCGTCGGGCTTGGCCTGATCGTCCTCGACGATCAGCTCGACGGGGCGGCCGGCGAGCTTGCCGCCGTTTTCCGCCAGGAACATCTGCATGCCGGCGCGCATGCTCTCGCCGAGCGCCGTGAACGGCCCCGACAGCGAGGTCACCATGCCGATCTTCAGCGGCTTGTTGGCGCTCTGCGCCAGGGCCGGCGCACCGATCGCGCCGGTGAGCGCGGTGGCACCGGCGGTGGCGAGGAAGCTGCGGCGGGACAGTGGAAAGCGCTCGGTCATGGGACATCCTCCAATGGGGCGGTCTTGGCGCCACCCGATTGCCCGGCATCCAACAAGATCGATATAAGCCTGTCAATCTTATTTCGATATTTTTTCGAACGCAGTTCGCGCTCGAGACCAACGGCGTCTCATAAAATTCCCATAATTACGAAGTTTGTAATGAGCTTGGCATCGGTGAGGCATTTCAATCAGGATTGTAATTTCGAAATTTGATGATAGAGAAGGCCATCGACCACAGGAGCTGCGCGCCTCGGAATGACCTCTTCCGACAAGACTCTGGCCGACCGGACCTACCGCCAATTGCGCGGCGACATCGTCAATGGCCGGCTCGCAGCCGGCAGCAAGCTGAAGCTCGAAGGGCTGGCGCAGGACTATTCCGTCGGCATGTCGCCGTTGCGCGAGGCGCTCGCCCGGTTGATGGGCGACCTGCTCGTCGTCTCCGAGGGGCAGCGCGGCTTCTGGGTGGCGCCGCTCTCGCTCGACGAACTCGACGATGTCTCGCGCGTCCGCGCTTTGATCGAGACCGAGGCGCTCAACGCCGCGATCCGCAATGGCGATGTGCAATGGGAGCGCGACGTCACCGCGGCGTTCGAGGCGTTGTCGTCGGTGGAGGAGCATCTGCCGCATACCAGCGAGGCGCTGCCGCCGGAGCAGCTCGAGATCTGGGAAGCCCGCAACCGCGCCTTTCACGCCGCGCTCGTCTCGGCTGCCGGCTCGCCGATGCTGATCAAGCTGCGCGACCTGCTTTACCAGCAATCCGAGCGCTATCGCCGCGTCTCGCTCAACGTCTCGCGCGGCTGGCGCAACGTCCATGACGAGCATCGCGCCATCTACGATGCCACCATGCAGCGCAATGCGCTGCGCGCCTGCCGGATGACCGAACTGCATCTCGCCCGCACGGCCGAGGAAGTGCGCAAGGCGATGGCCGCGCTGAGCCGGGACGACGATGTTCTCGGAGGCAAGGCGTGAGCGGTTTCGATCTGAGCAACCAGAGCATTCTGGTCACCGGCGCGGCCGGTGGTATCGGCGCGGTCACCGCGCAAGTATTGGCGAGCCTTGGCGCCAAGCTCGTGCTCACCGACCGCATCTCCTGCGCCACGACGATTGCCGGGCTCGGCGAGAAAGCCGGCAATGCCCGCGAGATCATCATCGACCTGCTCGACGACGAGGCGCCACGGCGCCTGTCCGAACTGGCAGGGCCGATCGATGCGGCCGTCCTCGGCGCCGGCATCTACCGCCCGCTCGACTGGGATGATGGTGGCTGGGAAGAGGTCGCCGAGACCACGCTGTTGCTCAACCTGATGGCGCCGATGCGCCTCGCGCGCGAACTCGTGCCCGCCATGGCGGCGCGCGGCGGTGGCCGCGTCGTGCTCGTCGGCTCGATCGTCGCCGCGACCGGCGGCTCCTTCCCCGGCGTCGGCCCGCATTACGCAGCCTCCAAGGGCGGTCTGCACACGCTGGTGCGCTGGCTCGCGGCCCGTTTCGGCGGGCAGGGCGTGCTGGTCAACGGCGTCGCGCCGGGCATCACCGACACCGCCATGGTCGGCGTCCACGACCTTTCGGCGGCACTGGCGAAGCATCCGCTCGGCCGAGCGGCCCGGCCGGAGGAGATCGCCTGGCCGATCGCCTTCCTCTGCTCACCCGCCGCGAGCTTCGTCTCCGGCGCCATCCTCGATGTGAACGGCGGCGCGATGATGCGCCCGTGACAATGACAACAAACCGGGAGTGAGACGATGAACAGCGCCGTTCCGCGCTATCAGGGTGCTGCTGTCAGTGCCGAGACCGCCCGCCTGTCGCATTTCATCGACGGGCGCTTCGTGCCGGCCGGCCGCAGCAGCTTCGAGAACTGCCACCCGGCGACCGGCGAGCTGATCAACCTCGTGCCGGAGGCCGACTCGGCCGCGGTCGACGATGCGGTCAAGGCAGCCAAGCGTGCCCTCAAGGGTCCGTGGGGCAAGATGAGCGAGCAGCAGCGCTCGGCCATCCTGCGCAAGGTCGCCGACGGCATCATGGCCCGCTTCGACGATTTCCTCGCAGCCGAAGTGCTCGATACCGGCAAGCCCAAGAGCCTCGCCTCGCATATCGACATTCCGCGCGGCGCCGCGAACTTCAACGTCTTCGCCGACCAGGTGCTGACGCTCTCGACCGAGACCTTCCGCATGGCGACCCCGGATGGCGCCGGCGCACTGAACTATGCGATCCGCGGGCCGCGCGGCGTCATCGCCGTGGTCTGCCCGTGGAACCTGCCGCTGCTGCTGATGACCTGGAAGGTCGCGCCGGCGCTGGCCTGCGGCAACACCGTCGTGGTCAAGCCCTCCGAGGAGACGCCGACCACGGCGACCATGCTCGGCGAGATCATGAACGAGGCCGGCGTACCGCCCGGCGTGTACAATGTCGTGCATGGCTTCGGCGAGGACAGCGCTGGCGAATATCTGACCAGCCACCCTGATGTCGACGGCATCACCTTCACCGGCGAGACCCGCACGGGCGAGGCGATCATGCGCGCGGCGTCCAGGGGCGTCCGGCCAGTCTCGCTCGAGCTCGGCGGCAAGAACGCCTCGCTGGTCTTCGCCGATTGCGACATGGACAAGGCGATCGAGGGCGTGACCCGCGCCGTCTTCGCCAATTGCGGCCAGGTCTGCCTCGGCACCGAGCGCGTCTATGTCGAGCGGCCGATCTTCGCTGAGTTCACGCAGCGCCTGAAGCAGGCGGCTGAGAAGCTGAAGCCCGGAAACCCGTTCGAGGCCTCGACCACGCTCGGCCCGCTGATCAGCCAGGTCCATCGCGACAAGGTGCTGTCCTATTACGCCAAGGCGAGGGCCGAGGGGGCTGAGATCGTCACCGGCGGCGGCGTGCCCGAGCTTCCAGCCCCCTACTCTGCCGGCTCCTTCGTCGAGCCGACGATCTGGACCGGCCTCGGCAAGGATTCCGCGGTGATGCGCGAGGAGATCTTCGGGCCCTGCTGCAACATCGTCCCCTTCGACGAGGAGGACGCCGTCATCGCCCTGGCGAACGACAGCCCCTACGGCCTCGCCACCTCGATCTGGACGGAGAACCTGACGCGAGCACACCGCGTCGCTGCGCAGGTCGAGGTCGGCATCACCTGGGTGAACTCCTGGTTCCTGCGCGATCTGCGCACGCCCTTCGGCGGCTCGAAGCAGTCCGGCATCGGCCGCGAGGGCGGGGTGCACTCGATGGAGTTCTACACCGAGCTGCGCAACGTCTGCGTCAAGCTCTGAGACCTCTTCGTCTTCTCCATCGCCCCGGTGGTCGCCGCTTGCGACCACCGTCTCCACAAGCGCGCTCAGCGCCGTAAATCATAGGAAACGTCCATGCTAACCGAAGCCCAGCGCGCACAAGTGGTGCGCTCCCTGCTCGAAAGCCATCGCACCAAGAAGCAGGGCGAGCGGCCCTCGCAGATGTTTCCGGAGATCGAGATCGCCGATTCCTATGCGATCTCCTCGGCGGTGGCGCAGGAGCGGGTCAAGGCCGGCGCCCGCATCATCGGCCACAAGATCGGCCTGACCTCGAAGGCGATGCAGGCCTCCTCGAAGATCGACGAGCCCGACTATGGCTATCTCTTCGACGACCTCCTCCTGAACGACGGCGCCAAGGTGAAGTTCGAGAATTTCTGCGTGCCGCGCGTCGAGCCGGAGCTGACCTTCATCCTGAAGGAGCCGCTGAAGGGTCCGGGCATCGGGTTGATCGACGTGCTCCGGGCGACCGAATATGTCGTGCCCTCGATCGAGATCATCGATGCGCGCGTGACCGAGCCGCGCAAGATCTTCGACACGGTCGCCGACAATGGCGCTGCCGCCGGCATCGTGCTGGGCGGCCGGCCGGTCCGGCCTGAAGATGTCGATCTGCGCTGGGTCGGCGCGATCTTCTACCGCAACTCCGAGATCGAGGAGACCGGCCTCGCCGCCGGCGTGCTCGGCCATCCTGCCATGGCGATCGCCTGGCTCGCCAACAAGCTCGCCCCCTTCGACATCACCCTGCAGCCGGGCGACCTGATGCTGTCTGGCTCCTTCACACGCCCGGTCTGGGCGGCTAAGGGCGATACGCTGCACGCCGATTTCGGGCCGCTCGGCAGCGTCTCCGTGCAGTTCGTCTGAAGGAGCTTCCGATGGATCTGCCCCGCAACGCCTTCAAGGCCGCGCTCGCCCGCGGCGAGCTGCAGATCGGGCTGTGGAGCAGCCTGTGCAGTCCGATCGTCGCCGAGATCATCGGCCATAGCGGCTTCGACTGGATCCTGGTCGATACCGAGCATTCGCCGAACGAGCCTCCGGCCGTGCTCGCCCAGCTCCAGGCCATGCAGGCCGGCACCGCAACCCCGATCGTGCGCCCGGCCTGGAATGATCCGGTGCTGCTGAAGCGCCTGCTCGACATCGGCGCGCAGGCTGTGCTCGTGCCCTTCGTCCAGAATGCGCAGGAGGCGGCCAAGGCCGTCGCCGCCTGCCGCTATCCACCGGCCGGCATCCGCGGCATCACCGGAAGCGGGCGCGGCAGCCACTATGGCCGCGTGCCCGACTATCTCAAGCGCGCCGATGCCGAGATCTGCGTTCTCGTGCAGGTCGAGACCGGTGAGGCCCTGGCACAGATCGAGGCGATCGCCTCGGTCGACGGCGTCGATGGCGTCTTCATCGGCCCGGCCGACCTTTCCGCCTCGCTCGGCCATATCGGCAATCCCGGCCATCCCGAGGTGCAGGACGCGATCAAGAGCGCGGTCGATCGCCTGACGGCCGTCGGCAAGCCGGCCGGCATCCTGACGCCGTCCGAGGCCGATGCCCGCCGCTACATCGAATGGGGCTACCGCTTCGTCGCGGTCGGCTCGGATCTCGGCCTGCTGACCAAGCACGCCGACGCCTTGGCCAAAACGTTCCGTTGAAACGCGCAGGCCAGCATCAGATATCTGCAATGGCAGCAACGGCATCCACTGATCGGGCGCCAGCCCTTCACCCGCCGGGTGGTCCCCGCTCGAGGCGATCATCGCCACAAACCGCTACTACATCGACTATTTCGAGAAGAACGCGGTCTTCATGGAGCGTGTCCGCGAGCTTCGCGAGACCTTGCCGGAGCTGATCGCGGAAAAGCAGCGCGTCAACCGCCGCTGGGCCGAGCGGGTCCTGGCGCATGCCGCCCAGCACCGCCCCTCACCGCTCGATCCGGCCCGACTCAAGCTGCGCATCTTCGCCATGGAATGCATGGTCGACGACATCCTGCGCGAGATTTTCGTCATCCGGAACCCGGACATCATCGCAGCCGCCGCCGATCGCGAAGCGCTGATCCAGGAGCTGTCGGCGATCTGGTTCAAGGCCCTGTACGAGGCCGATTGAGGCGAGCTATCGGCAAGATCGCCGGCAACCCGATTTCGACGCAGCTCCCCCGGAGGGAAACCGCCCTGCCGTGAACAAGGCCACGGAACAAGGCCACGCCGGCTCAAGCGAGCACATGCCTGCGCTCCGTGACGATGTCCTGCAATGCGGCCAGGAGTTGCTCCATCGCCGCATCGTCGATCGCCAGCGACAGCGCGATGAAGCCGCGCCGCGCCAGATAGAAACCGCGCTCGAGCAGATCCAGGAAGACGAGCTCCTTGAGGCGATCGTCGCTGCCGGCGAGGTCGTCCGGCGTGTTCACCGGCCCGCGGAAACCATGGATATTCATCAGCGTGCCCTGCCCCGTGGCCTGGAGCGCGACATCGGCGCCACGGAAGACCTCGTTCATGCGTTCCCGCAAGCGCTCCCCGCGCGCGTGCAGCGCCTCGGCGATCTCCGGCGTGAAGACCTGCGTCAGCGCAGCGATGCCGGCCGACATGGAGAGCACATTGTTGTTGAAGGTCCCCGCATGCGGCAGGGAGCCCGGCCTCTCGGGATCGTACATCGCCATGATGTCGGCCCGGCCGCCAAAGGCCCCGAAGGACATGCCGCCGCCGATCCACTTGCCAAGCGTCACCAGATCGGGATCAAGGCCGAGCAGGCCTTGAGCACCACCGCGGCCGAAGCGCGAGGTCATCACCTCATCGAGAATGAAGAGCGCCCCCACGGCGCGCGTCTCCTCGCACAGCATGCCAAGGAAATCGGGCTGGCCGGGGATGCAGCCTCCCGATCCCATCATCGCCTCGGTCAGCACGCAGGCGAGATCGGCTCCGTTCTCGCGGATCAGCCGCGCCGTCGCCTCGGCGTCGTTGTAGGGCGCGACGATGAAGTCATAGGGCGCGTTGATCGGGATGCCACCGCCGCCGAAATAGAGCAGGCCGCCGTGATAGCCGCCCCGGAACACCAGGACTTTCGGCCGCTTGGTGAAGGCGCGCGCCGTGGCGATCGCCATCAGGTTCGCTTCGGTGCCGGAATTGGTGAAGCGTACCCGCTCGATCGCGCTGAAGCGGGCGACCACATGTCTGGCGAGCTCCGCCTCGAACATGTTGTGACCGCCGAGATTGACGCCGCCATCGAGCGCCGCGTCGATCGCGGCTCGGATGACCGGATGGGAATGGCCGAACAGGCCAGCAGTGTATTCGCCGAGCAGATTCACATAGCGATGGCCGTCGGCGTCGGTCGCCACCGCTCCCCGGCCGTGAGCCAGCCGCAGCGGAAACGGGCCATGGTAGAGAACGGTCCGAGTGTTTCCACCTGGCATCACCTCGCAGGCGCGCTGGTGGACGGCCAGCGATTTAGGCCGCCGTTGCGCATAGCGCGCCCGGGCTTCCACCAGCTCGTCGTCGATCGTCCTGTTTCGCCGTGCCGTGTCCATGATCCGCCGTCCACCGGTTTGCCTCGCCGCGCGGCCCTCACGGCGGCGCAGCGTCATCGAAAATAATTGTACGATGTACAATTTATTTGTCGAGAGGGATTGGCGAGGATTTGCCTTGCAAGGTATCGCGACCTCGGTGCGGCTGCTAATTGCGACTTGTCGAGCAGAACCGGCTCGACCGCCGCGAGCGCCGGGGAGGTCATGCAGGAAGCCGAGCAACGCAAGCGACGCGGGCGCCCCAGACGCGACGAAGTCGTCGCGCTCGATCGCACGCAGATCGTGGCGGAGGCACTGCGGCTGATCGACGAGCGCGGGCTGGAGGCCTTCAGCCTGCGCGAGCTCGCACGGGCGCTCGGCGTGTTTCCAACGGCGCTGTATTGGCACATGCCCGGCGGCCGCAATGCCGTGCTCGGCGCGGTCGCGGCGACTGCTTTCACCGATGTCGTCCCGCCTGCTGAGGATGCGGTCAGCGATTGGGAGAACTGGGTCCGCGCGCTTTTCACCCGCTACCGCGAATCGCTGCGCAAGCACCCCAATATCGCGCCCTTGCTCGGTGCCCAGATCGTCTCGAACACGGGCGTCGACATGGAACTCGTGGAGCGCGTCCTCGCGGCCCTTGAGTCCGCTGGCTTTGCCGGCGAACGGCTGGTCGATGCCTACAATACGGTGGTCGCGGGCCTGCTCGGCTATGTCACGCTGGAGCTTGCACCCGGCCCGACGGAGGACGCCAGCGAATGGGCGAGCGCCTTCGAGGCCGAGATCCGCGCCGTCGACGCGGAGCGGTTCCCGCGGCTCGCGCGCAATCTCGACGCGCTCGCCAACCGCGCCTTCATCGTCCGCTGGCAAGGCGGCGCCGAGAAGCCGATGACGCACAGCTTCGACTTCTATGTCGAGACCATCATCACCGGCCTGCGCACGCTCGCACGCAAGCCGGCCTGAACCTCCGGTCAGACGAAAGTCAGCAGCCGGCGCGGATTGCCGACGAGGATCGCCTCGATCTCGGCCTCCGAGAAGCCGCGCGAGCGCATCAGCGGAACGATATTCTCGAAGATGTGGGTATAGCCGTGCCCGCCGAAGCTGGTCAGCCGCGTCTTGTAACAGATGTCGTGGCTGATCACGACGCGTTCGAGATGGCCGTGGTCGATCAGGCTGCGGATGAAACGCAGGCGGCCGGCATCGTTCGGCATGTCGATATCGGCCCAGGTGTAGAAGGCCTGTTCCTGGCCGAAGAGATCGAACTCGATCACGCAGCCGGTATCGGCCAGGCGTAGCAGCGTGACTTCGTCGAAGATCGTCCGGTCGATATGGCTGAAGATCACGCGCCCGATATCGCCGCCATGCGCCAGGACGAAAGCGGCGATCTCCTGCGGTTGCTCGACCGCACGTCCGGGATGGATGTTGACGGCAGCACCGGTCTCCTTCTGGGCGATCAGGGCGCCGCGCAGCACACGCTTCTCCAGATCGGTCCACGGCACCTGGCAGCCGATTTCGCCGATGATCCCGGCGCGCACCGAGGTGCCCCAGGCGCCTTCGAAGACCTGGTCGATCATCTCCGCCGCGAAGCTGTCGATATCGCGGTCGTCATTGGCCCGGTCCTGGTAGTCGTGGACATAGTGGCCGCAGCCCATGACGATGGTGGCGCCGGTCCGGCGCGCAATCTCGGCCAGCCCATCGGGATCAGGCTTCAGCCCGCCATTGCTGAGCTCGACGATGGTCTGCCCACCGGCATCGGCCATTGCCTGCACTTCCCTGGCGGCAGTATCGCGGCAACGCAGGACGAGATTGCCGGGTACTTTCCAGCGCCCGTAGTTCATGCGGAAGCAGTTGCAGAGCGAGATTTCGGGCCCCTGATCGGGGTCGGCGGCCATCGCGGTCGTGCGGATGTCCCAGATCAGGTGCTCGTGCATCAAGGTGGCACCGAGACTCGCCGGATCGACGAGTCCGAGCACGCTCTGAGCCTTGCCGCGCAAGGCGGCACGATCGAGACGCTGTGTCATGCGAGTTGTCCTCGGTCGAAGAGATCGACCTGGTGCCCGCTCAGGTGCGCCCGGACCGCGCCGGCGAGGCGGGTGGCTGCGTGTCCCACGGCAAGATCCTCGTGGGTGATACCGAATCCGCCGCTCATACGCCCTCCCTGATCTCGATTAATTGTACGATGGACAATTAATTCGACGCATGTCAACCTGATCGACAATCGAGAGCAAAAAAGGGGGTGGAGATGAGACGGCGAGACTTTCTGGCCGCTTCGGCGGGCTTCCTGTCAGCCGGGATCGCCGGCAGCGTGCGAGCGCAGCGCCGCGACCCGAAGGTTCTCAAATTCGTGCCGCAGGCGAACCTGACCTCGCTCGATCCGATCTGGACGACGGCGCAGGTCACGACGAACCACGGCTATGCCGTCTTCGACACCCTCTACGGCCTCGACAACACGCTGCGCCCGCAGCCGCAGATGGCCAAGGGACATTCCGTTTCGGCCGATGGCCGCGCCTGGACGGTCGAGCTGCGCGAAGGGCTGACATGGCATGACGGCCAGCCGGTGCTCGCACGCGACTGCATCGCGAGCCTGCAACGCTGGGCCAAGCGCGACGCCTTCGGCCAGTTGCTCGACGCCATGGCGGACACATGGGAGGCGCCGGACGACCGGCATCTGCGCGTCTCGTTCCGGGCGCCCTTCCCGCTCTTTCTCGAAGCGATCGCCAAGCCTCTGGGCGTCACGCCCTTCATCATGCCGGAGCGCGTGGCGAAGACCGACCCCTTCAAGCAGATCACGGAGATCGTCGGCTCGGGACCGTACCGCTTCCTGCAGGACGAGTACGTCTCCGGAAGCAAGGCGGCTTATGCCAGGTTCGGAGCCTATGTCCCGCGGCCCGAGGCGGCCGAGCGCACGGCCGGCGGCAAGGTCGCGCATTTCGAGCGGATCGAGTGGATCGTCATGCCGGATGCTGCAACGGCCGCGGCAGCCTTGCAGACGGGCGAAATCGACTGGTGGGATCAGGCCCTGCCGGATCTGATACCGGCCCTGCAGGCCAGCAGGAACGTCAAGGTCGCCATTCACGACCGGGCCGGCTTCATCGGCATGATGCGCTTCAACACGCTGCATCCGCCCTTCGACAATCCGGCCATACGTCGGGCGATCATGTATGCCGTGGAGCAGGCCGACTACATGCGCTCGGTCACAGGCGGCATCGACGACAACTTCCGCAGCTGCTTCTCGATGTGGCCATGCGGCACGAGCTATGCCGGCGAAGCCGGCGCGGAGCCGCTCAAGGGACCGCGCGACCTCGGGCGCGCCAGGACCATGCTGCGCGAAGCCGGCTACAAGGGCGAGCGTGTGGTCATCATCAGCCCGACCGACATCGCCAGCATCGGACCGCTCGGGCAGATCACCGACGACCTCTTCCGCAAGCTCGGGATCAATGTCGAGCTGGTGGAAACCGATTGGGGATCGGTCGTTCAGAGGCGCGCCTCGCGCGAGCCGGTCGAGAAGGGCGGCTGGAGCGTCTTCCACACCTGGTGGCCGTCGCTCGCCGTCGACAATCCCGCGATCAATCAAACGCTGCGCGGCCAGGGCGCCAAGGGCTGGTTCGGCTGGTACGAGAACGCGGCGGCAGAGGAACTGGCCTCGAAATGGCTGACGGCGACGGATCCGGCCGAGCAGAAGGCGATCGCGGAGATGATCCAGGTCGACGCGTTCAAGCAGGCGCCGATCATTCCGCTCGGTCAGTTCTTCATCCCGACGGCCTATCGCGCCGATCTGACCGGTTTTCTCGAATCGACGATCCCGAGCATGTGGAATGTTCGCCGCATTCAGTGAGCAGCGGCAGCCGGCGCTGAATCTCCGGTTTCGGACGATGCGCTGAAGCCGGTCCATGGCGCAGCTCAGCCGCGTGGCACACTCTCGGGCGTCTTGGTGCCTTTCATGGATGCGATGATCGTCCAGCCCACGATAGTGACCGTGATCGCCGCCAGGACCGCGGCGATCGGCCGGTCGACTAGGCCGACCAGCCGGCCGTCGGACTTGATCATCGAGTTGATGAAATACTCCTCCAGCAATGGCCCGAGCACGACGCCGAGGATCACTGGCGCAACCGGGAAGTCGTTCTCCTCAAGCACGAAGGCCAGCACGCCGAAGGCGAGCATGACGCCGACATCGAACAGCGAGTTGTTGATCGCGTAGGAGCCGACGATGGCGAAGAGCAGGATGATCGGCATCAGCACGCGCCGCGGCACGGAGAGCACACGCGTCGCGATCTTGATGATCGCCCAGCCGAGCGGCAGCATCAGCAGGTTGGCGATGACGAAGATCAGGAAGAGCGCATAGACGTTCTCGGGGTTGTTGACGAAGATCGTCGGCCCCGGCGCCATGTTCTTCATCATCAGCACGCCGATCGCGATCGCGGTGATCGAGTCGCCGGGGATGCCGAAGACCAGGGCCGGGATCCAGGCGCCGGCGAGCGAGGAGTTGTTGGAGGCGCCGGCCTCGATCAGCCCCTCGGGATGGCCGGTGCCGAACTTCTCCGGCTCCTTCGAGAAGCGCTTGCTCATGGCATAGGACATCCACGCCGCCATGTCGGCGCCGCTGCCCGGCTGGATGCCGATGATCGTGCCGAGCGCGCTGCCGCGGATCAGCTGCCAGGGATATTGCTTGGTCAGCCGCCACATATTGGCGAAGATCGGGCCGATCTTCTGGACCACGGCATGCGGGGCGCTGCCGTCGGAGACCATGTGCCGCATCACCTCCGAGCAGGCGAACATGCCGACCATCATCGGGATCAGCGAGACGCCGCCGAGCATCTCGGTGGAGTCGAAGGTGAAGCGCGGTTGGCCGGCGGGGTTGTTCATGCCGACCATCGCGATCAAGAGGCCGATCAGCAGTGAGATGCAGGCCTTGAGCGGCGTCGAGGAACCGATGAAGACGGCGCCGCCGAGGCCGAGCATGACGATCCAGAAGAATTCGACCGAGCCGAAGCCGAGCGCGAAATCGGCAATGGCCGGCGAGGCCACCATCATCACCGCCGTGCCGAACAGGCCACCCAACACCGAAAACCACAGGCCGATGCCGAGAGCGAGCTCCGGCTTGCCCTTCAGAGTCATCTGGTAGGAATCGTCGACATAGGCCGCCGAAGCCGGCGTGCCCGGGATGCGCAGCAGGCAGCCCGGAATATCGCCGGAGAAGATCGCCATGGTCGAGGTCGTCACGATCGCGGCGATCGCCGGCACCGGCGGCATGAAGAAGGTCAGCGGCACCAACAGCGCCGTCGCCATCGTCGCCGACAAGCCGGGAATGCAGCCGACGACGAGGCCGTAGATCGCCGAGGCGGTGATGACGAAGAGCACATAGGGATCGAGCACCATCCCCAGCGCGGTGACATAGGCGTCGAGCATGGCGGCTTACCAGCGCAGAGGTTCGAGCGGTCCCCAGGGCAATTGCACGCCGAGGGCGAGATAGAAGATCGAGTGGATGACGAGCGCGGCCGCGAGCGAGAGCGCGATCGCGTGCAGCGGCCTGGTGCCGCCGGCCAGGAAGAGGACGGTGAGGATCAGCGGAGCGCAGATCAGGAAGCCGAGCGTCTCGGCGAAGAGCATGTAGAAGATCACCGCCGCCGGCACGAGCAGCAGGCGCGGTAAAGCGCCGCCATTGCGTGCCCAGTCGGCGAGGCCGATCAGCGGCCCGCCTTGCGTCGCGCGGGCGCCGTTGACCGCGAGGATCGCGGCGCAGAGCGCCAGCAGGCCTGACAGGATCAGCGGGAAGGCCGAAGGGCCGAGCGGCTGCTGCGACGGGTTCGGCAGGTTCCAGGAGGCGAACGCGACCAGGCCCGATAGGACAAGGAAGACGAGGCCTCCGAAGAGATCGTTGAACTTCATGGCGTGCTCGGCGTGCGCGATGGAAACGGGCGCGGCGAAATTCGCCGCGCCTTGTTCATTGCAAAGAGCGGTGGGCTACTGGCGCAGGCGCAGGCCGAGCGCGCCCATGATCTCGCCGTTGTTCTTGTGCTGGGTGGCGAGGAAGCTGCCGAAAGCCGGCCCCTTGGCGAAGGCGTAACCGAAGCCGCGCTCGGCCAGGAAGGACTTGTAGGCTTCGGAGTTCGCGACCTTCTCCGCCGCTTCGACGAGGCGGGCGGCAACGTCGGCCGGCAGGCCGGCCGGGGCCGCAAGGCCGCGCCAGGTGCCGCCTTCATACTCCTTGCCGATCGCGTCCTTGACCGTCGGCACGGCCGGGAAGGCGCCGATCTTCTCCTTCGACATCACCGCCAGCGACTTGACGCGGCCGGCATCGAACATCGGCTTGCCCTCGGGCAGGGAGGACGGGACGATCTGCACGCCGCCCGAGGCCAGTTCCTGGAAGCCGGGAGCGGCGCCCTGGCTCGGCACCACGACGACCGCCTTGGGATCGATGCCTTCGAGCTGCATCAAGCCGGCGAAGGCGAGGTGATAGGCCGCGCCTGCGCCCATGCCGGAGAGCTTGTACTTGCCGACCGGCTGCTTCTTGATGTCGTCGAGCGCGGCGCGCAGATCGGCCCAGGGTGAGTTCGCGGCGACGTTGAAGGCGGCGGAGTCGAAGTTCACCAGCGCGATCGGGGTGAGCTTCTCATAGGTGAACGGCGCCGTGTTGGACCAGTAGAAGGTCGTGACCTCCGCCGTGGCGAGACCGATCGTATAGCCGTCCGGCTTGGCGTTGACGATCTCGGTATGGCCGACCACGCCGCCGCCGCCGGTGCGGTTGACGACGTTGACCGGCTTGCCGAGCTCCTTCTCCAACCCGGCTGCGAGGATGCGGGCGACCGCATCGGTGCCGCCGCCGGCGGCCCAGGGCACGACCAGGGTGATCGGGCGCTCGGGCCAGGCGGCGAAGGCGGGCGGCGACACCGCTGCGATAGCGGCGGCGAGCAGCAGTTTTGCGAGTTTCATGGCGTTTCTCCCGGAACGGTTTTCTTTTTTGGGCTGGCTCCATCCGCAAGTGCGGAACTGGAAAGCATGTGGCCGCGCGTGTAGCCGAGCACCTGGCGCATCGCCTGGCGGGCCTGCTCGGGCTCGCCGGCGGCAATCGCGTCGACGACCGCGGCGTGGTTCGCGAGGTTCCCGGCGAAGACATCGACCGTGAAGTCGAACATCGCGCTGAGGATCGTGTCGATCGCGCCGCGGAAGCTGCGCAGGATCGGGTTGTTGGTGGCGTCGAGGATCGCGAGATGGAAGCTTTTGTCGGCGGCGATGGCGGCCTGCGGATCGTCCTGCTCGGCCTCCATGGCGGCGAGCGCGGCGCGGATGCGGGCGAGATCCTCGGGCGTGGCGCGGGTCGCTGCCAAGGCGGCCGCTTCCGGCTCGATGATCTCGCGCGTCTCCTCCAGAGCGAGCAGCAGGTCGCGGTCGAGCCCGTCCTCGCTGCGCATCCAGCCGAGCACCTCGCGGTCGAGCAGCGTCCAGTCGTGCTGGGGACGAACTTGCGTGCCATGGCGCGGGCGCACTGTGAGCAGGCCCTTGGCGACGAGGATCTTCACGGCTTCGCGAACGACGCTACGCCCGGCGCCATAGCGCTCGGCCAGTTCCGGCTCGGGCGGCAGGACGGTGCCCGAGGCGATCTCGCCACGCACGATCGCAGCGCCGAGCGCCGCGACCATCGTGCCGATCTTTCCCGGTTTGCTGCCCCGCGCCATGCCGTTTTCTCTCCCGCGGCGGGAAGCTGTCACGTCCGGGGCTTGCGCGCAAGCATTCATCTGATGTTTAACATCTGATCATTGAAGCGAGGTATGACCATGACCACTCAGACCGCGTTCACCGGCATTCATGCGATCCTCTATGCGCTGTTCGATGCGCAGGAGCGGCTCGACCGGCAGGCGATGCAGCGGCAGGTCGAGATCTGCCTGGAGCACGGTGCCCACGGCATCGCGGCGCTCGGCCTCGCGACGGAAGTCTCGAAGCTGACCGTGCCGGAGCGGCGGACGGTGATGGAGTGGACCTCGGAGGATGTCGGGGGCTTGAAGCCGCTCGGCTTCACGATCTACGGGACCTCGGTCGGCGAACAGATCGAGCTGGTCAGGGCAGCGGAGGCAGCGAAGGCCGACTGGGTCATCCTGCAGCCGCCCATGGTCGGCAGCTTCGCGGCGATCGAATACATCCGTTTCTTCGGTCGGGTCGCGGATGCGACGAGCCTACCGGTCGCGATCCAGAACGCGCCGGCCTATATGGGCCGCGGCCTGTCGGCGGAGGATATCCGCAGCCTCGTCGCGCAGCATCCCAACATCAGGCTGGTGAAGGGCGAGGGAGCGGCGACCGAGATCCGGCAATTGATCGAGACGACCGAGGGCCGTCTGCCGGTGCTGAACGGGCGCGGCGGGCTCGAACTGATCGAGAATCTGCGTGCCGGCTGCGTCGGCATGATCCTCGCGCCCGAGCTGATCGACCTGACCGTGGCGATCTATGAGCGCTTTGTCGCTGGTGACGAAGACGGGGCGGAGGCGCTCTACCGCGAGGTGCTGCCGGCGATCGTCTTCATCATGCAGTCATTGGAAAGCCTGATCTGCTACGGCAAGCGCATCTTCGGGGCGCGGGCCGGTATCGAGATCCACGATCGCGCGCCTGCCATGAGGCCGACGGCCTTTGGGCTGGAACTCGTCCGCCGCCATGCAGAGCACCTCGGATCTTATCAAATCCGGCGTTGACCGGTCATACCCGATGAAAACCGCATGAGCGGGCCATGCTGCTGCCCGCTTGAAAGCCCGCCTGTTGCCAGCGCTGAAGCGCCGCGCCACCGGCGCGAGGCCACCGAGTGCTCGCGCCGCAGGTGCTCCCTGGCCTACCCAGCCATGTCCTGCGACCGGCTCCAATAGGCGACGAGCTTCTGGCGCCCGTCGACGAAACAGGGCAGCGCCCGCGCCTGTTCGCGCAGCTCGCGGACCGCCGATTTCTCGGCGGCGACCCAGAGATAGCCGCCGTCCTGCGTCCGCGGGGCGTTCGCGAGCAGGCTGCCGATCCGGCTGTCGGCGATGCCATTGCCACTGCCGGTGAGCCAGGTCACGCGCGCACTGGAGTGCTCAGGCAAATCCTGGACATGCGCTTCGTCGACGAGCTCGACGAAGATGTCGCTGAAGATCCCCGCCGGCGTCTGCTCGAGGATGCGGGCGACCGCCGGCAGGCCGGTCGCGTCGGCGATCAGGAGCTGCCAGCGCAGATCGGCCGGCGGCACATAGAGCCCGCGCGGGTTGTTGATGACGATGCGCTCGCCGACAGAGGCTGTCATCGCCCAGTCGCTGGCCTGACCGCCGTCATGGACCACGAGATCGATATCAAGCTCGCGGCTGACCGCGTCGAAGCGGCGAACCGTGTAGGTGGAATAGCGGACACGGTGCCGTTCCTCCGGAAAGGTCCAGCGGCCGTCGGCGTCGATCGCCGGCAGGACGAGCTCGCCGCTCTCCGGATCGGGGAAGAACAGGCGGATGTATTCGTCCGGAATGCCAGTCGAATGGAAGTTCGCGAGGCCTTCGCCGGAGAAGGTCAGCCGGACCATGCCGGGCGTCAGCATCTCGCGCCGCACCAAGGTCGCTTCATGGAAGGGGCTGCTGCTCATGCTCTCGCAGGTCTGGCTGGCGCTGGTCGTGGCGCTGCTTCTTCCATGTCGCGCGCTCGGGGGCAAGCGACTTAGGCATTTGATTTCTTTAGATTATCTCTAAATTATCGTCGTTGCTGCACAAGGTATCCGCTGTTATGGACGCTTCCGGTGATGGCGTCCGCGGAGCCTTTTTCGGCCATGTCCACGAGCCTCGATGACATCGGGAGCCTCTATGCGCTGGAGCAACGTCGGCTCGAACGGCTGGCGGCACGCCGCGTCGGAGCGGCCAACGCCGCCGATGTCGTGCAGGACGTCTTCATCACGCTGTGGACGCGGGCGCGCGAGCAGATCGGCTGCTCCTCTGCCTATCTGACGCGCGCAACCCACTACACGGCAATCAGCCATTTGCGGGCGGAGCGCCGGCGGGCCAGCCTGCCGCAGCGCATCACCGAGGAGCAGTACGTCGCTCCCGCGGTACTGCCAGACCAGGTCGTGGCGGCGCGGCAGGAGCTTACGCGGCTGAACGACACGATCGCGGCCCTGCCGGAGCGGACGCGGCAGGTCTTCCTGCTGAACCGGCTGCACGCCTGTTCATATGAGGAGATCGCAGCGGCGCTCGGCTTGTCCTACAGCACGGTCGAGCGCGAGATCGCGCGGGCCCTGCTGGCCTGCCGCGACGGCCTGCGCTAACCAGCGGCTGAGCGAGCACAAAGGCGGCTTCCGGGCCATGTCGGACGAGCGGCAGATCGAGAAGCAGGCCATCGCCTGGTTCACACGGATGAACGGCAGGCCGTCGGCTGCCGACCATGAGGATTTCGCGCGCTGGCTTGCCGTCTCGGCAGCCCATGAGCAGCACTACGCCAATGTGCAGCGGCTCTGGGCCGATCTCGGTCCGCTCGCGGACGCAGTCGAGCCGCACGATGCGACAGCACTTGCAGGCCCCCTGCAGAAGATCGAGGAACTCCGGCGCCAACGCCGAAGCGGCAAGGTCGCCGCGGGAGCGGTGCTCAGTTTGCTTTTGTGCGTGGCGATGGGCTGGCTCTGGCTGGAGCGCCCACATCTTTTACAGGATTGGCAGGCGGACTATGCGACAACACGCGCCGAGCAGCGCAATCTGACGCTCACCGACGGCTCGACCGTTCTGCTCGACGCCGACAGCGCGATCACGGTCGATTTCACCGTAACGGAACGCCGGGTCGAGCTCCTCCGCGGCACCGCCTTCTTCAGCGTCATCCCGGGGCAAGTGCCCTTCGCTGTCGCGGCCCGTAATGGCGAAGCGCGCGTGCTCGGCACCCGCTTCGAGGTCGCGGCCGAGGATCGCGCGGTCAGCGTGACGCTGGACAGCGGCAGCCTCGAGGTCGCCTTGCGCAACGGCAGCGGCCGTCTCGTGCTGAAGCCGGGCGAAAGCGTCGCCTATGACGCTATTAGCCTCGGCAGCGCCCATGCCGTCGATCTCGCGGAGACCACGGCCTGGCGGCAGGGCCGCTACATCTTCACCAATGTCCGGCTCGCCGATGTGCTGGAACGGATCGGGCGCTATCGCGGCGGCCGCATCGTGGTGACGAGCGGCGCGCTCGGCGAGCGGCGTGTCAGCGGCAACATCGCATTGCGCGACGGCAATGCCGCCCTCGCGGCGGTGCAGTCCTCGGTCGGTTTCCAGGTCACCACACTCGGCCGGCTGACGCTGGTCAGCCCGTGAACGAAGCAGCACAGGCCCGCAAAGTTTTTTCCTGAAACGGTGAGGGTGGCGCCCGCTCCCGGACGACAAGGAGATGAAGGCAGCACGCGACGGGTGCGCGGAGCTGCCCGCATCGCTGGATTTCGGGAAGGCCGGGGCATGAGCAGGGCAAGGCTGGGCAGAATGGGGCTCCTGCTGGCGACGACGATGCTGATCGGCGTGGGCACCACGGGGATAGTGAGGCCGGCACAGGCACAGTCGGCCTACAGCTTCGACATTCCCGCCAAGCCGGTGCGCGCCGCGATGAACGACATCGTCCGGGTTACCGGCATCGACGTCGTCTTCGCCGAGACCGCTGCCGCCTCGCGCCGGGGCAATCCGGTTCGCGGCTCGCTGACCACCGGCCAGGCGGTCGCGGCGCTGCTATCGGGTACCGGCCTGTCCTATCGCTTCAGCAACGCGACGACGGTCGAGATCTTCGACCCGGCAAGGCCGCAGCCGGGCGTGGCGGGTGTGCCGGCCGGCTCCATCCCGCTCGACACGATCAATGTCACCGGAGCGGGCGTGCCGGGTCTCGCACCCGTTTATCCCGGCGGCCAGATCGCGACCGGCGGACAGCTCGGCGTGCTCGGTGCCCGCAGTGTCATGGACGCCCCGCTCACCGTCTCGAACTACACCGCCAAGCTGATCGAGGATCAGCGCGCGCAGTCGGTGGCCGATGTCGTCAAGAACGATTCCGCCATCCGCAATGTCGAGCCGACCAATGTCGGCAACGCCAATTACTTCGTCATCCGCGGCATCCAGATCGGCAACGCCGCGGTCGGCTTCGGCGGACTGTTCGGCATTGCGCCGAACGCGCAGACGACGC
The DNA here is from genome assembly GCF_059415545.1 of Allobosea sp. GW821-FHT10B12. NCBI lineage: Bacteria > Pseudomonadati > Pseudomonadota > Alphaproteobacteria > Hyphomicrobiales > Alloboseaceae > Allobosea > Allobosea sp. GW821-FHT10B12. The sequence continues at coordinate 451,470 of NZ_JBWKNL010000005.1, forward strand.
TCGCCGGCATCGAGCGCGTCGAGATCATCAAGGGGCCCGGCGCCTTCCTCGGCGGGCTCTCGCCGAGCGGCGTCGGCGGCATCATCAACCTGATCCCGAAGCGCGCCGGCGACGAGCCATTGACGCGCTTCACCGCGACCTGGATCAGCAATACCCAGTTCGGCGGCCATCTCGATATCGGCCGTCGCTTCGGCGCCAACAAGGAATTCGGCGTCCGGGCGAACCTGCTCTATCGCGACGGCGGCACGCCGATCAGCCAGCAATCGCAGACGCTGCTCAACGGCACGCTGGGGCTCGACTACCGCGGCGAGGCGCTGCGAGTCTCACTCGATGTCGGCCACCAAATCCTGAACACCGACCGGATGAACAACACGGTGACGCCGCTCGCCGGGCAGCCCGTGCCGCGGCCGATCAAGCCCGACAAGAGCTACGTCTCGCCCTGGAACTACAGCAAGTTCGCCGACACCTACGGCATGCTCTCGGCCGAATACGACATCACGCCCGATGTCACCGTCTATGCCAAGGGCGGCGCCAGCCGGATGGATTGGGACCAGGCGGTCGAGGCCGGCACGCGGCTGATGCCGAACGGCAACTTCACCGCGACCAGCGCGGCCTATCTGATCGACATCAACCGCCATTCCGGCGAGACCGGCCTGCGTGGCCGTTTCGTCACCGGTCCGGTCGAGCATGAGGTCGTGGTCTCCGCCAACACGCTGTTCTCGGCCCGCGCCAGCGCACCGCAGCCGCCAGCGGTGGTGACGCAGTCGAACATCTACAATCCGACCTTCTCGGTGATGCCGCCGCTGGGCTCGCGCATCCGCTACAAGCAGAACGAAAGCACCTTCAGTAGCGTCTCCGTTTCCGACACGCTCTCCTTCCTCGACAAGCGCGTGCAGCTCACGCTCGGGCTGCGCCAGCAATATGTGGAGGCCAAGACCTTCGCCGCGGTGACCGAGGCGGTGACCTCGCGCAACAAGAGCAACGCCCTGACGCCGATGGTCGGCCTCGTCGTCAAGCCGCTGGAGAACGTCTCGCTCTATGCCAGCTATATCGAGGGGCTGACGGTCGGCACCGTCGTCGCCAACAATTTCGCCAATGCCGGCCAGATCCTGCCGCCCTTCGTCACCAAGCAGTACGAGGCCGGCGTCAAGGTCGACTGGGGCACGATGCTGGCCACGCTGAGCGCCTTCCACACGACGCAAGCCTCCGGCATCGCCGACACCGTGACCAACACTTTCAACGACAATGGCGAGACCCGTTATCGCGGCATCGAGCTCAATCTCGCCGGCGAAGTCACCCCGGGCGTGCGCGTGCTTGGCGGCGTGACGCTGCTCGACGCCAAACTGACCCGCACGCAGGACGCGCTCTATGACGGCAACACCGCGCAGGGCGCTCCGCGCGTGCAGGCCAATCTCGGCGTCGAATGGGATCCGGGCTTCGTCCGCAACCTGACCCTGTTCGGGCGGATGATCTACACCGGCTCGAACTATGCCGACGCGGCCAACCTGCAGAAGCTCAAGGCCTGGACCACCTTCGACATTGGGGCGCGCTACAAGATCGAACGCGCCGACGGCAAGCCGATCACGCTGCAGGCCAATGTGACCAACCTGTTCAACAAGGCCTACTGGACGACCTATCCGGGCTTCAACCTGCTCTACCCGAGCGAGGCGCGCATGGTCTCTGTGTCCTCGACCTTCGAGTTCTGAACGGCGTGCGGGGCCGGAAGCTCTCGCGGCGTGTCTTCGCGGCCGGGGCGGCAGCGCTGCTAGGTGCGCCCGCAGCAGTAACGGCCGCGCCAACTCGCCGGCAGGTCGAAACCTCGCTCGGCCGGCTCGATATCCCGGCCGTGCCGCAGCGGGTGGTTGCGATCGACTCGCGTATCGGACTGGAGCAGGCACTCACCTTCGATCTGCCGCTGGTCGGCTACAGCCATAGCCGGGCGCGGCCCTGGGTTCCCGTGCCGCCGAACGTGCCCTTCCTCGCCGCGCCGCCCGATCTCGAACAGATCCTGATGCTGGCACCGGACCTGATCCTGTGTCCGGACAGCGCTCCGAACTCCGACTGGTGGCCGCTAGCACGGCTGCCGGCAATCGCTCCCGTCCTGCCGAGCAACCATCGCATCACCTGGCAGGAGAACCTGACGCGGCTGGGCGGCTGGCTCGACCGACCGGAGGAGGCGGTGCGGATCGTCGCGGCCCATGCAGAGATAGTTGCTGCGATCCGGCAGCGACATCGGCCAGCGATCGAAGGTTCGCTCGTCGCCGCCGTGCACTACGACGCGATCAAGCGCCGCCTGCTGGTGCGTAGCGCCGGCACCCGCTACGGCCTCGTCATGCCGGCCCAGGTGCTCGCCGAGCTCGGCGGCCGCGAAGTCGCCGCCGACCGCCTCGGCCCCAATGGCGAGGTCGCGCTCGATTCCTTCGGCGACGTGCTCGGCGCAGTCGACGGCATCCTGCTGATCGATTTCGGCGACGGCGGGCCGCAGATGCTGGCGCGCGAGGCGCTCTGGCAGCGGCTGCCGGCGGTGAGGGCCGACCGGATCGAGACCGTTGCCGGCAACTGCACCTTCGGTTCGCTCTATACGGCGCGCTATCTCGCCCGCGCCTGGGGCGCGCTGTTTGCGCGGCTTTCGGCATGACTGGCCACTTGCGCAGCACTCTCATCGCCGGCTTGCTGCTTGCGGCCGCGATGCTGGCGAGCCTGCTCGCCGGAGCAAAACTGCTGCCACCGTCGAGCCTGCTCGACTTGGCGCAGGGGCGTGACAGCGAGGCGGTGCTGATCCTCTGGCAATTGCGCCTGCCACGGCTGGCGCTTGGGCTCATCGTCGGCGCCGCCCTCGGTGTGGCTGGCGCGATCATCCAGGCGGCAACGCGCAACCCGCTCGGCGATCCCGGCCTGCTCGGCATCAATGCGGGGGCCAGCCTGGCGATGATCATCGGCTCGGGGGTGTTCGCACTCGGCCCGACGGCAAATGTCTGGCTCGCTTCCGGCGGCGCTGCGCTGGCTGCGCTCGCCGTGCATGCGGTCGCCGGCGCGCCGCGCGGCTCCTCCGCATCGATCAAGCTGACGCTTGCCGGCGTCGCCGTCACCGCCTTCTGCTTCGGCGTCGGGCAGGCGATCGCGCTCGCCGACCCGGAACGCTTCGACATCGTCCGCAACTGGCGGGTCGGCGCGCTCTCCGGCGACGGCCTCGCTCTGCTGCCCGCGATCGCGCCGCCGCTGCTCATGGGGATGGTGCTTGCCGCACTGCTGGCGCCACGGCTCAACCTGCTGGCGCTTGGCGAAGACCGTGCTGCCGCGCTCGGGCTCAATGTCGGCTGGGCGCAAGCGGGGTGCCTCGTCGCCGTCGTCCTGCTCGCGGGCGCGGCTGTCGCGGCCGCCGGGCCGATCGCCTTCATCGGCATCGCCGCCCCACATATCGCGCGTCGGCTCGGTGGCGTTGACCAGCGCATCATCCTACCCGTCGCGGCTCTCGTTGGTGCCGCACTTGTCGCCGCCGCCGACGCGCTCGGGCGCGTGGCCGCACCGCCCGCGGAGCTACCCGTTGGTATCGTCGCAGCCCTGATCGGTGCGCCCATCTTGGTCCTGCTGGCGCGATCACGGCAGAGCCAGGCATGACGATGCCGCTCATCGCTCAGGTTCCAGCGCAAGGCGAGACAACCCGTATTGGGCGTCCCGCCCGCCGCTCGCTCGCAGTCGACCTTGGCCTTGCAACGACCTGCATTGGCCTGGCGCTGCTCGCGCTTACGCTCGGAACCATGCCGGTTTCGCTCGCGGATACCGCTCGCGCGCTGGCGGGCGAGGCTGCAGCTCCGATCCAGCTCATGGTGCTCGAATGGCGGCTGCCGCGTGTCCTCGCCGCACTCTCAGCCGGCGCCGCGCTCGGCATGGCGGGCGCCCTGTTCCAGACCCTGCTGCGCAACCCACTTGGCAGCCCGGATGTGATCGGCTTCGACGCAGGCGCCTTCTCCGGCGCGATCCTGGCGATGCTGGCAGGCGCCGCCGCCTCGATCGTCGCGCTGGCCTCCTTCACCGGAGGGCTCCTCGCCGGGCTGCTCGTCTATGCCGCGGCCGGCGGCGGCCATGTCGAGCGCAACCGGCTGATCCTGATCGGCATCGCCGTCGGCGCCGGCTTCACCGCCCTGAACGACTGGCTGATTTTCACCGCTCCGCTCGATTCCGCGCTGATCGCGGCGAGCTGGAAACAAGGCGCGCTCGCCGGCATCGACCGGGGCCGGCTCGCGATCGGAGCGACCATCCTGCTCGTGCTGCTGCCGCTGGGTCTTGCCTGCCGCCGCACGATGGATGCGCTCGCACTGGGCGACGACAAGGCGATGGCGCTGGGCGAGCCGCCCGGCACCGCGCGACTGTGCCTCGGCCTCGTCGGGCTCAGCTTGACCGCCACCGCGACCCTGATCGCGGGGCCGGTCGGCTTCGTCGCGCTGATCGCGCCGCATGCCGCGCGCCGGCTCGCCGGCAGCACGGGGCTGCCGCTTTCGACCTCGGCCCTGTTCGGGGCGCTCTTCCTGCTCGGCAGCGACTGCGTCGCGCGGATCCTGTTCGCACCCCGCTCGCTTCCCGTCGGAGCGGTCACCGCCTGCCTCGGCGGCCTCTATTTCGTCCTGCTGCTGCGGAGCAGGATGCGAAGCGGTGCGGGTTCATGAGTGAAGTCTATCCCCTCGAGACCCGTGCCCTGCGTGCCGGCCACGGTACCAGGGACATTCTGTGCGGGCTCGATCTCGCTTTTCCGCGCGGCGGCTTCACGGTCATTGTCGGCCCCAATGCCTGCGGCAAGTCGACCCTGCTGCGCACGCTCGCTCGCCTGCACGCGTCATCCGGCGGCAGCGTCCTGCTCGACGGGCGCGCCATCGCCGATTTCAGCCATCGCGAGCGCGCGCGTCGGCTCGCCGTGCTGCCGCAAGGAGCGGAGACACCGGATGGGATCACCGTCGCCGATCTCGTCGCGCGCGGACGCCACCCGCATGGCGGCCTGTTCAAGCGCTGGTCGGCCGATGACGAGGCCGCTGTCGCCAAAGCCATGGCGGCGGCCGGCGTCACCGCTCTCGCCGCGCGACGCCTCGACGAATTGTCGGGCGGCCAGCGCCAGAAGGCCTGGATCGCCATGGCGCTCGCCCAGGAAACTGACCTGCTGCTGCTCGACGAACCGACCACCTTCCTCGACCTTGCGCACCAGATCGAGGTGCTGGAGCTCTGCCGGGCGCTGAACCGAGCTGGAAAGACCATCGTCGCCGTGTTGCACGATCTCAACCAGGCCTGCCGCTATGCGAGCTGCCTGATTGCGATGAAGGACGGCAGGATCCAGGCTCAGGGCACCCCGGCGGGGATCGTGACCAGCGAGCTGATAGAAGCGGTCTTCGGCGTCGCCTGCGTCGTCATCCCGGACCCTATGGCCGGGACTCCGATGATCGTGCCGCGCTTCAGGATGGAACACCCGTCGCCGAGATAGGCCGCCGGCGGCCGAAACATCGGCCGGTCGCTCACAAGAGGGCCTGGACGGCATGTCACGACATGCCTTGCGCCAATACTCCAAACTACAGCCCGTATATCTCCTGCAGCGATCGAGGATCAGCCGCAAGCGCAAAGCAGGCCGAGTTCTGCGACAGGTTGAGATTGTAGAACGGATCACGGCCGACGATTGCGGACCACTGCCGATTGAATTTGTCGAGATCGCCGCACACGGGCTCCGGCCGGCTGACCGACTCGTGATGCTCGAGGCAGGCATAGGGCGTGAAGATGAAATGCCCACCGGTCCGGGCGTTGAGCCGCATGCAGAAATCGACATCGTTGTAGTTGATCCGATAGGCCGGATCGAAACCGCCGACCGCCTGAAAATCTGCGCGCCTCACCATCATGCAGGCGCCGGTGACGGCGCTGTAGTCGCGCGGGACGATGGCCGAGCAGACCTGCCCGATCTCCGATCCGTGATGCAGGTAGTAGGGGTGCGACGGCCCCTGGCCGAGCAGCAGCACACCGGCATGCTGGATCCGCCCGTCTGGGAAGAACAGCTTCGCGCCGACACCGGAGACGCCATCCTGCTGGCACCACATCAGCATCTCCTCGATCCAGCCCGGCGAGATGATGCGCATGTCGTCGTTCAGGAGCAGGAGGTAGTCGCCGCAGGTCGCGTCCGCCAGGCGGTTGATCTTGTCGGAGAGGTTGAACTCCCCGCTCTCATAGCGGACCAGGCGGACGCCGAATTCGAGGAGGGCCTGTCGGAGCCCCGGCGCGAGGTCGCCATTCTCCGAGACCACGATCTCGATGTCGGGATAGGTCGCACGCTCGCGGATGGAGTGTACGAGATCGAGCACGTACCACCCGCCTCCTTGCACTTGGTTGCGATAGCCCGCCGTAGGAATCGCGATCGAGACCAGAGGTTTGCCGGCGATGGCGAACCGGACGCGGTGGGTCCCTGGCACCGGGCCGGCTTCGACCTTGCCGCCATAGGGACCGCGGTCGACGAAGTCCTGCACCGCACGGCGCGCCGCCAGCTCCGCCTGCGGTTTGGCCTCACTGCCGGACGCGGTCGACTGCGGCAGCATGCGCCAATGGTAGAGAATGTCGGGCACGTGGACGATATGCGTTGTCGATGCGGCGAAGCGCAGCGCTAGGTCATAGTCCTGGGCGAAGTCGTATTCTGAGCGGAAGCCGCCGAGACGCCGCGCCAGGCTGGTGCGGTAGACGCCGAGATGGCAGCTGTACATGCAGGACAGGAAATAAGCGGGTGACCAGTCCGGCTTGAAGAACGGGCTGGAGCGATGGCCCGCCTCGTCGATCTTGTCCTCGTCGGAATAGAGCCAGTCAGCCTGCGGCGTGCGGTTGATCGCGTCGGTGAAAGCATGAAGCGCATGCGGCGCGAGCTCGTCGTCGTGATCCAGCAGCGCGATGTAATCGCCGCTCGCCTGCCCCAGCGCCACATTGCTGGCGGCGGCAATCCCGCCATTCGCGAGCAGGAAAGTCGGTTTGATCCGCGGATCGCGGGCAGCGAAATCGCGGAGGATTGCGAGCGCGGATGGATCCGTGGAGCCATCGTCCACCGCGAGCAGCTCCCAGTCGGGATAGGTCTGGGCCAGCACCGATTCGAGCGCCTTCACCAGAAAGACAGGCGGCGAATTATAGGTCGGCATGATGATCGAGAAGCGCGGCCGAAGATTGAACCTCCGGCTCCGGGCGACGAAGCGCTGCCGCAACGCTGGCGTCATGATCCGGCTCCGCACCCAGCGATGATAACCTGCCGCGTCGGTGCCGGCTCCGGACGCAATGCGTTGCCGCAAGACACGCCAGTCACCACGCAAGACGAGATGGGCCGCCGTCATCGCTGCCCGCAACAGCGCACGCCGCCGATACAGCTCTGCGATCCGATGCAGAGCGCCGCTCGCAAGCGGCGGAGCCGAGGCGAGAGCGGAAAGCGCCAGCTTGTGCAGCACGAACCGCCCGCTTCGTTCGCACGGGTCGATGCGGAAAGCCCGCACCGGCGCTGGCAGGTCGATCATCGTTTCGATCTCAATCCGGGGGCCGCTGCAGTCGATGACGAGGCTGTCTTCCTCGCGAAAGCCCTCGCCGATGTCGAAATAGAGCCGCCAGCGATCACGGTGATCGGCACCCGCATCCAGAATGGTCGCCTCGAAACGGACGCGCAGCAATCCGGCCCGGCATCGCATCGGCACGTAGAAATAGGAATCGAAGCCCTGGCTTCGCCAATGCCCCGCCATCGGCTCCGGCCGGAGCTTCCCAGCGGGGTGAAACGGCGTCCCTGCGCGGCGCTTCAGGATGGCGCCCAGAGCCCGGAAGGGGCCGCGCGCGACGCTCTCGGCAGCATGCCCGTCGGCAGCCGCGCTGTCTTCGATGCCTGTCATTGTGTGAGTCATTTCCGGCGGGAGGTTTCAGATGCGCTGGTCCGGGTAGGTCGCATCGCGCGTATTCAGGCGGGGGCCCGGAGCCGGCCAGCGGATGTCGAATGCCGGGTCGTTCCAGCGTGCACCGCGCGCCAGGTCGGGCCGATAGGGCGCGCCCATCAGGTAGAGGATCTCGCTCCCTGCATGGATCGTCTGGAAGCCATGGGCGCAGCCTTCCGGGACGAAGAGTGCCCTCCCATTGTCCGCGGAGAGTTCGACGCCCACCCATTCGGCATAGGTCGGAGAGCCCGGTCGCAGATCGACCGCAACGTCGAAGATCGCGCCGCGCGTACAGCGCACCAGCTTCGCATCCGGCACCGGCTTTGCCTGATAGTGCAGGCCGCGCAGCGTGCCAGGATGCGGATTGAACGACAGGTTGCACTGGACCGGCGTGAAGTCGATGCCGTGCCGGGCAAAGACTTCGGCGCAGTAGCAGCGGGCAAAGTGCCCACGCTCGTCGGCATGCGGCTCGATCTCGACGATGAAGACACCGGCGATGCGGGTTTCGATGAGGATCATGCCAGCACCTCGATCTCGGGGATCGGCACGACGAAGCGTCCGCCCCAGGCGCGCACGGGCGCCATCTGCTGCATGATCTCGGTCTTGAGGTTCCAGGGCAGGATCAGCAGGTAGTCTGGCTGCGCCTTCAGGATCTCGTCCGGCGCCTTGATCGGGATACGCGTGCCGGGCAGCAGCCGGCCCTGCTTGTGCGGGCTGCGATCAACGGTGAAATCGATGAGCTCCGGCCCGATGCCGCAATAGTTCAGCAGCGTATTGCCCTTGGCCGGAGCCCCATAGGCGGCGACCCGTTTGCCGGCTCGCCTGGCGCCGATCAGGAAATCCAGAAGCGCGAACTTGGTGCGCGCGATCCGCTGGGCGAAGTCCGTGTAGGCGTCGAGACCATCGAGCCCGAACGCCTCCTCCTCCCGGCGCAGCGCCATCACCGCGTCGGAGCATTGCCAGATCCCGCCCTCGGCATGCCCGGCGAAGACACGCAGCGAGCCGCCATGCGTCGGCAGCCGCTCGACATCGAAGACAACGAGACCATGCGCCAGCAGGACACGCTCGATCGCCAGAAAGGAGAAATAGGAAAAGTGCTCGTGATAGATCGTGTCGAACTGGTTCTCCGCCAGCATCCGCAGCAGATGCGGGAATTCCAGGGTCAGCACGCCACCCGGCTTGAGCAGCAGCTCGAAGCCGGCGACGAAGTCGTTCAGATCCGGCACATGGGCGACGACATTGTTCGCAGCGATCAGATCAGCGCGATGCCCCTGCGCCGACAGGTCGCGCGCCGTGGCGCGGCCGAAGAAGCGCACTTGCGTCGGAATGCCGAGGCGCTGCGCCACAGCCGCGACATTGGCCGCCGGCTCGACGCCCAGCACCGGAATGCCGGCGCGCTGGAAGAACTGGAGCAGGTAGCCGTCATTGCTCGCGACCTCGACGACCTTGCTGGTGTCCGAGAGGCCGAAGGACTCGATCATCCTCGCCGCATAGCGTTCACTATGCGCCAGCCAGCTCTGCGAATAGCCGGAGAAATAGGCGTAGTCGCCGAAGATCGCGTCCGGCGCCTCGACATCGCGCGTCTGCACCAGCTTGCAGGCATCGCAGACATAGACCTGCAGCGGAAAGAAGGTCTCGGGCTCGCAGGCGTCTTCCGGGAGCACGAAGCTGTTGGCGAGCGGGCTCATGCCGAGATCGGCGAAGATCGTGGTCAGGGGCGCGCTGCAGAAGCGGCACTTGCACAGGTTCATCAGCGAAAAGCTCCGCGTTCATAGGTTTCGATATCGGCGGCGATAAGCTCGGCGGCGGGTGCGCCCAGGTGGTGAGCCCGGTACCATTGCGCCGTCAGCGCCATTGCCGCCTCGAAGTCGAGGCGTGGACGCCAATCGAGACGCTGGCGCGCCTTGCTGGAGTCGAGGGCGAGCCGGCTCGCCTCATGCGGGCCTGGCTTCGCGTCGTGCCGCCAGGAGGCGCTCTCGTCCCAAAACCGGACGAGGCTGTCGAGAACCGCTGAGACCGGGCGCTCGGCACTGGCGTCGGGCCCAAAATTCCAGGCTTCGGCAAAGCCCGCCTGATCCACATGGAGGCGCTCGGCCAGCAGCAGATAGCCGCAGAGCGCATCGAGAACATGCTGCCACGGCCGCGTCGCAGCCGGGTTGCGCGCGATGACAGGCTCGCCGCGGGCAAAGGCCCGGATCGCGTCCGGCACGAGCCGGTCCAGTGCCCAGTCCCCGCCGCCGATGACATTGCCGGCACGAGCGGTCGCAATCGCGATAGTACGCGCCGGCGTCACGGCGAAGGAGCTGCGCCAGGATGCGGCGAGCAGCTCCGTGCAGGCCTTGCTGGCGCTGTAGGGATCGTGGCCGCCGAGTGCGTCGGCTTCGCGATAGGGCCAGGACCATTCGCGGTTCTCGTAGCACTTGTCGGTGGTCGCGATCAGGACCGCTTGCACACTCGGGTGAGCCCGAACCGCCTCGAGCAGGTTCAGGGTGCCCATGACATTCGTCTCGAATGTGAGCCGGGGATCGAGATAGGACTGGCGCACCAGGGGCTGGGCCGCCAGGTGCAGGACGATCTCCGGTGCGAGTTGCGCAAGGGCCTCCCGGGTCGCCTGCGCATCTCGCAGATCGCAGGGCGCGCCCGTCACCGTGCCGTGCAGGATGGCCAGCCGCTCCTCCTCGTCCAGATCCTGTGCCGGCAGTGACAGGCCGAGCGGGACCGCACCGAGCCGCGCCAGCCACAGGCTGAGCCAGGTTCCCTTGAAGCCGCTATGCCCGGTGACGAGGACGCGCCGACCACGCCAGAAGGCCGGATCGGGATTCACCAGACCCGCCATGGCGCCTCGCCGCTTTCCCAGAGTTCCTCAAGGCGACGCTTGTCACGCAGCGTGTCCATCGGCTGCCAGAAGCCGTCATGGGGGTAGGCCATGAGCTCGCCGTCGCGGGCGAGGCCCTCCATCGGGCCGCTTTCCCAGACAGTGTCGTCGCCGGCGATATGGTCGAGCGCGCGCGGTGACAGCACGAAGAAGCCGCCATTGATGAAGCCCGCGTCGCTCGCGGCCTTCTCGCGGAAGCCGCTGACGCCGTTGCCGTCAAGGTCGAGCACGCCGAAGCGCCCCGGGGGGCGGACTGCCGTCACGGTCGCGGCGCGGCCATGGCTTTCATGGAAGGCGACCAGCCGGTCGATCGGCACGTCCGAGACGCCGTCGCCATAGGTCAGGCAGAAGCTCTCACCGTCCAGATAGGGCTTCACGCGGGCGATGCGGCCGCCGGTCATCGTCTCCTGGCCGGTGTCGACGAGCGTCACCTTCCAGGGCTCGGCGCGGCCGGCATGAACGGTCATCCCGCCCAGGGTGAAGTCGAATGTCACATCCGATGAGTGGAGCAGGTAGTTCCCGAAATACTCCTTCAGGAAATAGCCCTTGTATCCGAGGCAGATCACGAACTCGTTGATGCCGTAGCGCGAATACAGCTTCATGATGTGCCAGATGATCGGCCGGCCACCGATCTCGATCATCGGCTTGGGCCGATATTCCGATTCTTCCATGATCCGCGTGCCGCGCCCGCCGGCCAGGATCACTGCTTTCCTGATCTTCATCATCCGCTTCCGTAATCCCGCGCCTCGTCGTGCGCGGCGTTAGAGTGAGAAAATTTCCCACCTGATATTGACGTGGGAATTATTCCCACTTATTCAACCTGTCAACCCGCTACCGCGTCGTTTCCTGCGCTTCGTGACAGGGACCTCGCTCAAGGAGATTGGCAGATGTCGCCTGCCGCGATGCTTGTTCACGACGCGCCGTCGCGCGACCGCCACCCGTGGCGCAGTGCGATCGCCGATGCCGCTCGCGCCGTGGGCCTCGCCGAATTGTGGCTGACCATGGGCTGGTACGATGTGCGCCAGCGCTACAGCCGCTCGGTCTTCGGGCCGTTCTGGGTGACGATCAGCCTGGCCGTTTTCGTCGCGGGATTGGGGGTCACCTACGCGGCGCTCTTCCGCGTGCCGGTCGCCGCCTACCTGCCCTATGTCACCGTGGGCATGGTGCTGTGGTCGCTGATCACCGCCCTATTGAACGAGGGCGTCGCCACGTTCACGGCGGCCACGGCGGCAATCAAGCAGATGCCCGCGCCGATCGGCATCCATGTGCTGCGCGTCGTCTGGCGTAACCTGATCATCCTCGCCCACAATGCCGCGATCGTCCTCGTCGTCCTCGTCGCCTGCGGCATCGAGCCCGGCTGGACGGGACTCGCGGCCCTGCCGGGGCTGGCCCTGCTGCTGCTCAACGGCATTGGCTGGAGCGTGACGCTCGGCCTCGTCGGCGCACGCTTTCGCGACATGATGCCGCTCGTCGCCAACGCGACGCAGATGCTGCTTTTCGTCACGCCGGTGCTCTGGCGCGCCGAGGATCTCGGCGACCGGCACGCGCTGGCGCGATTCAACCCGCTGTTCCACCTGATCGAGATCGTGCGCGCGCCGCTGCTCGGCTCCGGCGTTCCGGTCGAAAGCTTCGCTGTGGCGCTCGCCGTCACCGCCCTCAATCTTTGCCTCGCGCTCGCCCTCTACACGCGGCTGCGCTGGCGCGTCGCCTATTGGCTGTGAGGCGGCGGTGAGCTCGATCCATCTCGATCGCGTCAGCGTGCAGTTCCCGCTCTATGGCGGCAGTGCCCGCTCGCTGCGCAACCGCCTCGTCAGCAGCGCCACCGGCGGGCGCATCGGTTCCGATGCCCGCTCGCGGGCCTGCATCGAGGCCCTGCGCGACATCGACATCAGCATCGCCCATGGCGAGCGTGTCGCCCTGGTCGGCCACAACGGCGCCGGTAAGACGACGCTGCTGCGCGTGCTCGCCGGCATCTATGTGCCCCAGGCCGGCCGCGTCGCGGTGAGCGGCAAGATCGCGCCGCTCTTCGATATCGGCCTCGGCATGGATGGCGAGGCGAGCGGCTATGACAATATCCGCCTGCGCGGCCTCTATCTCGGCCTGAGCCGGCGCCAGATCGAAAGCCGCATCGACGAGATCGCCGATTTCACCGAGCTCGGCGGCTTCCTCGACATGCCGATCCGGACCTATTCGGCCGGCATGCAGACGCGCCTGTCCTTCGCGATCTGCACCAGCGTCGATCCCGACGTGCTGCTGCTCGACGAAGGCATCCTCGCCGGCGATGCGGCCTTCATGGCGAAGGCGCAGGCCCGGCTGACCGCCTTCGTCGCCCGCGCCGGCATCCTCGTCCTCGCCTCCCACAGCGACAGCCTGCTCGCCAGCCTCTGCACGCGGGCGCTGCGCCTCGAGCATGGCCGCCTCGTCGCCGACGGGCCGCTCGGCGAGGTGCTGGCCTCCACCCCTACCCCGTCACCATCGAACCTCAGGAGCATCCCGGCATGACCGCCCTGGCTGAAAACCCGACATCCTGCCTTGCCGGCATCGTGATCTACCAACCCCATTTCACGGCACTGCAAAGCCTCGTCGCGTCGCTCGCCGGCGATGTCTCGACCATAGCCGTCTACGCCAATTCACCCGTCAGCGGAGAACAGCAGCAGGTGCTGGAAGCGGCAGCCGGCGGGGCCGAACTGGTCATTCTGAGACCAGGCCTCAATCGCGGCCTCGGCGCGGCCTACAACGCGTTTCGCCATCTGGCCAAGGCACGCAACGACGAGTTCCTGCTTTTGCTCGACCAGGACAGCACGCCCGAGCCTGGAATGGTCGGGGGCCTGATGGCGACCCATCGCCGTCTTTCTGCCTGCGGAGAGAAGCCGGCGGTCGTCGGCCCGCAGCCGATCACCTCAGAAGGCGGGAAGATGCGCCTGGCGACCGCCGCCAGGCAGGATGACGGAGAACCATTGCGGACGAGTTTCGTGATCTCGTCCGGCTCGCTGATCCGCCTCGACGCTCTGGCCGCCATCGGCGACTTCCGCACGGATTACTTCATCGACGCGATCGACATCGAATGGTGTCTGCGGGCCAGTGCCGCCGGGTATTCGATCTGGGTCGATCCGGCGGTGCCGATGCAGCACCAGCTCGGGCGGGGCGTCATCCGACTGCCCCTCGGCCTGTTGCTGACCGACCAGCCGCCGCGGCGGCTCTACACCTATATCCGCAACCAGCTCGCCATGCTCCGGCTGCGGCATGTTCCTAGCCGGCACAAGGTCAAGTTCCTGGCCTCGCTGCCCGTCAGACTCGTCGTCCACCTCGCCCATCACCGTTTCTCCTCCGATTGCATCACCGCACTGGTCAACGGTCTCGTCGACGGCGCGCTCGCTCGACTGGGGCCGCCCGACCGCGCGCTCATTCCGTGGTGGAAGCCCGGCCTGTACGCGCGCCGGACGCGGGCTGCGGCAGTGACGAGTGCGGCAGCCAACGGACAGCGCTCGACATGAACGACCCGGATATCCTGGTGCTGGGACGCAGCGGCCTGCTCGCCAGCGCGCTTGCCGAGCGCGGCCGCGGAACCGTCCTGACCGCCGGCCGGCCGGATTTCGACCTGGCATCGCCTGACGCACCCGCCCGCCTTCTCGACACGCTCCGCCCCGCAGCGGTCATCAACGCCGCGGCGTATACTGCGGTCGATCGCGCCGAGAGCGAGCCTGAGCTCGCCTTCGCCCTCAATCGGGATGGCCCGGCCGCTCTGGCGAAGGCGTGCGCGCGAGCCGGCGTGCCGCTCATTCACATCTCGACCGACTGCGTTTTCGACGGAACGAAGGACGGCGCGTATCACGAAGCCGACGCGCCGCGCCCCCTCAATATCTACGGAGCCTCGAAACGGGCGGGCGAACGCGCCGTGCTGGACGCGATGCCGTCCGCGCTGGTCGTCAGAACTTCCTGGACCTTCGGGCCGCAGGGCGAGAGCTTCGTGACGCGGCTGCTCGACTGGGCGAAGGGGCGCGACAGCCTCACGATCGTGGGCGATCAGCGCGGCAAGCCGACCTATGCACCGGCTCTGGCTGAGGCATTGCTGATCTTCGCGCACGACATGATCGCCGGCAACGCGACCGGCGGCCTGATGCATCTGGCCGGCGAGACCGCCCTGAGCCGGGCCGAACAGGCGCAGATCATCCTCGACCTCGCCCGGGACCGCGGCGGGCCCTGGGCCAGAGTGGTCCCGATCCCATCGAGCGCTCATCCAACCGCAGCGAGGCGGCCGCTCAATGCCGTTCTCGACTGCACGCTCGCAGCGCGGCGGGGCATCGCGCTCGGAGCTTTCCGCCGCGACATCGAAATCGTGCTGGATTGCCTGCTCGGCCCGCCCCCTCCGCGCGGCAGCACACAGACCGAACTCTCGAGGACTTCATGAAGGGCATCGTTCTTGCCGGCGGCAGCGGTTCGCGCCTCCACCCCGCGACGCTCGCCGTGAACAAGCAGCTCGTCCCGGTCTACGACAAGCCGATGATCTACTATCCGGTCTCGGTCCTGATGCAGGCCGGCATCGACCAGATCCTGATCATCTCGGCGCCGGAGTATCTCGACAATTACGTCGCCCTTTTCGGCGACGGCTCGGGCTTCGGCCTGAAGATGAGCTATGCCGTGCAGCCGCGCCCCGAAGGCCTGGCGCAGGCCTTCATCATCGGGCGCGATTTCATCGGCGAGGACAGCGTCGCGCTGGTGCTGGGTGACAACATCTTCTTCGGTGCGGGCCTGACCGACATGCTGGCTCGTGCCCGCTCGCGTCAGAGCGGCGCGACCGTCTTCGCCTATGCCGTCGACGACCCGGAACGCTACGGCGTGGTCACGCTCGACGCGGCGAACCGACCGCTGCACATCGTCGAGAAACCACAGTCTCCGCAGTCACGCTGGGCGGTCACCGGCCTTTATTTCTACGACAACCGGGTCGTCGAGATTGCCGCCGGCATCAGGCCTTCGGCTCGCGGCGAGCTCGAGATCACGAATGTCAACGACGTCTATCTGCGAGCCGGCGAGCTCCATGTCGAATGCATGTCACGTGGTTACACTTGGCTCGACATGGGCACGCATGACAGCCTGCTGGAAGCGGGTGAATTCGTTCGCACCATCCAGAAACGCCAGGGGCAGCTCGTCGCCGGGCTCGAGGAGATCGCCTTCCAGCAGGGCTTCATCTCGCACCGGGAGCTCTGCGCCCGCGGCCGGGCTCTCGACAAGACCGACTACGGCCGCAAGCTCCTGGCGATCGCGGCGGAGCATGCGTAACGGCCCCTAGGGGCTAGCGACCTGGTCCGCCGCCCCCTCCGTGACCACCACCGCCCGGACCACCGCCGCCGGGGCCGCCGCCTCCCGGGCCACCACCTCCCGGGCCACCGCCCGGCCCGCCGCCAAGACCACCGGGGCCGCCGCCAGGACCGCCACCGCTACCACCCCCCGGCCCCCCGAAGCCTCCACCGGGACCGGGGCCGAACCCGCCAGGTCCGGCAGGACCGGGCCCGAAACCGCCCGGTCCGAAGCCGCTCTGTCCGGGAGCGCCACCGGAATGCCCCTCGCCTTCGCCATTCGTCCTGGCGAAGCGGATATTGTCGATGCTGAGCGCGCCATCGAGACCGAAACGCCCATCGAGCACCGCCCGGAATTCCTCCCATGGAGAGAGGTCATACGCGAAGGCGTCGCTGCGCACGGAGAGGCCGGAGCCGAGCAGCAGGTGGCCGTCGCGGGCTTTGATATAGCTCTCGATCGAGACCGAGCCTGCCACCGGAAGCGCAGGTGCGACGTCGATCCGGGCAGGGAGGAAGCCAGTGCGTGCGAGGCGCCCCGTCAAGGCCACGCGGCGACCGACCACGGCCTGGTCGACCTCGACCAGCTTGAGGCCGCCGATCCAGAAGCCGTCTTCGTCCCGTTCGACAACGCCCAGAACCCTTGGCGGAGCGCGCTCGCTGCGCTCGATCAGGCTGGCGGCGATCGACCCGTCAAGTCGGCGCAGGCCGCTGACGGCCAACTGCTGGCCCTTACGCCATGCGCCCGGCGGCCTTGTTCCTGCGACCTGAACCCTCTGCCCGAGGATTTCGATGGCATCGCTGGAAACGGCGGTGACCGGGCCGACGACCTCGCGCTCCACCCGGATCGCTTGCGTGACGAGCCCGGCTGAATCCGCCTGCGCCACGACACGTACGACATGGCCGATGCGCAAGTCGCGGACGCTGCGCTCCCGCCCGTCGATCGTGACCGGCACATCCGGCCCATAGGCGATGCGCCGGTCGTTCACGACAATGCTGCCGAAGCGCTGGATCGTCCCGACGAAGCCGGTGCCGCCGATGCCGCGGTCGCCGCCGCTCTGCCCCTCCGGCGCAAAGCCTGTGCCGCCGATGCCGACGTCGCGCGGCTTCTCCGGCGCGGCGATCGCGGGATGCAGCGACGCGACGCTTGCCCCCAGCGAGGCGAGAACCGCCCGGCGTGTCAGTACGGGCCGCGAGCTCATCCCTGCCCGCTTTCGTCGTTTGCGCGGCCGTCCCGCTCCCGGAAGACGTAAACCCCGCAGTTCCAGCGATGCTCGCCGCCGCGGTCGGTCTCGCTGGCCGCATGCGCTTCCCGGTTGATGCGCTGCAGCATCTCCAGGGCGAGTTCACGCGAGCGGGCTTCGAGCTTCTCGGCAAGCTCGGCCGACAGGCCGTCATAATGGACCGAGCGCTCCAGGAAGGCGGGCTTCAATCCGAGCACGTTCTCCGTCGCGGCGGCAACGTGATCGTGCAGGTTCCTGCCGAAATAATACAGCTTCTCGTCGTCGCCGTGCTGCGGGATGAAGGCAGCCTCGGCCAGCACGATCCGGTCTTCCGCGTCGATCGTGACGACCCGGCGATCGAGCCACTCGTCGAGAACCGCACGCGGCCGCACATCGCGCGTCACGGACGAGACCAGCTCCTCGAAGGACGGGCCCGTCCCCTCCGTGCTGCGCGGCAGCGGCAAGGGCGTTCCGGCTGCGTCGCAGAAGCGTGACGAGGCGAGCCAGCGGGCGATGATGGCGCCAGTTCGGGACACTGCCGCCGGCACCGCGTTGACCGGGGCGCCGGCGCCGCGCAGGCGGCTGACTTCCTTGCGATGGATGCCGGTCAACAGGCTCACACGGCTGTCGGTCTGCTCCTTCCCGGGCAGGGCGAAATCGTACTCCGCCACGTTGACATATAATTCCCGAAGCAACTGGCACAGCGCCGGAAAGGTCATGCCGGCCCGGATGCAGAGGCGAACGAGCGGCCGCAGCAGCCGTGCCAGCGGCGGATAAAGCTTCTCGGCAGTGGGGCCGGGCGCAGCGTCCGTCATGACGCTTCTGTTAGCGTCAATCCAAGTGGGACACAATCCCACAAATTTCAGCGCAGCTCTTGCGCCGCTTCTGACATCCATCTATGTGGGAATTATTCCCACATAGATGGATGTCATGCATTCCCTACCATCGAGCCAGCCACATCTTCGGCCAGCCGCGCACGATCTCCTCGATTATGTCGCGAGGCGTTCCGCAACCGCTGCAATGCTTCGGCGGGTCCTTTGCTGCGCCCTGGCACTTTCGACGCCCTACGCGATGTTCCTGCTGAATGGCGCATTGGGATCATGATCCCCGCTCGCCCTGTACCAGCGGCAGATTCTCGACGCAGTGGCGAGATCACGGCACATGGCAGCGGCCGGGCTCTCGCATGTCTGCGCCAGGTGCTGATCATCCTGCATCTTCTGACGGGATTGGGCCTCTCCTGGCTCCTCGTGTCAGCGGAGCTGGCCTGCGAGCAGAACGAGGGCTGCCTGCATCGGACCTATCGCGATCCCGTCACGGGACGGGCCGGCCGGATGCAGTGATGAACGAGCAGCTGAGAGCCTTGGCTCCGGCTGATCCGGTGCCAGCCAGTGGCGCTATTCGGCCAGAGCCTGCTTACGCCCTCGGACGACCACCGGCGACAGCATGGCGACGAGCAGCAGCGCGACGACGGCGAGCAGGCCGGCACTGATCGGGCGTGTCAGGAAGACCGAGAAATCCCCGTCGGAGAGCAGCATGGCGCGGCGGAAATACTCCTCCATTTGTGGCCCGAGGACCAGTCCGAGGAGCAGCGGCGCCGGCTCGACCCCGACCTTGATGAAGAAGTAGCCGACCGCAGCGCAGCCAAGCATCAGCCAGACGTTGAACAGGCTGTTGGCGATGCCATAGGTACCGATGCAGCAGAACAGCACGATCGCCGGGAACAGCAGCCGGTAGGGTATCCTCAGCATCGAGACCCAGAGGCCGATCAGCGGCAAGTTGATCACCAGCAGCATGAGGTTGCCGACCCACATCGAGGCGATCACGCCCCAGACGAGCTGCGGCTGCTCGCGCATGATCTGCGGGCCGGGCTGGATGCCCTGCATCATCAGCGCGCCGATCATCAGCGCCATCAGCGCATTGGCGGGGATGCCGAGGGTCAGCAGCGGGATGAAGCTCGTCTGCGCGCCGGCATTGTTGGCCGCCTCCGGCCCGGCGACGCCCTCGATCGCGCCATGGCCGAAGCGCGACGGGTCCTTGGCCAGCTTCTTCTCCAGCGCATAGGAGGAGAAGGGAGGCAACGCCGCTCCGCCGCCGGGCAGCACGCCGAGCGCCGAGCCCAGCGCCGTGCCGCGGACCATGGCGGGAAAGGCCTGCTTGAGGTCGACCCAGCTCGGAATGAGGCCGCGCACCGTCTGGTGGACGACATGCCGCTCGGCCGGGCGCTCGAGATTGGCGATGATCTCGGCGAGCCCGAACATCCCCATCGCGACCGGCACGAAGTCGAGCCCGTCGGACAATTCCGGGATGCCGAAGGTCATGCGCGCCGCACCCGAGCTGACGTCGATGCCGACGAGCCCTAGCAGCAAGCCGAGCAGCACCATCGAGAGCGACCGTGCGACCGAGCCATGTGCCAGCACCACCGCGGCGATCAGCCCGAGCACGAGCAGGCTGAAATACTCGACTGCCGTGAATTTCAGCGCCAACGCCGCGAGCGGGACGCTGAGCAGGGCGATGACGATGGTCGCGACCGTGCCGGCGAAGAAGGAGGAGAGCGCGGCGATCGCCAGCGCCAGCCCGGCTTTACCTTGCCGGGCCATTTGATGCCCGTCGAGGCAAGTTACCACCGAGGAGGTCTCCCCGGGGACGTTGACCAGGATCGCCGTGGTCGAGCCGCCATATTGCGCGCCATAGAAGATGCCGGCGAGCATGATCATCGCGCCCGCCGGCTCCATGCCGAAGGTGAACGGCAGCAGGAGGGCGATGGTCGGGATCGGCCCGATCCCGGGCAGGACCCCGATCGCGGTGCCGATCAGAACGCCGATCAGGCAGAAGCCGAGATTCTTGAGCTGCAGCGCCGTCGACAGGCCGATCAGCAGATTGTCGAAGAGTTCCATGGCGCGCTCAGCGGGGCCAAAGCGGGACCGGCAGGGCCAGGACTTTGACGAACAGCAACGCGGCCAGGCCCGAGAGCAGCAGCGCAAAGCCCATGCTTTCCAGCGGCCGCGTCTCGCGGGTCGCCAACCCGGCCAGCAGGACGGTGACGACCGACGCGATGGCGAGGCCGAGCCGCTCCGCCGTCAATGCGAAGACGCCGACCGCGGCCAGTACGGCGAGCAGCGGCCGCAGCCGCACCGCTTCGATGCTGGCAGCCACACCTCTGACGCTGCGTCCGAGGAAGAACAGGCCGAAGCCGAGCAAAGCGAGCGAGACGACGCGCGGCATGTAGCCCGGCCCCATATCGGCGGCATGGCCGACCGACAGGGTGTGGGTGGCGTAGAGCGCCCCCAGCGCCACCGCGACGAGGAAGGCGCCGAGCAGGACGTCCTGCCAGTCGATCCGGAGCCGGGTCATCGGCCGCGCCACCGTCAGTTCGTGCCCTTGATGCCGGCTTCGCGGATGATGCCGCCCCAGCGCTCGGTGGCGCTCTTCAGCCAGTCGGCGAATTCGGCCGGCGCACCCGGTTTCACCACGCCGCCCTGCTCGGCGATCTTGGCCTTGATCTCGGGATCCTGCAGGATCTTGCCGATCTCGGCATTGAGGCGCGCGACCACCGCCGGCGGTGTCTTGGCCGTGGTCAAGATGCCTTGCCATGTGCCGGCATCGCCGCCCGGCAGGCCGGCTTCCTTGAAGGTCGGGATGCCGGAGATGCGTTCCTCGCCGGTGACGGCAAGTCCAACGAGCTGCTTGTTGGCGACAAAGGGCAGCGTCGCGGTGGAGCCGTTGATGATGACGGTGCTTTCGCCGGAGACGACAGCGCGCGAGGCGGCGGCGCCGCCCTTATACGGCACGTTCTTCCAGGTGATGCCGAGTTCCTTGGCCATCGAAACCGCCGTGATGTGGTTGGCAGCGCCGACGCCAGAATTGGCCATGGCGAGCTTGCCCGGATTCGCCTTGGCATAGGCGACGAGTTCCTGCGCGGTCTTGGCCGGAACCGATTCATGCACGGCGAGGACGTAGGGGCCGAACATCACCATGCTGACCGGCGCGAGATCCTTAGCCGGGTCGTAGGTGAGATCGGAGAACAGGCTCGGCGCGGTCGCCAGCGAGCCGACATCCATGAGCAGGAGGGTATGGCCGTCGGCGGGAGCCTTGGCGACCGTGTCGGCGCCGAGATTGCCGGCGGCGCCCGGCTTGTTCTCGATCACGACCGGCTGGCCGATCGCGGCCGAGAGCTTGGGCCCGATCAGGCGGGCAAGGATGTCCGAGGTACCGCCCGGCGCGAAGGGTACGATGATACGCACGGGCCGCTCGAAGTTCTGGGCCGCGGCAGGCCCTGCTGCGAGGCCAAGGCCCGCGAGCGCGGCAAGTATGAGGCCCTTTGCGAGAGCCAACGACGGACGGAACGAAGATCTGGACATGGTCGCTCTTTCCTCCGGAGGCGGCCTGGCCGAGCCTGGCCGGTGCGCGCTGGCGGACAGTCTGGATGCTGCCCTGTGAGGCGGAGGATAGGTCAGGCACGATGCCGCAATGAATTAGTTTGGCAATGGAACGATACCGTTTTTGGATTGCGCGATAGCGCCGGAAGCCTTGCCCGCGCCGGCCATCCCCCTAATCTTCGATTGCAGACGGCAAAAGCCGCGCACCATCTCGGGGAGGACCAGCATGACCAGATCGATCACACGCCGCGGGGCGCTCGGACTCGCAGGGGGGGCGCTCGCGGCGCCTTTTCTTGCGCGGTCAGGCTTCGCGCAAAGCTATCCGGCGAAACCTGTCACGGTCATCATCCCGTTCGGTGCCGGTGGCACCACCGACGTGATCGGCCGGATTATCTGCGAGAAGCTGCAGCAGCGGCTGGGCAAGGCCTTCGTCATCGAGAACCGGGCGGGCGCGGGCGGCAATACCGGCGTCGCCGCACTCGCCCATGCAACGCCCGATGGCTACACGATCGGCATGACGACGGTCTCGACGCACGGGATCAACCCCAACCTCTACAAGGACAAGCTGCCCTTCAGGGCGATCGAGGATTTCGAGTTCCTCTCGCTGTCGTCCTCGCAGCCGAACTTTCTCTGCATCCACCCTTCCCTGCCGGCCAAGACGGTTCCGGAGCTGATCGCCTATCTCAAGGCCAATCCGGGCAAGGAGAATTTCGGCTCCTCGGGGATCGGCACCTCGATCCATCTCTGCGGTGAGCTCTTCATGCAGCTCGCCAGCGTGAAGATGCAGCACGTCACCTATCGCTCCTCGGCCGCGCTGGTGCAGGATGTCGTCGCCGGCAACGTCAAGCTCTCCTTCGACAATTTCACCTCGCCCTATCCGCACTACAAGGCCGGAACGCTGCGTGGCCTCGCCGTCACCACGGTCGACCGGGCCAGGATCGCGCCCGAGATCCCGCCGCTGGCAGAGACCCTGCCGGGCTTCGACATCAGCTCTTGGAACGGCTTCCTCGCGCCGAAAGGCACGCCGAAGGAGATCTGCGACAGCCTCACCAAGGAGATGCAGGCGATCCTCAAGGACCCGGGAGTCGTCTCGCGCTTCGAGGAACTCGGTGCGGCGCCGACGCCCTCGACCGGGGCGGAAGCCAAAGCAAAGTCGGTCGCCGAGCTCGCCAAATTCAAGGACATCATTGAAAAGGCCGGGATCACGATCCAGAACTGACGCCGGCCCGACGCTGCGGCTCCATCGCAGAGGCCGCGCGGGAGGAGGGACATGTTCGAGCTGAGCCAGCTGCGCTGCTTCGTCGCCGTCGCGGAAGAACTGCATTTCGGCCGCGCCGCGGCGCGGCTGAACATGACCCAGCCACCGCTCAGCCGGCAGATCCAGATCCTCGAGCGGGTGCTGGACGTCGTGCTGCTCGAGCGCAGCAACCGCACTGTGAAGCTGACGCCGGCCGGCCAGAGCTTCCTTTCCGAGGCGCGCCGGCTGCTCAAGCTCGCCGAGAGCGCCGCCCTCCTCGCCAAGCGCGTCGCCAACGGCAAGGCGGGCTCGATCAATATCGGCTTCACCGCGACCTCGGCCTATTCCTATGTGCCGAGGCTGGTCGCCGCCTGCCGGCGCGAATTGCCCGATGTCGAGGTCGCGCTGAAGGAGATGGTCAGCGGCGACCAGCTCAAGCGGCTCGACTCCGACGAGATCGACATCGGCCTGCTGCGCCCGCCGATCCCGCGCCGCGGCCTCAACGCCTTCCGGGTGATGACCGAGCCGCTGATCGCCGCCGTTCCCGCCGGCCACGCCCTGGCGCGGGCTGAGAGCGTGGCGCTGCCCGATCTCGCTGGCGAGCCCTTCATCATGTACGCGCCCTATGAGGCGCGCTATTTCCACGACCTGCTCGTCGAGCTGTTCTCGCGCGCCGGCCTCGTGCCGAACTATGTCCAGCACCTGGCGCAGATCCACTCCATGCTCGCCATGGTTCATTCCGGCGTCGGCGTCGCGCTCGTGCCGGAAACGGCAGTCAACCTGCGTTTCAGCGGCGTCGCGCTGCGACCGCTCGACCTGCCGCGCCATCGTCCGGCCGAGCTCTTCTTCGTCAGCCGCGACGACAACGACAATCCGCTGGTGCCGATCGTCACCGCGCTGGCGCGGGAGATCGCCGAGACCAGCGAAACTATTCAACGATTGGATCGATCGATCCAGTGATTGGTCTCAACACGCATCGATCTTGCTCTACTGCTTCGGCATAGCCAGCGAGGGATCGAGATGATGAGCAAGTTCACGCCGCAGGAGATGGCAAGGCAGATCGGCGACGGTTTGCTGTCCTTTCCGGTGACGCCGTTCACGGCCGCCAACACCTTCGACGAGGCGCGCTACCGTTCCAATCTCGACTGGCTCTGCGGCTACGAGGTCGCCGGCCTCTTCGCGGCGGGCGGCACGGGCGAGTTCTTCTCGCTCTCGCCGCAGGAGGTGCTCAAGGTCGTCGCGACCGCCGTCTCGGCGACGGCCGGGCGGGTGCCGGTGCTCGCCGGCGTCGGCCACGGCACACAGATCGCCTGTGAGCTCGCCAAAGAGGTCGAAAGCGCCGGCGCCGACGGCATCCTGCTGCTGCCGCCCTATCTCGTCTCCTCCGAGCAGGACGGGCTAGCCGCCCATATCGACGCCGTCTGCAAGGCGACGAAGCTGGGCGTGATCGTCTACAATCGCGACAACGCGATCCTGACCGAGGAAACGCTGGCGCGGCTCTGCGAGCGCAATCCCAATCTCGTCGGCTTCAAGGACGGCGTCGGCGACATCGAGCTGATGACCCGCATCCACCTGAAGATGGGCGACCGCCTGACCTATGTCGGCGGCCTGCCAACCGCCGAGACCTTCGCCCTGCCCTATCTCGAAATGGGTGTGAACACCTATTCCTCAGCCGTGTTCAACTTCGTTCCGCAGTTCTCGACCAAGTTCTACGCCGCCGTGCGCCGGCGTGACCGGGCGACCGTCCAGGCCGGCTTGCGCGACTTCATCCTGCCCCTGATTGCGATCCGCAATCGCAGGCGTGGCTACGCCGTCTCGATCATCAAGGCGGGCATGCGTGTGATCGGCCGCGACTCCGGCCCGGTGCGCGCGCCACTGACCGACCTGACCGAAGCCGAGACGGCCGAACTCGCGGCGCTCATCACGCGCCTCGATAAGGGCGACTTCGCCACGCGCGAACTGGCTGCGGCCTGACGAGGTAGCCCGGCGCACTTCGATCCTGATGACGTCTGAGCTCAATCAAGGTGGGCCCAGACGTCATCCTTGGGCCGGTAACCGATCAGCGTCTCGCTTTCCGCGAGGCTCCAGGGCATGCCCGTGTTGGCCGACATGCCGTTGACGACGATGCCGGGCGCTGGCCAGCCGGCCGCATCCGCCAGCAATGCTCTTTCCATGACGGCGGCATAGTCACGGTCGGACAGCCACATATTGCGGAACCAGCGCAGATCGCGTTCGGCCTCTTCGCCGGCGCCGGGCTCCTCGCCGGGCAGGCCGGAGGTGTTGAGGGTGTGCGGATCGTTCGCGCCCGGCTGGCACCAGCCGATGCGCACCGAGACGGTGGTGAACCTGCCGCCGGACAGGTTGGCCTTGGCGCAGCAGGCGCGTTCGCCCATCAGCTTGGAGGCGCCATAGGCGAAGCCCTGCACGATCTCGTGGCCGTTGAAGAAGCGCGTGCCCGGGCCGGGCGGTAGGTCGGTGCGCAAGCCGCCGGGGCCGATCGTGCCTGCCAGCGGCTCGTCCTTGTACTGGCCCATAGCGTGGTTGGAGGAGGCGAAGACGAAGCGCCGCACTCCAGCTTGAGCGGCTGCCTCGAGCAGATGCAGCGTCATGTCGAAGGAGACGCAGGAATCGCTCCATGGCGCGTCCGGCAAAGGATTGCTGGCGGCGAGGTGGACGACCGCATCGATGCCCTGCAGGGCCTTGCGCCAGCGCGCGTCTTGTGGATCTGCAAGATCGGCCTCGATCCAGACCAGCCGCGGGTCCGTCAGATCGGAAACGATCAGGCGATCGACCGCGACGACGCGCCGACACCAAGAGCTGGCGAGCAGGTGAGCCGCTAGCTTGCGGCCGAGATTGCCTCCGGCACCGGTGATCAGGACGGATTGGATAGCGCTCTGCGGTGTCATCGAATGTCCGGTCGAGAGGAAATGGAAAGCGTGAGAGCGGTGCGGTCAGCGGCCGAACAGCTTGAGCGAGATCGCAATGCCTGGCGCCATCTGCGTTTCCATGCTGGTCCAGCGCGTGCCTTCGATGATGACGATCGTCATGGCGGCGCTCGCGGCGTCGGCGTCGCGCGCGATGATCGCATCGAGAATCGTGCGGTGCTGGCGCAGCGCCAGCGCGAAGCGCTCGGGATCGTCGACCGGCGCGCTCAGCGCGAAGGCGGCGGCGAGCGCCGTCTCGATGACCGAGCCGATCGAATGCAGGAAGGGATTGCCGGAGGCGTCGAGGATGGCGCGATGGAAGGCGAGATCGGCGGTGGTGAAGCCATCGCGCGTCTGGTCGGGCGGCCCCATGCGGCGCCAGGCCGCCTCGATCCGGCAGATGTCCTCGTCGCTGCGGCGCAGCGCGGCCGAGGCGGCCGCCAGGGGCTCGAGCGCCTGCCTGATGTCGAACAGGTTCTCGAAAAAGGGCGCATCGGCGCCGCGCTGCAAGCGCCAGCTCAGGATATCGGCGTCGAACATGTTCCAGCGCTTCTCTTCGAGAATGCGCGTGCCAACCTTGGTCTTCGGCTCGACCAGCCCCTTGGCGGCGAGTGTCTTGAGCGCTTCGCGCAGGACCGAGCGTGAGACGGAGAAGCGCTCCATCAGGTCGGCATCACCCGGCAAGGTGCTGCCGATCGGATACTGGCCGGCGACGATGCGACGGCCGATGCCATGCACGACGAGGTCATGTGCGGAGCGGGAAGGCATCGACAGGACGAGGCCGGCTTGCGGCGAGTTCATGATGCGCTCACCCCGCCCCGTTCGGCGCGACGCGGCTAGCCGGCAGCATCGCAGCGAGGCGGACCCTTCGCATGGCGGAGCTATTTCTTCTTGTTGTAGACATCGATCGAAACCGCAGCGAGCAGGACCAGGCCCTTGATGACCTGCTGATAGTCGATGCCGATGCCGAGAATCGACATGCCATTGTTCATCACGCCCATGACCATGGCGCCGATCACCGCGCCGGTGACCTTGCCGACACCACCGGAGGCCGAGGCGCCGCCGATGAAGCAGGCGGCGATGACGTCGAGCTCGAAACCGAGGCCCGCCTTCGGCGTCGCGGTATTGAGGCGCGCGGCGAAGATCAGTCCGGCGAGGCCGGCGAGGACGCCCATGTTGACGAAGGTCAGGAAGGTCAGGCGCTCGGTCTTGATGCCGGAGAGCCGCGCCGCCTTCTCGTTGCCGCCGAGCGCGTAGATGCGCCGGCCGATCACGGTGCGGTTGGTGACGAAGGCGTAGAGGGCGATCAGCAGGAACATGATCACCAGCACGTTCGGCAGGCCGCGATAGGTGGCGAGCTGATAGCAGAAGGCGAGGATGAGCAGGGCGAGCAGCGCGTTCTTGGCGGCGAACAGTGTGAAGGGCGAGGTCTCGACGCCGTGACGGAGCTGGTTAGCCCGGCCTCTCAGGCTGAAATAGACCATCGCGACGATACAGGCCACGCCGAGGAAGAGCGCGGTCAGGTTGAAGCCGTCCATCCCGAACAGGTCCGGGATGAAGCCGGAGGAAAGCTTCTGGAAGGTCGGCGGGAACGGGCCGACCGACATGCCGCCGAGCAGGGCGAGCGTCAGCCCCTTGAAGACCAGCATGCCGGCAAGCGTGACGATGAAGGACGGCACGTTGAAATAGGCCACCCAATAGCCTTGCGCCGCACCGATCAGCCCGCCGACGATCAGGCAGATGATGATGGTCGGGACGAAGTGGACGCCGTAGCGCACCATCAGGACCGCGGCGAGGCCGCC
The DNA here is from genome assembly GCF_059415545.1 of Allobosea sp. GW821-FHT10B12. NCBI lineage: Bacteria > Pseudomonadati > Pseudomonadota > Alphaproteobacteria > Hyphomicrobiales > Alloboseaceae > Allobosea > Allobosea sp. GW821-FHT10B12. The sequence goes on from NZ_JBWKNL010000005.1 coordinate 479,111, forward strand.
GACGAAGCCGACCACCGAACCGACCGAGAGGTCGATATGGCCGGCGACGATGACCAGCAGCATACCGAGCGCCATGATGACGATATAGCTGTTCTGCAGGATCAGATTGGTCAGGTTGAGCGGTTTCAGCAGTGTGCCGTCGGTCATGACCTGAAAGAACAGCATGATCGCCAGGAGCGAGAGCAGCATGCCGTAGTCGCGGAAATGCGACTTGATGAAGCTCAGCGAGGATGCGCCCTTCGAGCCGCGCACATCGTCGGTCAGGCTTGTATCCATCAGCGTCTCCCCGATCTCATGATGGCCTGCATGATCTTTTCCTGGGATGCTTCGGCACCCTCGAGCTCGGCGACGAGCGCACCCTCGTTCATGACGTAGATGCGGTCGCACATGCCGAGCAGCTCGGGCATTTCCGAGGAGATCATCAGCACCGCCTTGCCGGCCTCAGCCAGCTGGTTGATGATCGTGTAGATCTCGTATTTGGCGCCGACATCGATACCGCGCGTCGGTTCGTCCAGGATGAGCACCTGCGGGTCGGCGAAGAGCCATTTGCTCAGCACGACTTTCTGCTGGTTGCCGCCCGAGAGGTTGACGGTCTGCTGGTAGACGCTCGGGCTGCGGATCCTGAGCTTGGCGCGGTAGTCGTTGGCGACGGCAAGCTCGCGCATGTCGTCGATCACGCCGCGGCTGGCGACACCTGCCAGGTTGGCGAGAGTGACGTTCTTGCAGATGTCCTCTTCGAGGACGAGGCCGAGGGACTTTCGGTCCTCCGTCGCATAGGCGAGGCCGCTGGCGATGGCGCGTTCGACCGTGCCGACATCGATCTCCTTGCCGGCGAGCTTCGCGGTGCCGCTGACCTTCTGACCGTAGGAGCGACCGAACAGGCTCATCGCAAATTCAGTGCGCCCCGCTCCCATCAGACCGGCGATGCCGACGATCTCGCCGCGCCGGATGCTGAGATTGACACCCTTCACCACCTGCCGCTCGGCATGGATCGGGTGATGGGCGGTCCAGTTCCGGACCTCGAACAGGACCCCGCCGGGACGGCTGTCGCGCTTCGGGTAGCGGTCAGCCATCTCGCGCCCGACCATGCCCTTGATGATGCGGTCCTCGCTGATCGCCTGCGCGCGGCAATCAAGGGTCTCGACCGTCGCTCCGTCGCGCAGCACGGTGATGGCGTCGGCGACCTTGGCGATCTCGTTGAGCTTGTGCGAGATCAGGATCGAGGCGATCCCCTGCTTCTTGAATTCGAGCAGCAGCTCGAGCAGGGCGTCGCTGTCGCGCTCGTTCAGGCTAGCGGTCGGCTCGTCGAGGATGAGCAGCCGGACCCGCTTCGACAGCGCCTTGGCGATCTCGACCAGCTGCTGCTTGCCGACGCCGAGCGTGGTGACGAGTGTCTCCGGCGCCTCCTTCAGCCCGACCTTGGCGAGCAGGTCCTTGGCGCGGGCCGAAACCGCCGACCAGTCGATCACGCCACGGCTCGCCTGCTCGTTGCCGAGGAAGATGTTCTCGGCGATCGAGAGCAACGGCACCAGGGCAAGCTCCTGGTGGATGATGATGATGCCGAGGCTCTCGCTGTCGGCGATGCCACGGAACTGGCGCTCCTGCCCGTCGAAATGGATCGCGCCGGAATAGGAGCCGTGCGGATAGACGCCGCTCAGCACCTTCATCAAGGTCGACTTGCCGGCGCCGTTCTCGCCGACGAGGGCGTGGATCTCGCCCGCTTCGACGGTGAGGTTGACATTGTCGAGCGCGTTGACGCCCGGGAACGTCTTGGTGATCCCACGCATCTCGAGGATTGTTTGCATCACTTCATCCCGCAGCGGAGAGCGCGCGGGCTATGGTGAGCCCGCGCCCGGAGGGGCGTTACGGCCTGGCGCGAGTAGCGCCCGGCCGTGCGGCGGCGCGCTTACTTCACCTGATTCTCGGTGTAGTAGCCGCTGGCGATCAGGGTCTCCTTCCAGTTGGAAGCATCGACGCTGACGGGCTTCAGCAGATAGGACGGCACGGTCTTGACGCCGTTCTCATAGGTCTTGGTGTCATTGACCTCGACCTCCTTGCCCGAGAGCGAGGCGTCGACCATGTTCGCCGCGATCTTGGCGAGTTCGCGCGTGTCCTTGAACACGGTCGAGGTCTGCTCCTTGTTCAGGATCGACTTGACCGACTGGACCTCGGCGTCCTGCCCGGTGATCACCGGCATGGCCTGCTTGCCGCTGCCGTAGCCGACGCCCTTGAGCGAGGAGATGATGCCGATGCTCAGGCCGTCATAAGGCGAGAGCACGGCGTCGACGCGCTTGTCGGCATAGTAGGCGCTGAGCAGGTTGTCCATGCGGGCCTGGGCGACCGCGCCGTCCCAGCGCAGGGTCGAGACCTTGTCCATGCCGAGCTGGCCACTGCGCACCACGAGCTTGCCGCTCTTGATGTAGGGCTCCAGCACCGACATCGCGCCGTTGTAGAAGAAATAGGCGTTGTTGTCGTCGGGCGAGCCACCGAAGAGCTCGATGTTGAAGGGTCCCTTGCCTTCCTTGAGGCCGAGCGCCTTCTCGATATAGCCCGCCTGGAGAACGCCGACCTGGAAGTTGTCGAAGGTCGCGTAGTAGTCGACATTCTTGGAATTGCGGATCAGCCGGTCATAGGCGATGACCTTGATGCCCTTGCTCGCAGCCTGCTGCAGCGCGTCTGACAGAGTGGTGCCATCGATCGCGGCGATGACCAGCACCTTGACACCCTTGGTGATCATGTTCTCGATCTGGGCGAGCTGGTTCGGGATGTCGTCGTCCGCATATTGCAGGTCGACGCCGTAGCCCTTCTCCTTCAGCGACTTCACCATGTTGTCGCCGTCGGCGATCCAGCGCGCCGAGGATTTGGTCGGCATCGAGACGCCGATCGTGCCCTTCTGCTGAGCCTGCGCCAACGGCGCAAAGGCGAAAGCGCCAAGCGCAAGGGCCATCATCCATTGGACTGCCTTCATGCGTCTCTCCCATGATTGAACAGTGGCCTGCTCTCCGGCAGGCCTGCCTATTAGTCATATAATATACCAACAGGCACTCGCAGTTGGGCAGAGCCGATGTGGCTTGTCAATCAACTAGTCATCGACGTGGTCGTGACCCCCGACACGGCCCGGCCGCCAATAGCCTTCGGAGGCGATCGCCGCCTTTGGCATTCCCGCTTGCACGAGATGATGCCGCCAGGAGCGGACATTGCTCGTTTCACCCATCAGGTAGGCTTGCCCCCTGCCGGCGGGAAGCGGCAGCGCGCGCAGGGCTTCCAGCACCAGCGCGTTCGGTCCGGCAGGGACGCTACCGCGCGCGCGCCAGCGGCTGGTCAAAGCCGCAGCGGTTTCGATGGCGATCTCGTCCTGCGCGAAGGCGCTCTCGATCAGCGCATGGACTGTCGTGCCGGCGGGGATCGTTTCCAGCATATGCCGCAGTGCTGGCATCCCGGTCTCATCGACGCAGAACAGGTGCCAGTCCGCATCCGGTGCGACAACCGTGCGGCCACGCGGACCATGAGCGAGCAAGGCGTCCCCGGGTCGCGCAGCTTTGGCCCAGCTCGGTGCCGGCGTCGCCCCGTGCAGCACGAAATCGATGGCGAGCCGCTTCGCGCTCCGATCGAGCCAGCGGATGGTGTAGTCGCGCCGGCCGGTGCCGCCCTCCGGCAGCGGCATGCGCAGCACCAGCGCCTGGCCCGGTTGATAGTCGAGCTGGTCCAGCGTCTCGGCGGTGAAGACGACGCGGCGAAGGTGGGGCTCGACGTCGAGGGCCTCGACGACGGAAAGGTGCCATTCTTCGAGGGCCAGGCGGGACGCAGGAGCGGCAGGCATATCGGTCATGGCAGTGAGGTCCAGTAGACGCCGTCGAGGGGGAAGGGCTGGAAGCGCTCGTGCAGCCGGCGGAGCAACCCTTCGGGATCGAGATCGGCGAAGAGCGCGGGATGCAGCCATTTGGCGAAGGCCTGCACCGCCGCAACGTTGAATGGCGAATTGTAGAAGTGGTGCCAGACCGCGTGCGCCCTGCCAAGGCGTACCGCCTCGAGCTGCGCAATGCCGGGGCGCGCCATCGAACGCTTGAGGCTTGCCTGCGCGATGTCCGCGGCCACCCCGGCGCCGAGCGCGAGCCACGGCTTGCTCCCGGCCGAAGCGGCATTGCCGATCGCAGTGCCGACATAGACCTGCGGCGGATGGGCGAGCAGCCATTCCAGGCTGACGGTTCCGGCCTCGCCAGGCACCATCGCCTCGGCGACGTTGAGGCCGCCCGCCGCCGTGACGAAACGGCCGATCATGCCGCGCGTCATCGTCTCGCAGCAGCTCGCATCGAGCCCGACGCGGCTTTCGACGAAGACACCGACGGGTGCCGGCTTCGCCTGCTTTAGCCGGTCCTCGACCTGCGCCAGCGCGGCACGCCAGACCGCGAGGAATTCGGCAGCCTCCTTCTCACGGCCGAGCACCTGGCCGAGCAGCTCCAGCGATTTCGGGGTGTTGACCAGCGGGTCGCTGCGGAAATCGATGAAGATGATCGCCGTGCCGGTCTTCTCCAGCGCGGCGATCACCTCGCCCGAGCGCGTGTCCGGTCCGTGGCCGCCGAGGCCGAAGATCGCGACCTGCGGTTTCAGCGCGATCGTCTTCTCCAGGCTGAAGCTCTCCTTGGCGGCGCGGCCGATCCGGGCGATCTCGGCGATCTTAGGGAAGCGCGCGCGATAGCGGGCATAGCTTGCCGGATCGACGGCCTCGTAGTCGCCCATCATGCCGACCACGCGGCCGACTGGATCGTCCGGGTCGAGGATGGCAAGGGCCGGGACATAGCGGCCCTCGCCGATGATGATGCGCTCGACCTTGTCGGGAACCGTCACCGTCCTGCCGGCAAGATCGGCCACCTGCTTCGCATCCGCCAAGGCGGGGGGAAGCAGGAGAGCCAGGCTGAGCAGGACGGCGCGCAGCATCGCGTTTGGTCTCCGAATCGGCTTGGGCGAACGGCTAGAAGTCGACCTGGGCGGAGAGCACGTATGTCCGGGGCGCCCCCACCGCCAGGAAGCCGCGCGCGGCGGATGCCCAGTAGGTCCTGTCGAAGGCGTTCTCGACGCTCGCTCTCAGCACCACCGGCTTCCCCGCCGGGCCGGTGAAGGCGTAGCGCAGGCCGAAGTCAAAGCGTGTCCAATCAGGGACAGATTGCGTATTCGCCTGATTGTAGAACATCTTGCTCGTGTAGATCATCCGGCCGGTGAGCGTGAGCCCGCGCACCCAGGGAAGGTCGTATTCGCCATAGAGGTTGATCGCCGTGGTCGGGATGCCCGGAGCGGTCTTGCCGTCGAACTGGCTGCCGGCCGTGCTGGCGAGCTCGGCGTCCATGAAGGTGACGCCGCCAAGCAATCTCACGCCTTCGAAAGGCTCGCCGAACACGGTGAACTCGGCGCCGCGGTTGACCTGGAGGCCGCTGACCGAGAAGCGGTTCGTCGCCGGATCGGTGAAGGCGTTCGGCTGCCTGATCTCGAAGAGCGAGGCCGTGACGGCCACGCTGCCGAAATCATATTTGACGCCGACCTCGGTCTGCTTGTTGACGACGGGCGCAAAGACCTCGTTGGCGTTGACGGCCGTGGCCGGGGCGCTCGGTCCTTCGGTCAGGCCTTCGATGTAGTTGGCGTAGATCGAGAGCCTGTCGGTCGGGCGCACGAGCGCCGCGATCGCAGGGCTGAACCGCCCTTCCTTGTAGCTCGATGCAAGCGTGCCGAAGGTGGGCACCGGGCGCGTGACATAGCTCTTCAGCACGATGTCCTGGTAGCGCCCACCGACCGTCACCTGGATCCGGTCGCCGGCCACCGAGAGCGTATCGGCCACCGCCACGCTGCGCAGCATCAGGCTGGTGAAGAGCGGCTGCCGGCTGGAACGCGGGAATCCGAACGTGCTGACGGACTCACGCGGCAGATGGACCGGCGCGTAGATGTTGGTCTGGAAGGTCGGCAGCGCGGGCGGGAAGAACCCGCGCGAATAGTTCTCGTTGATCGACTGCGAGGCGGAGATGTTGACCTGATGGTCGATGAAGCCGGTCTGGAATTTCGAGCGCAGGCCGACCTCGCCCGAATAGCCCTGCAGTTCCAGCGGCATGATGGCGAGGCTGTTCGTGGCGCGGCCGTCCATGCTGGTGATCTGATAGGACGAGGACAGGAAATCCTCGCGATAGCGGCTGGCGCCGGCGGCGGCGTAGATCGTCGTATCGGGGAGAAGGTCGAACTCCACCCGGCCGGCTGCCATGTTGTAGCGGCTGTCGTTGTACTCGAGCGAGCTCGCCGTATTCCTGCGCCCGTTCGGAGCCCGCGGGATAGCGATGTTCGGCGCCGCCGCGTTGAACAGGGATGTCGGCGCCGTGACGTTCTGGGTGGAATGGGCCAGGTCCAGCGAGGCGCGGAAGCGCTCGCCGCGATAGTCGAGACCGAGCGAGAGATTGCCGACCTCGATGGCGTTCTTGTCGAGTGGCGTGTCGCCTTGCCGGTATGAGCCGTTGAAGCGCACGCCCCATTCCTTGGACGCGCCGAAGCGACGGCCAAGATCGACATGCGTCCATAGTTGTGCGTCGCTGAGATAGGTCGTGGTGACGCGCGTCAGCGGCTCGTCGAAGGCGCGCTTGGGGATGAGGTTGATCGTCCCGCCGATGCGGGCGACCCCGCCATTGAGCAAGGCGGTCGGGCCCTTCAGGATCTCGACGCGCTCGATGCCCTCGACGACGCTGCGGCGCGGGTTGGCGATATAGGCGAGGCCGTCGAAGGCCGTATCGAGATTGACGACCGAGAAGCCGCGGATGAAGAACGAATCCCGCTCGCTGAACGGCGGGGCGTCATTGCGCACGGACGGGTCGTTCTGCACGACGTCGGCGAGCGACCTCGCCTGCTGGTCCTGGATCAGCTTCGCCGTATAGCCGGTCACGTTGAACGGCGTCGTCAGGACGGAGCGGTTTCCGAGGAGACCCATTCGGGTCCCGGTTCCAACCTGACCACCTGCGTAAGGCGCAGGTGGTTGCCCGATGGTTCCGGTCGGCGGCGGCAGCCCGCGCGCGCCTTCGACGACCACCTCGTCGAGCGGGATCGCGCCGGCGGGGGCCGCACCAGCCGTGGCTCTGGCCTCGACCGTGACCGAACGCGCGCCGGTGAAGCGATAAGTCAGGCCGGTGCCGGCGAGAAGGCGCTGCAGTGCGGCTTCCGGCGATTGGGTGCCCGAGACAGCGCCGGAGCGCTTGCCGGCGGCGAGCGAGGACGGCACGAAGATCTCGATTCGGGTCTGGCGCGAGAAGGCGATCAGGGCGGAGGAAAGAGCTTGGGCAGGGATATCGATTGCGGCGCTCGTCGCCGCGGGCGCCTGTGCCAGCACCGGTTGCGTGGTGAAACAGCCGAGCGCCGTTCCCGCCAGCAGCGCGGCAATCAGCGCCGGCCGGACCGCCTGCTGCCCGACCTTGTTCCTGCTCTTCATCGTCCGATGCCCCTGTCCGCGATCATGCGAAGCGCCGTTCTGGCGCTCCCCCGTTGGGGAAGACGTTCGAGGGAAGAGAACTAATTAGGCGCCGGCGCGATTTTTCTTCACCAGGCAACGAGAGCGACGAGGTAGTCGCTCATGCGCAACAGCCGCAGGTCGAGATTGTGGGCGATGGTGTCGAGCGCCGCATCCGGGCGCTTGGCATCGAAGACGGCGGTGATGCGTCGCTTGCCGAGCTCGCCGCCCAGCAACTGGATATGGCCGCGGCGATAGCGGCCGAGCTCGCTCAGCACCGCGTCGAGCGGCGCGTCGTGAAAGACAAGCTGGTCCTGCCGCCATGCCTGGGCCGTGTCGAGGTCGGCCGGACGCACGGCCGAGACACCGTTGCGGTCATAACTGACCTCCTCGCCTGCCGCGACGCCGACGGCCTGGCTCCCGGCGGCACTGACCGCGACCTTGCTCTCGGTCACGACGACCGAGACGGTCTCGCTCTGGCCGAGCTTCACATCGAAGGCGGTGCCGAGCACGGCGATCTCGCCCTGGCCGGCGCTGACCACGAACGGCCTGGCTGTGTCCCGGGCCACCGTGAAGAAGGCCTCGCCCGCGACCAGTTTGACGCTCCGCCGGGCTCCGGTGAGGTCGACATCGATCGCACTCGCCGGGCCGAGTTCGACTCGTGAGCCATCCGCCAACGCGACGATGCGGCGCTCGCCGATGCCAGTGCGGTGGTCGGAGAGCAAGCCGGCTGGGGAGAGGCGCCAAGTGACGGTCACGGCCAGCAGAAGCATCGCCGCGGCAGCCAGCGGCCGCCATGACGTGCGGGGCCTGTGCCGAGCCGCGTTGTGCGTGAGGATGTTTGGAGCAGCGGCGGCCGTCGGCTTCGGTGCGGCGGCCTGATCAAACGCGCCCCAGACGGTTTCGAGCTCGCGCCAGGCCCGCGCGTGCAATGGGCTGGCCTCCAGCCAGACGGCGAAGGCGGCCCGGTCCGCTTCGGACGCCTCCTCGTCGCGCAGCCTGACGAACCAGGCGACGGCTTCGTCGTCGACGGTGCCAGTGGGGCCCGTGTCCATCAGCGCGTCGGTCCGAGCCGCAATGCCGGTTTTCGCAGACGCATGGCGCGCCAATGCTCCATCTCTCGGCCTGCCGGCCGCCCTGTTGTTTAGACGATCCCGAGCGGAAAACTAATTAGTGCCCGCGCGATTTTTCTCGCGCATGTGCTTCCGCAGCAGGGTCATGGCATTGGCGAGATGAACCATGACGGTGTTGCGGGAGATGCCGAGGCGCTGCGCGATCTCGGCATAGCTGAGCTCCTCGAACTTGTGCAGCAGCAGCACCTCGCGACAGCGCGGCGGCAGAGCGGCGAGCGCCTGATCGAGATCCAGGGCCTTGTCGCGCTCGACGAGCCGGGCCTCGGCCGACGGGGCGGGATCGGCGATCAGCAGCGCATCCGGCGGCTCGGCCTCGAACAGGCGGTTCGCGCGGTGTTCACGCCGCCAATGGTCGATCGCGATGCTGTCAGCCGCGCGGCTGAGATAGGCGCTCGCATCGCGGACATCAGTGCGTGGCGTCCTCAGCAGCCGCAGGAACAGCTCCTGTACCGCGTCAGCCGCCTGCTGAGCGCTGAGCCCACGCCCGACCAGCCGCCGCCGAAGCCGGTCCTGCTCGGTTGCGTAGAGAGCGGCGACGCTGAGCGCCTCGTCGGACATCGATCCTCACTGCACAGCACCGGTCGGCGCTGCGCTGCTATCAGGCATCAAGCACAGTAAAGTCAATGAAAACAATAGTTTAGATGCACTCTAATGTGCACGCGGCAGCACTGCGGCGGGAGGGTCCTAGATCTCCTGCGCGTCCAGCCTTCGGTAGAGCGGCAGGGCCAGCGGCGCGATGCGCCGGATCAGGCCCTGGAAGGGCTGCGGCTTCGGCGCCGAGATCGGCAGGCCCAGCGTCTCCAGCGCCGTCCCCTGCGTCGCCTTGGCCAGCTCGCGGCCGAGCGAGATCGACAATGCGACGGCGCGGCCATTGCAGCCGACCCAGCCAAAACCGTTCGGCCCGAGCTGGTGGATGCGCGGATAGCCCGGCACCTGCGGCTGCAGCAGGTTGTCGGGTGTCATCCCGACATAGCCGGACCAGACATAATCGAACTCGACCTCGCCGAGCTGCGGCCAGAGCCGCTTCAGCCGTGCCGCGACGGTCGGGCGCAGATTAGCGCCACCGGCTCCCGGCAGAATTGCAGCGCCGCCGGTGACCAGGCGATTGCGGGCATCCCAGCGGGCGAAATAGAGCTCGCGATGCGTATCCGACATCGCCTGCCGGCCGGGGATGACGGTCTTGGCGATGTTGTCGCTGACTGGCCTGGTCGCCATCTGCCAGGACAGGACGGGGATGACCTCATTGGCGATCTCCGGCGCGAGGCCGGGCTCGAACTCGCCGGTATAGGCATTGGTCGCCAACACGAGCGCGCGCGCGGTCACCGAGCCCTTTGCCGTCGTCACCAGCCAGCGGCCGTTCTGGTGCACCATGCTCACCGCCGGCGAGCGGGCATGGATGGTGGCGCCGAGCCTGAGGGCGACCTCGGCGAGGCCCCGGGTCAAGGCGAGCGGGTTGATGTGTCCGCCGGTGCGGTTCCAGAAGCCGCCGAACCAGGCGTCCGAGCCGAGCATCTCAGCGGCCGCGGCCCGGTCGAGCAGTTCGACCGGCGCGCCGATCGCCGACCATTCCCGAACGCGCTTCTCGGCCAGCTTGAACCGCCCCGGCGAATGCACCGGCTGGACCCAGCCCGCCTGCTCGGCCTCGGCCGGGATGTCGTATTTGCGCACGAGATCGAAGAGATATTGCGCGGCGTCGCGCAGCACGGCGTTGAAGCGCTCGCCGGCCTCGCCATGCCGGGCGACCATCGCGGAAGGATCGTGGCCGGCCAAGGTCGGGATGACCTGGCCGTTGTTGCGCCCCGAGGCGCCCCAACCGGGCTCGGCCGCCTCGAGAATGGTGACGCCGACCCCGCTCTCGCGCAGATGGATCGCGGTCGACAGCCCGGTGAAGCCGGCGCCGATCACCACGACATCGCTCTCGACCGCGCCTTCGAGTGTCCGGAGCACGGGGCCCGGCTGGGCCGTCGCGGCCCAGAGCGAAGGCGGCCAAACGACGGAGGAAGAGGCGGTCATCAGCGGCGGCTTTCGGCTGGGATGGGATGAGCGCAATCCCATAGGATGGGCGCGCCCATATCCTTGCCGCCAGGACCGCCGGCCCGCAAGTAGGCCCTTCCCGGCGGTTCATCCGTCGGAGAACAATTTTCTATATTTCTCGCCATAAACGATCGATTTCTACCAAATTTTGGTTCCGCTTCTCGTGTTCTTGAAAAGACTATTCTCCCAACGCTATGTCTGCCGCGCAGCGGGGGGTGCAGAAAACGCCATCCCGGGGCGGTTGCGCCCTAACTTCCGTTCGGATGAACTCTCCTTCCGTTGGGTTCTGATCATAAGGGGGCGTCATGCCGCTCAAGCACATTCTCGGCCTCGACCACGTCGTGGTGACGGTTCGCGATCTCGACGCTTCCGCCCGGCAATGGCAGAGCCTCGGTTTCACCGTCTCGCCGCGCGGCACGCATTCGCCCATCCTCGGCAGTGGCAACTACACGATCATGTTCGGCGACGATTATGTCGAGCTGCTCGGCATTTTGGCCGAGACCGAGCACAACAAGCCGACCCGCGACTTCCTCAGGGAGCGCGAGGGCATCGAGCGCGCCGCCTTCACCACCGATGACGCCGCCGCCGGCGCGGCCGAGCTCAAGAGCCGCGGTCTCGAGCCGCTCGGTCCGGTCCATTTCGGTCGCCCGGTCGACCTGCCCAATGGCGGCAAGGGCGAGGCCAAGTTCAACGTCTTCCGCTGGCCGCTCGACGAGAACCCCGGCAGCCTGCGCATCTTCGCCTGCCAGCACCTGACCCGCGAGACGGTCTGGATCCCGGAGCTGCAAAGCCATGCCAATGGCGCGAGCCGGATCATCCGCGTCGAGATCCTCGCCGCCGATCCCAAGGCCGCGGCCGAGCATCTGAGCCGGCTGATCGACGAGCCGGTGAAGCAGCAGGATGATGGCTGGCTGGTGCCCTCCGGTGGCAAGCGCGCCGACTTCCTGTTCTACGACGCGGCCGGCCTCGCCCGGCGCTACCCGGATGCGGTGCGGGCCGGTGCGGCGCCTGCCGGAGCGGTCGCGATCGTGCTGGCGAGTACCGATCTCGATGGCGCCGCTAAGGCGATCGGCCCTGTCGGCGTCCGGCATGGCGCGGCGCTCAGCGTGCCGGCCGCTTCGGCCAATGGCCTGATCGTGAGCTTCCTGCCGCAGTAGTGCGGTTTTCCGCTTTTTCGAGAACGGCCCCGTCGCATTGACGGGGCCTTGTGACGACCGCATCGTGCCGAGCCTGCACGCCGGCCCCAGGAGATCATCCATGGATATGACCCGCCGCGCCGCGCTGATGACCAGCGCCGCCATCGCTTCCAGCGTGCTGTTCCCGATGCGCTCCTTTGGCCAGGAAACGCCGCGCAAGGGCGGCGTCTTCACCGTCCACTACGGCGCCGAGCAGCGCCAGCTCAATCCGAGCCTGCAGGCCTCGACCGGCGTCTACATCATCGGCGGCAAGATCCAGGAGCAGCTGGTCGACCTCGACGCCAAGGGCCAGCCGGTCGGCGTGCTCGCCGAGAGCTGGGAAGCCTCGCCCGACGGCAAGACCATCACCTTCAAGCTCCGCCCCGGCGTGACCTGGCATGACGGCAAGCCCTTCACCTCCGCCGACGTGCAATACACGGCGATGGAGATGTGGAAGAAGATCCTGAACTACGGCTCGACGCTGCAGCTCTTCCTCACCGCGGTCGATACGCCCGACCCGCTGACCGCTGTGTTCCGCTATGAGCGCCCGATGCCGCTCAACCTCTTGCTGCGCGCCCTTCCGGATCTCGGCTATATCTCGCCGCGCCATCTCTATGAGGGCAAGGGCGACATCCGCCAGAACCCGGTCAATCTGGCGCCGGTCGGCACAGGCCCGTTCAAGTTCGTCCAGTACGAGCGCGGCCAGCACGTCATTGCCGAGCGCAACCCGAACTACTGGCGCGCCAATGCGCCCTATCTCGACCGGATCGTCTGGCGCGTGGTGACTGACCGCGCCGCGGCGGCCGCCCAGATGGAGGCAGGGCAGATCCATTACAGCCCGTTCTCCGGCCTGACGATCTCGGACTCGGCCCGCCTCGGCAAGGACAAGCGCTTCATCGTCTCGACCAAGGGCAATGAGGGCAACGCCCGCACCAATACGATCGAGTTCAATTTCCGCCGCAAGGAGCTCGCCGACATCCGCGTCCGGCGCGCCATCGCGCATGCGCTCGACATTCCGTTCTTCATCGAGAACTTCCTCGGCGACTTCGCCAAGCGCGGCACCGGGCCGGTCCCCTCGGTCTCGACCGATTTCTATCCGGCCGACAACGGCCCGCAGTATCCGTTCGACAAGAAGCTCGCCGTCAAGCTGCTCGACGAGGCCGGCTTCAAGCCAGGCACTGGGGGAACGCGTTTTTCGCTGCGTCTGCTCCCGGCGCCCTGGGGCGAGGACATCTCGCTGTTCGCGACCTTCATCCAGCAATCGCTCGCCGATGTCGGCATCAAGGTCGAGATCGTCCGTACCGATGGCGGCGGCTATCTGAAGCAGGTCTATGACGACCATGCCTTCGATCTCGCCACCGGCTGGCACCAGTATCGCAACGACCCGGCCGTCTCGACCACGGTGTGGTACCGGTCGGGCCAGCCCAAGGGCGCGCCCTGGACCAATCAGTGGGACTGGACCGACCCGACCATCGACAAGATCATCGACGATGCGGCGACCGAGGTCGATGCGGCCAAGCGCAAGGCGCTCTATGGCGACTTCGTCCGGCGCGCCAATACTGAGCTGCCGATCTGGACGCCGATCGAGCAGATCTTCCTGACCGCGATCAGCGCCAAGGCCCGCAACCACTCCAACACGCCGCGCTGGGGCTCGTCCTCCTGGCACGATCTGTGGCTGGCGGAGTGACCGCTTCACTCACCCGAGCAGCCGAAACCGGCCAGTACCCATGCGTGTCCTAAGTCTCGCGGGGCGGCGTCTTGCCGCCTCGATCCCGACCCTGTTCCTGATCCTGATCGGCGTCTTCCTGCTGCTGCAGCTCGCGCCCGGCGACACGGTCGATGCGCTGATGGCGCAGATGGGCGGGGGCGATGCCGCCACCGCCAAGCATCTACGCGAATTCTACGGGCTCGACCTCTCGGTCTGGGCCCAGCTCGGCAATTATCTCTGGCGGCTGGTCCGGCTCGATCTCGGCTTCTCCGCCATCTACGGCAAGCCGGTGGCGACGGTGATTGCGGAGCGGCTGCCGGCGACCATCCTCTTGATGACCGCCTCGCTCTCCTTCGCCTTCTTTTTCGGCCTGATCCTCGGTGTCTTCGCGGCGCGCGGCGTCAACAAATGGCCGGATACGCTGATCTCCACTTTCGGCCTGATGTTCTATGCGATGCCGACCTTCTGGTTCGGGCTGATGGCGATCGTCGTCTTCTCGATCTACCTGCAATGGCTACCGGCCGGCGGCTTCGAGGACATCACCGTCAGCTACACCGGCTTGCGGCGGACGCTCGACATTGCCCTGCACCTCGTCCTGCCGACGCTGACGCTCGGCCTGTTCTACATGGCGATCTATCTGCGCATCATGCGCGGCTCGATGCTCGAGGTGCTGAACCTCGACTTCGTCCGCACCGCGCGTTCGAAGGGCATGGACGAGACGCGCGTCGTGGTCCGCCATGTGCTCCGCAATGCGCTCCTGCCGATGGTCACGCTGATCGGCCTGCAGGCCGGCACCATGCTCGGCGGCTCGGTCGTGGTCGAAAGTGTGTTCTCGCTGCCGGGGCTCGGGCGTCTCGCCTATGAATCGGTGATCCAGCGCGACCTCAACACGCTGCTCGGCATCGTCTTCGTCTCTGCGCTGCTGGTGATCGCGGTCAACTTCATCGTCGACCTGCTCTATGCCCGGCTCGACCCGCGCATCACGACGGGGAGCTGAGCCATGGACCTGGTGAAGCTCTATTTTCGCAGCCCGGCCGCCGTCATCGGCCTCTTGCTGCTCATCCTCGTGCTCGCCATGGCGGCGAGCGCCGACTTTCTCTATCCGCGCGATCCGCTGGCGCTTGCCGGGCGGCCACTGATCTGGCCGTTCAGCAATCCGCGCTTCCTGCTCGGCACCGACAATTCCGGCCGCGACATCGCCGCCCAGATCTTCCACGGCGCGCGCATCTCGCTGCTGATCGGCGGCGTCGCGACAGCGATCTCGATCATGATCGGCATCACCATCGGCGCGCTCGCCGGCTATTACGGCAGTTGGGTTGATACCGCGCTGATGCGCGTCACCGAGGCGTTCCAGACCCTGCCGAACTTCCTCCTGCTGCTGGTGCTGGTCGCGGTCTTCGGCTCGACCATCATCACCGTGACGGTCGCGATCGGCATCGTCTCCTGGCCGGCCTCGGCCCGGCTGACGCGGGCGGAGTTCCTTTCGCTGCGCAACCGCGAATTCGTGCAGGCGGGCCGGACCCTCGGTCTCAAGGATATCAAGCTGATCTTCGGCGAGATCCTGCCGAACGCGCTGCCGCCGGTGATCGTCTACGCCAGCGTCGTGATGGCGATCGCGATCCTCCTCGAAAGCGCCCTCGCCTTCCTCAAGCTCTCCGACCCGAACGTCGCCTCCTGGGGCAATCTGATCGGCGCCGGTCGCGACGTGCTTCGGGTGCAATGGTATGTCTCGGCCATTCCCGGCATCGCCATCCTCGTCACCGTGCTCGCCGTTTCGCTGGTTGGGCAAGGGCTCAACGACGCCCTCAATCCGAGGCTGAAGAGCCGATGAGCCCGATCCTCGTCCTTGACGATGTCAGCGTGAAGCTGCCGGCCGGCGGCGACCGCTCGCATGCCATGGCCAATGTCTCGCTCACGCTGGCGGCGAACGAGATCCTCTGCGTCGTCGGCGAATCCGGTTCCGGCAAGTCGATGACGGCCAACGCGATCATGCGGCTCCTGCCTGGCGGCGTCACCATCGATGGTGGCCGCATCCTGTTCGAGGGGAGCGATCTCTGTGGGCTCGGCGAGGCCGAGATGCGCAAGGTGCGCGGCGCGGGGATCGCCATGATCTTCCAGGAGCCGATGACGGCGCTCAACCCGCTGCGCAGCATCGGCGACCAGATCGGCGAGATGTTCGAACTGCATACGGAGTTGTCGACCGCCGAGATCAAGGCCCGCACGCTCGCTCTGCTCGAGGAAGTGCGCATCCCTGATCCGGCGCTCGCCTTCAAGGCTTATCCGCACGAGCTCTCGGGCGGCCAACGCCAGCGCGCCATGATCGCAATGGCGCTGGCGCTCGATCCCAAGGTGCTGATCGCCGACGAGCCGACGACGGCGCTCGATGTCACCACCCAGGCGCAGATCCTCAAGCTGATCCGCGATTTGCAGCGCCGCAAGGGCACGGCCGTCCTGTTCATCACCCATGATTTCGGCGTGGTGGCGGAGATCGCCGACCGGGTCGCGGTGATGAGCAAGGGCGAGGTCGTCGAGCAGGGCGAGACCGCGTCCGTGCTCGGCAACCCGCAGCACGCCTATACCCGCCAGCTGATTGCCGCGGTGCCGCCGCTAAAGGCGCCGCCGCCGCGGGCGCTGCCCGACGAGCCGATCATGACGATCGGCCATATTTCGAAGACCTACCGCACCGGCGGCTTCCTCGGGCGCGGCCAGCGCGTCACCCATGCGGTCAAGGACGTCTCGCTGGTGCTGCCCAGGGGCGCGACGCTCGGCATCGTCGGCGAATCCGGCTCGGGCAAGTCGACATTGGCGCGCTGCCTCGTGCGATTGATCGATCCCGAGAGCGGTGAGATCCGCCTCAACGGTACCGATCTCGCAAAACTGAGCCGCGAGGAGATGCGCTCGGCGACGCGCGATATCCAGATGGTGTTCCAGGACCCGTTCGCCTCGCTGAACCCGCGCCGCAAGGCCGGCGAGGCGGTGGCGCAGGGACTGATCGTCCACGGCATGGCGCGGCCGCAGGCGCTGGCCCGAGCGAAGGAGCTGTTCGGCCTGGTCGGGCTCGATCCGGCCTCAACCGAACGCTATCCGCATGAATTCTCCGGCGGCCAACGCCAGCGCATCGGCCTTGCTCGCGCGCTGGCGCTGGAGCCAGCGGTGCTGGTCGCCGACGAGCCGGTCTCGGCGCTCGACGTCTCCGTGCAGGCGCAGGTGCTGAAGCTGCTGGCCGAATTGCGCGAGCGCCTCGGCCTGTCGATCGTCTTCATCACCCACGACCTGCGCGTCGCAGCGCAGGTCTGCGATCTCGTCGCGGTGATGAAGAGCGGCGAGGTCGTGGAAGCCGGGCCGATCGGCACGGTTTTCGGCCAGCCGCAGCACCCTTATACGCAGGCGCTGCTGGCCTCGATCCCGGGCCGGGAGTTCGGCGACGGAGCAAGGCTCGCGGAAGAGGCGATGGCCTGATTCCCGAAGCATTCGGCAGGAGGTTCAGCGCCAGTCACGGCGCCACAACGTGAAGATGCCGCATGCCGCCAACTGAAACGCGACCAGCAGATAGGGCCAGTCGAAGCTCGCCGTCTGGCGGGCGAGCAGCGCGAAGATGAGCGGGCCGCAGAACGAACCGACGAAGCCGAAGAGGTTCGCCGCGGAGGTGACGTCGCCGATCTGCGAAGGCGGCGCCAGCCGTGCGAGCTCGGCCATGTAAACCCCGTTCCATCCCAGCGACGTCGCTCCGATGAGGGCGACACAGCCATACAGGGCCCATGGCGGCCCCGCCGCCGACCAGACGAACAGGACGAGCGCGCCGCTTGCGGCAAGCGACAGCAAACACAGCAAGAGCAGGCCCCGGCGCCAGCGGTCCGCCAGCCAGCCCAGCACGATCCGCGAGAGCGTGCTGGCGGCAAGCAGGACAGCTATGAAGTATCCCGCCTCCGCGAGGTCCTTGCCGTGCTGCGTCACCAGATAGGTGGCCGTGAAGGCCTGGACACTTGCCTGGGCGATCGAAAACGAGATGCCGATGCCGGTGAGGAGCGGCAGAGACGGGTGGGCACGGATGACCTTGGCCGACCGGCGCAGAGCCGAGGGCGACAGGAACATCCGCGCCCACGCCCGGTTCGCAGGGCCTCTCTCCATATCGAGGCGCTTCTGAAACGGCTGGACGGCCAGCAGGCTGAGCACGACGATGGCCGCGATCAACCAGGCCGTATGGGCGAACCCCAACCCGACGACGGCCGGAGCCACCGAGACGCCGGCGATCGCTCCGCCGAGCGGAACACCGGCCTGCCTGATCGAGAAGATCAGATTGCGATGCCGCGGCGGCGCCGTGCGCATCAGCATTGTGCTGCCGGCCGGGTTATTCGGCGCCAGACCGAGGCCGAGCAGGAGAGCACCGATGAAGCCGAGAGCCGCGACCGGCTGCGCCAGGAAGACCATGCCCAGGCAGATCGAGGCCAGGCCGAGCTGCAAGGTGCGGATCGGACCGTGGTGGTCGAGCATCGGGCCGCCGCAGGCCAGGCACCAGCAGATGCCGATCGAAACGGTCGCGGAGACATAGCCAATACTTTCCGGCGGCAGGTTCCAGCGTTGCGTCAGGATCGGGCCAAGCAGAGGAACGGCAGCCGCGGCATAGGAACTCACGACCTGCACGAGGAGCGTCGCACTCAAGGCGCTCCCCCACAAGGGCAGCTTCAACGTGATTTCCTCCCAGCGCCTCGCCGTCTGTTCAGCGCGGCACGCTACCCTTCGGCAGCGCCGCGCGATCTCGGCCTCTGCTGGTCTTCCGCGAATGTGCCGGCGCGGTCGAGGTCGGGCCTGGGTTGCCTGACCTGCAGGAATTGCATGGGGCAGGGTGACGGCGCGCCGCTGCGCTCAGCACTCCGGCAGGTTGACGGCCAGCCCGCCGAGGCTGCATGGGCAACCCGCGTCGGGCCGTGCCGACGGGGCTTGAAACCAGGCCCGCCACCGCAGCTATAGAAGGCACCGACAAGCAACCGGAAAGGACGTGCCCGCATGGCCAAGGAATTCATCGGCAAGCGCGTGATCGTGACGGGTGGCAGCCGCGGCATCGGGCGCTCCGTCGCGCTCGGATTCGCGGCAGCTGGCGCATCCGTTTCGATCTGCGCGCGGGGAGCTGGGCCGCTTGAAGCGACGCGCCAGGAGATCGAGATGCTCGGCGTCGAAGCTCACGCGGCCAGCGTCGATCTCGCCGATGCGGACGCGATCAAGGCCTACCTACCCGAGGCGGTGCAGGCGCTCGGCGGAGTGGACGTCCTCGTCAACAACGCCTCCGGCTTCGGCCATTCGGATGACGAGGCGGGCTGGGCGGCCTCGCTCAATGTCGACATGATGGCGGTTGTCCGCGGCAGCCACGCGGCGATTCCCCATATGAAGCCGGGTTCGTCGATCGTGAACATCTCCTCGATCTCGGCCCTGCGGGCCTCGTCGCGTTCGGCGCCTTACGGCGCCATCAAGGCGGCCGTGATGCACTACACCGCGAGCCAGGCGAAGATGCTGTCGCGGAAGGGTATCAGGGTGAATTGCGTCGCGCCCGGTTCGATCGAATTTCCGGGCGGCACCTGGGAGGATCGGAAGACGTCGAATCCTGAACTCTATCAGGCGACGCTGGCCAACATCCCGTTTGGCCGGATGGGCAAGCCGGAAGAGGTCGCCGAGGTCGTGCTCTTCCTCGCATCCGACAAGGCCAGCTGGGTCACCGCTCAGACCATCGTGGTCGATGGCGGGCAACTCGTCGGTCCGTGAGCCCGGTGATCGACGAATAGCGACGGTGATGAGCCGACCTCTGTTGGACGGCGTCGCACCAAGGCGGGGCATTCGCGATTCAGACCCGCCCTTTCAACTCGGCAGGGCGGCTGTTGCCTATCGAAGAAGATCTCGCCGGTCGCTGCCCCGAGCGGGCGACCGCCTGCGTCTACATCTTTTCGGCAACTTGAACGTATAAATTGTATATACTATAGTTCATATCCCAGTCGGATACAGCCTCGGGCCCTCCGGTTCTTGGATGAGGTGGCTACAATGCTCGACCGCCGCACTCTCGCATCCAACCCGGTCCATGGCCCGACGTTGAATCCCGCGGCCTAGATGCTGCAGCTCGAGCCGCCTCCTCCCGCCGGCGAGCGCACTTTGCGCAAAGGCGCGGTCAGGCCGATGCGACCATCCGACGTGCCCGCGATCGCGCGGTTGTTTCTGAAGATATTCAGAGGGGCCGATAAACCAGCTGACGCCGAGCTTCAGGACTATCTGCGAAGCTTGACCCTGGCGTCTCCCTCCTACGACGAGACGCTAGGCACACAGGTCTACGAGCAAAGCGACGGGCGCATCCGAAGTGGGCTGCTGGCCGTGCCGATGCGTTTCGTCGCCTGCGGAGACGTCCTGCCCGGAAGGCTTCTCAGCGTCTTCATGACCGACGCCGACAAGGAGGCCGCCGGTGCGGCGCAACTGATCCTTGCCTTGCGGCCGAGACGCGCCGACTTCGCCTTTTGCGACAGCGCTTCTCCGACGAGTTGCAACCATCTCCTCGCGATCGGGGGCAAACCGATCCCGGTGCAGAACCTCGAATGGACCCGCAGCTTCCGCCCAGCCGGCGCACTGGCCGGACGCTTCGCCGAGCGCTTCCTGCGCGGCAAGCGCCTCGGCCTGCCCGTTCTCGCGCGCCCTCTCGACGGCCTGTTGCGCCGGTTACGGCCGGAACAGGCCGTCGAGGAACCCGGCACGAGCGTCGTGGAGATGTCGATTCCGGACTTCCTCGTGCATGCACCGCAGCTCATCGCTCACTATGCGGTGCGCCCCTTGTGGTGCGTGGCGGAGCTCTCCTGGCTGGTCTCGCTGGCGGCACAGAACACACGGCTCGGCGCCTTCACGATCCACGCCGTCGTCGATCGCCCTGGAGCGACCATCGGCTGCTTCGTCTACTATGCGGCCCCCGGACGCACCGCGCATGTCCTCAACGTCCTGGCGTTCCCTGGCCGGGAGCCCGCCGTCCTCGGTGCGATGTTTCGCCACCTCGACGACACCGGCCATGTCGATGCGCGCGGCCGCGCGCAGCCCGCCCTGATGGCCGGACTCTCGCTGCAGCGCTGGCTCGTCTTCCGCCATCGGGCCTTCGCGCTCGTGCTGACGCGGGTTCCCGAGATCAACGACGCGGTCGCGCGTGGCGATGTCTATGTCGGCGGCCTCGCCGGCGAGGACTGGAGCCGGCTTCTCACCGATTTCCACTGAGGCGGGTGCGATGGCGGTCTCGGTCATCCTCAAGACGCTCAACGAGGAGGTAAGGATCGGCGCGGCCATCGAGAGTGTCCTGGTGGCGCTCGACGCCATCGGCGGCGAGATCATCGTCGCCGATGGCGGCTCGCGCGACCGCACGCTCGCCATCGCTGCGACCTACCCCGTCCGTGTCGTCCAGCTCGAACCGGCCATCCTCCCGAGCTGCGGCATCGGCCCGCAACTCGGTTTCCAGTACAGCCGCGAGCCGTTCATCTGCCTGATGGACGGTGACATGCTGCTCGATCCCGGCTTCCTGCCGGAAGCACTCGCCTATCTCTCGTCCAATCCCCGCGTCGCCGGCGTGACCGGCCATGTCGAGGAGATGAACGACACCAGCCTCGAATATATCCGGCGCGGGCGCCGGGTCTCGCCGGAGAACCGGACGGGCGCGATCGACCGGATGAATGGCGGCGGCCTCTATCGCAGGGCGGCGATCGAGCAAGCCGGATATCTGTCGGATCGCAATCTGCACGGTTACGAGGAATTCGACCTCGGCCTGAGATTGCGGGCGCGCGGCTGGACCCTGCATCGCCTCAACCACCCTTTCGTCAGCCATTTCGGCCACGCACTCAACGCCTACACACTGCTCCTGCGGCGCTGGAAATCGGGCTATTTGCGTGGGATCGGCGAGCTGCTGCGCGCGGCGCTGGGGAAGCCGCAATGGCGGCGGCTGGTTCAGGAGCTGCCGGAGCTGAAGCTCTGGGCCATCGTCTATCTCTGGCTGATCGCGATGATCGTGCTGCCCTTCGCACTACCGAGCCCGGCTCTGGGGCTCTTGATCGATGCGGTCGTGACGGCCGCCGTCATCGGCCTGATGAGCCTGCGGCAGCGCAGCCTTTCGCTCGGCTTGTATGCGGTCGTCGCCTGGCTGTTCCACGCCGCCGCCTTGCCGCTCGGCTTCCTCCAGGGGAGGAAGGCCCCGGAGGCCTGGATAGAGAGCCGGATCGTCAGTGACGGATCATGAGGGTACGGGCCCCACCCGCGTGGTTTCCGCCGCTTGCAGACGGCTGCATCGCGCAAAGCGAAGCAGCACCAGCCAGGCTGCCACGACAATGGCGCCCTCGATCGCATAGAGCGCAATGAAGGTGCCGATCGGCGCGGCGAACCAGGTGGCCACCGCGATGACGACGCTGCCCAGCAGATTGGCGCCGTTCAGGATCCAGGCCCGCGCATCCTGCCGCCCCGAGGCACCCAGAAGGTCGATCGCGGCCGCCCAGGCGCCGACAAGGACAATGGTGCCGGAAAGGCAGCGCACGAAGAACGGCAGATCGTGATAGTCGCGGCCGAACAAGGCTGGAAGCCTCGGCGCCAGGACGAACAGGATGAGGGAGGTCACGGCGCCAAGGGCGAGCGCCGCGATCAGCGCCCGTTTGGTCGTCGCCAAAGCGAGATGCAGGCCGTCGCGACTCTCGCGCGCCAGGCGTGGATAGAGCAGCCGGTTGAAGGCATCGATCGCGAGATAGCTGCTGTCCATGATCCGCCTGGCGAGGCCGTAGCTCCCGACCGTCTCGATCGAGGTGAACAGGCCGATGACCAGCAGGTCGACATTCGAGCGGACGGCACGCCCGACGAATTGCGAGCAGAACAGGAGGCCGGCTCGCAGTTGCTCGGGAAGGATCGTGAGCCTGGGCCGCCCGAGAGGCGCGATCCATACGGCTCCGATCAGGGCGTAGAGAAGATTCCCGCCGCATTGCCAGAGCGCCCATTCCGACAGGCTCGAGACCTGGAACACCATGCAGGCGAGAGCAGCGGTCGCCATGCGCATGAAAGCAAAACCGACGACCGCGCGATTGGCCGCATGAACCTGGCCGAGGCCGAGAAACACGGTTTCGAAGAGAAGGATCGCTCGGACCAGAACGACATTGCCAAAGAACAGCAACGCCAGGGTCGACAGCTCGACAGAAGGACCTGAACTCAGGCGCCCCCAGGCCGACATAGCCGCGACGCCACCGATGACGAGAGCCGCTCCGCTCAAGCCGATGAGAAGAAGATTGTGACCGAGCAGGTTCGGATAGCTTTCGGGCTCGCGCGAAACCTTGCGAAGCAGGCAGTCGGAGGCTCCTAAGCCACAGACCTGAACCGCAACCGCGGTCACGGCTGAAATCTGCACGAACAGGCCGAACTCGGCCGGTCCGAGCGAGCGCGCCAGAATGGCGAAGGTCACGAGCTGTGACATTGCAGCCGACGCCAAGGACCCGCTCGACAGCAAATAGCTGGAGAGAATCGGGCGAGCGCGCCGGATTATCCCGCCGAGATCATGCAAGAGCCCACCCAATCAAAAGACACCCCACACCTGAATTCAGTTATATTCCTCGGTCGAGCCACGATTTGACTCTAGTATTTCAGATATACTTATAGTTTGTTTTCGACAATTGAGTGAAGCGGCTTATATTCTGGCATAAGCCGCAATTCTGAACTTACTAAACTATTAGCGGCCCTCCGCACACTCTTGGCACCTCCTTGCCCGGTAAGGTTAACACTTAATTACAGAAACTACCATAGGTTGTATTTTCTCAGTGGAATGTAGTTACTCAACCTGTAATTGCAATCAAGCAGACAAGTCGCGGATACGGGGAGAGACATGCCCACGATCGCCGCCGCCAGCCTTGTTCCGATCTTCAACGCGCCAGATGACGCAGGCTCGCCAGCGAACACGCGCGTTATCGGCCGCTCCCGTCACGCAAAACCGCGGCGACCTGTCTCCCCGACTCTCGGAACTCGCCCCGCAAGGCCCGCAGGGAGCTCCGTGCCGTCCGAGGCAACCGCGCACCCCCACTGACGCAGGACGCCATGTACCTCACCACCGACAACAGCAAGATGCGGCGCGAGGATGATGTTCCTTATCCACGAGCCATCGATCTGGCGCCCGCGCCGATCCGCGCGATCAGTGCGACCCAGGTTCTTGGCTGGCTGCAGCACGGCTGGTTTTGGATGCCGATTGCAGCACTCATCGGCACTGTTGCGGCTGTCGGCGTCACATTTCTGCTGACGCCGCGCTTCACCGCGACGACGGAGCTGACCATAGCCCCCTCCAACCTGCTGATCGCTCCGAACGACCTCTACGCGACGAATATCCAGAGCGACAGCCAGATTCTGGATGTCGAGAGCAAGATGAGAATGATCTCCTCTGGCAACGTCCTGCGCCGGGTCGTCGACGAGTTCGCCCTGAAGACCGATCCGGAATTCACCGGCAAATCCCCACTGTTCGGCTTACTGGGCGCTTTCGATCAACAACGATCCGGCGACGCCTCCGATCTCGCCGCTGTGCTTGCCAGGCGCATCACGGTTTCCCGTCAGGAGCGGTCCTATGTCGTGTCGCTATCGGTCTGGGCGAGCGAGGCGGCCCTGTCGGCACGGCTCGCGAACGCTGTCGCGGAGACATTCCGCGAGGAAGTCGTGCGAGCCGACGCAGAGCGGGTCGCACGGGCGGCGCAGGGGCTGAGCGCCCGGCTCGGCGAGATCAAGGCCGCAGCGACCGAGGCCGAGGACCGGGTCGAGGCCTTTCGCCGCGCCAACGGCCTGCAGCAGGGCGCCTCGCGGCAACTGCTCAGCGCGGAAGCCCTGGAGCGGATGAGCACAAAGCTGACCGATGCCAGGGCCCGGCTGGCCGAGGCGGAAGCGCGCTACAACGAGGTCTCGCGCGCGGTCACGCAGCATGGCGCGCAAGGCGGCGGCGTCCAGTCTCAAACCCTGGCCGGGCTGCTCGCCGACGAGGCCGCCCTGCGCCGGCAGATCGCGGTGCTCTCCAAGACTCTGGGTCCGCGCCACCCTTCACTGACGAGCGTGCTGACCGAGGCCGATGCCTTGGCCAAGGCGGTCAAGGCCGAGACCGAGCGGCTTCGGCGCACGGCCCGGATCGAGATGGATCAAGCCAGGAAGGCGCTCGAGGCATTGACCGGCGAGACGCAGACACTACGCGGCAGCGTCTCCGTCGACGACCAGGCCCAGGTGAAGCTGCGCGAACTCGAACGCGAGGCGAGCGCCAAGACCGCGCTCTACCAGACCTTCCTCACCCGCGCGGGCGAGGCCGCCCAGCGGCAGCAGATCGACGCGACGGATGTCCGCGTGATCACGGCCGCGGCCGTTCCGTCGCGTTCGACCTGGCCGCCCCGTCCGCTCGTCGCGGCCGCGGCGGGCATGGCGCTCGGACTGCTTCTCTCGGCGAGCCTGCTCATCGCCTTCGGCTATCTCCGCGATGTCCGACCCGGCAGGAGCGCAGCCCCATGACACAGGCGAACGATATGCGCGGCAGCTCGACAGCCGGTAGCGCCGGAGCGCTGCTCTTCATTGCAACCCTGCTGTTCTACCTGGTCACGCTGACGCCGTTCATCGACCTGTCTGCTGCCGACACGAGCAATGCAGCCACGGGCAAGTCGAACACGACCAACCAGATCATCTATCTCTGCCTGACGGCGGCCCTGTGGGTGTCGGTCTTCTATTCGCCCGCGCGCCATCTGGTCGCGCGCCCGCGCGGGCTCCTGATCGTGCTGCTGCTCTGGTTCGCGCTCGTCTCGGCGTTATCGGCGCAACCCGACCTGGCGCTCAAGCGCGTCTTCCTGGCGACGCTCACCATCGTGAATGGCAGCATCCTGCTGCTGCTGCCGCGTTCCGAACGCCAGTTTGCCGGCATGCTCGCCATCTGCTGCCTCGGGGCTCTGGGACTGGCCTATCTCGGCGTCGCGCTGATGCCGCAGCGCGCGATCCACCAGACCAGCGAGGTCCGCGAGGCAATGAATGCCGGGCTCTGGCGCGGCCATTTCGCGCACAAGAACGTCGCGGCCGCAGCGATGGTGATCATCAGCTTCGCCGGGCTCTATCTGTTCAGCACCGGCCGCCGGCTCGTCGGCGGGGTGATAGTGGTGCTGGCAGTCGTGTTCCTGACCCGCACCGGCGGAAAATCCGCCGCCATGGCCCTGCCCGGCATTCTCGCCATCGCCTGGATCTTCGAACACTGGCGCGCCATGCGGATGCCGATGGTCGTGCTGGGGATCGCCGCCGTCAACGTCCTGACAATCGGCTGCGCGGTCTCGCCCGCCATGCGCGAACTGGTCGTCCAGCTCGGCCTCGACCCGAGCTTCACCAATCGCACCGACATCTGGAAGATCGGCGCCGTGGCCGCCATGGACAACCCGCTGACCGGCTATGGCTTCCAGCTATTCTGGCAGACCGACGCGATGGTCCACAAGGGCGGCGCGGCGACGAGCTGGGCGTTCGCCGCCTTCAACGGCCATAACGCCTATCTCGACATGGCGATCACTACAGGCCTTCCCGGCCTCGTCCTGACATTGGTTCTGCTCGTCTGGCTGCCATTGCGCGACATCGCCCGGGCCGAGGCGACCGCGAATGATCCGGCGCTGACCCGTTTCTTCGTGCGGATCTGGCTCTACGGGATCCTGGTCGCCTGCGTCGAGAGCCTGTTCTTCCAGTCGGGCAGCCTGATCTGGTTCATGCTGGTCGTCGCGATCTTCGGCCTCCATCTGCAGGCAAACGCGCACGAGATCAAAGAGCCGGCAAACCATCGCCGCGACATGGAGCCGGCCCATGTCTAGCGCCGCCTGGCTTCCAGCTCCGCCGGATCGTATCGCCCGCCTGCCGACCCTGATCGACCGCTTCGCCGGCCGTATCGAGAACCGGCTGCTCCGGGCTGCGCCGTGGCAAGTCATGCAGGTTCCGACGCAGGAGCCGATCGTCTCCTTCACTTTCGACGACGTGCCAGCCTCCGCCCTCGATATCGGCGCCGCGATCCTCGAAGCAGACGGCGCGCGCGGCACGTTCTACATCTCCGGCGGCTTGGCGGGGCGGCTCGAGACGGGCCGAACCTTGATCGATCCGGCGGGCTGCAGGGAGCTCGCGGCCCGCGGCCACGAGATCGGCTGCCACACTCATGCGCACCGCGACCTGCGGCATATCGACGGCGATGCTCTCGTCGAGGACCTCGCCCGCAATGCACACTATCTCGACGCGATCGATCCGCGGCCGGGCCGGCGCAACTTCGCCTATCCCTACAACAGTGGCTCCCTGGGCAAGCGGGCGCTTCTCGCCCGCACCTTTCGCACCTGCCGGGCCGGCGGAGAGGGGATCAATCGCGGCCCTACCGACCCGACCTTCCTGCGCGCGGTCGAAATCCGGCAGCCGCAGCAGCATGTGCTGGGGTTGGCCCGCTGGATCGATGCGCTGATCGCCGCCCCCGGCTGGCTGATCTTCTTCACGCACGACATTTCGCCGAGGCCGACACCCTATGGCTGCACGCCGCCCGGCTTCCGGCTGCTCGTCGGATATGCGCTCACGCGCGGCTGCCACGTCCTGACCGTCGATGCGGCGCTGGACCGCATGGGGCTGCGGGAGCAGGCGAAATGACGCGCGCCCAACGGCTCCTGGCCATCAACAACTACTTCTATCGACGCGGCGGCGCCGAGAGTGTCTTCCTCGACCATATCGACCTATTCGCGAAAGCGGGCTGGGAGGTCGTGCCCTTCGCGATGCGGCATCCCGCCAATCTGCCGAGCCCCTGGTCCGACTATTTCGTCGACGAGATCGAATATGGAGAGGCGGTCGGCCCGATCACCAAGGCCAGGCAGGCCGCCAAGGTCATCTTCTCGCTGGAGGCACGGCGGAAGATCCGTGCCCTGATCGGTAGGGCTCCGCCGAGGGTGGCGCACGCCCACAATGTCTACCACCATATCTCGCCGTCGATCTTCGGCGCCCTCAAGGCCGAGGGCGTGCCGCTGGTGATGACGGCCCACGATCTAAAGGTCGCCTGCCCGGCCTACAAGATGCTGAGCCAAGGCCGCGTCTGCGAGCGCTGCCATGGCGGCCGGATTCACAACGTCCTGCTCCGTCGCTGCGTCAAGGAGTCGGCCGTAGTGAGCGGGCTCGTCCTTCTGGAGACGCTGGTCCATCGCAGCTTCGGGCTTTATCGCGACACGATCGACCGCCTGATCGCCCCAAGCCGCTTCTACCGCGACAAGCTGGTCGAGTGGGGCTGGGACGCAAGCCGCATCGCCTACATTCCGAACTGCATCGATGCGAGCCAGTATTCGCCCGCCTCGCACGAGGGTGACTATGTCGTATATGCGGGACGCCTCGCGCCGGAGAAGGGGCTGGCCACGCTGATGCGCGCCGCCGCGCTGTCGCGCCAACGGCTGGTCCTGGCAGGTAGCGGCCCCGAAGAACCGGCCTTGCGCAAGCTCGCGCTGGAACTGGGGGCCGATGTCGCCTTCACCGGCCATCTCGAGAAGCCAGAACTGAAGCGGCTGATCGGCGAGGCGCGCGCGCTGGTCCTCCCGTCCGAATGGTACGAGAACGCGCCCGTCAGCGTCCTCGAAGCCTACGCGCTCGGGCGCCCGGTCATCGGCACGCGGATCGGCGGCATTCCGGAACTGATCGCGAATGGTGAGACAGGGCTCCTGGTGGAACCGGGCGATGTCGCCATGTTGGCCGACACGCTCGCGACGCTTGCGAGCCTTTCACCCGCTGCCCGCGCCGGGCTGGGCGCTGCCGGCCGCGATTGGGTCGGCCGGGAGTTCTCGCCCGACCGATACCGCGACCGCACCGCGGCTCTCTATGAGGCGCTCAGCTGATGTACACGCTGATACCGCCGATCGGCGCAAAGCCGCCAAAGCGAACCGTGATCTTCGTCGGCTTGCGCGGCGTGCCCGAAATTCAGGGCGGGGTCGAAACTCATGTCGCGGCGATCTCGGTGCGCCTTGCAGAGCGCGGCTGGCGGGTCGAGGTGCTCGGCCGCGCGCCCTACCTGCCTTCGCAGCGGCCCTATAGCTGGAAGGGCGTCACCGTCACGCCGGTCTGGGCGCCGCGCTCGCGCAGCTTCGAGGCGCTGGCACATACGGCGCTCGGCCTGTTCGTCGCCGCCGGACGCAATCCGGACCTCGTGCATATCCACGCGATCGGGCCCGCCTTGCTGACCCCGCTCGCCCGCCTGCTCGGCCTCCATGTCGTGGTGACACATCACGGCTTCGACTACGAGCGCCAGAAATGGGGCCCGCTCGCCAAATCCATTCTGCGGGCCGGCGAAGCGATGGGGATGCTGTTCTCCCATGCCAATATCGGCGTGTCGAAGGCGATCGCCGACAGCGTCCGCCGCAAGTTCAGCGTCGGCGCGATCTTCATCCCGAATGGCGTCGAGAACCCGTTCCCGAAGCTGGATGCCGCCTATCTCGACCGCATCCAGGTCATGCCGGGCCGCTATGTCCTGAGTGTCGGCAGGATCGTCGAGGAGAAGCGGCATCTAGACCTGATCAGGGCTTTCGCGCGCCTGGACGATCCCGGCCTCAAGCTCGTCATCGCCGGCACGGCCGATCACGCCGGACGCTATCAGCGCGAGGTCGAGGCGGCGGCCGCGGCGACGCCCGGCGTGGTGATGGCGGGCTTCCAGCGCGGCGAAGCGCTGTCCCAGCTCTATCGCCATGCGGCTCTCTTCGTTCTGCCGTCGAGCCATGAGGGCATGCCGATGGTGCTGCTCGAGGCCCTCAGCCACGGAGCGCCCTGCCTTGCGAGCGACATCGATGCGAATCTCGCGCTCGATCTCGGACGGGACAGCTATTTCCCCCTGGCTGAAGTCGAGGCGCTCACGGACGCGATCCGGTTGAAGCTCACGGCGCCCAACGCTGCCGAAGACGCGGAGCGCGCCGCCAAGGTCCTCGACTCCTTCGGCTGGGGCGCGATCGTCGAGCGCACAATGGACGTCTACGAGAGCGCGCTCCTCGACTGGCGGCGGGGCAGCGTGCGTCGCGACGGTGCCGGTCTCGGCACACGAGTCGAGTTCGGAGGCCGATGATGACGCCTGCGCTGCGCAATCTCGAAATGACTATCCTCGGCCTCGGCTTCCTCGGCCTCGCCTGGGGCAAGAGCAAGCTGCACGGCTACACCACGCCGAATGGTGTGGCGAAAGCGGATGAAGAAGGGAAGATCGCCTATCTCCTCGACATCTTCGCCTCGCTGCGTCGCTTCCTGTCGCCAGGGTTCGATCTGCGCGGCCGCGACGTGCTCGAGCTCAGCCCCGGCGCATCGCGCGGCAATGGCGTGCTCTTTCTCGCGCTCGGCGCGCGATCCTATCACGCCATCGATGCCTTCGATCTCGCCGGCGGCGAGGACCCGGCCTTCTATGACCGGCTGCTCGATCGTTTCCCCGAAGGCCGGAAAGCCGATCGGGAGCGTGCCCGGACCATCGCCCGTACCGCTGGCGTACGTGAATTCGGCTATGCCGTCGGGCGCGATTTCGACATCGCCCGCCTTGCCGGAAGGCGGAGTTTCGACCTGATCGTCAGCTGTGCCGCCTTCGAGCATTACGACAGCCCTGCGCAGGCCATTGCCGGCCTGACACGGGTCGCCCGGCCCGGCTGCGAGAGCGTCCACATCATCGATCTGCAGACGCATTCGCGCTGGATCCGCGAGCGCGACCCGAACAACATCTATCGCTATCCCGAACCGGTCTACCGGATGTTCCGGTTTCCCGGGCAGCCGAACCGGCAACGCCCTGCCGACTATGTGCGCGGCTTCGAAGCGGAGGGCTGGAGCGATGTTCGCTTCGTGCCGTCGCGAACGATCGATCCCGCGCTTCGCGAGACCTCGCTGCAAGGCCTGGCCGCCCCCTTTGCTGGCCGGGACGACATGAGCATCCTCGATGGCGCCCTGACGGCGCGCTATCCTGGGCCGGACGGCGATTGGGGGATGGCGTCGTGACCAGCCGCCGTTCCGTCATCGGCGGGATCGCCGGTCTCGCGACGCTCGCCTCCTTCGGAGAGCTGCGAGCCGCGGGCGAGCCCGGCGGAGACCTCCCGCTGTTCCGCCGTGGCATCGGCGTCTCGCACGCATGGGGCTGGGCAGAGGTCGAGACCGACGGCTCCTATGGCGATGCGCCCTTCTCGGGCCCGCGCTTTCGCTTCGATCAGGCGCAGCGGCAGGCGATCCGGACCGCAGATTTCGACTTCGTCCGCTTGGCCGTCGATGTCGGCCCCTTCCTGGCCTTCGCCGGGGCGGCGCGCGACGGGGTCGAGGAACGCCTCATCGGCGCGGTTCGCGATCTCATCGACGCCGGTCTCGGCGTGATCGTCGACCTGCATCCGAGCGCGATGAATCCGGCTTACCGGCCGGCCGCTTTGACCGCAGGCGTCGATACGGCCGGCTTCCGCGCGGTACTGGCCTTGCAGCAGCGCCTGGCCGCCCGTCTGGAGCGACTCGTCCAGGAGAAGGCGGCCACCGGCACTCCAAGGCTCGCATTCGAGCTGATGAACGAGCCGGAAGTCTCGCAATCAGCCTGGCAGCCCATGCTCGAGGCCGCTTACCGTGCAGCGCGTAGCGGCTCCGCAACGTTGCCGCTCGTGCTGGGCGGCGGCTCAATGAACGCCGCGGCGGCGTTGGCCGCGATCGATACGCGCCCGTTCGCCGGCGATGGCCGCCTGATCTACACCTATCACGACTACTCGCCCTGGCAGTTCACCCATCAGGGTGTGCGCGGCAATCCCGCCTATGCGCTGGACGCGATCGCCTACCCGGCGCCAGCATCCGCCAAGGCGATGATCGCAGCGACCCGGCGGCGGATCAGCAGTCTCGATCTCGATGGTTCCGCGCTGGAGCAGGCACGACAGGCGAAGCGAACGCTTGCGCGCTATGCCGGCTTCGATCGCTCGGCCCTCGAACGGACCTTCCGGCAGGTGAACGCCTGGCGCAACGCACAGGGCCTACCTGCGCACGCCGTCCTGCTTGGCGAGTTTGGAGTCCACAGGACGCCCTATCTCCGCTCACCCGAGGGGTCGGCTGCGCGCGAGCGCTGGCTGCGCGACATGCGCGAACTCGCCGAGGCGCACGGCTTCGCCTGGGCGTGCTGGACCTATGCGGGGGCCGGCGGCTTCGCGCTCGCCGAGAACGAGACCGGTCCGGGCTTCGACGCGGCAACCCGGCGCGCACTGGGGCTGCTGGCGCGATGAGCCCGGGCGCGCCCCGGCAGCGCTATGCCAATCTCGATGCCTTGCGCGCGATCGCGGCGCTGGCCGTGATGGTCGAGCACATGTTCGGCGATCTGCTCAGGCAGGCTCCCGCCGCGACCGGGCCGATGAGCACACTCGCCCAGTCGGTCGTCCAGAATCTGAGCCTCGGCCGGTTCGGCGTGGCGCTGTTCTTCCTGATCAGCGGTTTCGTCGTGCCGTTCAGTATCGATGGCGAACGGCCGCTCAGGCATTTCGCCATCTCGCGGCTGTTCCGGCTCTACCCTGCCTTCTGGCTGGTGCTGGCGGTGCTCGCGACGATGGGCTGGTTCTCCGGGGATATGCCGAGGATGGCGACCGTGCTGGCCAACCTGACCATGGCGCCACCGCTCTTCGGCCAGCCCTGGCTCTCTCCGGTCCACTGGACTCTGTTCATCGAATTGCTCTTCTACATCCTCGTCGCGCTGCTGTTTTTCGCAGGCCGCCTGAGGCATGTCGGCATCCTGCTCGCCCTCAGCCTGGCCCTGATCGCCGCGACGGCAATACCGGTCCAGTTGCGCATGCGCGGCGTCGTCAACCTGCCGATCCAGTATCTCGGCATGCATCTGTCTTTCCTGCTCCTGGGCCTGCTGTTGCGGCTCTGGCTCATCGAGCGGATGCGGGGCGCGTGCCTCGCGGCGCTTGTCCTCGCACTGGCACAGTTCGCGGCGCTGCTCTCGGTCTCGCAAGTCTCACTGGCGCGCGGCGACAACTTCATCATGGAGGGGCTGAGGCCCGTCCTGAGTGCCTATGTCCTCGCCCTCGCGGTCTTCCTCGCAGCCATCGGACTGAACCAACCGCGGTCAGCCCTCCTCGCGCGGATGGGACTGATCAGCTATTCAATGTACCTGTTCCACGGGACGGTCAACGCTGCCGTCTATGGCGTCCGGCCCTTGACCGGACAGCTCGGCGACATCGCCACCATGCTGGTCTGCACCGGCGCGACCCTGCTGCTGTCCTGGTTCGTCTATCGGGCTATCGAACGCCCGATGATCAAGCTCGGGCGCCGGATATCGTCAAAGTACGAGGCTTCTCCCACCACGTCTTCGCGACACGCCGCTGCGCTCCGGGGGCTAGCGCAATGGCACAGCCCGATCACAGCTGCGCAGGCCGGCATCCAGGGCTCGGTGCTGCAGCCAGCGTCGGCTCGCCGGATCGGCGAGCATGGCGCTGGACGCTCGGCTGCAAGGCAGCTGAGCCCGCAACTGCCCGATATCGTCGTCGACATCGCCGAAGACAGCCACTCGGGCGACAGGCTCGTGAGTGCGCTCCTCGGCACCGCGATCGCCGCCGTCACGCTGAGCTGGTTCGCCCTGCTCGGCTATGTCGGCTGGAAGATTGCCGAGTCGTTGTGATCATTCCGGTCAGTGCGTGCTGCGCCAGGAGGGCGACGCCGCCGCGCGCAGTGCGCGCTGTCATCACAACCTCCCCCGGCCGACGCGCGGGATGCGGCCGCGCACGGCCGCCTCGATCTGGCTTCTGGTGATGCCGATGGCGTGCAGCGCCTGCTCGTCGAACTCACGCAGGTCCGCGATGACGGCGCGCTGATTGAGATAGCGCGTGACCGCTCGGAACAGCGCGCCCGGCGGCCGCGCAGCGGATGATGAGCGACGGCACCATCGCCGAGCTCGCGAGGCTGAAGCGCCTTGACGCCCGCGCGCGTCAGGAGCTCGCAGCCGAGCGCCTCTCCGGTTTCGAGATCCAGGCCAACAGGAATTGCTATCATCTGTGGCTGACGCTGCCGGCCTATTGGCGCTCGCAAAGCTTCGTTGCCGCCGCCGTACGGCGCGACATCGCGCTAACCCCGTCGAGCACCTTTACGGTGACGCCCGGCCATGCGCCGAACGCGGTTAGGCTGGCGCTGGCAACGCCGACGATGGAGCAGCTCGATATCGGCCTGCACACGCTGGCCGCGCTGCTGCATGCCAGGGAGGACGATTTCGACTCGACGGAATGAGCCAACGCAGGTCGCCTTTTCATTGCGACCGGTGCTGGTGGCGATGAGATCTCAGGAGAGCCAGCCGGGAAGCCGGGCAGGCGAGGAACCCGTCAGCGCGGCCGCAATGCAGTTCTCGAACGTCCCGAGCCTTACGATGCAGCCCGAAAGTCCTGGCCCGTAATGGGCATACTTGCCGGAATTGGTCAGGACCACCTTCGCCCTCTCGGGGAAAACCGGGCGCGTAATCGAGCACCAGCAGAGATCGGGGATGACCTCGACACCGCTTTGCCGAAGCTTCGCCATCGTTCCATCGGCCTGCGCTGCCGCTACGACCGCCCTACCGGCCGTGATGATGACGGAGAGATCTCCAGCGATAGATCGGCCGCCGAGCCGCTCTGCGACGGCCCGACATTCATCGAGGGAAGCGTGAGGGCTGCCGATGGCGACAAGATCGACATCCGCTGGCCCGTCATTCAGCTTGCGCCAGCCGGCCGCGAGATCCGCGCGCGTGACGACGACATCGTCTTCGGGATTGCCACCGAGGCTCTCCGCCTCTGGCGTGATGCCTTCGATGTGCAGCATGGCCGCGGCTGAGGTCGTACCGAAGGCGGCACAGAGCGCCTTGAGATCGTCCAGCGTCGGCCGCATGGTCGCCAGGCCGGTGATCAGCGGAATCCGGTCGGGCGAGGCCAAGCCGACGAGATAGCCGATCAACGGCCAGGCCGAGCTGTCCGCGCCCGCCGGCACCTCCACGCATACCGTTCGCCGTGCGCGCCGCCCCTCGTCGAGAAAGGCCCCGGCCAGCGGAGCGCGGCCGGTGACGGCGATGCAGAAATCCAGAAAGTCCGGATGCTTCGCGGTCCGGGCGCCGAGCACCGAATTGGCGAAGATCACCGCATTCGACTCCGACCAGCCGATCGCCTCGCCGAAACCCGGCGGATCCGGCAGGGCATAAGGCGCGCAGGTGAAGCTCGCCTGGCAGCCCATGCGGACATAGGCGTCGGCAAGGCGCGCCGCAGGCTCGCCGAACGCTGGCGCGACGCCCTGGCGGCGCCAGTTCGCGTGATCGACGGAGATCGCATTCATCGTCGTGGGGATGCGAGCGCGCGCGCCCAGCTCCTCCATTCGCTCGGCAAAGACCAGATTGGCCGGGCCGGCATAGATGCAGCCGTCGACATGCCCTCGTGTCACGTCGACCAGCTCAGTCGCCCCTTGCTGGCTCGCCATGGCGCAGACGATGCGCATCGCCTGCTGGACGGCGACCCCTTCGCTTCCATCCAGCTTGCGGCGATCGGCGGGAGACAGCTGCAGCCCGCCATGGGCCGCCGTGGAAAGAGGTATCCGGACGTGCCCGCCATCAGCCGATATCGCGCCCGGGGCGATCGTCGCCTCCTTCACGCGGGACAGCACGGTGAAGGCTTCCTCCGCAAGGCGCACGACCGGGATGCGGTGCCCGAACATTTCCAAAGCGACGATCGCCCCGAGCGTCAGCGTGTCCTCCGCGCCGGCAAAGACCAGCGCAGCCGGATTTCGTCCCGAAAGGGCGAGTTCGAGCAGCACGCCCGAACCCGAGCAGGAACCCCGGCTCGTCGGCATCAACACGATCGCACCGGCGAGCGAGACGCCGTGCGAGGGGTGGTGCACGTCGATGACCATGCCCGTCGCCGGATCGACGCCGCCCCAGAAGCTCAGGGGCTCGGTGAGGACGACGATCGGCCCGGCGGCGTCGCCGGGGACGACGGCGATACCGTTGTCGGGTGTCGGGGTTGAGTTCATGGCGCGGGCTGACGAAGCAGATGGAAAACAGGGCGGAGACCAGCGCACGAAACCGCCGCTCCCCGCGGAGGTGATATCATCGAATGAGAAGCGCGTATCGAAGCAGCAATCGGCCGTCCTGGGCTCGCGCTTCTCTCCTGCAACAGCATGGTGCTGCCCCTGGAAACCGGGCGGGCCTGGACGCAGCAGCGCCAGCCCGCCCGGCTTCGGAGACCCGTTCAGGCGACGTTCCGCCGCGCGGTAACCAGCGCCGCAACGGCATCGGCCGTCGCCGCCGACAATGTCCAGCCGAGATGGCCGTGCCCGGTGTTGTAGAATACGCGCGGATTTCGCCCGCGCGCGACCCGCGGGAGCATGTCGGGCATCATCGGGCGCAAGCCGGCCCAGGGCGTGACCTGGCGCGTGCTCATCCCGGGGAAGTGCTGGCGGCACCATTGCACCAGCGGCTCGATCCGCGCCGCCCGGATGTCCTTGTTGTAGCCGTTGAACTCGGCGGTGCCCGCCACGCGAAAGCGGGTCGCTCCCAATCGGCTGGTGACGATCTTCGCCCGGTCATCCAGCAGGCTGGTCCACGGCGCGGCCTGCTGGTCGGAAGCTTCGGGGAGATCGACTGTGATCGAATACCCTTTGACGGGGTAGACATTGACGTGATCGCCGAGACGGGCAGCGAGCTGGCGCGACGCGACGCCGCCGCAGATGACGATACGGTCGAACCGGTCGACCTGCGCGCCGGCCTCCCCGGTCTCCTCCACCGGCTTCCAGCTCACCCGCACGGCATCGGCAGCGTCGTGCTCAATCGACAGAACCTCGCTTGACAGGCGCATCCGCACACCCCGCCGCACGCAGGCGTCGGCCAGACCGGCCGTGAATTTGTGGATGTCGCCGGTGAAATCGGACGGGGTGTAGAAGCCGCCGTGGAACTCGCCCTTCAGGGCCGGCTCGATCCCCCGGATTTCCTCCGGCGTGACGGCCCGGCGCTCGAGCCCTCCCCTGGCGAGCAGCGTCGAGACCCGCGCCGCCGCCTCGAACTCGGCCTTGCCGTGGTAGAAATGCAAGATCCCGCGCTCCTCGCAGTCGAAGGCAATGCCCTCTTCGCGCGCCATCTGCATGAGATGGGCCCTAGCCTCGATCGCCAGCCGCGCGGTGGTGAGCGTGTTCTCCTCATATTTCGGGATCGAGGCGATGAACTGCGCCATCCAGGACAGCTTGTGCCAGGACGGCTTGGGATTGACGAGCAGCGGGGCCCCTGGCGTGAACATCCACTTGATGCCCTTCAGGACCGTGGCCCAGCTGTTCCAGACCTCGGCATTCGAGGCCGAGAGCTGGCCGCCATTGGCGAAGGAAGTTTCCATCGCGGCGTAGGGCTGGCGGTCGAAGACCGTGACCTCGCAGCCGCGCCGGGCCAGATTGTAGGCGGTGGTGATGCCGGTAATGCCCGCGCCGATGACGGCGACGCGCGAGATGTCGGATGTGCTCATAGGTGCTCCTGCCCGCTCCATGCGGGTCGTCAGCACCCCCTCTGTCATTGGCCTGAGAGCTTCATCGCGCCCAGTCATTGGGCAGGCGATTTTCACCATCGGCGCAGGACTGCCGTCCTGCTTTTCAGAGTCTCAATCTTCGGCAGCGGTACTTTTGCCTGAGAGTTTCCGGGGCGGTTGCTCCGTCGGCGTCGCGTCGGCCCGAAAGCCGAAACGATCTCTCCCGCTGCAGCAAATGCTAGTACTCCAGCAGCTTGTGTCAATAGCGGCTCGGCGCCCGACAAGGGAGGCTGATCGAGAGGGCTAAGCGAGCGACCGCAAGGCGCCGTGATAAATCCCTAGCGCTCCACTACTTCAATTTGCCGGCTTATTACTTTTCAACTCGATACACTCATGAGGCCGCGAGACATTCTCGCGGCCTCATGAGTGTAAGATCAGACGGCCTTTCTCACGCCACCTTGGCGATGACGGGCTTTGTTTCCCATTCCTCGCCCCAGATCATGACGGCGTGTCCTGGCGAGACCTCGCGGTACTGGCGCACCGGCGGGACGTAGTCGGCCGGGCGGATCGGGCTCTTGATCTCGTCGTTCGAGACAGGGCGCTTCTGCAGCCGCCGGGCGGGATCGGCGATCGGCACCGCCGCCAGCAGCCGCTTGGTGTAGGGGTGCTGCGGATTGCCGAAGATCGCCTCGCGCGGCCCGATCTCGACGATCTCGCCGAGATACATCAC
Organism: Allobosea sp. GW821-FHT10B12; assembly: GCF_059415545.1. Lineage (NCBI taxonomy): Bacteria > Pseudomonadati > Pseudomonadota > Alphaproteobacteria > Hyphomicrobiales > Alloboseaceae > Allobosea > Allobosea sp. GW821-FHT10B12. Next base: position 516,806 of record NZ_JBWKNL010000005.1, read on the forward strand.
CGCGACGCGGTGGCTGACGCGCTCGACCACCGCCATGTCGTGCGAGATGAAGAGATAGCCGAGGCCCATGCGCGCCTGCAGGTCGAGCATCAGGTTGACCACCTGCGCCTTGACCGAGACGTCGAGCGCCGAGACCGCCTCGTCCGCCACGATCAGGCGCGGCTCGACCGCGAGCGCGCGGGCGATGCAGATGCGCTGGCGCTGGCCACCGGAGAACTCGTGCGGGAAGCGGTTCGCCATCTCCGGCAGCAGGCCGACGCGCTTCAAGAGGTCGGCGACCTTGTCGCGCGCCTCGGACCGGCTGGCGAGGTTGTTGATCAGCAGCGGCTCGGCGATCGCCGCCCCGACATTCATGCGCGGGTTCAGCGAGGCGAACGGATCCTGGAAGATCATCTGCATGCGCTTGCGCTGCTCGCGCAAGTCGCCCTGGCCCAGCTTGAGCACATCGACGCCGTCGAGCAGCACCGAGCCGGAGAGCGGCTCGACCAGCCGCAGAACCGAGCGGCCGGTCGTCGACTTGCCGCAGCCGGATTCGCCGACCAGCGCCAGGGTCTCGCCCGCCTTCAGGCTGAAGGAGACGTTCTCGACCGCGTGCACCCGGCCCTTGACCGAGGAGAGCAGGCCGGAACGGATCTCGAAGCGGGTCGTCAGCCCCGCGACCTCGAGCACCGGGCGCTCGGCCGCCTGGACGGTGTCGGGCGTTTCAGTCGGCACGTCCGACTGTCCGGTCGT
>NZ_JBWKNL010000006.1:0-455959 GCF_059415545.1 Allobosea sp. GW821-FHT10B12
CCGGCCGCTCCTCGGCCCGAACCGCGGTGATCGCGAGCACAGTCAAAGCGAGGCCCGAGACAAATCGTGTGAACATGATGGCTCTCCTTGATGGTCAGGGCTGTCATTCACCTTCGGGGCGAACGCTTCACTCAGCGGTTCGCCGCCTGCGCCTTAGGCTGGGCGAGCCAGTCCTCGAAGCGGATCGCGCCGATACGCGCGTTTTCGCCGGGCGTCAGCGAGCGGTCGGAGAGGACGCCGCCGTAATAGCGGGCATGGATATCCGGCACGACCTTGCGCGGATCCTGCGTCGCCTTCAGGAAGCGCCGGGCCAATTCGTCGAGCGGCAGCGCTTCCGGGCCGGCGACCTCGATCGTGCCGTTGACTGGCGGGGTGACAGCGACATCGGCGAGCGCTGCGGCGACATCGGTCGAGGCCATTGGCTGGATCAGGGCCGGAGACAGGCGAATCTCCTCGCCGACAACGGCCGACCGCACAATGGCACCGACGAATTCGAAGAACTGGGTGGCGCGCAGGATGGTGTAGGGGATGCCGGACGCCTTGATCAGGTTTTCCTGAGCGACTTTGGCCCGGAAGTAACCGTTTTCGGGCAGCCGCTCGCTGCCGACGATCGAGAGAGCGACATGGTGGCGCACGCCGGCGGCGGCTTCGGCAGCCAGCAGGTTGCGGCCCGAGGTCTCGAAGAAGTCGAGGACGGCCTTGTCCTCCCAGACGGGTGCGTTCGCCACGTCGACGACGACGGCGGCGCCGTCGAGCGCTTTGGCAAGCCCCTCGCGGGTGATGGTGTTCACGCCGGTGTTGGGCGCGGCTGCGAGCGCCTCGTGGCCGCGCGCTTTGAGATTCTGTACGAGCTTCGACCCGATGAGGCCGGTACCGCCAATGACGACGATCTTCATGGGCTTTCTCCGTTTCACCCGACAGCAACCATCGCCGTCGACATGGCCGGAGAGTGCCCGCAGGCTTGCGGGAAGTCCTTGCGGCGGGCTTGAATTGCCCTTCAAGGACGCTTGGTTTCTTGTCCAAGACGGCGCCTTGCGGCAGAGATGCGGGCGAGGGGGCTGTCGCTGTCGGACGATGCTCGAGCAACTGCACCGATCAGGGAGCCGAAGAGGTTCGGCCAAGGGACGACCGGCGTGACATTCGCGTTTGGCGATTACTTGCTCGACCCAGAGCGCCGAGAGCTGACCTTGCGCGCGCAGGTCGTGGCCGTCGGACCGCAGGTCTTCGACCTGCTGCTGCATCTGATCAGGAATCGCGACCGGGTCGTCAGCAAGGACGAATTGCTGCAGGCGGTGTGGAGCGGCCGAATCGTCTCGGAATCGACGATCACCAGCCACATCAATGCGGTCCGGAAGGCCGTCGGCGATAGCGGCGAGGATCAGCGCCTGGTCCGGACGATCGCGCGCAAGGGGTTCCGCTTCGTCGGCGAGATCGAGCAAATCGGAGATGCGCGACAGCCGGCCGGATCGGGCATCGTCGAACGCGCCATGGGGCAGCCGGTGGAGCTGCCCTCCACACCCCTCCCGCCGGACAAGCCCTCCATCACCGTCCTGCCCTTCCAGAACCTGAGCGGTGATCCCGAACAGGAGTATTTCGCCGACGGCGTGGTGGAGGACATCATCGCCGCCCTGTCGCGCATCCGCTGGCTGTTCGTCATCGCCCGCAATTCGAGCTTCGCCTTCAAGGGCCGGGCGGTGGATGTGAAGGAGATCGGCCAGCAACTCGGCGTGCGCTATGTGCTGGAAGGCAGCGTCCGCAAATCCGGGAACAAGGTGCGCATCACTGGACAGCTCATCGACGCCGCGACCGGGACGCATCTCTGGGCGGAGCGCTTCGAAGGCATGCTCGACGACATCTTCGAGCTGCAGGACAGGATCGCCGAAAGCGTCGTCGGCGCGATCGCGCCGCAGCTCGAACGGGCGGAGATCGAGCGCGCCAAACGCAAGCCGACCGAGAGCCTGGACGCCTACGATTATTACCTGCGTGGCACGGCGAAGCTCCACTCCGGAACCAGAGAAGCCATCGAGGCGGCGCTGCCGCTCTTCTACAAGGCGACCGAACTCGATCCAGACTTCGCGTCGGCCTACGGCATGGCGGCCTGGTGCCACTTATGGCGCAAGGTGAATGGCTGGATGGTCGATCGTCCGCGGGAGATCGCCGAGGGGCTGCGGCTGGCGCGGCTGGCGGTCGAGCTTGGCCGGGACGATGCGGTCGCCCTGACCCGGGCTGGGCATGCACTCGGCCATTTCACTGGCGATCTCGATGGCGGCATCGCGCTGATCGATAGGGCGATGCTGCTCAATCCCAATCTCGCTTCCGCCTGGTTCCTCGGCGGCTTCCTGCGCGCCCTCAATGGCGAACCCGTATCCGCTCTCGAGCATTTCGAGCACGCCGTTCGCCTGAGCCCGCTGGATCCCGAAATCTTCAGGATGCAGGTCGGCATGGCGCTGGCGCATTTCTTCGCGGGGCACTTCGATGCCGCCGTGGCCTGGGCCGAGAAGGCGGCAGGAAATCTACCCAGCCTGCTCGTCGCGGCCGCCGTGATGGCGGCGAGCAACGCGCTCGCCGGACACACCCAGGATGCGCGGCAGGCCATGGAACGCCTGCATGCGCTCGATCCCTCCATGCGCATCGCCAAGCTCAAGGACTGGCTTCCGATCCATCGCCCGGAAGATCTCGCACGGTTCGCGGAGGGTTTGCGGCTGGCAGGACTGCCCGAGTGACGCGACAGCTGTGCTGCCCGGCCACCTGCCAAGCGGGGCGAAGGCAGGAGGGCTCGTCAGGCCGATCGGTGGGGCGCCGGCGGCCTTATCGTTGCGAGTGCCGATCCGGCCAGGTCAGTTCCGATGGGAGCGTCGCGATTAATCCGATGCTCTTGCCGGCGGTGTCCCATGAGTGTGGAAGCTCTCGATCGTCTTCAGCCCCCAGGCCTGGCCCTTCTTCCGCTCCTCTTCCGTCCAGGTCACCGTCTGCCAGTCGGGATCGAGGATAAGGCGCGCCCCGGCATTGGCGATCTCGACGCGGTTTCCGGCGGGCTCGTAGACATAGAGGAAGAAGGTCTGCTGCACCGCGTGCTTGTGCGGCCCAGTCTCGATGAAGACGCCGTTCTCCAGGAAGAGATCGGCTGCCTCCAATATGTGCTCGCGCTGGTCGACGGCATAGGTGACATGGTGGAAGCGCCCGCGCGCCGGGGTGTGGTCGCGGGTATAGGCGATGTCGTAGCTCTTGTTGTTGACGGTGAACCAGCAGCCGCCGACCTCGCCAGAATCGAGCACGATCTGCTCGGTGACCCGGCTGCCCAGCGCCTTCGGCATGAACTCGCGGATCGCCGCGACGTCCTGCGCCAACAGGTTGAGATGGTCGAGCCGGCGCACGGCGCAGCCGCGGCCATGGTTGCGCTGCGCCTGGTTCTTCAGGGCGGGCCGCTCCTTTTCAGGAGCGACGTATTTGTTGGTCTCGAAATAGATCTCGAAGACATGGTCGTCCGGATCGCGGAAGCGATAGGCCCGGCCATGGCCGAGGTCGCCCTCGCTCCAGCCGATGCCACAGCCCATCGCCTCGATCGCGGCGACGCGGCGCAGCAGGCCTGCCTCGCTCGTAGCGCGATAGCCGATATGGCCGACGCCGGTCGTCTTCGCTGCGGTGAGCTTCAGCGTATGGAACTCATAGTCGTCCCAGGCACGCAGATAGACGCTGTCGCCTTCGCGCCCGCTCTCCGTCAGCCCGAAGATGTCGACGAAGAAGTCGAGGCTCTCCTGCGGCTTGTTGGTGAAGAGCTCGACGTGGCCGAGATGAGCGATGTCGAAGCAGGGCTCCCCGCTCATCCCCAAACCTCCTTCGCGACTTCGAGGATGCGCGAGAGCTTGGCCCATTGCTCATCCTCGGCCAGGACATTGCCTTCCTCGGTCGAGGCAAAGCCGCATTGCGGCGACAGGCAGAGCTGCTCCAGCGGCGCGAACTTCGACGCTTCCTCGATCCGGCGCTTGAGATTGTCCTTGCTCTCGATCTCGCCGAACTTCGAGGTCACCAGCCCGAGCACGACCTGCTTGTCGCCCTTGGGCAGGAAGCGCAGCGGCTCGAAACCGCCGGAGCGGTCATCGTCCCACTCCATGAAATAGCCGTCGACATCGATCTCGTTGAAGACCATCTCGGCGACCGGCTCATAGCCGCCCGAGGCGATGAAGGTCGACTTGAAATTGCCGCGGCAGGTGTGGGTGGTGATCTGCATGTCGGCCGGCTTGGCCTTCAGCGCCGCATTGAGCACGTCGCGATAGATGAAGACCAGCTGTTCCGGATCGTCGCCGCGCTCGGCCAGCATCTTGCGCTGCTCGGGATCGCAGAAATAGGACAGGCTGGTGTCGTCGAGCTGGAGATAGCGGCAGCCGGCGTCGTAGAAGGCCTTGATCGCCTTGGCGTAGGCCTTGCCGAGGTCGTCATAGTAGTCCTCGATCCGCAGGTACGCGCTAGGGTCGATCGCTTTGCGGCCGCCGCGATAATGCAGCATGGACGGGCTCGGGATCGTCATTTTCGGCACCCGGCTGGTCGTCGAGGCCAGGAACTTGAAATGGGCGAGATGCGGGTGATCGTCCGGGAAATCGAGCTTGCCGGTGACGCGGACCGCATGGCCCTTGGTGCTGACACCCTTGAACTGGATGCCTGAATCGGTTTCGAAGCTGGTGACGCCGGAAAGGCCGTCGAGGAAATCGAAATGCCAGAAGGCGCGGCGGAACTCGCCGTCGGTCACCGCCTGCAGGCCGACCTCCTCCTGCTTGCGGACAAGCTTCCTGATCTCCTCGTCCTCGATCGCGGTCAGCTCGGCCTGACCGATCTCGCCGGCCGCGAGCTTGGCGCGCGCGTCCTTGACCGGCTCGCTGCGCAGCAGGCTGCCGACCATGTCGCCCCGGAACGGCGGCTTCTGTCTCTGGCTCATGGCGTTTCCTTTCCCGTTTTCTGTCGTTGGCTCAGGCGGCGGCGAGGCCGAGATGGCGCTCCAGCCGTGATGGGTCGGCGAGGAGCTCGGCACTTCCCGCGGCAAGGACGACGCGGCCGCGCTCGAGCACGATCGCCTCGTCGGTGAGTTCGAGGATCTTGCGGGCGTGCTGCTCGATCACGATCGCCGACAGCCCCTCCTCGCGGACGAGGCGCTTCAGGGCACGCAGCAATTCCTCGACGATGATCGGCGCCAGCCCCTCGGTCGGCTCGTCGAGCAGCAGCAGCTTGGGATTGAGCATCAGCGCCCGGCCGATCGCCAGCATCTGCTGCTCGCCGCCGGAAAGCTGGTTGCCGAGATTGCCCTTGCGCTCGGCGAGCCGTGGGAACATCGCAAAGACGCGCTCGGTCGTCCACGCACCAGGTGTCGCCACCGCAGTCAGGTTCTCCAGCACGGTCAGCGATTTGAAGATGTTGCGCTCCTGCGGCACCCAGCCGATGCCGGCGTGAGCACGCTGCTCGGGCGAGGCCGTGGTGAGGTCGCGCCCGGCGAGCATGATCCGCCCGCCGCGGCGGCGGGTGACACCGATGATGCTGTTGACCAAAGTGGTCTTGCCGACGCCATTGCGGCCGAGCAGTGCCAGCGAGCGTCCTTCCGCGAGCGATAGGTCGATGTCGAACAGCACCTGGGCTTCGCCATAGCCGGCGCTGAGGCGTTCGACTTTGAGGAGTTCAGCCATGGCCGTGCTCCCCGAGATAGGCGGCGCGAACGGCCGGATCATTGGCGATCTCGGCCGGCGTGCCGTCGGCGAGCAGGCGGCCATTGACCAGCACGGTGATCCGCGTCGCGAAGCGGAAGACGAGGTCCATGTCGTGTTCGATCAGCAGCACCGAGACATCCTCCGGCAGGCCGTCGACCGTCGCCATCAGATCGCGCCGCTCGGCCTCGGGCACGCCCGCCGCCGGCTCGTCGAGCAGCAGCACGCTCGGCCTCGCCGCGAAGGCGGCGGCGATCTCGATCTGGCGCTGCTTGCCATAGGGCAAGGTCGCGATGCGCTCGTCCATGATGTCGTCGAGCTTGAAGCGGGCAAGGATCTCGGCCGTCTCGGCGACGAGCTCCTTGTCCCCATCGAGCGCCCGCAGGGGCTGCCGGCCCCTGCCGAGTCGTTCGGAGGTGACGAGCGCGATCATCTCGACCGGCGTCATCGTTGCGAAGAGCTGGTTGATCTGGAAGGTGCGCGCCAGCCCGCGCCCGACCCGCGCCTCACGCGGCAATCCGGTGATGTCCTCGCCCATCAATTCGACCCGGCCGGAGCTCGGACGGAGCACCCCGGTCAATTGGTTGACGAAGGTGGTCTTGCCGGCACCGTTCGGGCCGATCAAGGCATGGCGCGCACCCTTGGCCAGCGTGAAGTCGACATGATCGGTCGCGGTGATGCCGCCGAAGCTCTTGCAGAGATCGAAGGTCTGGAGCGCCACGCTCATGTCGGCGCCCTCCGGCCGAGGCGCCCGATCCGGTCGACCACAGCCTTGATCCCACCATGGATCAGCTCGCGCCCGCCGAGGACGAACAGGACGAGGAAGAGCCCGATCCAGAACATCCAGTATTGCGGCGTGAAACTCGCGATCACGTCCTGCAGCAATTTGAAGGCGACCGCGCCGATCAAACCGCCATAGAGATAGCCGGCCCCGCCGATGATCAGCACCAGCATCAGATCGGCCGAGCGGTGGAAGGCGAGCACGTCGAGCGAGACGAACTGCGTGGTCTGGGCCAGCAGCGCGCCAGCCGCCCCGGCATAGGCGGCCGCCAGCGTGTAGACCGCGACGAGCCGCCAGTGCAGTGGCACGCCCGAAGCCGAAGCGCGCAAGGGATTATCGCGGATCGCCCGTAGCGACAGGCCAAAAGGCGAGGTGGTGATGCGCCGCGCAAGTACGAACAGTACGAACAGCACGGCGAGCGAATAGAGATAGGCGGTCTTGCCGAAGATATCGAACTCGAACAGGCCGAGCACCGGCCCCATCACGATGCCCTGCAGGCCGTCGGCGCCGCCGGTGATGCCACCGAGCGAGTTCGCCAGTTCCCCCAGGATCAGCGCAACACCGAGCGTCACCATCAGGCGTGTCAGGTCGCTGCCGCGCAGGATCAGCGGGCTGGTGAGAAGGCCGAGCAGGCCGGCCGCCCCCATCCCGACCGCCAGCCCTGTCAGCGGATCGGCGCTGGCATGCTTGGCGAAGAGCCCTGCGGCATAGGCGCCGAACCCGAAGAAGGCGGCATGCCCGAGCGAGACGATGCCGGCATAGCCGAGGATGAGATCAAGTGAGAGCGCGAACAGCCCGAGGATCGCGATCTCGTTGAGGATGAGGAGCTGGCGCGGCAGCAGGAAGAAGGCCGCCAGCGCGATGACCCAGAACACGATCTCGGCCGGATGCCAGCGCCGCGCGCCGTAAAGCGAGCGCCGGACGCGCGCCTCGATGCTCTCAGCCTTCATGCCCGGCCCCTGGCGAAGAGGCCATGCGGCCGGGTGATCAAGAGGATCACCATCAACGCATAGATGATGAAGGCGCCGAGCTGCGGGACGAGATACTTGCCGGTGACATCGGCGACCCCGAGCAGCATCGCCGCGAAGAACGGTCCGGAAATGGTCGAGGTGCCGCCGACGGTCACGACGATCAGGAAGTAGATCATGAACTTCAGCGGGAAGGTCGGATCGAGCCCCATCAATTCGATGCCGAGCGCCCCGCCGAGACCGGCGAGCCCCGAACCAAACGCGAAAGTGAGCGCGAACAGGCGATTCACCGGGATGCCGAGGCCGCGCGCAACCCTGGCATCGTCGACCGCGGCGCGCAGCCGGCTGCCGAAGCGCGTGCGGGTGAAGCCCCATTGCATCGCGAAGGCGAGCGCGCCGCAGAGCACGATGATGAAGAGCCGATAGCGGCCGACACCGATGCCGGCGACGTCGAAGCGCCCACTCAGCCAGGCCGGCAGATGAACGAACTGCTGGCTCGAGCCCATCAGATAGTCGGCCCCGGCCACGGCCATGAACACCAGCCCGATCGAGAACATCACCTGGTCGAGATGGCTCTTGGCGTACATCGGCCGGTAGATCAGCCGCTCCAGCACGAGTCCGGCGAGCGCAGCGGCGAGGAAGGCCGCCGGCAAGGCCATCAGGAACGGCAGGCCGAGCCGCTGCATCGCCAACACCGTGACATAACCGCCGAACATGGCGAAGGCGCCGTGGGCGAGGTTGATGAAGTTCATCAACCCCATGGTCACGGACAGCCCGCAGGCCAGCACGAATAGGATCATGCCGTAGGCGACGCCGTCGAACAGGATGGTGAGCACGTCGGTTCCGCCCTGGCCGGCTTACTTCTTAGCCTTGGACGGGTCCTTGACGTTCGGGATCGTCTCGAACTCCTGATTATAGAGCTCGCCGTTCACGCGCTCGACCTTGCGGATGTAGACGTTCTGGATGATGTCGCGCGTCTCCGGGTCGATCGAGATCGGTCCGCGCGGGCTCGTCCAGCTCATTCCCTTCATCGCGGTGACCAGCGCCTCGCCGCCCTCGCCCTTGGTCTTCTTCAAGCCCTCATAGAGCGCGTGCATGCCGTCATAGCCGCCGACCGCCATGAAGTTAGGGCGCAGGCCGGGATTGGCCTTCTTGAAGCCCTCGACGAAGGCCTTGTTCTCCGGGCTGTCATGCGAGGCTGAATAGTGCTGGGCGGTGACGACGCCGAGGGCGATGTCGCCCATGCCGTTGAGGATGTCGTCATCGGTGAGATCGCCGGTGCCGATCAGCTTGATGCCGCTCTTGTCGAGGCCGCGCTCGACGAACTGCTTCATGAACTGGGCGCCGACGCCTGATGGTACGAAGACCAGCAGCGCCTCGGGCTTGGCATCGGCGACACGCTGCAGGAAGGGCGAGAAATCCGGGTTCTGCAGGGGCACGCGGATGTTCTCGACCTGGCCGCCGCCGGCCTTGAACGCCTCCGAGAACGAGCTCTCGACGTCATGGCCCGGGCCATAGTCCGAGACGATGGTGATGACGCGCTTGGTGCCCTGCTTGGCGATCCAGGTGCCGAACGGCGAGCCGATCTGTGGCACGACCTGGCTGGTGCGCACGATGAAGGGCGAGCGCTCGGTGATGATCCCGGTCGCCGCGGCCATCACCACCATCGGCGTCTTCGCCTGCGTCGCCAGTGGGGCGGTCGCGAGCGCCAGCGGCGTCAGGCCGAAGCCGGCGATCGCGGTGACCTTGTCGTTGACGATCAGCTCCTGCGCGATGCGGCGGGTGACGTCGGCGGTGCCGGTGTCGTCCTTGACGATCAGCTCGACCTTCTTGCCGGCGACGGTCGCACCCTTCTCCTGGATGTAGAGATTGGCGGCCGCGGCGATCTGCCGGCCGGTCGAAGCGAAGGGGCCGGTCATCGGCAGGATCAGACCGATCTTGATCGCATCCTGCGCCAGAGCCGCGCCGCTGACCGAAGCGGCCAGTGCAAGGCCGAGCATTCCTTTGAGAATCGTCCTGCGAATGGTCATGTCATTCCTCCCGAGAGTTGTGCCGATCCCCTTTGCGGGGCTTTCGTTGGATTATTCGCCGTCGTCGTCGCGATAGGTAAGGCCTGCTTTGGCGAGGCCGTCGCGCATAGCGTACATGTCCAGCCCCAGTTCGCCAGCAGCCAGGCGTCTACGCTTTTCGTCTTCATTGGCTTCGCGCTTGCGGCCGGCGGCGGCGACCGCCTCGGCCTCGCGCAACGGCACGACCACGACGCCGTCATCGTCGGCGACGATCACGTCGCCGGGATGGATGAGCGCCCCAGCGCAGACCACCGGCACGTTGACGCTGCCCAGCGTCGCCTTGACCGTGCCCTTCGCGGAGATCGCCCGCGACCAGACCGGGAAGCCCATCTCGGTCAGCGTGCGCACATCGCGCACTCCGGCATCGATGACGAGGCCGATGCCGCCGCGCGCCTTGAGCGAGGTCGCGAGCAGATCGCCGAACATGCCGTCGGTATTGTCGGCGGTGCAGGCGACGACGAGCACATCGCCTGGCTGCACCTGCTCGATCGCGACATGGATCATCCAGTTGTCGCCGGGCTGGGCCAGCACGGTCACCGCCCCGCCGGCGATCTGCGCGCCGGCATAGATCGGCCGCATATAGGGCTTCAGCAGCCCGCTCCGGCCCATCGCCTCATGCGTGGTCGAGACGCCGAGCGCGGCGAGATCGGCCATCGCCGCGGCCGGGGCGCGCTTCTTCGTGCGGATGACGACGGGGTTCATGCCAGCGTCTCCAGCGCTTCCGGGAAGAGGCGCTGATAGGCCTCGCCATAGGTCATCGCCTTGCCGGAGTTGCGCCCGCCCTGCATGCCGCGATTGAGCGCGACGCGGGTGTAGTACTCCCAGAGATGCTTCTGGGCCGCGAGGATCTCGAACGCCTTGCGCTTCTGCTCCCAGACCTCGTCGATGTTGAGGATGACGTTCGGCTTGAAGTTGCACTGCTCGGGCTGGTGCGGCTCGAACAGGAAGACCGGCGGGGCGGCATAGGCGCGGGCCGGATCGGGCTTGTGGCCAGCCGCCTGCGCGATGATGCGCGCCTCCTGGGCGAAGCGCGTCGCCTCGGGATGGTCGACATTGTAGGGATCTTCGAGCGCGTGGGTCAGCACGAAGCTCGGGTTTAATTCGCGGAAGATGTCGATGGCGCGCTCCAGCATCGGCTCGGTGGTGCGCAGCGGGTAGTCGCCGGCGTCCATGAACTCGATCTCGGCGCCCAGCGTCGCGGCGGCAGTCTCCGCCTCCTCGCGGCGCTGCGCCTTGACCTCGTCCATCTTCACACCCGCCTTCTTCCAGGCGAACTGGCTCTCGCCGCGCTCGCCATAGGACAGGCAGAGGATCTTGACGCGCATGCCGCGCACGGCGTGCAGCGCAATGGCCCCGCCTGCCCGCCAGACGAAATCGCCGGGATGGGCGGTGATCACCAGTCCTGTCTTCTGGGCGCTCATCGGATGCGCTCCTCCATTACAATCGGCCAGCCGGCACGAAGGCCTGCCCTGCCATCAGGATACGGGCGGTGCGCAGCAGCCCGGCCCGCTCGACCACCGGCTGCTCCGCGCTGCCGCCGACCGTCAGCGTCACCGTGAACTCGCCGGTCGGATGCTCGACCGAGAGCGTCCGCTCGCGCCCCTCGGGCATTGCGACCACCGAAGCCGCAGGCGAGCCCGGCAGCACGGCGGCGGTCGCGACCGTCACGGCGGCGAAGACGCCGATCGAGGCATGACATTCATGCGGGATGAAGCTGCGCGTCGAGATCGCCCCGCCCGCCTGCGGTGGCGCGACCAGAGCGATCTTCGGCACGACCTTCCTGGCGACATCGCCGAGATTCATCAGCGGCCCGGCGGCGAGGCGGATGGCCTCGATCCGGGCCTTGAGCTCGGCATCCTCGTTGAGCTGATCGCGCGGCTCATAGCCGCTGCGTCCGACATCCGCCGCCCGCAGCACGATCACCGGCATGCCATTGTCGATCAGCGTGCAGGGCACACCTTCGATCACGTCGACGACATTGCCGGTCGGCAGCAGTGATCCGCAGACCGAGCCCTCGGCGTCGAGGAAGCCGATATCGATCGGCGCCGACGTCCCCGGCACGCCGTCGATGCGTGCCGCCCCCTCGGCGCTCGCCTGCCCGTCCGGCGTATCCATGGTCAGGTCGGCGATCGTGCCGGTATTGATCGTGCGGACCCGCACGGTGGTGCGCTCGTCACCAGCCTCCACCAGCCCGCGCGCCAGCGCGAATGGGCCGATCCCGGCGAGGATGTTGCCGCAGTTCGGGGTGGTATCGACCGAAGCCGTCTCGACACCGACCTGCGCGAACAGGAAGTCGATATCGCAGCCGGGCTCGTCCGAGGCAGAGACGATCGCGACCTTGCTGGTCAAAGGGTGGGCGCCGCCGAGCCCGTCGACCTGGCGCTTGTCGGGCGAGCCCATCACCGCGAGCAGGAATGCGTCGCGCGCCGCGATATCGGCCGGCAGGTCCTCGCGCAGGAAATAGGCGCCTTTGGAGGTGCCGCCGCGGATCAGCATGCAGGGAATGGCGAGCTGGCCCATCGCTTCACTCCGCCGCCTTGATGCCGGCGCGGGTGATCACCTCGCGCCAGAGCACGAGTTCCGAGCCGATCAGCTTGCCGAAGCCTTCGGGCGTCTCCGGCCGGGCGATGGCGCCGTCCTTGGCCAACGCCGCGGCGAAATCGGACTGGCCGAGCAGCGCGTTGATTTCGCGGTTGAGCCGCTCGACGATTCGTGGCGGCGTGCGCGCCGGCGCCACCATCCCGTACCATTGCACCGCCTCGAAATCTGGCAGGCCGCTCTCGGAGAGCGTCGGCAGATCAGGCGCGAAGCCGACGCGCTCGCGCGCGGCGACGCCGAGCACCCTGAGCTGACCACCTTCGCCCAAGGGTAGCACCGCCGGCCCGCCCGTCAGCGTGAACTGGATGTTGCCGGCGACGAGATCGTTCACCGAAGGCGCCGTGCCGCGATAGGGCACATGCGTCGCCTCGATGCCGGCACGATGGCAGAAATAGGCGGTGGCGATATGGGCGGCGCTGCCCTGTCCGCCCGACGAATAGTTCAGCTTGCCCGGATTAGCCTTGGCGTAGGCGATGAACTCACCGAGGGTCTTGGCCGGCAGTTTCGGATTGATCGCCAGGATGTTCGGCAGCATGGCGACGAGCGCGATCGGCTGGAAATCCTTGATCGGGTCATAGGGCACGTTCGGATAGAGCGAGGGCGCAAAGGCCAGCGTGCCGATATGGCCCATCATCAGCGTGTGCCCGTCCGGATCGGACTTGGCGACCTGCCCCGAAGCCGTCATGCCGCCGGCGCCCGGCCGGTTCTCGATCACGAAGCCTTTCCCGGGGATGCTGCGTTCGAGCTTGTTGGCGATCAATCGCGCCAGCACGTCGGTACTGCCGCCGGGCGTGAACGGCACGACGACGCGGATCAATTGGCTCGGCCAGGGCTGCTGGGCGCGCAGTGGCGCAAGGCCGCCGAAGCCAGCGAGCCCCAAGCCCGCGAGAACGGAGCGACGATCCAGCATCATCGGGCTCCCTCCTTGCGGCGAGCCCCGCGCTGCTGGGCGTCGGCAATCGCCTGGGCCAGGCCGGGATGGAGGCCCGCGACGCCGAGCATCTCGGCCGCCTCGCACATCTCGGCCGAACGGCGCACGCCATGGGTGGCGACGCGCTCGCGCATGTCGGCGGCGAGCGTATGGAAATCGATCGACGGGAAAGTCGCGTTGAGGCTGGCGAAGACCGGGTCCTTCACGTCCCAGGCCTCGCAGGCGGCGGCGCAATCGACCATCAGCGCCTCCAGCCCCTTGATCACGATCGAGCGGCAGAGCTTCATCGCCGAGGCCCGGCCATAGACCTCCGACACCGGCGTCAGATTCATGCCGAGCCCATTGAGCGCCTCGGATACGGCCTGCGCCTGCGGGCCGCCTGAGAGGATCGCGACCTTGAGCCCGGGCTTCAGCACCGGCGCCATCACCGCGGCTTCGAGGTAGTCGGCGCCGCTAGCGATGACGGCCTCAGCCGCCCGCTGCTTGGTCGAAGGCGCAGCCGAATTGACGTCGACGAAGACCTGGCCCGGCTTCAGCCAGGCGGCCGCCTCGCGCGCCACCGCCTCGGCACGGTCGGCGGTGACAGCCGAAAAGACGAAAGCCGCACCCGCACAAGCCTCCTGCGCAGAGACTGCTCGGGTAACGCCAAGCTCCTCCGCTGCAGCGTCCAGGCGGTCGCCGGCCTCGCTGCCGAAGAGCAGGTCATAGGCCCGGATGGCGACGCCCTCATTGGCCAGCAAGCCGCGCGAGAAGGTCTGGCCGACCTCGCCGAAGCCGATGAAGGCGATCGCTGCCGTGTTGGCGCCTGCCATTGCTGGCCTCTCCTCGCGCGTTTCGTCCCGCCGCGAGGTTCGGCTAAAGCCATTCTGCCATCAAATGATAAGAATGCAGCGATTGATTACTTTTCTTCATCTCGCCTTGGCGCGATGCTGCGTTTCAACGCCTGGCTCAACAGCGCGATCAGGTCACGCGTCACCGGTCGCACCGGCACCGATTTGCGGGTGATGATCCCCAGCGTCCGGGTCACCGCCGGTGAGCGCAAGGGAACCGCGACCAGCTCGCCGGCATCGACGACGTCGAGTGCGAGCTGTGGAACCACGGCATAGCCGATGCGCGAGCGCACCAGGCTGACCGCGGTGACGACACGCTGGACCTCATAGCGCCAGGTCAGGCTCTCCCGCCTGGCCCCGAGCGCATCGTCGATCAGGATGCGGTTGCCGGTCTCGGCGCTGATCCGCACCAGCGGCTCATCCTGCAACTGCGCCCAGGTCAGCGAGCTCGCCTGCGCCAGCGGCATCGAGCGATGGCTGACCAGCACGAAAGGCTCCTTGACCACAGGCTTCAGCTCGAGGTCCCAGCGATTGGCGGCGACGATGGTGACACCGAACTCGGCCTCGCCCGACTGGACCTTGTCGGCGATCTCGGAGGCCGAGTTGTCATGGATGCGGACGCCGACGCCGGGATGGCGGGCGGCGAAGGCGGCGATCACTGCCGGCATGCAATGCGCCGCCACCGTCGGCAGGCAGCCGAGCGAGACCTGCTCGTCGCCTTCGCGCAGATCGACCCTGACCTCGTTGATGGCGAAGCCCAGATCCTCGAAGATGCGCCGCGCCCGCGGCAGCAGCGTCGTGCCGGCCGCAGTCAGCGAGACTTGCCGGGTCGTCCGCAGGAAGAGCGGCGTTCCCAGCGACTCCTCCAGCTTGCGGATGCGATGGCTGAGTGCCGTCTGCGACAGGTTGAGATGCGAGGCGGCAGCCCGGAAGCTGCCACGCTCGGCGATGCTGACGAAGGCCTGAAGTCCGAGAACATCGACGCGCATGCAGCTAGTTAATGCCCGCTCGCGCAGAAGGCGAGCCGCTGGGCGGCAAGGTCACCCGATTTCAAGATCCGGGCGAGTGGTCAGTCAGATCCGTTTGTTACCTTAGTGCATCCGCACCCAGACCGTTTGGTCCTGCTGATGCGGCGCAGGCTCGTCAACCCGGCTTGATGCCGGCTTCCTCGACCACGCGGTTGGCGCGCTGGATCTCGGCCTCGATGAACTTGGCGAAGCTCGCCGGGTCCTCCGTCACGGCCTCGGCGCCGAGCGCGGTCAGCTTCTCGACGATCTCGCGGTCCTTCGAGGCGGCCTGCACTGTCGCATTGACCCGCTGCACCGTCTCCGTCGGCAGGCCCTTCGGCCCCCAGAGGCCGTACCAGAGCGTGAAGTTGAGATCGGAAAGCCCTTGCTCACCGGCAGTCGGCACGTTCGGCAGGAGCTGGGTGCGCTGCGGGCCCATGATGGCGAAGGCGCGCACCTTGCCATCGGTGATGAACGACAGGGCCGAGCCGAGCGGGGCGACCATCAGCGGCACCTGGCCGGCGACGACATCGGTGATTGCCGGAGCCGTGCCGCGGTAATTGACCAGCTCGGCCGACGTGCCGGTGCGGAGCTTGAAGCTCTCGGTAGCGAGATGGCCCATGCTGCCCAGCCCGGAATTGGCGAAGGTGTACTCGGTCGGCTTCGCCTTCATCTGCGCGATCAGCTCCGTCATGGTCTCCGGCGTCTTGGTCGAGCCGATCAGCACCATCGGCGACATGGCGAAGCGCGAGATCGGCGTGAAATCCGCCAGCGGGTCATAGGACACGCTGCGCATCACGTGCTTGGCCATGATGTGGATGTCGGCATTGGTCAGATAGGTCGTGCCGTCAGGTGTCGCCCGCGCGACCTCGGCTGCGCCGAGCGTGTTGCTGGCGCCGGCCTTGTTCTCGACCACCCAGGATTCGTCGAGCGCAGGCGCGATGCGCTGGGCATAGAGCCGCCCGATGACGTCGATTGCGCCGCCTGCTGCCGCGGGTACGATGAGTCGTACGATCTTGCGTTGGGCCAGAGCAGCATGGGGCGCGAGCGCGGTGCCCGCGAGCCCCATCAGGGCCGCACGTCGTGTGATGATCACCAGATTTTCCTCCAGATGCGGCCGCTTGATCGCGGTTCTCGTTCGCTGCGAAAGGGCCGTCTGCGGTCTGGATCTCGCCTCGGCTGGGCCCGCGCGATGACGCTCGCCGGTTTATGCCGCAAGATAAGACCGCATACTTATTATCAGTATGCACCGTATCTTGGGCCTGTCAAACGGGCGAATTTCACGAGCTCCGACGCATTGGAGTCTGTGAAGCCGCTTCGATCGCAATCTCGAATTCGGGAAAGGCGCGCCTTCAGGCAGCCTCGGACGAGCGCCCCGCGGCAAGTCGCAGCGGCACGCGCGAGGCCTCGTTGTTGAGTTCGACGAGCTGCCCGAGCATGCGCATGAAGGCCTCGCGATCCTCCGGTGCCAGCGGCGCGAGGATCCGCTCCTGGGCTCGCTGCGCCAATGGCCCGGCTTCCTGCAGGATGCGCTCGCCCTTGGGAGAGAGATGCAGAACCTTGACGCGCTTGTCGTCCTTGCTGCCCGAGCGTTGGATCAATTCCTTCGCTTCCATTCGCTCCAGCACATTGCCGAGCGTCGAGCGGTCGAAGGCGACGAGGGCCGACAGACGCGTCGCATCGATGCCGGGATTGTCGCGCACCGTAACCAGCGCCGCGAACTGGACGGGAGTGAGATCGACCGGCGCACATTCTTCGAGAAAGAGCGAGACGGCGATCTGTTGCGCACGCCGAATGAGATGGCCGGGCATATGATAGATATCGTCCATCGACATCGTCGCTTTGCCTTGGTGTTATGGCGGGCTGGCCTCGCCACTTGAGCAGAGGTGCAGCCCATTCTTCATGCGCCGGCAGGGCTGAATACTACCAGTTCAGCGCAGCCACTCTTCGACTATAGATCGTATGCTTTCATTCTGTAGACTGTCAAATTAATCCAGTCCCTGCATGGCCTTGCCGAGGCCTTTGCCAAGATTGCTTGCTGCATCGTTCGTCGCCGCTCGGGGCCGGATGCAACTGGCCCGGCCTCCTCCAATCTCCCCGCTTCCGTTCGGGCGAAGCATCGTCACGGCCACGCTTTTTGCCGTCGGGTTGACAGCCCAAAATCTGCGGGTATCCTGTTAATCAGTATACGGACGATCTATCAGAGATCGCCGGATGGGAGGTTGGCCCCGGTAGTTTCCAGCTGCGGGAGCCGGGAGCCGGGAGCCGCGCGTGCGGCCGCAGGCGGCCTTCGCGCACTCATCTGCCTCTCTGATCCTCTGCACGATTCGGCGGCCCGGCCGCCCTATCGGCAGAGCCTGGCCTGCAGAATTTCGATCAAGGCGATTTGGAGAGACCGACCAATGTGCACCTCGGATCATGGCAACCATCCCATCGCCGTCGACCTGGCCGACACAGCCGCTGCCTCGGTCGCGCCCTCGCCGGAGATCGTCGAGGAGCTCGTCGCGGCCAATCACATCCTCTTCGATCAGGGCGTCGTCGATGCCTTCGGCCATGTCAGCGTGCGCCACGACAAGCGGCCCGACCGCTTCCTGCTGGCCCGCAACATGGCGCCCAGCCGGGTCGCGGCCGAGGATATCGTCGAGTTCACGCTCGACGGCGAGGCGGTGAACGCCAATGGCCGCAAGGTCTATCTTGAGCGCTTCATCCACGCCGAGATCTTCCGCAGGCGCCCCGACGTGATGGCCGTCATCCACAGCCACTCGCATTCGATCGTGCCGCTCAGCGTCGTCAAGGGCATGCGGCTCAGGGCGATGTTCCACATGGCCGGCTTCGTCGGCCAGGGCGCGCCGGTCTTCGAGATCCGCGAGGCCGGGGGCGACGCCACCGATCTCCTGATCAGCAACAACCATCTCGGCCGGGCGCTGGCCGAGCATTTCGACGGGCACGACATCGTGCTGATGCGCGGCCATGGCTCGACCGTGGTCGGCTACTCGATCAAGCAGGCGGTCTATCGTGCCGTCTATGCCGAGCTCAACGCGCGCTACCAGCTGCAGGCGATGCAGCTCGGCGAGGTGACTTACCTGACCGAGGGCGAGAGCCGCGCCTGCGTCGCCAGCATCGAGGCGCAGGTCCATCGCCCCTGGGAGATGTGGCTCGAACAGGCCCGCGCCCGCCGACGCTGACACCAAGCACACCAGATCATCCCGATCCATCCTGCCTCGCAGAAGGTGGCTGTCATGCAATTCCATCTCAACGGTTTTCGGACCGGCGATCCCGCCATGTCTGAGCCCGCCCCTGATCTCGCCGCGCCCTCGCCGGGTGGCTCCTTGCCGGAGGAGGTCGATGTCCTCATCGTCGGCTGCGGCCCGGCCGGGCTGACGCTGGCGGCGCAATTGGCCGCCTTTCCTGAGATCACGACGCGGATCGTCGAGCAGAAGCCCGGGCCTCTGGAGCTCGGGCAGGCTGACGGCATCGCCTGTCGCACGATCGAGATGTTCGACGCCTTCGGCTTCTCTGAGCGGGTGCTCAAGGAGAGCTACTGGGTCAACGAGACGGTGTTCTGGAAGCCCGACGCGGCCCGGCCGGAGGCGATCACCCGCAGCGGCCGGATCCAGGATGTCGAGGACGGGCTCTCCGAATTCCCGCATGTGATCCTCAATCAGGCACGGATCCACGACTTCTTCCTCGACGTCATGCGGCGCTCGCCGAGCCGGCTCGAGCCGGACTATTCCCGGCGCCTTATCGATCTCCAGATCGACAACAGATCACCGCACCCGGTTACCGTGCAGCTGGAGCGGCTCGATCCCCTGCATGAGGGCGAGGTCGAGACCGTGAGGGCCCGTTACGTCGTCGGCTGCGACGGTGCCCGCAGCGCCGTGCGCAAGTCGATCGGCCGCACTCTGCAGGGCGATTCCGCCAACCAGGCCTGGGGCGTCATGGATGTCCTGGCCGTCACCGACTTCCCGGATGTGCGGCTGAAGGCGCTGATCCAGTCCGCAGGCGAAGGCACGATCATCATCATCCCACGCGAGGGCGGCTATCTGATCCGGATCTATGTCGAACTCGACAAGCTCGCCGAGAACGAGCGGGTCGCGAGCCGCAATATCGGTGTGGAGCACCTGATCGCCGCGGCGCAGCGCATCCTGCGCCCCTACACATTCGAGGTGAAGGAAGTCGCCTGGTGGTCGGTCTACGAGATCGGCCAGCGGCTTTGCGACAAGTTCGACGACGTGCCGGCCGAGGAGGTCCAGCGGCGCCTGCCATCCGTCTTCATCGCCGGCGACGCCTGCCATACCCACAGCCCGAAGGCCGGCCAGGGCATGAACGTCTCGATGCAGGACGCCTTCAATCTCGGCTGGAAGCTGGCGGCGGTCCTGCGCGGGCAATGCCCGCCGGAGCTCCTGCACAGCTATTCGGCCGAACGCCAGGCGATCGCCAAGGAGCTGATCGATTTCGACCGCGAATGGGCAAAGATGCTCAGTGCTCCACTGAAGACTTCCGAAACCGGCGAGGGCGTCGATCCCAAGGAGGTCGAGGCCTATTTCGTCAGGCATGGCCGCTACACCGCGGGAACCGCGACGCGTTACGCGCCCTCGACCCTGACCGGCCAGTCGACCCATGCCGGCCTCGCGACGGGATTTCCGATCGGCGCGCGCTTCCAGTCTGCGCCGGTGATCCGGCTCGGCGACGCGAAGCCGGTCGAGCTCGGCCATGTCGCGCAGGCCGATGGCCGCTGGCGCCTCTACGCTTTCGCCGACCGCACCGATCCGTCTTCGGGCACGTCGCGCCTGCGTGCCCTGTGCGACTTCCTCGCGGATTCGCCCTCGTCACCCCTGCGGCGACACACGCGGGCCGGTGACGATGTCGATGCGGTCATCGACCTGCGCGCGATCCTTCAACAGGCCCATCGCGACGTCGCCGTGGAAGCACTGCCGAGTTTGCTCCTGCCCCGCAAGGGCCGGCTCGGCCTGATCGACTATGAGAAGGTCTTCTGTCCCGACCCGCACGGCGGCCAGGACATCTTCGACCTACGCGGCATCGACCGCGAGCGCGGCTGTCTGGTCGTCGTTCGCCCCGACCAGTATGTCGCCAATGTGCTGCCGCTCGATGATCACGCGGCTCTTGGAAAGTTCTTCGGAGCTTTCATGACACCGCAAAACCCCGTCGGTTGATGAGAGAAAGGTCATTCCAACGGACGCGCCAAGTCCGCGCTGAAAAGCTGACCTCTCGCCTCCGTCGCAACTGACCGATTTATGTGAGGCCGGCGGTTTCCCGGTGTGGAACAAGCTCGGTCGTGGCTCGGTTGAGTTCTAGCGAGCCCATGCGCTGCCCCATACTGCGCTTGGTCTTTGATAGCGGCGAGATATCGGAATCCGCCACTCGAAGGTTTTTTGCTGGCGGGGGCGGCGGATGACCTTCTGGTCTCTCACCGGCAGTTTTCTCGTCTGGTCGAGAAGAATGGCGCGCCCGAAAGGATTCGAACCTCTGACCCTCAGATTCGTAGTCTGATGCTCTATCCAGCTGAGCTACGGGCGCATGACAGCGAAAGCGGTTTTTGAAGGCCGCCGTGGGCTGACGGAAGCCGACTTAAAGGCTCGCGCCGCGCTTGGCAAGCCCCGTCTGCCGACTTGCTTCGCTTTCTTGTCAGGCGCTGGATAAGGGCCAGCGAAGGGGCCGTCAGCCGTGCTTGCCGTGCAGCAGGAGCGGCTGCAGGGCATCCTGCCGCGAGCCGTCCTCGGCTGTCCCGCTGTCCGGAGCGGATACGCGCCGGCCTCCAGCCCTGGACTTCGGCAGTTTCTCGGCGATGCCGTAGAGCTCCTCGCGCCGGTCCATCTCGCGCCAGATCTCGCCGGGCGTGATGCCGAGCTCGCTCCACAACACGACGAGATTGTAGATGAGATCGGCACTTTCGCGGACCACCGCAGGGCGATTGTTCTGCACTGCCTCGATGCCGACCTCGACTGCTTCCTCGCCGAGCTTCTTGGCCATTTTCGGCACGCCCTCGCGGATCAGCTTGGCGGTTCGCGATCGGGCGGGGTCGCGCGCTCTGGCCGTCAGGACGGCGGCGTAGAGTCTCTGCACCGAATCGGTCATCGGTACAGAATCGGGGCGCCATGTAAGGGTTTCGTGACGGTCCCGCCGCCGGCGTCGGGTGCTCATCGTGCGGTTACTCCTGCGAACAGGCGCGCGACCTCGCGATAGACATCGCGCTTGAACGGGATGATCAGTTCCGGCGTCTCCGCCAACGGAACCCAGCGCCAGGCGTCGAATTCCGGCTTGTGGCCTCCAGCAGGGTTGAGAATGTTGATCTCGCTCTCGTCGCCGTCGAAGCGGAAGGCGAACCATTTCTGAGACTGGCCGCGATAGCGGCCGCGCCAGGCTTCCTTGCCGATCTCGTGTGGCAGGTCGTAGCTCAGCCAGTCCGGCGCTTCGGCAAGCAGCGAAACCGAAGCGACATTGGTCTCCTCGCGCAGTTCGCGATAGGCGGCCTCGATCGGCTGCTCGCCGGCATCGATGCCGCCCTGAGGCATCTGCCATTCATGGCCCGGCGCGACATGCTCGCGCTGGCTGCGATTGGCGCGACGGCCAATGAAGACGAGCCCCTGGGGGTTGAACAGGGCAAGGCCGACGCAGGGACGGTAGCCGGCGGGAGGTTTCGTCATCGCAGCGAGCCGGTGGTGGAGGGGTTACGGAAGCCACGGGCGGCGCTGACCGGGACGATCACGAGGTTCTTCGCCTCGAGCGTGCGAGCCCAGCGCGTGATGCGCTCGACAGTGACGGGCAGGGCGCTGGCAATGGCTACGGCGGCGCCCTGATCGCGGGCGAGCGTCTCGAGGCGCTGCAGCTCCTTGTCGATCGTCTCGGCGCGCGGGACGGCATCGAGCGCGAGATCGGCCTTGAGCGCCGGAATCTGGGCCTTCGTCGCGGCTGAAGCGAGCAAACTGCGCGGCGAGGACCCGTCGTCGACCACCATCAACCCGCGCCCGGCAAGCTCGCGCAGCAGCGGTGTCAGGGCCATGTCGTCCGACGTCAGCCGGCCGCCGAGGAAGTTGACGATCCCGACATAGCCGGTGAAGCGGCCCAGCACCCATTGCAGCCGGTCGAGATTGTCGGTGCCCTTCGGGCCGGTAAGCAGGGTATGCGGGCCGGGGTCGTTGTCGGGATAGTCGAAGGGCTCCATCGGCACTTGCAGGAAGACCTCATGACCCTCGCTGCGAGCGCGTTGCACCGTCTTCTCCAGCTCGGCGCCATAAGGCGCGAAAGCAAGCGAGACCGATCCCGGCAGGCGTGCGATCGCCTCGCTCGTCGAGCTCTGGCTGATGCCGAGACCGCCGACGAGGATCGCGATCCGGCCGGCCGGCTTGCTGGTAGGCGCGGGGCCGAGCGGGCGGGCATAGACCTGTGCCGGCGTCGCGCCATCCGGGCCGATCTTCGGCAGCAGGCCATGCCGGGTACGCTCGACGAGGCGTTTGTCAGGCGCTGGCGCCAGTTTGACCGTGCCGTCGTCCGGCACGGTGATGATGATCGCGCCGGGGGCTTCTGAGCCCGGGCGGACAACGGTGACGCCGGATTCCGTCTCGAGCTGGCTGGCGCTGGCAGGGCCGCGCCGCTCGTCAGGCGCAGCGGCCTGGGGCGGGGCCTTGGCGATATCGGGGGCTGAAGGACGCTCGCGGATCATGGCGGTCGCGATCGGCTCGCCGCCGTCGGGATCGCGTCTGAGGGCTGCGTAGAGCGCAAGTCCCCCGAAGATGACGATCAGGGCGCTGGTCAGGCCGTGCCCAAGCCAGCGCCCATAAGGTTTTTGCGCGCGCGCGCGCTTCGCCTGCCCGAGCGGCTGGTCGAGTTCGCTGAGCGGCAATCCGGCCAAGAAGCGCCGTCCTCTTCGACGTCATCACGTATGCGAATCAGTTCGCAGCGCTAGAGTCGGATGATTCGGGCCGGAATCAATCGCCAATCGGCCGCAGGGAAAACAATCTCCTGCGGCCGTTGCACAAGTGCCGAGCTGTTGAGCCGAAAAGCCCGCGTCTCAGTTGGACTTCCCGGCTTCCGGAGCGGGCGCCGGGGCGGGTGCCGGAGTGGCGGGCAAGGCCACGTCCTTCTTGCCGCGCAGCAGGTTGAGCGCCGCGGCGAGCTGGGTGTCCTTGGTCGGGTCGATCGGAACGTAGGACGGCGAGCCAGCCTGCTCTTCCTTGCCGTCGCCATTGCGCAGATGGCCCTTGAGCGAGGCTTCGCCCTTGTTCTCGACCTTGTCCTTCAGCTCGGCCGGGACGTCCTGGATGATCTCGATGTCAGGCGTGATGCCCTTGGCCTGGATCGAGTTGCCGGACGGGGTGTAGTAGCGCGCGGTGGTCAGGCGCAGGCCGCCATTGTCGCCGAGGCGAATGACGGTCTGGACCGAGCCCTTACCGAAGGAACGCGAGCCCATGACGGTGGCGCGCTTGTGATCCTGCAAGGCGCCGGCAACGATCTCGGCGGCGGAGGCCGAGGACCCGTTGATCAGCACGACCACCGGCTTGCCCTTGGTCAGGTCGCCCGACTTGGCGTTGAAGACCTGGGTCTCCTCGGCATTGCGGCCGCGGGTCGAGACGATCTTGCCGCGCTCGAGGAAGGCGTCGGAGACCAGGACAGACTGATCGAGGCGTCCGCCGCGGTTGTTGCGCAGGTCGATGATGTAGCCCTTGACCTTGTCGAAGCCGATCTCGGCATTGATCTTGTCGAGCGCCTTGCGCAGGCCCTCATAGGTCTGCTCGCTGAAGGTGCCGATGCGGATATAGCCGACATCGCTCTCGACGCGCTCCTCGACCGCCGGAACGACGATGTTGGACCGGGTCAAGGTGAATTCGAGCGGCTCGGTCTTGCCGGTGCGCTCGATCGTCAGCTTGACCTGCGTGTTGATGATGCCGCGCATCTTCTCGACGGCCTGGTTGAGGCTGAGGCCCTTGACCTCGTCATTGTCAATCTTGCGGATGATGTCGCCCGCGAGGATGCCGGCCTTGGAGGCGGGCGTGTCGCGGATCGGCTTGGCGACCTTGAGAACCTCGTTCTCCATCGTCACCTCGATGCCGAGCCCGCCGAACTGGCCGCGCATGTCGATGTCCATGTCGCGGAAGCTCTTGGCGTCGAGATAGGCCGAGTGCGGATCGAGCGAGGAGACCATGCCGTTGATGGCAGCCTCGATCAGCTTCTGCTCGTCCGGCTTCTCGACATAGTCGGTGCGAATCTTTTCGAAGATGTCGCCGAAGAGATTGAGGCTGCGATAGACCTCGGCCGAAGCCGCGACCGCACTGGTCGAGGAGAGCAGCTTGGTCTGCGTCACGACGCCGGTGAGACCGGCGCCGGCGATCGCGCCGACCAGAACGAGAGAAACCTTGCGCATCATCCGCGAACCTTTTCGCCTTGCGATTTCGTCCACCACGGCGTCGGATCGATCGAGACGCCGTCTTTCCTGAACTCGACATAGAGGATCGGCTCGCCGGTCCCCGTTCCTACATTCGTCGCGGCCGCTTCCGCGGTCTCGCCCATTACCGCAATCGGCTCCCCGGCCAGCACAAATTGGTTCAACGACACATCGATGCGCTGCATGCCCGCCAGGAGAATATAGTAACCATTGCCGGCATTGAGGATCAAGAGTTGGCCAAAGGAGCGGAACGGCCCCGCATAGACCACCCAGCCATCGGAAGGTGACGAAACCACGGCGCCGGGGCGGGTGGAAAGCGAAATTCCACGAGTTGCGGCGCCAACTTCGTCAGCCGCGCCAAATCCACGCAATTGTGAACCGGCGACCGGCAGAGGCAGCATGCCGCGCAGTTCCTGGAAGGCGGCCTTGGGCGCGAGCCGAGCCGGATCGCGGAAGGCGAGCTGGGCCATGCGCTGGCGCTGCTCCTGTGTTTCGGCCTCAAGGGCGCGGCGGGCAGCGTCAGCGGCGCGGGTGGCGGCGGAAATGTCCTTCTCGATGCGCTCGACGAGGTCGCGCAGGGACTTGGCCTGCGCGGCGAGTTCGCCGCCGGCGGCGCGCTGCGCTTCGATGTCCTGGGCGGCGCTGGTCTCGCGGGTGCGCCTGGCCTCGATCAGCGACGCCAGGCGCTGACGCTCGCCGGCCAGCCCTTCCATCTCGCCGGCGATCGCCTTGCGCTCCTCAGCGATGCGCTCGCGCAGGCGCACCAGTTCGGCAAGATCGGTGCCGAGAATGGTGATCTCCTGACGCAGGTCGGGCACGACTGCGCCGAGCAGCATCGAGGCGCGCACCGCTTCGAGGATGTCCTCCGGCCGAACCAGCACCGCCGGCGGCGGCCGGCGGCCGATGCGCTGCAGCGCGGCCAGCACCTCGCCGATCAGGCCGCGCCGGCTCTCAAGCGAGCGTCGGATCGCGGTCTCGCTGGTCTGCAGCAGGGAAAGCCGCTGTTCGAGTCCAGCGATGCGGCCCTCGGCGCCTTGCGTGCGTGCGGTCGTCTCGAGCAGGGCCTGGTTGAGCTTGGTCCGGTCGGCGCGGATGCCGGCGATCTCGGCTTCCAGCTTGGCGCGCGCCTCGGCATTGCCGGCGAGCCGTTCCTCGATCGCCTTGAGCTCGGCCTCGCGGGCGCGCTTCTCCTCGCGCTTCTGCTCGGTCTCGCGGGCGGACTGTTCCGTTTCGGGGGCGGTAGCGTTCTGAGCCACGACGGCGCCGGCCGACAGGCACGCGCAGAGCAGCGCCGGCCAGGGCCGGAGCGTGCGTGCGATTCGAATCAGCCGGGAGCGGCGGGTCATGCGCGATGATAGGGATGTCCGGCCATGATCGTCATCGCTCGATAGAGCTGTTCGAGCACGAGCGCACGCACGATCTGATGCGGCATCGTCAGGGCGCCGAAGGACAGCACCAGCGCGGCACGCTCGCGCAGTTCGGCGTCGAGCCCGTCGGCGCCGCCGATCAGCAAGGTCGCGGCCGGCGTTCCGGCATCGCGCGCGGCGGCGAGGCGAGCCGCGAAGGCGTCGCTGTCGAGGCTTTTGCCACGCTCGTCCAGGGCGATGACGAGGCCGGAGGGCGGCAGGCGCTCGCCGATCAGTTTGGCTTCCTCGCGGCGGCGTTCATCGGTGCGGCGGCCACGGCCTTCCGCAAGCTCGATGACCTCGGGGCCGCTCAGGCCGAGCCCGCGGGCAAGTCCCTGAGCACGCTCCTGATAGCGGGCGCAAAGATCGCGCTCCGGCCCATCCTTCAGGCGGCCGACGGCAACAACCGACAAGCGCACGAGGGTTTCAGCTCAGCCGTCGAGGCGCTCGCGCGGCCGGTCGGCGCCCCACATCTTCTCGAGATTGTAGAACTGGCGCACTTCCGGGCGGAAGATGTGGATGATCAGGTCGCCGGTGTCGATCAGCACCCAGTCGCAAGCGGGAAAGCCCTCGACCTTCGGGGTCTCATGGCCGGCCTTCTTGAAGGCTTCGACGAGGCTGTCAGAGATCGAGGCGACATGGCGGTTGACCCGGCCGGAAGCGATGATCATGGCGTCGGCCAGCGAGGTCTTGCCGACAAGATCGATCACGGTGGCGTCCTCGGCCTTCATGTCGTCCAGGACCTGCAAGGCGAGCGCGATGCCGGACGCCGCCGGGTTGTCGGTCAGGGCAGCCGGGGGAAGCGGCTCTGTGCCAGCTTCGCCGATCGATTGACGGTTCAGAGCCGTATCCTCACGTGACGACGCGCTCAGGGCGCGACAGCCCCAATTTAAGCGCCGGAGGGGTCGAGTTCAATTGGTTTCGGCGAGTTCGCGCAGATAGGTCGAGGACAGATCCGAGCGCCGGCCGTGCAGGAAGATCCAGGCGGGCGGGGTGCGCACCGGCAAAGCGGCGCCCTGATTCTCCGACAGGCGCCAGCGCGCCATCCAGTTTGCGGCGGGGGAGGCGATCGAGCGATGCGTCGAGCCGGGGCGGTCGATCACCGCGATCGGCATCATCCGGGCAATCGTGCGCCATTCATTCCAGCGGTGGAAATTCGCCAGATTGTCCGAACCCATGATCCAGACGAAGCGCACGCCGGGGCAGCGGCGTTTCAATTGACGCAGCGTGTCGGCGGTGTAGCGGGTGCGCAGCGTCGCCTCGATGCCGGTGACATGGATATGGCCGTGGTCGGCAAGCGCGCGAGCGGTGGCGATGCGCTGCGTGAGCGGCGGCAGAGCGTGATTGTCCTTCAGCGGGTTGCCGGGCGTGACCAGCCACCAGACGCGGTCGAGCTGGAGCCGGCGCAGCGCCGTCAGGCTCGCCATGCGGTGGCCGTCATGGGCGGGGTTGAAAGTGCCGCCGAACAGCCCGATGCGCAGACCGGGCGCGTGCGGCGGCAGGCGCAGCTCTTCGGAGCTCACGGGCGGACCTGACCCCGGCCGTGGACCCGGTACTTGAAGGAGCAGAGCTGCTCGACGCCGACGGGGCCGCGCGCATGCATGCGGCCGGTGGCGATGCCGATCTCGGCGCCGAAGCCGAATTCGCCGCCATCGGCGAACTGGGTCGAAGCGTTGTGCAGCACGATCGCCGAATCGATTTCGGCCAGGAAGCGGGCGGCGGCGGCCTCGTCCCGGGTGACGATCGCGTCGGTGTGGTGCGAGCCGTAGGTCTCGATATGCGTGATCGCCGCGTCGAGGCCGGGCACGAGCTTCACCGCGATGATGCTGTCGAGATATTCGGTGCGCCAATCCTCCTCGCTCGCCGGCGTGACGCGCGGGTCGACGGCCAATGTCGCCGTGTCGCCGCGTACGGCGCAGCCCTCGTCGAGCAGGGCGGTGACGAGCGGCTTGAGGTGCGTTTCGGCACAGGCTTGGTCGACCAGCAGCGTCTCGGCGGCGCCACAGACGCCGGTGCGGCGCAATTTGGCGTTGATGAGGATGGCGCGGGCCATGGCGAGATCGGCTTCGCCATGGACATAGACATGGTTGTTGCCGTCGAGATGCGCGAAGACCGGCACGCGCGCCTCTTGTTGGACCCGCGCGACGAGGCTCTTGCCGCCGCGCGGCACGACGACGTCGACATTGCCACCCAGCCCCTTGAGGATCTCGCCGACGGCGGCGCGGTCGCGGCTCGGCACCAGCTGGATCGCCTCGCGCGGCAGGCCGGCGAGGCTAAGCCCGTCCTGCATGGCGGCGGCGATCTCGCTGGAGGTGCGGAAACTGTCGGAGCCGGCGCGCAGGATCGCGACATTACCGCTCTTCAGGCAGAGCGCGCCGGCGTCCGCCGTGACATTGGGGCGGCTCTCGAAGATCACGGCGACGACGCCGAGCGGAGTGGCGATGCGCTCGAAGAGCAAGCCGTTGGGCTGCGTCCAGCTCGCCAGCACGCGGCCGACCGGATCGGGCAGGGCGGCGATGCCAGCGACGGCCTGGGCGACCGCTTCGAGGCGGGCCTCGTCGAGGGTGAGGCGGTCGATGAAGGAGGCGATGAGGCCGGCGGAGCGGGCGTCGGCCAGGTCCTGGCGGTTGGCGGCAAGGATCGCCGGGGCGCGTTCGCGCAGCGCCTCCGCCATCGCCGCCAGCGCGCGGTTACGCTGCTGCGTCGGTGCGGTTCCGACCTGGCGCGCCGCGGCGCGAGCGGCCCGGCCGAGCCTGCGCATCAGCGCGGCGACGTCGCCGTTCTCATTGTCGGGCGCGGGGACGCGCCTTGCGTTCTCTTGGGTCATCGCCGCCCTGAACTCTGCTTACGCATCGGGATCGTAGCCGAGGCGCAGCGCCATGTCGTCCCGGTGAATCATCTCGGCGCGGCCGGGGTAGCCGAGCACCGCCTCGATCTCGCGCGAGGCCTTGCCGAGTACGCGCGCCGCCTCGTCCGCGTCATAGGCGACGAGACCGCGACCGAGCTCGCTGCCGTCACCGGCGCGGATCACGACCGCGTCACCGCGGCTGAAGGCACCCTCGACCCGGGTGACGCCGACCGGCAGCAGGCTCGCCCCGCCGCGCAGCGCCCGGGCGGCGCCGTCGTCGACATGCAGCGTGCCGCGCGGTTCGAGCGAGCCGGCGATCCAGGTCTTGCGCGCTGTGGCGGGCGTCGAGGCGCTGAGGAACCAGGAGCAGCGTGCACCCTGCGTGACGGCGCGCAGCGGGTTCTTGGCACGGCCATCGGCGATCAGCATATGGGCGCCGCCGGCGGTCGCGATCTTGCCGGCCTCGATCTTGGTACGCATGCCGCCGCGCGAGAGTTCGGAGGCGGCGCCGCCGGCCATCGCCTCGATCGCGGACGAAATCGCCGGTATGACCGGGATATGCTGCGCGTCCGGGCTCGACAGAGGCGGGGCGGTGTAGAGGCCGTCGATGTCGGAGAACAGCACCAGGAGATCGGCGCCGGCCATGGTGGCGACGCGGGCGGCCAGCCGGTCATTGTCGCCATAGCGGATCTCGGAGGTGGCGACGGTGTCGTTCTCGTTGATGACGGGAACGGCGCGCAGGTCGAGCAGCCGGCCGAGCGTCGCGCGGGCGTTGAGATAGCGCCGGCGCTCTTCGGTGTCTGCGAGGGTCAGCAGGATCTGGCCAGCGTTGAGGCCGTGATGCCCGAGCGCTTCCGACCAGTTGCGCGCGAGCGCGATCTGTCCGACCGCGGCGGAGGCCTGGCTTTCCTCGAGCCTGAGCGGGCCGGCCGGCAGTTTCAGCACGGTGCGGCCGAGCGCGATCGCACCAGAGGAGACGACGAGCACATCGGCGCCGCGGCCATGCAATTCGGCGAGATCCTCGGCCAGAGCGGCGAGCCAGGCATGACGCAGACGCCCCTGCGCCCGGTCGACGAGCAGGGACGAGCCGACCTTGACGACGATGCGGCGGAACTGGTCGAGGGCAGGCAGGTTCACGGGCGGGACCGGGCTTGTGAGGCGGCAAGACGACGCCCGGAGCCGTTCCTTGGCCAAATCGCCGGCGTTGTAAAGCAGCACGGGTGCAATCCTGCTGCGCCTGCCGCTGCATGGACTGGTTTAAACCGGCGCGTTGAGCACGCGGACGATCCAATAGGCTTGGTAGGCAATGTGCAGCAGCGCCGTCCCGAGCTGCAGGCGCTTGTTCGCCGAGAGCGAGGCGGCCAGGCAGAGGCCGAGGCCGAGCGGGACCTGGATGAGATAGTCGGCGCTGTAATGGCTCCAGCGTGCCGGGCCCTTCAGGGCGGTGTCGACGACATCGAGAACGAAAGTCAGCGCGAACAATCCGAAGAACCAGCGCCGACGATTGAGGAAGTAGTCCTCATAATCGGCATACTCGTCGAGATCGTCCGGAAACAGCAGCGCACAGAGCAGGAAGAGCGTCAGCGCATAGCCGATCAGGAAGAGGAAGGTGCCGAAGGTCAGGCTCGGCAGTCGGGACAGCGCAAACTCCCACCACCAGAACAAGGCGAGCTCGACCAGCAGGGAAAAAACCCAGAGCAGGTGGATCGCCGAGAGGCGATAGCGCTTGGGATGCTGGATCAGCCGGGCGACGCCGGTGAGCAGCCGCGTGATGCCCAGACCGACCACCATGCCGATGACGATGCGGATATGGGGGAAGAGCTCGTTGGCGGCTTGCGGGTCCATGGCGTCCGATGTGATCGAAGGCGGCTCAAGGGTGCATGGCGAGGCGCCCCCTGCCAAGGGGCGCGAGGCGATGCGGGTTCGCCATGCGCGTGGTGGGACGCGATAAGGGGTGGCGCTGGCCGCCGATTTCTGTTACCGGGGGCGCGAATTCATCAAGGGTCGGGCTCAGCCTGGCCCTTTTTCCTTCCATCCTGCAAAGCTGGAGAAACGGATGCAGGTTCTCGTGCGCGACAATAATGTCGATCAGGCCATTCGCGTTCTGAAGAAGAAATTGCAGCGCGAAGGCGTGTTTCGCGAGATGAAGCGTCGCGCTTCCTATGAGAAGCCGTCCGAGCAGCGCGCTCGCGAGAAGGCCGAGGCCGTGCGCCGCGCCCGCAAACTCGCCCGCAAGCAGGCCCAGCGTGAAGGCCTGATCGCCGCGCCGAAGCCGAAGGTGCTGAAGCCCCGCGCTGCCGGCGCAGCGGCCCCGCGCTGATTTCACTACAAAACTTCCGCGCGCTGCCGTATTTGCAGCGCGCGGGCGGCATTCTCGCCCGAGCAACTCCTGAAGGCCAACCTTGAAGAATCCGAACGACCGCCATTTCACTGATCGCCAGGCCAATTCCGCCAATGCGAAGAAGGCCCTGCTTGAGCGCTTCAAGAAGCGCCCCGGGCCGGACGATCCGGTGATGGTGCAGCGTCGGGCCGAGCGCGAGGCGATCGCCGCCGCGCGGGCCGAGCGCGATGCCAAGAAGGAAGCGGAGCGCCTGGAAGCCGAGCGCATCGCCGCCCTGGAGCGCGCTGCCCAGGAGGAGGCCGAGCGTCTGGCCGAAATCGAGCGCGAGGTGCAGCGCAAGGCCGAGCAGGCCAAGCGCGACGCCGAGCGGCCGCGCCGCGTGCTGCTCGAAGCCGTGCAGTACATGGAGATGCGGGTCGCCGGTAAGCGCCGCTGAACACGAATTCTCGATCGAATCTGCTCGATCGTCGACGGCGCCGCATCTGATGCGGCGCCGTTTTCTTTGGCGCGGAGGGTGTGGCCGCGTCTGTTCTTTCCGCAGAGGAATAGCACTCATTCCGTCCGGGAACGGTACTCGTTTCACTTACAACTAAAGTTATAGTCCTTCCGGCTTGCCATCTCCCCGCGCTGCCGAAACTCTGGGTTGCGACGGCCAGCAGAGCCGCAAACAATGCACGCCGGCTTCAACGGCGCCGTTTCTCCGGGGAGAGAACCATGACGTCCGAAGCGACGAAGACACGTTCCAATCGACGCAATTTCCTGAAAGTGGCCGGGCTAGCAGGCGCCGGCGCGATCGCGATGCCGCAGGTCAGCCGGGCGCAGACCGTGACCTGGAAGTTCCAGTCGACCTGGCCGACCAAGGACATCTTCCATGAATTCGCCGGCGATTTCGCCAAGCGTATCAACGACATGTCCGGCGGGCGCCTGAAGATCGACGTGCTTGCCGCCGGCGCGGTGGTGCCGGCCTTCCAGATGCAGGACGCGGTCGCTGCCGGCATCCTCGATGGCGGCCATGGCGTGTCCGCCTATTGGTACGGCAAGAACAAGGCGTTCTCGCTGTTCGGTACACCGCCGGCCCTCGGCTGGGACGCCACCAACTTCCTCGGCTGGATGAACCATGGCGGCGGCTACGACCTCTACAACGACCTTGTCCAGAACCAGCTCAAGCTCAACCTGGTAGGCTTCTTCTCGGGGCCGATGCCGTGCCAGCCGCTCGGTTGGTTCAAGAAGGAGCTGAAGACCGCCGACGACTTCAAGGGCCTGAAATACCGCACCGTCGGCCTCGCCGCCGACCTGATGCGCGAAATGGGCGCGGCGGTGACCATCCTCGCCGGTGGCGAGATCGTGCCGGCGCTGGAGCGCGGCGTGATCGACGGCGCCGAGTTCAACAATCCGTCCTCGGATTCGATCCTCGGCTTCCAGGACGTCGCCAAGGTCTACATGCTGCAGAGCTACCACCAGGCGGCGGAGAGCTTCGAATTGCTCTTCAACAAGACCAAGTTCGACGCGCTCTCGCCCGAGCAGAAGGCGATCGTGAAGTACGCAGCCGAGTCTGCCTCCTCCGATATGATCTGGAAGGCGCTCGACCGCTATTCCAAGGATCTCGAGATGCTGCGCGGGAAAGGCGTCAACGTGGTCGCGACGCCGGAGGTGATCCTCAAGGCGCAACTCGCCGCCTGGGACAAGGTATTGGAGAAGCTCGGCGGCGAGAGCCCGTTCTTCAAGAAAGTGGTCGATAGCCAGAAGGATTGGGTCAAGCGCACCGTGTCCTATCAGCGGCTCAACGAGCCCTCGCGCGATCTCGCCTTCAACCACTTCTTCAAGACCTGAAGGCCGCTGCCTCACGGAGCCGCGTCCGCCGTCCTTGTGACGGCGGGCGCTTTTTGCCAATTTTAGACAGCGGGCGACGGACGCGGATGAAACTGATCCTTGCGATCGACAAGTTCAACACCGCCATCGGCAAGCTCGCCGGCTGGACGATCCTGATCCTGACGCTGGCGATCAGCTACGAGGTCTTCTCGCGCTACGCGCTGCGGGCGCCGACCGAATGGGCCTTCGACGTCAGCTACATCCTCTACGGTACGCTGTTCATGCTGGCCGGCCCCTATGCGCTCGCCCGCAATGCGCATGTGCGCGGCGATTTCCTCTATCGCGAATGGAGCCCGCGCACGCAGGCAAGGCTCGATCTCGCGCTGTACTTTATCTTCTTCTTCCCCGGCATCATCGCGCTCGCCTGGGCCGGCTACAAATTCGCGGCCTTCTCCTGGATGATCAAGGAGCATTCCTCGAATTCGCCAAACGGGCCGCCGCTCTACCATTTCAAGTCGCTGATCCCGATCGCCGGCGTGCTGATGACGGTGCAGGGGCTGGCCGAGGTGGCGCGCTGCGTCATCTGCCTGCGTACCGGCGAATGGCCGCAGCGGCTGCACGATGTCGAGGAAACCGAGAAGCTCATTCTTGAGCAGGCTGCCGCCCAAGGCGGGCCGGATGCGGGGAAGACCGTCTGATGCTGGGTATGGGCAATCCGGAACTGGGCGTGGTGATGCTCGTCCTGTTCATCTTCTTCATCATGCTCGGCTTCCCGATCGCCTTCACGCTGATGGCGCTGGGTGTCGGCTTCGGCTACTGGGCGATGGGCGACACGGTGTTCAGCCTCGTGGTCCAGCGCACCTATTCGGTGATGGCCAACGACGTCCTGGTCTCGATCCCGCTCTTCATCTTCATGGGCTACATCATCGAGCGGGCGAACATCCTCGACCGGCTGTTCCACTCGATCCAGCTCGCGCTCGGCAACGTTCCAGGCTCTCTCGCCATTGCCACATTGGCGACCTGCGCCATCTTCGCGACCGCGACCGGCATCGTCGGGGCGGTGGTGACGCTGATGGGGCTGCTCGCCTTCCCGGCGATGCTGCGCGCCGGCTACGACGTCAAGCTCTCGGCCGGCGTGGTCTGCGCCGGCGGTTGCCTCGGCATCCTGATCCCGCCCTCGGTGATGCTGATCCTCTACGGTGCGACCGCCGGCGTCTCTGTCCCGAAGCTTTACGCCGGCGCTCTCTTCCCTGGCCTGCTGCTCGCCGGGCTCTATATGCTCTATGTGCTGATCCGCTGCTGGCTCAACCCGGCATTGGCGCCGAAGTTGCCGAAGGAGCAGACGGATGTGCCGTGGACGAGCGTGCTTTGGGCGCTCGTCACCAGCTTCTTCCCGCTCACCATCCTGATCATGTCAGTGCTGGGCTGCATCTTCTTCGGCCTGGCGACGCCGACCGAGGCCGCCGCCGTCGGCTCGCTCGGCAGCCTGATCCTGGCCGCCGCCTACCGCTCGCTCTCCTTCGGCAAGGTCAAGGAATCGGTGATTCTGACGGCGCGGACCTCAGCGATGGTCTGCTGGCTCTTCGTCGGCTCCTTCATCTTCTCGTCGATCTTCGCCATCCTCGGCGGCCACGAGCCGATCAAGAATCTGGTCACGGCGCTGAACCTATCGCCGACCATGTTCCTGATCGTGGCGCAATTGATCATCTTCGTGCTCGGCTGGCCGCTGGAGTGGACCGAGATCATCGTGATCTTCGTGCCGATCTTCCTGCCGCTGCTGGAGTTCTTCAAGATCGACCCGCTGTTCTTCGGCATCCTGATCGCCCTGAACATCCAGACCTCGTTCCTGTCACCGCCGGTGGCGATGGCGCCGTTCTATCTGAAGGGCATCGCGCCACCGCACGTCACCATCAACCAGATCTTCTCCGGGGTGATGCCGTTCCTCTGGCTCGTGCTGGTGGCGATGGTGGTGGTCTACGTCTTCCCCGGGATCGCGCTCTGGCTGCCGAAATATCTCTACGGCTGAGGCTCTCAATCCTCCGAGCGGGCGTCTTGGCCACAGCGGAAGCCCGCTGCTTTCTCATCGGCGAGGCGGCGGGCGGCGGCATTGGCTTCCGGCTTGCGGGCGTCGATGCTGCCGAGAATGCAGGTCGGGCCATCTGGCGTGAGTCGGTAGACGACGAGCCGGCTGCCGTCGAGCTTGCCGACGCTCGCACCGGTGGCGTAGCGCACGATCGCTGCCTGCGGCCGCGCGCCCTTCGGTCCGCGCCATTCGATCGTCCGGCCGACCTCGAAGAAGGCGGCCTTGTCCAAGACCGCCTCCTGCAGCGCCCTGGCGCCGAACTCGACCGCGGATGAATCGTCACCAGCAGTCCAGATCACCGTAAAGCCCGGCTTGCCCGGGCAACGATGGACCGCGACCGGATCGCCATTGCCCTTGTCCTTGCGGCATTTGGCGTAGTCATGAGTCGTATAGCTGCTCGTCCACTGCTCGGCGTGCAGGGGGGCTGCGAGCAGGGTCGCAAAGCTGGTGGCCAGAGCTAGCCGTGCGATCGTCATGGCGGGCCTTCTCCGTTGAGACAGGGTTGATCCGACGACATCCGGCACCTGCCGGCAAGAGTTGCGAGCAAGCGCAGAAACGGAACCCGACGGCGTCTTGGGAAATTTTTTATGCGAACC
This sequence comes from Allobosea sp. GW821-FHT10B12, assembly GCF_059415545.1. Taxonomy (NCBI): domain Bacteria; kingdom Pseudomonadati; phylum Pseudomonadota; class Alphaproteobacteria; order Hyphomicrobiales; family Alloboseaceae; genus Allobosea; species Allobosea sp. GW821-FHT10B12. The sequence goes on from NZ_JBWKNL010000006.1 coordinate 35,355, forward strand.
GCGCGATTCCGGCCCTGCGGCCGACAAGCCTCGTGCATGGCGAACCGTTCGCCACCCGGCTATCCAATCGGAGAACGAACATGACCCGTACCAAGAAGAGCTTCGCCGCCGCCCTTGCCGCTCTTGCGATCGGCGCTTCCGTTTTCGCCGCTTCCGATGCCGAGGCGCGCCCGCGCTATTATCGTGGCGCTGCGATCGGTGCCGGCGTCGTCGGCGCGCTCGCCCTCGGCGCCCTTGCAGCCGGCGCTGCCAGCGGCCCTGCCTACGGCTACTACGATGACGGCTACGCGCCGGCCTATGCCCCCGTTCCGGTCCGCCGCTGCCAGCTCGTCGACCGTGTCAACTACTACGGCGAATACGTCGGCACCCGCCGCGTTTGCCGCACCTACTACTGAGTTTCTCCCAGGGCCTTCCTCCCCGGCCCGACATCCTGGCCCGCCGGTTCGCCCGGCGGGCTTTTTTCGTTGTGTGCTCCGCGTCGCTGTACGAAATCGACGGTTTGAGCGCTCGAATCCTCTGGCGGTTTGTTGCTCGCCGATGTCATCTCGATGATGCATAAGCACGTATATCGAGAGCAGTGACGATGACGCCCCAGTTCATTGCCGCGACGATTCAGTCTCTGATTCCGGTGTTCGGCATCAGCACATGGTTCGCGCTGATGCGGGCGAACGGAGTGCACAGCGGCAGGCTCGCAGCTCTGCTCGCCATCTGGTTCACGATCAGCGCAGCTTTCGCCGCCTTGCCCGGCTTGGTCGCGCTGCGGCAAGACAATGCAGCGGTGCAGCCTGCCGTCATCCTGTCGAGCATCGCGATTGCGGCTGCGCTGCACGCGGTTCCGGCGGTGCGGGACTTCTTCCGGCGCGCGAACTTGCCCCCGCTGCTTGCGCTGTTCCTCTGGCGTGCCGTTTTCGGCTTCTTGCTGGCGCTGCTGTGGTTCGCCGGCGGGCTGCCCGCTGCGTTCGCGCAGCCTGCCGCGATCGGCGACATCGCGGTCGGACTCTGGGCGGCGTTTCTCTATTGGCGCATGCGCGGCGGTGACCGGCCGTCGCCGCTTCATCTATGGCTGTGGAATCTCGCGGGCCTTTTCGACCTGCTCAACGTCATGCGGCTCGCGGTGACCGTTCTCGTGCCCTGGCTGGCCGTGAACCCGGCCTTACCGGAATTTCCACTGCTGCCCCTGTTCGGCGTACCGCTCTTCATCGCGCTGCATCTGCACATCTGGCGCGCATGGCAGCGCTGACGTGAACGCCCGCCGGTTAGTCCGGCGGGCGTTGCTTCATCTCGAAACGTGGATCAGCCGCCGGTCGACATGGTCAGCGGCGGCTTCACCTCGGCCGGGATCGGAGAGACATAGCCGCCATCGGCGGCGACGCGCTTCTGGAAGTCGGCCTTGGCGGCGGCCATCAGCGCCGGGTCGGTCAGCACGGCGGCGCCGGTCGCCGCCATCGCCTTGGCCACCTGGACCATGGCCTTGTGGGCAGCCGGGGTCTTGCCCTGCGCCACCACCTGCCAGGTGTGGAAGGGCGTGCCGATCGCGACGGTCGGCGCATGCGCCTGCACCGTCGGGACGACCCAGCTGACGTCGCCGACATCGGTCGAGCCGATCGCGGGATTGCGGGGTGCGTCGAGCGGCACGGTGAAATCGGCGAGCTCGGCATCGGTCTTCGGCAGGCCGATCGAACGCCAGATCGCGTCGATGTCCTTCTGCGTCAGGGTCGAGCGGATCTGCCTGGCGAACTCCTTGTCGGCGTCGTCGAAATGCGGCGGGCCGAGATCCTCCATGATGCCCTGCAGCGCCTGCTCCAGCGGGCCGTTGCCGACGACGTTGGAGACGGCGGAGACGATCTTCATCTCCATCGTCGTCTCGGTCATCAGGGCTGCGCCCTCGGCGATCTTTTTGACGCGGCCGACCAGCTCGAGCATGCCCGGCAGGTCGCGGGCGCGGATCGAATAGCGTACGCGGGCATGGGCCTGGACGACATTGGGGGCGATGCCGCCGGTGTCGAGCAGGGCATAGTGCACGCGCGCATCGCTCGGCATGTGCTCGCGCATATAGTTGACACCGACGCTCATCAGCTCGACGGCGTCGAGCGCGCTGCGGCCGAGCTCGGGCGAGGCTGCGGCATGCGAGGCGCGGCCGGTGAAGACGAAATCGGCTCGGGTGTTGGCGAGCGAGAGCGGCGGCGTCACTTCCCAGAAGCTGTTCGGATGCCAGGAGATCGCGATGTCGGCATCCTTGAAGGCGCCGGCGCGGACCATGAAGGCCTTGGCGGCGCCGCCTTCCTCGGCCGGGCAGCCATAATAGCGCACGCGGCCGGGCAGCTTGTTCTCGGCGAGCCAGTTCTTCATCGCGGTGGCAGCCAGCAGCGCGGCCGAGCCGAGCAGATTGTGGCCGCAGCCATGGCCGTGGCCGCCGGTCTCGATCTCGCTATGCTCGGCGACGCCGGCTTCCTGGCTGAGGCCCGGCAGCGCGTCGTATTCGCCGAGGAAGGCGATGACCGGGCCGCCTTCGCCGGCCTCGCCGATCACCGCGGTCGGGATGTCGGCGATATTCTGCGTGATCCGGAAGCCCTGATGCTCGAGTTCGGCGACATGCTCGGCGACCGAGCGCTTCTCGGTGTAGCAGACCTCGGGAATGGCCCAGACCCGGTCGCTGAGTTCGATGAAGCGCTGCTTGCTGGCGTCGACGTGACGCCAGAGGTCGTTGCGATTGTCCATGTCTTGTCTCGCTAGAGAGGAAGCCTCGCCTCCTTTTCGCAAGCGCGCGATCATGCGTCCAGCAACTGCAGGGCATGGCGGCCCTGCCTCATGGCTTTCTTATGCGCTTGCTTTTCGGCGCGGCATCGGCCTGATGCGCGGCATGGCCCGCCAGAAGCTGCTTTTTGTTGCCACCGAAGACTGGTTCTTCGCCTCGCATTTCCTGCCGATGGCGCGCGCCGCGGCGGAGATGGGGCTCGACGTCGCCGTGATCGCCAGGGAGCGCAATCATCGCAAGGCGATCGAGGCGACAGGCGCGCGTCTGATCGCGCTTGAGGCGGAGCGGCGCGCTCTCTCTCCGGTGGCGCTCGTCAAGCAGATCATGGCGCTGAAGCGCCTGATCGAGCGAGAGAAGCCGGACATCCTGCATTGCATCGCGCTGAAGCCGATTGCGCTCGCCGGTCTCGCCGGGCGCCTCGCCGGGGTCGAGCGGCGGGTTTATGCCCTGACCGGGCTCGGCTTCCTCGGGGCGCGCGAGGGCGGGCTCGCCGATGCGGCGCGCCTGGCGACCAAGCTTTGGCTGCGTGAAGCGATCGACGGGCCGCACGTCCGCTTCCTGTTCGAAAACCCCGACGATCCGCTGACGCTCGGGCTCGATCCGGCCGATGCCGGCAAGGTCGCGATCGTCGGCGGCGCCGGGGTCGATCCGCTGATCCTGATGCCCGAGCCGATGCCGCCGCAGCCGCCGCTCAAGGTTGCGCTCGTCGCCCGCATGCTTTGGTCGAAAGGCGTCGACCTCGCGGTCGAGGCGGTGAGCCTGGCGCGCAAGCAGGGCGCCCGCGTCGAATTGACCCTGCACGGCGCGCCCGACCCCTCCAATCCCAAGGCGGTGCCGGAGGCGACCCTGCGCGACTGGTCGGCACGGCCGGGGATTACCTGGGCCGGGCCGACGCGCGATATCGAGGATGTCTGGCGCAAGCACCATGTCTGCTGCCTGCCCTCGCGCGGCGGCGAGGGCCTGCCACGCACCTTGCTGGAAGGCGCCGCCTGCGGGCGGGCGCTGCTGACGACCGATGTGCCGGGCTGTCGCTCCTTCGTCCGCACCGGCCAGGACGGCTTCGTCGTGCCGGCCAACGACATCGCCGCGCTGGCGCAGGCGCTGGTGACACTCGCGGCCTCGCCCGGCCAGGTCGAGCGCATGGGAACGAGTGCGCGCGAGCGGCTGCTCGCCGGCTATACCGAGCGCGACGTCATGGACGGTGTGAAGGGCCTCTACCGCTCCCTGCTCGGCCAGCGCCAGGCGGATCCGGTCGCGTGAGCGCGGTCGACGCCGCGCTCGACCGGCTCGCTTTCATCCGCGCCCATACGCGGCTGCTGCCGGTGCCGCATGCGCCGGAGATCTCGCTGCATGTCGCCGAGGAGGCGACCGAGCTCTGGCAGAAGACCGAGGATGAACTGGCGACGATCGGCCTGCCGCCGCCGTTCTGGGCCTTCGCCTGGGCCGGCGGGCAGGCCTTGGCGCGTTATATCCTCGATCACACCGAGGCGGTGCGGGCTAAGCGCGTGCTCGATTTCGCCAGCGGCTCCGGTCTCGTCGCCATCGCTGCGGCGAAGGCTGGAGCGGTGCAGGTGATCGCGGCCGACATCGATGCCTTCGCCGCGGCCGCGATCGGCCTCAATGCTGAGGCGAATGGCGTCTTGATCGAAGCCCGGCTCGACGATCTGCTTGGCCTCGACCAGGGCTGGGACGTCATCCTCGCCGGCGACATCTGCTATGAGCGCGAATTGGCGGCGCAGGTGATCGACTGGCTCTCAGGGCTCTCGCGGCGCGGCGCGACCGTGCTGATCGGCGATCCCGGCCGCAGCTATCTGCCCAAGGACAGGCTCGTCGAGGTCGCGACCTATCAGGTGCCGGTGACGCGGGCGCTGGAGGATGCCGAGATCAAGAAGAGCTCGGTCTGGCGGCTGGCGGGCGAGGGGCGGTAGGCGGCGGAGACTGTCGCTCAGGCGGCCCGGCTCGGCGCTTTCTCCGGGGGATTGCCGTCCTTGATGACGGTCCTGAGGAGATCCCGCAATTCGGGCGTATCCTGATGCCCGTGAACCTTGACGGCATGCTGGACGGCCGCCTCCAGCAGTTCGCCCTCGGTATCGGCGCCGATCGCGATCGAGCAATTCATCTCGCTCGGGAATTCACGGCAGTCGATGAATTTGCGTCCCATGGCATCCTCCCTGAATGGAAGATCAGGTGCCCTTCATCGAAGGGCCGCTTGGCCCACAATACGCGCAGGCGCGGACCGCCGCAAAAGCGATTGCAGCCCCACAATGGCGGCAAGCGCGACTATTCGGTCTATTGCGCCATAGACCGTTGGGCTCGCTCATCATGCATTTCCAAAACGGTCTGCCCAGGGACAGGCTCAACCAGGTCGCGACCTATCAGGTGCGGGCGCTGGAGGATGCCGAGATCAAGAAGAGCTCGGTGTGGCGGCTGGTGGTGGAAGGGGCGGTAGAGGGTGGAGCTTTCGTCGTCAGTTCGTTGGCGAGAGCGGCTGCAGCGCGCCAAGTTTCGACATAGGGATGCTAGGGAACGCTCGCCAAAACGATCTCTCGCAGCACGCGCGTCGGCGGAATCCACTGATCTTCCGTTCCGTAGTTTCCAGCCGTCAAAGCGATGACGAGCTGCAATGCAGGGATGATGAACAGGCGTTGGCCGCCTTCGCCCTGGGCCATCCACATGCGCTCCAGGCGCCCGGCTGCCCATCCTTTCGGCTTGCCGAAGGCAACATCGAGGAGAAACCATTGATAGCCGTAACGGCGAAGCTCGTCGGAACTGACTACAGGCGTGATGCAACGCGCGATCCATTCCGCCGGAACGATCTGTCGGCTGCCGAGCTTTCCAGCGGAGAGCATCAGCGTCCCGATCCGTGAGAGGTCGCGAACCGACATCCGGGCGCCTGACGCAGCGAACGGCTCACCGTCAGGTCCGGCAGCCCATTGCGTCGGTCCCATGCCCAACGGATCGAAAAGAAACTCGCGTGCGAAGTCGTGCAGCGACTTACCGGAGCCTTTTGTGATCAAGCGGGCGAGCAACGCGGTCGCTCCGCCGCAATAGGTCAAGTGTTCACCGGGCGTATCGACGAGCGGTCGCTCCAGTATGTAGCGATAACGGTCGGAAGCGTCGTCCATCGCGGTTTCGCTGTTGCGAGGATCGCCATAAGGGAAGCTGCTCTCGTCCCAATCCGTTGCCATGGTCATCGAGAGCGCATGATGGACGGTCAGGCGCGAACGTTCATCGGTGGCAAGATCGCGGTATTCGGGGAAGCCGGAAAGCAGGCTCGTTTCCGGCGCCGGCACCTTCCCTTGCTGAAGGGCGATCCCATAGAGCAAAGCCACGATGCTCTTCGAGCAGGATCGCAGGTCGTGGAGCGTCTCCGGCTTAAACTTGATGACCCCGAGATCGCCAACACCTCTCGCGCGATCTTGACCCTCGAAATAGCGCTCTACGATCGGTTCCCCAGCCTGGAGAACAAGAAGGCCATGGATGTTCCACACGCGGCGTTCTGCGAGTGCCTGATCGAGCCGTCGGATCACGTCGGCAGCGAATTGATCAGGAGGGACCGCGGGCCGTTGCCGACCCAAAGCTGGCAGGATCGGCGAAGCCACGGCTGCTCCTAGTCCTGAGAGGATCTGGCGACGATCTGGCACGGGCCGAAACGCCCCCATCTCGGGCATATATCAAACGGACACCCGCGGGAGAATTGCAGCATCGCGGGCGAAACAACATCCCCGGACTTGCGGCCCCCTACGAAATCGCCTCCTTCAAATCCAATGTTCCCTGCGTCCCGATCGCATCGTAGTTGCGCTTCAACCAGCGTTTCGCCGCCGTGCGGCCGAGATCGCGCAGGCTGAGCAGGAAATTCCATTCGGAATTGAGGCGCGAGGAGGAGGTCAGCTGCGCCAGCGGCAGGCCGCCATCGATGCGGTGCATCAGTACGCGCTTGTAGTCGCCGGTCGAGAGCTTGCCGTCGTCGAGCAGGCGGTTGACGAAGTCGATGGCGCGCAGTTCGCGTAAGAGCGAGGCGTTGAAGGTGATCTCGTTGAGCCGGTCCTGGATTGCCCTGGCATTGGTCGGCAGTTCGCGGCGCTCGAGCGGGTTGATCTGCACGAGCAGGATGTCGTCGCCGCTGGCTTCATAGAATAGCGGGAAGAGCGGCGGATTGCCCATATAGCCGCCGTCCCAATAGGGTTCGCCGCCGATCTCGACCGCCTGGAACAGCATTGGCAGGCAGGCCGAGGCCATTAGATGGTCGGCGGTCAGTTCCTGGCGGGTGAAGATCTTGATCTTGCCGGTGCGGACATTGGTCGCCGAGATGAAGAGATTCACGTCGGCGCAGCCCTGGACCTTGTCGAAGTCGATCAGGTCGGAAATGACCCCGCGTAGCGGATTGATGTTGAGCGGGTTGACGTCATAGGGGCTCGCGACCTTCGACAGGAGCTCGAACCAGATCAGCCCCGGCGGGCGCCCGTCCGTCCAGGCGCCGAGCATGGTGTCGAGCAGCGAGCGTTCCGAGCCGCCATATTTGCCGTCGACGCTGATCCGGCGCCAGAAATTCTCCAGCGCCGTGCGGGCGCCGTCGATGCCGCCGTCGAGCCAGCCCTCGGTCAGCACCACCGCGTTCATCGCGCCGGCGCTGGCGCCGGTGATCGCCTCGATGGCGATGCGGCCGTCGGCGAGGATGGCGTCGAGCACGCCCCAGGTGAAGGCGCCATGCGCGCCGCCGCCCTGGAGCGCGAGGTTGACCGATTTCTCGGCCTTCGGCCCCGCCAGGCCCTTGACCTGTGGGACCTTGCGCTGCTTGCGGCCGGTCACGCGGCCGTCCAGCCGCCATCCATCGGCAGGGTGGTGCCGGTGATCGACTTGGCCGCGTCGGTGCAGAGGAAGACGGCGAGCGCCGCGACCTGCTCGACGGTGACGAACTCCTTGGTCGGCTGGGCCAGCAGCAGCACGTCGTTGATGACCTGCTCCTTGGTGAGGCCGCGGGCCTTCATCGTATCGGGGATCTGCTTCTCGACCAGCGGCGTCCAGACATAGCCGGGAGCGATCGCGTTGACGGTGATGCCGTTGGTCGCGACCTCGAGCGCCACCGTCTTGGTCAAGCCGGCGATGCCGTGCTTGGCCGAAACATAGGCTGATTTGAACGGCGAGGCGACGAAGGCGTGAGCTGAGGCGGTGTTGATGATACGGCCCCAGCCCTTCGCCTTCATCTTCGGCAAGGCGGCGCGGGTGGTGTGGAAGGCCGAAGACAGGTTGATCGCGATGATCTGGTCCCATTTCTCGATCGGGAACTCGTCGACCGGCGCGACATGCTGGATGCCGGCATTGTTGACGAGGATGTCGATCGCACCGAACTCCTTCTCGGCCTCGGCGACCATGGCGGCGATCTCGTCGGGCTTCATCATGTTGGCGGCGGAGTAGCGCGCCTTGACCTTGAAGTCCTTTTCGATGCCGGCGCGCTCCTTCTCGATCGCGTCCGCTTCACCGAAGCCGTTGATCACGACATTGGCGCCTTCGGCGGCGAGTGCGCGGGCGTAGGCGAGGCCGATGCCGGAGGTGGAGCCGGTGACGAGGGCGGTGCGATCTTTGAGGAACATTGGGCGGCTCCTGACATTTGGCCTGAGAACGCTTAACTTACCGGCGGAGGCTGGCATTGCGCCAGCGAGGGAGCGTCGGTCACCAGGACGGTGCCCGATGTGCTATTGCAACGCAACATGACGAAAATGCAGCCTGCAAGCGACGCCCACCACCACGATCACGCACATGATCATGAGCATGGTCTCTGTCAGCACGCGCACGATCATTCGCGTCATGCCGCCACCGGCCTGGCGAGAGCGGAGAAGGTCTGCCGCGAGCGCGGCCTGCGGTTGACGCCGATCCGGCGCAAGGCGCTGGAGGCGCTCTATGCCGATCACAAGCCCGTCGGCGCCTATGATCTGGCCGACCGGATCTCGCCGCCGGGCGGGCGCAGGCTCGCGCCGATCTCGATCTACCGGGCGCTCGACTTCCTGGTCGAGCAGGGCTTCGTGCATCGCCTGAGCTCGCGCAACGCCTTCATCGCCTGCCCGCATGGCCATGGCGCCAACGAGGCGGTCGCCTTCCTGATCTGTGAGATCTGTGGCGGCGTCGACGAGGATTCATCGCCAGCTATGCGCCTGGCGATCAGGGGCATGGCCGAGGGAAGGCGCTTCCAGACCTCCTATCAGGTGGTCGAGATCGTCGGCCGCTGCGAGCATTGCCGCGACGCTGCCGCGGCTTGACGATCACCGAGCAAGGGCGCAGTGCAGCCGCGACGAGCCGCTGCCGGCCAAGGATCCGGACCATTCCATGAGCGACCAGCCGCTGACCTGCCTGCCCGAGGGGCCTGATGCCGCACCGGCGCCGCGCAAGCGCACCGTGCCGGTCATGGTCGGCCATGTGCAGGTCGGTGGCGGCGCTCCGATCGTGGTGCAGTCGATGACCAATACCGACACTGCCGACATTCCGGCGACGGTCGGGCAGGTCGCGGCGTTGGCGCGCGCGGGCTCGGAGCTGGTGCGCATCACTGTTGACCGCGACGAGGCTGCGGCGGCCGTGCCGCATATCCGCGAGCGGCTCGACATCCTCGGCATCGACGTGCCGCTGGTCGGTGATTTCCACTATATCGGCCATAAGCTGCTGACCGACCATCCGGCCTGTGCGCAGGCACTGGCGAAGTACCGGATCAATCCCGGCAATGTCGGCTTCAAGGACAAGAAGGACCGGCAGTTCAGCCAGATCGTCGAGCTTGCGATCAAGCACGGCAAGAGCGTGCGGATCGGCGCGAACTGGGGCTCGCTCGACCAGGAATTGCTGACCTCGCTGATGGACATCAACGCCGCCGCCCCGAAGCCGCTCGATGCGCGGGCGGTGATGCGCGAGGCGATGGTGCAATCGGCGCTGCTCTCGGCCGAGCGTGCCGAGGAGATCGGGCTTCACAAGGACAAGATCATCCTCTCGGCCAAGGTCTCGGGCGTGCAGGACCTGATCGCGGTCTACCGCATGCTGGCGGAGCGCGGCGACTATGCCATCCATCTCGGCCTGACCGAGGCCGGCATGGGCTCGAAGGGCCTCGTTGCTTCCTCGGCGGCGCTCGGCGTGCTGCTGCAGGACGGGATCGGCGACACGATCCGCTTCTCGCTGACGCCGGAGCCCGGCGGCGACCGCACGCTCGAGGTGAAAGCCTCGCAGGAACTGCTGCAGACCATGGGCTTCAGGGCCTTCGTGCCGCTGGTCGCGGCGTGCCCGGGCTGCGGGCGGACGACCTCGACGGTGTTCCAGGAACTGGCGATGGATATCCAGAGCTGGATCTCGACCTCCATGCCGGAGTGGAAGACGCGCTACCCCGGCATCGAGGCGCTCAACGTCGCGGTGATGGGCTGCATCGTCAACGGCCCCGGCGAGTCCAAGCATGCCGATATCGGCATCTCGTTGCCGGGGACGGGCGAAGCGCCGACCGCGCCCGTCTTCGTCGACGGCAAGAAGGTCGCGACCTTGCGCGGGCCGGCGATCGCGGCCGAGTTCAAGACCATGGTCGAGGATTACGTCGAGCGGCGCTATGGCGCCCGGGCCGCTGCGGCGGAATAAGGCGCGCGCTGCTATTCAATCGTTTGAAGCGATTTACGGCGCGAGCCCGACGAAAGTGGCTCCCGCCTCCGTGGAACATGCTCTAGCGTCTTTGCCTGAAAGACATGCCGTGCTAGAGGCCCCGGCCTTTCGCTGCATTGCAGCACCCGCGGAGCGCCCTGATGGGTCATGACCAGCAGCACCCGCCGGCCTCCAAGCTGGATGGGGATCGCTTCGGGCTCGACGAGCCGACCGGCAACGGCCACTCAACGCAAAGCTATGCCGCATTGGCCCTGGGCGCGCTCGGCGTCGTCTACGGCGATATCGGCACCAGCCCGCTCTATGCGCTGCGCGAGACGATCCTGGCCGCGACCGGCGCTGCGTCCGGCGGACATGGTGGCGGCGCCGCGGTCACGCTGGCGGGACCCTTGCCGCGCGAGGCGGTGATCGGCGTGCTCTCGCTGATCCTATGGTCGCTCGTCGTCGTGGTGACGCTGAAATATGTCGTGCTGCTGCTGCGCGCCGACAACAATGGCGAAGGCGGCACGCTGACACTGGTTGCGCTGGCGCAGCGCGCGCTCGGCCGCACCCGCGGCGGCATCGTGCTCTTCCTCGGCATGGCGGGTGCGGCGCTGTTCTATGGCGACGCCGTGATCACGCCGGCGATTTCGGTGCTCTCGGCGGTCGAGGGCCTGAAGCTGGTGACGCCGGTGCTCAACGACTACGTCATCACCATCGCCTCGGTGATCCTGATCGCCCTTTTCCTGGTGCAGAGCCGCGGCACCGGCAAGGTCGCCAACTTCTTCGGCCCGATCATGACGATCTGGTTTTTGACCCTGGCCGGCCTTGGCATCTATCACATCTCGGACGATCTCGGCGTTTTCGCCTCGATCAATCCCTATTGGGGCGTGCGCTTCTTCATCGACCATCCCGGACTGTCGCTCGCCGTGCTCGGCAGCGTCTGCCTGGCAGTGACCGGGGCCGAGGCGCTCTATGCCGATATGGGCCATTTCGGCCGCGGGCCGATCCGCAGCGCCTGGATCTACCTGGTCTTTCCGGCGCTCTGGCTCAATTATCTCGGCCAGGGCGCGCTGATCCTGTCCGACCCGACCGCGATCGACAACCCGTTCTACAAGTTGGCGCCGCCGGCGCTGATCCTGCCGCTGGTGATCATGGCGACCCTGGCTACCATCATCGCCAGCCAGGCGGTGATCACCGGCGCCTATTCGCTGACCCGGCAGGCGATCCAGCTCGGCCTCTTGCCGCGCCTTGAGATCCGCCACACCTCCGAGCACACTTCGGGGCAGATCTACATCCCGCGCATCAACGTGCTGCTGCTGTTCACGGTGCTGCTGCTGGTCTGGACCTTCAAGACCTCGTCGAACCTGTCGCATGCCTATGGCATCTCGGTGTTCGGCGCGATGATGGTCGACTCGCTGCTCGCCTTCATCGTGATCTGGAAGGGCTGGCGCTGGGGCCTGCTGGCGACGACCGCAGTCGTGCTGCCCTTCCTGATCATCGACGTCGCCTTCTTCTCGGCGAATCTGTTGAAGCTGCTCAGCGGCGGTTATGTGCCGGTGCTGTTCGCAGCCGCGCTGGTCCTGTTGATGTGGACCTGGGTGCGCGGCACCAAGATCCTGTTCGACAAGACCCGCAAGACCGACGTGCCACTGCTCGAACTGGTCGGCATGCTGACCAAGAGCCCGCCTTATCGCGTCAAGGGTATGGCGGTGTTCCTGACCAGCGACCCGGAGACGGCCCCCGCCTCGCTGCTGCACAATCTCAAGCACAACAAGGTGCTGCACGAGCGCAACGTGATCCTGACCGTGCGCTCGGCCGACACCCCTCGCGTCGCCGAGAGCGAGCGCGTCAGGCTCTCCCGAATCACCGACGATTTCTGGCGCGTCGAGATGGTCTACGGCTACATGGAGAGCCCGAACGTGCCGAAGGGGCTGGCGATCCTGCGCAAGCAGGGCTTCAAGTTCGACATCATGTCGACCTCGTTCTTCCTGTCGCGCCGCTCGATCAAGGCCTCGCCACAATCGGGCATGCCGGTCTGGCAGGACAATCTCTATATCGGCCTGACCAAGAGCGCGACCGACGCCACCAACTTCTTCCAGATCCCGACCGGCCGCGTCGTCGAGGTTGGTACGCAAGTGACGGTCTGAAGCATCAACTCTTGCGCTGGGCGGTGAACTCGGCCGCCGCGCGCAGCATCGCTGCCTCCGAGCCGAACGTGTCGAGCGCCGCGATCGCCTCCTGGCTGAGCCGGTCGCGCTCGTGCTTGGCCGCGTCGAGCCCGAGCGCCGTGACCAGCGTCGCCTTGCCCTTGGCATCGTCCTTCGCCGTCGCCTTGCCCATCTGCTCGGGACTCGCCTCGATGTCGAGGATATCGTCGGCGACCTGGAAGGCGGCGCCCAGCGCCTTTCCGTAGCGCTCCAATGCCGCCATCTGCGTTGCATCGGCCTGGCCGAGGCGGGCGCCGATCAGGACGCTGCCGGCGAGCAGCGCGCCGGTCTTCATCGCCTGCAGCCGCCGGATCTCGGCCTCGCAGAGCCTGCTGGGGACGCCGTCGCCAGCGAAGCGCCCTTCGGCGGCAAGATCGAGCATCTGGCCGCCGACCATGCCGCCGAGCCCGAGCGAACGGGCGAGCAGGAGGATGATCGCGGCGCGCGTCTCACCGTCCGGATGCGTTCTTTGATCGGCGATCACGTCGAAGGCGAGCGTCAGCAGGCCGTCGCCGGCCAGGATCGCGGTAGCCTCGTCGAAGGCCTTGTGCACGGTCGGGCGGCCGCGGCGGGTGTCGTCGTCGTCCATGGCCGGCAGGTCGTCGTGGACAAGGGAATAGCAATGCGCGAGCTCGACAGCGGCGCCGGCGCGCAATGCATGCGTCATGGGGACGCCGAAGAGCTTCGCTGTCTCGACGACGAGGAAAGGGCGAAGGCGCTTGCCGCCACCGAGCGCGCCATGGCGCATCGCCGCGAGCAGGCGGTCGGGGCGATGGATTTCGCCGGTCACGGCTTCGTCCTGCAGCAGCGTTTCCAGCAGGATCTCGATTGCCGATGCGGTTTCCGACAGGGCGCTGGCCAGAGCCGCGGCGGGGGCAGTCCGTTCCACGGAACTCATCATCATTTCTCGCGTTGGCTGGCCGAAGTTTGGCGCGCGGGGCTTGCCGGAGGCGGCTGCGATCGTCAAGCGTGGGGGAATGACGCGCATGGCTGACAATCCGGCTCCGCGACGCGGGAGTCTCGCGGGACGGATCGTCCGTGTGCTGGTCCGGCTGGCGATGGTGCTGGCGCTCGTCTTCCTGGCCCTGCTGCTGCTCTATCGTTTCGTGCCGGCGCCTTCGACCTTGATGCTGGGGCGCTGGCTGACCTTCCGCGCGGTCGAGCGAGACTGGGTGCCGCTCTCGCAGATCTCGCCGCACCTGATCCGGGCCGTGATCGCCTCGGAGGACCAGCGCTTCTGCTCGCATGCCGGCGTCGATTGGGGCGAGCTCAACGCCGTGCTGCAGGACGAGGACGGGCCGAGCCGCGGCGCTTCGACGCTGACCATGCAGACGGCCAAGAACCTCTTCCTCTGGCCGGGCCGCTCCTATCTGCGCAAGGGGATGGAGCTGCCGATGGCGCTGGCGATCGATCTCGCCTGGCCGAAGCGGCGCGTGATCGAGGTCTATCTCAACATCGCCGAATGGGGCGACGGCATCTTTGGGGCGGAAGCTGCGGCCCAGCGCCATTTCGGCAAACCGGCCTCGCGCTTGACGCCGGCGGAGGCCGCGCGCCTCGCCGGAGCGCTGCCGAACCCGATCCTGCGCAATCCGTCGCGGCCGAGCCGGGCCTTGCAGGCCGCCGCCGGGCGAGTGCAACGGCGGATGAACCAGCTCGGGCCGCTGGGAAACTGTGCGCTTCCGACGGGGGCGAGCGCGCTGGCGCCATTTTTTCCGCAGCATGGTCTAGCCAGAGCGCGCATGAGCGTGTAAAGGCCAGCCCTCATCACGAATGTGACGTCGTCGCGACAGTGGTGCGGGTGAAATGCCCCGCCTGGCGCGAAGGCATGATGGAGAGTACCGATGGCCGTTCCGAAGAGAAAGACTTCGCCGTCGAAGCGCGGCATGCGCCGCTCGGCCGACGCGCTGAAGCAGCCGACCTATATCGAAGACAAGAACTCGGGCGAGCTGCGCCGTCCGCACCATATCGACCTGAAGTCCGGCATGTATCGCGGCCGTCAGGTGCTGAAGGCCAAGACCGAGGCCTGATGCGGCGGGGCCCGTTAGGGCCTTCAAGTCTTCAAGACCGAAGAGCGCCGGCCGCAAGGCCGGCCTTTTTCGTTTGGGGGTCAGGCCGAACGCAGGAGTCTTCGGGGCAGGCCCCGGCTCGCGAGCCCTTCATAATAGCGGCGGGCGCCAATGAATGGCGTTTCGCGGTCGCGGCGAGCGAACGGGCCGATCCCGGCATGGCTGGCGGCGAGCTGGACAAGGAAGGCGGCGGAGACGCAGGTGGTGCGTTCCTCCTGGCGATCGAAGGCTGCCTCGGGCCGTTCTGGGTCGACCATCGTGCTGCTCCGGAACATCTGGGGGTTCGGGAGCCAATTCCTGCAATCCGGGCGCCGGCTTTAACCGGCCATTAATGCAAGTTCATGCATCGTTTCGGGACAATTCCCTGTGATCCCGCAACCAGAACGGGGCGGTTTTTCCACCCGTCGCCCGAGGCAGTCGCAAAATGCCTGCGCCGTCCCTGTTCGGTTCCCGCGACGAGAGGATCGTCGAGCCGCGCAGCCTGCTCTCCTCGATCGGTGAAGTCGCCTATAGCTGGGATATCGGCAGCGATACGCTGAGCTGGGGCCCGAATGCGGCCGAGGTGCTGGGGCCGGTGCCGGCGGCAGTGCTGGAACGCGGCCTGTCCTTTGCCGGGCTGGTCGAGCCCGGCAGCGGTCGCAGCCGCTATGACGCGATCTTCTCCTCGGGTGGGCACGATCTCGGTGACGGTGCGATCTATCGCACGCGCTACGCCGCCGATCTCGCTGGCCGCAAGATGTGGATCGAGGATGCCGGGCGCTGGTTCGCCGGCATCGATGGCCGCCCGGCACGGGCGCGTGGCGTGCTCAGGCTGGAGCGCGCGGTGCGGCCTGACGAGCTCGCTTCGGCCGATACCGATCTCTGCGACCGCGACGTCCTGGTCGAGCGCGTCGACGAGGCTCTGGCTGAGCACCTGCCGGCGGAACGCTCCGTGGCCGTGCTGGTCGCGGCGATCGGCGAGCTTTCGCGCCTCAACGCCGATTTCGGTCACGAGGGGACTGAAGAAATCATCGAAGAGGTGCGGCAGCGCCTGCACTCGGTGATGCGCCGCCGCGATCAGTTGATGCATTATGCCGGCAACCGTTTCGCCATCCTGCTCGGCGGTTGCCCGGCGAACCAGATCGAGGCCGCGGCGCAACGCTTCATCAAGGCGGTAGCGCGCTCGGCGGTCGAGACCTCGCGCGGGATCGCGCTGACGCGGTTGCGCGTCGGCGCTGCCATCGCCCCGGATCTGTCCCGCCACGGCTCGGTGCTGGTCAAAGCCGCTGAGAACGCGCTCGCCGGGGCCGAGGCGAGGGCGCTCGACACGGCGGTGATCGCCCGCCGGCCAGCCGTCGCTGAAGCCGGCGGAGCTGTGCAGCGGCTCGATCTCGAGGCGGTCGCCGCGCTCAACGAGCGCAAGGTGAGGCTGGCCTTCCAGCCGGTGGTGACGGCGAAGGGCCGCGCGCTCGCCTTCAACGAAGCACTGCTGCGGGTCGAGCGTCCGCAAGGCGGCTTCCTGGCCGCCGCGGAACTGGTGCCCCTGCTCGAAAGACGGGGCCTGGTGAGCCTGTTCGACCATCGCGTGCTGGAGCTCGCCATGACGTATCTGGCGGACCAGCCGGAGGCCGTGCTCTCGATCAACGTATCGCCTCGCACATTGGCAGAGGCGGACTGGATCGACGGTTTCGAAGCCAGCGCCGGGGCACAGCCTGCCGCCGCGAAGCGCCTGATCATCGAAGTCACCGAGACCGCGACGATCGAGGATCCGGCCCGAATGGCAAAGCTGCTGATGCGAATCAAGCAGCGAGGCGCTCGGGTTGCGATCGACGATTTCGGGGCGGGGCACACCTCGCTCAGGCACTTGCGCGCCTTCCCGATCGACATCCTCAAGCTGGATGGCGCGTTCACGCAGAATCTGAGGCGCTCGACCGACGACCGCTTCTTCGTGCGCACCTTGCTGGAACTGGCCCATCATCTCGGGGTCGAGACGGTCGCCGAATGGGTCGACGACGAGCTGCAGGCCTCCATGCTCTGCGACTGGGGCGTCACCTATCTGCAGGGGCATCTGGTCGGCAAGGCCGAGCTATGGCTCGCAGGTGCCGCGGCACCTCTGCAGGCAACGGGCTGACGTCTTCTCGTCAGCCTGTCGCGCCGCCGGCTGGCCGGCGCAGGCTGCGCCGCGTCACTTGTCCTTGGCCAGCCTGTCGAGTCGCTCACGCATCTCGTTGAGCTCGCGCTTGAGGTTGCTGAGCTCGCCGCTTTCGCCCTGGGCCGGAGCCGCAGCTTCGCCGCGGGCTTTCGTCGCGGCTGCCGCCGCGAACGGATTGAACAGCCTGAACGCCTCGGTGAACATCGCCATGTTGGCGCGCGTCTGAGCCTGAAGCGCGTCGATGGCGCCAGTGCCGAAGGCCTTGCTCATCTGCTCGCGGATCTTGTTCTGGTCCTGCGTCAGATTATCCATCGAGAATTCGAGATAGCGCGGCACCAGGGCCTGCATGCTGTCGCCGTAGAAGCGGATCAGCTGGCGCAGGAAGGTGATCGGCAGGAGGTTCTGCCCGTCCTTGCTCTCTTCCTCGAAGATGATCTGGGCCAGCACCGAGCGGGTGATGTCCTCGCCGCTCTTGGCGTCGTAGACGACGAAATCCTCGCCCTTGCGCACCAGCCCGGCCAGATCCTCCAGCGTGACGTAGGAGCTCGTACCCGTATGGTATAGCCGGCGGTTGGCGTACTTCTTGATGACAGTCGGTTCTTTGTCGCTGGCCATCGACACCCACGCGGCTTGTTGCGGCCATAACCCAGGGATCGGGCAAGGCCGGAGAACGGTCCCAAAAGGGACGATAACTCTTCGGCGGCCCGCTGCAAGTTTTTTGAGCGCAAGACGGGACTGCACCGAGTTTGCCTCGAAGATGAGCTTGGTCGCTTAGCCGTCTTGACGGCGTCGTTTTGCGCTTCGAAGGTGGGCTGGACAAGCCGCCCGGCCGTGTGGCCGGCGGGAATGAACCGGAGGACGAGCCCCATGGCTGAGAATGACATCGTGATCGTCGGCGCCGCGCGCACGGCGGTCGGCGCCTTCAACGGGGCCTTCGCCAACACGCCGGCTCACGATCTCGGCGCGGCGGTGATCAAGGACGTCCTGAAGCGCGCCAAGGTCGAGGCCGGCGAGGTCGACGAGGTCATCCTCGGCCAGGTGCTGACCGCGGCGCAGGGCCAGAATCCGGCCCGCAAGGCCGCGGTCGACGCCGGCGTGCCGCAGGGTGCGACCGCCTGGGGCCTCAATCAGGTCTGTGGTTCCGGCCTGCGCGCGGTCGCGATCGGCATGCAGCAGATCGCCAATGGCGATGCCAACATCATCGTCGCTGGTGGCCAGGAATCGATGTCGCTCTCGGCCCATGCCGCCCATATGCGCGCGGGTACCAAGATGGGCGACGTCAAGTTCATCGACACGATGATCAAGGACGGCCTCTGGGACATCTTCCACGGCTACCATATGGGCACCACGGCGGAGAACGTCGCGACCAAATGGCAGATCAGCCGCGAAGAGCAGGACCGCTTCGCCGTCGGCTCGCAGAACAAGGCCGAGGCGGCCAGGAAGGCTGGCCGCTTCAAGGACGAGATCGCGCCGATCACGATCTCGACGCGCAAGGGCGACATCGTCGTCGACACCGACGAATACATCCGCGACGGCGCGACGCTGGAGGCGATGGCCAAGCTGAGGCCCGCCTTCTCGAAGGACGGCACCGTGACCGCCGGCAACGCCTCGGGCATCAATGATGGCGCCGCCGCGCTCGTGCTGATGACGGCAAAGGAAGCCAGCAAGCGCGGCCTGACCCCGCTCGCCCGCATCGCCTCCTGGGCCACGGCCGGCGTCGATCCGGCGATCATGGGCTCGGGCCCGATCCCGGCGACGCGCAAGGCGCTGGAGAAGGCCGGCTGGAAGGTTGGCGATCTCCAGCTTGTCGAGGCCAACGAGGCCTTCGCGGCGCAGGCGCTGGCGGTGAACAAGGATCTCGGCTGGGATCCCGAGATCGTCAACGTCAATGGCGGCGCGATCGCGATCGGCCATCCGATCGGAGCGTCCGGTGCGCGCGTGCTGGTGACATTGCTGCACGAAATGGCCAAGCGCGACGCCAAGAAGGGTCTCGCCACGCTCTGCATCGGCGGCGGCATGGGTATCGCTCTCGCGGTGGAGCGCTGAGCCGCTTTCCGCCATGCCGAAACAGACCACGCTCTACCGCTATCTCACCGGCCCCGATGACGCCTCGTTCTGTCATCGGGTCTCGGAAGCGTTGAGCCGGGGCTGGATCCTCTATGGGCACCCGACCCTGACTTATGACGAGAAGGCGGGGCGGGTGATCTGCGGCCAGGCGATCATCAAGGATGTCGATCGGGCTTACGAGCCCGGTCTCGATCTCAGCAAAGAATAACGCGGCCTTCATAGCCGCGTCTAAGAGGGAGAAGGCGACGATGGCTAAGGTTGCATTGGTTACGGGGGGATCACGCGGTATCGGCGAGGCGATCTCGAAAGGGTTGAAGGCCGCCGGCTACAACGTCGCGGCGAGCTATGCCGGCAATGACGAGGCTGCGGCCAAGTTCACTCAGGAGACTGGCATCAAGACCTATAAATGGGACGTCTCGAACTATGAGGCTTGCGTCGCCGGCATCGCCAAGGTCGAGGCCGAGCTCGGGCCGGTCGACGTGCTCGTCAACAATGCCGGCATCACCCGCGACGGCATGTTCCACAAGATGACCAAGGAGCAGTGGGACGCGGTCATCAACACCAACCTCAACTCGCTCTTCAACATGACTCGCCCGGTCTGGGAGGGCATGCGCTCGCGCAAGTTCGGCCGCGTCATCTGCATCTCGTCGATCAACGGCCAGAAGGGCCAGATGGGCCAGGTCAACTACTCCGCCGCCAAGGCCGGCGACATCGGTTTCGTCAAGGCGCTGGCGCAGGAGGGCGCGCGGGCCGGCATCACCGTGAACGCGATCTGCCCCGGCTACATCGCGACCGAGATGGTCAAGGCGATCGACCCGGCCGTGATCGAGAAGTCGATCCTGCCGCATATCCCGGTCGGGCGCCTTGGCGAGCCCGAGGAGATCGCGCGGGCGGTGGTGTTCCTGGCCAGTGACGATGCTGGCTTCATCACCGGCTCGACGCTCTCCGCCAATGGCGGCCAGTTCATGGCCTGAAGCCTTTAACTCCGCCACGCCGCATGCGACGTGGCGGCCACACTTCGTTGCGGCCAGCGCAATCTGGCCGCGCTTTCCCGGGCTTCATATTTCAAATGCGTGCAATCCGGCTATGTCCCGAGCGCAATTCGAGTTAGGTCGAACCAGGATTGAGACAGGCTTAAAAATTTAAATATTCCAGAGTCTTCCCCGTATTGCGGGATCTCACGCGGGCCTGAGTCCGTTAATTCTCCCTTAATCATCCCGTCGAAACTTCGCTGGACCAAGAGTCGGGAATCGCTTCGACTATCGAGAAGCGATTGTCGATCGCCTTTCGTTTATGCACGCGAGGTCCAGCAGGCTGCTCAACGCATGCGGCCCAGAAAAAGGGGGGAAGCCATTGACGCCTGCAAGCGCGCGCTGTCTCGCATTGCTGTCGACCTCTTCACTGGTCGTCTTCGCATTCCACACAGATCTCGCCTTGGCCGGCTGCGGCGCGACCAGCGCCGGCAACGACGTTGTCGTCTGCGACGCCGGTACCGCGCCTAATCCGACTGTGGCTCCCGTCGATCTCCAGGCCGGCAACGACACGCTCACCGTCAACAGCGGCACCTATAGCGGCGGCATCACCGGCGGGGCCGGCACCAAGACCGTGACGCTCGGCGGCGGAACGATCGCGAACTACGCGAACACCGCGGGCACCAGCCTGATCACGCTGCCGGGCGGCAGCACTGTCACGGTAACCGGCGGCGTTACCACCGGAGCGGGCGCCGACCTCTTCGAGGTCAATGCCGGAACGGTCACGGGTGCCGTCAATCAGGGGTCTGGCATCGACAGCTTCATCATGAATGGTGGCACGATCGGTTCGCTGGCTCAGGGCGACCAGCGCGACACGTTCCTGATGACCGGGGGCACCATCGTCGGCGCCTTCGAGGACGGCGACGTCGCGACGATGACCGGCGGCACGATCGGCCGCGTCGACATGAAGCTGGACAATAACATCTTCAACATGTCGGGCGGCCGCATCATCGGCAATCTGGTGACCGCCTTCGGCAACGACACGATCACGGTCTCGGGAGGGTCGATCGGCGGCAATATCAGCGTCAGCGGCGGCACCGACAGCGTCACCGTGACCGGTGGCGCGATCGGCGGCGAGATCCGGATGAGCACCGGCAACGACACCTTCCTCTGGCAGGGGGGCGGCGCGATCGGCGGTCTGATCGACATGGGCGATGGTGATGATGTCGCGACGCTGCGTCGTCTGATCGATGCCACGGTCTCGCCGACGCAGCAGATAACTGGCGGAGCCGGGAACGATCTGCTGGTGCTCGCCGGGGGCGGCCCTCCTGCAATGGATGCCAGCCTCATCAGAGGCTTCGAACGGCTGAACAAGATCGAAAACGGCACATGGACGCTGAGCGGCTCGCTGACCGATTTCCAGGTCGTGAACGTGCAACAGGGCGTGCTGCGGCTGATCGGGGACAATTCCGGCTACACCGGGCAGATGATCGTCGATTCCGGCGGAATGCTCGAGGGGCCGGCTCAAAGCATCACGCCGACCGTCACCAACAACGGAAACGTGCGCTTCCTTCAGACTGACATCGGCACATATTCCGGTACCATCAGCGGCTCGGGAGGGGTCATCAAGACGTTCTCCGGGACGACTATCCTGACCGGCACCAACACGTATACCGGCGGCACCACCATCACAGAGGGAACGCTGCAGCTCGGCGCCGGCGGTACGAGCGGCAGTATCGTCGGCGATGTTACGAACCATGGCACACTCGCCTTCAACCGCTCCGATCTGGTGACCTTCACTGGAACGATCTCGGGGAGTGGCATCCTCAGGCATGATGGCTCCGGCACGACTGTGCTGACCAGCGTCAACACCTACACTGGCGCGACGAGCGTCACGGCGGGCACGCTCGCCATCGGCGATGCGGCCAATCGCGGCGCGGCGCTGGCGGGCGGCCGCCCTGTCACGGTCGCGGCAGGAGCGACTCTCGGGGGCTATGGCCGCGTCGCCGGTTCGGTGACGAATAATGGCACCATCGCGGTGGCTGACGCGGTCGCGGCCTTTGCGGGCGCTGGCAAGGGCAACTTCACGATCGCGGGCACTCTGACCAATGCCAGCCTTGCGAAGGTTGGCGGTGCCGGCATCGGCAATAGGCTGACCGTCTCCAGCTATGTCGGGCAGGGCGGTACCGTCGCGCTCAACACCTATCTCGGGGGCGACGGCTCGCCTTCGGATCTGCTGGTCATCAATGGCGGTACGGCGAGCGGAACCTCACGGCTCGCGATCAGCAATGTCGGCGGCCCCGGCGGCGCGACCATCGGTGACGGCATCCTGGTGGTCGAAGCGACCAATGGCGGGACGACAAGTGCGACCGCCTTCTCGCTGGCAGGACCAGTCGCGGCCGGCGCCTACGAGTATGTCCTGTTCCATGGCAGCACCACCGGCGGATCGAGCGAGAACTGGTATCTGCGCAACACGGTCGTAGCGGAGACGGGAGGCTCGGATACGGAAGCAGCGCCCGGCTCGCCGGCCTTGCCCGATGTGCCCGCGGGCTCGGACCCCATTCCACTGTATCGGCCGGAGGTCGCCGCTTATGCCGCCGTTCCGGCGATGGCACGGCGCCTCGGCGTCGCGACGCTCGGCACCTTTCATCAGCGGCGCGGCGAGCAGGGCCTGCTGAACGCGCAAGGCAGTTTCGCTGCGGGTTGGGGGCGTGTCTTCGGCGAGCGGATGGAACAGCGCTGGTCGGGAGCCGTCGATCCGGAGTTCGACGGCCGTATCTGGGGGCTCCAGACCGGTCTCGATATCTACGGGATCGATCGCCCGAGCGGTCATCGCGACCGGTTCGGCCTGTTCTTCGGCTATGGTCGCGCCGAGGGCGACATTCGCGGCTTCGCCATCGGCCAGCAGCGCAGCCCGACCGGCAAGCTCAACCTCGATGCGAAGAGCCTCGGCGCCTACTGGACGCATCTGGGCCCGACGGGCTGGTATGTCGACGCCGTGGTGATGCACAGCTGGCACGATGGCGACGCCCGCTCCGATCGCGGCGTGCGCGGCGATATCGGGGGTACGTCGGTCACAGCCTCGCTGGAAGGCGGCTACCCGATCGCGCTCGGAGCAGGGTTCACCCTCGAGCCGCAGGCGCAATTGATCTGGCAGCATTTGTCGCTCGACCGGACGCAGGATCGCTTCTCGGCGGTCTCGTTCGACAATGGCGACAGCTTGACCGGCCGGGTCGGCGCCCGTCTGCAGACGAACGTCCTATGGGGCTCCGCCGAGCTCCAGCCCTATCTGACGGCGAATCTCTGGCACAACTTCAGCCGCACCGACAAAATCCTGTTCGATGCGACCGACGTGATCCCGACGCGGTTCAAGGGAAGCTCGCTGGAGGTCGGCGGCGGCGTGGTCGCCAAGCTCTCCGCCAATGTCAGCCTCTACGCGACGGGCGGCTATGTGACGGCACTCGGCGACGACAAGGGCCACAGCGTGCGCGGCAATCTCGGACTGCGCGTCACCTGGTGAGGTGCGCGAGGCGGCGCAAGCTGCTCAGCTGCGCGCGCCTTTCGGCAGCAGGAAGGTGAGTAGGCCGAAGGCCGGCAGCCAGGCGCAGAGCGAGAAGACCTGGACGATGCCGATCTTGTCGGCGAGTGCACCGAGCGCTGCGGCGGCCAGACCGCCAAGGCCGAAGGCGAGGCCGTAGAACAGCCCGCCGACCAGGCCGACACGGTGCGGCGCCAGGTCGATCGCGTAGATCAGGATCGCCGAAAAGGCGCTCGCCATGATGAAGCTGATGATCACGCTGAGGATCGCGGTCCAGGTGAGGTCGGCATAGGGCAGAGCGAGCGCGAAAGGCAGGCAGCCCAGGATCGACAGCCAGATTACGCGATGGCGGCCGATGCGGTCGCCGATCATGCCGCCGATGATCACGCCGACGGCGCCGACGACGAGGTAGACGAAGAGCAGGATCTGCGAGAGCTGCAGCGAGACCTGGAAGCGCTCGATCAGATAGAAGGTGTAATAGGAGGTGAAGGAAGCCGTATAGGCGTTCTTCGAGAACAGGATGACGATCAGCACCGCCATGGCGAGCAGCACGCGGCCGCGCGGCATGCCATGCGAGGCAACGTCGTCTGCATGGGCTTTCGAGGCGACCTGCTCGCGGCGGAAAGCGGTGTAACGCGAGCCGATCCAGGCCATCAGCAGCATGGCGACGAGCACGATGCCGGAGAACCAGGACAGGCTCTGCTGGCCGTTCGGCACCACGACGGCAGCGGCGAGCAGCGGGCCGGTCGCATAGCCGACATGGCCGCCGACCTGGAACACGCCCTGCGCCAGTCCCTGCCGTCCGGCAGCGGCATGGCGGGCCATGCGGGTCGCCTCGGGGTGGAAGACGGCCGAGCCGGTGCCGACCAGCGCCGCGGCGACCAGCACCATCGGATAGCTGTGGGCGAAGGCGAGCGAGAGCAGCCCGGCCAGCGTCGCGCCCATGCCGGCGACCATCGCATAGGGCCAGGGCTTCTTGTCGGTGACGTAGCCGAGAAGCGGCTGGAGCAGCGAGGAAGTGACCTGGAAGGCCAGCGTGATCAGGCCGATCTGCACGAAGTCGAGCTGATAGGTCTCCTTGATCAGCGGATAGACCGCCGGGATCATCGACTGGATCAGGTCGTTGAGCAGATGGGCGACGCTGAGCGCCGCCAGGACCGGCATCAGCGGGCGGGCGGCGGTCGGCAGAGGGAGCGTGGTCATGGCGCACGCATGCGCTTGCGCGCGGGCGCGGTCAATCGCTGCACGGCGCGCGGGTTGCATGGCCGCTATCGCACACGCGCGCGCCGAAGCTGCGTCAGGGCGATGCCAGCAGCTTCGCCGCCAGCGCTTCGCCCGCGTCCAGGATGTGTGTTTCGAGCGCCCGTGCAGCGGGCTCGATCCGGCCCGCCCGGAGTTCGGCGAGGATCTGCTGGTGCTCAGCCTCCGAGCGCGGTTGCCAGTCGAGCTTCTGCCAGGTCGCGAACAGGAAGCGCGCGCTCGTCCGCTGGAGGTCTGCGATCGTTGCCAGCAAGCGCTGCATGCCGCAGGGGGCTGTGATCGCGAGATGGAAACGGCGATTGGCCGCCTCCCAGACCAGGGCCGCCGCGCTCGCTTCGGATTCGGCGATTGCTGACGCTGCTTCCTGCAGATCGGCTGCCGCGAGCCTCGGGAAGCCGCGGCGCAAGGCTAGGACCTCCAGCGCGGCGCGCATCGCCGTCACCTCCAGCACCAGCTCCGGCTCCAGCGGCGCGACCCGAACGCCTCGGCGCGGCTCGCTGACGAGCAGGCCTTGCGCCTCCAGTGTGCGGAAGGCCTCGCGCACCGGCACATGGCTGGCGCCGAACTCGGCCGCGACATGGTCCTGCCGCACGGCAGCTCCCGGCGCCAGCGCTCCGGTGAGGATGCGCTGCGACAGGCTTCTAGCGATGCGGCTGGTCAGCGAGGCGCCGGCTTCGTTCTCGTCTTGAAAGCTCATGGCTCGTATGATTTCATAGATAATATATGAAATGAGGTATCAAGATGTCGCGCCCTCGTCCTGCCCGCCTGCGCCATATCGCCGGAATCGGCGTCGACCGCATGGGATCAATCGCCGACGCTTCCGGCAAGGATTTCCTGCGGCTGGAGAATCTCGACACTGACATCCCTCCCGATCCCGCGGCGATCGCACGCACGGTCCAAGCCGCCAGCGAGGATGCCGACAACAGCTATCTGCCCTTCGTCGGCCAGGCGCGTTTGCGCGAGGTCGCGGCGCGGCATGTCTCGGCGGTGTCCGGCGTGAGCTATAGCGGCGAGCGCAACTGCGTGATTTCCGCCGGCGGCCTCTCCGGCATCCTCAATGTCCTGCTGGCGACGATCGAAGTCGGCGACGAGGTAATCGTCACCGATCCGACCTATGCCGGGCTGATCAACCGGGTGCGGCTCGCGGGCGGCATGCTGCGCTTCACGCCTTTCGTCTTCGAGCCGGGCGGCGAGTGGCGTCTGGACCGTGAAGCGTTGCGCGCCAGCATCGGGCCGAAGACCACGGCGATGCTGCTGATGTCGCCCTCGATGCCCTCAGGCGGGTGCCTGGACGCTGGTGACTGGGCCCTCGTCGCCGAGCTCTGCGTCGCGCATGACCTGCTGCTGATCGTCGATACCGCGATGGAGCGGCTGGTCTTCGACGGCAGGCCAATGCTGCATCCGGCCGGTTTGCCGGGCATGGCGGAGCGGACGATCACGGTCGGCTCGTCGGCGAAGGAGCTGCGCATGATCGGCTGGCGGGTCGGCTGGATCATTGCGCCGGAGGCGTTCATGCCCGATCTCGTCGCCGTCTCGCTCGCCAATGTCGTGGTGCCGGTCGGCATCGGGCAAGACGCGGTCGCGACCGCGCTGGAGAATTCCGCGACCACGCTGGCGCCTTATGTCGACGAATTGCAGGCGCGGCGTGATTGCGTGCTCGAAGAGTTGCGGGGCCTGCCGGTCGGTGTCCCCGGTGGCGGCTGGTCGCTGCTGCTGCGCGTCTCGGATTTCGGACTGGACGGTGCGACGATGTCGGAGCGGCTGCTGGAGCAGGGCGTCTGCGCCACCGCCATGGCCGGCTGGGGCGAGACGCATGGCGCGCAATATATCCGCTTCGTCTATGCCAACGAGCCGGTCGGACGCCTGCGCGGGCTTGGTGGCCGCGTCTGCGCGGCGCTCCGCCTGTAGCAGCTCGCTCTATCAGCGAGGTCGGCTGCGCGTTCAGGCGACGGCGACACCGAAGCGGCGGCGATAATCGGCCGGGGCAAGCCCGGTGATGCGCTGGAACAGCTTGCGGAAGGCCGAGGCGTCCTCGTAGCCGACATCCCAGGCGATCTGCGCGACCGGGCGGCGGCTCAGTTCCAGCGCCTCGCGCGCCTTCGCGATGCGGACCTGCTGGGCGTATTCGGTTGGCCGCAGGCCCGTCGCCTTGCGGAAGCGGCGCAGGAAGGTGCGCTCCTCCAGGCCTGCTCGCTTCGCCAGCGCCGGTACATCGTGATCCCGGGCGCCGCTCGCCTGCAGCCAGTGCTGCACCTTCAGGATCGCCGCGTCGCCATGGTCGAGCCGCGGCACGAAATGGCCATAGGGCTGCTGGCTGCGTCCGGGTGGATCGATCAGCAGGAAGCGCGCGGTCTCCAGCATCACGCTCGGTCCGAGCAGGCGCTCGACCAGCGTCAGGCCGAGATCGGTCCAGGCCAGGATGCCGCCGGCGGTGATGAGGTCGCCATCGTCGATCACCATGCGGTCGGTATCGACCTTCGCAGCCGGAAAGCGGGCCGCCAGTTCCTTGGCGAACGCCCAATGCGTCGTCGCCTCGCGGCCCTCCAGCAGCCCGGCCTCGCCGAGCAGGAAGGCGCCGGCGCAGACCGAGCACAGCGTCGCGCCCTCGCCATGGCGCTCGGCCAGCCAGGTCGCGAGGCCGTCCATCTTCTGCATCTTGGCCGGCATGATCAGGCTTGGCGGCGCGATCAGGTGGCTCGGGTCGTGCATGGGACCGGGATGGCTGTCGAAGACGCAGTCGACATCGGCGCCCTCCGCTGCCTGGCGCCAATGGCTGACGCGGATCGCGGGCGCCTGCGGGCCGGCGCGCTCCCGGCTCATCTCGCCGGCGATCCGGAACAGATCGGTCAGGCCGTAGACGGCCGCGAGCTGCACGTCGGGATAGAGCAGGAGCCCGATCTCTGCGACAATCTGCTTACCTGTCGTCATGCTGTCAGTTTTGCCCCGCTGATTGTCGGTTCCGCCAAGCGGCAGCATGCATTGCCCCGCCTATAACCGTCCACATCGAAGGGCGACGCTCCTGCCGCCCGGAAGCCGAAGGAAGCGACAGATGAGCACGATCACCACCAGGGACGGCACCGAAATCTTCTACAAGGACTGGGGCCCGAAGGAGGCGCAGCCGATCGTCTTCCACCATGGCTGGCCGCTGAGCGCCGACGACTGGGACAACCAGATGCTGTTCTTCCTGCATCAGGGCTTCCGGGTGATCGCGCATGACCGCCGCGGCCATGGCCGTTCGAGCCAGACCGCGACCGGCAACGAGATGGACACCTACGCCGCCGACGTCGCCGAGCTCGCCGCCCATCTCAACCTTCGGAACGCCATCCATATCGGCCATTCCACCGGCGGCGGCGAGGTCGCTCATTATGTCGCCCGCGCCGAGCCCGGCCGCGTCGCCAAGGCGGTGCTGATCGGGGCGGTGCCGCCGGTCATGGTCAAGTCAGACAAGAACCCCGGCGGCCTGCCGATCGAGGTCTTCGATGGCTTCCGCACTGCGCTCGTCGCCAACCGCGCCCAGTTCTATGTCGATATCCCCACCGGCCCGTTCTACGGTTTCAACCGTGATGGTGCGAAGGTCTCGCAGGGCATCATCGACAACTGGTGGCGGCAAGGCATGATGGGCGGCGCCAAGGCGCATTACGACTGCATCAAGGCCTTCTCCGAGACCGACTTCACCGAGGATCTCCAGAAGATCGAGGTTCCGGTGCTGGTAATGCATGGCGACGACGACCAGATCGTCCCCTATGCCGACTCCGCCCCGCTCGCGGTCAAGCTGCTCAGGAACGGCACGCTGAAGACCTATGCCGGCCTGCCGCACGGCATGTGCACCACCCATCCCGACGTGATCAACGCCGACCTGCTCGCCTTCATCAAGGGCTGAGGCGGCGTGGAGGTCGAGCCATCGGCCTCCCTTTGCCCCGACAGGACTGCCGGCGCGACCGCTACAGCGGCCTGCCGGCAGTATTTTGCATGAGACTCGGGACGGGATGCCAATGGCGGGCGGCGAAGGGCTGGTGATGGCGCGGTGTAGCGCTTAACGGGTGTCCAGCCGCAATTCTGAAGTTTGCCCCGATGACCTCCCGCACAGCCACCGCGACCGGTTCCGTCGCGATCCTGCTTTGGTCGACCTTGGCGCTGTTCACCGCCATGTCCGGACGGGTACCGCCCTTCCAGCTCGTCGGCATGACTTTCGTCATTGGCGGCGTGCTGGTGCTGGCGATCGCAGCGCTGCGGGGGCGCCTGCATCTGGCGCGGCCGACGCCGGCTTCCTTCCTGCTCGGGCTCTACGGGCCGTTTGGCGACACTGCGCTCTATTATGCCGCGGTGAAGACCGCGCCGGCGGCCGAGGCCAATCTGATCCATTATCTCTGGCCGCTGCTGATCGTGCTGTTCGCGGCGCTGCTGCCGGGTGGCGCGCTCAAAGCTCGCCATCTCGTCGGGGCGCTGATCGGCCTTGCCGCGACGGCGCTGCTGATCTCCGGCAGCCTCGGCTCGGGCGCGGGGATCAAGCTCGGCCATGTGCTGGCGGCGCTCGGCGCCTTCATCTGGGCGAGCTATTCGGTGCTGTCGCGGCGCTTCGCTGGGGTGCCGTCCGAGAGCCTTGCTATCACCATGCTCGGCTGCGCCATTCCGGCCTTCGCCTGCCATCTCGCTTTCGAGACGACCTTGTGGGCGCCGAGCGCGGTCGAATGGGGCGGCGTGCTCGGCCTCGGCCTCGGCTCGATCGGCCTCGCCTTCATCTGCTGGGATATCGGCATGAAGAAGGGCGATGTCGCCTTTCTCGGCGTCGCCTCCTATGCGGCGCCCGTGCTCTCGACCGTGATCCTGGTCATCGCCGGCTATGCGCCGGCGAGTTGGCTGCTCGCCGTGTCCTGCGTACTGATCGTCGTCGGCGCGCTGGTTGCGAGCTTCGGTCCGGCGGGACGGAGCGCTGCGCCGAAGGCGGTCGGCAGCTAGGATCAGATGTCGAGAATCCGCGTCTCGTAGGCGTAGACCGTGCGGAAGCCGAGCCGCTTGTACATCTCGAAGGCGAGGCCGTTGCTCTGGTCGACCTGGAGATAGGCGAGGCTGCAGTCCTGCGCCGCGGCCCAGCCCATCAGCCCGAGCATCAGCTGCTTGCCGAGGCCCTTGCCGCGCAGCGCTTCGTCGACGATCACCGCGCCGATCTCGGCCATGCCGCGCTCGGCGACGCTCATCGCATAGGCCGCGGGGCGCCCTTCATGCATCAGGGTCGCGAAGGCCGCGGGGACGCGCACGCCGGAGACGATCGCGGACAGATGCTCGCGGTTGCGCTTGTTGCCGGTCTGGTGGCTGCAGACGCCGTCGATCCAGGCATCGTCCGCCTGCGCGGTCGTGACCATGCCCGCGATGGGCGGGTGCAGGCTTGGATCGAGCTCTGCGGCCATGCCGAAGGAGGCGGTCTCGATGCGGTAGCCGCGCTCGGCGAAACGTTGGCGGGCGCCTTCGGCCACCAGCGGGGTGAAGCGGATGCGGGGTGGCAGGCCGGCCTGGCGATAGAGGCCCTCGACGAAGGCCAGCGTCGCCTCGTCCATGTCGCCGCCCTCGCGCAGCGAGGAGGCGGAGTTGGCGCGGCCGGAATAGCCATTGGCGAAGCGCACCACCCATTGGTCGACGACGAGGGCGGTCGGCGCCGGCCAGGCGTTGACGATGCGGGTCTCGCAGGCCGCGACCAGCGCCATATCCGTGACGGGCTTGTCCATGGTCAGCCTCCGGCTGGGCGTGGCGTCGGCCGCCAGTTCGGCGGCGCCATCTCGAAGCCGGAGAAGGCAAAGCCCGGCGCGACCGTGCAGCCGACCAGCGTCCAGGCGCCGAGCGAGGTCGCGCTTTGCCAGTGGCCGGCCGGCACGACGATCTGCGGTCGCTGACCGGCAGCGAGATCCGTGCCGAGATGATGGGCCGAGGCGTCATGGCCATTCGGCGAGAGCGTGATCACCAGCGGTGCGCCGGCATAATGGTGCCAGATCTCGGCAGCATCGACGCGATGCCATTCCGAGGTCTCGCCGACATCGAGCAGATAGTAGATCGCGGTCGAGAAGCCGCGCCCCTCCGGGCCGGCGGGATCGCGGAAGGTCTCGCGATAGTGCCCGCCCTCGGGATGGGGCTTCAGCTCGAGCAGGCGGATGACCTCGGCGGCGCTGAGACCGTTCAACGTGCTCATCGCGGATCAGAACCTGTTCTTGGCCTCGCGCAGCGCGGCGAAGATCTCGCCGGCCGGCTTGCCGACGATGCCGAGCGTCGCAGCGAGCGCAGGTTCGCCGGCACGGAAGAACGGGTTGGTCGCTTTCTCCTCGCCGACCGTGCTCACGGCCCAAAAGCGACCTTCAGCCTTGGCCGCCTCGGCCTCGGCGAGGCGCGCCGCGACGGCGGCGTTGCTCGGGTCCATGGCGGCTGCGAAGCGGGCGTTAGAGAGCGTGTAGTCGTGGCCGGTGATCAGCGTGGTGGCATCCGGCAGCGCCATGACCCGCGACAGCGAGGTCCACATCGCCTCCATCCGGCCAGGCATCACCCGGCCGCAGCCCATGACGAAGACGACGTCGCCGACCAAAGCGAGCTTCGCTTTCCGGCTGACGAGGCTGACATGGCCCTCGGCATGGCCGGGCGTCGCCCAGGTCTCGAAGTCGTAGCCGCCGACCGAGACGTGGTCGCCTTCGCTGAGGACCACGTCGACCGGGGCGCCGGAGCGTGCGGCCTCCGGCGCGAACACCTTGGCGCCGGTCGCCTGCTTCAGCGCGGCGATGCCCTGGACATGGTCGGCATGCTCATGCGTCACCAGCACCTGGCTGATCGTCCAGCCCTTGGCCTTGGCGGCGGCGAGCACCTCGCCGGCATCGGGAACGTCGACGGTGGCGCAGGCGCCTGTGCCTGGGTCGCGCAGCAGCGCGCCGGCATTGTCGCTGAGCGTGCGGAAGACATGGATGTCGAGCGGCATGGGAAGCTCCGGCAATCGGCAGTCGAGACGCCTGATTGAAGCAAGCCGGCGTCTGTAGCAAGACACCAGGCTTCGCCTTGCGGCTTGCCCTTGCGCTCGCGCCGGCGCTGCGCCATCTCCGTCAGTATGGCCTTGGACGTCGTCGACCTGCGCAGCTTCTATGCCAGCCCGCTCGGGCACGTGGCGCGCCGGGTCGTCGGCAAGGTGATGTTGAAGTTCTGGCCCGATTGCCGGCGCCAGCGCCTGCTGGGCCTTGGATTCGCGACGCCCTATCTGCCGCTGCTCGGCGGCGAGGCGGAGCGCGTCATCGCCTTCATGCCGGCGGCGCAGGGCGTGGTGAACTGGCCTTCGCCAGGCCTCTCGGCTTCCGCTCTGGTCGAGCCGACGCTGCTGCCGTTGCCGACAGCCTCGGTCGACCGCGTGCTGATGGTGCACGCGCTGGAAGAGACCGAGAGTCCGGAAGACCTGCTCGAGGAGATCTCGCGCGTGCTGAGCCCGGGCGGGCGCCTGATCGTCGTCGTGCCGAACCGGCGCGGCCTATGGGCGCGGATGGATACGACGCCCTTCGGCCATGGAAGGCCGTTCAGCCGCTCGCAGATCGAGGCGCTGATGCGCCGCGCCATGTTCTCGCCCGAGCACTGGGCCGAGGCGCTCTATGTGCCGCCGTTGCGCCGGCGTCTGTTCATGCGCTCGGCCATGGCCTGGGAGAAGGTCGGCGCCGGGTTGTCGCTGCCCTTCGCCGGCGTCTACGTCATCGACGCGACCAAGCAGTTCTACCGGCGTGCTCCCCTGCGCGCGACGCGGCGCAGCTTCGCCTTCCGGCCGGTGCTGCTGCCGCAAGGCCATCCTTCGAGCCGCCTGCCGCGGCAGGATGAGGCTAAGAGCCTCTAACAAAAGCCTGGACCTATCTGGATGGGTCTTGGAGGAGCCGAATGCCAGGAGGAGCGTGCAGCCGATATCCTTTGATATCGGCAAGTCGGTCCGACGCAGCAGGCGGCCCTCCAAGGCACACCTCCGGCGCCGGGAATTCGCCCACCCGCGGCGTCGCATCGCTTGCCGATACCAACGGTATCGGCTGCGCGCTGCTCCTGGCGGAATGGACGAATTGCCGGCGTCCAGATAGGTCCAGGTTTTGTTAGAGGCTCTAAGATGCCAGCGGGTTGACAATTTCACCGGGGCGCGGCCAAGGTCCGCCGCCTTTTTTGACCGTTCCGTCACCGCGGCCTCGGGCCGGCGTGTTTTTCCCCCGGGAAGCGGGACCTGATCTGGATGTCGATGCGAAGCTATCTCGATTTCGAAAAGCCGGTTGCCGAATTGGAGGCGAAGGCAGATGAACTGCGCGCGCTCGACGGCAAGGGCGACGGCTATTCGCTCGCCGAGGAGATCGGCAAGCTCGAGGCCAAGGCGTCCCAGGCGCTGAAGGACCTCTATGGCGCCCTTACGCCCTGGCAGAAGACGCTGGTGGCACGCCATCCGCAGCGCCCGCATTTCCTCGATTATTGCTCGGCACTGATCGACGAGTTCACCCCGCTCGCCGGCGATCGCGCCTTCGGCGAGGACGAGGCGATCGTCGGCGGCTTCGGCCGTTTCCGTGGCGAGCCGGTCTGCGTGATGGGCCAGGAGAAGGGCAACTCGACCGAGACCCGCATCCGGCACAATTTCGGCATGCCTAAGCCCGAGGGCTATCGCAAAGCGGTGCGCCTGATGGAACTGGCGGACCGGTTCGGCCTGCCGGTGCTGAGCTTCATCGATACAGCCGGCGCCTATCCCGGCATTGAGGCCGAGGAGCGCGGCCAGGCCGAGGCAATCGCGCGCTCGACCGAGACCTGCCTTGCCCTGCGCACGCCGAGCGTCGCGCTGGTGATCGGCGAAGGCGGTTCCGGCGGAGCGATCGCCATCGCCGCCGCCAGCAAGGTGCTGATGCTGGAGCACGCGATCTATTCGGTGATCTCGCCGGAAGGCGCGGCCTCGATCCTCTGGCGCGACACGACCCGGGCACAGGACGCCGCGACCGGCATGAAGATCACCGCGCAGGACCTGCTGCGCTTCGGCGTGATCGACAGGATCGTCACCGAGCCGACCGGCGGCGCCCATCGCGATCCCCAGGCTGCGATCGAACGGGCTGGCGCTGCAATCGAGGCGGCGCTCTCGGACCTCGCCGGCCTCAGCGGTGACGAGATCATCGATCGGCGGGCGGAAAAATATCTGGCGATCGGCCGGGCACTGTAATCGGGATTTGTGCGCAAGTGCGCACTCGGCCGGGCAGGGGCTTTACCGTGGCTTCACCATATGGCCATCTGCGGAGCCCCTGTGGTAAGGAACGGTCAAGGCTAACGGTCCTACAACCGGGCAACGGGCATAATTTGGCCTTGTTGCGTGGTGAATTGTCGGCTTGACGCGTCCGCGCGAGATGGGATTGACGACGTGGCTGTGAGACATTTCGCGCTGGCGGCGCTCCTTGGCCTCACTTTGGCAGCCTGCGAAGAGGAGCGCTATCGCGGCTCCGCGCGCCATAACATCCCGATTCCGTCCGCGACCTACACGCTGATGTCCGAGAAGGGCATGAGCAAGAGCCAGCCCATCCTGATTCGCTCCTACAAGAAGGAGTCGGAGCTCGAGATCTGGAAGAAGCGCGCCGACGGCAAGTACGCCCTGCTCAAGACCTTCCCGATGTGCCGCTGGTCGGGTCAGCTCGGGCCGAAGGTGCGCGAGGGCGACCGCATGGCGCCGGAAGGCTTCTACGCCATCACCCCGGCGCAGATGAACCCGAACTCGTCCTATTACGTCTCATTCAACATGGGCTATCCCAACGCCTATGATCGCTCACATGGCCGCACCGGCGCGCATCTGATGGTGCATGGCGCCTGCTCCTCGGCCGGCTGCTACTCGATGACCGACGACCAGATCGGCGAGCTCTATGCCCTGGTGCGCGAAGCCCAGAATGGCGGGCAGAAGGCCGTGCAGATGCAGGCTTTCCCCTTCCGGATGACGCCGGAGAACCTCGCCAAGCACCGGCTCGACCCGAACATCGCCTTCTGGAAGAACCTGAAGGAAGGCTCTGATTTCTTCGAGGTGGCCAAGGACGAACCGTCGATCTCCGTGGCCGGTGGGCGCTACGCCTTCAATCGCGATGGCGGTCAGGTCGACGCGTCGGTGACGCAGGCGGTGGCCGAGAAACGCCAGCAGGACGAGATCCAGGTTGCGGCGCTCGTCTCGAAGGGCACGCCGGCGATCAAGCTGATCTATGACGACGGCGACCAGCATTCCTCGTTCAAGCGCATGCTGGCCCAGTCCGGCGCCGATTCGATGAACAGGTCGGTTGCCTGGGGCTCGCGCGATGTCGGCATCAGCCGCGTCGACTCGTTGATCGGCCCACGGGTCGTCGTGCTCGACGACAAGGGTCGCACCAAGGCGACCGTCAGGGCCGAATCGGCTGAGAATGAAGCCGTGCTCGCCGCTGTCAGCAGCGCGCAGGCGGAGGAGGCCAAGCCCGTGGTCGCCGCCGCACCGGCAAAGCCTGCCGCTGCCCAGCCTGCCGCCAAGCCGGCGAGCGATGCGGCGACGCAGGTCGCCAAGGTGACGGCTGGCGCCGCGACGCCCGCGCCGATCCAGACGGCTGCGGCCGAGCCGGCGCAGCCCTCCTTCTACCAGCGGGCGCTGAGCTTCGTGCCGTTGCTCGGTGGCTCCTCCGAGCCTAAGGAGCAGGCGCCGATCGCTTCGACCGTGCCGGAGAGCCCGCAGACGGTGACCGCGCCCTTGCCGCCGCGCCGCTCCTCGACGCTGCGGACTTCGCAGCTGCAGCCAGACGCCTCCTATGCGAGTCAGCCCGCTGTGCGCTGAGCGGCTCGACAGTCACCTGATGTAAAAAAGTCACGCCCGCGGCCAGCAATGGCCGCGGGCGCTTTTCTAGGCGTCTAAACAGCGAAATCCGCCAGTATTGCCCATCGCGCGGGCAGGTTGCAAAAAACCTCGCCTTGCCGATTTTGTGCCCGCGCCGGCTTAATCATGGCGAATGCATGACGAGAATCATGCAGGGACCTTGATGGAGTTCGCAATGGCTGCCTTGAAAACTTCCGGCTTGCTGACGGGCTTTGCGCTTTCGATGGCGCTCACGGTTTCGGGCGCGGCGCTCGCCTCGGATTTGCCGAGCCGCAAGGGGGCCCCGCCTGTTCCCGCGCCGCCCAGCATCACCTGGTTCGACATCGCCGTCAGCGTGAAGGGCATGACGGACTATAATTTCCGCGGCATCTCGCAGACTGACCGCAAGCCGGCGATCCAGGGCGGCGCCGAGCTGCAGATCTACGACAATCTGTTCTATGTCGGCGTCTACGCCTCGAATGTCGACCTGGCGACCAGCCCGCCGGCAGAGATCGACTTCTACGGCGGTATCCGGCCGAAGTTCGGGCCGGTCACCGTCGATCTCGGCGTCTGGCAGTACTACTATCCGGGCGAGAAGGCCTATATCGACACGGCCGGCGTGTTCTGGACGCCGAAGAACACCGACTACACCGAGGTTTACGGCAAGGTCAGCTATAATTTCGAGGACAAGCTGATCCTCGGCGCGAACGTCTTCTACGCCTGGGACTGGCTCGGGACTGGTGCGACCGGTACCTACGCGTCGGTGACGGCGAAGTACAACCTGCCGTTCCTGGAAGGCCTGTCGGTTTCGGGCGAGCTCGGCCGCTACTGGCTCGGCACCACCAATCTCGCGATCTGGTCGACGCTGCCGCCGACCGACCTGCCAGACTACACCTACTGGAACGCCGGCGTCTCCTACACCTGGAAGAACCTGACGGCGGATGTGCGCTATCACGACACCAGCCTGTCGAAGAGCGAGTGCTTCCTGCTGACCGCCGATCCGCGCGGCATCACCTCCGGCTCGGGGCGCTCGAAGTGGTGTAACCCGACCGTGGTGGCGACGCTCTCCTTCGACATCACCGCCAGCAGCGTCGGCATCTTCGCGCCGAAGTAGCAGCCGGCTGCACGGACTGTTTCGAGGGCCGCTCGCGAGGGCGGCCCTTTTCCGTTGCTCGGCAGCGCGTGAGGACGCTAGCGCGCCAGCGAGGCCCTCATGTAATTGCGCGGCGCTGTGCCCAGTCGTCGTCTGAACATGGTGGTGAACGCCGCCACATTGTCATAGCCCGCGAGCATGGCGACCTGCGTGACCGGCACGCCTTCCGCCAGCCGGGGAAGGCAGGCGAACAGGCTGGCCTGCTGGCGCCAGGCGACGAAGCTCAGACCGGTCTCGCGCTGGAAAAACCGTGTGAAGGTCCGCCGACTCATCGCCAGCTTCGCGGCCCAGTCGTCGAGGCGCTCGGTGACCGATGGCGCGGCCATATAGGCGCGGCAGAGGGCGGAAAGCCGCCTGTCGGCGGGGAAGGGCAGGCCGAGCGGCCGGATCGGCAGCGCGGTGATCTCGGCCGTCAGCAATTCCAGGACGAGCTCGAGCTTGCGGGCGCCGGGCGGAGCGTCACTCAGGCGGATTGCCTCGGTGATCAGCGCATGCGCCAGATCGGTGACGCCGAGGACCTGGAGCATGCGCTGCGTCAGGTCGTCATCGCCGGTGAGGAGATAGACCGACTTGATGCTGACATTGCTCAGCATCTCGACGGAGTGCTGCAGCCGGCCCGGGATGAGCAGGGCATGGCCCGGCGGAATCATCCAGCAGCCGCGTTCGGTCTCGATCAGCACGACGCCGGAGAAGGCGCAGAGCAGCTGGATATGGCGATGGCTGTGCGGCGGAATCCTGTATCCGGCCGGATTGTCCGAGATGCGGACCAGAATATCGCCATCCGAGTCAGCAACCCGGCCGTGAAGGCGGTGATGGTCGGCATGGAGGGCATCGACCTGTTGCTGCGGCAGCTTTTTCACCGAATGGCCCAAACACGAAAGAAATCGACCGAAACACGAAAGAAGGTCACGAGCAAGCCCTGTAGAAGGAGCGCCGCTACAGGTTCACCAAGGGACACCGCCATGGTTGCAACGATCGAGGGGAGCCGCCCCCGCTTCGAGAAGACGACGATCTCCGTTCTGCTCGCAGTCAGCTTCTGCCATCTGCTGAACGACGTGATGCAGTCGCTGCTGGCTTCGCTCTACCCGTTGTTCAAGGCGAACTACGCCCTTGATTTCGTCCAGATCGGCCTGCTGACCATGGCCTTCCAGGTCACGGCCTCGCTGCTGCAGCCGGTCGTCGGCATGGTGACCGATCGCTGGCCGATGCCCTATTCGGCGCCCGCCGGCATGGCCTCGACCTTCGGTGGCCTGATTCTGCTCGGCAACGCCCATAATTTTGCGGTGCTGATCGTGGCCGCCTGCCTGATTGGCCTGGGCTCGGCGATTTTTCACCCGGAGGCGTCGCGGGTCGCGCGGCTCGCCTCGGGCGGGCGGCATGGACTGGCGCAGTCGCTGTTCCA
This sequence comes from Allobosea sp. GW821-FHT10B12, assembly GCF_059415545.1. Lineage (NCBI taxonomy): Bacteria > Pseudomonadati > Pseudomonadota > Alphaproteobacteria > Hyphomicrobiales > Alloboseaceae > Allobosea > Allobosea sp. GW821-FHT10B12. The sequence continues at coordinate 73,311 of NZ_JBWKNL010000006.1, forward strand.
GGTCGGCGGCAATCTCGGCTCGGCGCTGGGGCCGTTGCTGGCAGCCTTCATCGTATTGCCCTTCGGCCAGGGCAGCGTCGCCTGGCTCTCGGTTATCGCCATGGCGGGTGTGTTCGTCCTGACGCGGGTAGGGGCCTGGTATGCCGCCCATCGCCGGGCGCAGGCCGGCCGCCCGGCTGCCAGCCGCGCCTTGCCACTGCCGGGGCGGCGCGTCGCCTTCGCTTTGTTCGTCCTCGTGCTGCTGACCGCGACCAAGAACGTCTACATGGCGAGCATATCGAGCTACTTCACCTTTTACGTCATCGAGCAGTTCCAACTCGGCTTCCGCGATGCGCAATTGATGCTGTTCCTGTTCCTCGGTGCGGCCGCGATCGGCACCTTCGCCGGTGGCCCGATCGGCGACCGCTTCGGCGCGCGCTTCGTGATCTGGTTCTCGATCCTCGGCGTCATCCCGTTCGCGCTGCTCCTGCCCTACGCCAACCTGTTCTGGACCGGTGTCCTCAGCGTGATGATCGGACTGATCTTCGCCTCGGCCTTCTCGGCGATCGTGGTGTTCGCGCAGGAGCTGGTGCCGGGCCGCGTCGGCCTGATCGCCGGCATGTTCTTCGGCTTCGCCTTCGGCGCGGGCGGGCTTGGCGCCGCCTTCCTCGGCGGCTTCGCCGATGCCTATGGCATCACCTTCGTCTACAAGGTCTGTTCCTATCTGCCGCTGCTGGGGCTGCTGACCATTCTGCTGCCAAGGCTACCACGGCACAGCGCGGGCTAAGCCGCGCACCTCAGGAAGGGGTGGAGGGGACGACCGCCTCTCCAGCCTTGCCGGCAAGGGCGATGAGCTGCGCCTGTTGCTCCGGCGTCAGCAGACGCAATGGAAGGCTGATCGGCGCTCCGGCCAGCGGCCATAGCGAGAGCAGGCCGTGGCCTTGCGTCGCGGAGCGGATGGCCGAGAACGGCATGAAGCCGCGCATGTTGCGGCTGCGCGTCCAGAAGCCGGCTTCCGTGACCAGGATACGGCAACCCTGCCACTCGGCCATGAAATCGTCGAAGGCTGCCCGCTCGCGCTGCGCCGCGGAAGCGCGGGCGGCGAGGGAGGGCGCCCAGAGGCCGAGCCAGAAGGCGGCGAAGGCGAGTGCCGCGATCGTCCCACCGGCGCGCAGCTCCGTCGCGCCGCCGGTGACTGCGAGGCTCGCAGCGAGCAGAGCCACGGCGCAGCCGCAGGCGATCAGAACGCCCCAACCCTCCCAGAACGAAGGTTTCATCAGAGCCTGCCGTCTGCCGGCCTCGATGGCCTGGTAGTGCGCGAATTCCTCGGCAGTGTAATCGAGCCGTATCTCGAAAGCGGCCTGGCTCACGGACGGCTCCACGCCCTGTTACGTCTTGCATCGTCAGGATGCAGGCGCGCGCGCCGGCGGCAAGAAAAAAGCTCCGGCGGTCGGCCGGAGCTTTTCGATCTGGTCGGAAGGCTCTGCAAGCCGGCTCAGACGAACTGACCGTGGCAGTGCTTGAACTTCTTGCCGGAGCCGCAGGGGCAGAGTTCGTTGCGGCCGACCTTGCCCCAGGTCGCGGGATCGGCCGGGTTGCGCTCGGCGACGGCGAGGTCGCCATCGGTCGCGGCGAATTGCGGCTGGCTGGCGAAGAAACCGGCCGGCGGTGGCGGCAAGGCATCGTTGCCGCCCTGGTCGAAGCTCTGGCCCTCTTCCGGCGGCTGTTCGAAGCGGACCTCGACGCGCATCAGATTGCCGGTGACCTGCTCGCGCAGGCGGCCGATCAGCCCGTCGAACAGCTCGAAGGCCTCCTGCTTGTATTCGTTCAGCGGGTCGCGCTGGGCATAGCCGCGCCAGCCGATGACCTGACGCAGATGATCGAGGGTGACGAGATGCTCGCGCCAGAGATGGTCGAGCGTCTGCAGCAGCACCTGCTTCTCGATATAGGTCATCACCTCTTCGGTGTTGCGCTCGATGCGCGCCGTGTAGTCGTCGTCGGCGGTCTTGCGGATGCGCTCACGCAATTCGGCATCGGCGATGCCCTCTTCCTTGGCCCAGTCCTCGATCGGCAGTTCGAGGTTGAGATAGGTCGCGACATCCTCGCGCAGGCCCGCGGCATCCCACTGCTCGGGATAGGCGTCCTCGGGGATGCGCCGAGAGACGGTGTCCTCGACGACGCCGTGGCGCATGTCGTCGATGGTCTCGCGCACGCTCTCGGTTCGCATGAACTCGCGGCGCTGCTCGAACACGACCTTGCGCTGGTCGTTCATGACGTCGTCGTATTTCAGGATGTTCTTGCGGATGTCGAAGTTGCGCGCCTCGACCTTGCCCTGAGCCTTCTCGACCGCCTTGTTGATCCAGGGATGGACGATGGCCTCGTCCTCCTGCAGGCCGAGCTTCTGCAGCATGCCGTCCATCCGGTCGGAGCCGAAGATGCGCATCAGATCGTCCTGCAGCGACAGGAAGAACTTGGAGCGGCCGGGATCGCCCTGGCGGCCGCCGCGGCCGCGCAGCTGGTTGTCGATACGCCGGCTCTCATGGCGCTCGGTGCCGATGATGTAGAGGCCGCCGGGGCGGGTCATGGTCTTGGCCGGGCGCGAGCCCTTGGCCGGTTCGAGCTCGATGGTCTCAGAGGCGTTGAGGACGATCTCCTTGAAACGCGCGACCTCTTCTTCGATCGCCTTGGTCCTGGCCTGCTTTTCCGGCCCGTCCTCCATGCCGGCGGTCTCGATCGAGACGCGCATCTCGACATTGCCGCCGAGTTTGATGTCGGTGCCGCGGCCGGCCATGTTGGTGGCGATGGTGATCGCGCCGGGCACGCCGGCCTCGGCGACGATGAAGGCTTCCTGCTCGTGGAAGCGGGCGTTCAGCACGGCGAACTGCTTGGTGCTCTTGCCGGTGCGGGCAGCCGCATAGAGTGAGTCGAGCGCGCCGGGCTGGCTGAAGTCGATCTGCTTGAAGCCGGCGGCGACCAGCATCTCGGCGATCTGCTCGGACTTCTCGATCGAGGCGGTGCCGACCAGGACCGGCTGCAGGCGCTCGCTGGCGCGCTCCAGCTCCTTGATGATCGCCTTCACCTTCTCCGGGAAGCTGCGGTAGACCTCGTCGTCGTCGTCGATACGGGCGACCGGGACATTGGTCGGGATCTCGACCACTTCGAGCTTGTAGATCTGCTCGAACTCGTCGGCCTCGGTACCGGCGGTACCGGTCATGCCGGCGAGCTTCTTGTAAAGGCGGAAATAGTTCTGGAAGGTGATCGAGGCGAGCGTCGCGTTCTCGGGCTGGACGGTGACGTGCTCCTTGGCCTCGAGCGCCTGGTGCAGGCCTTCCGAATAGCGCCGGCCCGGCATCATGCGGCCGGTGAACTCGTCGATGATCACGACCTCGTCGTTGCGGACGATATAGTCCTTGTCGCGCGTGAACAGCGAGTGGGCGCGCAGCGCCTGGTTGACATGGTGGACCAGGGTGACGTTGGCGGCGTCGTAGAGATCGCCCTCCTTGAGGAGGTCGGCCTCGCGCAGCAGCTCTTCGATATGCTCGTTGCCGGCCTCGGTCAGGGCGACCGTGCGCTGCTTCTCGTCGACATCGTAATCGCTCTTGATCAGCTTGGGCAGAACCTTGTCGATCGCGACATAGAGGTCCGACTTGTCGTCGAGCGGGCCGGAGATGATCAGCGGCGTGCGGGCTTCGTCGATCAGGATCGAATCGACTTCGTCGACGATCGCGAAATGGTGGCCGCGCTGGCTCATCTGCGCGACCTCGTACTTCATGTTGTCGCGCAGATAGTCGAAGCCGAACTCGTTGTTGGTGCCGTAGGTGATGTCGCTGGCGTAGGCGCGCTGGCGCTCCTCATCGTCGAGGCCGTGGACGATGATGCCGAAGCTGAGCCCGAGGAAATTGTAGATCTTGCCCATCCACTCGGCGTCGCGGCGGGCGAGGTAGTCGTTGACGGTGACGACGTGGACGCCCTTGCCGGCGAGCGCGTTGAGATAGACCGGCAAGGTCGCGACCAGGGTCTTGCCTTCGCCGGTCTTCATTTCGGCGATCGAACCCTCGTGCAGCACCATGCCGCCGATCAGCTGGACGTCGAAATGGCGCTGGCCGAGCGTGCGCTTGGCCGCCTCGCGCACGGTGGCGAAGGCCGGGACGAGCAGGTCGTCGAGCTTCGCGCCGTCGGCGATCTGCTGCTTGAAGGTTTCGGTGCGGGCGCGAAGAGCCTCGTCGGAGAGCTGGGACACCTCGGCTTCGAGCGCGTTGATCGCAGCGACGCGGGGTTGGTAGCCCTTCACCCGCCGATCGTTCGACGAGCCGAAGAGTTTCTTTGCAAGCGCGCCAAGCATGTCTGGCCTTTCAATGGCGAATCCGGCCGGCACTGAGGGCGTGGCCGAAGCGGTAATCCCAGGAATTTCACGCGCGTGTTTAGACGGGCGCAGGCGCGTGGTCCAGCACGCGCTCATCCGCGCGCATGTAAGGTCCGGCCAGGCCGGTTCCAAGAGGCTCGGACGGTGGTGAGGCTGGCTGTGGCGGATTGAACCACGGCGATCGGCTCGCGTTGATGTGCAAGGCCTAGCCTTGCCAAGGCTGCGTTCTGCTGGCACTCAGCCGGTGAGATCGATCTTCGCGCCGTCCAGTTGAAAGGCCGCACCGATGTTGTCCTCCCGTCTCGCCATGCTGTCGCTTGGCTTCGCGCTGGCCGCCGTGCCCGCCCTTGCGCAGCAGGACAAGCCCGTCGCCAAGGTCGACGGCATCACCATCACTGAAGGCGACCTCAAGCTCGCCGAGGACGATCTCGCCGAGCGCACCGCGCAGATGCCAGAGGAGCGCAAGCGCGAGGAGCTGATCAACTATCTGGTCGACCTCAAGCTCGGCGCCAAGACCGCGGCGGCCGCCAAGATCGGCGACGGGCCCGAATTCGCCAAGCGTCTGGCCTATAACCGTGACAAGCTGCTGCTCGACGAGTACCTGACGGTCGAGGCGAAGAAGGCAGCGACGCCGGAAGCGGCGAAGAAGCTGTTCGACGACACTGTCAAGGCGATGAAGCCCGAGGAAGAGGTCCACGCCCGCCATATCCTGGTGCCCGAGGAGGCGCAGGCCAAGGCGGCGCTGGAGCGGGTGAAGAAAGGCGAGGATTTCGCCAAGGTCGCCGCCGAGCTCTCCAAGGATCCGGGCTCGGGCAAGGAGGGTGGCGATCTCGGCTGGTTCGCCAAGGATCGGATGGTGCCTGAGTTCGCCGAGGCCGCCTTCAAGCTCGACAAGGGCCAGGTCTCCGAGCCGGTGAAGAGCCAGTTCGGCTGGCACGTCATCAAGGTCGAGGACAAGCGCAGCAAGCCGCTGCCGAGCTTCGACGAGGTCAAGCCGCAGATCGACCAGTACCTGGTCCGCAAGGCGCAGCAGGACATCATCGTGGCGCTGCGCGACAAGGCCAAGGTCGAGCGCCTCGACAAGCCGGCGACGCCGACTCCGGCCGAGCCGAAGAAGCCCTGATCGGGCCTCATCCTTCATCATACCGTCGTGATGCGCCCGGGCCATGCCCGGGCGTTTGCTTTTGGAGGGGATCGAACTCTTGTCTTCGCTCCGCCGCTGCGGCACATCGGGCCAACGTTACGAGGAGACGCATGATGGCCGGCAAGGATGTTCCCGTTTCTCCGCTCGCGCCGAAGCGCCAGCCCAAGGTCCCGGCCGTGCCGGGCGTGCGTTTCGCCACCGCCGAGGCCGGTATCCGCTACAAGGGTCGCACCGACGTGCTGCTCGTCCTGCTCGACGAGGGCTCGCAGGTCGCCGGCGTCTTCACGCGCTCGAAATGTCCGTCGGCGCCGGTCGACTGGTGCCGGGAGAATCTGGCGCAGGGCAAGGCCCGCGCCATCGTCGTCAATTCTGGCAACGCCAATGCCTTCACCGGCCTCAAGGGTCGCGACTCAGTCGCGCTGACCGCGAAGATCGCGGCCAAGGCGGCAGGCTGCAAGGACGCTGAGGTCTTCATCGCCTCGACCGGCGTGATCGGCGAGCCGCTCGACGCGACCAAGTTCGAGGGCGTGCTGGCCGATTGCGCCAAGCGTGCCGCCGACGGGCCCTGGTCGGACGCCGCCAAGGCGATCATGACCACGGACACCTTCCCGAAGGCGGTCTCGCGCAAGGCCAAGATCGACGGGCATGAGGTGGTGATCGCCGGCATCGCCAAGGGCGCCGGCATGATCGCGCCTGACATGGCGACGATGCTCTCCTTCGTCTTCACCGATGCGCCGATCGCAGCGCCCGTGCTGCAGGCCCTGCTGTCGAAGGGGGTGAAGGGCTCGTTCAATGCGATCACGGTCGACAGCGACACCTCGACCTCCGACACGCTGATGCTGTTCTCTACCGGGAAAGCCAAGGCCCGCGGCGTCCCGGAGATCACCGACCCAGCGGACGCCAGGCTCTCCGGCTTCAAGCGGGCGCTGAACGCGCTGCTCCTCGAGCTCTCGCACCTGGTCTGCAAGGACGGCGAGGGCGCCCGCAAATTCGTCGAGGTCCGCGTCGTCGGGGCGCAGTCGGCGCGTTCGGCCAAGAAGGTCGCGCTCTCGATCGCCAATTCGCCGCTGGTCAAGACGGCGGTCGCCGGCGAGGACGCCAATTGGGGCCGCATCGTCATGGCGGTCGGCAAGGCTGGCGAGCCGGCCGATCGCGACAGGCTCGACATCTCCTTCGGCGCGATCAAGGTTGCTGAAGCGGGCGCTCGCGCCGGCTCCTACGATGAGCAGGCCGTCTCCGACTACATGACGGGCGAGCACATCGTCGTCACCGCCGATCTCGGCCTCGGCCGCGGCAAGGCCACTGTCTGGACCTGCGACCTGACCAAGGCCTATGTCGAGATCAACGGCGACTACCGCTCCTGAGCCTGCCGGACCTGCGGGTCCGAGCAAGACGTTCATCGTCGGCAACCTCGCCGCCTGCTCGTTCCTGTGGGGCTCGAGCTACCTGTTCATCAAGCTGATGGCCGGCGAGGTCACCCCCTGGGCGATCGCCGCCGGTCGTGGCCTGCTCGGCGCGGCGACGCTCGCCCTCTTCGTTGCGGTGCGCGGCCAGAGCCCGCTGCCGCGTCGTCACGAGATCCGCCACTGGCTCATGCTCGGCACGTTCAATGGCTGGCTGCCGAACGTGCTCGTCGCCTATGCACTGATCCAGCTCGCCAGCGGTCCGGCGGCGATGATCCAGGCTGCGGGGCCGCTGGTCACGGCGCTGTTCGCGCATTTTCTGTTCTCGGAAGAGCATCTGAGCCGGCGCCGCCTCGCCGGGATCCTCGTCGGCATGGCCGGGGTCGCCATCCTGATCGGTCCCCGTCTGGTCGAAGGGGGTGGCACGGCGCTCAGCGTCCTCGCCATGGTCGGCGCGACGCTCTCTTATGCCTGCGCCAATCTCTATACGCGCGCCGTGCCGCCGCGGGCGGGCGACCCGATCCGGCTCGCGCTTGGCCAGCAGATGGTCTCCGGCTCAAGCGCGCTGCTGCTGACGCTGGTCTTCTCGGGCGGAGCGGCGCTCGCGGCCCTGGCGCCGCATTGGCAGGCCGTGCTGGCGCTCGGCGTGTTTGCGACGGCGCTGCCGGTGACGTTCTTCATGCGGTTGATCCGCGCTGCCGGGCCGACGCGGGCGGCAATGACCGGTTATCTCGTTCCAGCGGTCGCTGCCGTCATGGGTGTGCTCGTCCTCGGCGAAACGCTGGAGTTGCGGCAGATTATCGGAGGTTGCATCATCCTCGCAGGCGTCTTCCTGGTATCGACGGCGCCTGCGGGGGGACGAGCCAGATGATAAGGATTATATGTGTGCTGGGCCTTGCGGCCTTGCTGGGTGCCTGCGTGCAGGGACCGGTGACGACGTCCTCCTTCTCGACGGAGGAAGCGGCCTTCATCCGAAAAGACGGAACCGGCGTCATCGTCGGCCACGCCTTCCGGACGCGCTCGAAAGGGCAGGTCGTGAACGCCGCCGGCGAGGTCGTGAAGCTGATCCCGGCGACGGCCTATGCCCGCGAGCGTTTCACCCGCGTCTTCGGCAAGACCAAGTTCCTGCCGCACTGGCGCTATCCGAACGACCAGGTCGACCCGCGCTATGCCGAGCTGACCCGCACGGCCAAGACCGCGGCCAATGGCCGCTTCAGCTTCGACAAGCTCGCGCCCGGGACCTATTTCGTCTCGACGCAGGTGATCTGGGGCGAGGAGGACGCGGTTTTCCGCGAGGGCGGCACGGTCTATGAGGAGGTCACACTGACCGGCAAGGAAACCGAGCCGGTCGAGGTCATCCTCTCGGGACATTAGCCTTTCGTGAAACTGCTGCTCGTCGTCGCCTGCGCGCTGGTCGATTCCGACAACCGCGTGCTCGTCACCCAACGTCCCGAAGGCAAGGCCCTGGCGGGCTTGTGGGAATTTCCCGGGGGTAAGCTGGAGGCCGGCGAGCGGCCGGAGCCGGCGTTGATCCGCGAGCTGTCCGAGGAGCTCGGCATTACGGTCAAGGAAGCCTGCCTCGCGCCGCTGACCTTCGCCAGCTACGCCTATCCCGAATTCCATTTGCTGATGCCGCTCTATATCTGCCGGCGCTGGGAAGGGACGGTGATCTCGGGCGAGGGGCAGGCGCTGAAATGGGTCCGCCCTGGCAAATTGCGCGATCTCGCCATGCCGCCGGCCGACGAGCCACTGATCCCGCCGCTGGTGGATCTGCTGGGGGCCTAGAGGGCCGCGATCACTGCAGTTCGCGTCATGGTCGGGCTTGTCCCGACCATCCATGTCTTCGCTGGTCGAGGCCTGGGTTCAAGACGTGGATGCTCGCCACAAGGGCGAGCATGACGTCGAGGTTTTCGTGAGGCCCAAGTATCCTGCCGCTCAGCGCGGCAGGATGGTCTCGCCCATCAGGTGCTTGTCGATCGAGTGCGCCATCTGGCGGCCCTCGCGGATGGCCCAGACCACCAGCGACTGACCACGGCGCATGTCGCCAGCGGCGAAGACCTTCTCGACCGAGGTCTTGTAGGCCAGCATGTTGGCCTCGACATTGCCGCGCCCGTCGATCTTGACGCCGAGCTTGGCGAGCAGCCCGTCATGCACCGGCGAGACGAAACCCATGGCGAGCAGAACGAGATCGGCCTTGAGCTGGAACTCGCTGCCTTCGATCGGCTTGAAACTGGCGTCGACCTTGGCGCAGTGCAGGGTCTTCACCTTGCCGTTCTCGCCGGTGAACTTGACGGTACCGACGGCGAAGTCGCGCTCGGCGCCTTCCTCGTGGCTGGAGGATGTCCGCAGCTTCAGCGGCCAGTTCGGCCAGGTCAGCTGCTTGTTCTCCTTCTCCGGCGGCTGCGGCATGATCTCGAGCTGGGTGACCGAGAGCGCGCCCTGACGCACCGAGGTGCCGATGCAGTCGGAGCCGGTGTCGCCGCCGCCGATGACGACGACATGCTTGCCGCCGGCGAGGATCGGGCGAGCATTGCCCGTGGTGTCCGGCTCGCCGCCATTGCGGCGGTTCTGCTGCGGCAGGAAGTCCATGGCGAACTGGACGCCGTCGAGATCGCGGCCCTCGATCGGCAGGTCGCGCGGCTTCTCGGCTCCGCCGGTCAGGCCGATCGCGTCGTACTGGGCGAGCAGCTCCTGCGGGTCGATGTCGATGCCGACATTGACGCCGTAATGGAAGACGACGCCCTCGGCCTCCATCTGGGCGACGCGCCGGTCGACATGCGACTTCTCCATCTTGAAGTCGGGAATGCCGTAGCGTAGCAGGCCGCCGGCGCGGCCCTGGCGCTCATAGACATGGACTTCATGGCCGACGCGGGCGAGCTGCTGGGCAGCGGCGAGGCCGGCCGGGCCGGAACCGATGATGGCGATCTTCTTGCCGGTCTTTGCCTCGGCCGGCTCGGGCTTGATCCAGCCTTCCTGCCAGCCCTTGTCGACGATCGCGCATTCGATCGACTTGATGGTGACCGGGGTGTCCTCGAGGTTCAGCGTGCAGGACGCCTCGCAAGGGGCGGGGCAGACGCGGCCTGTGAACTCGGGGAAGTTGTTGGTCGAGTGCAGGTTGGTCAGCGCTTCCTGCCACTTGTCATTGTAGACGAGGTCGTTCCAGTCCGGGATCTGGTTGTTGACCGGGCAGCCATTGTGACAATACGGGATGCCACAGTTCATGCAGCGCGCCGCCTGGTCGCGGGTCGCTTCCCGGCCGAGCGGGATCACGAATTCCTTGTAGTTCCGGATCCGGTCCGAGGCCGGAAGATACTTCCGGTCGCGGCGGTCGATCTCGAGAAAACCGGTTACCTTGCCCATCGTCTCATCCGCCTGTTCGATTACTCGGCCGCAACCGAGACGCCGGCCTGGGCCCGCTCGATTTCCAGTAGTGCGCGCCGGTATTCGACCGGCATGACCTTGACGAATTTGGGCAGGTAGTCCGCCCAGTTCTCGAGGATCGCCTGCGCCCGCGCCGACCCGGTGTATTTCAGGTGGTTGGCAATGAGCTGGTGCAGGCGCTCGGCGTCGTAGCCGGACATGTTGGCCATGACGTCGATGCGGCCCTTGAACTCGAGGTCGCCGCCATGGTGGTAGAGGCGCTGGGTCAGCTCCTCCTCCTCCGGCACCGGCTCGAGATCGACCATGGAGAGGTTGCAGCGCTTGGCGAAGCTCTTGTCCTCGTCGAGGACATAGGCGATGCCGCCGGACATGCCGGCCGCGAAATTGCGCCCGGTCTGGCCGAGCACGACGACGACGCCGCCAGTCATGTATTCGCAGCCATGGTCTCCGGTGCCCTCGACCACCGCGATCGCGCCGGAATTGCGCACGGCGAAGCGCTCGCCGGCGACGCCGCGGAAGTAGCACTCACCGGAGATCGCGCCGTAGAGCACGGTGTTGCCGACGATGATCGCCTCTTCGGCGACGGCGCGCGACTTGGCATCGGGCCGGATGATCAGCTTGCCGCCCGACAGGCCCTTGCCGACATAATCGTTGGCCTGGCCGGTGAGGTCGAGCGTCAGGCCGCCGGCGACCCAGGCGCCGAAGCTCTGGCCGGCGGTGCCGGTGAGCTTCACCGTGATGGTGTCCTCAGGCAGCCCGATCGAGCCATGGCGCTTGGCGATCTCGCCCGAGATCATCGCGCCGGTCGAGCGGTCGACATTGCGGATCGCGCTCTCGATCACCACCGGCGCAGCCGTATCGAGCGAGGCGCCGGCCTTGGCGATCAGCGTGCGGTCGAGAACCGATTCGATCGGGTGGTGCTGGCGCTCGACATTGCGGATGGCGACGCCCGCGGCCGGCTCCGGCTTGTGGAAGATGCGGGCGAAGTCGAGCCCCTTGGCCTTCCAGTGGTCGATCGCCTGCTTCTTGTCGAGCCAGTCGGAGCGACCGACGAGCTCGTCGAAGCTCTTGACGCCCATTTCGGCCATGATCTCGCGCACGTCCTCGGCGAGGAAGAAGAAGAAGTTGATGACGTGCTCGGGCGTGCCCTTGAAGCGCTTGCGCAGCACCGGGTCCTGGGTGGCGACGCCGACCGGGCAGGTGTTGAGATGGCACTTGCGCATCATGATGCAGCCGGCGGCGATCAGCGGCGCCGTGGCGAAGCCGAACTCGTCGGCCCCCAGCAGCGCGCCGACGACGATGTCGCGGCCGGTGCGCAGGCCACCGTCGACCTGCAGGGCGATGCGGCCGCGCAGCTTGTTCATCACCAGGATCTGGTGGGTCTCGGCGAGGCCGATCTCCCAGGGCGAGCCGGCATGCTTGATCGAGGTCAGCGGCGAGGCGCCGGTGCCGCCCTCATAGCCGGCGATGGTGATGTGGTCGGCGCGCGCCTTGGCGACGCCGGCGGCGACGGTGCCGACGCCGAGCTCGGAGACAAGCTTGACCGAGACGTCCGCAGCCGGGTTGACGTTCTTCAGGTCGAAGATCAGCTGGGCGAGATCCTCGATCGAGTAGATGTCGTGATGCGGCGGCGGCGAGATCAGGCCGACGCCGGGGGTCGAATGCCGGACCTTGGCGATGCGGGCATCGACCTTGTGGCCAGGCAATTGTCCGCCCTCGCCGGGCTTGGCGCCCTGCGAGACCTTGATCTGCATCATCTGCGAGTTGACGAGATATTCGGTGGTGACGCCGAAGCGGCCGGAGGCGACCTGCTTGATCGCCGAGCGCATCGAGCGGCCATCCGGCAGCGGCTTGAAGCGTTCCGGCTCCTCGCCGCCCTCGCCGGTGTTCGACTTGCCGCCGATCGCGTTCATCGCCAGCGCCAGCGTCGAATGCGCCTCGTGGCTGATCGAGCCGAAGGACATGGCGCCGGTGGAGAAGCGCTTGACGATCGAGACCGCGCTCTCGACCTCGTCGAGCGGGATCGGCTGGCGGCCGAGCTCGTCCGCCATCTTGACGTGGAACAGGCCGCGAATGGTCGAGAACTTCTCGCTCTGGTCGTTGACCAGCTCGGAATAGGCCTTGAACTTGTCGCGGGCATTGCCGCGCACGGCGTGCTGGAGCAGCGCGATGTTCTCCGGCGTCCAGGCATGCGCCTCGCCGCGCAGGCGGAAGGCGTATTCGCCGCCGATGTCGAGCGCATCGCGATAGACCGGCGAGTCGCCGAAGGCGTCGCGATGGCGGCGCACGCTCTCCTCGGCGATCTCGGCGAGGCCAACGCCCTCGATCGAGGAGATGGTGCCGGTGAAGTACTTGTCGATGAACTGCGTGCGCAGGCCGACGGCGTCGAAAATCTGGGCGCCGCAATAGGACTGGTAGGTCGAGATGCCCATCTTCGACATGACCTTGAGCAGGCCCTTGCCGACCGACTTGATGAAGCGCTTGACCACTTCGTAGCGGTCGACCTCCGGCGGGAACTCGCCGGCCTCGTACAGCGCCTCCAGCGTCTCGAAGGCGAGATAGGGGTTGATCGCCTCGGCGCCGAAGCCGGCGAGCAAGGCGAAATGGTGGATCTCGCGCGGCTCGCCCGATTCCAGCACGAGGCCGACCGAGGTGCGCAGGCCCTTGCGGATCAGGTGATGGTGGACGGCCGCCGTCGCCAGCAGCGCCGGGATCGGGATGCGGTCCGGCCCGACCTGCCGGTCGGAGAGGATGATGATGTTGTAGCCGCCATGGACGGCCGCTTCCGCGCGCTCGCACAGGCGCTCGATCGCGCCCTCCATGCCGGCCGCGCCCTCGCGCGTCGGATAGGTGATGTCGAGCGTCTTGGTGTCGAAGCGATCCTCGTAGTGGCCGATGCAGCGGATCTTCTCAAGATCGTCATTGGTCAGGATCGGCTGGCGCACTTCCAGGCGCTTGCGGCGCGAGGTGCCTTCGAGGTCGAGGATGTTCGGCCGCGGCCCGATGAAGGAGAGGAGGCTCATCACGAGCTCCTCGCGGATCGGGTCGATCGCCGGGTTGGTGACCTGGGCGAAGTTCTGCTTGAAATAGGTGTAGAGCAGCTTCGACTTCGAGGAGAGCGCCGAGATCGGCGTATCCGTGCCCATCGAGCCGACGGCTTCCTGGCCGGTCACCGCCATCGGCGCCATCAGGATCTTGGTGTCTTCCTGGCTGTAGCCGAAGGATTGCTGGCGATCGAGCAAAGCGACGTCGGTGCGCGAGGCGCGCGCCTCGACCGGGGGCAGCTCCTCCAGCACGATCTGGGTGCGCTTCAGCCAGTCCTTGTAGGGATTGGCGAGGCAGAGCGTGCTCTTGATCTCGTCGTCGCCGATGATGCGCCCCTCTTCGAGGTCGATCAGCAGCATCTTGCCGGGCTGGAGCCGCCACTTCTGGACGATCTTCTCCTCCGGGATCGGCAGCACGCCGAATTCCGAGGCGAGCACGACGAGGCCGTCGTCGGTGACGAGATAGCGCGCGGGGCGCAGGCCGTTGCGGTCGAGCGTCGCGCCGATCTGGCGGCCATCGGTGAAGGCGATCGCGGCCGGGCCGTCCCACGGCTCCATCAGCGCGGCGTGATACTCGTAGAAGGCGCGCCGGCTCTCGTCCATCAGCGGGTTGCCGGCCCAGGCCTCGGGCACCAGCATCATCATGGCGTGGGCGAGCGAATAGCCGCCCTGGACCAGGAATTCGAGGGCGTTGTCGAAGCAGGCGGTGTCGGACTGGCCCTCATAGGAGATAGGCCAGAGCTTGGAGATGTCGGCGCCGAAGAGCTCGGAATCGACCGAGGCCTGGCGAGCCGCCATCCAGTTGACGTTGCCGCGCAGCGTGTTGATCTCGCCGTTATGGGCGACCATCCGGTAGGGATGGGCGAGGCGCCAGGACGGGAAGGTGTTGGTGGCGAAGCGCTGGTGGACGAGGGCAAGCGCGCTCTCGAAGCGCTCGTCGGTCAGGTCCTTGAAATAGTCGCCGAGCTGGGTGACGAGCACCATGCCCTTGTAGACGATGGTCCGGCAGGAGAAGGAGACCGGGTAATAGGTCGCCGTCGCCCGGTCATGGCGCTTGTAGACCTTGTTCGAGACCGACTTTCTGAGGACATAGACCCGGCGCTCGAACTCGTCCTCGCTGACGAGCCCGGCGGGGCGGCCGACGAAGATCTGGCGATGGCAGGGCTCGGTCTCCTTGACGGCCTCGCCGAGGTCGCTGTTGTCGACCGGCACGTCGCGCCAGCCGAGGAAGATCAGGCCTTCCTCCTCGACCGTCTGGGCGACGATCTCCTCGCAGACGGCGCGGTTGTCGGCCTCCTGCGGCATGAAGAACTGGCCGATGGCGTAGTGGCCGGGCTCGGGCAATTCGATGCCGATCCTGGCGCATTCTTCCTTGAAGAAGCGATGCGGGATCTGGGTGAGGATGCCGCAGCCGTCGCCAAGCTTGGGATCGGCGCCGACTGCGCCGCGGTGGTCGATATTGTGCAGGATCTGCAGGCCCTGCGCGACGATCGCATGGCTCTTGCGGTTCTTCATGTCGGCGATGAAGCCGACGCCGCAGGAATCCTTCTCATAGGACGGATCGTAGAGGCCCTGGCGGGCCGGCATGGCCGGATCGCGCACCTCGGGGAAACGCTCGAAAGCGGTCGTCGTCGTGGTGGCGGTCTTAGCAGTAGTCTTGGCCATCGCGCTCGCCTTCCTGCTCTCGCTCATCGTCACCTCCGCCCGCATCGGCCCCGCAGCATCGGCTCGGGAGCCAGCCAAAGTCCACCGCCGCTCCAGCGTCCACCTTGTCGAGCAAGGATCGGGCCGGTTCGGCTTTATTCTCGGTTTGCGAAGGTTGCTTGCGCCGGTTTGGTCTTGCGCCCGCGTCCTCCGCAGGCGCCTCGGGCTTTGATCAGCCCTGCCGCGCCTGGTTACGCCGCCGTTTTGCGGGCGGCGCGCGTCGTACGGTTGGCTTTGGCTTTGTTCGCCGTACCTCCCGTCATCGTCCGCTCCATCCGCCTGCGTCGGAGCCTCGGCGAGGCTCCTCTGAAATGGGACAGCATCGCTGTCCTATTGCCTTGACCTTGCCAGAATTCCAATCTGGGCACAAGCGTCGATTTTGCACTGCGGCGACATTTTATTGCGATCTCTATCTCTGTACGGACATTTTCACATCACGCCGGCCAGCGAGCCAAGCCGGAAGTTATCGATCGGCGGAATCGGGGCTGCCCTGCGTCGGCGCGGATTGCGCAGCGGCAGGAGGCTGCTTATCGGTCAGGACCCTCTCAGCGCCCGCCGGATGCCAGCTTCATGAATTTCGTCAGCGACAATCTGGCCGGGGCGAGCGCACCGGTGATGCGGGCGATGGCGGCCGCCAATGACGGTTTTTCCGCCGCCTATGGCAAGGATGCCTGGACGAAGCGGGTCGAGGCCCTGTTCGCGGAGCTGTTCGAGCGCGAGGTCGCGGTTTTCCTGGTCACCACCGGCACGGCGGCGAATTCATTGGCGCTGGCGAGCCTGGTCCAGCCCTGGGGGGCGGTGCTCTGCCATTACGAGGCGCACATCGCCGCAGATGAATGCGGCGCGCCCGAATTCTTCACCGGCGGGGCCAAGATCGTCGGCCTGCCCGGTGACGGCTGCAAGCTCGCACCGGAGGTCGTCACCGACCAGCTCGCGCGCATGCGGGCGGGCGCCGTGCATCAGGTCCAGCCGCAGCTGCTCTCGATCACCCAGGCGACCGAATGCGGACTGGTCTACACGCCGGCCGAGATCGCGGCGCTGAAGCAGGCGATCGCGCCGCGCGGGCTGAAGCTGCATATGGATGGCGCCCGTTTCGCCAATGCGGTTGCAGCGCTCGACTGCACGCCTGCCGAGACCACCTGGAAGGCAGGTGTCGACGTGCTCTCCTTCGGCGGCACCAAGAACGGCGCCTTCGCCGCCGAAGCCGTGATCGTCTTCGACCCGGCCGATGCCGGGCAGATGCCGTGGCGGCGCAAGCGTGCGGGGCACACTCTGTCCAAGGGCCGGTTGATCGGGGCGCAATTCGAGGGGCTGCTTGCTGACGGGCATTGGCTCGATCTCGCCCGCCACGCCAATGCGATGGCCAAACGCCTCGCGCGAGCCGTCGAGACCGGAGGCAAGTTCCGGCTGGCCTGGGCCTGCGAGGCGAACGAGGTCTTCCTGGTGCTGCCGCCGCGGGCGCAGGCCGTGCTGGCAAATGAGGGCGTGCAATATATCGCCTGGTCCGATGCGGCGCTGCCAGGCGGGGCGAAACTCCAAACCGGCGAGGTCGTCGGGCGCTTCGTCTGCTCCTTCGCGACCCAGGCGGAGGAGGTCGATCAGCTCGCGGCCGTGCTGGCTATCGTCTAGGCGCTGGAAAGAGCCTGTTTCCCAGCCGATTCACGCCGCAAGCGCGCCGCAATCCTTATCAAGAACTGAAGACTGCAAATTTCGTCTGACAGAGGACAGACCATGGCAGTCCTGGTTTCGCCCGCCGCCGCGCCGCACTCTTTGCGCCGTCGGCTGGCCGGCCTTGCTATCCTGGCCGCAATGGCCGGCGCGAGCGGCCCCGCTTTGGCGCAGCTCGACGATTACGGCGGCGGCTACGCCCGTTACGGCTATGGCTATGACTACGACGATGATTACGGGCCGCGCTACGGCTATGCGCCGCGCCGGGCAGCGCCGATCCCGCCGCGATCTCTCGAGCGAGGCGCAGCTCAGGAATTCGGCCTGCGCGAGGTGCAGCGAACGGTGCGGACCCGCTCGGCCCTCATCGTCGACGGCCTGGCGGCGAACGGGTCGCGGGTGCGGCTGGTCATCGATCGCTTCAGCGGTGATCTGATCGATCGCATCGTGCTGCAGCCGCCCCGGACCGTCAGGCTCGATCCGCGCGAGGAAGAACGGCCGGCGCCGAAGAAGCTGACGCCACGCCCGCCGGAGAGGCCCGCCGCGTTGAAGCCGACGCAGCCGCCGGCCGAGGCGAGTGCGCCTGCGACCGTCGCACCACCCTCGCCGGCAGCTCCGAAGCCGGATGCTGCTCCGGCGAAGCCCGCCGCGGTGCCGTCGATCGCGCCGAGCGAGATCGGCAAGCCGAAGCTGGTCAACCCGCAGGATGTCCGCGGCGCCGACGAGCCCGACCGCGTCCCGCCGCTGGCGCGCGCACATCCAAGCGGCATTCCGACGCCCGACACGACGCTGCCGCCGGTGCAGATCGAAGAGATGAAGACGGCACAACCCAAGCCGGAAACGCCGATCTCACCGGTCAACCCGCCGAACTAAGGGCTGCGCGGCACGCCTAGACAAAAAGCCTCCCCGGTTTCCCGGGGAGGCTCTCTCGTTTCAGGCAAGCGGTGTTTGCGCACCGATATTGGTTACGCGGCCTTCTTGGCCTCGATCACCTTGGCGCCCTGCGCACCGATCGGAATCAGGCGCGGCTTCTTGGCCTCGGGGATCTCGCGGACAAGGTCGATATGGAGCAGCCCGTTCTCGAGGCTGGCACCGGTGACCTGGACATAGTCGGCGAGCTGGAAGCGACGCTCGAAGGCGCGGGCGGCGATGCCCTGATGCAGGACCTCGCGCTTCTCGGCATCCTCGGCGGTTTTCTTCTCGCCACGGACGGTCAGCCCGTTCTCCTTGCTCTCGATCGAGAGGTCGGATTCACCGAAGCCGGCAACCGCGATCGAGATGCGATAGGCGTTCTCGGCGGTGCGCTCGATATTGTAGGGCGGGTAGCTCGGCGTATTCTCGACACTGGTGGCCTGGTCGAGCAGCGAGAACAGGCGATCGAAGCCGACGGTCGAGCGATAGAGCGGGGAAAGATCGTAGGAACGCATGATTGTCCTCCAAAGGAAGCGACAGTTGATCACCCGCCTCATCATGAGCGCGGGCTTTGGGTTAAGCTCGCGCAGCCGCTTCACGGCCTGCGCAGCAATGATCTGGGTGACGTTTTCCGGCTTTTCAAGACCGGGTCCAGCTGGGCATAACGAGGCGGTGAGCCTGCCGGAGCGTCGATGACCGAGGCCGAATTCTTCCACCAGCCGGATTATCCGGTGCCCGGCCACGGCAAGGTCTGGTTCGCTGAGACCAGCGATGGCGCGCGGCTGCGGCTGGCGAGCTGGCGCCCCACTGTGCGGCGGGAGAAGGGCACGGTCCTGATCGCGCAGGGGCGGGCCGAGTTCATCGAGCGCTACAGTGAGACGATCGCCGAATTGCGCCGGCGCGGCTTCCATGTCCTGACCTTCGACTGGCGCGGGCAGGGCGGCTCGCAGCGTTTCATCGGCCGGCAGCGCAAGGGGCATGTCGGCCGGCTCGTGCATTATGAGCGCGACCTTGCTCTGGTCATGACGCAGATGGAGGAACGCTTTCCCGCGCCCCATTTCGTGCTGGCGCATTCGATGGGCGCGGCAATCTGCCTCGATGCCGCAAGGCGCGAGGCGCTGCCGGTGGCGCGGCTGGTCGCGATCGCGCCGATGCTCGGCATCAGCATGATCGAGAATCCGCGCGGGGCGCGCTGGCTGGCGCGGGTGCTGTACTGGCTCGGCTTCGGCAAGGCCTTCGTGCCCGGCGGCGGCGACACCGCGATCGGCACCAAGCCGTTCGAGGGCAATCGGCTGAGTTCGGATCCGGTTCGCTATGCCCGCAATGCCGCGCTGTCGGCGGCGGCGCGCGAACTCGCCATCGGCGACCCCAGCGTCGGCTGGATCCATGCAGCTTTTCAGTTGATGGACCGGCTGGCGCAGCCGCGCGCGCCGCTTGAAGTCAGAGTGCCGACCCTGATCGTCGCCGCCGGGCAGGATCCCGTCGTGTCGACACCGGCGATCGAGCGCTTCGCGGCACGGCTGAAGACCGGCTCGGCTCTGGTGCTGCCGACGGCGCGCCACGAGATCCTGATGGAGAGCGACGCGATCCGGGCGCAGTTCTGGGCGGCCTTTGACGCCTTCATTCCTGGCGAGGAGCTGACCGCGTCCGTCTCAGCCGTTGAGCAGAGCGAGAGCGGCCTGGTGCATGGTCTTGTTGCCGGCGGCGAGGATGGTGCCGCCCTGGGCGGCGCTGCCGCCGTCCCATGACGTAACGATGCCGCCGGCGCCCTCGATGATCGGGATCAGCGCGACGATATCGTAGGGCTTCAGCCCGCTCTCGATGACGAGATCGATATGGCCGGCGGCGAGCATGCAATAGGCGTAGCAATCGCAGCCATAGCGAGCCATGCGCACGGCGCTCTCGACGCGCTGGTATGCTGCCTTTTGCCCGTCCACGAAGAGGTGCGGGCTGGTGGTCATCAGCGTCGCCTCGGCGAGATCAGTCACCTGGCGCGTGTGCAGCGTGCGCGGCCCGTTCGGCCCTTCGTAACGAGCCTTGCGACCGTCGCCTGAATAGCGCTCGCCGGTGAAGGGCTGGTTCATCATCCCGTAGACCGGCACGCCCTTGCGGGTCAGCCCGATCAGTGTGCCCCAGACCGGAATGCCGGAGATGAAGGCACGGGTGCCGTCGATCGGGTCGAGCACCCAGACATAATCGGCGTCGGCATTCTCGGAGCCGAACTCCTCGCCGAGGATGCCATGGGCTGGGAAGGTGCGCTTGATCAGGTTGCGCATCACGTCCTCGCCGGCGCGATCACCCTCCGTGACGGGATCGAAGACGCCGCCGCCGGATTTGTCCTCGGTCGTGTGCCGGGCGCGGAAGAAGGGCAGGATCGCCTGGCCCGACAGGGTCGCCAGCCGGGCGACGAATTCCGTGAAATCGACCGCGCTCATCCAGGGTTCCTTCGGCGTTCGTCCGGGTGCCGCCTTCATGCTGTGCAGCGGCGGGGAAGACAAGCACTCTCGATACGCGCGCTCGGGGCAGCCAATTCGGAGCTGCGAAATCAGCCTGAGTGAGTCAGATATGCGATCCAGGCATGCGTGCAACGCATATCAAATTCGCCGCAATAGCTTGCTTTTTTGCAGCGCAATGAGCTATTGTGCACTGCGAAGGGGAGATCGCTTCAAACCTTCGTTGCCCTCCTTGGGCGTTTCCTCCCTAGACTTCGGGCCGCCACGAAAGTGCGCGGCCCTTTTTCTTTTGGGATGACAGGGCAGCGCTGGCATTTGAAGGGGCTTACTCCGCCGCCTGGCGCCAATCGTCGCTCCAGCCGCTCCAGCGTGCGAAGCATTCGGCCATGGCCGCGCTGATCACTCGCTGAAGGGCGGCAAAGCCGCTGCTCGGCTCGAGCGTCGCCTCGTTCATGTAGAGGCCGCGGCTGACCTCGATCTGCAGCGCATGCACGCCCGAGCCGGGCGCGCCGTAATGCTCGGTGATGAAGCCGCCGGCATAGGGGCGGTTGCGGGTCACGGTGAGTCCCGCCCGCGTGAACGCCTCCTCTGCGGCGTCGACGACGAAGCTCGCGGCGCTGGTCCCGAAGCGATCGCCGAGGATGATGTCGGCCTTGGCGATGCCGTCGCGGTCGAGCCCGGTCGAGGGCATGGAATGGGCATCGACGAGGATGCAGCTGCCGAAGCTGGCCTGCGTCCGGTTCACCAGATGGCGCAGGCCGGCATGATAGGGCCGGTAGAGCCCTTCGATCCGCGCCAGCGCGTGCTCGACCGGGATGCGGCCCGAATAGATCTCATAGGCCTCGCCCACAATGCGCGGGATCGTGCCGAGCCCGCCGGCGACGCGCAGCGAGCGGGTGTTGGCGAAGCCGGGCAGGCGGCCGTCGAACATGCGCGGGTCGAGCTCGTAAGGCTCGCGGTTGGCGTCGAGAAAAGCGCGCGGGAACTCGGCGACGAGCAGGGGTGCGCCGAGCGCCACCGCCTGCGAGAAGAGCAGGTCGACATAGGCATCCTCGGACCGGCGCAGCGCCCTGAGCGGCAGGCGCGAGCCTTCGACGAAGGCGCGCGGATAGCGCCGACCGGCATGGGGCACGTCGACGATGACGGGGACGACCTGCAGCGCGGGTTGATGGAGCGTGAACGGCCGTTCGATCTCGGCGATCACGTCGTCCGGATGGGGAAAAGAGAATCCAACTGGCAGCGTCATGTCTGCGAACTCAAGCACAAAGCGGCGGCCGGTTGAAGGGGATGACCTATCGTCAGAGAAGCGATGCGCCTTCACTGGTTGTTTACCGTAATGTCGCCAAATAGAACTGGCTGATCCATCTGGGTGTGTGCGAGCGCTGAGTTCGCCTGCGCCGGGCTGGACCGGCGACGCCCGGAATGGCAGGGACGGCCACCCGGTACGAGGGACGACGAGGCGAGCTGATCGGCTTCCAGCCTGACGGGGCGGGGTGGCGTGGGCTCGGCGCAACATCACGGACGAAGCAAGGCGCCATGACGAAGATTCTCCTGGCCGAAGACGACAACGATATGCGCCGCTTCCTGGTGAAGGCGCTGCAGAATGCAGGCTATGACGTCGCCTCGTTCGACAACGGACTATCTGCCTACAACCGGTTGCGGGAGGAGCCGTTCGAACTGCTCCTGACCGATATCGTCATGCCGGAGATGGACGGCATCGAGTTGGCGCGCCGCGCCACCGAGCTCGATCCCGACATCAAGGTGATGTTCATCACCGGGTTTGCGGCGGTGGCACTCAATCCGGATTCGCAGACGCCGAAGGACGCCAAGGTGCTGTCGAAGCCCTTCCATCTGCGTGAGCTGGTCAATGAGGTCGAGAAGCTGCTGGCGGCGTGACGGTTTCCTGCAAGGAAGCCGATTAAGCGCCTTGCAAGGCGTGCACGCCTCCGCTATAGCCCCTCCACCTCGCAGCGATGCCGCCCTCGGGCCGGTGTCGTTCCGGACGCCTTCGGGCGAAACGGGCGCGTAGCTCAGCGGGAGAGCACTACGTTGACATCGTAGGGGTCACAGGTTCGATCCCTGTCGCGCCCACCATTTTCTTCGTAATGAAGATTGAAAGACCCGCTTCGGCGGGTCTTTCTTTTTAGCGCTGCATTCCGGCCGTCTGCCTTCCGAGCGCTATTTGGTGTTGTCCAGCTCGGCCTGGAGGAAGGCCATGAAGGCGGGATCATCGGCATAGGCGACGTTGACCCGCATGCCGGCTACTCGGTCATCGCCTTCGGGCTGATGTCGTTCGGGCATGAAGACCGTGCCGGGCGCGATGAAGATGCCCTGCTCCGAGGCGCGGCGCGCCAGCGCGAGGTCGTCCAGGCCCGGCGGCAACCCGACCCAGAGATAGTAGCCGCCACCTTGCCGGGCGAAGATCGGCAGGCCGAGGCGCTCCAGCCCGGCGAAGGCGCTGCGGGTCGCCTTGCCGATTCGCTCCCTCAGGCGCTTGAGATGATGGCGGTACTGGCCGCTGGCGATCAGGTCGCTGACCAGCCGCTCCAGATAGCCGGAGGAGTTGACCACGGTCAGCATCTTCATGTCGCCGAGCGAGCGGGCGAGGGCCGGGCTGGCCGCGATGTAGCCGATGCGCAGACTGGCCGAGAGCGTCTTCGAGAAGGTGCCGAGATAGATCACCTGCTCGAGCTGGTCGAGCGCGGCGAGCCGCGGCGCGCTCGCCGGCATCACGTCGGCGAAAGGATCGTCCTCGACGATGATGAGATCGTGCTGGGCGGCGAGCTGCAGCAGGCGATGGGCGATCGGCAGGGCGATCGAGCCGCCGGTCGGATTGTGCGCCAGCGACTGGGTGAAGAACACCTTCGGCCGGTGCCGCGCGATCTGGGCGGCGAGATCGTCGAGATCCGGCCCGTCGGCCAAGCGCCTCACGCCGGCCATCTCGATGCGGGCCAGCTTCAGCTTGCCGAAGAGCGGATAGTAGCCGGGGCTGTCGACCAGGACGGTATCGCCGGGCTGGAGCAGCTGGCGAATGATCAGGTCGAGCGCGTGGTTGGCGCCGAAGGTCATCAGGATCTGCGCCGGTGAGACCTGAATCGAGCGCTCGGCCAGCATCAGCCCGATCTGCGTACGCAACGGCGCGTAGCCGACCGGATCGCCATAGCCGTGCTCGATCGGCAGGTCGCCCTTGCCGCTGCGGACGCGCAGGTGCCGACCAAGCTCGGAATCCTCCATCCAGGACCGGGGCGGGCGACCATCGCCGACGCGGACGGGATGAACCTGGCAGAGCTGCTCGCGCAGCAGCGAGACGATGTCGATCGCCTCGCTCATATGCGGCGGCGGTGCCTCGCTCGGCCGCTGTCCCGGTGAGCGGACATAGAAGCCGGCACCGCGGCGGGCTTCGAGCCGGCCGCTGGCGACGAGCCGGTCGTAGACCTCGACCATGGTGTTCTTGGAGACGCCGTATTCGCCGGCTGCCAGCCGCAGCGAGGCCATGCGCCGGCCGGGCTGGAGCAGCCCTTCGTCGATCATCCGGCTGATCCGGGCGACGATCGCGCCGGTGCGGTTGCTGTCGGCCTGCTCGTCCATCGAGCCTCGCATCTGTACCAGTCAATTCACTGGTACAGAGAATGGGACATTGCAGAAATTGTGCCTTGCCGCTCTCCGGCGATTGTCCGAGCTTGTCAACCGAAGAAGCGCCGATGCCGATCGCATGGCGCAGCAAAAACCCCGGCTGGGGAGGACACGACATGGTGACGGCCGAGGCGCACAGCGCCGCCGGACGCGAGGTGAACTCGCGCATCGAGAACTACCGCAATCTGAGCTGTGCCGAGCGGCTGTCGCAGGCCGTCGCGGCGGCCGGGCTGTCCGATGCCGACCGCACCTTGCTGGCGCAGCCGGGCGGGCTGCCGCTCACCCTCGCCAACGGCATGATCGAGAATGTCGTCGGCACCTTCGAACTGCCGCTCGGCATCGCCACCAATTTCACCGTCAACGGCAAGGATTATCTGATCCCGATGGCGGTGGAGGAGCCCTCCGTCGTCGCCGCCGCCTCCTATATGGCACGGATCGCCCGCGGCACCGGCGGGTTCCGCACCTCGAGCGACCGGCCGATCATGCGGGCCCAGGTCCAGCTGCTCGGGCTCAGCGATCCGGAAGGCGCGCGTCACAAGCTGCTGGCGGCGCAAAGCGAGATCGTCGCTGCCGCCAATGCTCGGGACAAGGTGCTGATCTCGCTCGGCGGCGGCTGCCAGGGCATCGAGGTCCATGTTTTCCCGCAGACGCCGCGCGGGCCGATCGTGGTGATGCACCTGCTCGTCGACGTCCGCGACGCGATGGGTGCCAACACCGTCAACACCATGGCCGAGACGGTGGCGCCGATCGTCGAGCGCATCACCGGCGGCACGGTGCGCCTGCGCATTCTCTCGAACCTTGCCGATCTCCGGCTGGCGCGGGCGACCGTGACAATTCCCGAGGCGGCGCTGGCGACCAAGGAATTCTCCGGCCGGCGCATGATCGACGGCATGCTCGACGCCTACACCTTCGCTGCGATCGACCCCTATCGCGCCACCACCCACAACAAGGGCATCATGAACGGCATCGACCCCGTGGTGGTCGCGACCGGCAATGACTGGCGCGCGATCGAGGCCGGCGCCCATGCCTATGCCGCGCGCGGCGGGCGCTACACCTCGCTGACGAGCTGGGAGGAGGATCGCGACGGCAATCTCGTCGGCTCGATCGAGATGCCGATGGCGCTCGGCCTGGTCGGCGGCGCAACCAAGACCCATCCGCTGGCGCAATGGGCGCTGCGTCTGCTCGGCGTCACCAGCGCGCAGGAGCTGGCCGAGGTCACCGTCGCAGTCGGCCTCGCCCAGAACATGGCGGCGCTGCGGGCACTCGCGACGGAAGGCATCCAGCGCGGCCATATGGCGCTGCACGCCCGCAACATCGCCATCGTCGCCGGCGCGGAAGGCGCCGAGGTCGAGGCGATCGCCGCCGAACTCGCCCGCACCCACGACGTCCGCGTCGACCGGGCACGCGAGCTCCTCGCCGAGCGGCGTAAGGGCTGAGCCCGCGCTTCATCTTTCGTTCAGCACTCGCCACAGAACCGCAGCAAGCGGACGACAACCGGAGGAACGTTCATGGATAATCGCATCACCCGCCGCACGCTCGGTGCCCTGCTGGTCTCGGCCGGCATGGCATTGTCGCTGCCGGCCTACGCGCAGAACGAGATCAAGATCGGCTACAATGCCGACCAGTCGGCTTCGGGCGCAGCCGAGCTCGGCCTCTCCGGTCTCTACGGCTTCCAGGCGGCGATCGACGACCTCAACGCGCAGGGCGGCGTGCTCGGCCGCAAGGTCGTCGGCGTCGTCAGAGACGATGCCGGCGCGCCGCCGAAGTCGATCCAGAACATGAACGAGCTGATCGACAACGAGAAGGTCGCCGCCGTGGTCGGCCCGACCAATTCCGGCAATGCGCTCGCCTGGCTGCATATCCCGCAGCAGAAGAAGGTGCCGGTGATCTCGCATGTCGCGACCGCGACCGACATCACCGCCCGCTACGCCAAGGAGCCGCAGAACTACATCTTCCGCGTCTCGATGGTCGACCGCGAGCAGCTCGCTCTGCTCGCCGCCTATGCGGTCAAGGCCTCGAAGACCAAGAACGTCGCGATCATCGCCGATACCACCGGCTACGGCCAGGCCGCGACCAAGGATCTGCAGGAGATCCTGACCCTGCACGGCATCAAGCCGGTCGGCATCGAGAAGTTCGGGCCGAAGGACACCGACATGACCTCGCAGCTCGCCAAGCTGAAGGCGGCCGGCGCCGACATGATCATCACCGGCTCGCTGGCGGACGCGACCGCGCAGGTACTGAAGAGCATGGAGAAGATGGACTATTACCCCGGCCTGCTCTCGACCTGGGGCTCGATCAACACGCCGCTGGTCAACATCGCCGGGCCCAAGCTCGCCGAGAAGACCGTCTTCGCAGCCTCGACCACGGAAGACGCCAGCGACCGGGCCGCGGCGCTGCACAAGCGCCTCGTCGCCAAGCATCCGAACATGCCGGCCTTCGTCTCGGCCGCGCAGGGCTATGACGCGGTGATGCTGATCGCCGCCGCGATCAAGCAGGCCGACGGCACGGACGGCCCGAAGCTGCAGGCTGCGCTCGAGAACCTCGGCGCCGTGCAGGGCATCATCAAGAAATACGAGAAGCCCTTCAGCAAGGAGCAGCACGAGGCGCTCGGCGTCGCCGACTTCCACCTGGCGCAGTGGAAGGATGGCCGTGTCGTCAAGCTCGACGACCCGGTGGTCAAGGGCCTGACGGCGGCCGACCTGAAGCGCTGAGCGCCCTCATCGAACTCATCCCGTCATGGTCGGCCTCGTGCCGACCATCCACGTCTTCGCTTGATCGATCGAGAGCGGTGTTCAAGACGTGGATGCTCGCCACAAGGGCGAGCATGACGAAGCTGGAACGGCTTGGCTCGTCATAACGGAGAGACGATGACGGCATTCCTTCAGGCTCTGGCCAGCGGTCTGGCGCTGGGCGCGATCTACGGGCTGATCGCGCTCGGCTTCAACATCACCTACGCCACGACCAAGACCTTCAATTTCGGCCAGGGCGCCTTTCTCGTTCCCGGCAGCCTGGTCGGCGTTTCACTCTTGCTGCTGGCGGCGGGCAAGCCGCATTTCGGCAACCTCACCCAGGCCGAGATGACGATGACGGCCTATGTGCTGGCGACGGTGGCCAGCGTCGTCGTGGTCGGCGCGATCGGCATCGCGCTCTACTATTGCGCGATCAAGCCCTTCGTCGGCGCCGGCGGCCTCAACTGGGTGCTGAGCACGATCGGCTTCGGCATCATCATGCAGAACACCGCGCTGGCGATCTGGGGCCCGGCCTCGATCGCGGTGCCCTCGCCGCTCGGCAGCGATGTCTGGCGCATCGCAGGCGCCGGCATCCGGCCGCAGGAGGTGCTGATCGCCGTCGTCGCGGTCGCCGTCATGGTCGGGCTCGACATCGTCCTGCGCAAGACCCGCTTCGGCAAGGCATTGCGCGCCGTCGCCTTCAACCCGCAGGCGGCCGCGATCGTCGGCATCAATGTCGAGACGATCGTCATCCTTGCCTTCGTCATCTCCTCGGCGCTCGCCGGGCTCGCCGGCATCCTGATCGCGCCGATCACCACGGCGTCCGTCTTCATCGGCCTCGGCATCGCGCTGAAGGCCTTCTCGGCCGCGATCGTCGGCGGCCTGACCAGTCCGCGCGGCTGCATGCTCGGCGGCTTCCTGCTGGGGATCGTCGAGGCGCTGGTCGGGCTCTGGCGCGCCGAGATGCGCGAGATCACCATCTTCCTGCTGATCATCATCGTCCTCGTCGTCCGCCCGAGCGGTCTGATGGGCGCGCGCAGCGTGGAGAAAATCTGATGCCGGCGTTCGCCCATGCCATCGGGCTGGCGGCGCTGGCGGTAGCGCTCGCGCTCGTGCCCCTGTTCGGCTTCAACGATTTCTACCTGCAGATCCTGTTCACGATCGGAGTGAACTATCTCGCCGCGGCCGGACTCAACGTGCTCGTCGGCTATGCCGGCCAGAAATCGCTGGGCCATGCCGGGCTCTTCGCCGTGGGCGCCTATACGGCTGCGATCGCCAACATCGAATGGGGCCTCTCGCCCTGGCTCTCGCTGCTGCTGGCCTGCGGCTTCGGCGCGGTCTTCGGCCTCGTCATCGCCATGCCCTCGGTGCGCGTCTCGGGCCCCAGCCTTGCCATGGTGACGATCGGCTTCGGCATCGTCGTCGAGAAGATCGTCACGGAATGGACTGACATCTTCAAGGGCCAGGCCGGCTTCTACGGCATCAGCGCGCCATCCATAGCCGGCGTCAGCTTCACCAACCTGCACTGGGTCTGGTTCGTCGGCGCGCTCTGCATCGCCACCCATCTGACGCTGCGCTCGCTGCTCGCCGGCCGTTATGGCCGTGCTTTCCTCGCCGTGCAGATGGCCGAGCCGGCGGCGCAATCGGTCGGCATCTCCGTGGTGCGAGCCAAGACGCTCGCCTTCGTGATCTCGGCGGTGACCTGTGCGCTCGCCGGCGCCGTCGTCGCGCAGCAGAACCAGTATTTCAACTCCGACTTCATCACCTTCAACCTGTCGATCTTCCTGCTGGTCGTGGTGATCTTCGGCGGCTCGGGTTCGCTCTACGGGCCGCTCTTCGGCGCGGTGATCCTGACCCTGCTCGACGCCTGGCTGGCGCGCTGGCCGGCCCTGCAGCACTTCACCTATGGCGCGCTCTTGTTGTTCTCGCTCTATCTGATGCCGAACGGGATTGCTGGGGCGGTCTCCGGCCTCGCCGCACGCTGGCGGCAGCGCAAGGCGGCGGCGCCCAACATGCCCGGCGACAGCGTCCTGTCGGCGAAGTCAGCGGCGGCGGCCGGCGGCGAGATCCTCGTCGTCAAGGATCTCTACAAGGCCTATGGCGGCATCGTGCCGGTCCGCAACGTCTCCTTCACGATCAGCGCCGGCAAGGTCCATGCGCTGATCGGCCCGAACGGCGCCGGCAAGACGACGCTGCTCAACCTGCTCTCCGGCCACGTCGCGCCGGGCAGCGGTTCGATCCGCTTCGAGGAAGAGGAGATCGCCGGCTGGCCGGCGCACCGCGTCGCCGCGCTCGGCATCGCCCGCACCTTCCAGAACCTCAAGCTGTTCGGCGAACTCTCGGCGCTCGACAACGTCCTGCTTGGCGCCCACCGCCATATCGAGACCGGGTTTGCCGCTTCATTGCTCGGCCTGCCATCGAGCCGCCAGGCGGAGGCCACGGCCCGGGCAGATGCGCTGGCGCTGCTCAGCGATCTCGGCCTCAGCGAGCGCACCAATGAGCCGGCAAAGAGTCTTCCCTACGGCCTGCAGCGGCGGCTCGAGATCGCCCGCGCCCTCGCCTCGAAACCCAAGCTGCTGCTGCTCGACGAGCCGGCGGCAGGCTTGAACCCGCAGGAGACGCATGAGCTCGGCGAGGTCATCCGCCGCATCCAGCAGGCCGGCGTCACCGTGCTGCTGATCGAGCACCATATGGACCTGGTCATGGGCATCTCGCAGCATGTGCTGGTGCTCGATTATGGCGCGCTGATCGCCGAGGGGCGCCCTGAGGCGATCCGGCAGAACCCGAAGGTCATCGCGGCCTATCTCGGCGCCGATGACGAAGCCGCCCTGACCGGAGACGCCGCATGACCATGCTCGCGATCGAAGGGCTCAAGGTCCGCTATGGTGCGGTCGAGGCGCTGAAGGGCATCTCGCTGCAGGTCGGGCAAGGCGAGGTCGTCACGCTGATCGGCGGCAACGGCGCCGGCAAGTCGACGCTGATGCGCGCGATCGGCGGGCTGGTGAAGGTCGCCAACGGCACGATCCGCTTCGAGGGCAACGACATCACCGGCATCCGGGGGCATGACTGCGTCCGCCTCGGCATCGGCCATTCGCCGGAAGGGCGCCTCGTCTTCGGCGATCAGAGCGTGCGCGACAATCTCGTGCTCGGTGCGTATGCACGCCGCGACGAGGATGGCATCGCCAGCGATATCGCGCGCTATTTCGCCGTCTTCCCGCGTCTCGCTGAGCGGCAGGACCAGCTTGCCGGCACGCTCTCGGGCGGCGAGCAGCAGATGCTGGCGATCGCGCGCGCCTTGATGGCGCGCCCGAAACTTCTCCTGCTTGACGAACCCTCGCTCGGCCTTGCCCCCCTGATCGTGCGGGAGGTGTTCTCGGTGATCCGCCGGCTGCGCCAAGAGGGCATGACGATCCTGCTGGTCGAGCAGATGGCCAACCAGGCGCTCGCCATCGCCGACCGCGCCTATGTCATCGAGACCGGCATGATCACGCTCGAAGGCACCGGCGCCGAGCTGCTGCGCGACGAGCGCGTCCGCTCGGCCTACCTCGGTGCCTGAGATGGCTGACAGCGTCACCATCGTCGAGGTTGGCCCGCGCGACGGCCTGCAGAACGAGAAGGCCGAGATCGCCACCGCGGACAAGCTCGCGCTGATCGGCAAGCTCGCCGATGCCGGCCTGTCCCGGATCGAGGCGACGGCCTTCGTCTCGCCGCGCTGGGTGCCGCAAATGGCCGACCACGAGGCGGTGATGCGCGGCGTCGATCGGCGGCCCGGCGTGACCTATTCCGCCCTGGTCCCCAATGAGAAAGGCGCCGAGGCCGCGTTCGCCGCCGGTGCCCAGGCGCTCGCCGTGTTCACCGCGGCGTCCGAAAGCTTCTGCCGGAAGAACACCAACTGCTCGGTCGCGGAGAGCATCGAGCGCTTCCGGCCGGTGATGGTGCTGGCAGCGCGTGCCGGCGTGCCGGTGCGCGGCTATGTCTCCTGCGCGCTCGACTGCCCCTATGAAGGGGAGATCGCTCCCGAGGCGGTCGCAACGGTCACGGCCGAGCTGCTGGCGCTCGGCTGCAGCGAGATCGCCCTGTCTGACACGCTCGGCCGCGGCACGCCGGAACGGACGGCGGCGATGGTCGCGGCAGCGTTGCGGCGGGCGCCGGCGACGATGCTGGCCGGGCATTTCCACGACACATCGGGTCGCGCCGTCGCCAATGTCGCGGCGGCCTGGGAGCTGGGCCTGCGCGTTTTCGACGGCTCTGTCGGTGGTCTTGGCGGCTGTCCCTATGCGCCCGGCGCAGCCGGCAATCTCGCGACGGAGCGGCTTGTCGCGCATTTCGAGGCCAAAGGCATCGCGACCGGGATCGATCTCGCTAGCCTGCGCAGGGCCGCAGAAGGAATCGCCAGGCGCATTGATCGAGCGTGAACGCCGTTCCAGGCCCGGTCAGCTCGCGCCCGGTATGGTCGAGGCGCGACTCTCCTCAACCGTCCAGTCGCGGAAGGCCAGCATGGCCGGCGTCAGCGAGCGTGATTGCAGCCAGGTGAGCCAATAGCTGCCGAGCGAGACCTCGATCGGGAAAGGCCGGACCAGCCGGCCGGCTTCGAAATAGCGCGTGAACAACAGCGCAGGCACGAGCGCGATGCCCTCGCCAGCGGCCGCAACCTCGGCCAGGGCGATCGAGCTGTCGAAGACCGGCCCGCGTGCCTGCAGGGGCTCGATCCCGGCTGCCTCGCTCCACAGCTTCCATTCGTCGGCGCGATAGGAACGCAACAGGAGCTGCTCCGAGAGATCGGCCGGCTGGCAGAGAACACCGGCTGTCGCAGGTGCGCAGACCGGCGTCATCGGCGCCTCGAACAGGCGCAGCGCCGCCGTGCCGTGCCAGGCACCGCCACCGAAGCGCAGGGCGTAGTCGAGCCCCTCGGCAGCGAGATCGACGCGGTTGTTGTTGGTGGTAAGGCGTAGATCGATCTCCGGATGGGCCTGGCGGAAGCCGGCCAGGCGCGGCAGCAGCCAGCCGAGCGCGAAAGTGCCGACTGCGCCGACATTCAGAACCTCGACCGGCCGCCCGGTCTCGAAGCGCTCGAGCAGTCCGGCGATCCGGTCGAAGCTCTCGCGCAGCGTCGGCAGCAGGCCGCGGCCTTCATCCGTCAACGCAAGGCCGCGTGGCAGGCGGCGGAAGAGCTCGACGCCGAGGCGTTCCTCCAGCCCCTTCACCTGATGGCTGATCGCTGCCTGGGTGACGCAGAGCTCGATCGCGGCACGCGTGAAGCTGAGATGGCGGGCCGAGGCCTCGAAGGCGCGCAGCGCGTTCAGTGGCAGATGCGGACGGAGCATGGTCGGGCCTTAGGAAATCTAATGGCTCCGTAGAGATATCATCGTTTGCGATTGGGCAAGCCCGCGACGAGAACGGTGGTGGGCACCGCCCCGCTGCGTGGAACGCGGCGTCCTCACCAGAACTGATTTCCGCCTCCCGCGCCGCATCCGCTCGTGCGCGCTGGCTTTCGCATGGAGACAACCGATGATCCGACGCCGTGAGCTGCTGATCGGCTCCCTGATGGCCGCGCCCATGCTGGGCGGCCTGTCCGCCTTCGCCCAAGGACGCGAGGAGGAGGTGCGTGAGGCGCTGTTCGCACTGGACCGCAAGCATGGCGGGCGGCTCGGCGTCGCCATCCTCGACAGCGGCAGCGGACATGTCATCGCCCATCGCGGCGAAGAGCGCTTCGCCATGTGCAGCACGTTCAAATTCGTCGCCGCGGCCTGCGTGCTGGCGCGGGTCGACCGCGGCGAGGAGGAGCTCGAACGGCGCGTAAGCTACAGCAAGGCTGATCTGATCACCTATTCGCCGGTGACCGAGAAGCATGTCGAGAAGGGCCTGACCATGGCCGAACTCTGCGATGCGGCGGTCACGCTGAGCGACAACACGGCTGGCAATCTGTTGCTCGATTCCTTCGGTGGGCCGAAAGGGCTGACGGACTATATGCGTTCGCTCGGCGACGAGGCTTCGCGGCTCGACCGGCGCGAACCGGAGCTCAACGAGGCGAGGCCCGGCGATCCGCGTGACACGACGACGCCGGTCGCGATGGCCGGCGTGCTGCGCCAGATTGTGCTCGGCGGAGCGCTGTCGCCGGTCTCGCGCCAGCAATTGACCGCCTGGCTCGTCGCCAACAAGACCGGCGACAAGCGCCTGCGGGCCGGTGTGCCGAAGGGCTGGCGCATCGGCGAGAAGACCGGAACCGGCAACAACAACGCCACCAATGATGTCGGTGTAATCTGGCCGCCCGGACGGGCGCCGCTGATCGTCGCGGCCTATTATAGCGAGTCGCGCGGGTCCTTCCCGGAACGCGAAGCCGTGCTCGCGGAAGTCGGGCGGCTGGCGACCTCGCTCTGAACTGCAGAAAAACCCTCCGAAACGGCAGATGTCCGTCAGCCGGTTTTGAAAAATGACGTCAAACCGCTGCTTTCATGGCATGATGCTCGATGTGTCTGCATGGCCTGGAGGATCTGACGATGCGTGCAAGATGGCTCATCGCATTGGGGCTGGCAGCCGCTCTTGGCGGCTGCATGACCGCCGCCGAGCAGCGCACAGCCGATGAAGCGCGTTGCCGCTCCTATGGCTTCCGGCCAGGAGCGGAAAGCTTCGCCAACTGTCTGATGGAGGTCGATCTCGACCGCTCGGCCTCGCGGCGGGCGCGGCTGGAAGGGTCCGGCTTCTACGGGCCGTATTGGGGGCCGTGGCCTTATCGGCGCTGGTGAGAGCCGCTATTCCGCATCGGCCTGACGATCGGGCGTGGCATTGCGAAAAGCGGGAAGCTCCATAGCCGCCGCCTCGGCCCGGAGCAGGCGCGGGAACTGCGCCACGTCGACCTTGAAGCGCCGG
This sequence comes from Allobosea sp. GW821-FHT10B12, assembly GCF_059415545.1. Taxonomy (NCBI): domain Bacteria; kingdom Pseudomonadati; phylum Pseudomonadota; class Alphaproteobacteria; order Hyphomicrobiales; family Alloboseaceae; genus Allobosea; species Allobosea sp. GW821-FHT10B12. Next base: position 106,588 of record NZ_JBWKNL010000006.1, read on the forward strand.
GCATTGCCGAGCTGCGGCACCAGGCAGATGTCGGCGAGGCTGGGCTGCGCGCCGAAGCAGAACGGGCCCGGATTGTCGGCCGCGAGCTGCTCGCAGGCGGAGAGCCCATCGATATTGATGTTGGCCGCCCAGGCCAGCGCGGTGTCGCCATCGTGCCCGAGCTCGCGCAGCCGGTTCAGCACCTTGAGGTTCTGCACAGGGTGGGTGTCGCAGGCGATCGCCTGAGCGAAGGCGCGGACTTTGGCGCGCTCGATCGGCCGGTTCGGGAGCAGCGCCGGTTCGGGATGCATCTCCTCGAGCCATTCGATCATGGCGAGCGACTGGGTCAGTACCGTGCCGTCGTCGAGCTCCAGCGTCGGCACCAGCCCCTGCGGGTTGAGCACGAGATAGGCAGGATCGCGCTGCTCGCCATGGCGCAGATGGTGCGAGACGTGCTCGACGTTGACGCCCTTGAGATTGAGCGCGATGCGCACGCGCCAGGCGGCCGAACTGCGGAAATAGCCGTGCAGCTTCATGATGCCGCCTCCCATCAAGGCCGGCTCAAAGCGACCGGCTTCAGAAGGTATAGCCGAGGCGTGCGCCGAAATTCGAGGGGCCGCGCGGATTGCCGGCATTGGCAACTGGGTTATCGGAGCAGCCGGTGGTGCTGAAATGCTCCAGCGTCGCGATCAGGCTCCAGCGGTCGCTGAGGCGGAAACCGAGCGCGGCCGCGCCGCGGGCACCGGTGTTGCAGCCGACATTCAGGCGGTTCTCGGGGATGACGGCACCGGTCTTGCCGTTATTGAGGGCGGCGCCGAGGCTCGCTTCGACGAAGACGGATTGTGAGACGTCGAAGGTCCAGGTCGCGCCGGCATAGGCGTATTGCGTGCCGTTGACGTTCAAGCTGGAGCCGAGGTGGAAGCGCGGCATGAAAGCGTTGGCGAGGCGGTCGTTCAGCGTGGCGACACGCGGCGTCAGGATCTCGCCGCCGAGGTTCAGAAGCCCGCTCTCGCGACCGCCAGGATTGGCGGCGCCGAGGCCGAAGCGCGCCTCCCAGGCAGGAGCCGGTGCTTCCGCCGCCGGCGCATAGCCGAGCGCGCGATTGCCGCCGCGGTCGCTCTGCGCCAGGGCGGGCGCGGAGAGGACCGAGAGAGCTACGAACAGCGACGCGACGCGAACCATGGTGGACGGGTGGGTTTCGACGGAGGTTTTAAAGGTTGAAAAAGCGCAGAGAGTGGTGGCCGCAATGTGACGATGTCGCCCTTGCGCACCGGAGAATGATCAGCCGGCACGCCACCAGAGCACGCCGAGGATCACCAGGATCGCAATGAACTGCAGCACCACGCGCAGCCGCATCAGCCTCTGCGAGGTGTTGGCACTGCCACCGCGCAGCATGTTGACTAGGCCGAGCAGCAGCACGACGGCGACGGCGCCGACAGCGATCGGAACGAGGGCGGAGGAGACGTTCATTGCCGTGGTTTAATCCTCGCTACGGCGCTTGACCAGCACGACCGTGGCGGCGAAGCGCCACAGCGCGGGATAAGTTCGGCCTAGCGATAGCGCCGCTGCACGACCAGGTTGGCGGCGATGGTGAGCAGCAGCGTGGCCGTCATCAGGATGAAGGAGATCGCGCCGCCAAAGGGCCAGTTGTTCTGTTGGGCGAACTGGCCGTAGACCAGCGGGCCCATGGTCTGGAATTTCGGGCCGCCGAGCAGGACCGGCGTGGCGTAGGCGTTCATCGCCAGGATGAAGGTCAGGATCGTGCCGGCGAGGATGCCGGGCATGGCGAGCGGCCAGAGCACGCGGGCGAACATTGCCGCCGGGCCGGCGCCGAGGCTGAAGGCGGCTTCCTCGACATTGCGGTTGATGCCCTCGATCACGCTCTGCAGCGTCAGCACCATGAAGGGCAGGTTGACCGCGATGATGCCGATGATCACGGCGGTCTCGGTGAACATGATCTCGAGCGGCTGGTCGATCAGGCCAAGGCCCATCAGCGAGGCGTTGAGCGCGCCCTTGCTGCCGAAGGCGGTCATCCAGCCGGCGGCGCGTACGGCATTGCCGACGAAGAGCGGCAGCACCACCAGCATGATCAGGAGATTCTTGAAGCGGCTCTCGGTACGCGCCAGCACATAGGCGAGCGGGAAGCCCATGATCAGGCAGACGATGGTGCAGACCACCGCGACGCGGACCGTGCGCCAGAGCACGTTGAGATAGAAGCCGTCGGTGAAGAACTTGACGTAGTTCTCGATCGTCAGCCCGTCGACCATGAACTGGCCAGGAATGAACTGATTGAGCGAATAGCGAAACAGGATCGCGATCGGGCCGATCAGCCCGATCGCGACGAAGATCGTCGCCGGGACGACGAGCATCCCGGCGAGGCTGGTGCGGGCACCCGCGACTGGTTCGGGGGCGATGCTCACCCCTTGAACACCTTGTCCCACCACTCCTTCATCGCCGAGTCGTTCTTGGCGAGGAAGGCGTAGTCGAGATCCTTGATGCGCTTCTCCTCCTCGGGCGTGAAGCCGATGCGCTTCTGCAGGTCGGGCGCGACGGAGAGGCCGGAGACCGTGCCGTTATAGCCCATGTCGACGGCAAAGGCCTCCTGCGGCTCCTTGGCGAGCATGGCGTTCATATAGGCGTAGGCGTTGTCCTTGTTCGGGGCGTTCTTGGCGATGACGAAGCCCGAGACATAAGCCGGGATGCCCTCGACCGGCGAGACCGCCTCGCAGGGAATGCCGGCGTTCTGCCACTGCACCACACGCGCCTTCCAGATCGCGCTGATGCCGACCTCTTCGTTCTTCATCGCCTGGGCGAAGGCCTCGTTGGTCGGGTAGACGCGCGCACCGGCCTTCTTGACCGCGAGGAGAACCTCCTTGGCCTTGTCCATATCATTCATGCTCGCGCCGCCGGTGGCGGCCATCGAGGCGGCGATCATGATCGCCTGGTACTGGATGTCGATGAAGCCGATCTTGTTGCCCCATTGCGGGTTGAGCCAGTCCTTGAAGCCGACTGGGGCCGGGCTGATCAGCTTGGGATTGTAGATGACGACGTTGCCGGAATAGATGTGCCCGATGCCGTACGGGTACTTCATCGTCGGCAGCAGGTTCTTGGCGTTCGGGATCTTGGAGTAGTCGAGCGTCTCGGCGACGCCGGCCTCGTTCATCTCGAACATGTTGGCGGCCGAGAAGCCCTGAATGTCGACCGTGCCGCGCGGCAGGCGGCGTTCGGCTACCATCTTGGCGCGGCGCGGCGCATCGCCGGCCTGGTCCTGCACCACTTCGAGGCCCTTGGGCTTGAGCAGCGGGTCCTCGATGTTCTTGGTCAGCAGGCGGGCATAGTCGCCACCCCAGGTGCCGACCACGACTTTGCCGGCCGATTGCGCCTGCGCGCGCCCGCCGAGCGCCGGCATGGCGACTGCGGCGCCGGCGCCAACGGCCAGGCCTTTCAGGACATCGCGTCTGTCGATCTTTTTCATGTTCGTTCCCCTGTTGGACGCCTTTCGAGCCAGCCTAAAGCTCGCGCGGATAGACGAGCCCGGCGTCTTCGGCCCAGCCTATCGTGATCACGTCGCCCGGCTTTGGTTCGGCCGCGCCGGGGCGGTTGGGCACCTGCAGCAGAATGCGGTCCTGCTCGGTCAGCCGGACGTCGATGTCGAGCAGCGCGCCGAGATAGGAGACGTGCTCGACCCTTGCCGGGAAGCGGTTGGCGCAGCTCTCCGCCTCCGCACCGATCGCAAGACGCTCCGGCCGCAGTGCCAGCGTCGCCGGCCCTGCTGCTGCCGCCTTGCAGGTGATGTCGAGGCCGCCGCCGCTGCGGAAACGCCCGCCCGTCGCCTCGCCGTCGAGGAAGGCGCTGCGACCGATGAAGCCGGCGACGAAGCGGTCGGCCGGTCTCTCGTAGAGCTCGCGCTGCGTGCCGATCTGGCGGACCTTGCCCTTCTCCATCACCACCAGCCGGTCGGCCATGGTGAGGGCCTCCTCCTGGTCGTGCGTGACCATGATCGTGGTCAGGCCGAGCTTGCGCTGGAGGTCGCGGATCTCGACGCGGACTTCCTGGCGCAATTTGGCGTCGAGATTGGAGAGCGGCTCGTCGAGCAGGAGGACGTCGGGCTCCGTGGCCAGCGCCCGGGCGAGCGCGACGCGCTGCTGCTGGCCTCCGGAGAGCTGGCGCGGATAGCGCTCGTCCAGGCCGGTCAGGCGCACGAGCCGCAAGGCTTCGGTGACGCGTGGGGCGCGATCGGCCGGCGCGATCTTGCGCATCTCCAGGCCGAAGGCGACGTTCTCGGCGACCGTCATATGCGGGAAGAGCGCGTAGGACTGGAAGACCAGGCCGCAATTGCGCTTCCAGGGCGGCAAGTTGGTGACGTCGCGCTCGCCGATGGTGATCTTGCCTGCCGTCGGCTGGATGAAGCCGGCGACCATGCGCAAGGTCGTGGTCTTGCCGCAGCCGGAGGGGCCGAGCAGGACGAGGAACTCGCCCTCGGCGATATCGATGCTGCAATCGTCGACGGCGGTGAACTCGCCATAGACCTTGCGCAGGTGGTCGATCGACAATCTGGCCATCAGACCACCCGGCTCAATTTGACGTAACGGTCGGTGACGATCATCGCCGCTCCGATCAGGGCGATCTGGATGACCGAGGCGGCCGCAACCGTCGGATCGATCTTCCATTCGAGATATTGCAGGATCGCGATCGGCAACGTGGTGCGGCCGGGCCCGACCAGGAACAGGCTCATCTCCAGATTGCCGAAGGAGGTGACGAAACCGAAGAGCGAGCCGGCGACGAGGCCCGGCCGGATGCTCGGCAAGGTAACGCGCCGAAAGGTCGTCCAGGGGCCGGCGCCGAGATTTTGCGCGGCCTCCTCGATGGTGCGGTCGAAACCAGCGAGGCTCGCGGTCACCAGCTTCACTACCCAGGGGATGACGACGAGGCTATGAGCGGCGACGAGACCGCCAGCTGAACCCAGCACCGGCAGGCCGGTGGCGATCTCGGTCTCGATCTGGAAGACGTAGAGCGAGGTGCCGAGCACGATGCCGGGCATCACCAGCGGCAACAGCAGGAGCGTGTTGATGGCTGGCCCCAAGGCGATGCGATGGCGCATCAGGGCAAGGCTGGCGGGTACGCCGAGCACGAGCCCGATCAGGGTCGCGAGCACGCCGACCTGCAGGCTGAGGATGAAGCCGTCGACGAAGGGCTTGTTGTTTGCCGCCGCCTGGAACCATTTCAGCGAATAGCCCTCCGGCGGGAAGGAGGGGATCTCCTGGCGGAAGAAGGCGAGCCAGACCACGAAGAAGAGTGGCATCAGGATGAAGCCGAGCGAAAGCGTGGCCGCGCCGTTCAGCGCGATGCGTCCCAGGCTCAACCGCGCGGCGCTCAAATCGCTGCCCCCGTCATCGCTACGTTCGCTCTCAGTGCAGCGTATTCTTGTGGAATACGCCACCCTTCATGATCACAGGCAGCTTCGCGCCCTGACCCTGGAACAGCTCCAGGCTCTTCAGCGGATCGCCGTCGACCAGGATGATATCCGCATAAGCCCCTGCACGCAGCGTGCCGAGCTTGCCTTCCATGCGCAGCAGCTGTGCGCCGACCGTGGTGGCAGAGCGGATGATCTCGATCGGCGAGAGCACCTCGCGGCGCAGCAGGAATTCGCGCGACTGGTCCGCCTGGAGCTGGCCGAGCAGATCGGAGCCATAGGCGACCGGCACGCCGGCGCGCTTGCAGATCTCCAGGGATTTCAGGCCGCCATCGATGACGAGATCGTTCTTGGCCAACATCTCGGCATTCATGCCGAACTCGGCGGCGCGCTCCTTCATCGCATAATAGGCAACGAGGTTGGCGGTCAGGAACATGTTGTTCTCAGCCATCAGCCTGGCCGAGGCCTCGTCGATCAGATTGCCGTGCTCGATGGCGCGCACGCCGCATTGCGCGGCCCGGGTGATCGCTTCCGGCGTATAGGCATGGGCGCAGACATAGCGGCCGAAGGCCTTGGCCTCAGTGACGGCGGCTGTGACCTCCTCGACCGTGAACTGCATCGAGTCGAGCGGGTCGTAGGGGCTGGCGACGCCGCCGGACATCATGATCTTGATGTGGTCGGCGCCGAGGCGCATCTGCTCGCGCGTCGATTTGATGACTGAGGAGACGCCATCGGAGATGTTCATTGTGAAGGCCATGGCGTTGCAGCAATGGCAGCGCGCGCCGAAATCGGTGCGCCGGCGCGGGTCGCTATGGCCGCCGGTCGGGCCGATCGCGGCGCCGGCGATAAACAGGCGCGGCCCGACGATATCGCCCTTCTCGACCGCCTCCTTGATGCCCCAGTCGGCACCGCCGGTGTCGCGCACCGAGGTGAAGCCGCGGTCGATCATGCCCTTCATCAGGCGCGCAGCGCGGGCAGTGGCCAGCGTCAGCGGCACGCTCTCGAGCAGGCGGATATAGACCTCGGAGAGCATGACATGGACGTGGCTGTCGATCAGGCCGGGCATCAGCGTGCGTCCGCCGCAGTCGATCACAGCAGCCTTGTCGGCCTTGATCGGCTTGTCGGAGACCTCGCGGATCAGCTCGCCTTCGACGAGCAGCTCGTGCCCTTTTCGCAGCTCACCATGATCGGGCTCCAGCATCGCGAAATTGCGGAACAGGACCTGCGTCATGGCGGCGTCTCCCAGCGCTATTCCTGATATATTACGAGCTCTCCAGATGATGTCTATCGCGCCATGCGCGCAATGGATCGCGAAAATCGCCTTTCGCGATCAGCCGGCGGCGGCGTTCTGCGCCAGCGCCCGGCCGCGGACCGGCAGCGACAGGTCCTCGGCGAGCGCGCGGTTGATCGCCGGGAGGCCGTCGAGCAGGTCCGGCAGGAAGGCCTGCGAGGGCGGCAGGCGCTTGGGCAAGGCATGCAGCGCCTTGGCCATCTGCAGCGGATCGCGCGCATTCGCGCCGGTCTGGGTCGGGTCGAACAGCACATCGATCAGGCGCAGGCTGTCGGCGCGCTCTGCCCGGATCGCCTGCTCCAGGCGCGGCCGGACGCGCGGCACGATCAGCGCCGGTTTGTCGAAAGAGAGGATCTCGCAGAAGGTGTTGTAGCCGCCCATGGCGACGACGCAGTGGGCGCGGTTCATCAGCAGTTCGAGGCGTGGTTCGAAGCCGATGCTCTCCAGCTTGGGCAGCTTGGCGATGCGGTCGGTGAACTCCTTGCGCTTCTCGCGCGACATGAACGGACCGAAGACGATCAGCGCTGGCAACTCGATGGTCGGATCGGCCTCATAGGCCGAGATCACCCAGTCGATCACGCCGGCGCCGTCGCCGCCGCCACCAGGCGTCACCAGGATGAACGGACCCTTGGTGATGCGCGGATGCCGGTTTGGCGGCATCGGCGAGGGCACGGCCCGCTTGAGATAACCGGTATAGCTGATCTTGTTCGCAAAGAGATGCTGGTTCGGCAAACCGTCGAGCGGCCGATAAACGCTCTCCAGCCCGTAGACGAAGATGTCGTCGTAGATGTTTGCGAGCGCGTCGAGCGCGCCGCTCTGACGCCATTCGTCATGCAGCTTGGTCGGCTCGTCGAGCACGTCGCGCACACCCAGCACGATGCGGGCGCCGCGCCGGCGCAGGATTTCGAGCGAGGGGATGAGCTCGCCGCGCAGGCCGATCGGCTCCTTGTCGACGATGACGATATCCGGATCGAAGGACAGCACCGTCTGCTTGATCAGGTCGGTGCGCAGGCGGATCGTGTCGCCGAGTTCGAGATTGAGATGGTGCGGCAGATAACGGCCGTCGCTCTGCTTCTCGATGCCGGGAATGCGGACATAGTCGACGCCGTCGCCGAACTGGAAACTCGAGATCATCGACGAGCCGGAGACGATGATCACTGATATATGAGGGTAGCTCGCGACGAGTGAATTGGCGATCGCCCGGCAGCGGCGGATATGGCCGAGACCGAAGGTGTCGTGGCTATAGATCAGGACGCGCGGTGCATGCGGGCTGCATGGCGGGCGGCGCACCCCGCTATCGTCGATCAGACTGAGCCCCATGCGTCCGTCGCGTCCTCTGCTTGAAGGTCAGATGGCCTCCGGGGGACGCAAGAACGCACCCGAACTGGCCAAAACCATAGCGCTGCCGGCGCGTCAATCCAAGTCCATTGCCAAGTCGGTTGCCGCGCCGAAGAACGCATCGGGACCGGAGAATGCGACGGCTGCATGACCGGACAGCTGCGCCAGCAGATTCGTGAGGAAGCTCCACGTGGTGCTGTCATGATCGTGATGGTGCAGCAGCAGGCCGAAAGGCTGGCTTGGTGCGGGCTTCGCCCGGCGATCCGCGAGCAATCCAGCCATCTCGGCCAGGAGGTCGGCGGGCTGCCTGCCGACGCGACCGCCATGCCAGTCGATCAGGTCGAGATCGGTGTTGACGAGGCGGGGGCCGCCGGCAGGGCCGAGCGCGAAATTGCGGAAGCAGGACAGGCCGGCGAAGCCGAGGCCGGGCAGCTCGGCTGCGATGTCTGGGTGGATGCGGTTCCATGGCGGCACGAAGGCTGGAAGGAAGGCGTCGCCGAACAGCTCCCGAAGGCGCTGCCGGCCAGCGGCGATTTCGGCGAGGATATCCGGAAGCGGCCGGTGCAGGCCGAACTCGCTCTTCTTCTCACTGGGCGGGGCGTGATTGCGATGCCAGACGCCATGCAGGCAGGGGCGCAGCAATGGCGCGGTCTCGATCCGTCTTGCCAGAGCCTCCTGCGTCAGCATTGGAATCGAGGCCAGCAGCACCGGAATCGCGAAGCGCTCGGCGAGGGCGGCGAGCCGGTCGAGCTGGTCGCTGGGCGCGGTCGCGTCATCGTCGCGCAGCCAGAGCGCGACACGCTTGCCAGCGGCGCCCCAGCGGTCGAGCTCGGCAAGCAGCGTGGACCAGGCCGCATCCTCGGTCATCTCGCGGCCCCAGACATCTTGTGCTCATGCCGGGCGATTGCGGCATCCAGCGCTGCGGCGAGGATCAGGCGGGCACCTTCGCCGTTGCGTTCCTCGCGGGCGAGGCGCCGGGCAGCCGCGCCCATGCGAGCGCGTAGTTCGGCATCGCCGATCAATCGCCCAATCGCCGCGGCCAGTGCAGCTTCGTCGCCGTGGGGAGAGAGCAAAGCGGAGCGGTCGCGTGCGACAACGGCGGGCACGCCGCCACTATCCAACGCCGCAACGGCAAGCCCGGTGGCCTGCGCTTCGAGATAGACCACGCCATAGGCCTCGTTCAGGCCGGGCCAGACGAAGAGATCGTGCATGGTGAGCTCGGCGAGGATCGTGGCGCGGTCGCATCGCCCGAGGAAATGGACGCGGCCAGCCGGGAAGTCGGCGAAAGCCGCCTCGATGGCAGGACGTTGCGGCCCATCGCCGATCAGGGTCAGGGTCCACGGCAGGTCGATGATGCGCGCGAGCGTGCGGGCCAGGAAGAGGTAGCAGGCGGCCTTGTTGCCCTGGCGCATCATCGCGACGGCGATCAGCCGAACCGGCTCGTTCCCGTCGCGAGGCGCGGCGGAGTGCTCGGGGATCTCCTCGACCCCGAGCAGGAAGGGCGGCAGGTCGATCAGGCGCTCCGGTTCCGTGATGAGCCGGCTCAAGCCCTCGCGGTCGCGAGCCGTCATGCACAGGTGCAGATCGGCACGCAGGATGGCGGCGCGGGCGAGAGCCGCCGCCTCACCCCAGGGACCAGCGAAGCGCTTCTGTGCATCGCTGGCCTCGGCAAGGAGATAGGGCAGGGCGAAGTGCTCGGCCAAGGCAGGGCCGATCAGGTCCGGAGCGCGATAATGGCAGTGATAGGTGAAAAACAGATCGGGCCGGGCCTCTGGCGCCTGCCAGCGTTCGCTCAGCGAGGCGATCACGCCCTGTGCCGCATCCTTGTGGGCAGCCAGCAGTGCCGGATCGGGCTCGCGCATGAAGCTGCGCTCGGCCGGGACGATCTCGACGCTGTGGCCGAGCTCCTCCACCAGCGTCACCAGTTGGCGCGCCATCAGCCGGTCGCCCGAGGGCGCGCCATCGCCATAGCGGTTCAGCGGCGTATGGAAAGCGATCTTCACGAGCGTCTTGGTGGCGAGGAGGCGTCAGCGATAAGGGTCGGCCGCATCGCGCAGGCCGTCGCCGAGGAAGTTGAAGGCTAGGATGATGACGATCACCGGGATGCAGGGGTAGAGCAGCCAGGGATAGAGCGCGACGACATTGATGTTCTGTGCCTCGTTCAGCATTACGCCCCAGCTGGTGATCGGGGGTCTGAGGCCGAGGCCGAGGAAGGAGAGCGCGGTCTCGCCCAGGATGGTCTTCGGAATGGTGATCGTCGCGGCGGCGATGAGATGGCTCATGAAGCCGGGTACGAGATGCAGGCCGATGATGCGGGCCGGCTTGGCGCCCATCAACTGGGCGGCGACGACATAATCCTCCTCGCGCAGCGCCAGGAGCTTCGAGCGTACGGCGCGCGCCAGCCCGGTCCAGTCCATCAGCCCGAGGATCACGGTGATGCCGAAATAGACCAGCAGCGGGCTCCAGGAGGGCGGCATGATCGCGCCCAGCGCCAGCCAGAGCGGGATATGCGGCAGCGACTGCACGATCTCGATGATGCGCTGGATGATGAGGTCCACCTTGCCGCCATAATAACCGGCGATGCCGCCGATGATGATGCCGAGCACGAAGGAGACGCCGACGCCGAGCAGGCCGATGGTCAGCGAGATCCGCCCGCCATAGAGGATGCGCGAGAACATGTCGCGGCCGAGCCGGTCGGTGCCGAGCAGATAGAGCGTGCCGCCCTCGGGCGGGCAGATCAGGTGGAGATTGCCGGGGATGAGGCCCCAGAACTCGTAGGAGTCGGCACGGCAGAAGAATCGGAGCTTCTGCGGCTTGGTCTCGTCGACGTCGTATTCGCGCTTCAGGTTCTCCATGTTGAGGCGCTGCACATACGGGTAGACGAATGGCCCGACAAAGCTGCCTTCGTGGAAGAGGTGCAGCTCCTGGCGCGGGGCGCGGATGAAATCGGTGTTGCGCGTCGTGTAGTGATAGGGCGCCAGGAACTCGCAGAAGGCGGCCGAGGCATACATCAGCAGGATGACGACGCCGGAGATCACCGCGAGCCTGTGCTTGCGGAACTTCCACCACATCAGCTTCCACTGCGGGGCGAGATAGACGCGTTCCTGCTCGGGCGACATCTTCTCGACCGCGTAGGGCTCGAATGGCGCAGTCGACCAGCGATGCGGCAGCGGCTCCGAAGCCGGGAGGGCGGGAGGCGTCGTCACTTGGTCGCCGTCCCCTGCAGGCGGATGCGTGGATCGAGGAGGGCGAGCGCGATATCGGAGATCAGCACGCCGATCACGGTCAGGAAGGACAGGAACATCAGGAAGGAGCCGGCGAGATACATGTCCTGGCCTTGCAGCGCCCGGATCAGCAGCGGTCCGGTGGTCTGCAGCGAGAGCACGATCGCGACGATCTCGGCGCCGGAGACGATCGAGGGCAGGATGTCGCCGATATCCGAGATGAAGAAGTTGAGCGCCATGCGCAGCGGGTATTTGCGCAGCGCCTTGCCCGGCGGCAGGCCCTTGGCGCGGGCGGTGACGTAATACTGTTTCTGCAGCTCGTCGAGTAGGTTGGCGCGCAGTTTGCGGATCATGCCCGCCGTTCCGCCGGCGCCGATGATGATCACCGGGATCCAGAGGTGCTCCAGCACCGATTTGAACTTGGCCCAGCTCATCGGCTGGTTGAGATATTGCGGATCGACCAGGCCGCCGATCGAGGTGCCGAACCAGACATTGGCGAAGTAGAGGAAGATCAGCGCCAGCAGGAAATGCGGCACGGCGAGACCAAGCAGGCCGATGAAGGTGAGGCCATAGTCGCCCCAGCTGTACTGGTGCGTCGCCGAGTAGATGCCGATCGGGAAGGCGACGATCCAGGTGAAGATGATGGTGAAGAAGGAGACCACCATGGTCAGCAGCAGGCGGTCGCCGACGACGTCGCGGACCGGCAGCTGGTATTCGAAGGAATAGCCCATGTCGCCGCGCAACAGGCCGGTGACCCACCAGAAATAGCGTTCGGCCGGCGGCTTGTCGAAGCCGTACTCCTTCTTCAGGAACTCGACGCGGCTCATGTCCGCCTTCTCGCCCTGGGCTTGCATCTCGGCGACCATCGTCTCGAAATAGTCGCCCTCGGGCAGGTTGATCACAGTGAAGATCAGGACGCTGGTGACGAACAGCGTCGGGATCATCACCAGGATGCGCTTGAAGATGTAATTCAGCAGCACGACTACTGCCCCTCGAACCAGAACGTATCGGGCATATAGCGGCCGAAGAAGGCGCCTGGCTCGAAGCTGTAGAGCCCGTGTTCCGGCAGGTTGCGCAGCTCCTTGGCGACCACGATCGGCTGCAGCGTGGCATTGACCACGCCGATCGTGAACAGCTGCTCGGCGTTGATCTTCAGCATGGTCTGCCAGATCTCCCGGCGCTCCTGATGCGTCGTCGAATGCCGCCAGGCCTTGTAGAGCGTGACGAGTTCCTTCGCCTCGGGCAGGTCGGGCGCCTCGCCCTCGCGGCCGCCGCTCTCGAAATACTGGCCCCAGCGCGGCCAGTTGAACTGGGCCGGCGAAGTCGGGGCGAGCGCGTCGGGCTCCATCTCGGCGGCGACCAGCGCATTGTCCATGCCGGTCCAGCCGGACATGATCGTCTGGCCGGCGAGGATGCGACGGCGGAAGACATCGAGCTGGCTCGAGCGCGGGTGGATCTTGATGCCGATCGCGATGAAATCCTGCTTGATCAGATCGAGGATGTCGGTCTCCTCGGTCGAGGCGCCGGCGGTCTCGATGGTGAACTCCAGACGCCGCCCATCCGGGAAATGGCGGATGCCCTCGCCGTCACGCCTGGCGAGGCCGACCTCGTCGAGCAGGCGGTTGGCCTCGGCGAGGTCCGGCGTCATGTTGAGCTGCGCCAGCGCCGCATCATAGAGCGGGCTCTCGGGCAAGGCGGTGTTACCGCTCTCCTTGGCGAGGCCGAAGAAGATGACGCGGTTGATGTCGCGGCGATTGATCGCGAGCGAGAGCGCCCGGCGGTAGCGCAGATCGCGGTTGAGATCGCGCCAGGTCGGGTCGATCGCGTTGAGATTGGGCATCAGCGCAAACGAGGCGCCTTCGGCCCGCTTCCACAAGCGGACCTCGAAATTCATCCGCTTCGCAGCGCCCTTGAGAAACGTATAGTCCTCGAAGCGCAGATAGCGGGCCTGCAGGTCGGTGTCGCCGGCGGCTGTCTTGGCGGGGATCAGTGCCGAGCTGCCGATCGTCAGCGTGACTGCATCGACATAGGGCAATTGCCGCCCGTTCTCGTCGACCCGGTGGAAATAAGGGTTGCGAACGAAGGTGAATCGCTCGGCTGGGATCGCTGTGGTGTTGCGCCACGGGTCGAGCGTCGGCAGGTCGGGGTTCTCAGGCCGGTACTGGCGCGAGAAGCGCTCGTGCAGCGAGCCCCAATCCTTGACGCGGGTGCTCTTGACCTTCTGCTCCAGCTCCTCCTTGCCGGCATAGCGCTGGTGGAACTGCTTCAGATAATGCGCCGGCATGGTGATGTAGAGCGGCTGGGCGCCGGCGAGGGCGGGCAGGAAGACCGGGTTCGGCTCCGCCCAGCTGTAGCGCAGCGTCAGCTCGTCGAGGATCTCGAACCGGCAGGGCTGGCCGGAGATCAGCATCGCCTGCGGCGGACCGCCCGGTGAAAGCCGCTTGTTGTTGGCGACGTCTTCCCACCAGTAGCGGAAGTCCTCGGCGGTGAAGGGATGGCCGTCGGACCAGCGATGACCCGCCCGCAGCCGCAGCGTGAAGACGCGACCGCGCTCGACCTCGTAGCTCTCCAGCAGGTCGGGCGCGAGTTCGAGCTTCTCGTCGTAGACGACAAGGCGTGTGTAGCCGTAGATCGTCATCATGCGGATGTCGCGCTGGTCGCCCATCAGCATCCGCATGGTGCCGCCATGCCGACCGGGTGCGCGGCCCATCGCCGCCATGTGGATCAAGCGCGGCGATTTCGGCAGGCGCTCGGCGAGAACAGGCAATTTGCCGGCAGCGACCTTGTCGGCGAGCGCCGGGCTGTCGATCAGGGTCTCGACGCCGGCAAGCCCCAGCCGCGGCGCGACGAGGGTGGCGCCCGCTCCAATGAGGAAGCTCCTGCGCGCGATCCGCATCAGGCGAGCTCCCTGACATTGGCGCCGGGCTTGGCGAGGACGAGATGGCCGGCGCCGAGATCAAGATGGGCGAGCGGTTCGCCGTCGGGATCGGGCTTGAAGCCTGCCGGCCAGTGGCGCGTATCCGAGGCGCCGCCCGGCGCCGCCAGCTTGAAGTCGAGTTTGCGGTCGAGATCGGCGAAGGGCACCGATTTCAGCAGCGCCTTGGTGTAAGGATGGACCGGGGCGGTGAAGAGGGTGTGGCGCGGCGCGAGCTCGACGATGCGGCCATTCGCCATCACCGCGATGCGGTCGGCCATGTAGTTCACCACCGCCAGATTATGCGAAATGAACAGGAAGGTCAGGCCGCGCTCGGCCTGCAGGTCCTTGAGCAGATTGAGGATCTGCGCCTGGACGGAGACGTCGAGCGCCGAGACCGGCTCGTCGCAGATGATCAGTTCCGGGTCGAGCGCGAGCGCCCGCGCGATGCCGATGCGCTGGCGCTGGCCGCCGGAGAAGGAATGCGGATAGCGCGAGAGGAAGCGCTGATCGAGCCCGACATCGTCCATCAGCGCCTTGACCCGCGCCTTCTGCTCGGCGCCGTCGCCGCGCTCGTGGATGACGAGCGGCTCGCGCAGAATGTTCATCACGGTCATGCGCGGCGACAGCGAGGAGACCGGGTCCTGGAAGATCATCTGCAGCTTCGGGCGGAAGCGGCGCAGATCCTCGCCCTGCAGCGAGAGGAGGTCGACGCAGTCCTTGCCGTCGTCGAAGCGGACCTCGCCGGAATCGGGCGTCAACGCCCGCATGATCAGCTTGCTGAGCGTGGTCTTGCCGCAGCCGCTCTCGCCGACCAGCCCGAGGCATTCGCCGCGCTCGATGTCGAAGCTGACATCATCGACGGCGTGGACGGTCGAGGTCGTGCCCTTGCCGAAGAAGCGGCTCGAATGGGTCGTGTAGGTCTTGTGGACATGCCGCACTGAGAGCAATGGTGCCTGCTGCCCGGCGCTCGGTGGTGCCGACGCGGGCTTTGGTGCGGCGGGAGCGCGTGGGCGGGCCTCGCGCAGGGCCACCAGCCGCTCACCCTCCTGCATGTCGAAATGCGGCGAGGCCTGGAGAAGCGCCTTGAGATAGGGGTGCTGCGGGCGACGGAAGATGTCCTCGACGGGACCGCTCTCCATGATCTCGCCGTGATAGATCACCACGACTTCGTCGGCCATGTTGGCGACGACGCCGAGATCATGGGTGATCAGCAGGATCGCCATGCCCATCTCGGCCTGGAGATCGCGCATCAGGTCGAGTACCTGGGCCTGGATGGTGACGTCGAGCGCCGTCGTCGGCTCGTCGGCGATCAGCAGGGCCGGCTGGCAGATCAGCGCCATCGCGAGCATGGCGCGCTGGCGCAGGCCGCCGGACAGCTCGAAGGCGTAGAAATTATAGGCGCGGGCCGGGTCCTTGAAGCCGACGCGCTTCAGCATCGCCTCGATCAGCTCACGCGCCTCAGGCTTCGGCATCGGGCGATGCAGCTGCAGCGCCTCCTCGATCTGATTGCCGATCGTGTGGACCGGCGAGAGCGAGGACATCGGCTCCTGGAAGATCATGCCGATGCGCCCGCCGCGCAGGTCGCGGATTTCCTTGCCCTCGTCGGGCAAGGTGGCGATGTCGATGACACCGTCCTTCACCTGCGGATCGTGGAACAGGATGCTCCCACCGGTGACGGCGCCGGCGCGCGGCAGCAGGCCCATGATCGCCTGCGAGATCACCGATTTGCCCGAGCCTGACTCGCCGACGAGCGCCACGGTCTTGCCGGCCGGAATCCGGAAGTCGACGCCCTTCACGACATCGCGAGCGAAGCCGTGAACGGTGAAGCCGATCCGCAGGTCGTTGATCTCGAGAATGTTCATCTGCGGCTGACGCCGTCGTCCCCTGGTGTCCATCTTGCCGGATGCATGGCCCGCACCATCTCCGGATTGGTTTGTCGTTGCCGCAGGGTCCCTTTCGGCCGCGGCATCGTCCTTCGTGCTTGCTGTCCCGCCGTCCTTGTCCTGTCTCGATGACGATCCTGCAACGCGGCTGAGCTCCCGACCGCGACCGAACTTGAAATCGCCGGACTTGTCGAGTCCCGCGGCATGTTGCGCCGCGTCGTGAACTGACCACATATGGGGGCAAGCCGGCGGGGTTCCCACTCTTCCGGGCACGGGATGGGAAAGCCCTTGGAGAGAAGCCTCTTCCGTTACGTCTGGCAGAAGAGCCGCCGGGAGCAGATCATCGTTCTGCTCGTGATCCTCGTCTCGATCCCGTTCAACTGGGCTTCCTTCGAAGTCCCCAAGCGCATCGTCAACGATGCGATCCAGGGTGGCGCCTTCAAGGACGGCAAGACGACGGCGACGGTGTTCGACTGGGCGCTGCATTGGCCGGAGTTCCTCGGCGGCGGCAGCGTCCAGCTCTTCGAGGGCGTCAAGGTCAATCAGCTCGGGCTCCTGCTGACGCTGAGCTTCTATTTCCTTGCGCTCGTGCTGATCAACGGCGCCTTCAAATACGTCGTCAACGTGCAGAAGGGCGTGCTGGGCGAGCGCATGCTCAGGCGCATGCGCTACGACCTGTTCAGCCAGCTGATGCGGTTCCGGCCGGAAGAGATCCGCTCGGTCAAGCCGGCCGAGGTCGCGAGCATGATCAAGGACGAGGTCGAGCCGATCGGTGGCTTCGTCGGCGACGCCTTCATCCAGCCGGCCTTCCTGCTCAGCCAGGCGCTGACCGCGCTCGCCTTCATCATGATGCAGAGCGTCTGGCTCGGCTCGATCGCGCTGATCATCGTGCTGATCCAGGCAGTGATCATCCCGATCCTGCGCAAGGAACAGCTCAGGCTCGGCCGCGAGCGTCAGATCGCCTCGCGCCAGCTCGCCGGGCGGATCGGCGAGATCGTCGATGCCGGGCCGACCATCCAGGGCCACGGCGCGACATCCTACATCCAGTCCGACATCGCCGGGCGCCTGGGGACGCTGTTCGACATCCGCTATGCGCTCTACAAGCGCAAATTCGCGGTCAAGTTCCTGAACAATCTGCTGGCGCAGATCACGCCCTTCTTCTTCTACGCGATCGGCGGCTTCTTCGCGCTGCAGGGCCGGCTCGACATCGGCCAGCTGGTGGCCGTGATCGCCGCCTATCGCGACCTGCCGCCACCGATCAAGGAGCTGATCGACTGGGACCAGCAGCGCAACGACGTCACGATCAAATACGAGCAGGTGATCCAGCAGTTCAGCCCGAGCGAGGCGCTGCGGCTGGAGGAGGAGAGCGAAATTGCGCCGCTGCCGCAGGCGGGCGAGATCCGGGTCGACAAGGTCGAGATGATCGACAATCGCGGCCAGCCGCTGCTGACGCCGCTGACCCTGACCTTGCGGCGGCCGGGCGAAATCGCGCTGATCGGGCCGGCAGGCGGCGGGCGCGATACGCTCGGCCGCATCCTCGGGCGGCAGACGATGAGCTATACCGGCCGCGTGCTGATCGACGGTGAGCCGCTGGATGCGATCAGCGTCGAGCGCGCGAGCTACCTCATCGGCTATGCCGGCCCGGACATCGAGATCATCAACGGCAGCCTGCGCGACAACATCCTGCTCCCGTTGAAACGCAAGCGCCCGGTGATCAAGCCGGACGAGGTCGTCGATCAGGAGGAGCATCGCCGTTTCATCGAGGCATTGCGGGCGGGCAATACGCCACTGCCCTTCACGGCGGACTGGCACGACTACAAGGGGGCGGGCCTCGAGGACGAGGAGGCGCTCGAGCAGCGGGTGCTGATGGTGCTCGAGACGCTCGGCTGCGCCGACGAGGTCTATGAGCTCGGCCTCGACGCCAAGGTGATCGCGCCCCTGCCGGAAGGTGCGGCCGGGCGCATCATCGAGGCGCGCGAGGTGGTCGCGGCCGAGCTCGCCAAGAGCAAGCTCGGCGGGCTGATCGAGGTCTTCGATCTCGATCGCTACAACGCCAATGCGACGATCGCGGAGAACCTCGTCTTCGGCGCCATGCGCAATGGCCGCCAGCCCGCCGAGTTCCTGCTCGAGGATCCTTACGCCCGCTCGGTGTTGCAGGCAGAGGCGCTGGAGGAGCCGCTGGCCGAGATCGGCGGACGCATCGCTGCGACACTGGTCGAGATCTTCGCCGGCCTGCCGCAGGGCCATACGCTGTTCGAGCGCTATGCTTTCGGTGGCGAGATCGATCTGGAGAAGCTCGGAGAGCTCGCCGAGGCGCTGCGGCGGCACGACCGGCGCAGCCCGCTCGATCCGACCGTACAGCGCGAGCTGATCGCGCTCGCGCTCGGCTATATCGAGCCCAAGCACCGACTCAATTTGCTCGACATCGCCTTGCGGCGGCGCGTGCTCCGTGCTCGCCACAGCTTCAAGACCTATCTGCCGGGCGAGAAGGCCGACGAGATCGAATTCTACGATCCGGCCGACGTCATTCACGGCGCGAGCGTGCGCGATAATCTGCTGTTCGGACGCATCGGTTTCGGCATTCCGGACGCCGGACGCAAGGTGGCGGAAATCGCCCGGGCGGCGTTGTCGCGCGCCGGCCTCGACTCGGCCGCCTATCGTCTCGGGCTGAATACCGATGTCGGATTGCGTGGCCGGCTTCTGCCGCTGCGGCTGCGCCTGATGGTGCCGCTCGCGCAGACCCTGATCAAGCGGCCCGACATTCTGGTGCTCGATCTCGACGCTTTCGTCGTCACCTGCCCCGATCCTGGTGGCCTGATCCGCCGTATCGGCAACTATTGTCGTGACCGGACGTTGTTCCTGCTCTTGACCGATCAGGGGCTGGCTGCCGATATCCGACAGAAGATCGTTTTCAATGGAGCCGTGGCCAGGATGAACGGCGCGGGCGCCGCGATCGACGAGGCGGATGAGGAGCAGGACGAGGCGCCGCCTTCCACTGGCGCGATGCCGATCGAGGCAAGGACATGACGCTCGAGAACGATATCAGCTGCCTGAAGTCGGTCCCTCTGTTCCGCGGATTGCCGGGGCCGCGGCTGAAGCTGCTCGCACTGATGGGCGAACGGCTCTATTTTCCGGCCGGGACGATCATCACCGAAGAGGGCGACAAGCCCGAAGAGGTCTATTGCGTGCTTGAGGGAGAGGTCGAGCTCTCGCATGAGTTCTCCGACGGGAGGCAGAAAACCTTTCGGATCGCGACCGGCAGCCTGATCGGCGATGTGCCGCTCCTCTGCAATCAGACTTACGCCGCACGGTTCTCGGCAAAGACCGACGTGGTGGCGCTACGGCTGCCGCGGACGCTCTTCTTCGAGCTGCTCGACAATATTCCGGAGTTCTCCGTCGCCCTGGCACGAGATCTGGCTGGTCGACTCTACCGGCTGGCGGATTCCGTCCTGCATGGCGAGAAGACACATTGAAGCGCCGGGTGCGCCGATGACAGTGGTTCCGAGCACGCCAGCGGGAGGCAGGCCTGTGAGCTCCGGCTTCGACCAGATGTCGTCCTGGAGCCGCGACGTGCGCTTCGCCTCGGGCTGCATCCTGATGGTCTTCGCGACCACGCATTTCCTCAACCACGCGCTCGGCATCTTCGGCGTCGCGACGATGGAGGCGGTGCAAGACTGGCGCTACTGGTTCTGGCACAGCTGGATCGGCACGGTCGCGCTCTACGGCTCGTTGATCGTGCACCCTATCTTTGCCCTGCTGCGCGTGGCGCAGCGGCGCACCTTCCGCATGCCTGGCCGTGAAGTGATCCAGATCATCCTCGGCGTCGCGATCCCGCTCCTGCTGATCGACCACATCGTCAGCACCAGGGTGCAGGGCGTGCTGTTCGGCCAGGACGAGAGCTATCACGCCGTGCTGCGCCGGCTCTGGCCTAATCTTGCCCTGTCGCAGAGCCTGCTGCTGCTGCTGGTCTGGACGCATGGCGTGATCGGCCTGCATTTCACCTTCCGGGCGCGCGACGCCTATGCGCGCTGGCGCGACCCGTTCCTGCTGGTGGCGATCTTGATCCCGCTGCTCGCGCTGATCGGCTTCTCGGTGGCGGGGCGCGAGGCGCAGATGATGGCGCTGCCGCCCGAGCTTTATACGGCGGTGCAGATCGACACCTTCAATCACTACGTGACCTGGGCCAAGCGCGCCTTCTTCGGCCTGATCGGCGGCTTCGCCGGCTTCGTCGTGCTGCGTGAGCTCAGGGCGCGGGCGCTCGGTGCGATCGCCGTGCGTTTCGTCGGCCATGGCGTGCGAAGGGTCGTCCCGGGCCCGACCCTGCTCGAGATATTCCGCCGCTTCGGCATTCCCCATGCCGCGCTCTGCGGGGGACGGGCGCGCTGCGCCACCTGCCGGGTGCTGGTGCTCGACGGCGCCGATGACCTGCCGCCGCCCGGCCCGAACGAGGCGCGGCTGCTGCGCCGGATCTCGGCCGGCGATCATGTCCGGCTGGCCTGCCAGATCAGGCCGAAGCGCGACCTCCAGGTCCAGATCCTGCTCGCCGCCAAGCAGCGGGGAGCCGGACCGAGCGGTGCCCTCGATCCCGACGACCGGATCGGCAAGAAGGGCCTGACGGTGATGGTCGCCGATCTCAGAGCCTTCACCGCGCTCTCCGAGCGGCAATTGCCACATGAGCTGATGAACCTGCTCAACCGGTTCTATGACGAGATGTCCCAGGCGATCGCGGCGCATGGCGGGCGGATCGAGGCGATCTATGGCGACGGATTGATGGCGGTGTTCGGGCTGGAGACGACGCCGGCCCGGGCAGGCGCAGCGGCGATCGCGGCGGCCGGCGACATGGTGCGGGCGGTCGAAGCCCTCAACCGGGAGTACTCGAATTCATTGCCCCTGCCGCTGCGCATCGGCATCGGCATCCATGGCGGCCAGGCGATCGTCGGCGCGGTGGAGAACGAGAGCATGGGGCGGCGCGAGATCACCGTGGGCGAGACGGTGATGATCGCGAGCCAGCTCGAAGCGGCGACGCGGCGCCTTTTGTCCGACATCGTCGTCTCCGCCGAGACGGTGAGCGCGACGGGCCGAAGCTATCGCGACACGGTCCCGCACAAGATCGCGGTCAAGGGCCGCGACAAGCCGATGCAGGTCTATGGCTTCGGCAGCACGCCGGCCGGCGATCCGCGGGCTGACGAGTTGCGTGACGATAGTCGCGGCGCACCGACGGTCGTAGTCGACGAAAAGCCGGTCTGAGCGTCAGAACGCACCGAAGGCGAGGAAACGCCGGCGCTCATAGCCAGCCTGCACCAGCGCAGCATCGTTGATGGTCAGGTCGAGGTCGATCGCCGGCTTATCCCGGCGGGCTGCCAGCAGCGCCGGCACCTGGCCGCGCACCCGCTCGAGGCTGTGAGCATGTTCCAGGATCAGGACGTCTGCGGCCTGGACGAGCGCCAGCAGCCTTGCGTCGATCGCCTCGTCATTGCCGAATGGCTTGAGCGACAGGCCGAGCAGCACCAGGCCGAACGGCGATGGCGGTGCTTCGAGGTCGAGCTGCTGCAGCTTGGCCCGGACATGCCGCACCTGACATGGCGCGTCGTTCAAGCTTTCGCCGACGAGGGGGGCGATCTTCGGATCCACGACGGTGACCGAGACGGGCCGATGTGTGATGTAGCCGGTGATCGGCAGACCGGCCCCACCGATCTCGATGATGTGATTGCAGCGCAGCAGGAGATGAGCGGCCAAGACCTGGCGCAGCGCCGCAGCCGGGGAGGCCAGATGCGGCAGCAGAGCGTTGGGCTCGGCTGCACTGGCCTTTGCCGATGACAGTGCATATGGTCCGCCGCGTTCCGCCTGATCCTGGGTCTTCATCCTTCAGCCTTTTTCCGCATGTCCAGCGCGCTGCCCGCCGACGCTCTCTACGATATCCTGCGCGGGGTCGCAGCCCTGACCGGGAACGCGATCGTCGCCGATCTCGCCCGGCTCGTCGGCAAGGGGGCGCCGGCCGATCTGTCGATTTCCTTCAATCCCAAGCAGATCGCCTCCAAGCGCTGGCTGGTCGAGACGCTCGCCCAGGTATTGCCGAAGCCGGACGGACCGGTCTGGGTGCTCGGAGCCTGGCATGGCGTGCTCGGCGCGATGCTGCTCGCTGACGAGCGTCTCGCGATCCCGCGCGTGGTGAGCCTCGACATCGATCCGGACTGCGCGCCTGTCGCCGAGATCCTTAATCACCGCCATCTCGCCTCGGGCCGTTTCCGCGCGGTGACGGCCGACATGATGGAGCTCGACTTCGAGCGGGCCGAAGGCGGACGGCCTGGGTTGGTGGTCAACACCAGTTGCGAGCATCTCGACGACGTGCCGGGCTGGATCGCGGGGCTGCCTGCAGGGCTGCCGCTGCTGCTGCAGTCGAACGACTATTTCCGCGAGCCGGACCACCGCAGTTGCGTGCCTTCGCTCGACGCCTTCAAAGCCCAGGTCGGGCTGTCGGAATTGTGGTTCGCCGGCGCGCTGCCGACCAGGAATTACACCCGCTTCATGCTGATCGGCCGCAGATGAACACGGGTGAGCCCGCCGGGCCGGCGGTCGCTATCGCGATGAAGGGCTATCCGCGCCTGTCGGAGACCTTCATCGCCCAGGAACTGCTCGGCCTGCAGAAACTCGGCCTATCCTTCGCGATCTGGTCGCTGCGCCATCCGACCGACGGGGCGCGGCACATGATGCATCGCGAGATCACCGCGCCGCTGCACTATCTGCCGGAATATCTGCACGATGACTGGCCGCGGGTGCTGCGCGGGATCGCGAGTGCATTCACCCGGCCGAGCATCATCAGGCTGTTCGGCGCGTTCCTGCGCGACTTCGCTCGCGACCGCACGCGCAACCGCCTGCGCCGCTTCGGCCAGGCCTGCGTGATGGCGCGTGAACTGCCGGCCGGGACCCGCCATCTTCATGTCCACTACCTGCACACGCCGGCCTCGGTGATCCGTTATGCCGCGCTGAGCAGGGGCCTCTCCTGGTCGTTCTCCGCCCATGCCAAGGACATCTGGACGACGCCGGACTGGGAAAAGCGCGAGAAGATCACCGAGGCGCGCTGGGGCGTGACCTGCACCCGCGACGGCCATGCCGAGCTCATGCGTCTCGCCGATCGGCCGGACAAGGTTGCGCTGCTCTATCACGGGCTCGATCTGGCGCGCTTTCCGGCACCGCCCGAGGCACGCATGCCGCGCGACGGCTCCGACCCGGCCGAGCCGGTGCGCTTCATCACCATCGGGCGGGCGGTGGCGAAGAAGGGTTTCGACGATCTGCTCGCGGCGCTGGCGATCCTGCCGGCGGAGCTGAACTGGCGCCTTACCCATATCGGGGGTGGCGAGCTGCTCCCCGTATTGAAGGTGCAGGCCGAAAAGCTCGGGCTCGCAGCCCGGATCGACTGGCGCGGCGCGCAGGCGCAGGACGCAGTGATCGCGGCGCTGCGCGAGGCCGATCTCTTCGTCCTGCCCTCGAAGCAGGCCGAGAATGGCGATCGCGACGGCCTGCCCAATGTGGTGATGGAGGCGGCGAGCCAGGCCTTGCCGATCGTCGCGACCGATTTCGCCGGCATTCCGGAATTCGTGCAGCATGGCCGCGAGGGGCTGCTGCTGCGGCCCGGGGACGTCACGGCGCTGGCCAAGGCACTGGATGGGCTTACTCGCGATCCACGGTTGCGCGCAAAGCTGGGCGCAGCCGCCTTCGACAGGTTGAGGACCGAATTCTCGGCGCAGGCCGGGCTGGAGCGGGTTCACAGGGCGCTGCTGGCGGCGGTCGCCGGCGAGGATAGCGGCGCGCCATGAGTGCGCGCATCCTGATTGCGGTCACGCATCTGCTAGGGATCGGCCATCTGGTGCGGGCGCGGCAGCTGGCGCGGGCGCTGGCCGGAGCTGGATATGAAGTCACACTCGCCAGTGGCGGCATGCCGGACGGCAAGGCGGCGGCGGGCTATCGCTTCGTGCAATTGCCGCCGGTGCGCACCGAAGGAACCGATTTCCGCAATCTGCTCGACGAACACGGAAAGGCCGCGACGCCGGAGCGGCTGGCCGCGCGCCGTGAGCAACTGGTGGCGCTCGCATGCGAGCTTTCGCCCGATATCGTCATCACCGAGCATTTCCCGTTCGGCCGGCGCCAGCTCGCTGGGGAGTTCCTGGCACTGATCGCGGCTGCGAAAGCGGCCAAGCCGGACGCACTCGCGCTCGCCTCGATCCGCGACGTGCTGGTCGCGCCGCAGCGGCTGGAGCCGCTCGCCGAGGCCGCCGAGCGGCTCGCGACGCTCTTCGATGCGGTACTGGTGCATGGCGACCCCAGCGTCCTGCCGCTTGAAGCCTCCTGGCCGGTGACGCCGGAGATCGCACGTAAGCTGGTTTATACAGGCTATCTGGCGGAGCCGCCCGCCTTGCCGGGGTCTCCGGCAGGCCTGCAGGACACAATCCTCGTCTCCGGTGGCGGCTCGGCTGCAGCATTGCCGCTGTTCGAGACCGCGCTTGCGGCGGCACAGCTGCTACCGCAGCGGCCCTTTCATCTGCTGGTCGGCCGTGGCGTCGCGGAGGTCGATTTCGACCGGCTGCGACAATCAGCTCCGACCAATGCCAGGGTGGAACGGGCGCGGCCGGATTTCCCGTTACTGCTCGCCACCTGCGGGCTGTCGATCAGCCAGGCTGGCTACAACACCGTGCTCGACCTGTTGCAGGCCGGGCGGCCGGCGCTGCTCGCTCCCTTCGACGCGGGGAACGAAACCGAGCAGGCCTTGCGCGCTATGGCGCTGGAACGGGCCGGGTTGGTGCGCGTTGTGAAGCTTGCCGAGGGGCCGCAGGCGCTCGCTGCCGATATCGAAACGGCGCTAGCGCAAGATGCTCCGCAGGCTGCAAAGGTCGATCTCGACGGGGCGACGGGTACCGTCGCGGCGATTGCGAAGTTACTCGCGAACGGCGCGTGAGCCGTGCGCGAATGCATGCCGGCGAAGGGTCGGCATGCCTCTTGCGAATTGCCGCTCCGCCGCTTTCGATCTAAGGAAGTTCCACACGCCTCCCTTTCGGTCGGCTCCAGGACACCGGATCTTCTGCCGGCCCCTGTCCTGCGCCCGGAGAAGAACGATGACAACGACGACTGCCTCCGCCCCCGGAATGCCGGACATGAAGTTGTCCGTGCGTCAGGTCTTCGGCATCGAGTCCGACATGGAGGTGCCGGCCTATTCCAAGCCCGAGGCGCATGTTCCCGACTTCGACGCCGACTACCGTTTCGATCGCGACACCACGATCGCGATCCTCGCCGGCTTCGCCCATAACCGCCGCGTGATGATCTCGGGCTATCACGGCACCGGCAAGTCGACCCATATCGAGCAGGTCGCGGCCCGGCTGAACTGGCCCTGCGTCCGCGTCAACCTCGACAGCCACGTCTCGCGTCTCGACCTCGTCGGCAAGGACGCGATCGTGCTGAAGGAAGGCAAGCAGATCACCGAGTTCCAGGACGGCATCCTGCCCTGGGCGCTGCAGAACAACATCGCGCTGGTCTTCGACGAGTACGATGCCGGCCGCCCGGATGTGATGTTCGTGATCCAGCGCGTGCTCGAGCAGTCCGGCAAGCTGACGCTGCTCGACCAGAAGCGCGTCATCCGCCCGCACGCTGCCTTCCGGCTGTTCGCCACCGCCAACACGGTCGGCCTCGGCGACACCTCGGGCCTCTATCACGGCACCCAGCAGATCAACCAGGGCCAGATGGACCGCTGGTCGATCGTCACCACGCTGAACTACCTGCCGCATGACAACGAGGTCGCGATCGTGCTCGCCAAGTCGAAGCACTATCAGGCTTCGCCGGAGGGCAAGGACATCGTCAACAAGATGGTCCGCGTCGCTGATCTCACCCGCAACGCCTTCATGAACGGCGACCTCTCGACCGTGATGAGCCCGCGTACGGTCATCACCTGGGCCGAGAACGCGGCGATCTTCGGCGGCGATGTCGGCTTCGCCTTCCGCGTCACCTTCCTCAACAAGTGCGACGAGATGGAGCGCACGCTGGTGGCGGAGTTCTTCCAGCGCTCCTTCGGCAAGGAGCTGCCGGAGAGCGCGGTCAACGTCGTTCTGAGCTGAAGCATGGTCCGCAGAGGCGGGCCCCGCTTTTGCGATCGGAGCGTGCTCAACTAGCAGGAGGCCGGCCATGGCTCGGTATGAAGGTTCCTGTCACTGTGGGCGGGTCGCCTATGAGGTCGAGGCCGACCTCTCCCGGACGATCACCTGCAACTGTTCCTACTGCCAGCGCCGCGGTTCGGTGCTGGCCTTCAGCCCGGCGACCAGCTTCACCCTGACCAAGGGCGAGGACGCGCTGACCGAGTACCGCTTCAATTCGCAGAAGATTCAGCATCTCTTTTGCGAGACATGCGGCATGGAATCCTTCGCCCGCGCCAATGCGCCGGACGGCACGCCGACCGTCGCGATCAACGTGCGCTGTCTCGCCGGCGTCGAGCCGACCGAGCTGAGCCCGACGATGTATGACGGGCGGGCGCGCTGAGGAGCACGCCGTGAGCGCCGCCGACAGCAAGCAGGCCACGATCCAGCGCGAGGCGGATTTCGCCGCGACGCGCGAGGCTGTCTTGCGCGGCCTTGCTGCGCATAACGAGGCCAGGGTCGGGCCGCGCAATGCCGAGCCGCTGGCGCTCAGCCTGCGCGACGAGAGCGGCGCCATGGTCGGCGGCCTGATCGGCGAGCTGAAATGGCAATGGCTCTATGTCGATCTGTTCTGGATCGATGAGGCCCATCGTGGTGCTGGCCATGGCGAGGCGCTGCTGGCGATGGCCGAGCAGGCGGCGCGCGATTATGGCGCACGGGGTGTTTATCTCGGCACGATGAGCATCCAGGCGCCGGGCTTCTATCCGCGCATGGGTTATCGCGAATGCGGCCGCATGGAGGGCTATCCGGTTGCCGGGCAGACCTTCCACCACTTCATGAAGGCGCTATGAGCATCTCCAATCGCAAGCCCGGAACCCCTAAGGAAGCGCCGGCCGAGCCGTTGAAGCGGGCGGTTTCGGGCGCGATGAAGGCGATCGCGCGCAAGCCGGAGATGGAGATTGTCTTCGCCGCCGACAAACCCTCGCTGGTCGGCGAGCGCGCCCGCCTGCCGGAGCCTCCACGCAAGCTCACTGCGGGCGACGTCGCGATCCTGCGCGGCCATGCCGATTCGATGGCGCTGCGCCTCGCCTGCCATGATTCCGCGGTCCATCGCCGCGCCGCGCCCGAGGGCGATGCGGCGCGCGCCGTCTTCGATGCGGTCGAGCAGTCGCGGGTCGAATGTGTCGGCTCGCGCCGGATGAGCGGCGTCGCCGGCAACATCTCGGCGATGCTGGAGGACCGCTATCACCGCGGCGGCCGCTACGAGGAGATCACCGACCGGGCCGATGCGCCGCTGGAAGATGCGCTCGCCCTGATGGTGCGCGAGCGCCTGACCGGCCTGAAGCCGCCCAAGGCGGCCGAGAAGCTGGTCGATCTCTGGCGCGAGCAGATCGAGGCCAAGGCGGGCGACGATCTCGACCGGCTGGCGAAATCGATCGAGGACCAGCGTGCCTTCGCCCGTACCGTGCGCGATCTCCTCGTCTCGCTCGACATGGCCGAGCAGTCGAGCCAGGGCGACGATGCCGAGGAGGACGAGGACGATCAGGACCAGTCCTCCGACGATCAGCAGCAGGAGCAGGGCGAGGCCGAGCAGCAGAGCCAGGGCGAGCGCTCGGAGACTGAGACCAGCGAGGACGCCGCCGAGGAATTGCAGGAAGGCGCCTCCGAGGCCGCCGATGCGCCGGCTGGCGACTGGGACGAGGAAGACGAGAACTCCGAGGCCGAGGAGGCGGGTGAGGCGCCGCGTCCGCGCGACAGCCGCGCCAACGACCGGCCGCAGACCGACTACAAGGCCTATACCCAGAAATTCGACGAGATCGTCACCGCCGAGGAGCTCTGCGACGCCGAGGAGCTGACCCGCCTGCGCGCCTATCTCGACAAGCAATTGGCGCATCTGCAGGGCGTCGTCGCGCGCCTCGCGAACCGGCTGCAACGCCGGCTGATGGCGCAGCAGAACCGCTCCTGGCAGTTCGACCTGGAGGAGGGCGCGCTCGATCCCTCGCGCCTACCGCGCATCATCATCGACCCGTTCCAGCCGCTCTCCTTCCGGCAGGAATCGGACACGAATTTCCGCGACACGGTGGTGACGCTGCTGATCGACAATTCCGGCTCGATGCGCGGCCGGCCGATCACGGTGGCGGCGACCTGCGCCGACATCCTGGCGCGGACGCTGGAGCGCTGCGGCGTCAAGGTCGAATTGCTGGGGTTCACCACCCGCGCCTGGAAGGGCGGGCTTTCGCGCGAAGCCTGGCTGCAATCGGGCAAGCCGGCCAATCCCGGTCGCCTCAACGATCTCCGCCACATCATCTACAAGTCCGCCGACGCACCCTGGCGGCGGGCGCGCAAGAATCTCGGGCTGATGATGCGTGAGGGCTTGCTCAAGGAGAACATCGACGGCGAGGCGCTCGACTGGGCCCACAAGCGCCTGCTCGGCCGGCCGGAGCAGCGCAAGATCCTGATGGTGATCTCGGACGGTGCGCCGGTCGACGATTCCACCCTCTCGGTCAATGCCGGCAGCTATCTCGAACGGCATCTGCGCCATGTCATCGCCGAGATCGAGACGCGCTCGCCGGTCGAGCTGATCGCGATCGGCATCGGCCACGACGTCACCCGCTACTACCGCCGGGCCGTTACCATCGTCGACGCCGAGGAGCTCGGCGGCGTGATGACCGAGAAGCTGGCGGAATTGTTCGAAGAGGATGCCGGCGGGACAAGCTCGCGGGGCTCGCGCCGCCTGCAATGAGCCCGAGTCGCCGCAGCGTCCTCGCCGGCCTAGGCGCGGCGGCTTTGGCCGCGCCTGCGCGGGCACAGAGCCTCGAGCCCGGCCGAATTCCCGTCAGCATCTCGGCCCGGCCGATCGCGAGCTTCGAGCCGGGCAATGCCTCGAAGACCCGCTTCGGCCAGTTGATCTTCCGCGGCGGGCTGCAGCTCAGCGGCAGCCATCCCCGCTTCGGCGGTTTCTCGGGGCTGTGGCGCTCGCCTGACGGCGCGCGGATCATCGCGATCACCGACAATGGCTTCTGGCTGACGGGCAAGCTCACGCGCAGCAATCAGGGCAAACTCGCCGGGCTGGAGGAGGCCGAGCTCGCGCCGATCCTCGGCGCCTCCGGCAAGCCGCTGCATCGTTCGCGCTATTACGACACCGAATCGCTCGTCATGCAGGGCGGCACCGCCTTCATCGGCGTCGAGCGCACCCATGACATCCTGCGCTTCGACTGGGCGCGCCATGGCGTCGAGGCGCGGGCGCAGCTCGTGCCGGTGCCCCCGGCGGCGAAGCGCCTGCCGAGCAATCGCGGCTTCGAGGCGCTCGGCGTGCTGCCGGCCGGCCACCCGCTCGCCGGCGCGCTGATCGCGATCTCCGAGCGCTCCGGCCGCGAGGACGAGCCGACTACGGGCTTCATCGTCGGCGGGCGCCAGCCGGGGACGCTGCAGGTGATCCGCCGCGACGGCTACGACATCACCGATCTCGCCTTCCTGCCGGGCGGCGACATGCTGCTGCTGGAGCGCTGGTACAAGCCGCTGCGCGGGGTCGGCATGCGCATCCGCCGCATCGCGGGCGGCACGATCCGGCCCGGGGCGAAGCTGGACGGGCCGATCCTGATCGAGGCCGATCTCGGCCAGGAGATCGACAACATGGAAGGTATGGCCGTCCATCAAGAGAACGGGCGGACGATCATCACCCTGATCTCGGACGATAATTTCTCGACCTTCCTGCAGCGCACGGTGCTGCTGGAGTTCGAGCTGGCGCCGTAACGAAAAAAGCGGCCTTGCGGCCGCTTCACTCAGTCTCGAGGGAAACCCGCGCTCAGTTGGCGGCGAGCTTCTTCTCGATGTCGCGCTTCAGCGCCAGCGCGCCGGTCGACAGGTCGCCGGCCGGAGCCTTGACCAGGAAGGCGTCGAGGCCGCCACGATGGTCGACGGTGCGCAGCGCATTCGCCGAGACGCGCAGGCGGACCGAACGGCCGAGCGTATCCGACTGCAGCGTGACGTTGACGAGGTTCGGCCGGAAGACCGTCTTGGTCTTGCGGTTCGAGTGGCTGACGAGGTGGCCGGTCTGGGTGGCTTTCCCGGTCAGTTCGCAACGGCGGGCCATGATCGTGTTCCCAAAATCTCCGAGTACTCAACGCAAAATGCCGACACGCGACGTGCCGGCAGGCGAGCACCGGAAGTCAAATTGAAGTGGGCGGTCTATAACGGTCCGGTGACAGCCCGTCAAGGCAGGTCGCGCGCAAACGGCCCGGAAACATCTCGGTAACCATTATCCCGCCAAGCTGACGGAAACCAGTCACGATTCGGACCGAATCTCAGTGCATGCGACGGTGCCCGTCGCGCTCCGGAGCCTCAAGATGAAGCTCGCCTTGTCGCCAGCCAGCAGCGCCCTCATCGCGGCACTGACGCTCGTCTTGCCGGCGCCGGCCGCGCAGGCGGCATCGCTGGATGCGACCTATGACGTCAGCCTGCTCGGCCTGTCCCTCGGCAAGGCCAATCTTGCAGGCGGAATCGACGGCAGCAGCTACAAGCTCGACGCCAATGCCAAGCTGACCGGCCTCGTCGGCAGCTTCACCGGCGGGCGCGGTTCGGGCACCGCTACCGGCAACCTCAACGGCGCGAGGCTTTCGCCCGCGACCTTCGCGGTGTCCTCGGCCAATTCCAGCGAAAGCCGCACGGTGCGCATGGCGCTCGGCGGCAACGCCGTGCAGGCGCTGGCGATCGAACCGCCGATCGACCCCAAGCCCGATCGCGTCCCGCTCAAGGACGAACACCAGCGCAACATCATGGACCCGCTCAGCGCCTTCCTGATGCCGGTCGAGGCTTCCGGCCGCAATGGCGGCGCGGCCGCTTGCAATCGCACCCTCGCGATCTTCGACGGCGCGGCGCGCTATGACATCAAGCTGAGCTATTCCGGCACGCGCGAGATCAAGATCGACGGCTATAGCGGCCCGGTCTCGGTCTGCCAGGCGCGCTATGTACCGATCGCCGGGCACCGCTCCCTGCGCCCCTCGACCAAGTTCATGGCCGAGAACAAGGAGATCTCGACCTGGCTCGCGCCCGTCGCCGGGACGAACATGATGCTGCCGGTGCGCATCTCGGTGAAGACGATGATCGGCACCGCGGTGATCGAGGCCTCGAGCTTCAAGGTCGATCCCGGCGTGACGGCGACCGCGACGCGGAACTGAGCTCAGGCACCCGCCGCGAGTTCGAGCGGGAAGGGCGTGGGTTCGTAGATCGCTTCCAGGCCGAACTGCCGGACGCGCTCCTCTTCCCAGTGGTGAAGAAGGCGAATGACGCCGTCACGGTCATCCGCCCGCATCAACGGTATAAGCTCGTCGGCGACATGCTCGAATTGGGGTCGGCGCCAGGACATGCGTGACCGATCCCAATGCTTGATATGCTCGAAACGACGCAAGGCGCGATCGAAACGGCCATAGGCTGCCGCGAAATGGATTCTGTTGATGACCCATTCCCTGGCCGCGTTGAACTCGCTCGAACCTTGTCTGAAGCGAAGCATATCCTCGATCGTGTCGACGCTGCGCAGCTTCGGCAGGACTTGCGTCTCGCAGGCCTCGAAAAAGGCGGCGGGCATGCCGAGCTCGGACCAGCGATGCGGCGCGCCGCGCGCTAAGAAGATGCGATCGAGAGTGATACCCTGACGATGCGCCGTAGGACTGAAGAAATGCCCTATGGAACACAGGAACTGTGGGCTGTCGGCCTCGATGCCGCGGCCGATCGAGATCGACCGTAGCACATGCCGGAGTGGTTTGATGATGACGAAACGCTCGGATTGGGCCAGATCAGGGTTGCGCTGCACCAACTCGCCGAGAAGCCGGTTGATCTGCTTTTTCGTCGTCATTTGCGCGGCCTGACTTCGATCATGATGACGCGATCGACCTTGCTCATACCAAGATAGGCCGCAGTCGCGAGGATATCGGAGCGGCGAACCGACAGCCCGCGTCGGCCGGTCTTGAGATCGTAGACGCAGAGCGTTCTGTCCTCCGGCTTGTACTCAAAGGCATCAACACGCACTGACCGGGGGTATCCGATGTCGAGCTCTTCCCTGCTTGTCGGCTCGGCAGCCTCTTTCAAGAACGATCGTTCAGCGCGGAAATTCTCGTTGTGCAGGTCATTGACGAAATTCTTGAAGCGGACATGCACGTTGGTGCCGTAGGTCGCCATGGATGAAAAATTCCCCGGCTCGCCTGCTGCTTCCGCAGCCTCGTTCGTCAATTTCTGAACCGTGCCGAGCATTCCGCAAGCCTTCTTCGCTTCCTCCGCCGTCAGATTCCCAACGAAGGCGAGATCCATCTGCCCAGACTTGCCCGGCTGATAGTCGCGCGGCACGAAGCCCATGACGGTTCGCTGACCGTCGATGTCGTCGCTGGGTGAGAGCCAGCCAAACAGGATAGTGCCAGCAGCGCTGACGGCTCTGCGAACTCCTTCCTGAGCAAACACTTGCTGCACCGTCGCCTCGCGCTCCGGTCCACGCTCGGTCCAGGTCGAACGCGAGACGACTTCGCCATCCGGGCCGCCGTCGCGGATCGTCTGGGTGCGGTCCGAGGTCTCGAAGGTGGTTTTGCCACCCTCGGGCAAGGTGACGGTGTGGCGCTCGTCCCAGTCACTCTTGCGGTCGGGCTCGGCGAACTCGGAGTGGATGGTCGAGCCGTCGCGGTTGACGACGGAGCGTTCGGCGAGCGAGCCGTCGGGCCGGGTGGCGTCCTGATAGAAGGCCCAGCTCTCTTCGCCGCTGGTATCGGGGACGACATCGCCGAAGCTCAATGCAGTCGAGAAGGCGTTGCCGAGGTCGCCGATCCAGTCGGTTCCGGTCAGCGTCGGCCCGCTACTGCCTCCGCCGCTGGTCCATTGTCCGCCGCCGGTATTGCCGGCCGGCACGCGCGGTTGGTCGGGATTGTATTTGCGGGCGAGCTCGTAGCGCAGCAGCCGTGTCTGCGCCTTCAGCGAGACGAGCCGGCGGCGCAGAAGGACGATCTCGCGCCAGCGTGCGCTGTCGCTGGCTGAACGATGCGGCAGGTCCGGCATGGCGTGCTCCTTGTTGTGGAGCGCGTCATTCTGAGGCCGCTGGAAGCGCCGGGGATAAGATCGCTGGTTATCCCCGCCAGTGCTCTGGCTGCGATCCGCTGCCTGACGCATGAAGGCTTTGCCATTCGACGAATTGCGGGGCGCCGGGGTGAGGCGCTAGCCTCACGGGCGATTCGCTTCCGGAGCCGCCATGTCCAGCGATTTCGCTTTGCCGCCCGGCCTCAGGCATCGCCAGGTCGTCGTGCGCGACACCATGCTCCATGTCGCCGAGGTCGGCGACGGGCCGGCGGTGCTGCTGCTGCACGGCTGGCCGGAATTCTGGATGAGCTGGCTGCCGGTGATGAACCGGCTGCATGGCGAATTCCGGCTGATCGCGCCCGATCTGCGCGGCTTCGGCGACAGCGGCAAATCATCGGCGCCGCGCAGCGATGTCGGCGCCAACGCTCATGCCGATGACATCGCAGCGCTGCTGGAAGCACTCGGCGTCGGCCCGGTTGGCGTCGTCGGCCATGATGTCGGCGCCTATGTTGCGCAGGGGCTGGCGCGGCGCCATCCGCAGCGGGTCGAGAAGCTGCTGTTCTTCAACTGCCCGACGCCGAGCGTCGGATCGGCCTGGGTCCGCGACGGCCATGTCAACGAGATCTGGTACCAGTCCTTCCAGCAATTGCCGCTGGCGGAGCAGTTGATCGGTTCGAGCCGCGAGGCCTGTGCCCTCTATCTCGGGCATTTCCTGACGCATTGGTGCCATCGCAAGGAGGCCTTCGCGCCGGTCTTCGACCTCTGGGTCGAGAATTTCATGAAGCCGGGCAATCTGCGCGGCGGCTTCGACTGGTATCGCAGCCAGAACGCGGCGCGGCTCGCCGCCATCGACGGGCACCCGTCGCCCTCCGTGCCGATCCATCAGCGCACGCGGGTGCATTGGGGCCGGCACGATCCGATCCTGAAATCGGAGTGGTCGGCCTTCCTGTCGCTCTATTTCGACGATGTGGAAGTGACTTTCTGCGAGGACGCCGGCCACTTCGTCCATGTCGAGGCGCCCGACGAAGCCGCGCAGGTGCTGGCTGACGTCTTCGCGGATTGATCAGAAGGCTGCCGGCTGGACCCGCGTATCCGGCGACGATGCGAGACCGATCTCGACGAGCCAGTCGCGGACCGCATCGCCGATCGCGATGGGGTGATCCTCCTGCAGATAGTGCGCGCCCGGGCCGAGCTCGACGAGGCGGCAATTCGTCAGGTCGGCGGCGAACTCGCGCGCCTGCTGCGGCGAGATCAGCGCGCCGGGATCGCCCGAGAACAGCAGCTTCGGATAGGTCGAGGCGCGCAAGGCCGCATGGTCGGCGTTGCTGATGGCAAAGACATCGGCCGGCTCGCCGGCGATCGGCAACTCCCGTGGCAGGCTCAGGATCGGCCGGCGCGAGGCTGGCGTCGGGAAGGGCTGGCGATAGGCCTCCAACTCCTCCAGCGCCATCTGGCGCAGCACCGAGCCCGGCAGGATGCGCTCGATGAAGACGTTATCGTCGAGGATCAGCTTTTCGCCCTGGCCGGGCGTGCGGAAGGCCTTGAACAGCTCGCGCGCCTGCGGTCGCTGGTGAAAGCTCTCCCAGTCGGCGAAGGGCCGGATGAACTCCATGAAGGCGAGGCCGAGTATGCTCTGCGGCCGACGGGAGGCATGGTGGAAGGCGAGCGCCGTGCCCCAGTCCTGCGCGACGATGACGAGCCGATCGAGCCCGAGCGCCGCGATGAAGGCGTCGAGATGGCTGACCTGGTCGGCGAAGCGATAGGCGATGTCGGGCTTGCCGGACTGGCCGTAGCCGATCAGATCGGGCGCGATGCAGCGCGCGACCGGCGCGATCCGCGGGATGATGTTCCGCCAGATATAGGACGAGGTCGGGTTGCCGTGCAGCAGCAGCACGGTCGGCCCCTGTGTGCCGGCTTCGAGATAGGACATCGTCGAATCGAGGACCGGGATTTCGTGGCGAGTCGCGGGCGGCGCTGGAGAATCGTTCGTCATCATGATGCCTTTCCGAACAGGAGGGGAAAAATGATCGTCTTAAAGCGGTCGAGGGGCGCCGGGTCGCGCTCGACCTTCATGCGCAGCATCGCGCCCTGCCAAGAGGCGAGCAGGACATCGGCGAGGTCCTCGGCGCTGAAGGCATTGGTGATCTCGCCGCTGGCCTGGCCCTGCGCGATGCAGGTGGCGAAGGGCTGGCGCCAGCGCGTGAAGATGTCGGCGAGTTTTTCGCGCAGCGGCTCGCTGGTCGGCGCAGTCTCCAGGCTGAAATTGCCGACCATACAGCCGCGGGCCCAGTCGGCTTCTTCGAGTTTGCCGGTGATGATGTCGAGATAGCGCCGCAGGCGGGCGGCTGGCGGCAGACCGTCCTCGGCGAGTGCCTCATCCACCAGACCGCAGACATAGGCGAAATACCGCTCCAGCACCTCGCCGGCGAACTCCTCCTTCGAGGCGAAGTGGTTGGTGAAGGAGCCGGGGCTGGCGCCGGCCGTGGCGACGATCTCACGGACGCCGGTGGCGGCATAGCCGTTCTGCCAGAACAGGTCGTGGCCGGCGGCGATCAGGTTGGGGCGAAGGGATGGCTTGCTCATGTCGAGCATCAATACGTACGTACGTATTAATGTCAAGCGACAGGAGAGCTGGCGCCGTCGAGTCTCTTTCCGCGCGTTGCCCCTCGTTCTGTCGCCATGACGACCTACATGAGCGAAAGCGGCCCTCGCGCGCGCAAGTCGGCGAAGGATGGACAATGAGGTCGATTCAAAATCTTGTGGTTTTTGAATCGCTTGCCGCGATATCTCGCCGTGAACGAAACCTGATTCTGCGGGAGTCAGCGATTCGGCCTCGCTTCGTTCCGGACTCGTTCTGTTCACGGATCGGGTTGCCTTCGGGCGGCCTGAACCGGTAGGGCTTGCCCCGCCCGGACTGCAGGAAAGCTCCAGCGTCTTGATCCAGCCCCGTTCTCTTCCGCCTTCGCTCCGCGCCCGCGGTGTCACGGCGGTGCTCGGACCGACCAATACCGGCAAGACCCATCTCGCCATCGAGCGGATGGTTGCGCATCCCACCGGCATGATCGGCCTGCCGCTGAGGTTGCTGGCGCGCGAGGTTTATCAGCGCGTCGTCGACAAGGTTGGGCCGCAGGCGGTCGCGCTCGTCACCGGCGAGGAGAAGATCAAGCCGGAGCGGCCGAGCTTCTGGGTCTGCACGGTCGAGGCGATGCCGCGCGACCTTGCGGTCGATTTCGTCGCGATCGACGAAATCCAGCTCGCCGCCGATCTCGACCGCGGCCATGTCTTCGCCGACCGGCTGCTCAACCATCGCGGCCGCGAGGAGACCATGCTGATCGGCGCCGGCACGATGAAGCCGCTGGTCGAGCAGCTCATCCCCGGCGTCAACGTCGTCTCGCGGCCGCGCCTGTCGAACCTCTCCTTCGCCGGTGACCGCAAGATCACCCGTCTGCCGCGACGCTCTGCGATCGTCGCCTTCTCGGCCGAGGAGGTCTACGCCATCGCCGAGTTGATCCGCCGGCAGAAGGGCGGTGCGGCGGTGGTACTCGGCGCGTTGTCGCCTCGTACCCGCAATGCCCAGGTCGAGATCTATCAGTCGGGCGATGTCGATTATCTCGTCGCCACCGATGCGATCGGCATGGGACTCAACCTCGATGTCGACCACATCGCCTTCGCCGGCGACAGCAAATTCGACGGCCACCACTATCGCAAGCTCAACCCGGCCGAGTTCGGCCAGATCGCGGGCCGGGCCGGCCGGCATTTGCGCGACGGCACCTTCGGCACCACCGGCCGCGCCCCGCCCTTCGAGCAAGAGCTGGTCCAGGCGATCGAGGACCACCGCTTCGACTCGGTGCGCCAGGTGCAATGGCGCAATTCCGATCTCGACCTGCGTTCGATTCCCGGGCTGCTCGACAGCCTCAACGTCCAGCCGCAGGAACAGGGGCTGACCCGTGCCCTGATCGCCGAGGACATGACGACGCTGGAAATCCTGGCCCGCGATCATGATGTAGCGCGGCTCGCGCAGGGCAAGCCGGCGGTGTCGCGGCTCTGGGAGGTCTGCGGCCTGCCAGATTATCGCAAGATCGCGCCGATGCAGCATGCCGAATTGGCGACCACGCTCTATCTGCGCCTGATGCGCCATGGCCGGCTCGATCCGGACTGGTATGCCGGCCAGCTGGCTGCGCTTGACCGGGTCGACGGCGAGATCGATACCCTTTCGGCGCGCATCGCCCAGGTCCGGACCTGGACCTATGTCGCCAACCGTCCGGACTGGCTGCCCGATCCTGAGCATTGGCAGGGGGTGGCTCGTCTTGTAGAGGACAGGCTGTCGGACGCTTTGCACGAACGGCTCGCCAGCCGTTTTGTCGATCGGCGAACGAGCGTGTTGATGCGTCGCCTGCGGGAGAATGCGATGTTGGAGGCCGAAGTCACCGCGACCGGCGATGTCCTGGTCGAGGGTCAGCATGTCGGATTGCTGCAAGGCTTCCGTTTCACGGCTGACCCGAAGGCGGGTGGTCCGGAAGCGAAAGCTTTGAACGCAGCGGCGCTGAAAGCGCTCGGCGGCGAGCTGGAAGCGCGCGCCTCGCGCGTCGTGCTGGCAGGCGACGAAGCCTTCGTGCTCTCGCATGACGGGCTGGTCCGCTGGATCGGCGAACCGGTGGCGCGTCTCACGGCCGGCGAGAAGGTGCTGGAGCCGCGCCTGCGGCTGATGGTCGACGACCATCTGCCGGCTCCGGCCCGCGAGCAGATCGAGACCCGGCTCGGCGCCTGGCTGAAGCATCACGTCACCAAACTGCTCGGCCCGCTCCAGATCCTGGAGAATGCCGAGAGCGTCACCGGCATCGCCCGCGGCATCGCCTATCAGGCGGCCGAGGCGCTCGGCGTGCTCGAGCGCAGCAAGGTTGCCGAGGAGATGAAGACGCTCGACCAGGAGGGACGGGCGGGTTTGCGCCAGCTCGGCATCCGTTTCGGCGCCTTCCACCTTTATGTGCCTGCTCTGCTGAAGCCGGCGCCGCGCGCGCTCGCCGCCCAGCTCTGGGCGCTGAAGCACGGCAATCCCGAGGCTGCCGGGCTCGACGACATCTCGCATCTCGCCTCCTCGGG
The DNA here is from genome assembly GCF_059415545.1 of Allobosea sp. GW821-FHT10B12. Lineage (NCBI taxonomy): Bacteria > Pseudomonadati > Pseudomonadota > Alphaproteobacteria > Hyphomicrobiales > Alloboseaceae > Allobosea > Allobosea sp. GW821-FHT10B12. The sequence goes on from NZ_JBWKNL010000006.1 coordinate 144,901, forward strand.
CCGGACCTCGTTCCCGGCCAACAAGGAGATCCCGAAGGGGCTCTATCGCGCCGCCGGCTATCGCGTCTGCGGCGAGCGGGCGGTGCGTGTCGACATCCTGGAGCGCCTCGCCGATCTGATCCGCCCGGCGATCGCCTATCGCCCGGGTGTCACGCTCGGCCAGCCACCGGCGGGTACTGCCGATCAGGACGGCTTCGTCGCCACCGGGGCGATGACCTCCCTCGTCGGCTGCGCCGGCGAGGATTTCGCCTCGATCCTGCGCTCGCTCGGCTATGTCTCGCAGAAGCGGCCTGGCCCGGCGATCACCGTGGCGCTTGCCGCTGCGCCCGAACCTGCCGCGACCACGCCGGCGGTTCCGGCGGAAGCTGTCGCCGAGACGGCTGATGCGCTCAACGAAGCGCCGTCCGCCGAGGTTGAGGCTGCCGCTGACGGCGCGGACAGCGCTGCCCCGACGGGCGAAACCCCGGATGCTCCGATCCTGACCGATGCGGAGATCGCTGCTGCTGCTCCTGCCGAGGAAGAGGCTGCCAGCCCGGCCGAGCCGGTGCCCGCCGATGCGATGTCGACGCTTGCCCTGCCAAGCGACGAGCCGGCGGCGGATGTGGCGGCTCACGCTGAAGCCGAGACGACGGAACCTGCTGCGGTGGTCGAGGCGGCTCCTGCGGCCGAGCCGGAGCTGATCGAGATCTGGCGGCCGCATCGCCATCAGGGCGGCCGGCGTCCCGAGCAGGGACAGCGTGGGCGGCGGCCCGACCGGCGTGGTGGCGCTGAGGCTGCCGCTCCTGCGGAAGGAGGCGAGGGTAAGCCGGGCGGGCAGCGCCCGCCGAACCGCAATCGCTGGCGCGAGGGTGGCTGGAACGGCCCGCGCCCGGCCGGCGGCGAGGCTGGCAGGCCTGCGGCGCAGGAAGGGGCCGGTCGCAATGCGCAAGGGCGCGACGGACGCCCCGAGCGCGGTCCGCGGCCGGAGTTCAAGCGCGATGGTGGCCGCCCCGGCGGTCCGCGCCGCGATGAGCGTGGCGGCAAGGAGCAGCGTTTCCAGCAGCCGGCTCGGCCGCGTCCGGCCGAGCGGCAGCCCGATCCGGATTCGCCCTTCGCCAAGCTGCTTGCCCTGAAAGCCCAGCTCGAGGGCAATGACGGGCGCAAAAGCTAGGTCCTAGCACTCCGGGGTATCGCTTGCGGGACGACCGGCAACGCCTCGACAAATGGCTCTGGTTCGCGCGCTTCGCGCGGACCCGCCCTGCCGCTGTGCGGCTGGTGGAGGAGGGGCATGTCCGGGTTGCAAGCAAGCGGGTCGAAAATCCGGCGCTCGGCCTCAAGCCCGGCGACGTGCTGACACTCGCTTTGCCGCATGCGACGCTGGTGGTGCGCGTCATGGCTTTCGCCGAACGCCGCGGTTCATACGAGCTGGCTCAGAGGCTGTATGAGGTCCTGAGCGGGCCCGAACGTGGCGATGCGTCGCTTGCGCCCGACGAGCCTGCGGGATAGAGCGCGTATCGATGTGGCGAGCGCCGGCCCGCCCGCGGAAAATCATCTCGAAACGCTCGTTTCGGTAGAATTTTGATCTCGTTTCCGGTCGTGACAGGGCCTTGAAACATTCTCTCGACCGGCTCTAAAGAAGCGCCGGCCGATTGGAAGGACAGCGCCATGACCTATGTGGTCACCGAGAACTGCATCAAGTGCAAGTACATGGACTGCGTCGAAGTCTGTCCGGTCGACTGTTTCTATGAAGGCGAAAACTTCCTCGTCATTCATCCCGACGAGTGCATAGACTGCGGCGTCTGCGAGCCCGAATGCCCGGCCGAGGCGATCAAGCCCGACACCGAGCCGGGTCTCGACAGCTGGCTGCAGCTCAATGCGAAGTTCGCTGCGAGCTGGCCCAACATCACGCAGAAGAAGGACTCGCCGGCCGATGCCAAGGAGTTCGACGGCGTCTCTGGCAAGCTCGAGCTTTTGTCGCCGAATCCCGGCGAGGGCGACTGAAGCTTACCCTTCGTCAGGGTGCGATTGCAGTTAACCATAGCCGGCCGCTACGCGGCCCGGCGGTGTTTGCATTCCGTTTACCTTTGATTCGGCGCGATTTTTGTGGTATCCACAAGCCACAGTCGAGTTCGTTCCGCCTGCCCCTGCGAGGTCACACAAACGGGGCACCCCCTGAGACGACAGCAACGCACCACCGGCCAGAATGTCCGGCGTGTCGTTATCTTCGTGTCTGGCGGGTCGCAAGAAACAATCGGCTGAGGGAGCGTGTTGCGCCGGGAGAAGAGCCAGAAGGCCTACCCCGTCGTGTCAGGCAGAGTGCCGCCGGCCATCCTGGCCAGCGGCTGAAAGTCGCATCTTCGCCCCCAGCGGAGAGATCAGGAGTCGAAACGGCATGTCCACTGCGAAGAAGACTGTTGTGCGTCAGGGCTTCAAGACGGGCGAGTTCGTCGTCTACCCGTCCCATGGCGTCGGTCAGATCACGGCGATCGAGGAGCAGGAAGTCGCGGGCTTCAAGCTCGAGCTGTTCGTCGTCAGCTTCGCCAAGGACAAGATGACGCTGCGCGTGCCCACCGCCAAGGCGGCGAGCGTCGGCCTGCGCAAGCTCGCCGATGCCGAGATCGTCGGCAAGGCGCTCTCGACCCTGACCGGCCGTGCCCGGGTCAAGCGCACCATGTGGTCGCGCCGCGCCCAGGAATACGAAGCCAAGATCAATTCGGGCGATCTCGTCGCCATCGCCGAGGTGGTGCGCGATCTCTATCGCTCCGAGGCTCAGCCCGAGCAGTCCTATTCCGAGCGCCAGCTCTACGAGGCGGCGATCGACCGGATGACGCGTGAGATTTCGGCGGTCGAGGAGATCACCGAGACCGAAGCGCTGAAGAAGATCGAGGGCCAGCTCGCCAAGTCGCCGCGCCGCGCCGGCAAGGCCGATGCCGCCGAAGCGGCCGAGGCCGAGGAGGGCGACGACGACCTGCAGGAGGAAGCTGCCTGAGGCAGTTTCCATGATTGGATAGAAAAAGCCCGGCGGATCGCTCCGCCGGGCTTTTTCGTGTCAGGCGGCGCCGGTCTCCGCCGCAAGGAACGCGACCGTCCGCTCCCAGGCGAGCTTGGCCGCGGCGGCGTTGTAGCGCTCGGCACTGGTGTCGTTGTGGAAGGCGTGATCGACGTCCGGATAGACGATCGCCTGGTAATTGACGCCGGCTGCCTTCAGCGCCGCCTCATAGGCCGGCAGGCCCTCGACCAGGCGGGTATCGCGGGCAGCCTGCTGGATCAGCAGCCGCGCCTTGATCTGCGGCACCTTGGAAAGATCGGGCGAGCGACCGTAGAAGACCACGCCAGCATTGAGCTCCGGCGCACTGATGGCGAGGTCGTTGACTGCGCCACCGCCCCAGCAGAAGCCGACCGCGCCGACCTTGCCGGTCGTATCCGGCCGCGCCTTCAGGAAGGCGAGGGCGGCGCGGCCCTGCGACACGACATCCTCGGGCTTGAGCTGCGGGAACAAGGCGCGCGCCGCGTCGGCATCGGCCGGCGTGCCGCCGAGCGGGGTCAGGAAATCGACACCGAGCGCGCTGAAGCCGGCCAGAGCGGCGCGGCGGGTGACGTCCTCGATATGCGGGTTCAGGCCGCGGTTCTCGTGGATGACGACGACGCCGCCGCGCTTCGCCTGCGCCTTCGGCGTGACGAGATAGCCCTTGAGCTTCACGCCGCCGATCGTCTCGTCAATGCGCCTGCTCTCGATGCGCGCATCGTCGGCTGGGACCTGCTGGGCTTGCGCATAGTTCGGCTCCAGCAAAGCGAGCGCCGCTTCGGCGGCCGCGGCCGAGCCGGCGATCGTGATCAGCCGGTTCATGAAGCTGCGTCGGTCGAGCGGCTTGTGGGTGTATTCGTCGTAGAGTTCGACGATGCGGCGATCGAGCGCCATGGCTGCCTCCCTGTCCTGACGAGGCAAGGAAACTAGCACAAGGCGAGAGGAAAGCGGCAGGCGAGCGGCGCCTACTCGCTCACGATCTTGTAACGCTGGCCGGGCGTCAGCTTCGTGCTGCGTTCCAGCCCGTTCAGGATCAGGAACTGCTCCATCGACCGGTCGACCGAAGCCATGCGCTCGGCAAGGCTGGCGGGCGTGTCGCCGGCGCCGGCGGTGACGAGCCGGATCCGCAGCGGGCTGACCGATTGCGCGTCGTTGGCGCTGAGATTCCGGAAGCTGTCGAGCAAGGCGCGCATGGCGCGTTCGGGGTCGTTCTGGCCCTTGGCTGCGAGAATGAAGCGGTAGACGCGCGGTCCGGCCTGGACCGCGGCGAGGCGGAAAGTCCAGTCGGCGCCCTTGCCCGAGGTTACCGCCGCCGGCAGGCCGCCGACGGTGAGCGATTGCACTTCTGCGGTGGCGACGCCGTCGATCCAGCCCGAGGCGACATAGGATTCGAGCGTCTGTCCGGCTTTGAGCGCGACCGAATCGAAACGCAGTGCCTGCGAGCCGTCATTGCTGACGCCGACCACCATCTCGCGCGCAGCCTCGAGCTCGAAGCCATCGGGCGCGGTGAAGGCGATGCGCAGCGCGCTGTTGAGATAGCGGCGGCCACGGACGACGCCATCGGCCGGGTCGTCACCGAAGGCGATGCCGTCGATGGCGGCGAGCCAGCGCGAGGCGTCGCGCTCACCGATGCCGGGCGCGCCGATCTGGCGGGCGCCGTTGGTGACGGCGGCGACGCGTTCCGGCGTCGAGGGATGGCTCGAGAGAATGTCGAGCTTCTTGTCGCCGCTGCTCTGCCGGCCGGCACGGAAGCTGGTGTTGCGGCCGAGCGAGACCAGGAAGCGGCCGGCACCATAGGGGTCGTAGCCGGCACGGGCGATGTTGCGCACGCTGATCTGGTCGGCGGTCAGTTCCTGCTGGCGCGAGAAGCGGGCGAGCGAGAGCTTCGAACTCTGCTGCACCGCTGCGCCGGTCGTCGGGTCGTTCAGTACCTGCGCCACGACCTGGCTGACCAGTGCCGATTCCGCTTCCATCTCGGCACGCTCGACAGCGTGGCGCGCGGTGACATGGGCGATCTCGTGCGCCATCACCGAGGCGATCTCGGACGAGTCGTTCGCGAGGGCGAGCAGGCCGCGGGTAACGTAGAGCCGCCCGGTCGGCAAGGCGAAGGCGTTGACGATCGGCGAATTGAGAATCGTCACCTCATAGGCGCCGATCTGGCCTTCACCGGTCTTGGCGAGGCGGGCGATGATCGCCTCCAGCTCGGCCTTAACCTGCGGAGCGCGGTATTCGCCGCCGAAGGCCGAGAGCAGGCGCTGGTGCTCGCGATCGGTGTTGCGCTGCAGACTGGCGACGCGCGGCGCCGCCTCGCCGCCGGGCTGATTGAGCGGCGCGAGGACCGAGTTCTGGTCGCCGAAGCAGGCCGCCAGCAACAGGGCCGGCAGCACCGCGGCGGCGAGGCGCCCCCGGACCGACTGACGATGTCGCTGAACTCTCCGCATCGGCCCCTAGTCGATCAGTTCCAGTGCACTACGCGTTTGCGCTTCGATCAGGAGGCCGTCGCGCCCCTCGACCACACCGCTTACGCGCACGCGTTTACCCGTCAGCGCCGATGCGGTCCAGCCGCTGCGCTGCAAGTCACGCCACAACGCGCGCGACAGAACGATGCTGCCGCCGGCGCCGCGCCGCCGTTCGAAATTGAGATAGGTCCGCTGCGCCCGCTCTCCGACCGCAGCGATACGCCCTTCGACCACGACGATCCGGCCCGCCTGCGCTTTCATCGCGGCAGCATCATGACCGTCGATGATCGGGGGCGCCACTGCCGCAAAACTCCGCTGGGTTGCGGCCGGCGCGGGGCCAGCGGCCTTGCCGGCCATCGCCTGCCGAGGCTCGGCCCTGCGCCAGATTTCGTTGCAGGCGGCAAGACCTGGCTCGGGCAGACGCAGTACAACGCCTTCGGCAAGGAGAGCCGCGCTCAGATCGGGTTGGCCGGCGAGGGCGGTGGCGTCATTGGTGGCGAGCAGGCGGGCCGGGAGGCGCCCCCAGCGATCCGTAGCTCCAAGCGGCGCCAGGCGGAACGCGTGACCTTGCCAGCGCGCCAATTGCGCGGCGAAACGCTCGCGTTCGGCGTCGTTCTGCCGTGGCGCCAGCCCCGCGAGCCGGATGGTGCGGCCGTCGGCGAGCTGCGGGTCGCCATGCCGGTCGAGGCCAGCGAGACGGACCAACTCGGCCCCTTCCGCTGTCGCGCAAGCGTCATCCGCCGCATGCGCGATGGTGGCCGAGGCCGCCACGCCCAGGATGAACGGCACAATCGCTGCAAAGGAAGGCTTCACCCGCATCGGCTTTATGCTAAACGCAGAGACGTGCGTCCCGGTAGCTCAGCAGGATAGAGCAACGGTTTCCTAAACCGTAGGTCAGGGGTTCGAATCCCTTCCGGGACGCCAGTTTCCTTTTCCGCTGCAAAGGCCGGCTGCCGATCGATCGGAGAGCCGCCTCCAGTGCTGTCGAGGTCGGCCTTGCTTTCCACCGTGCCGCCGACGATTCGGACCGAACGCCTGATCCTGCGGGCGCCGGCTGCAGACGATTTCCCTGACTATGCCGAGTTCCTGGCCTCGGAGCGGGCGCAGCATATGGGCGGCCCCTATGACCGGCGCGGCGCCTGGGGTCTGTTCTGCCATGATGTGGCGCAGTGGGCATTGTTCAGTCACGGCGCACTGATGATCGATCTGCCGGGCGGAGGCTGCATTGGGCAGGTCGGCATCAACCACGGCCCGCTCTTTCCCGAGAAGGAACTCGGCTGGCTGATCTATGCCGGGCATGAAGGGCAGGGCTATGCGAGCGAAGCCGCTGCCGCCCTGCGCGACTGGGCCTTCAGGCAGCCCGGCCTCGAGACGCTGGTCAGCTATGTTGATCCGCGCAACCGGCGCTCGATCGCGGTGGCCGAGCGGCTCGGGGCATCCTTGGACACCATCGCCGTGCGGACGGACCCCGCAGATCTGGTCTATCGGCATGAACGGCCGGCCGGGTAGGCCGGCGCTCCGGATCAGTGCTTTGTCACATGCTCCGGCTTGCCCTTACGCTTGGTCGAGGCCAATTCGTCGAGCTCTTTCTCGGTCATCGATTTAGCCATCGACTTCGAGGCTCCCTTGAGCTCGCTCTTGGGGATATCGCCACGCTTGGCGGCGAGCGCGGCTCCGGCGGCCTTCTGCTGCGCTTTCGATTTGGCTGGCATCGTCCATCCTCCGATCCGAGAGACGCTCGTACCTGCAACACGAGCGGCGCGCGCTGGTTCCGGACGACGATCACGATGGCTTGCAAGGCCGCTCCCCTCGCGAGGCGATCATGCGGGGAATGCGGGTCGCAAACCCTTGCCGCAGAAGGGCCGGCGCGGCAAAGCTCGTTGAGTGCGGCCTTCGGGCGAAGGCCGCCGGGGCCGGCCAATCCTCGCCTGTCGGAATCATCGTGCGCATTCTCGTCCTCAATCCGAACACCAGTCCCGAGATGACCGCGCTGGTCCTGCGCGTGCTGGCACCACTGACGCCAGCCGATGTCGAGCTCGTGCCGGCCACAGGCCGGTTCGGGGCGCGCTACATCTCCAGCCGCAGCGCCGGCGCCATTGCCGGCCATGCGGCGCTGGACGCCTTTGCCGAGCACGGTGCCGATTGCGACGCGGTCTATCTCGCTTGCTTCGGCGATCCCGGATTGATGGCGCTGAAGGAAATCGCCGGCGTGCCGGTGGTCGGCATGGCCGAAGCCGCCTGTCGACAGGCGGCTGCGCAGGGTGGGCCGTTCTCGATCGTGACCGGCGGTGAGCGCTGGGGGCCGATCCTCGCCGAGTTCACCGCTGCGCTCGGGTTGGATGGCAGACTGGCTGCCGTGGAGACGGTGGCGCCGACCGGAGGCGATATCGCAGCTGATCCCGACGGTTCGATCGCGCTGCTGGCCGCTGCCTGCCGGCGGACGGTCGAGCGCGACGGAGCGCACGCGGTGATCCTCGGCGGCGCCGGGCTCGCCGGCCTTGCTGCGCGGGTCGAGCCCCATGTCGGGGTACCGGTGATCTGCTCGACGCAGGCTGGTTTCGCCGCCGTGCTCGACGCGGCGCGCAATCCGCCCCCCAAGCCGGGCCAAGGCGATCTCGCCCTGCCGGCGGCCGTGCCCAATGTCGGGCTCTCGGCCGGCTTGGCGCGACTGCTGGGCGAGCGCTAGCGCCGCCGCTGCGGCGGCTGCTGTGCGGGCCGTGTGGCTGAAGCGGACCTTGCCGTGTCGGCCAGCCAGATCATGTGCTTTGCACCGCCGCTTCCGGCACGAGCGCGGACCGTCTTCTCCTCGACGGTAAATCCGGCCTGGCGCAGGCGCTGGGTGAAGTTGCGGTCCGGCCCGGCCGACCAGATGGCCAGTACCCCACCCACGCGCAAGGATGCTTTCGCATAGGACAGGCCGGCATGGTCGTAGAGCCGATCATTGGCCTCGACCATCAGTCCATCCGGCCCGTTGTCGACATCGAGCAGGATCGCATCGTAGCGGCTCTGCCCTTCGCGGATGACGGCCACGACGTCCGCTTCCCGCAAGCTGACACGGGGATCGTCGAGGCAGCCGGCAAAGATGGGAGAAAGCGGCCCCCGCGCCCAGGCGATCACCGCCGGGATCAATTCGGCGACGACGATCTCGGCATCGGCTGGAAGAGCGGCGAGCGCGGCCCGGAGCGTGAAGCCCATGCCGAGCCCGCCGATGAGGAGGCGTGGCTTCGGGCGCTGCCCGATCCGCTCGATCGCGAGCGTCGCCAGCGCTTCTTCCGAGCCCCTGAGGCGCGAGTTCATCAGCTCGTTATGGCCGAGCGTGATCGAGAACTCGTCTTCGCCGCGGCGCATGAGTTTGAGCGTGCCGCTGCCGGGGATCGGCGCGGCGTCCAGTTGCGTCCAGGGCTTCATCGCTCGTTGTTCAGAGTGCGTATCGCCAAGGGAAGGAGAGACCTCGATGCGGGTCTATCCGGTGGCGTTGCCGCCGTCGACCGAGCTTCAGCCGCGCAGGGACGCTTCAGCGACCTGTTGATCGTAGTTGATGTCGGCCCGGCTCAACCCGCCCAGGCGCAAGGTTCGCATGAAATTCTCCGAGAGCGCGCGCAGATTGGCGTTGGTCTCCGGGAAGAACTCAAGCATCAGGAACGGTCGTGGGCGCTTGCCGGCCGTTGCCTCGTCCAGGGAGATATCTGCGACGAGTCCCACGAGACCGTCGAGCAGCATGGCGCGACCACCGCTCGACATCTCGACGAAGCCGTGCTCGCCCATGGCCTGATTGCTGATGCCGATCTCACGCACGGCCGCCTCCGGGTAGAAGCGCTTGATGGTGCGAGCGACGAAGATCATCGTCTGTGTGCAGTTGAGCACGTCATCCTTGGCGATCTGCTCGGGGTCGCTCGAAAAGCTCGGGCCGTAGCTGCCGAGCCGCGAGCTCAGCAAGGTCACAAAGACTGCGAACCTTTCGGCATCGGAGAACGACAGGCGGTAGCGATCAAAGAACGAGGCCAACGGCGCCGAGCAGGCCAGGTAGGCGTCGTGAATCGAGCCGTAGCGCACCTTCACCCCCGCGACCTGCTTGGCGACGCATTGCTCGATCTGGGTGAGTGCGATTGCATCCCGTCCGCTGCGGAACAGCAGCGGCGAGGTGGCCTGCACATTCTCCAGCCCATTGATGCGCTGGGCGTTGCCATAGGCGGCGATCTGGATGCCCTTCAGTTGCGCGCGAAGCGGATGGATCCAGTAGCGCTCGAGGATGACCGCGCCGCCGGCAACGAGCAGGATCGTCCAGCAGATCAGGCCGATTACGACGTGCCGGGGCTGGATTGAGCCGCGAGTCGGTGCTTGCGTGCCGCCCGACGTTTCGGTGCGACGCATCCGTGTAAGAAACGCTCCCAGCCTCATCCCCAGCCGCCCCTCCGATCAGAGCTCGTGGCAAACTGTTCGTCCAAAGGACAAACACCGTCATAACCTTGCCGGCCTGGCCTTTCGAGCTGCTTTAATGAGCATTACCGTTTTTTAATGTTCTGTTGCCGTAGGAACACCATGGCAATGGGATGGCGTTGGAGCGTCCCCGCGCCCGGTCAGTCCAGCCGGGCGCGCTTGACGAAGGCGCCAGCCTTCATGATGACAGGCATGTGCCGGCCCTGGTGGGTCAGCAGCGCAAGGTCCTGCAGCGGGTCGCCATCGACGACGATCAGGTCGGCATAGGCGCCAGGCGCGATCGTGCCGATCTTGCCCTCGAGCTTCAGCAGTTTGGCCGCGACATGGGTGGCGGAGCCGATCACCTCATGGGCCGGCAGGGCCCGGCCGCGGATGACGAACTCTTCCGATTGGTGGCGGTGCATCTCCCCGAGCAGGTCGCTGCCATAGGCCATGGCGAGCCCGGCCTGCTTCATGATCGCCAGCGATTCCATACCGGCGGCGCGGACGAACTCGACCTTGGCGACGGAATCGGGCGGGAAGCCGAGCTTGCCGCCCTCGCTGGCGAGCTTGTCATAGGTGACGAGCGTGGGCACCGCGACGGCGCCGTTCTTGGCGGCGAGCTTGGCCGTTTCAGCCTGGATCAGGTTGCAATGCTCCAGCGAATGGACACCGGCCTGGACGCAGCGGCGGATCGCCTCGTCGGTATAGACATGGGCGGAGACATAGGTTCCGGCCATGCGGGCCTCCTCGACCACCGCCTCGAGCTCGCCGACGGAAAAGCCGAGGAAATGGATCGGGTCGGTTGGCGAGGCGCAGCCGCCATTGGCCATGATCTTGATGAAGTCGGCGCCGCCCTTGAGCTCCTCGCGGGCGGCGCGGCGAACTTCGGCCTCGCCGTCGCAGATGCGGCCGAGCGCGCCGAGGCGATGGCGCGTCGTCGGCGCGAGCCGGTCGTCATAGCGGCCGCGGAAATCGGCATGGCCGCCGGTCTGGCTCAGCGCCTTGCCGGAGATAACGAGGCGCGGTGTCGGGAAATCGTGCTCCTGCGTCGCCTGCTTCAGGCCGAAATCGGCGCCGCCGACATCGCGCACCGTGGTGAAGCCGCGCAGCAGCATCTCGCGCATGATCACCAGCGAGCGCACGGTGACGAGCGAATCCGGGAGGGCGGCGTTGCGGCCGAGATCGGCGAGACCGGCGATGACATGGACATGGGCGTCGATCAGGCCCGGCATCAGCGTGCGGCCCTTGAGGTCGATCACCTTCGCCTTGTCGGAGCGGACGGTCTTGCCGACCTCGCGGATCAGCCCGCCCTCGATCAGGACGGAAACCGGAGCGGCGCGCTCGGGCGCGGTGCCATCGACGATGCGGGCGTTCTGGAACAGGGTCGCAGCCATAAGCTCAGTCCTTGCTTTTTAGATCTTAGCGGGTGCGGTTCAGCGCAGCAGCAGCGCGGCGAGCCAGAGGCCCAGGCCGAAGACGACGTGGTTGATCAAGCCGATCAGCCGGACCTGGTTGGCGTTTGGCCGCTTGCTGGCGGCGAGGCCGAAGCCCATGCCGGGTTGCAGGATGAACCAGCCGCAGCCGACGGTGACGACGCCGATGATCAGGGCCGGCAGCAATGTCGGGTTGCGGGCCCAGTCCAGGCCCCAGAGCAGCAGCACGATCGCGGCGAAGAGCGCGCCGATCAGGTAGTGCATGATCCAGCCGATGGCGAGCTCGTTCGCCACGGGCGGCGTGTCGGCGATCGTGTCGTGCATGAAGCGGCCGCGCGGCAGATAGGCGAACCAGCGCCCGACCATGGCCCAGTTCGCCAGCGGAATACCGAAGGCCCGGTTGAGGCAAAGCGCCCAGAGGTCGAGTAGCGCGGTTGCGACGATGCCGATCGCGAGCGAGCGGCCGATCAGTTCGAGCATGTGTTTCCCCCGGCCGCGAACCGACCGCCGGCTATGGAGGCGAAACGGCGCGGTGCGGTCAATCGCCAACGGGTTGAATGTCCCTGCCTGCAACGCAGATGCGCCATGCGGCGGCGCGGCGCAGGAACCGCCGGGGGGCGTCGCTCGTTCTCCCCGCGTGCTTTCAAGGCGGGGGTGAAGCGATGGCAGTGGCGACGGCGAGCAAGGCGAGCGCGAACGGGCCGCATGGGGCGCAGGAACTGCCTTCGGTCTTCGTCACCAGCTATAATCTCGAAATCCGCGATGGCGACGGCTTCCTCGGCGACAAGGCGAGCCGCAGCGCCTTCATGGACCATCTCGCCGAACTGCGCAGTCACCTGGCCGAAGCCGGTGACGATCCGCTGGCGAGGGCCGGCAAGACTGTCAGCAAGTCGGAACTCGACAAGCTGCTCAGCGAGGGCGAGGCGCGCGAGGCGGCGCTGGTGCTGTCGGCGGTCGAACGCTTCGCCCAATCGCTCGCCTTCGTGATCCGCCGGTTCCTGCGGCAGAAGGCCTGGAACCCGGTCGAGCGCATCGTCGTCGGCGGCGGCTTCCGCCAGAGCCGGATCGGTGAGCTCGCGATCGCGCGGGCTGGCATCATCCTGCAGACGGAGGGCTATACGATCGAGCTCATTCCGGTCCGCCATCATTCGGACGAGGCCGGGCTGGTCGGCAGCGCCCACCTCGCGCCCAAATGGATTTTCGAAGCCTATGACAGCCTGGTCGCGGTCGATATCGGCGGCTCGAACATTCGTGCCGGCATCGTTGAATTGCGCCAGGACAAGGCGCCCGATCTGAGCAAGGCCCGCGTCTGGGAAACCGAGCTCTGGCGCCATGCCGACGAGGAGACGAGCCGCGAGGAGGCGGTGAAGCGGCTCGGCAAGATGCTGCGCGAGCAGATCGGGCACGCCGAGAAGGAGGGCCTGCGCGTCGCGCCGTTCATCGGCGTCGGCTGCCCCGGCCTGATCGAGGCGGACGGCGCGATCGACCGCGGTGCCCAGAATCTGCCCGGCAACTGGTCGAGCAGCCGCTTCAACCTGGTCGAGAGCATCCGCGAGATGGCGCCGGAGATCGGCGAACACGACACCGTCGTCGCTATGCACAACGATGCCGTCGTCCAGGGTCTGAGCGAATTGCCGTTCATGCAGGATGTCGAGCATTGGGCGGTGCTGACCATCGGCACCGGGCTCGGCAATGCGAGCTTCCATAATCGGGCGAAGCCGAAGGGCCGGGACAAAGAAAAAGACAAAGACAAGCCGAAGGACGGCAAGGACAAGAAGGACTGAAACTCAGTCCCGCTTCGCCGGCAGCGCCCAGAGCAGCCCGCGCGTCACGATCGCCGGGAATACGGTGAGATGGTCCTCGCCGGGGATGACCTCGCTTGAGAGCTTCAAGCCCGGATAGTTGCGTGAGCGCAGCGCCTGCTCGAACTCGCGGAGATCGGCGATCATGTCGGTCTTGCCGTTGTAGCGCGGATCGCCCGAAGCCTTGTCGATCGTCTCATAGGAGGCGATCGCCATCAGCACGTTCGCCTTCAGCTCCTTGTTGGCTTCAAAGTAGGCGCGCTCGCGCTGAAAGAGCACCTTCTGGTCGAACCAGAGCGATGGGCTGCCGATGATGTAGTGCGAGAACAATTTCGGCTCGCTCAGCAGGACATGGAGGCCGAACAATCCGCCATAGGAGTGGCCTGCATAGATGCTGCGGGTCGTATCGGTGCGATAGGTCGCAGCGACGAAGGGCATCAGCTCTTCGGAGAGGAAGCGGCGATAGCCTTCCGCCTCGCCGAAGACCGGCGGTTTGCCGGACGGGTCTTTCGTCTTCTCGCCGTTCGGCGTCGGGGTGTAGTCACGCCGGCGGCTGTATTCGGGCGTATCACCGACCGAATAGGACAGACCGACCAGGATGAACTCCTCCAGCCCCTTGGCCCGGTTGCCGACCCGGCGGGCGATGGAGCGCACCAGCGGGAAGGCATAGTCGGCATCGGTGACGAAGAGCACCGGGAAACGCCGCCGTGGCTGGCCCTGATAGGATTCCGGCAGGCTGACGAAGATCTCGTAGTCGCGCTGCAGCGCCTTGGCCTTGATCGTCCTGACCTCGGTGCCCTTGAGCACGAAGGGCGGCGGTGTGGCGACACCGCTGGCGGAGGACGGCGGCTCGACGTCGGGCTGCGCGAAGGCGGCAGTGGCGATCAGCATGAAGGCGACGAGGGCAGGCAGGCGAAGCATCCAGGACGTCTCCGACAGGACTGTGCCGGGATCGTGACGGCTCGAGCGACTGTCGCCAAGGCCTATCGCCGCAGACCCGGTGCCTCCAGCGCGAGCCCCTTGGCCCGCACGGCGAGATAGAGTTCGAGCGCGAGGTAGTCGTCGGAACCGTAGTCGAACTGCGTCGCCCTGACGCCGAGCGAGCAGGCGCGCAAACGCCGGTGCAGCGAGCCGAGCCCATTCCATTCGAGCCGGTAGGCGGGGTAGCCGGTGCCGACGCCATGGCTGATCGTGTCGCCGCGCAGCTTCTGGCCGACGAGACCGTCATGGCATTGCGTGCAGGCGAGATTGAGCTGGCCTTGCCGGCGTTCGTAGAAGGCTTTGCCGGCTTCGTAATAGGGCTTAGCAGCGCCCTCCGTCGAGACCGACAGTGGCACGCCCTTCGAGAGCGAGGCGACATAAGCGGTGAGGCCGAGCAGCTCCTGGCTCTCATAGCCGAAGGCCGGCTGCTTCTGCCGGTCGACCCGGCACTGCTCGATGCGGCCCTCGAGATTGATCAGCTTGCCACTTGCTCCGTCGACCTGCGGATAGCGGGTGGCGGCCCCGCGCAGGCTCTGTTTGGGATCGGCGTGGCAGGAGAGGCAGCTCGGCGCGCTGCCCTCGCGGCGGCTGAAGAGTTCCTCGCCCTGCTCGACCCAAAGCCAGCCGGGATTGCGGGCCTCGTCCTCCTGCTGGCGCTGCATCTGCGGCGAGAGGAAGGCGCTGCCCGGCTTGATCTCCTGCGCTACAGCGGCGCCGGCCAGCGCGAGTAGGCTCGCCGCAACGACGCGGCCGGCAGCGCTCATGTCACGACGAGACGAGCGGTGCGGGTGAAGGTCGCCCCGCCATCCTCGCGCCATTCGAAGGTCAGCTCTCCGGTCTCAATGGCGCGGGTGGTGAAGCTGACGAAGGGGTTGGCGGAGACGCCGGTGTGCATGTCGTAGCGGAACACCGGCTCGCCGGCATAGGTCACGGTCAGCCGGTTCAGGATCTTGCGCGGCACGACGCGCCCTTCCGCGTCGACCTGGCCGCCACGATCCATCGGATGGCGGACGAGGACGCGGATCTCGACGATCTCGCCGGCCTTTGCCTCGGCCGGCATGGTGATGCGGGCGTTGAACGATGCCATTGGCCTTAGCCTCCGTCGATGCAGGCGCTCAGCGTCACCACGATGTCGGCATCGGCCATGACATAGCCGCCGCGGCTCAGCGCCGCGATTGCCGCGACCTTCTGCGAGGTGGCGAGGCGCAAGGTGGCGCGGATGTCGGCCCGGCCGCTGCGGGGCGTAAGATGGAAACGCGCCACGTCGGGAAACGGGTTCTTCTCGGCGATGACATGGATCCAGCGGACATGGTCGGCATCCGTCATCGGACTCTTGACCTGAATCGCGACATCGACCGAATTGCCGTTCTCGACCAATTGAGGAATGTCGAAGGTGATGCGGTTGCGCTCGGGCACCGCGCCTTCGGTCACGCGCGCGATCAGCTCGGCGAGCGCCGGCGGTGCCGCCGCCTGAACTGATGCGGGCAAGGCGGCGAGCGCGAGGCCGGCAGCGCCGGCCGCCATGACCTCGCGGCGCGAGAGCGCCGGTTCAGGGTGTACGCAGGCTGGCGAGATAAGTGACGACATCCTCGATCTCCTGGGCATTCAGCGCCGGCCGATCGCGAAAGGCCGGTGCCACGTCTCGCAATCCTTGGTTACGAAAATAGGGCGGCATCACCGTCTGCGGGTTGAGCAGGCTGGCATCGATGAGGCGCAGGCGCAGTTGTCCGACATCGAACCGGCTGGCGACGCCAGCGAGATCCGGGCCGATCGTGCCCTGGAAAGGCTCGTTCGGCTCGGGCACATGGTGACAGATCAGGCAGTTGCCCTGGCTGCGGTCGAGCACGAGAGCCCGCCCGCGTTCGGGATCGCCGATCTTGCCGCCGAGCGGCGCGGGGATCGCGTCGCCGACGACGTTATAGGTTTCGAGCGCGCTGGCTGACGCGCTCGCGAGCGCCAGCACGATCAGCGCGGTCCGGATCGCGGCAAGCCTCACGCCTTGCGCAGATCCGTGTTCTTGAGCGGCAGGTTGCGGACGCGCTTGCCGGTGGCGGCGAAGATCGCGTTCAGCACCGCCGGCGCCGCGACCGCGATGGTCGGCTCGCCGACGCCGCCCCAGAAGCCACCCGACGGCACGATGATCGTCTCGACCGCCGGCATGTCCTCCATACGCACGACCGGATAGGTATCGAAGTTCTCCTCGACCATGCGCCCGTCCTTGACCGTACACTCGCCGAAGAGCGCGGCGGAGAGCCCGTAGACGAAGGAGCCCTCGACCTGGCGCTCGATCTGCGCCGGGTTGACGGCGTGGCCGGGATCGGTCGCGGCGGTGATCTTGTGGATCTTGAGCTTGCCCTGGGCATCGACCGAGACCTCGGCGACGGCCGCGACATAGGAGCCGAAGCCCATGGTCTGGCAGATGCCGCGATGGATGCCCTCTGGCGGCTTCGTGCCCCAGCCGGCCTTCTCGGCGACGGCGTTGAGCACGGCGAGGTGCTTCGGGTGGTTCTTCATCAGTGCGCGGCGGAATTCGAGCGGGTCCTTGCCGGCCGCATGCGCCAGTTCGTCGATGAAGCATTCGAGATAGATGGTGTTCTGGTTGAGGTTGACCCCGCGCCAGAAGCCCGGCGGCACATGCGGGTTGCGCATGGCGTGGTCGATCAGGAGGTTCGGCACGGTGTAACCGATCGAGGCCTCCGGTCCCGGCGGGTTGAGGCCCTGGAACACCGCGGGGTCGCGCCCATTCTGGATGTTCTGCGGGAAGATGCCGGCGACGATCGACTGGCCGGAGATGCGCAGATGCAGGCCGGTCAGGTTGCCGTCCTTGTCGAGCGCGCCAGTGAGCTTGCATTGCGTCACCGGGTGGAAGCGCCCGTGCAGCATATCCTCCTCGCGCGACCAGATCAGCTTCACCGGCGTGCCGGGGATCTGCTTGGCGATGGCGACGACCTGGCGGACCCAGTCATGGACCGCGCCGCGCCGGCCGAAGCCGCCGCCGAGGTCGATCTTGTAGGCCTCGCATTTGGCCAGCGGCAGGCCGGAGGCTTCGGATGCGGCAGCGAGCGCGGCTTCGCCGTTCTGGGTGGGCGTCCAGACCTCGCAGCGCTCAGGCGTGTAGAGCGCGGTCGCGTTCATCACCTCCATGCAGGCATGGTTCTGGAACGGGTAGGAATAGACCTGCTCGATGACGCGGGCGGCATTGGCGATGGCACTTTTGACGTCGCCGTTCTGGTTGCCGACGGCGGCCTGCGGCGCGTCCAGCCCTTCCTTCAGCCAGGCGGCGATGCTCTCGCTCGAAACCTTGGCGTGCTCGCCCTCGTCCCAGGTGATCGGCAGCGCGTCGAGTGCGCTCTTGGCGCGCCACCAGGTGTCGGCGACGACCGCGATCGCGCTGTCGCCGACCGGCAGGACATGCTTGACGCCCGGCATGTCCTTGATCTTGGCGGCGTCGAAGCTCTTCACCTTGCCGCCGAAGACCGGGCAGTCCTTGATCGCGGCGTTCAGCATCCCCGGCAGTTTGAAATCCATGCCGTAGACCTTCTTGCCGGTGGTCTTGTCGGCGGTGTCGAGCCGCTTGAGCGGCTTGCCGGCGATGGTCCAGTCCTTGGGGTCCTTGAGCGGGACGTTGGCCGGCGCCGGAGCCTGGAGCTTCGCCGCGCTCGCCGCGACTTCGCCATAGCGGATCGAGCGGCCGGAGCCCTTATGGGTGATCACGCCCTTCACGGCGCTGCATTCGGCCGCCGGCACCTTCCAGCCATCGGCCGCGGCCTGGACCAGCATCATCCGGGCGGCTGCGCCGCCTTTTCGGACATATTCATGGGATTCGCGCACGCCGCGGCTGCCGCCGGTCGAGAAATTGCCCCAGACCCGGTTGCGGGCGAGATTCTGGCCGGGGGTCGGATATTCGGTGGTGACCTTGGCCCAGTCGCAATCGAGCTCCTCGGCGACGAGCTGAGCGAGGCCGGTCAGCGTGCCCTGGCCCATTTCCGAGCGGGCGATGCGGATCACCACCTTGTCGTCGGGATGGACCACGACCCAGGCATTGACCTCCGGCACCGCGCCTTGGGCCTGTGCCTCGGCGGAGAGCGGGACGGAAAAGCCGAAGCTGAAGGCGCCGGCGGCTGCGGCCGAGCCTTTCAGCATGCTGCGGCGGGAGAGCTTCGTATCGGTCACAGAGGCTAGACTCATGGCGTCCTCCTGAATGCGGATGGCGCTGCGGCGAGGCTGTGGCGCTCGAGCCGTGCGCAGGAAAAAAGGGGAAATCAGATCAGCCGCGGCCGAGCTGGCCGCCGGCGGCGACGTCCTTGATCGCGGCCTTGACGCGGTTGTAGGTGCCGCAGCGGCAGATATTGGTGATCTCGGCGGCGATGTCGGCATCGCTCGGCTTGGGATTGGCCTGCAGCAGCGCGGCTGCGGCCATGATCATCCCGCTCTGGCAGAAGCCGCATTGCGGCACGTCGTGCTCGATCCAGGCCTTCTGGATCGGATGGTTTCCGTCGGGCGAGAGGCCCTCGATCGTGACGATCTTCTGCTCGGCGGTGAGAGCGCTCACCGGCATGGTGCAGGAGCGGGTGGCGACACCATCGATGTGCACCGTGCAGGCGCCGCATTGGGCGACGCCGCAGCCATATTTCGTCCCGGTCAGGCCGATCTGCTCGCGGATGACCCAGAGCAGGGGCGTATCGTCCTCGACCGCAACGTCAATCGTCTTGCCATTGATACTGAGCTTAGCCACCGCAAACCTCCCGGTTTCGATTCCAAGATCGACGAGAGAGCCAGCGCGCCTCGCCGTTTACCCGAGCCGGCCGTCAGCGCCGGATGTGTTCTTTGGAGGAATTCAAACCCAGAAGTACGATTACCGCCAGAGGTTGTACGCTCACCGGCGATCACGGTCCCGTTGGGCTGTTTCTGGGCATAGGTTCTTCGATCCGGACGGCTTTTGCCGGCGCCGCCATGATGCTGTCCGGTTTTCTGTCGAAGACACGGTGCGTCAGCCGCACCGGCATCGGTGTGCTCTCACAGGAATGTGATGCCTTTGCTCAAGTCTCATCTTCCGGTGCGGCCCAGCCGCGAATCCGGCAATGCCGACGTCGATTTCGACATGCTTGCTTTCGACAGCTGGCAATGGCGAGGCTGCGCGACGATGCGAATCAGCATGGCAGGGCAACGATGCCGATGACCTCCCGCTTGCGGCGAGCCTTCCGTCAGTCCAGCAGCGCCGTGCTGCTCGCCTTGGCGCTGCTGCTCTTGCCACTGGCGGCACTGGCGCAGCCGATCGCTGATCCGGCCAGCGCCCGGGCC
The DNA here is from genome assembly GCF_059415545.1 of Allobosea sp. GW821-FHT10B12. NCBI lineage: Bacteria > Pseudomonadati > Pseudomonadota > Alphaproteobacteria > Hyphomicrobiales > Alloboseaceae > Allobosea > Allobosea sp. GW821-FHT10B12. The sequence continues at coordinate 164,300 of NZ_JBWKNL010000006.1, forward strand.
CGCCTGGATTCCGTTCGCGGCGAGCTCACGCAGATCGAAGCCTCGCTCGCCAACCCGAGTGTCTCGGACGCCGAGCTGCAGCGTCAGCGACTGCGCCTGCAGCCTCTGCTCGACCAGCTGCGCATCCTCACCGATGAGCAGGGGCCACGCACGGAGCAGGCCAAGCTCAGGCTCGACCAGCTCGGGGCGAAGCCGGATGCCAATGCGCCTCCGGAGACGCCGGACGTGGCGCGCGAGCGCGAAACCCGCACCAAGACTTTCGCGGAGGCCGACGAGACGCTGAAGATCGGTCGTGCGACGCTGCTCCAGGCCGAACAATTGCAGAGCTCGATCAGCGATCTCAGGCGCGACCGCTTCGCCAAGGCGCTGTTCGCGGCCGGGCCGTCCATCCTCAATCCCGAGGTCTGGTCGACGACGCTGACGGCTTTCCCCTCCGATCTGCGCGCCTCGCAGTTCATTTTCGGCGACTGGCTCTCGGTTTTCACCTCGGCCCTGTTCAGCCCCCGCGGCGTCCTGGTAGCGTTCGCTTTCCTCGGCGCGATCGCGCTTTATGTCGCGCGTGCCCGTTACATGCCGCGGCTGACGGCGCGACTGGCGTCGAGCGTCGATTCGAGCGACCGCCACATCCTCTATGCGGCGCTCATCCGTGTCGTCGCACGGACGGCGCCGCCGGCACTGGCGAGCTGGCTGATCTATGCCGGCCTGAATACCGCCGGCCTGCTGCCGCCGCGGATCCAGCCGGTGATCCTGGCCGCGGTCTTCGGGCTCGCCCTCTTCGCCTTCGTCCAGGCGCTGGTCGATGCGCTGTTCGCCCCCGGCGAGCCGCAGCGGCGTCTCGCCAGCGTGATGGAATCGACCGCGAAGACTGTGACCCGGCTCGCCGGCTCGCTCGCCATCGTCATGGCGATCGGCAAGGTGCTGGAAGCCTGGCTGCAGGCGATCGCCGCCGGCCTCACCCTGTCGATCATCGTGCGGGGCGTCGTCGCCACCGTCTTCGCGATCATCCTGATTGCCGGGCTCTATCGCCTGCGCGACAATCAGGAGATCGAGGAGGAGGCGTGCCTCGGCCCCTATGTGCCGGTCGACGGCGCGAGCCTCGGGCCGGTGCGCATCCTCGGCTGGGCTGTCGGCCTCGCCATCATCCTGTCGCTGCTGCTCGGCTATGTCGTGCTGGCGACCTTCCTGACCGAGCAGGTGATCTGGCTCGGCATCCTCGCCGCCGTCTTCGTGCTGCTGATGCAGCTGGTCGATCTCGGCATCGTCAGCCAGCTGACCGGCGAGGGCCGCTTCGCGCTGACCCTGCGGGCCGGAATCGGCCTGCGCGCGGCGACGCTGCAGAAGATCGCGGTGGTGCTCGCCGGTGCGCTCAAGATCGTGCTGATCGTCGTCACGATCATGCTGGCGCTGGCGCCCTGGGGACTGGAATCGACGGATCTGACGACGTCGCTGCGAGCCGCCTTCTTCGGCTTCCAGGTCGGTGGCGTCACGGTCTCGCTCTCCTCGATCGTCGTGGCGATCCTGCTCTTCGCCCTCGGGCTGGCGGCGACGCGCTCGCTGCAGGGCTGGCTCGAAGGCAAGTTCCTGCCGACGACTTCGCTCGATACCGGCCTGCGCAATTCGATCACCACGGCGGCCGGCTATGTCGGCTACGCCGCCGCCGCGGCGATCGGCTTCTCGTCGCTCGGCCTCAGCATGGAGCGGCTCACGCTCGTCGCCTCGGCGCTTTCGGTCGGTATCGGTTTCGGCCTGCAGTCGGTGGTGTCGAACTTCGTCTCCGGCCTGATCCTGCTCTGGGAGCGGCCGATCCGGGTCGGCGACCAGGTGCTGGTCGGTGACGCCGAAGGCATCGTCAAGCGCATCAATGTCCGCTCGACCGAGATCGAGACCTTCGATCGCTCCTCGGTGATCGTGCCGAACTCGAACCTGGTCTCTGGCGTGGTCCGCAACCGCGTCCGCTCCGATCGGACGGGCCGGGTGCTGATTTCGATCAGCGTGCCGCGCCGGCTCAACCCGACCGAGGTCCGCGCCATGCTGCTCGACGGGGCCGAAGCGCATGGCGACGTGCTGAAGAAGCCGCCGCCGAACGTGCTGTTCAAGAAGCTCGGTACGACGACGATGGATTTCGATCTGATCTGCGTCGTCGGCGAGGTCGATATCGTCGGGCGGGTCACCAGCGACCTCAATTACGTCATCCACAGGCGCCTGACCGAGATGGAGACACCAGTTCCGACCGAGCTCACGGTCAAGGGGCTGGAGGGCGTCGAGCATTCGCTCGGCGAGATCGCTGCGGCGGTGTCGAAGGAGATCGGCCGCCGCGCCAAGCCGGCGAGCGGGCGCGTCACCATCAAGCGCTCGGGCCCGGAGCCAGAGGCCGAGGCAGAGCCTGAGGAAACGCAGGCTCCCCCGCCCGCCAAACCGGAACCGGCCGCGAGCGGCGGCAAGGACGAGACCAAGGACTGATGCGATGCGCCTTCCCTTCGCTTCCACCGCGCGCCAGCGGCTGCGGTCGATGAGCTGCCCCGCTGCGCTTGCGGCAGCTTTGTCGCTGCTGAACCTCGCCGGTTGCACCGAGCCAGTGCGGACACAACCGGCCTTCTATCGCGATCTCGGCTCGCCCTCGGCCAGGGTCGATGCCGAGGCGGCACGCGCGACCATCTCGGCCTATCGGCTGAATGCCGGCCTCGGCGCTCTGAAGCTCGATCCCGAGCTGATGCAGGCTGCCGAGCAGGAAGCCGCTGCGATGGCGGCTGCCGACAAGCCGGCCCAGGCCGAGGCCGTGAAGGCGAAGCTCGCACGAGCGGGGCAGGCCGGCGCTGAAGCCAATCTCTCGGCCGGCTACAGGCGCCTCGCCGAAGCTTTCTCCGGCTGGCGCGACTCGCCGCAGCATGACCGGGTGATGAAGGCTCCGAACGCGACGCGCATGGGCATCGCCTCCGCCTACGCGCCGGGCTCGAAATACCAGGTCTACTGGGCTCTGGTGGTCGCGCCCTGAGCCAGCGCAGCCGGCGCAATCATTCGATCGCGAAATCGAAGGACGTCCTCGGAAACGGCTCCTTCGCCAGCGTGAAGTGCCACCATTCCTTGCCGTAGCCGCGGAAACCTTCGGCCGCCATCGCTGCGGCGAGGGTTTCGCGGTTGCGGCGAGCCTCGGCCGTGATCCAGGGATGGCCGAGAGCGCTCTGCTCCGAGAAGCAGTCGAAGCTCGTACCGAGATCGAGCCCGGACTCGCGTGGGCGGGTGGCGAGCGGGCCATCGCAAGGCCCGGCTTCTGCAGGTGTCGGCAAGGCGGCCTCGTCGGCGCGGATCAGGCCGACATCGACGGTGGAGCCGCGCGAATGGCTTGAATTGCCGGCGATGTAGCCTCTGGCGACGAGTTCACCGCGGCCGATGCCGGGATGGAAGATGCGGCCGAGTTCGGACGCGCCGGGCCGCTTCACCCAGTCGTTGAAGGCAGCAACCGCGCGCGCCGGACGATAGCAGTCGAACAGCTTCAGCCCGTAGCCCTGTCGTGCGAGCCGCTTTTCGGCGCGGATCAAGGCGTCGGCAGCCGCACGCGTCAGGACGCATTCAGCCCGGCCGTAGCCGGAAACGGCCGCGCCGGTGAAATTGAACGGCGTCGCATAGCGGATGTCCTGCGCGATCGTCGGCGCGAGCTCGCGCAGTCGCACGAAGCCCGCTGGCAGCGGCTCGGCGTAGAGGGGGCGCGAGGCAAGCGCTAGCAAGGCGGCTGTCAGCACCCGCTTGGCGATCACAGCGCGCCGCAAGCCGCAGCTCAGGGCTTGGCGCCGACCGGCAGCGGCGGCGCATCCGCCTTGAGTACGATGCCGACGCGGCGGTTGAAGGCGAGATAGGGGTTGTCCTTGACCAGCGGCTCGGTGTCGGCCTTGCCGGTGACCGAACTGAAGCGCTCATCGGGCACGCCGGCATTGCCGAGGAACTCGCGCACCGCTGCGGCGCGGCCGACCGAGAGCGCCCAGGGGTTGCCGGGTGCGATCGTGCCTGGCCGCTGCGAAGCCGTGTGGCCGGTGATCGCGATCTTGTTGGACATGCGCCGCAGCGTCGGCGCGATCGCGGCGAGCAGCCTGCGCATGCGCTCGTTCGGCTGGACCGAGCCTTCGTCGAACATGGCGCGGCCGTCCTGGTCGACCAGCTGGATGTCGATGCCCTGCTCGGAGACCTCGATCAGGATGTTGCGCGAGAGCTCGCCGATCTCGGGCATCTCGCGCAGCGCCTGGCGCAGCGAGGCGGCCGCGAGCGCAAAGCCCCGGTCATGGGTGGCCGCGACCAGCCCGTCTTCCTTCTGCTGGTTGTGGTTCGGCGCGGTGTTGTCGGAGGCGTCCTCGATCGGGCGGACATAGGCGTTCTTGATATGTGTCTTGGTCGGGATGCCGTCGACCTCGACGATGCCGGCGAGCTTGAAGTCGCGCTGCGTGCCGAAGGCCTCGCGCATCGAGCCGGCGACGATCTGGAGCTTCTGCTTGTCCTGGCTGGAATAGGCCGCGACCATGACGAAGAAGGCCATGAGCAGGGCCATGAGGTCGGCGAAGGTCACGAACCAGCCGTGACCGCCATGCCCGCCTCGTTTCTTCTTGGCCATCGGCTAAGGTCCGCTCAGGTCGCTTCGGCCATCTCGGCCCTGTGATGATCGGGCAGATAGGCGAGGAGCATTTCGCGCACCAAAGTCGGGCTCTTGGCATCGCGCATCTGCAGCACGCCATCGATGATCAGCGTGCGCGAGATCTCCTCTTCCTCCAGCTTGATGTGCAGCTTGTCGGCGATCGGCAGCGTGATCATGTTGGCGATCACGGCGCCATAGAGCGTCGCCAGCAGCGCTGTCGCCATGGCCGGGCCGAGCTTGGAAGGGTCGGACATGTTGGCGAACATCGTCACCATGCCGAGAATCGTGCCGATCATGCCCCAGGCCGGAGCGCAGTCGCCGATGGCGCGATAGACCTTCGAACCTTCATCGAGCCGCTGGAGGAAGTTGTCGCGATCGCGCTCCATCGTGTCGCGGATGAAGTCCTTGTCGTAGCCATCGGCGATGTAGCGCAGGCCCTGGGCCAGGAAGGTGTCGGAAACCTCGACATTCTCGAGCGCAACCGGGCCGCTCTTGCGGTTGATCTCGGCGACGCGGGTGATCTCGTCGATCAGCTCGCGCGGATGGATCGAGCGCATGGTGAAGGCGAAGCGCAGCCCCATCGGCAGGCCGTGCGCGATCACCGAGAACGGAAAGCGGATCATCGTCGCGGCCGCAGCGCCGCCGAAGATGATGATGACAGCGTGCTTGTCGTAGAAGGCGGCGAAATTGCCACCGTCGATGATGATGATCGCGCAAATAGTGGCGATGCCGCCCAGAATGCCGACGCCGGTCGCGATATCCATGGATGCCATCCCAAGCCGGCCAGACCCGGCATTCGGCCGGGCCCAAGCTTTCGCTGTCCCGGAAACCATAAGGAGCGGCAATTGAAGGAAGCGTTAAGGTTGAGGGCTTGCTCACGCCGCAGCCTCGGCTAAAGCTTTTGGCAATGTCTCTGCTTGCGATCTACGCCCGCGTCCTCGGCGAGCTCGGCCCGGAACGGCGCCTCGGGCTCATTCTTGCGCTCGCCAACGTCGCGCTGGCGGGCGCCGCCTTCGCCGAGCCGATGCTGTTCGGCGCGCTCATCGACAAATTGACCAGCCTGCAGACCGCCGGCACGCGCCCGGGCTGGGCCGATATCAGCACCTTGCTCGCCGCCTGGGTCGGCTTCGGCCTGTTCAACATCGGCGCCGGCGTCTTCGTCGCGCTCTTCGCCGACCGGCTGGCGCATCGCCGCCGGCTGGCAGTGATGGCGAATTATTTCGAGCACGCGCTGACGCTGCCGCTCGCCTACCATACGCAGACCCATTCCGGCCGCGTGCTCAAGGTGATGCTCGAAGGCACCAGCGGCATGTGGGCGCTGTGGCTCTCCTTCTTCCGAGAGCATTGCGCCAGCTTCGTCGCGCTGTTCATCCTGCTGCCGTTCACGCTGTGGAAGAACTGGCAGCTCGGCCTGGTGCTGATCTTCCTCGTCGTGCTGTTCGGCACGCTCACCGCCTTCGTGCTGCGCAAGACCGACAAATTGCAGAGCAATGTCGAGGCCTACCATTCCAGCCTCGCCGAGCGGGCCTCGGATGCGCTCGGCAATGTGCCGGTGATCCAGAGCTTCACCCGGATCGAGGCTGAGGTGCGCGGCCTGCGCAACACCATCACCAGCCTGCTCGAAGCGCAGATCCCAGTGCTGACCTGGTGGGCGGTGGCCACCGTCGCGACGCGCGCCTCGGCGACGCTGACCGTGCTTTCGATCTTCGTCGTCGGCACCTGGCTGCTGATGCAGGGCCTGACCACGGTCGGCGAGATCGTCACCTTCATGGGCTTTGCCACCATGCTGGTCGGCCGGCTCGAGCAGATCGTCGCCTTCGTGAACTTCATCTTCATGCAGGCGCCGAAGATGCGCGAGTTCTTCGAGGTGATCGACACGCTGCCGGCGGTGCGCGACCAGCCCGGTTCGCCCGATGCCGGGCGGCTTGAAGGCCGGATCGCCTTCGACGACGTCTCCTTCTCCTATGATGGCAAGCGTGCTGCCGTCGCCGACGTCTCCTTCGAGGTGAAGGCTGGCGAGACCATCGCGATCGTCGGCTCGACCGGCTCCGGCAAGTCGACCACGCTTGGCCTGCTGCATCGTGCCTTCGATCCGCAATCGGGCCGCATCCTCGCGGATGGGCGCGACATCCGTGAGATCTCGCTGCTCTCTCTCCGGCGCAATATCGGCGTCGTCTTCCAGGAACCGATGCTGTTCGCGCGCTCGATCCGCGAGAACCTCACCGTCGGCAAGCCGGACGCGACCGATGCGGAGATGATGGAAGCGCTCGACCGGGCCCAGGCCACTGAGGTGATGGCGCGCCAGAGCGACGGGCTCGACACCATCGTCGGCGAGCGCGGCCGCACCCTCTCAGGCGGCGAACGCCAGCGCCTGTCGATCGCCCGCGCGCTGCTGAAGAACCCGCCGATCCTGATCCTCGACGAGGCGACCTCGGCACTCGATGCGGCGACCGAGGTGAAGCTGCAGAAGGCGCTCGACGAGGTGATGAAGGGCCGCACCACCTTCGTCATCGCGCATAGGCTCGCGACGATCCGCAATGCCGACCGGATCCTGGTGTTCGAGCAGGGCAAGGTGATCGAGATGGGCTCCTTCGAGGAGCTGGTCGCCAAGGGCGGGCGCTTCGCCGCCCTGGCGCGGGCGCAGTATCTGGTGACCGACAAGCCTGTTGCGACCGAGCCTTCGTCACTGGCGAGCAAAGGCATCGTCGACGGCTGAGCGCCGCGTCATTGCTACCTCTCAGGTAATCGACTGGCCGCCATCCCAGACGCATGGTCCCTGCCGTCGCGGGCTCGAAGCCCGCTCCGAACGGGAACTGCATCATGACCGCCTACGCCATCGCCCATCTGCGCGACGTCGACCTGAACGCCGAGATCGTCGACTACATCAAGCGCATTGACGAGACGCTCGTGCCCTTCGGTGGCCGCTTCCTGATCCATGGTGTGACGCCCGAGGTCATGGAGGGGCCTTGGGAGGGCGATCTCGTCGTCATCGCCTTTCCGGACCGCGACGCTGCCCATGGCTGGTACGCTTCGCCGGCCTATCAGGCGATCCTGCCGCTCAGGACGCGCAATTCGCGCAGCGCCGCGATCATTCTCGACGGCGTGCCGGACGGGTACAAGGCGACCGATTTCCTGGCCAAGCTGGGCTGACTGTCAGGGCGCGGGTTCGTCCGGCAGGTGATGCAGGCAAGGGTCGAGCTTGACGTGGTCTGGCCCGAATTGCTCCCAGCTGCCGCTGACGATGACGCGCTCGCCCGCTTTTCGGCCGTTGTCGCCATAGGTGACGCAGAGTACCTGCGGGTCGGGCGCCTGGCACAGGCCGAGATAGGTCAAGCCGGCGCCGGTCTTGACCATGGTCAGCGGCCCCTCGACCTGGATGGTGACGAGCTCGCCTTCCCGGCCGGCCAGCGATTTCAGCGCAGCGCGCAACTCGCCGCAGCTCGCACGGAAGGACGGCTCCGGCTGGGCGCGCGTCGCTGCCGGGCCCGCAAGCAGCGCCGCGCCGGTGAGGAGAGGGAGATAGACAAGGCGAAGATCGAGCGCGCTCATCACGCTGGTCTCGGCTTGCTTTGTGGCGCCTTTGCGAAAGACAGGCGGCGCGGCCGAGGCAACAATCGCGTGTCACAGGCGTGCCGTTGTGAGATCATTTTCGGCGCGTACTCGCCTCTCTCCTTTTCCAACGACGGATCCATTGCCTGACATGATGATCGCCCGCCTCGCCTGCGCCTGGGCCTCGGTCGCAGCCTTCCAGCTCTTCGGCGGCACGTTGCTCGCACAGCTCGGCGCTCCCATGCCGTCTCTGCTGATCTTCGCCTGGCTGCTCGGCGTGATCGTCTGGTCGGCCTTCGGCGTGGTGCACGAGGCGGAAGAGCTGGCGCACCGGCTCGGCGAGCCCTATGGCACGCTGATCCTGACGCTCTCGATCGTGATCATCGAGGTGGCGCTGATCTCGGCGGTGATGCTGGGCGCCAAGGGTGCGCCGACGCTCGGGCGCGACACCATGTTCGCGGTGTTGATGATCGTGCTCAACGGTGTCGTCGGCATCGGCCTCCTGATCGGCGGTCTCCGGCACTTCTCGCAGAGCTACAACCTCAAGGGCGCCTCGGCCTATCTGGCGGTGATCATCCCGCTGACGCTGATCCCGCTCGTGCTGCCGAACTTCACCACCTCGACCGCGGACGGCACGCTGACCACCTTCCAGTCGGTCGCCTTCTCGCTGTTCACCCTCCTGCTCTACGGTGCCTTCCTGATCCTGCAGACCGGCCGGCACAGTGTCTTCTTCAAGGAGCCGGCGGGCGAGTCGAACATGCCCTACGGCGCGGCCTATGCCCGGGCCAGGATGCAGCCAGATCCCGAACTGGCGTCAGCGCCTGCGTCCGATGCCGAGCCGGCTGAGGAGCCGCCGCATCCGCAGTCGGGAGGTTCGACGCAGTCGCATGTCATCCTGCTGCTCGCCAACATCCTGCCGATCGTGATCCTGGCGAAGAGCCTCGCCGTGGTGCTCGACTTCGGCATCGCCAAGCTCGGCGCGCCGGTCGCGCTCGGCGGCATCCTGATCGCCATGGTGGTGTTCACGCCCGAATGCATCGCGGCGCTCAAGGCGATCACCGCCAACCAGCTGCAGCGGGCGATCAATCTCTGCCTGGGCGCTGCAGCCTCGACGCTCGGGCTGACGGTGCCGGCGGTCCTGGTCATCGGCCTGCTCACCGGGCAGCAGGTCGTGCTTGGCCTCTCCGGCACCAACATGGTGATCCTGTCGATGACGCTGCTCCTGAGCACCCTGACCTTCACCGGCACGCGCACCACCATGCTGGAGGGCGCAGTGCACCTCTCGGTGTTCTTCGTTTTCCTGGTGCTGGTCTTCAGCCCCTGACCACGAGGCTCGGCGGCAGGCATTGACGAGGTGGCATCTTGCCTGTACCAATCGGTCCAGTCTTTACCGATTGGTACAGGAAATTTGCCATGAGCGAAGCAAGGCCGCCTTTTCCGCCGTTCAGCGAGGACACCGCGATCCTGAAGGTCAGGGCCGCCGAAGACGGCTGGAACGGACGCAATGCCGCCCGGGTCGCGCTGGCCTATACCGAGGACTCGCGCTGGCGGAACCGGGCCGAGATATTCCAGGGCCGGGCCGCGATCGAAGCCTTCCTCACCCGCAAATGGCAGCGCGAGCTCGACTATCGGCTGATCAAGGAACTCTGGGCCTTCACCGGCAACCGCATCGCCGTGCGCTTCGCCTATGAATGGCGCGACGATTCCGGGCAGTGGTACCGCTCCTACGGCAACGAGAACTGGGAATTCGCCGAGAACGGCCTGATGGCCCGCCGCCATGCCAGCATCAACGACCTGCCGATCGCGGAAGCGGCGCGGAAGTTCCATTGGGACGCGTCCGGCCCGCGCCCGGCCGACCATCCCGGCCTCAGCGATCTCGGCCTATAAGGGCTGATGGCAAGACGAATCAGCGAGCGGGTCGACCTGCTGCCGGTGCTCGGCGAAATCTTTCGCGACTACGGCTTCGAGGCGGCGAGCCTGTCCGTGATCGGCGCGCGCACCGGGCTCGGCAAGGGCAGCCTCTATCACTTCTTCCCGGGCGGGAAGGAGGAGATGGCGAAGGCGGTACTGGACGAGATCGACGGCTGGTTCGAGAGCGAGGTGTTCCGGCCTCTCCGAGCGGACGGCGATGCCGCGGCCGCGATCGAAGCGATGCTCGTCGCGGTCGACGGCTATTTTCGCTCGGGCCGCCGCATCTGCCTGGTCGGGGCGCTGGCCCTGGCCGATTCCCGCGAGCGTTTTGCCGCGCAGATCGCCGGTTATTTCGCCGCCTGGCAGGATGCGCTCGCCGGCGCGCTCACCCGCAGCGGTCATGCCGATCCGGACGGGCTGGCGGAAGAAATCCTGGCCCTGATCCAGGGAGGGCTCGTCCTGGCGCGGGCTCGCGACGAGGCCGTGATCTTTACAAGGTTGCTCGCACGGCTGCGCCTCAGGCTGCAGCCTGCCGGTTGAGCGATCCGGCCGCCATCACGCGGCGGTCGCGGGCTCCTGTTCATGCGTGCCGTTGCCGGCGGGGGCCACCCTGAGCGCGGTCAGCCGGTTGCGGCTCTTGCGCATCACCTCGAAGCGGAAGCCGTGGAAGGTGAACGCCTGGCCGGCGTCAGGGATGGCGCGGGCCTCGTGGATGACGAGGCCGGCGATGGTCGTCGCCTCGTCATCCGGCAACTGCCAGTCCATCGCCCGGTTGAGGTCGCGGATCGGCACGCCGCCGTCCACAATGACGGCGCCGTCCGGCTGCTGGCGTAGGCCGGGCACGGCGACGTCGTGCTCGTCGCGGATGTCGCCGACGATCTCCTCGAGGATGTCCTCGAGCGTCACCAGCCCCATCACCTCGCCGTACTCGTCGACCGCGAGGGCGAAATGCGTCTTGCGGGCGAGGAAGGCCTTGAGCTGCTCGGGCAGGGGCGTGTTCACCGGCACGAACCAAGACTCGAGCGCGATGGTCGCGACATCAAGCTTGCAGGCGTCGCCGCCGGCGGCGTCGAGCGCGCGCAGCAGATCCTTGGCGTGGAGGACGCCGACGATGTTCTCGGGCTTGTCGCGCCAGAGCGGCATGCGGGTATAGGGCGAGGCCAGGACCTCACGCACGATCGTCTCCGGGCCGAGATCGAGATTGATCGTACGCATCTTGGTGCGGTGGATCATCACATCGGCGACTTCGAGCTGCTTCAGGTCGAGCAGGCCGCTGACCATGTCGCCGTCGGCCTTCGCGACCGTGCCCTCCTGGCGCATCAGTTCGACCTGGTCGCGCAGGATCTCGTCGATCGCCAGCACCGGGCGCTGCGAATCGATGCGCAGGCCGAACAGGCCGAGCGAGCGGCGCGCGAACCATTGCATCAGCCGGACCGGCGGACCGAGCACGGCGAGCAGGCGCGCCACCGGCCGTACCAGCTTGAGCGCCATCCGCTCGGGGTCGGCAACGGCCGCCATGCGTGGGGCGAGCTCGCCGACGACGACGACGATGAGCGCGACCGCGATCGCGAGGCCGGCTGCGCCGCTGACGCCGAAGGAGGCGAGCGCGGCATAGGCGGCGAAGCTCGCCGTCGCGGTCTTCACCAGCGTGCGCGCCAGCAGGAAGACGCCGCTCAGCCTCTCACGGTCACCGAGCACCCGCAGGACGATCGCGGCACGGCGGCTGCCGGCCTTTTCCTGCTGGACCAGCCTGGCACGCGAGATCGCATGGAGCGCCGCATCGGCGGCGGCGAGGAAGCCGGTCAGCAGCACGCCGAGCGCGACGACGGCAATGGCGAGCCAGGGATCGAGATGAGGAATGGCTACCATGGAGGAAGCGGTCAGGCCCCTGCGAGTTCACTTTCGATGAAGTCGTGCGCCGCCTCGGTGGCGACGCCGGGCGCGATGAAGCTCCTGCCGATGCCATGCGCCAGGATGAAGGTCAGCGCGCCGCGCTTGACCTTCTTGTCCTGGGTCATCGCCTCGACGATCTCGGCGGCCGTTCCGGTGCCGCCGGGCACGTCCTGCAGCCGGGTCGGCAGGCCAACGGCGGCAAGATGGGCAGCGACGCGGCCGGCATCCTGGCCGGAGCAGAGGCCGAGGCGCTGCGAGAAACGGAAGGCGAGGCTAAGCCCGATCGCGACGGCTTCGCCATGGACGAGGCGGGTGGAATCGTAGCGGGTCAGGCGCTCCAGCGCATGGGCGAAGGTGTGGCCGAGGTTGAGAAGGGCACGGTCGCCATCCTCGCGCTCGTCGCGGGCGACGACAGCGGCCTTGGCCCGGCAGGCGGTCGCGACCGCATGGTCGCGCTCGGGGCCCCCCTCCATGACGCGGCGCCAGTTGACCTCGCACCAGTCGAAGAAGGCGGCGTCGTCGATCAGCCCGTATTTCACCACCTCGGCATAGCCGGCCTTGAACTCGCGCTCGCTGAGCGTATCGAGCAAGGAGGTGTCGCAGACCACCAGAGCCGGCTGGTGGAAGGCGCCGATCAGGTTCTTGCCATGGCTGGAATTGATGCCGGTTTTGCCGCCGACGGACGAATCGACCTGGGCGAGCAGGCTGGTCGGGATCTGCACCAGCCGCACGCCGCGGCGCAGTACCGAGGCGGCAAAGCCCGAGAGATCGCCGACGACGCCGCCACCGAGCGCGATGACGAGGTCGTTGCGCTCGATCTTGGCGGCGAGCAGCCCGTCGCAGAGCTCGATGAAGCGGGCATAGGATTTCGTGCTCTCGCCCGGCGGCACGGTCAGGCGCGTGGTGGGGACGCCGGCCCGATTGAGGCACGATTCGAGCGCCGGGGCATGCAAAGCGGCTAGGTTCTCGTCGGTGACGATGGCGGCGCGGGCGCCAGGCGCCAGGCGTGCGATCACCTCGGCTGCCTCACAGAGCTGGTGGCGGCCGATCAGGATGTCGTAGGAGCGCTCGGCCAATGCGACCGGCACGACGATGGGCTCCGCTGCGGCGGTAGCGGGGACCGCTGCGTTCATCACGTATTCTCCCGGCGCAGCCGCTGGTCGAGCGCCGTCAGTGCATCCTCGACAACGACCTCATGCGGATCGTCGCGCGACAGCAGGGTGATGTCGGCCAGCGCATAGACCGGCTCGCGCTCGGCCAGCATCCGGCGCATGGTCGCTTCCGGGTCGGTGGTCTGGAGCAAAGGGCGGTTGCTGCGCTTGCGGACGCGGCGCATCAGCACGTCGAACTCGGCCTTCAGCCAGATCGAGACGCCGAGCTCGGCGATGCGGGCGCGGGTGTCGGCGTTCATGAAGGCGCCGCCGCCGGTCGCCAGCACGAGGGGCGCGCGGGTGGTCAGGATGCGGGCGATGACGCGGCGCTCGCCGTCGCGGAACTCGCTCTCGCCGCGCTGGGCGAATATCTCCGGAATCGTCATGCCGGCAGCGGTCTCGATCTCGGTATCGGCATCGACGAAGGGCAGGCCGAGACGGGCGCCGAGACGCTTGCCGACCGAGCTCTTGCCGGAGCCCATCATGCCCACCAGCACCACCGCCCGCGCGCCGAGCGCGGCGCGCAAGGCGATGCGATCCACCTGTTCGATCGTTTCCGCCATCGTCATCGACTGAATTCCTTGAGCCCGCTCTAGCATGAGGATCGCGGTACCGCCATGTGCGATGCACTGCGGCTTGACCGAGCCTTTCGAGTCGGGCTCGTAGCGCCGCGACGAGGGTGGTGGGAGCGCATGGTGTCGGTGGCCGGAGAGGATTGCGGGATCGCTGCGCTGCGGCCGCCCTTCGTGCTGCTGGAGGATCGCAGCGGGGTGGGGACGGCGCTGCTCTTCGCCGAGCCAGTCGAGATCGTAGCAGCGAGCGAGCCCTCCGAGATCGCTCGCGCTTTCGCCGCTATCGAGGCCGGCTTGGTGCGCGGGCTGCACGCCGCGGGCTTGCTCTCCTATGAGCTCGGCTATGCCTTCGAGCCACGACTCGCCGGGCTGTTGCCGAGCGAGCGAGCCCTGCCGCTACTCTGGTTCGGCCTGTTCGAGCCACCGCGCAGGATTGCCCCGGCAGAGCTCGACCAGCGCTTTGCGGCCCTGTGCCCAGCGCCGCTGGAAGATCTGACGTTCGGGCTGGACGAGGCCGGACACGCGGCGGCGGTGCAGCGCGTGCTCGACTATCTCCACGCCGGCGACGCCTATCAGATCAACCTGACCTTCCCGATCCGCTTCCGTTATCGCGGCGATCCGCTCGCACTCTACGGCGCGCTCAGGGCAAGCCAGCCGGTCGCGCATGGCGGCATGGTCGCGACAGGTGAGGCGAGCATCCTCTCGGTCTCGCCGGAGCTGTTCATCGAGACCGCTGGCGGGTACGCCATCACCCGGCCGATGAAGGGGACGTCGGCACGTGCCGTCGATGCGCAGGCCGACGAGGCGGCGAAGGCGGCCTTGCGGGCCGATCCGAAGCAGCGGGCCGAGAACCTGATGATCGTCGATCTCCTGCGCAATGATCTCAGCAGGATCAGTGAGCAGGGTTCGGTCAAAGTGCCGGCACTATTCAGCGTCGAGACCTATCCGAGCTTCCACACGCTGACCTCGACCGTGACCGGCCAATTGCGGCCGGGCCTGTCGCTCCTCGAGCAGATGCAGGCGCTGTTCCCCTGCGGCTCGGTCACCGGCGCGCCGAAGCTGCGGGCGATGGAGATCATCCGCGAGCTCGAGGTGGCGCCGCGCGCAGTCTACACCGGCTCGCTCGGGATGATCGCGCCCAATGGCGACATCAGCTTCAACGTCGCGATCCGGACCGCGACACTGCTGCCTGATGGCGAGGGCGTCTACGGAGTCGGCGGCGGCATCGTCGTCGATTCCAAACCGGCCGAGGAATATGCCGAGTGCCGGCTGAAGGCGCGGGTGCTGACCGATCTCGCCGAGGACTATGGGCTGATCGAGACGCTGCGCTGGTCGGGCGGCTATGTCCGGCTGGAGTTGCATCTCGAGCGCCTCGCCGCGTCGGCGGCGGCGCTGGGTTTCAGCTTCGATCGGGAGCTGGCGCTCGGGCAGCTCGCCGAGGCTGAAGCGTCATTCCCCGCTGGGGGCGAGCGTCGCGTGCGCTGCGAGTTGCACCGCGACGGCACGCTTCAGGTCACCACGGCGTCGATGCCGCCTGCGCCGGACGGCTTGATCCAGATCGCCGTTTCGAGGCAGCCGGTCGATGCCGGCGATCCCTTCCTGCGCCACAAGACGACGCGCCGGGCGATCTATGAACAGGCTTTCGCCGGGGCGGCGTCGCAAGGCTGCGACGATGCGCTGCTGCTGAACCGGCAGGGCTTCGTCACCGAAACCAGTCGCAGCAACATCTTCGTCGAGCACGATGGCGTGCTGCAGACTCCGCCGCTGGAGCACGGCCTTTTGCCCGGTGTGCTGCGTCGCGAACTCATCGAAACCGGCGCCGCCCGGGAGATCCCTTTGCGCCTTGAGGATGTCCGCCAGGCTGAGCGCTGGTTCGTTGGCAACAGCCTGCGCGGATTGCAGATCGCGCAGCTCGCGGGTTCTGTGCTTGCATCCGGCCCGGTCGATCAGAAATAACGGGTTGGGGTGCATGGGGAATCGCCGGCCGTGCCGACGCTGTTCAAGTTCCTGACGTTCCTGGCTGTGATCGCCGGGCTGATCTATGGCGGCATGATTGCGCTGGTGACCTTCGTGAAGCCGGAGCCGCGCGAGATGGTCGAGATCGTGCCGCCCTCGAAGTTGCAAAAATGAGCAAGCAGGCGCGCTCCTGGCTGAACGGCTTCCTCGACATGCTGGCGGCCGAGCGTGGGGCTGCGAAGAACACGCTCGAGGCCTATGAGCGCGATCTCGAGGATTATCTTGGTTTCGCGGCGAGCCAGGGTGGCCCGGCCGCGGCTACGGCGGACGATGTCCGGGCCTATCTGGTCGAGTTGTCGGAGCGGGGCCTGAAGGCCTCATCGGCGGCGCGGCGGCTTTCGGCCGTCAGGCAGTTCCACCGCTTCCTCTACACCGAAGGGCTGGCCGGCACCGATCCGACCGCCGCGATCGAGGGCCCGCGGCTCGGCCGGCCATTGCCGAAGGTGCTCAGTGTCGCCGAGGTCGACCGATTGATCGGCACGGCCCAGCAGATGATGGAGCAGGAGGGGCAGACGCCCGCGGCGCGAGCGCGAACCGTCAGGATGCGCTGCCTGATCGAGATGCTCTACGCCACCGGCCTGCGCGTCTCCGAATTGATCGCGCTGCCGCTCTCGGCTGCGACGACGCGCGAGCGCTTCCTCGTGGTGCGCGGCAAGGGCGACAAGGACCGGCTGGTGCCGCTGAACGAAGCCGCGCGCGTCGCCGCCGCGGCGCATCTCGCTTTGCTGCGCGAGCAGGGCGCGGCTGACGGGCGCTGGCTCTTTCCCTCCGATGGCGAGAGCGGGCACCTGACCCGCCAGGCCTTCGGGCGCGATCTCAAATCGCTGGCGGCGGCGGCCGGCCTGTCGCCGGCCAAGGTCTCGCCGCACGTCCTGCGCCATGCCTTCGCCAGCCATCTCCTGCAGAACGGCGCGGACTTACGCGTCGTGCAGGAGCTGCTCGGGCATGCCGATATCGCGACGACGCAGATCTACACCCATGTCCTCGACGAGCGGTTGAAGAGCATGGTGCGCGACCTGCATCCGCTGATGGACAGCGAGAGCTAGCTCAGGCCGCGTTCGGCGTGCTCGGCGCCGGCTCCTCGCCTTTCCTGCCGCAGAGAGCCAGCATGGCACGGGCGATTTCGGCCTCGCCCATGATGGTGCGGCTGGCGCCGCAGTCCTTGAGATGCTCGACCTCGGCGAGGGAATGGGCGCGGGCGATGATCGGCAGGCCCGGATTCGCTTTTCGCGCCTGCTCGCAGACCTGGCCGGCCTCGAAGCTGCCGGGGATCGCGACGAAGAGGCGCTTTGCCCGCGTCAGCCCGGCGGCAGCGAGCACCTCCGGGTCGGCGGCGTTGCCGACGAGCACCTCGGCACCGTCGCGGCGGGCCGCTGCGACGCCATCGTCCTGATCCTCGATCACCAAGAGCTTCTCGCCCATGGCCGCAAGGCCGGCCCCTAGCAGCGAGCCGACGCGGCCATAGCCGACCACGACGATATGGTCGGAGAGCTCGGTCGGCGCGATGTCGCGGTCCAGCGGGGGCGCCGGTTCGGGCTCCGGTGCGGCGGCTGGGGCCTCCGGTTGAGGGGCAGGGCTAGCCTCGGCCGGCTTGGGCTTGGCCGGCGCCGGATCAGGCGGGGCAAACCGATCGACCAGCTTGAACAGCAGCGGGTTGAGCACGATCGAGAAGATTGCACCGGCGAGGATCAGGTCGCGGCCCTGCTCGGGCAGCAGCTTCAAGGAGACGCCGAGCCCGGCGAGAATGAAGGAGAACTCGCCGATCTGCGCCAGGCTCGCCGAGATCGTCAGCGCGACCTGATCGGGCTTGCCGAAGGCGCGCACGATCAGCCAGGCCGCCAGCGACTTGCCGAACAGGATGATGGCGATCGTCGCGATCAGCGGCAGCGGCGCCCGCAAGACGATGCCAGGGTCGAACAGCATGCCTACGGAGACGAAGAACAGCACGGCGAAGGCGTCGCGTAGCGGCAGCGATTCCTCGGCGGCGCGATGGCTGAGCGGCGATTCGCTCAGGATCATGCCGGCGAAGAAGGCGCCGAGCGCGAAGGAGACGCCGAACAGGCTGGCGGCGAGATAAGCGACACCGAGTGCGATCGCGAGCACGGCGAGGCGGAAGAGCTCGCGCGAGCCGGTATGGGCGACCCAGTGCAGGATCCAGGGGATCAGCCGGCGCCCGACGATCAGCATGAAGGCGACGAAGGCGGCGACCTTGGCGAGCGTCAGGCCGAGCACGCCCCAGAGGCCGAGATCGAAGCGCGTCGCCAGCGGCCCGCCGCCGGAAGCAGCGCCGGAACCGCCGTTCAGCACATCGGCGACAGCCGGGATCATGACCAGCGCCAGGACCATGGCGAGGTCCTCGACGATCAGCCAGCCGACGGCGATCTTGCCCTTCTCGGTCTGGACGATGCGGCGCTCCTGCAAGGCGCGCAGCAGCACGACGGTACTGGCGACCGAAAGCGCCAGGCCGAAGACGAGGCCGGCGATTACGGTCCAGCCGAGCAGCAAAGCAAGGCCGAGGCCCAGCAAGGTTGCGGCAGCGATCTGCACCAGCGCGCCCGGCACGGCGATGGCTTTGACCGAGAGCAGGTCCTTCAATGAGAAATGCAGGCCAACGCCGAACATCAGCAGGATGACGCCGATTTCGGCGAGGTCGTTGGCGAGATTCTGGTCGGCGACGAAACCGGGGGTGAACGGGCCGACTGCGACGCCGGCGAGGAGGTAGCCGACGAGCGGGGAAACCCTCAATTTCTGCGCCAGCGCCCCGAACACGAAGGCGAGGCCGAGGCCCATGACGATGATGGCGATCAATGGGCCGTGATGCATGGGTCTCCGGAGGGCAGGCGGGAAGGGATGTCGCGACTGTGCGGATCGCCGCGGATGAATTCAACCTTCGATGGCAGACAAAAGTCGCAAGCGGGCTGCGACATGGCGCGCAAGGCGTGAAGTCAGGCTTTGGTTGGCTTGTGCTCGAGCAGGATCTGGCCCTGCTTCTCGACGCCGAGCTTCAACTTCTCGGCGAAGATGGCGAGCATCAGGGGCAACATCACCTCGACGCGCACCAGCGCGTCCTCGACCTCGATCCTGCCGCTGACGGTCTGGCCGAGCGCGGCGACGCCGAATTGCAGCGTGTCGCCCTGCCAGCTTTCCTCGACGAGCTGCATGCCGAAGCTGCCGAGCTTGTCGCGGACCTTGCCGACGCCGCCCTGCAATCGCTGGCGGGCCGCGTCGCGGCCGAGCGAATGCGAGATGGTGATGGTGACGGGGCGTTTCATGCGTCAGGTCCCGGAAGCGTAAACGAACTGGCGTGACGCTGAGATGGGCTGCGCGGCGGGAGCTTGCAACCTAAGGACTCGACCTTGAACGAGAACGTCCCGGTAAGGACACCCGGGACGACGCATGTGACGGTGAAACTTGGTTTGAGGTCAGTGGCTGCGGGCTTCGAGCGCCTGCTGGCCTTCCGGCGTGACCTTCCAGACCTCGTCGCCGGGCTCGGCCAGGCCGCGGCCTTGAAGCAGGCGCAGCATCGCCTCGCCGAAGATGAAGCGGCGTGTTTCTTCGCTGATGCTCTCAAGCGCGATCCACTCCGGATCGGTCATCACGATGCTCTCAGGGTTCGTCGCGGTCTCGGCCATATCGTCCTCCTCCGTGGCGGTTGCTGCGGTCAGAGGCAAAATCGCGAGCAATCTTGGAGAGCTTATGGCGGGCTTCGGGTGGCGCTGCGGCAATTGCGCGGGTTTTCCGGGTTAGGTGACGGTTTTTCCGGATGAGTCCTAGCCGTAAGGCAGGCGCAAGCCCGCCTCGGCGGCGCAGGCCTTGAGCGCGAGCAGGATCGCGTTCTCGTCAGTCTCGACGCCATGGCGCTGCAGGCAGGGCACGAGGATCGCTGCCTCGGCATGGCCGGCGGGGCCGATCACCGGGCAGGCGATGTCGGTGACGGCGAGGATGTCGCGGCTCGGCGCGATGCGGTGGCCCAGCGCCCGGATCTCGGCGAGCGACGCTTGCGTTGTCGGCTCATCGAGGCGTTGTCGGATCTCGGGCGAGGCCTCGCGCATCAGCCCGCGCCGGCGCGCTTCCGACTGGAAGGCGAGGATGAGCAGGCCGGAATTGGCGTCGAGCGCCGGGCGGCCATAGCCGGGGCGGACGATGACGCTGGCGTCGAGATGGCCGGCGGTGGTCGCCAGCACCACGGTCTGCGCCCGGCTGAGCACGACGAGATGGGCAGCCTGACCGCTCTCCTCGCTGAAGCGCTCCATCAATGGCAGCACGACCGAGGTGAGCTGCTTGCCGCCGGGCGTCCTGATGCCGAGGTCGAACAGCCGCCGCGACAGGCCGAGCCGGTCGGTGCCTGGCTCGCGCTCGAGATAGCCGCGCTGCTGCAGCACGAAGACCATCCGGAAGATCTCGCTCTTCGAACGCTGCAGCCGCTCGGCGATGACGCGGGTCGAAAGCGGCTCGCCGGTTTCGGCGAGGAGTTCGAGGATGTCGAGGCCCTTTTCCAAGGCCGGGGCGGCATAGGCCGCCTTTTCGTCAGTATCGGCTTCGGGAAGAACGCTCATGCTGCGCCTGTTTCATATGTGAAGCTTGACATCAAATAAGAAGCCAAACTAGCCTCCGGGTAAAGAGGGAGAGACATGAGCGCATCGCCGCGACATCCGTCCAGCGCGTCCGGACGACGGGCCCACGGCCCACAGGCCCAGCAGGGCTGACGGCGATGAAGTACGGGCTCCAGTTTCGCGACGTCTTTGCGGCCTGGGAGTCCATCCTCGACGGCGTCTGGATCACGCTGCTGCTCTCAGGCGTGGCGATGGTCGGCGGCCTCCTGATCGGCGTGCTCTGCGCGGCCGGGCGGACCTACGGCCCGGCGTGGCTGCGCCGCATCATCGGCGCCTATGTCGAGATCATCCGTAATACGCCGCTTTTGGTGCAGCTCTTCCTGATCTTCTTCGGCCTGCCGAGCTTCGGCGTCAGGCTCGATGGGCTCACCGCCGCGATGATCGCGCTGGTGATCAATCTCGGTGCCTACACCACCGAGATCGTGCGTGCCGGCCTGGAGGCGGTGCCGAAGGCGCAAGTCGAGGCCGGCCATTCGCTCGGGCTCTCCGGCCTGCAGGTCTTCCGCTACATCGTCGTCTTCCCGGCGCTGAAGGCGATGTTCCCGGCGCTCGCCAGCCAGTTCGTGTTGCTGATGCTGGCGACCAGCGTCGCCTCGCAGATCTCGGTGCAGGACCTGTTCCACGCGGCGTCGATCGTGCAATCGCGCACCTTCCGCGATTTCGAGGTCTATACGGTGATCGGCGTGCTCTATCTCGCGCTCGCCATCGGCTTCCGCGGCCTGTTCGCCCTGATCTACCGCGTGGTGTTCGTGCGATGATCCGCGAATTCGGCCTCATCGATGTGATGTACCTGGTAGCGGCGGCGCGCTGGACGATCGCGCTGACTGCAGTCGCCTTCGCCGGCTCGGCGGTGCTCGGCCTTACGCTCGCGATCATGCGGATCCTGCCGATCGCGCCCCTGCGCTGGTTCTCCGCGACCTATATCCAGCTCGTCCAGGGCACGCCGCTGCTGGTCTGGCTGTTCCTGATCTTCTTCGGCCTGCCGCTCGCCGGCATCTCGGTCAATCCCTGGATCGCCGCCGCCGTCGCCTTCTCGATCTACGGCTCGGCTTTCCTCGGCGAGATCTGGCGGGGGGCGCTGGTCTCGATCGCGAAAACGCAATGGGAGGCTGGCTCCTCGCTCGGGCTCTCGCTCGGCGAACAGCTGCGCTATGTCATCATCCCGCAGTCGATCCGGATCGCGATCCCGCCGACGGTCGGTTTCCTGGTGCAATTGATCAAGAACACCTCGCTCGCGGCGGTGATCGGCTTCGTCGAGCTCACCCGCGAGGGCCAGCTCACCGCGGCCGGCACCTACAAGCCCTTTGCCGTCTACATCACCGTCGCCTGCATCTATTTCGCGATGTGCTTCCCTCTCACGCAATGGAGCCGCTCGCTCGAGCGGAAGCTCGATGTCGCTCGTTGAAATCCAGGACGTCAGCAAGAGCTATGGCGCCAACCAGGTGCTGAAAGGCGTCTCGCTCGACATCGAGAAGGGCGAGGTCGTCGCGGTGATCGGCCGCTCGGGCTCAGGGAAAAGCACGCTGCTGCGCTGCGTCAACGGGTTGGAGCCGGTGCAGGCCGGCACGATCCGCATCGACGGCGTCCAGGTGAACGATCCCGCGACCGATCTGCGCAAGCTCAGGCAGGAAGTCGGCATCGTCTTCCAGCAGTTCAACCTGTTCCCGCATCTCTCGGTCTCAGACAACATCACGCTCGCGCCGCGCGTCGTGAAGAAGCAGCGGCCGGAGGAGGCGCGCGAAGTCGCCCGCGAGGTGCTGGCCCGCGTCGGGCTGGAGGACAAGCTCGACGCCTATCCCTCGCAGCTTTCGGGCGGCCAGCAGCAGCGCGTCGCGATCGCCCGCTCGCTCGCCATGCGGCCGAAGCTGATGCTGTTCGACGAGGTCACCTCGGCGCTCGATCCGGAGCTCACCGGCGAGGTGCTGAAGGTGCTGGAATCCGTGGCGCAGCAGGGCATGACCATGATGCTCGTCACCCACGAGATGGGCTTTGCCCGCAGGTTCGGCTCGCGTGTCGTC
Source organism: Allobosea sp. GW821-FHT10B12 (assembly GCF_059415545.1). Lineage (NCBI taxonomy): Bacteria > Pseudomonadati > Pseudomonadota > Alphaproteobacteria > Hyphomicrobiales > Alloboseaceae > Allobosea > Allobosea sp. GW821-FHT10B12. The sequence goes on from NZ_JBWKNL010000006.1 coordinate 186,641, forward strand.
TTCATGCACGAGGGCCGCATCCACGAAGAAGGCCAGGCCGCGGCGGTGCTCGCTCAGCCGAAGACGCCCGAGCTCACCACCTTCCTCAGCGCGGTGCTGCACTGAGAAGGCCTACAGGTTCCAGTTCAGTCACGAGGGGAGGAGAACATGCGTAAGCTATTTGCAGGTTTGGCGGCGATCGCGATCGCTGCGTTTGGAGCGGCCGAGGCCAAGGCCGACAAGCTCCAGGATATCCTGTCCAAGGGCGTGGTGCGGATCGGCGTGCCGCTCGACGCGCCGCCCTTCGGTTCGCAGGACGCCAACCGCAATCCGATCGGCTTCGACATCGAGTTCGCCGAGATGGTCGCCAAGGGGCTCGGCGTAAAGCTGGAGATGCAGCAGATCACCGGCGCCAACCGCATCCCGTTCCTGCTCACCGACAAGGTCGACATCGTCATCTCGGTGATGGGACTGACCCCCGAGCGCGCCCGGCAGATCCAGTTCACCGCGCCCTATGCCAACACCTTCCTCGCCGTCTACGGCGCGAAATCGGCCAATGTGACCAGCCCTGAGACGATCGGCTCGAACCGCGTCGCCGCCGCCAAGGGCACGACGCAGGAGCTCGCCATCACCGCGACGGCGCCGAAGGCCAGCATCATGCGCACCGAGGACGATGCGACCGCCGCCGCCGCCTACATCACCGGCCAGGCCGACTTGCTCGCGACCAACTCGATCGTCGCCCAGGCGCTCGCCAAGCAGAATCCGAACAAGGAGTTCGAGCGCAAATTCGTCATCCGCCGCAGCCCGGCGCATATGGGCGTGCAGATGGACCAGCATAACCTGGTGCGCTGGCTCGACGGCTTCATCTTCTTCAACGCGATGAACGGCGAGCTCGACCGGCTGCACAAGAAGTATCTGGACATGCCGATGGACCCGCTGCCGACGCTGTAACAGGCGTCATCTGCCGTCATTCTCGGGCGTAGCCAAGCGCAGACCCGAGAATCTCCTGACGAGAAGGCGCCAACTGGCGTCTCTTTTGGCCTGAGATGCTCGGGACAAGCCCGAGCATGACGACCTGTCTCGACCTTCCCTCGTTGCGGGGAAGGCTTCCCAAGCCACGTCCCGTCGAGCCCCGCCATGACCAGCCCTTGCCAGAAGCCGCCGCCGCGCCCGTCTTCCGCCTTCCTCACCGTCGATCCAGAGAGGGATGGCAAGCAGGTCGGCTTCCTGATGATCCCGCATTCGCCTGATGACGACGCCTGGGGCGCGACGCGGATCCCGGTCGCGATCATCAAGAACGGCTCTGGACCCACCGCCATCCTCGAAGGCGGCAACCATGGCGACGAGTACGAGGGGCCGATCGCGATCTGCGACCTGATCCGCGATCTCGATCCCGGGCGCGTGCAGGGGCGGCTCATCCTGATGCCGGCGAACAATGTCCATGCGGTGATCGCAGGAAAACGGACCTCGAGCGTCGACGGGCTCAACTTCAACCGCACCTTCCCCGGCGACCCGCGCGGCACCATCACCCAGCAGATCGCCGCCTTCGTCAGCGACCATATCCTGCCGCTCGGCGATGCCTTCCTCGACCTGCATTCCGGCGGCTCGTCGCTCGACATCATTCCGAGCGCGATCGTCGAGCCGACCGACGATCCCGAACGGCACAAGCGCAATGTCGCGGCGGTCCAAGCCTTCGACGCACCAATGACGGTGGTGATCTCCAATCTCGGCGAGCCACGCACGGCGACCGCGACCGCCTGCCGGCAGGGGCTCGTCACGGTCGGGACGGAAATGGCGGGCGCCGGCACGGTCTCGCTCGACGCTCTGAAAATCTGCCGGCGCGGCGTCGCCAATGTGCTCGATCATCTCGGCATCGTCAGGCGCGAGAAGCCGGAGCCGCGCCGCGGCGGCGGGCAGGTGCTCGAATTGCCGGGGACGTCGGCCTACGTCTATGCGACGGCCGACGGCATCTTCGAGCCCTTCCACGCCAATGGCGAAAAGGTCAGCGCCGGCCAGCCGGCAGGCAAGATCCATTGCACCTGGGACCCGACGCGCCCGCCGGAGACGCTGCATTACGCCGCCGACGGCATTCTCTACGGCCGGCGCCAGCCGGGCCGCGTCAGGCCGGGCAATTGCTGCCTGATCGTGGCGGCGCCCTATCGCGGGGTGCTGTCGTGATCGGTCTCGACGATATCCGCGCCGCGCGCTGGCGGATCCAGCCGCATATCCGCAAGACCCCGATCCTGCCCTATGGCCAGCTCAGCTCGCGCGAGGACTTCGGCGGCACGGTGACGCTGAAGCTGGAATTGCTGCAGGCGGCCGGCTCGTTCAAGGCGCGCGGCGCGATGAACCGCCTGCTGACGCTCTCGGCGGAGGAACTAGGGCGCGGCGTCGTCACGGCCTCAGGCGGCAATCACGGGCTCGCCATCGCCCGCTCGGCCCATGTGCTCGGTGCGAAGGCCAAGATCTTCCTGCCGTCCAACGTCGTCGCCGACAAGGTCACAAAGCTGAAGCGCTGGGGTGCTGAGGTCGAGATCGTCGGCGCGGTCTGGGATGATGCCAATGCCGCGGCGTTGGCCTATGCGAAGGAAACCGGCGCGACCTATGCCCATCCGTTCAGCGATCCCGTGGTGGTCGCCGGCCAGGGCACGCTCGGGCTCGATATCCTCGACGAGATCCCCGATGTCGACGTCATTCTCGTCGCGATCGGCGGCGGAGGCCTGATCACCGGATTGTCGACGGCGGTGAAGGCGCTCAGGCCGCAGACGCGCATCATCGGCATCGAGCCCTTTGGCTCGCCGACGCTGCATGCCTGTCTCGAAGCCGGCAAGCTGGTCACGCTCGACAAGCTTGAGACGCGGGTCGCGACCATGTCGTGCCGGCGCACCGACCAGGCGATCTACGAGGCGGTGGCGCGCAATGTCGACGAAATCGTGCTGGTCAGCGACGGCGAGATGGAGCAGGCGGCGCAATCGCTCTGGTTCGAGTTCGGCATCGCCGCCGATCTTTCGGGCGCGGCGGCGGTTGCGGCCTTGCAGGCGAAGCGCTTCGTGCCGGCGCCGGGCAGCAAGGTTTGCGCGCTGGTCTGCGGTGCCGGGACGGATGGGACAGCGAGCTGAAGCTCAGCGCGCGACGCTCAGCCCCTGCACGCCGTGTTTTGCGATCAGCGCCGCGATGAAGCCCGATTCCTTCGCCGCGGCGACGAACTTCGCCAGGTAATCCGCTGCCTCGGCCTTGGCCTTGGGCACGCCGATCGCCTGCTGCACGGTCATGAAGTAGCCGTCGAGGATGCGCGTGCCGGGGATCGCCACGACATCCTTGAGCAGGCGCGGCCGCAGGCCGGCCAGCGCATCGAGCTCCTTGGCGACGAAATCGGCAGCGGAATCGTCGAGCGAGCCTGAGCGCACGAGTTCGGCCTTGCGGATGTTGCGATCGAGCCAGAGACCATAAGCGGCGCGGCCACTGACGGCGATGCGGACGCCCTGCGCATCGACATCGGCGATCTCCCGTAGCGGCGAGGCCTCGCGGACGAGATAGGTCGCCTCGATCTCGGCGTAAGCCGGCGTGAAGCTGATCGCCTCGGCCCGCTGCGGTTCGGCGCCGATCAAGCCGACATCCCATTCGTCGCAAGGGGCGGCATCGGCGAGCAGGCCGGGATTGTCATAAGTCACATAGCGCAGCCCGGTGCCGAGAAGATCGGCCAGCGCCCGGGCCATGTCGGGCGAGACGCCTTGTGGCTCGCCCTGCGGGCCGCGGCTGGAGACCAGCAGGAAATTCGAGAGGTTGATGCCGGCGCGCAGCAGGTTGGCAGGCGCGAGATGCTCGCGCACGGTCGGCGAGAGCTGGCCGATATCGGGGCGGAATTCCATGATCTCTCCCTGCCGTTCGAGCGCCTGTCCTTATGCGCCGCATGGCGACAAGGAGACAACCCGCCGGCGGTTTTCCGGCGAAGTCAGGGCATCCTCGTGACCACATATTTTCTGCGGAACCATGTGGGAAATAAGCGGTTTGCCGGGGGAGGTCTCTCATCGGAAGGAGGAATTCAGATGATGAAGAAACTCGCCCTCGCGACGGCCATCGTCGCGTTCTCCACCGCTGCCATGGCGCAGCAGAATCCGTCAGGCGCCCGCGGCGGCGCGGCGGGCGGTGCAGCAGCCGGCGCAGTCGGCGGAGCCGTCGCCGGCGCGATCATCGGTGACAGCACGCAGCCGCGCTTCCGCCAGTATGTCGTCGAGCAACGCGTGCCGTCCTACAGCTATGAGGAGCCGCTCGAGGTCGGCACCGTCCTGCCGACGCGCGGCGTCACCTATCGCGAAATCCCGCGCGAATACGGAGCGCGGGCGGGCTATCGCTACACGATGGTGAACGACCGCACGGTGATCGTCGAGCCGAAGACACGCAGGATCGTGCAGATCATCGAATGATCGGCGCCGGCGCGAATTTTGGAAGCGCGGCTTTCGGGCCGCGCTTTCGTTTGCTCGGCGTCAGAGTTCCAGCCAGCGCGCGCCCTTGGCCGAGGAATGCACGGCCGTCTCGATGAAGCGTACGCCGCGGACGCCCTCAGTAACGGTCGGAACCAGCATCGAGAACGGGGCGGGTTCGCGCCCCTCGATCCGGGCCGTGACCTGCTCGGCGATGTCGGAATAGAGCTGGGTGAAGCCTTCGAGATAGCCCTCCGGGTGGCCGGCAGGCACGCGCGAGGCGGCGTTGGCGACCGGATAGGCGCCGGCGCCATTGCGACGGATCAGGCGTGGCGGTTCGCCGAGCGGCGACTGGATCAAGAGGTTCGGGTTCTCCTGCTGCCATTCGAGCCCGCCCTTTTCGCCATAGAGGCGGATGCGCAGGCCGTTCTCCTGGCCTGTGGCGACCTGGCTGCACCAGAGCATGCCGCGTGCGCCGCCCTTGAAGCGCAGCAGCATATGGGCGTTGTCGTCGAGCCGGCGGCCTTCGACGAAGACATGGGCTTCGGCGGCGAGCGCCTCGACCTCGTCGCCGGCGATGAATTCGGCGAGGTTGAAGGCATGGCTGCCGATATCGCCGATCGCGCCGGCCGGGCCGGACTTCGCCGGGTCGGTGCGCCAGGTCGCCTGCTTCTGCCCGCTCTCCTCGAGCTTCGTGGCGAGCCAGTCCTGCGCGTACTCGACCTGGACGACGCGCAGCCTGCCGAGCACGCCCTCGGCGACCATGGCTCGCGCCTGCCGGACCAGCGGATAGCCGGTGTAGTTGTGGGTGACGGCGAAGATCACGCCACTGTCCTTCGCCAGCCTGGCGAGCGCTTCCGCCTCACGCAAGGTCGTCGTCAGCGGCTTGTCGCAAATCACGTGGATGCCGGCCTTGAGGAAGGCTTTCGCCGCCGCTGCATGGGCATGGTTCGGCGTGACGATCGCGACCGCGTCGATGCCGTCCTTGCGGCGCTTCTCGCGCTTTGCCATCTCGTTGGCATCGGCATAGAGGCGGGCGGGATCGAGCAGCAGGTCTTCGCCCGAGAGCCGCCCGCGCTCCGGATCGGAAGAGAGCGCGCCGGCGACGAGCTGCCAGCGATCGTCGAGCCGGGCGGCGATGCGATGGACCGCCCCGATGAAGGCGCCGCGCCCGCCGCCGACCATGCCGAGGCGCAGGCGGCGGTTGAGCTTTTGGGGGGTCGAGCTTTCGATCGCCATGGGCGCCTCCGTCAGCGGTCGAGCCCGAGCATACGCCGATTGGCCGCCTCGTCGGTGCCCCCTGCGGCAAAGTCGTCGAAGGCCTTCTCTGTAACGCGGATGATGTGGGCGGCGATGAACTCCGCGCCCTCGCGCGCGCCGTCCTCGGGATGCTTCAAGGCGCATTCCCATTCGAGCACGGCCCAGGAATCGTAGTCGTACTGCGCCAGTTTCGAGAAGATGCCGCCGAAATCGACCTGGCCGTCGCCCAGCGAGCGGAAGCGGCCGGCGCGGTCGATCCAAGGCTCGTAGCCGCCATAGACGCCGACGCGCCCGTTCGGGTTGAACTCGGCATCCTTCACATGGAAGGCCTTGATGCGCTCATGGTAGAGGTCGATGAAGGCGAGATAGTCGAGCTGCTGCAGCAGGAAATGGCTGGGATCGTAGTTGATGCAGGCTCTGGGATGGCCGCCGACCGCATCGACGAAGCGCTCGAAGGTCGCCCCGTCATGGACGTCCTCGCCGGGATGAATCTCGTAGCAGAGGTCGACGCCGGCCTCGTCATAGGCGTCGAGGATCGGGCGCCAGCGCTTGCCGAGCTCCTCGAAGGCGGTCTCGACCAGTCCGGCCGGACGCTGCGGCCAAGGGTAGATGAAGGGCCAGGCGAGCGCGCCAGTGAAGCTGACATTGGCTGAGAGGCCGAGCCGGCGTGAGGCTTTCGCCCCGAGCTTCATCTGCTCGACAGCCCATGCCTGACGAGCCTTCGGATTGCCGCGCACCGCTGGTACCGCGAAGCCGTCGAAGGCTTCGTCGAAGGCGGGATGGACGGCGACGAGCTGACCCTGGAGATGCGTCGAGAGTTCGGTGATGGTGAGGCCGTACTGGGCGAGCGTGCCCTTGACCTCGTCGCAGTAGGCGTCGGACTCGGCGGCCTTGGCGAGATCGAACAGACGGGCATCCCAGCTCGGGATCTGCACACCACGATAGCCGAGCGAGGCGGCCCAGCGGCTAATCGCGTCGAGCGAGTTGAATGGCGCCGCGTCGCCGGCGAACTGGGCGAGAAAGAGCCCCGGGCCCTTCATGGTCTTCATCGCGACCCTCCCGACAACGCGACCCCTTGTCGGAGCTCGCAATCCACCGCCTGACCGACGATGTAATCGATTGCAAGACTGTAGCGGGGACGCGCTTCCTGTCAAACCGGGTTCGATCGGGTCGGGTTTGAAGGGCTGCGCGCGCCGGCAAACCCGATTGCATAAGAAGACACCGCCGCGCTGCGGCGCGGCGGTGTCGAAATTCGAAGGGCGATTCAGCGCTCGATCATCTTGTTCCAGCGGCTGTTCCATTCCGGCCGCTTGGCGTTGATCTGGTCCCAGTCGAGGGTGACGGCCGTCTTCATGTTCGCGTGGAAAGCCTCGAGCTTCGTCTCGGCTTCAGGCGTCGAGGCCTTGGCCTTGGTGTTCGACGGCACGATGTTGCCGGCGGCGAGCGCCTTGGACTGCGCCGGCGCCGAGAGCAGGTAGGCGGCGAGCTTCTGCGCCAGCTCCGGCTCGGAATTGTTGGCGATGACGCATTGGGCGACCATCAGCACGACCGAGCCTTCCTTGGGCTGGGCGTATTCGACGGCGATGCCCTTGTCCTTCAGCGTCGAGATGCCGGTCGGCGTCAGCGGGAAGATCGCGGCCTCGCCGGTCTGCGCCATCTCGGCGATCTTGGCCGAGCTCGGGATGAATTCGAGCACGTTCTTGCCGATCGTGTCGCGGAACTTGGTGAAGCCGGGCTCGACATTGGCCTCGGTGCCGCCCTGGATGCGGTTGAACATCAGGAAGGCGTGCAGGCCGAAGGACGAAGCCGAGGCCGACTGGAACACGACCTTGCCCTTGTACTTGGGATCGGCGAGGTCCATCCACGAGGTCGGCGCCGGCCAGCCCTTCTCGTCGAACAGCTTCTTGTTGTAGCCGAGCCCGGTCATGCCGAGGTCGATGCCCACGGCCATGTCGTCCTTCATGCGGGTGCCGGGCGCGAGCTCGGCCATCTCCGGGCCGGATTTCGTCTTTTCGCAGAGGCCGGCGCCGATAGCGCGGACCATGACGCCATCGTCGAGGAACATGACGTGCATCTGCGGCTTGTCCTTGGCCGCGGTCGCCTTGGCGAGGATGTCCGAGGAGGTGCCGGGCACGACTACGACCTTGACGTCGTTGGCCTTCTCGAAATCCGGGAAGACGGCCTGGGTGAAGGTCTTCTCGAAATTGCCGCCGTTCATGCCGACATAGAGTGTCTTCGACTGGGCGAAGGCGCTGCCCGAGGCGGCGAGCGCCACAGCGGCTACGCCGGCCGCCAGGATGGTGCGATAGCTGGTCATGGTCTCAACTCCCCTGCGTTGTGCGGCTCTTGGTTTTGCCCCGCACCCGAGCCAGCGTCGGTGCGGGCGGAACTCTCTCTGAAGCGGCCGATCGAGAAGGCCGCGATCGGTGTCTGCGTCTCCCCGTCGCGGACGAGCTCGGCGAGCACCTCGCCGACGCCGGGCGCGATCTGGAAGCCGGCGCCGGTGAAGCCGAAGGCATGGATCAGGCCGGGCGTCGTCCCGCTCGGGCCGATGACCGGGTTCCTGTCCGGCATGGCACCTTCGGTACCGCTCCAGAAGCGGATCGCCTGGGCGTGGCGCAGGCCTGGGAACAGCGCGGCGGCGTTGTTCATGATCGCGATCGCGCCGTCGCCGCGCGGCCGCGAGAAATCGATGTCTGCCAACGGCAAGGCGCGCTCGCCGCCGACCACGACATTGCCGCGCTCGACCTGGCGGGCATAGATGCCGCCGCCCTCCATGCCGATATTGACCGACATCACCTGTTCCATCGGCTCGGTGACGACCATGGAGGGGTAGATGCGCGAGAGCGGCACCGGCTCGCCGAAGCTCTCGGCGAAGGGGTCGGCCCAGGCGCCGGCGCTGTTGATGACGAAGCGGGCGCGCAGCGCGAGGTTGCCGGCAGCTTCCAGCGCAAAGCCTTCTCCGTCCCGAACCACGCCTTCGACGGCGGTGTTCTCCAGCACCTCGACGCCAGCCCGGCGCGCCGCGGCGGCGAAGCCGGTCGAGACCAGGCGCGGATTGGCATGGCCGTCGCCGGCGCAGAAGGAGGCGCCGACGACGCCGTCGCCGATCCAGCCGAAGCGCTCGCGCAGGCCGTTATGGCCGATCAGCTCGAGGTCGAGACCCTGCTCGGCAACGTCGTCCGCATAGGCTTCGAGCGAGGCCATGTCGGCTTCATTGCGAGCGAGCTTGAGATGGCCGGAGCGCAGGAATTCGCCATCGATCCCGATCAGCGCCTTGAGCCGCGGCCAGATCGCATGCGCACGTTGCGACAGCGGCAGTTGTTCGACCGGCCGGCCCTGGCGGCGCACGCCGCCATAGTTCACGCCCGAAGCCTGCGCGCCGCAAAAGCCCTTGTCGAGCAGGGCGACGGAGAAGCCCATGCCGCGCAGCGCCAGCGCGGCCGAGGAGCCGACGAGGCCGCCGCCGATGATCGCGACGTCGACGGAAAGGCGCCGGCTCATTCCGCCGCCTCCTGTTGGGCCGCCAGCGCCAGCGTCAGCGGCACCGGCTTGATCGGCGCCTGGCTGCGCAGGCGGCCGACGGCCTCGATGCCGCGGCTCGTCTCATGCGCCAGCAGCTCGGCGGCGGCAGCGCCGCATATGCGGCCCTGACAGCGGCCCATGCCGACGCGGCTCACGGCCTTCAGCCGGTTCATCTCGTGCACGCCGAAGCGGCTGATGGCGGCGCGGAGATCGCCGGCACTGACTTCCTCGCAGCGGCACAGCGTCGTTGCGTCGGCGATGTCCCGCACCCAATGTGCCGGGAAGGGGAAGGCGGCTTCGAGCACCTCGCGGAAACGGCCGATGCGGGCGAGTTCTGCTTCGAGCGCATTGGCGCGGGCGAGATCATGCGGCAGGCCGCGATCCTGCAGCAAAGCGAGGGCGGCGCGCGCGCCGGCGCTTTCGGCCGCGTCCGCTCCGGCGATGCCGGCGCCGTCGCCGGCGATGTAGACGCCGGGCACGCTGGTGCGGCCGGCCGCGTCACGTTCGGGCAAAGCGGCACGGTCGCGCTGGTTGAAGGCGAAGCGGCAGCCGGCGAGGTCGGCGAGCTGGGTCTCGGAGCGCAAAGCGAGGCCGTAGCCGACGCCGTCGCAGGCGAGCCGGTGTTCCAGCCCGTCCTGGCGCCAGGCGACGGCCTCGGCCTTGTTCGCGCCCTCGATGCGGATATCGGCGACGCCGTAATGCAGGGCGACGCCGGCCAGCTTCAATTCGGTGGTCATCCGCATGCCGCGCAGCACGATTCCGGGGAAGAGCGGCAGCCCGCGCAGCAGGTTGAACTTGGCGGCGAAGGGCGCGGTGTCGAGCACGGCCGCGACCCTGGCGCCAGCCTTCATGTACTGCCAGGCGACGAGATAGAGCAGCGGGCCGGATCCGAGGAAGACGATTCTTGAGCCGATGGCGCAGCCCTGGCTCTTCAGCGCGATCTGGGCGCCGCCCAAAGTGAAGACGCCGGGCAAGGTCCAGCCCGGGATCGGCAAGGTGCGGTCGGTCGCGCCGGTGGCGAGGACGAGCCCGTCATAGGCGACCTGCCGGCTCGTGCCTTCGACCATGATATCGGCGCGGCCGTCTCTGATGTTCCAGAGCAGAGCCTGCGGCCAGTAGTCGAGCTTGCCGTCGAGCGCGGCGAAGTCGCGATGCAGCGCCTCGGCCTTGGCGGCTTCCGAGCCGTAGAGGTCGCGGCTGGAGCGCCCGTCCGGTACGAGGCGCTGGCGGTAGATCTGGCCGCCGCAGGCAGGCGCCTCGTCGATCACGAGCGGGCGCAGACCGGCCGCGACCAGCGCCTGCGCTGCGCGAATGCCGGCGGGGCCGGCGCCGACGACCAGGGGCTGCGGCCGTTCGTTCATGCTGCTCTCGCGCGACGCGTGACGATGCGCATGCCGGCCGTGAGCGCGGTCGAACAGGCGCGCAGGCGCTCGCCGCTTTCGAGCACGATCCAGCAATCCTGGCAGGCGCCCATCTGGCAGAAGCCGGCGCGCGGCGAGGCCGAGAACTCGCTGAGGCGCAAACGCTCGGCGTGAGTGAGGATCGCGGTCAGCACGGTGTCGCCGGTGCGACCTTCGCAAGCGACGCCGTCCAGCGTGAACGGGATGGCCGGGTGGTCGGCACGGACGATGCGATGCAGCAGCGGCATGGTCACTTCTGCCCGACGAGGATCTTGTCGAGGCCGAAGGCGCGGTCGAGCACCAGCATGGCGCCGGCGGTGAGCGCGATCATCAGCGCCGAGACCGCGGCCATCATCGGGTCGATCGATTCCGTCGCGTACATGTACATCCGCACCGGCAGGGTCACCGTCTGCGGCGAGGTCACGAAGATCGACATGGTCAGCTCGTCGAAGCTGTTGATGAAGGCGAGCAACCAGCCGCCGGTGATGCCAGGCAGGATCATCGGCGCGGTGACGCGCCGGAACACCGTCCAGTGCGAGGCGCCGAGCGTCATCGCCGCCTGCTCGGCCGAGCGGTCGAGCCCGGTGAAGGCGGCCATCACCAGCCGCAGCACATAGGGCGTGATCACCACGACATGGCACGCCACCAGCCAGGCGAAGCTGCCGGTCGCGCCGATCAGGGCGAAGAGCCGCAGGAATGCGACGCCGAGCACGAGATGCGGGATGATCAATGGCGAGAGGAAGAGCGCGTTCAGCGCATCGCGGCCGGGGAAGTCGTAGCGGTCAATGGCGAGCGCGGCCGGGACCGAGATCGCGACGGAAAGCGTCGCGGCGAGCGTCGCCAGCCAGAGGCTGTTGACGAAGGAGGCGACGAAGTCGGGATGGCGGAAGATCTCGCGGAACCAGCGCAGCGAGAAGCTGGTGGTCGGGATCGAGAGCGTGTTCTCCGGGGTGAAGGCGACGAGGCAGATCACCACGAGCGGCGCCAGCACGAAGCTGACGACCAGCGTATGGAAGAGGAGCGCGAGCGGGCCGTTCTTCTGCATCGGGCTCACCCTAGGGCCTTGCGGGCGCGCGTCTCGATGACGCGGTTATAGGCCAGCATGATCACGAGATTGGCGGCGAGGACGATGATCGCGATCGTCGCGCCGAGCGGCCAGTTCAGCTCGTGCATGTATTCGTCATAGACCAGCGTCGCCGCCATCTTGAGCCGGCGCCCGCCGAGCAGGCCGGGAATGGCGAAGGCCGAAGCCGAGAGGCCGAAGACGATCAGGCTGCCAGAAAGCATGCCGAGCGAGACCTGCGGCAGCACCACGCGGCGCAACGCGGTGAAATGCGAGGCGCCGAGGCTCCAGGCGGCGGCCTCGACCATCGGGTCGAGCTTCTGCAGCGCGGTCCAGACCGGGATCACCATGAAGGGCAGCATGACGTGGACGAGCGCGATCACGATCGCGGTCTCGGTGTAGAGCAGGCGGGCGCTGCCGAAACCGAGGGCCTGCAAAGCCTGGTTCACCAGTCCGGTCGAGCCGAGCAGCATGCTCCAGCCGAAGGCGCGGACGACGACCGAGACCAAGAGCGGCCCGATGATCACCAGGAGGAAGACCGAGCGCCAGGGATCGCGCATCCGCGACAGGATATAGGCCTCCGGCGCGCCGATGACGGCGCAGATCAATGTGGTGAGGCCGGCGAGTCGCAGCGTGCGCCAGAAGATGCCGAGATAGTAGTCGTCTGAGAATACCGCGGCGTAATGGGCCAGGGTGAACTCATTCTTGATGCCGGTCGTGTGGTCGTAGACGTGGAAGGAGAGGATCACCGTCAGCACGAGCGGCAGGATGATCAGCCCGATGAAGATTAGCGCGCCCGGCCCGGCGAGCCAGAACGGTGTCGCCGCGGAGCGCCCGACGCTCATGCCGCCGCTCCCTGCGAAAGCGGTTCGATGCGCAGGCTGGCAGGAGACCAGTCGAGCGCGACCATCTCACCCTCGCGTGCTGGCTCATCGCCATCGTTCGGGGCCGAGACCAGGATCGCGCCGGCCGCGGTCTCGACCGTGAATAGCCAGCTGCCGCCAAGGAAGAACCGATTAGCGATGGTGCCGTCGAGGCGGCCCTGGCCGGGGGCCGCGAGCGCGATCTTCTCAGGGCGGATCGACAGGGCGATGGCTGCGCCTTCGGCTAGCCCGCTGGCTTCCGCCGGCAGGGCAAGACCGGCGATCTCCGCCGCGCCCTTGCGCCAGACGCCTTCTAGCCGGTTCATCTTGCCGACGAAGGAGGAGATGAAGGGCGTTGCGGGGTTCTCGTAGAGCTTGTAGGGCGCGTCGACCTGCGTCATCCGGCCCTGCTCCATCACGACGACGCGGTCGCTGATCGAGAGCGCCTCGGCCTGGTCGTGCGTGACCATGATCGTGGTGGTGCCGACGCGCTGCTGGATGCGGCGCAGTTCGAACTGCATCTCTTCGCGCAGTTTGGCGTCGAGATTGGAGAGCGGCTCGTCGAGCAGCAGCACTGGCGGCTGGATCACGAGGGCGCGGGCGATGGCGACGCGCTGGCGCTGGCCGCCGGAGAGCTGGCGCGGATAGCGCTCGGAAAAGCCGCCGAGATGGACGAGGCCGAGCATAGTTGCGACGCGCTCGTCGCGTTCGGCTTTGGCGACCTTTCGCATCTCCAGTCCGAAGGCGACGTTCTGCGCGACCGTCATGTGCGGGAAGAGCGCATAGCTCTGGAAGACGATGCCGAGACCGCGCTTGTTCGGCTTCTCGCGGGTGATGTCGCGGCCATCGAGTGTGATCGTGCCGGTGGTCGGCTCGACCAGTCCGGCGATCATCTGCAGGGTCGTGGTCTTGCCGCAGCCGGATGGGCCTAGCAGCGAGACGAACTCGCCCTTGGCGACGCTGAGGTCGATGTCGCGCGCGGCGGCAAAGTCGCCGTAGACCTTGCTCAGCTTCTCCAGCGTCAGGAAGCCCATGACCTCTCCCGCTTGGCTCGCCCCGCCCGCTCATCGGGGTCTTCATGCCCTTATGCTTGTCAGAAGCCGAAGGAGTGGAATTTCGTCAATCAGTAATTCCATATGAAAGAATTTTAATATTAGTAATTCCGTTATATGAAATTTATTGTCGAAGCAGCTTTACCGGATTATCGTGAGCGGATGATCGATTCTACCGAGCCTCAGTCCAGCCTGCGCCGCGCGCTCGGCCTTCTGCGCCTCGTCGGCGCGGCGGAGGCGGGCGGCGTCCGCCTGAAGGATCTCGCCGAGCAGGCCGGCTGCAGCCAGCCGACGGCGCATCGCGCTCTGCAGGACCTCGTGGCCGAGGGCTTCGTCGAGCAGATCGGCAAGCGCTACCGGCTGGCGCTCGACTTCTTCGTGCTGGCGGCGCGCGCCGGCCATGCCGACGGCCTGCGCGACCTCGCCAAGCCGGTGCTGCTGCGCCTCTCGGCGACGCTGACCGACACGATCTTCCTGCTGGTGCGCAACGGCTATGACGCGGTCTGCCTCGACCGGATCGAGGGGCCGTTCCCGATCCGCTCCTTCACCGGCGATATCGGCGGCAAGGTGCCGCTCGGGCTCGGGCAGGGGAGTCTCGCCATCCTCGCCCACCTGCCCGAGGCCGAGCGCGAGGCGGTGATCCGGTTCAACGTGCCGCGCCTGCTCGATCGCGGCTTCCTCGACGAGGCGGCGCTGCGGGTCGAACTGGAGAAGGCGCGGGCGCAGGGCTGGGTCAATCTCAACACCGGGCTGATCCCGGGCATGGCGGGGCTCGGCGTGCCGGTCTTCGATGCGCAGGGGCGCGCCGTCGCGGCGCTCAGCGTCGGCACGCTGGCTGACCGCTTGCGGCCCGAGCGCCTGCCCGGCGTCGTCGCCATCCTCAAGGCCGAAGCCGCGACGCTGGGCGCAATGCTCAATCCGTTCGATACGGCCCTGCGCCATCCCTCGCGCAGCTTGAGTTCGGTGGCATGATCCTGGTCTGTGGCGAGGCGCTGGTCGATCTCTTCCTCGATCCGCCCGAGGGCGCGCAGATGCTCGGCCGCGCGGTTGCCGGCGGCTCGCCCTTCAATGTCGCGATCGGCCTGGCGCGGCTCGGCGTGCCCGCCGCCTTCCTCGGCGCGATCTCGCGTGACGGCATCGGCGCGATGCTGGCGGATCGACTGAAGCAGGAGGGCGTCGATACCCGGTTCATCGCCCGCAGCGATCGGCTTTCGACGATCTCGGCCGTCGCGACGGGAGCGGAAGGGCAGCCGGGCTATGGTTTTCATGGCGAAGGCGCGGCCGACCGCTTCCTGCTGCTGCGCGATCTGCCGGCTACATTGCCGCCGGAGGTGCGAGCGCTGACCTTCGGCTCCTACAGCATGGCGGTCGAGCCGACCGGCGCGACGCTCGCGCTTCTCGCCGAGCGCGAACACGGCGGGCGGGTGATCAGCGTCGATCCAAACCTGCGACCGTCTGTCGTGCCGGACATGGCGCTGTGGGCGCGTGCAGCCGAGCGCTTCTACCGCACCGCGACCATCGTCAAGGCGAGCGACGAGGATATCCGCATCGCCTGGGGCGGGCAGTTGTCGTTGCAGGAGGCGGCGGCCTATTGGCTCGGGCTTGGTGCCAAGCTGGTGGTGGTCACGCGCGGCGCGGAAGGTGCGCTCGGGTTTTGCGCTGCCGGGCAGGTTGAATTACCGGCCAGGGTTGTCGATGTACGCGACACGGTGGGTGCCGGTGACAGCTTCCATGCGGCACTGCTCGCGCGCCTTTCGCAGACCGATCGGCTGAGTATCGAAGGCGTCGCCGCACTTGATCAAGCGGCATTGGGTGAAGTGCTGAACTACGCTGCAATCGCTGCGTCCATCACGGTCGGCCGTCGCGGTGCCGATCTCCCTGCGGCAGCGGATATGAAAGCTGCTCCCCGTTCACATCGATATCTGTGAACCACCGTTCACATACTGCAGCGTGACTTCTGCTACCTAGCACAACTATAGGTTGTGTGTGCTGTTTCGGCACGCATAGGGGAGCGGTCTCGATGTCCAATCGTCTGCAGAAATCGCAGCTGACCACCACCACCCAGGTCGCCTTTGGGGACCTGACGCTTGTCTTCGTCGATCAGTTCAGCCTTCGCTGGGACGACGGGGGTAGCGGCGGGGATCACGACGGAGCTTTCTGGTATCCCAATGCGCCGAGCGGGTTCCGACCTCTCGGCTGCATCGGCGTCAACAATTATGACAACCCGGCTGGCCGGCAATGGGCCCTCTGTGTCAAGGCGACGGTCGAAGGGTCCGATGCCGTTCGTTCGCCGACGGGCTACAACCGCATCTGGACCGATCAGGGCTCAGGCGCCGACAGAGACGGCGCATGCTGGGCGGCAATTGCGCCAGCCGGATATGAAGGGCTGGGGCATGTCTTCACCAGCGACTACAACCCGCCGTCCTTGGAGGATATCTGGTGCGTGCGGTCCGATCTGGTCGGCGAGGCGCTGCTGGGAGACTGGTTGTGGGACGATAGCGGGACGGGGTCCGACACGGATTTCAGTGCCTGGCGGATTGATCCGATCACCTACTACCACGACAACACCACAATCCTGATCGGGGCCAATTGCTTCTACGGGGTCGCCAGCCACGATCGGCCTTCACCGGTCGTCAAGGTGCTGCGCCTGGAGCCGCCGACCGAGCGCGGCGACACTCCGCCAGTTCCGCGGCTCGACAGCTACGATCGTCCGGCTCCCGAGAGCGACTGGATGCGGGAGCGGCGGATCACCGTGCCGTTCACAGGCGTGACGGATGACCACTACGACCTCGCCTGGAAGATCGCCAACTCGCCATTCTACTTCCTGGAGCGCTGGGACAATTTCCAGCTCGAACTCTATGACAATAACCAGCAGGCGGAACCGCATGAGCTGGAGCGGGAGATCACCGTCGGCGTGACCAAGTCGTCGACGGAGACCTTCAACCACGAGGTGGGCATCAGCATCAGCTACGAGACCGGCGTCAGCTTCGGTGGTGCGGGCTCCAAGGTGAAGGGCACCTTGTCGTACAAGTTCGGCTATTCGACCTCGACCTCAGTCACGAACTTCCAGCAGAACACGGTGAAGCTCAAGCTCAAGACGCCCGGCAGGCATGCCGCTGCGATGTGGGCGCCGCATACGATGTTCAAGATGCTGCGCGCCGACGGCTCGATGGTCGGCGCCCCACTGTTCCTCGAGGATAGCGGCGTCGCCTTCTACGAGCGGGAATATCCCGAGACGGGTTCGGCCAAGCCGCGTCGGCGCATTCCGCGCTGAAGCGTTCGGGAGGGGCGGCTGGGCCGCCCCTCCCGTTTCTCCTACCGCGGCGGCTTATGACCACCGGGGTAATCTCTTTGCATGGCAGCCCCGTCCGCTCGCTGCCGTGACCTCGCCGCTGTCGATATGCTACCTCGGCTTGCCGCTATGGCGGCCGATCGCAATCGCCACGGAGAATGATCGTGCTGGAGAAGGCCTGGGCGGATCTTTCCGCGCATCGCACCCGAACCGTCTCGCAGCATCTGCGCGAGCTCTTCGCCGCCGACCCGCAGCGCTTCTCGACCTTCTCGGCCCGGCTCGACGATCTGCTGCTCGACTATTCCAAGACCGCGGTGAGCGCCGAGACCATGGCGCTGCTACTGGCACTGGCCAAGGCGGCTGATGTCGAAGCCAAGCGCGATGCAATGTTCGCGGGCGAGCCGATCAACACGACGGAAGGGCGCGCTGTGCTCCATACGGCGCTGCGCAACCAGTCCGGCCGGCCGGTCAAGATCGACGGCGTCGATGTCATGCCGGAAGTGAACGCGGTGCTGGAGCGGATGGCGGCCTTCGCTGACGGCATCCGAAGTGGTTCGATCGCGGCGGCCGATGGTGGGCGTTTCAGCGATGTCGTCAATATCGGCATCGGTGGCTCCGATCTGGGGCCCGTGATGGCGACGCTGGCGCTCGCGCCCTATCATGACGGGCCGCGCCTGCATTACGTCTCCAATATCGATGGCGCCCATATCGCCGATACCTTGGCGAAGCTCGATCCGGCCCGGACGCTGGTGATCGTGGCGTCGAAGACCTTTACCACGATCGAGACCATGACCAATGCCGCGACGGCGCGACGCTGGATCGCCGGCGCGCTCGGCGAAGAGGCGGTGGCCAAGCACTTCGCCGCGGTCTCGACCGCGCTCGACAAGGTCGCCGCCTTCGGTATCGCGCCGGACCGCATCTTCGGCTTCTGGGACTGGGTCGGCGGCCGCTACTCGGTCTGGTCGGCGATCGGCCTGCCGGTGATGATCGCGATCGGTCCCGGGAATTTCCGAAGTTTCCTCGCCGGCGCGCATGCGATGGACGAGCATTTCCGAAACGCGCCGCTCGACAGGAACCTGCCGGTGCTGTTCGGCCTGATCGGGCTCTGGCATCGCGAGAGCTGCGGCTATCCGGCTCGCGCCGTCCTGCCCTACGATCAGCGGCTGGCGCGCCTGCCGGCCTATCTGCAGCAGCTCGACATGGAGTCGAACGGCAAGCGCGTGCACAAGGCGGGTGGTGCGGTGACGCGGCCGACCGGCCCGCTGGTCTGGGGCGAGCCCGGCACCAATGGTCAGCACGCCTTCTTCCAGCTGCTGCACCAGGGCAGCGACATCATTCCTTGCGAGTTCCTGGTCGCGGCCGAAGGGCACGAGCCGGAGCTAGCCCATCAGCACCGTCTGCTGCTCGCCAATTGCCTCGCCCAGAGCGAGGCGATGATGAAGGGCCGCACGCTGGAGGAGGCGAAGGCGCAACTGGCGAAGCAGGGGCTGTCGGCGGAAGCGGTCGAGCAGCTCGCGCCGCACAAGGTCTTCCCCGGCAACCGGCCGAGCGTGACCATCGCCTATCGCAAGCTCGACCCGTTCACGCTCGGGCGGCTCATCGCGCTCTACGAGCATCGCGTCTTCGTCGAGGCGGCGGTGTTCGATATCAACGCCTTCGACCAGTGGGGCGTCGAGCTCGGCAAGGAGTTGGCGACGGCGTTGCTGCCGGTGATCGAGGGCAAGGCACCGGCCGAGACGCATGACGCCTCGACGGCGGGGCTGGCGCGCTATCTGACGGGGCGTTGAGTGAGGCCGTCATTCTCGGGCGAAGCGAAGCGCAGACCCGAGAATCTCTGGAGGAGATGACCGCGACCAGAACCTCTTCCGGCCTGAGATGCTCGGGTCAAGCCCGAGCATGACGCCTGTCAGCTCCCACCGCCAGGCTGCTTCACATCGCGCTGGGTGATCAGCCTTGCGCTGCGCTGGTCGCGCGCGTGGATCCAGAGCCAGCTCAGCGCGACGCTGAGTCGGTTGCGCACGCCGATCAGGAAATAGATGTGCGCTAGGCCCCAGAGCCACCACGCCAGCCAGCCCTTGAGCTTCACCCGGCCGAAATCGATGATGGCGACGCGCTTGCCGACTGTGGCGAGGCTGCCGGCGTGACTGTAGGCGAAGGGGCGCGGCGCCTTGTCGCCGGCGAGCCGGCGCTGGATCGTCGCCGCGACATGGCGGCCCTGTTGCTTGGCGGCAGGCGCGATGCCGGGCACTGGCTTGCCGTCATGGTCCTTGACCATGGCCGTGTCGCCGATCGCGAAGATCTCTGGTCGTCCGGGCACGGTCAGATCGGCCTCGACCTCGACGCGCCCGGCGCGGTCCATGGGGGCATCGAGCCAAGCGCTGGCGGGCGAGGCGCGCACGCCGGCGGCCCAGATCATCGTCGCCGCCGGCAGTCGCTCCTCGCCGATCATGACGCCGTCCGGGCCGCAGGCGGTGACGGGTGCGCCGGTGCGGATATCGACGCCGATGCGCTGCAGTTCCTTATGCGCATAGGCCGCCAGTTCCTCGTCGAAGCTCGGCAGGATGCGCGGGCCGGCCTCGACCAGCACGACCTGGGTCGCGCGGGTGTCGATCCGACGGAAGTCCTGGGGCAGGGTGGCGCGAGCCAGCTCGGCGATCGTGCCGGCGAGCTCGACGCCGGTCGGGCCGGCGCCGATGACGACGAAGGTCAACAACGCCGATTGGCGCTCGGGATCGGCTTCCGCCTCGGCACGCTCGAAGGCGAGCAGGATACGGCGGCGAACGGTGGTCGCGTCTTCGAGGGTCTTCAGGCCCGGCGCATGGGGTTCCCAGTCGTCATGGCCGAAATAGGCATGGGTTGCGCCGGTGGCGATGACGAGCGTGTCGTAATGCAGCGTCTCGCCGGTCGAGAGAGCGACTTCACGCCTGGTGGTGTCAACGCCGGTGACCTCGGCGAGCAGTGTCGTCACGTCGCCGCGGCGCCGGAACAGATGCCGGATCGGCCAGGCGATCTCGGAGGTCGCGAGCGAGGCAGTGGCCACCTGGTAGAGCAGAGGCTGGAACAGGTGATGATTGCGGCGGTCGACGATGGTGACGCGAATGTCGGCTCCGGCCAGGCGATGCACGGTCTCGAGCCCGGCGAAACCACCGCCGATCACCACGACATGATGCGATCCGCTCATCGGCCATTCCTCGTTCCGGCAGGGCGAGGTTTTTGTAGCACGGCTTTGCGGCCAAGGGTTTGCCTTAGCCCTTCAGCAGCCCCGACTGCGCCAGTGCGGTCGCCGTGCGCGGGCTGAAGGCGGCCGGGATGTCGTAGACCAGCACCAGCCGCAGCAGCGCCTTGACGTCGACATCGTGTGGCTGGGCCTGCAGCGGATCGGGGAAGAAGAACAGCGCGTCGAGCTCGCCCTGCGCGATCATCGCGCCGATCTGCTGGTCACCTCCGAGCGGGCCGCTTTTGACCAGGCGGATCTGCAGATCGGGCATGGATTCCTTCAGCACCGAGCCAGTAGTGGCGGTGGCGACGATGCGGTGCGGCGCGATCAGTTCGGCATGGTCGCTCGCCCATTGCGCCAGCTCCGGCTTCTTGCGGTCATGCGCGATCATCCCGATCGTCAGCGGCATCTTCGCTTTCCTTTGCTCAGGGCACCCAGCGCCGCGACTGCTCGGCGCGGTCGTCATAGCTCGCTTCGAAGATCGGCGAGGCGAGCGTGGCGCGGACCTTGAGGATGCCGCTGCCGATATTGCGGAAGCCGTGCCGGGCGCCGGCCGGGATCACGACAGACTGATTGGCGCGCAGGACCAGGCTCTCGCCGCGGAGCGTGATCTCCGCCTTGCCCTCCACTACTTCCAGCACCTCTTCGACAGCGTGGAGATGGACGGGGGCGCCGAGGCCGGGATCGCAGAACTGCTCGAAGATGCAGAGCTGGGCCGAGCGCACCAGCGCCGAGACCCGCATCAGCGTCATCACGCCCTCGCGCCATTGCTCAAGCGGCTGGGTTTCGTGGTCGAGCAGGGTCATGCCGTTGCCTTCTGTGCGAGCCCGACCATTGGCGGTTCATGCGGAACGCGAACCTCCGTCGTCGGCTCGCCGCTCCAGAGCGATTGCAGCTGACTGACGACATGCCCGCCGAAGCTCTCATAGGGAATCCGGATCGAGGTCAGCCAGGGCGCGATCCAGTGGTTGAGCGCATTGCCGTCGACCCCGATGAGCATGCAGCGCTGCGGGATCGGCACATCGCTTTCGACCGCGAGCCGATAGGCGCCATAGGCGATCAGGTCGCTGACGCAGAGGGCGCCTTCAGGCCAGCCACCGTCCTGCACCAGCGCGCGAGCGGCGGCGTAGCCGATCTCGATATGCGACAGTCCCGGCCCGCTGGCGCGACGGATCGCATCTTCCGGGACACCGCGTGCGACGAGGCGGTCGATGAAGCCCGATGCTCGCTCCTGCGTGCTCGACACGTTCTGTGCCGCCATCAGCACGGCCGGGCGCTCGATGCCACGCGCCAGCATGAAGTCGGCGGCATCGGCCCCGGCGGCGCGATTGTCGATGCCGACATAAGCCCCGCCGCCGAGCGGGTTGTGCCGGGCGACGAAGACCATGGGATCGCCGCGCCGCAGCGTCTCCTCGAGCCCGCGGCTGCGTACGGCGCTGACCATAACATAGCCGGCTACGAACTGCTCACGCATCGCCTGGAGGTAGTCGTCCTGCAATTCAGCGCGGTCATGCGTGTCGCACAGGATCATGACATAGCCGGCCGCCCGCAGCGCCGCCTCGGTCGAGACCGCGATCGCTGCCATGGCCGGATTGTCGAGATTGGGCGAGAGCATCGCCACGACCCGGCTGGCGCGCTGGCGCAGCGCCCGGCCGACCGGGTTGGGCCGATAGCCCAATCGCGCGATCGCCTCCTCGACACGTGCCACCGTCTCGGGCGAGGCCCGCCCGCTCTCGCCGTTGACGATGCGCGAGACGGTCGAGATCGAGACGCCGGTGTCCTCCGCGACCGTGGTGAGCGATACCGAACCGTGATGTGCCCTGGCGGCCCTGGTCTTCATCGCGCTCCATCCCCGATTCTGCGCCTGGCGAACCGGCACCCAAGAGATGCCGGCTCACTTCGGGATTGACAAGCTAGGCAAACGTTTGCCTAAATGATTGTCAAGGCGCTCATCGAGGCGTCGGTTCAAGCGGGGATGGAACGCTCATGCACAGCAAGCATTGGATTTCGGCGCTCGCCTTGACGGCCGGCCTCGTCATGGGCGGCTTCGCGCAAGCCCAGACCACGGTCCGCATCGCCTGGTATTCCGATGGCAATGAGGGCGAGGTCATCACCGACCTGCTCAAGCGCTTCGAGGCCCAGAACAAGGACATCAAGGTCGTGCTCGACCAGGTGCCCTACAAGGCCATCACCGAGAACCTTCCCGTCCAGCTCGCCTCGGGCCAGGGCCCTGACATCGCCCGTGTCGTCGACCTCGGCGGCATCGCGCGCTATGCGCTCGACCTGCGCCCGCATCTCAAGAATGCCGCGTACTGGGAAAAGAATTTCGGGCCGTTCCTGCCCTGGATGCGCCCCGAGGGTGACACCAAGGCGATCACCGGCTTCATGACGCAGCTCACTGTCACCGGCCCCTTCGTCAACAAGACGCTGTTCGAGCAGGCCGGCATTGCCCTGCCGGGCGCCAAGGCGACCTGGGAAGATTGGGGCAAGGCGGTCAAGGACGTCGCAGCCAAGGTGCAGGCGCCGTTCCCGCTGGCGATGGACCGCTCGGGCCACCGCTTCTTCTCGGTCGCCGTTTCGGAAGGCGCAAAGGTCTTCGACGCCAAGGGCGAGCCGGCTGTCATCGACGACGGTTTCAAGCGCGGCGCCAAGCTGGTCTATGACTGGCATCAGAACGGCGTGATGAAGAAGGAGCTCTGGGGCTCGGTCTCTGGCACCGCCTATCGCGGCGCCAATGACGAGTTCAAGAACGCCCAGGTCGTGCTGTACCAGTCGGGCTCCTGGCAGATCGCCCAGTTCGACAAGACCGTCGGCGATGCCTTCGACTGGATCGCGGTTCCCTCGCCCTGCGGTGCCGGCAATTGCTCGGGCATGCCGGGCGGCGCCGGCCTCGTCGCGATCAAGACGACGAAGAGCCCGGAGGCCGTCGCCAAGGTGATGGACTATCTCGCCAGCGAGCCGGTGCTGAGCGAGTTCTATGCCCGCTCGCTGTTCGTGCCCGGCCATCTCGGCATCGCCGCCAAGGGGCTCGACTACCAGGGCGCGAGCGCGC
Source organism: Allobosea sp. GW821-FHT10B12 (assembly GCF_059415545.1). NCBI lineage: Bacteria > Pseudomonadati > Pseudomonadota > Alphaproteobacteria > Hyphomicrobiales > Alloboseaceae > Allobosea > Allobosea sp. GW821-FHT10B12. The sequence continues at coordinate 209,765 of NZ_JBWKNL010000006.1, forward strand.
CGGCCAAGGCCGCGCTCAAGGTCTTCTCGGACCAGGTCGCGCAGCTCTCGCCTGTCGCCTATCAATTGCAGGGCTATACGAGCAACCGCGTCATCTTCAACGCGGTGATCAGCCGGCTCGGCCAGGCGATCTCGGGTGAGGGCAGCCTCGACGAGGCCTATAAGCGGATCGAGTCGGACATCGCCCAGCAGATCGCCGAGCGCAAGAAGTAAGACGGATGGCCTCCGACGCTCCCATCCCGGCGGCGCAAGCGGAACGCGCCGGCGCAGCGAGCCTCTTCGCTGCGCCGCTCGCGGTCCTGATGCGGCTGATCGACTGGCCGATGCAGGCGCTGCAGCGGCTGATCGGCGAGCGGCGGATGGCCTATGTCTTCCTGCTGCCCAATCTCGTTTTCTTCTCGCTCTTCGTCTTCCTGCCGCTGATCATCAACTTCGTCTTCTCGGTGACGGGCGGGGCGGGGCTGTTCCCGTCCGAACGGCCCTATGTCGGGGCGCAGCAATACGCCTATCTCTTCGATTGCGGCTCCTTCCTCGACCCCTCTTCCTGCCGCGAGGACCATTTCTGGCGCGGCGTTTCCAATACCGCGCGCTTCACCGTCTTCCAGGTCACGGCAATGGTGCTGTTCTCGCTGCTGACGGCGGTGGTGCTGAACATGAAGATCAAGGCGCGTGGCTTCTTCCGCGCCGTCTATTTCTTCCCGGTGCTGCTCTCGCCGGTGGTGGTGGCGCTGACCTGGAAGTGGATCCTGCAGCGCGACGGCCTGCTCAACGCCGCGATCACCTCGCTCGGCGGCGAGCGCATCCTGTTCCTGGTCGATCCGAGCTGGGCGATGTTCTGGATCGTCTTCGTCTCGATCTGGGCCCATATGGGCTTCTACACGCTGATCCTGCTCGCCGGGCTGCAGGCGATCCCGGCCGATCTCTATGAAGCCGCCGAGATGGATGCGACGCCGCGCTGGCGCGTGTTCTGGCGCATCACCCTGCCGCTGCTCTGGCCGAACATGATCGTGGTGATCGTGCTGGCGCTGATCCGTGGTGTGCAGACGTTCGACGAGGTCTTCGTGCTGACCGGTGGGGGCCCCGGCACCGCGACGCTGATGGTGGTGCACTACATCTACGAGACCGCCTTCGCCAATCAGGTGCAGAATTTCGGCCTGGCAGCGGCGGCCTCCGTCGTGCTCGGCGTCGTGCTGTTCGCCCTGACGCTGGCCCAGCTCGCGGCGAGCCGCCGCAAGGGGGCGGCATGAACAGGCTCGCGCGCATGGCGGTGGCTCGCCGCAATCCCGGCCGCTGGCACTGGACCGATGTCGCGGCTTACGCCTATCTCGCGCTCGGCGTCGTGCTGATGTTCGGGCCGGTGCTCTGGCTCGGCCTCTCCTCTTTCAAGACGCAGGCCGGCCTGCTCGAATTCCCGCCCTCGCTGCTGCCGATGTCGCAGAAGGAGGTCCGGATCGAGGGCCAGGCCCAGCCGCTGCCGCTCTTCGAGGTGACGATGGAGGACGGCTCGAAGCGCGTGCTGGCGCAGGTCCGCCGCGTCGGCATCCAGGCGCAGATGGTCGATCCGGCCAATCCCGGCCAGATCATCCGGGTGCCGATCGACAAGCGCACTCCCGTGCGCGAATTCAAGCTCGCGACCGAGAACTATACCGAGCCGCTGGAGCGCTTCGCCTTCATGCGTTTCCTCTGGAACTCGGTCTTCGTCACCGTGGTCGCGACGCTGATCACGCTCGTGATCAACTCGATGGCGGCCTATGCGCTCTCGATCTACGAGTTCCGCGGCAAGACGGCGGTGATGCTGATGGTGATCGGCACGCTGATGATCCCGATCACCATCATCCTCGTGCCGGTCTATCTCGTCATCACCGAGCTCGGACTGGTCAATTCGCTCTGGGCGGTGATCCTGCCGGGCGCTGCGACACCGACCGGCGTCTTCCTCTTGCGCCAGTACATGCTCACCTTGCCGCGCGATCTGATCGAGGCGGCACGCATGGACAAGGCCTCGGAGTGGCAGATCTACTGGCGCATCGTCATGCCGCTCGCCATGCCGGCGCTGGCCGTGCTCGCGATCTTCTCGATCATGTGGCGCTGGAACGAGTTCCTCTGGCCGCTGGCAGTACTGACCAAGACCGAGGCCTACACGCTGCAGATCGGCCTCAACGCCTTCCAGGGCGAATTGCAGACGCAGTGGCATTACCTGCTCGCGATGACGGTGGTGACGCTGCTTCCGGTCGCGCTCGTCTTCGTCTTCCTGCAGCGCTTCATCACCACCGGCATCGCCAATACGGGAATGAAATAATGGCGGGACTGAGCCTCTCGGGCGTCCGCAAGGCCTATGGCGCGACCACGGTGCTGCACGGCATCGACCTCGACGTTGCCGATGGCGAGTTCGTCGTCTTCGTCGGCCCCTCCGGCTGCGGAAAGTCGACGCTGCTGCGCTCGATCGCCGGGCTTGAGAGCATCACCGGCGGCACGATCGCGATCGACGGCGCCGATGTCACCGGGCTGCCGGCCTCCGAGCGCGGGCTTGCCATGGTGTTCCAGTCCTATGCGCTCTACCCGCATATGAGCGTCTACGCGAACATGGCCTTTGCGCTGGAGAATATGGGCTTCAAGCGCGACGAGATCGACAGGCGGGTGAAGCGCGCCGCCGGCATGCTGCGCCTCACCGACTATCTCGAGCGCAAGCCCAAGGCGCTCTCGGGCGGCCAGCGCCAGCGCGTCGCCATCGGCCGCGCCATCGTGCGCGATCCCAAGATCTTCCTGTTCGACGAGCCGCTCTCGAACCTCGATGCCGAGCTGCGCGTCGCCACCCGCAAGGAACTCGCCGCGCTCCACGCCGAGATCGGCGGCACGATGATCTACGTCACCCACGACCAGGTCGAGGCGATGACGCTGGCGCATCGCATCGTCGTGCTCCAGGGCGGGAAGATCGAGCAGATCGGCACGCCGCTGGAGCTCTACAATCGGCCCGACAATCTCTTCGTCGCCGGCTTCATCGGCTCGCCGCGCATGAACCTCCTGCCGGGCAAGGTGGTGAGACCGGGCGCGGTCGCGCTCGGCGAGGCCGGGCATGAGGTCGCCTGCCAGACCGGGCCCCTCGCTGCGGGCGCGCCTGTCACGCTCGGCATCCGGCCGGAGCACCTGTCGCTGGCCGCGCAGGATGGCGGCGTGCCGCTGACGATCGAGCTGGTCGAGCGTCTTGGCGGAGAGAGCTATCTCTATGGCGCTTCGCCCGGCTTGCCGCAGATCACGCTCCGACTCGACGGCCAGAGCGAGCACCAGCGCGGTTCAAGCGTCGCGCTCGCCTTCCCGCAGCAGCATCTGCACCTGTTCGACGAGAACGGCCGGGCCGTCCGGTCCTGACGACTGACTAGAGAGATCCCATGAAAGCCCTGACGCAAGGCCGCTATCTCGGCCGCGACGGCGAAGCCGCCTTGTTCGATGTCGGCCTCGGCGCGACGATCGCCGTCCGCATCCTCGAAGGCGATATCGGCCGGGTCACCCTGAAGCCGCAGGACGGCTACCGGCTCGACCGTGGCTGGTCGATCGCACCTGGCGGGCTGGAGCCGCCCTATGAGGGGCGCCCGCGCGACGATCTTTCCGGTTTCACCTGTCCGCAGGCGAGCGTCAGCGAAGGCGAGGGGAAGGTCACGCTCTCGGCTGGCGGCCTTTCCGCCGAGGTCACGCTCGCGCCCTTCGGCATCGCTTGGCGGCGCCAGGGCGAGGCAGAACCCTTCCTGCAGGATCGCACGACGCAGGCCTATCTGATCTCGCCGCGCACCGGTGCGCTCGCGCATTTCATGGCGCGCGATTATGCCGAGCGGCATTACGGGCTCGGCGACAAGGCCGGCCCGCTCGACCGGACCGGGCGGCGCTTTGCCATCGATGCTGTCGACCCCTGCGGCTTCGACGCCGAATTGTCCGACCCGCTCTACAAGATGCTGCCCTTCTTCATCGTTGACGGGAAAGCGGGCGCCCATGGCGTGTTCTACGACAATCTCTCGACCGGTAGTGTCGATCTCGGCTGCACGCTCGACAATTATCACGGCCTGTTCCGCTCCTGGAAAGGCGATGACGGCGATCTCGACTATTACGTCATGGCCGGCCCGACCGTGCCTGATGTGGTCAAGCGCTTCTCCTGGCTGACTGGCGGGCAGGCTTTTGCGCCGCGCTGGTCCTTTGGCTTCGGCGTGACCTCGATGGCGATCGCCGATGCGCCCGACGCCGATGCAAGGATCAGCGACTTCGTCGCCAAGTGCCGCAAGCACGCCATCCCCTGCGACAGCTTCCATTTCGGCTCGGGCTATACCCAGATCGGCCAGCGCCGCTACGCCTTCAACTGGAACCGCGACAAGTTCCCGGAGCCGTTGGTGACGATGAAGCGGCTGAACAAGGCCGGCATGCACACCGTTGCCAACCTCAAGCCCTGCCTGCTCGACGACCATCCGCGTCTCAAGGAGGCACTGGACCAGGGCTTCCTGGTCCAGGATTCCAAGACCGGCGATCCGGCGGTGGCGCAGTTCTGGGACGGGCTCGGTTTCCATATCGACTTCACCAACCCGAAGGGCCGGGCCTGGTGGCGCGCCGGCATCGAGACGGCTTTGCTCGACCATGGCTTCACCACGGTCTGGAACGACAACAACGAATACGAGATCTGGGACGAGGACGCGGTCTGCGACGGCGACGGCCGCCCCTTCCGGCAGGCGCTGGCGCGTCCGGCCCAACCGCTGCTGATGACCAAGCTCTCCTATGAAGCTCAAGCCGAACGGGCGCCGGGAAAGAGACAGTATTCGATCACGCGCGGCGGTTGCGCCGGCATCTCGCGTTATGCCCAGACCTGGTCGGGCGACAACGAGACCGCCTGGAAGACGCTGCGCTACAACCTGACCCAGGGCCTCAATATGAGCCTGTCGGGCATGTTCTCGATCGGCCACGATGTCGGCGGCTTCCATGGCCCGACGCCGGGTCCTGAGCTCTTCGTCCGCTTCAACGAGTTCTGCGCGCTCTGGCCGCGCATGGTGATGAACTCCTGGAACGATGACGGCATCGTCAACCTGCCCTGGATGTATCCGGAAATGATCCCGCAGGTGCGCGAGGCGATCTCGCTGCGCTACCGGCTCATGCCCTATCTCTACACCCAGATGTGGCGGGCGAGCCGCGACGGCATCCCGGCCGTGCGCCCGTTGCTTTATGATTTCCCACGGGATGCGGCGGCGATTGCGGTCGATGACGTCTTCATGCTCGGCCCGGACGTGCTGGTCGCCCCGGTGCTGGAGGAGGGGGCGCGCGAGCGCGCTGTCTACCTGCCACAGCATGAGGGTGGCTGGTACGACTGGCATGACGGCAAGCACTATCCCGGCGGCGTCACCGTGACGGTTGCAGCGCCGCTCGGCCGGCTGCCGCTGTTCGTGCGGGCCGGGGCGCTGATCCCGCTCGGTGATTCCAAGGGCATCAGCACCGAGCGCGAGGTGCTGGTCTGCGGCGTGGTCGAGGGTGCCTCCGGCGAACTCTATGAGGACGATGGCGAGACTGCCGACTGGCGCGGTGCAGGCGCGACGCTGATCCGCTTCCATGTCCGCAATGGCGAGGTCGCGATCGAGCAGCAGGGCGAGGGCAAGCCGGCCTTCAACACGATCGCGATCCGGCAGATCGGCCGCTGAACCGGCCCCACAGCACCGGCCGATGCAGGGCCAGTGCTGTTGCTGGAGTTAAGTACAATCTGTATTCGTCATGTCGACAATGGATGGCGACATGACTGACAGGACCACGGCGGCTCCGGCCGAGCGCAAGCGCGGCGAGGGCGTCAAGCTCGTCTACGACATTCTGCGCGACGACATCATCGACTTGGTGCTGCCGCCCGGCAGCCCGATCGACGAGATTCAGCTCGCCGAGCGGCTCTCGATGTCGCGCACGCCGATCCGTGAGGCGCTGGTGCGCCTGGCGAGCGAGGGGCTGGTGACGACGCTGCCGAACCGCTCGACGGTGGTGTCGAACATCGACTTCCTCAACCTGCACACCTTCTTCGACGCGATCACGCTGATGTATCGCGTCACCACGAGGCTGGCGGCTGAGTTTCATGTGCCTGGTGATCTCGACATCATCCGCGCGCGGCAGGCCGCCTTCGCCGGGGCGGTCGAGGCGCAGGACGCGCTCGCCATGATCGCCACCAACCGGGATTTCCATGCTGCGATCGCGGAGGCCGGGCGCAACCCCTATTACACCGGGCTGTTCTGCCGCCTGCTCGACGAGGGCCGGCGCATCCTGCGGCTCTATTACTCCTCCTTCGAGGACCGCCTGCCGCAGCGCTATGTCGCCGAACATGAGGAGATGGTCGCGGCGATTGCGGCGCGCGACGTCGATGGCGCTGACCGGCTCGCCAAGGCCCATGCCGACCAGATCGTCCAGCAGATCCAGCAACTGATCGCACGCGACCGGCGCCAGACGCTGGCGCTTTAGCGAGCCGTTCGATCGCCGTCATTCCGGGCTCAGGCCTTCGGCTGCCCCGGAATGACGGGTTCTTGCATGTCAAATTTTATTGTCGACAAATAAAATACAAAGAGTATTATCACCGTCGATCAAGGCGGCGAGACGGGCCGTCCATGGAAACGCCAGCCCGAGGAGCGCGTGATGAAGGCCCAGATCTTTTCCGGCTGCATGCCGGCGCTGATGACCCCCTGCAAGGACGACCGCAGCCCCGATTTCGAGGCGCTGGTGCGCAAGGGCAAAGAGCTGATCGCTACCGGCATGTCGGCCGTGGTCTATTGCGGCTCGATGGGCGATTGGCCGCTCCTGACCGACGCGCAGCGCATGCAAGGCGTCGAGGCGCTGGTGAAGGCCGGCGTGCCGGTGATCGTCGGCACCGGCGCGGTCAACACCGCTTCCGCCGTCGCCCATGCCGCCCATGCCCAGACGGTCGGCGCCAAGGGGCTGATGGTGATCCCGCGCGTGCTGTCGCGCGGTTCGGTGGTCGAGGCGCAGCGCCACCATTTCAAGGCGATCCTGGCCGCCGCGCCCGATCTGCCGGCGGTGATCTACAACAGCCCCTATTACGGCTTCGCCACCCGCGCCGACCTGTTCTTCGCGCTGCGGGCCGAGCATCCGAACCTGGTCGGCTTCAAGGAGTTCGGCGGCGCGGCCGACATGCGCTACGCCGCGGAAAACATCACCAGCCGCGACGATGACGTCTCGCTGATGATCGGCGTCGACACCTGCGTCTTCCACGGCTTCGTCAATTGCGGCGCGACCGGCGCGATCACCGGCATCGGCTGCGTGCTGCCCAAGGAGGTGCTGCACCTTGTCAGCCTGAGCCAGGCTGCGGCGAAGGGCGATGTCGAGGCGCGCCGGCTGGCGCTCGAGCTGGAGGCGGCGCTCGCCGTGCTGTCCTCCTTCGACGAGGGGCCGGAGCTCGTCCTCTATTTCAAGCACATGATGGTGCTGAAGGGCGACGCCGAATACACGCTGCACTTTAACCCGACCGACGTGCTCGGCGAGAGCCAGCGCGGCTATGTCGAGGCGCAGCTCACGCTGTTCGACGCCTGGTATGCGCAGTGGTCGAAGCAGGCCGGCGCGCTGAAGCACGCCGCCTGAGAACTTGCTCGAGTTATCCCCTCTCCCCTTGCGGGAGAGGGCTAGGGTGAGGGGTCTCGCGACCTTCATCGTCATGGTCGGGCTTGTCCCGACCATCCACGTCTTCCTACGGCGAATGTGGTGTTCAAGACGTGGATGCTCGCCACAAGGGCGAGCATGACGGATCGACCTGAGCGACCCCTCATCCGCCCCTTCGGGCCACCTTCTCCCGCAAGGGGAGAAGGGAGGTCTGGCGCACTTTCCGCCGCTCAGGACACCGCGTCGAGGCCGAGCGCCTCCAACCGGTCGAGCTGCTCGATCTCGGCGGCTGTCAGGGCGATCCCCTCCGCCAGCGAGCCTTCGCGGGCCTTGAAGCGGCGCTGCGAGGGCAGGCGCGCGCCCTGTCCGGCGATCGCCTCGAACAGGGTTTCGGCGCGGGCGAAGGGATCGCCGGGACGGCCGGCGGCGAAGCGCTCGGGCGAGAACGCCAGGATCAGTTCGCCATGCTGCGGCGCCAGCGTCGTGGTGCCGAGGAAATCGAGCGCGCCTTGGCTGGTCAGGTCGCCGATCATCGCGCCGGCCAATAGTTCGATCATAGTCGAGATCGCCGAACCCTTGTGGCCGCCGAAGGGCAGCATCGCGCCGGCGAGGGCTGCGGTCGGATCGGTGGTCGGCTTACCCTCGGCATCGAGAGCCCAGCCATCCGGCAGCGGCTTGCCGGCCCGGCGATGCAGCTCGATCTCGCCGCGCGCCGCGACGCTGGTGGCGAAGTCGAAGACGTAAGGATGGCTGTCCTTGCGCGGCCAACCGAAGGCGAGGGGATTGGTGCCGAGCAGGGCGGCTGTTCCACCCGCGGGGGCGACGGTGGCATAGCTCGGGCACAGCGCCAGCGCGGCGACGCCCATTCCGGCCAGAACCTCCACCTCCGGCCAGAGCGCCGAGAAATGCGTGCAGTCGTTGATCACCAGAGCTGCCAGGCCGAGCTTTTTGGCGCGCTCGGCGAGGGCGGGAGCCCCCAGCTCGAAGCCGGCGCAGGAGAAGGCGCCGCCGGCCGAGACGCGCAGCACGGCCGAGCCGTCGTCATGCAGGATAGGCTCGGCATCGGCCGAGACCTTGCCGGCCTTGATGGTGCGCAAGCAGCCTTCGACCCGGTAGACGCCATGCGACTTGCAGCCGTCACGCTCACCGGCGGCGATCACGCGGGAAAGCGCCGCGGCATGAAGCGGCGACAATCCGCCCTTGCGGAAGACCGCCTCGATCCGGCGCGTCAACGCCTCCATGCTGAGGATCGTCATGTCACTCATGGCGTGCTTCCCGCTCGTTGCAAATCTGCATACTTGCTGTATTCAAAAAGCCGACACGACTTCAAGCAGGCTTTGCGCATCTCAGGAAAGTTCTGAACCATGGCCAGCCATACCTTCTCCTGCATCGACGGCCACACCTGCGGCAATCCGGTCCGGCTGGTCTCGGGCGGCGGCCCGCGCCTCGACGGCGCGACCATGCTGGAGAAGCGCGCACATTTCCTGCGCGAGTTCGACTGGATCCGCACCGGGCTGATGTTCGAGCCACGCGGGCACGACATGATGTCGGGCTCGATCCTCTATCCGCCGACACGGCCCGATTGCGATGTCGGCGTGCTGTTCATCGAGACCTCGGGCTGCCTGCCGATGTGCGGCCATGGCACGATCGGCACCATCACTATGGGCATCGAGAACGGACTGATCACGCCACGCGAGCCGGGCAAGCTCTCGATCGATGCGCCGGCCGGCAAGGTCGACATCAGCTATCGCCAGGAGGGCCGCTTCGTTGAGGAGGTTCGCCTCACCAACGTCCCGGGCTTCCTCTATGCGGAAGGGCTGAGCGCCGAGGTCGAAGGGCTCGGCGAGATCGTCGTGGATGTCGCCTATGGCGGCAATTTCTATGCGATCGTCGAGCCGCAGAAGAACTTCGGTGACATGGCCGACCACACCGCCGGCGAGCTGGTCGGCTGGTCGCCGAAGCTGCGGGCTGCGCTCAACGCGAAATACGAGTTCGTCCATCCGGAGCATCCGGAGATCCGGGGGCTGTCGCACATCCAATGGACCGGCAAGGCGACGCAGGACGGCGCCCATGCCCGCAATGCCGTGTTCTATGGCGAGAAGGCGATCGATCGCTCGCCCTGCGGCACCGGCACTTCGGCGCGGATGGCGCAGCTCGCCGCCAAGGGCAAGCTCGGGGTCGGTGACGAGTTCGTGCATGAATCGATCATCGGCTCGCTGTTCAAGGGGCGGGTCGAGGCGGCGACGACGGTGGCGAACCGCGAGGCGATCATCCCCTCGATCGCCGGCTGGGCCCGGATGACCGGCTACAACACCATCTTCATCGACGACCGCGACCCGTTCGCGCACGGCTTTGTGGTGAAGTAGGCGAGGGCGCTTCAGCGCCGACGACGCTGGCCCCGACGGGCCTTCGTTCCTCTACCGTGATCCTCTGATGACCAGGCCGGCTCGCTGTCGCGGCGCATGGTTGCAAGATCTCATCCACCCTGTTAAACGTTTTACTGTAAAACGTTTAACAGGGTGGGAACGTGAGCGGAAAGCGCATCACGATCAAGGATGTAGCGGCGCGGGCCGGCGTCTCGATCGCCACCGTCTCGAACGTCTTCAGTGGTAGCAAGCCGGTCAATGCCGAGCTGCAGGCACGCGTCCAGAAGGCGGCGCAGGAGCTGTCCTACCAGGTCGACCGCGCCGCCTCGCGGCTCCGTTCGGGCCAGGCGAAGGTGGTCGGTGTCCTGGTGCCGGATCTCGACGACGTCTTCTTCACCTCGCTGGTCTCGCAGCTCGAGGTGATGGCCGAGGCCGACGGCTACGACATCATCGTCGCGAGCTCGCGCGACGATGCGGCTCTGGAGAGGTCGCGGCTGCGCGCGCTGCTGGCCTGGCGCCCATCCGGGCTGATCGTCGTGCCCTGCACCGACGAGCTGCCCGCCGGGCTCGATCGCGAGATCGGCCGGCTGCCGATCGTCTTCGCCGACCGCGTGCCGCCCGAGGGCAGCGTCGTCGACACGGTCGCGATCGACAATCGCGAGGCCGGCGAGATCGCCGCCCGCCATCTTCTCGACAAGGGCCATCGCGACATCGTCGTCGCCGCTTCCAGCCTCGGCATCTCGCCGATCCGCGAGCGCGTCCACGGCGCCTGCGAACTGATCCGGGCGAGCGCCGGATGCGAGGCGACCGTGCTGGAGCTCGGCTCCAATGCCGAGCGCGGCGCCGGCGTCTTCCTGCACTGGTTCGAGCGGCATCGGCGGCCGAGCGCGGTGATCGCGCTGACTAATGTCACCACGCTGAGCACGCTCTCGGCCTTGGCGCGCCTGCGGATCGACATTCCCGAGCCCGTTTCGGTCGTCGGCTTCGACGATTATCCCTGGATGAGCGCGCGCCGGACCGGGCTCACCGCGATCCGGCAGCCGATCGCCGAGATCGCTGCCGCGGCCTGGCAGCGGCTGCGTGCGCGCATGGCGGGCGATGGCGCGCCGCCGCAAGGCCTCGTGCTGCAGACGAGCCTGCAGGTCCGCGATTCCGTCCGGGACCTGTCGCCCGCCGTCAGTTCAGAGGTCAGTCGCGGTCCGCGCGAAACGCATCCGGAGGTGCCGCTTTCTCCGCCAAAGGCGATCCACTGACAGACGACGTTGAAACACCGGGCCGACAGAGCCCGGGTCGAAAAAGCTCCTGGAGGAAAGAGTGCAGCTTCAACGAACGGCACGGATCCTGCCGCTGCTCGCGCCGGTGCACCTGCTCATCCTGAGCGTGATCGTGCTGCCGTCGCTCTATGTGGTCTGGCTCAGCCTGAACCAGTCGAGCTTCGGCCAGGCGCCGAGCTTCGTCGGGCTGCAGAACTATGTGCGCGTCCTCGCCGACCCGGCTTTCCATGGCGCGCTGATGAACACGGTCGTGCTGGTGATCGTCGCGGTTCACCTCGAGCTGGCACTCGGGCTCGGCATGGCGCTGCTCTTCGCCAGCGGCCTGCCGTTCCGGCGCTTTCTGCTCGTCGCAGTGCTCGCGCCCTACGCCGTCAGCGAGGTCACGGCGGTGGTGATGTGGCGCTTCCTGTTCGATCCCGATGCCGGGCCGATCACGCTGGCGCTGAAGGCACTCAGCCTGCCGACGCTCGACTGGTCGTTCGAGCCCTCGCACGCCATGGTGCTGATCGGGCTGCTGACGATCTGGCTGCACCTGCCCTTCACCTTCGTCATCGTCTATGCGGCGCGCCTCGCCATCCCCGGTGAACTCTACGAAGCCGCGCGGATCGACGGCGCGACGCGCTGGCAGGCCTTCCGCCGCGTGACGCTGCCGCTGCTCGGCCCTGCCATGCTGATCGCGCTGCTGTTCCGCTACATCTTCGCCTTCCGCCTGTTCTCCGAGGCCTGGCTCCTGACCAAGGGCGGCCCGGCGCGCTCGACCGAGGTGGTCGCGATCTACCTCTATCAGGAGGCCTTCAGCTTCAACGCCTTCGGCCCGGCGGCAGCGACGGCCTGGATCATGGTGGCGGCATCGCTCCTGCTCGCGGCCGGCTATGTGCTCCTGCTGCGGCGGGGAGGCCTCTCCCATGCGCACTGAGCGTCTTCTCTTCGGGGCAGGCAAGGCGCTCGCCGTCGCGGCGATCCTGCTCTGGTCGCTGTTCCCGATCCTGTTCATCGCGGTCTCGTCGCTGAAGCCCGGGCAGGACATCTTTGCGGTGCCGCCGAGATGGCTGTTCGCGCCGACGCTGAAGCATTATGCCGAGCTCTGGCGCTCCTGGGGCGTCTTCTTCGACGGCCTGCTCAACAGCCTGCTGATCACTGCCGGTGCGACGCTGCTCGCGATCGTGGCCAGCGCCTGCGCCGGTTATGTCTATTCGCGCAATTCCGGGCGCGGGCTCGATGCCAGCATCACCGGCCTCATCGTCGTCAGGCTGATCCCGCCGATCGTGGTGACACTGCCGCTGTTCCCGATCGTCAATGCGCTCGGCATCAACGACACGCATCTCGTCCTGATCCTGCTCTACGCCACTTTCTTCGTCTCGCTCGGCACGGTGCTGATGCGCACCTTCATCGACCAGATCCCGCGCGAGCTCGACGAGGCCGCTGCGATCGACGGGGCAAGCCGCCTGACGATCCTGCGCAAGGTGATCGCACCGTTGGCGATGCCGGGCGTGCTCGCGGTCGCTGTTTTCGTGATCGTCTTCTCGTGGAACGAATTCCTGTTCGCCTTCATCTTCACCGCGACGAAGGCCAAGACCGCCCCGCTCGTCATCTCCGAGATGATCGGCTCCATCGACGGCGTCGACTGGGGAATCCTCTTCGCCGCCGCGACGGTGCAGCTCGTGCCCGTCCTTCTCTTCGTCGTCTTCATGAACCGCTACCTTGTGGCCGGCCTCACCGCCGGTTCGACGAAGGGGTAGCCAACCAAAAAAAGGGAGGAAGCCATGTCGAACAAGCCTGAAACGAAGCTGACCCGCCGCGCCTTCGTCGCTGGCTCCGCGGGCATAGCCGCCACTCTTGCGGTCCGACCAGTGCTTGCTGCGAGCAAGACGCTGAACGTGCTGAGCCACAAGGTCCACCAGACCGTGCTCGGCAGCGGCGACAGCGACCTGATGGCGGGCTGGCGCAAGGCCAACGACGCCGAGATCGCCTTCACCACCTTCGACTCCAATCCGCTGCAGGACCGGCTCTTCCGCGAGGCGAGCCTGAAGGAGACCGAATACGGCGTCGGCTACCTCATCGACAACCGGCCGACCTCGCAGATCGCCGCGCTGTTCGAGCCGCTCGGCCCCTATCAGGACAAGGACGCGATCGAGGATTTCACCGACATCGCGCCCGGTCTCGTCCAGGGCATGACCGTCGACGGCAAGCTGATTGGCATTCCCGTCCGCCATGCCACGCAAGGGCTATTCTACAACGAGGCGCTGCTGGAGGAGGCTGGCATCGCCGCCCCGCCGACGACGCTGGAAGAGCTGATCGAGCAGGCGAAGAAGACGAGCTTCACCTCAAAGGCCGGCACGCCCGTTACCGGCATGGTCTTGGCGAGCGATCTCGCCGTCTTCCCGGTGATGTTCGCCCGCGCCTATGGCGGCGACTTCATCAGCCCCGATCTCAAGCTGGTGCCGAACCGCGAGGCACTGGAGCAGGGACTTGCGGCGCTGCGCGGCATGTTCGAGGCGGGCAGCCTGCCGCGCAGCTATGCAACGACCAAGAACGACGATCAGGTCACTTGGCTGCAGCAGGGCCGCGCCGCCTTCACCGTGCTGCCCTTCGCCCGCGGTGCGCAGCTCAACAATCCCGAGCAGAGCAAGTTCCCCGGCAGGATCAAGGCGGTCGAATTCCCCGGCTCGGCCGCGATCAAGGGCAAGGTGCCGATGGCCTCCGTCGTCGAGGCCTGGGCGATGTCGATCCCGAAGAATGCCAAGGACAAGGCGCTGGCCTGGAGCTTCATCAGGGAAGTCTCCAGCAAGCGCGTGACGCTCGGCATGGCAATCAACGGCAACGGCCCGGTCCGCGTCTCCGCCTATGCCGATGCCGGGCTGAAGGCGAAGAACCCCCTCGCCGCCGTCGAGGCCAAGGTGCTGGCGACGGCGCGCGGCGCCTTCCCGCCCTTCCCCGAGGCTGCTCGCGCCCAGGCGACCTTCCTCGAGGAGGTCCAGCTCGCCGTGCTCGGCCGCAAGCCGGTCAAGGAGGCCGTCTCCGCCATCATCGACCGCGTCAAGCCGATGATGCCCGCCTGATCACCTTGCGACACCGCGGGGCTCATGGCTCCGCGGCCATTCAGAATATCGCTGAACCTAAGAGGACCTCGTCATGTCGACCGCAACGCCCCGCTTCATCGAGGAGCCGGCGCGCTCCATCCCCGTCTCGGCCGAGTACGACGTGCTCGTCGTCGGCGGCGGGCCTTCGGGCCTGACGGCGGCACTGGCCGCAGCGGAGGACGGTCTGCGTGTCGGCCTGATCGAGAGCCGCAGCTTCGTCGGCGGCAACATGACGATCGGCCTGCCGGTGCTCGGCTTCCTCGGCCAGAAGGGCAACCAGATCATCGACGGGCTGCCGCAGAAGTTCATCGAGCGTCTGCGCCGGGAACGCGACGGCGCCAGCGAGCACCGGCCCTGTCCCCTCCATATGGGCATCACCCTGGTCGAGCCTGAAGCGGTGAAGACGGTCGCGCTGGAAATGCTGACCGAGGCCGGCGTCGATGTGCTGTTCTACACCTTCTTTGCCGGCGCATTGGTTGAGAACGATACGATCCGCGGTGTCATCACCGAGAGCAAGAGCGGCCGCAGCGCGATCCTCGCCAAGGTGGTGATCGACTGCAGCGGCGATGCCGACGTCGCCTACAGTGCCGGCGTGCCGACCGAGAAGGGCAATGCCGAGGGTGGTATGCAGCCGCCGACCTTGATGTTCTGTCTCGCCGGGGTCGACACCGATGCGCTGAGGCTCTCAATCGCCAACGCCCCGCCGGCGGCGCGCACCTATCTCACCGACTTCATCCCGGCCGAGTATTTCGGCCAGAACCACCAGTTCATCGTCGTCGGCATGCGCGAGCTCATGGCCAAGGCCAAGGCCGAGCGCGGGCTGAAGATCCCGAATGAGCGCACGATCATCATCACCGGCCTGAAAAAGGGCGAGGTCTGGATCAACATGACCCGGGTCAAGGGCACGGACGGTACCGACGCCCGCAGCCTGACCAAAGGCGAGATCGAGGGCCGCGCCCAGATCGACGACATCGTCTCTTATCTCGTCGGCTATGTGCCCGGGTTCGAGAAGGCCTATTTCACCAAGACTGCGCCCTTCCTCGGCATCCGCGAGACGCGCCGCATCGTTGGCCAGTACGTGATGACGCAGGAGGATGTGCTCGCCTGCACGCATTTCGACGATGCGATCGCGGTTGCGAGCTATCCGATCGACATCCACCGCCCGGCCGACGATGGCTGCACACTGATCTGGTGCGGCGACTGCTACGACATCCCCTACCGCTCGCTGGTGCCGCAGAAGATCGGCAACCTGTTGGTCGCCGGGCGCAGCATCTCGGCGACGCATGAGGCGATGGGTGCGATCCGCGTCATGGCGACCTGCATGGCGATGGGCGAGGCCGCGGGTCGGGCCGCCAAAATCTCGGTGCGCGGCAATCGCCCGCCCGCCGAGATCGACATCGACGAATTGCGCCGCCAGCAGCTCGAGCACGGCGTCTATCTGCGCAATCCCGATGGCACGCGCGCCGGCTCGCCGAACCGCGCGGCCGCTTGATGCCGGCCGATCGGGCTCTTCGGTCATGAGCGAGCACTTCATCGGCATCGATGTCGGCACCGGCAGCGCCCGGGCCGGCATCTTCACCCGACGCGGGCAGATGCTCGCGGCGGCGAAACACGACATCGCGCTCTACCAGGACGGCCCCGATATCGCCGAGCAGTCGAGCGAAGACATCTGGCGTGCCGTCTGCGCCTGCGTGCGCGAGGCGATGGGCTTTGCCGGGCTGGCGCCGGAGGCGATCGGCGGAATCGGCTTCGACGCGACCTGTTCGCTGGTGGTGCTGGGGGAGGGCGGTGCGCCGCTGCCCGTCGGCGTGCATGGCGATGCCAGCCGCGACATCATCGTCTGGATGGACCATCGCGCGCTCGACCAGGCTGCGCGCATCAACCAGACGAAGCACCCGGTGCTCGCCTATGTCGGCGGCACGATCTCGCCGGAGATGGAGACGCCGAAGCTGCTCTGGCTCAAGGAGCATCTGCCGGCCTCCTATGATGCGGCATGGCAGTTCTTCGACCTGGCCGACTTCCTGACCTGGCGCGCCAGCGGCTCACTCGCGCGCTCGATCTGCACGGTGACCTGCAAATGGACCTATCTCGCGCATGAGGGGCGCTGGGATGAGAGCTATTTCAGGCAGATCGGACTCGGCGACCTCAGCGAGGATGGCTTTGTCCGCATCGGCATTGAGATCGTGCCGGCTGGCACCGCGCTGGGTGCCGGACTGACCGCGGAGGCTGCGGTCGATCTCGGTTTGAAGCCCGGTACCGCGGTTGCAGCAGGGCTGATCGACGCCCATGCCGGCGGTGTCGGCTCCGTCGGGGCCGTCTCGCCGCATGGCACGGCCCTGACCCGCATGGCCTATGTCTTCGGCACGTCGGCCTGCACCCTGGCGAGCAGTCGCGAACCGATCTTCATCCCCGGCGTCTGGGGACCGTATTTCTCCGCCATGGCGCCGGGCCTCTGGTTGAACGAAGGCGGCCAGTCGGGCGCCGGCGCCGCGATCGAACAATTGATCGGCTTTCATCCGGCAGCAGCGGAAGCCCGGGGCCTGGCTGCAGCGGCAGGTCTTTCGCTCCCGGCCTGGCTCGCCGAACAGGCCCTCGCGCGGGCCGGCGACGCATCGGACGCGGTGTTGCTGGCCGAGGGCCTCGTCGTGGTGCCCGATTTCCTCGGCAACCGCTCGCCGCATGCCGATCCCCTCGCACGTGGCCTTGTCGCGGGTCTCGGCATGAAGCGCGACCTTGCGCATCTGGTCGCACTCTATGTCGCGGGCGTGACCGGGGTCGGCTACGGCCTGCGCCAAATCCTGGAAGTCAGCCGCGCCAAGGGCGCCCTCATCGAGGCGGTCGTGCTCAGCGGTGGCGCCGGGCGCGATCCGCTGATCCGGCAAGTGCTGGCCGACTGCACCGGACTGCCGGTGCTGGTGGCCGATGGCGTCGACCCGGTTCTGCTCGGCTCGGCGATGCTCGGAGCGACGGCAGCCGGCGCGTTTGCATCCCTGGACGCGGCCATGTCCGGCATGGCGCCCCGGGCCAGCGTTTACCTACCGGCCGGCGGCACGGTCGCCGGCCTGCACGACAGGCGCTTTGCCGCCTTCGATCATCTCCAGAGAGCCGCGCGAACGGCGCGTGATCTCATGCAAGCCCCCGAGAATCATACAGCTAGGGACCAGACGACGTGACGCAGGAACTGGCCGGAAAAGTCGCGGCGATCACCGGAGCAGCTTCGGGGATCGGTCTCGCCTGCGCGAAGCGCCTGGTCGCCGCCGGGGCGCGCGTCGTCCTGATCGACCGTGATGGCGATGCCCTCTCCCGGGCTTGCGAAGCGCTCGGCCCCCAAGCATCGCCGCTGGTCGTCGACCTGATCGACCCAGCATCGGTCGCCGGCATGATGCCGCGGATTCTCGAAGAGGCCGGGCAATTGGACATCTTCCACGCCAATGCCGGCTCCTATGTCGGCGGGCCGGTCAGCGAGGGCGATCCAGATGCCTGGGACCGCATGCTGAACCTCAACGTCAACGCGGTGTTCCGCAGCGTCCACGCCGTGCTGCCGCACATGATCGCGCGCCGCACCGGTGACATCCTGGTGACCAGCTCGGTCGCCGGGGTCGAGGCGGTCGTCTGGGAGCCGGTCTACACGGCCTCGAAGCACGCCGTGCAGGCCTTCGTCCACACGGTCCGGCGCCAGGTCATCCCGCATGGCCTGCGCGTCGGAGCGATCCTGCCCGGCCCGGTGGTGACCGCCCTGATCGCCGACTGGCCGTCGGAAAAGCTCGAAGCGGAACGCGCCCGCGGCGGCCTGATCGAGGCCGAGGAGGTGGCGGAGGCCGTGCACTTCATGCTGACCCGGCCGCGCACGGTCACGATCCGCGACCTCGTGATCCTGCCCCAGAGCACCGACCTCTAGCGGGATGATGCGTGATCGGCGACGACACGGCGATACCCTCAGAAGCAGCCCGCCAGCGCTGCGAAGAAGGCATCGTCGTTGATTTCGAGGCGCCTGCGATAGCCCGGCTTCGAGCGGGCGCTCAACACGACCACGACGAGGCGCTTGCGCGGGTTGATGTGGATGAACTGCCCGTAGATGCCTTCGGCCTGGAACGTGCCCTTCAGCGCGGGATCGTCGAGCACGGGAACCCACCACATATAACCGTATGGGATGAGCGTCTCGCCGATCCGGTATGGCGTGCCCGCCTCCTCGCGCCAACCCTCCGGCAAGAGCTCCTGCGAGCCGACCCGCCCGTTGTCGAGAACGAATTGGCCGAAGCGGGCATAGTCGCGCAGCGTCGCGTGGAGGCCGCTGCCGGCGATGCCCATGCCGTCCGGGCTCTCGCACCACCACGAGGCATCCGCTTCCATGCCGATCCGCGACCACAGCTTCACCGAGAGATAGTCGGCGAGGCTGGTTCCGCTCGCGCGCTCCAGGACCAGGCCAGCGAGATAGGAATCGCCGGTGTTGTACTTCCAGGAGCCGCCCGGCGGCGTCTCGGCCGGCAGGCTTTCCATGTGCCTGACGATGCCGCCCGGCTCCCAGTTCATCTGGGTATCCATCAGCAGGCGGCGGTCCGAGGTCGGTTCGGTGTAGTCCTCGTTCCAGCGCACGCCGGTCGCCATGCGCAGCAATTGGCGCACCGAGACGCCGGCATAGAGCCCGCCGAGCGGCACATAGCGCGTCACCGGGTCGTCGAGGCTTGCGATCGCCCCCTCGCGCAGCGCGATGCCGTAGAGCGTGGCGGTGACGGACTTTGCCAGCGAGCAGGACTTCCACTGCGTCTGCGGCCCGATGCCGAGCGAATAGCTCTCCTCGATCACGGCACCATCTTGGAGCACCATCAGCCCGGCGACGCGGTTGACCGAGAGATAGTCGTAGAGATCGAAGATCCGGCCGTGATCGCGGATCTCCAGCGGCGGCAGCGTGCGGCCGGCATCGCGAAGCGGGGAGACCGCACCACCCCTTCGCACCACGCGTGACGGAAACCAGCCGGTCTCCTGCGACATCGCCACGACCATCTCGTCCGGCCGCAATGTGCCGTCGTAGTAGCGGCGGATGTGCTCGCGCGCGGCGGCGTCCATGCCGGTCTTCTGCGTCATGGCCGATCCTCTCGAAACCCGTTGCGCGCTGCCATCGTCATGGTCAGAGCGGGGCATGCGGTGCCGAATAGGTGCCGCGCGCGAAACGGTCCAGCTTGAGCGGCGCCAGCATCGCGGCCGGGGTCTCGCCTTTGGCCAGCCGGGCGACGTGGCGACCAACCGCGGGAGCAAGCCCGAAGCCATGGCCGGAGAAGCCGGTGGCGACGATGAGCCCGGCGATCTCGGCCGGTGCGTCGAGGACCGGCAACGCATCGGGCAGGACATCGATGCGGCCGGCCCAGGATTTGACGATCTCGATGCCGGCTGCGCCGGCGAACAGGTCGCGGATGGCAGCGCCGGTGCGTGCCGCCAGCTTGGCGTTGGCGGGGATGCTGGGGCGCCGTGCGACGGCGCGCTTGTGAAGTGGCACCGAGAAGCGCTGATGCAGATCATCGACGAAGGGACGTCCAAGCCGCAGCGAGAAGCCGCTGCCATGGCGCAGCAGCCCCGGCAGGAAGAAGCGGGCGGCCCGGAAGGAATCGAGCGACAGATCGATATCGGAGGTCGAATCGGCCGCAATGATGCAGGAGCCGTCGGCCCGTTGGCGCAGGCCGATGCCGAAACCGCAGAAGCAGGCCTCGCTCAGCGGCGGCAGCGGTGCGGTTAGGGAAACGGTGCTGCGCACGCTCTGCTGTGGGAGCGACAGCCCAAGCGGGGCGAGGAGCCGGTGGCTCTGGGCGCCGGCAGCGCAGACCACGGCGCCACAGCGGATCAGGCCGTGCTCGGTCTGAACGCCGCTGATCACCCCGCCAGCGGTTTCGATGGCGAGCACGCCGCAATCCTCGATGATGCGGACGCCGCGCCTTGCCGCGGCCCGGGCGAAAGCCGTGGTCGTCAGCACCGGCTCGGCCTGACCGTCGGTCGCAGTGTAGAGCGCGCCTTTCGTGTTGCCGCGCAGGGACGGCAGCAGGGTTGTGACCTCGCTGGTGGAGAGCAGCCGGGCCTCGCGAGCGATGTCGCGCGTCTTGTCATGCCAGCCAGCGAAGGCCGCCATCTCCTTCTGCGTCGCCGCGACGAAGACGCAGCCGGTTCGGCGCCAGCCGACCGGGGCGTCAAGTTCGCGCTCGAGCTCGGGCCATAACGCGAGCGCTTCGATGGCGAGCGGCAGTTCCAGCGGGTCACGATACTGCGTCCTGACGAAACCCCAGTTCCGGCCGGATTGCTGCGAGGAGATCTTGTCGGCTTCGAGCAGCACCGTGCTCAGCCCAGCGCCGGCGAGATGAAAAGCGGCGGCGGCACCGATGATGCCGCCACCGATGACGACGACATCGGCCTGCCCGGGGAGGCGATCGGCAGCCGCGATGACGTCGTCGGGAACGTGCGAGCGCAGGCTAAGCATCGACATCGACGATGGCGTCCATGTCCATCTCGACCAGGATGTCGGGATCGAAGAGCCCGGCCTCGACCGTGGTGCAGGCTGGCTTCACCTCCCGGAAGGCCTCGGCGAATACCGCCATCACCGCCTCGTAGTCACTCGCGCGGGCGATGAATATGCGCACGCGGACGACGTCGGGCAGGGTTGCGCCAGCCTGCGCGAAAGCGGCCGCGGCGTTGCGGAAGAGCTGGCGGGTCTGCTCCGCCGCGCCCTTGGCCAGCGTGCTCGTCGCGTAGTTATAGCCGGTCGTGCCCGACAGCATGACGTGTGAGCCGACGATGACGGCACGGCTATAGCTGTACTGCGCCTCGAAGGCGCTGCCGGATGAGATATTGCGCCGGCGCGGCGCCTGCAAACCGATCCCGCTCATGGGTGTTGCTCCGCTGGTCTGTTCGGGCCAAGGCAAGCCCCGACGCGGCGGCGATGTCGATTTCAATAATTGGGGGCGGGGCCCAGGGAATTCGGGCTGCTCGGCGACCCAGCTTTTGAGGTGCCGGCCCCCAATTATTGAAATCGACTGCGGCGCGGCTCGGTGCTGTCGTTGACCCTGCCGGTGGATGGCTGCCGGTTGCCGATGACCGGAAAGCTGGTGCGAGGACGATGCGGGTCGATGTGATCGTTGTGGGCGGCGGGATTGCGGGAGCTTCCGCAGCCCATTTCCTGTCCCGGCACGGCTCGGTCGCGCTGATCGAACGCGAGGAGCAGGCCGGCTATCACAGCTCTGGGCGCTCGGCCGCGCAGTTCACCGTCGGCATCACCGCGCTGACGATGCGGCGCATGGCGCAGGCGAGCCGCGCTTTCCTCGAAGCGCCGCCGCCTGGCTTCTGCGCCCATCCGGTCATGACGCCACGCGGCTGCCTGACGGTCGCGGCCGCCGGCCAGGAGGACAGGCTGGCGCGATTGGTGGAGCGCATCCAATCGGTCGGCGCCCGGGCGGAACGCCTGGATGCTCCCTCGGCGCTTGCGCTGTTTCCAGCGCTCCGGCCGGAGAAGGTCCAGGCCGGCGTCAACGAGCCCGACGCCATGGACATCGATGTCGACATGCTGCTGCAGGGCTATCTGCGCGGCGCCAAGGCGAACGGCGCGACGATGGTGCTGAACGCCGGCGTCGACACCATCCGTCGCGACGCCTCCGGCTGGACAGTGGCCTGGCCCGGCGGCGAGGTACAGGCGCCGCTATTGGTCAATGCCGCCGGCGCCTGGGCTGACGAGATCGCCCGCCTGGCCGGTATCGCGCCGCTCGGCATCGTGCCCAAGCGCCGCACCGCCTTTACCTTCGCGCATCGGCCTGACTACGACGCCCGCGCCTGGCCGCATGTCAGCACTGTCGACTATCGCTGGTATGTGAAGCCCGAGCCCGGCTGCTTTATGGGCAGTCTCGCCGATGCGACGCCGGTCGAACCGGGTGACGCCTACGCCGACGATCTCGATGTCGCGCAGGCGATCGACAATATCGAGCAGGACACCAGCTTCCGGATCGGCCGGCCGCTGAGCCAATGGGCGGGCCTGCGCAGCTTCGTCGCCGATGCCGAACCGGTCGCGGGCATGCGGCCGCAGGAGCCTGGGTTCTTCTGGCTGGTGGGGCAGGGCGGCTGCGGCATCCTGACCTCGCCGGCAATGGGTGAGGTGACTGCCGCCTTGCTCGCCGGGCGCGGATTGCCGGCCGCCATGGTGGAGCTCGGCGTAACCGCCGAAGACCTGTCGCCAGTGCGAAGCAGCTTGCAACGGACCGGCTGAACCGCCGGCCCGGCGAGATCTGACCGAGGCTGAACACAGCCCGGACGCAATGAGGGGAGTTCGACATGGCCGAAATTGGCAATCGCATGAGATTCCACAGCCGGCGCGAGGTGCTGGCGCTCGGCCTGGGCGCCGCTGCCCTGGCGGCTGGCGGGGCGCAGGCGCAAACGCGCCCGCCGCAGCAACCGAAGGGCCAGGTCGTCGCGGGCCTGTCGCAGGAGCCGACCGTCTTCAATCCGCTGATGCCGGGTAGCGAGGTCGATCAGGGTGTCTGGTGGCAGCTCTTCAGCCCGCTCTGGTTCGTCGATCCTGACGGCAAGCTGGTCCCCGACCTCGCCGCCGAGGTGCCGAGCATCGCCAATGGCGGCCTCTCGGCCGACGGGCTGAGCTGGAAGATCAGGCTGCGGCGCGACGCGAAATGGCATGATGGCACGCCGTTCACCGCCGAGGACGTCAAATACACGCTCGACCTGATCAACACGCCCGGCTTCCGGGTACGCAACCGCGTCGGCCACAGCCTCGTGCGCGACATCAAAATCGTGGCGCCAGACGAGATCCATTGGCGCATGGAGAGTGCCTATTCGCCCTATCTTTCGATCTTGGCGCTGACCTTCATCGTCCCCAGGCACATCCTGGAGAAGGCGCCCGATCCCAATACGGCGCCATTCAACGGGGCGCCCGTCGGCACCGGCCCATTCCGCTGGGGCGAACGCGCCGCGGGCGATCACCTGCTGCTGCGAGCCAACACCGCCTATCACGGCGAGGGCCCTTATCTGGAGCGCGCCGTCTTCAAATACATCCCGGACCTGACGGTGCTCTACACGCAGTTCCGCACCGGGCAGGTCGATTATCTCGGCATCGGCGGCATCGCGGCGCATTTCGTCAAGGAGGCGCAGGGCCTGCGCGGGCGGCGCATCTCGCGCTCGCCGACGCCGTTCATCGAGCATATCGCGCTCAACCTCGAATTCGGCCCCTTCGCCGACAAGGCGGTGCGCGAGGCGCTCTATCTCGCCATGAACAAGGCGGCGCGGATCGACGCGCTCTATTACGGCCTGCCGGTGCCGACCGAATCCTTCCTGCCGCGCGAATCCTGGGCCTATGAGGATGGGTTGCCGGCGCATCGGCACGACCCGGCCAGGGCCAATGCCATCCTCGACGCGGCCGGCTGGGCCCGCGGCGCGGACGGCATCCGCCAGAAGGACGGGGTGCGCCTCGAATTCTCCAATTCGACCACGGTCGGCAATCCCGGCCGCGAGCAGTCGCAGCAATTGCTGATGCAGGATTGGCGCGCGGTCGGCGCGGCCCTGCGCATCAACAACATGCCGGGCGCGGTGATCTGGGGCGAGTTCTGGCAGAAGTCGAAGTTCGAATCGGTGATGGTCGGCTCGAACTTCATGATCGGCAACGATCCCGACGTGACGCCGCGCTTCGCCTCGACCGCGATCCCGGCCAAGGCCGGCTCGGGGCTCAACACTTACCAGTACGGCAATCCCGAGATGGACCGGCTACTCGCCGACGGCGCCAGCCAGTTTGACCCGCAGGAGCGCAAGAAGACCTACGGCCGCATCCAGCGCATCATCCGCGACGACCTCGTCCTGCTGCCGATCTACCAGACGGTGATGGCCGAGGGCATCAAGGACGGGCTGCAGGGTTTCCAGCCCAACATCAACTGCTCCTCGAGCTGCTGGAACATGCGGCGCTGGTACTGGGCGGCGTGACCGGTTGAGATGGGTCCGTTCCTCGCAAGGCGGCTCTGGCAGTCGCTGCTTCTCCTTATGATCGTCTCGGCGATCGGCTTTGCCATCCTGCACCTGGCGCCCGGCGGGCCGATGTCGCAATTCGCCCAGTCGGCCCAGATGACGCAGGAGGACCTTGACCGGATCAGCCGCGAGCTTGGCCTCGATCGGCCGCTGCCGGTGCAATATCTCGACTGGCTCCGGCGCATGCTGACCGGTGACTGGGGCCGTTCCTATCGCGACAACGCCCCGGTCTGGAGTGTCATCACCTCGCATTTGCGCGCCACCTTCGAACTGATGGCGGCCTCGACGCTGATCGCCATGGTGCTCGGCTGCGCCATCGGCATCCTCGGCGCGATCCGGCGCTATTCGGTCTTCGACATGGTGGCGACGGTCGGCGCCATGATCGCCTTGTCGATCCCGACCTTCTGGTTCGGCCTGATCGCGATCTATCTCTTTTCGGTGGAGCTCGGCTGGCTGCCGGCCGGCAACCGCCAGACGATCGGCGACGGCTCGCTCTTCGATGTGCTGCATCACATGATCGCGCCGGTCCTGGTCCTTGCCCTGGTCGAAACGGCGGTCTGGGCGCGCTTCACGCGCTCGGCCGTGCTCGACGTGATCGGCCAGGACTATATCCGCACCGCCCGCGCCAAGGGCGTGCCGGAGCAGGCGGTGCTCAGCCGCCATGCCCTGCGCAATGCTTTGCTGCCGCTGATCACGCTGGCCGGCCTGCAGTTCCCGACCCTGCTCGGGGGGGCGCTCGTCACCGAGACGGTCTTCACCTGGCCGGGCATGGGCCGGCTCTTCCTCGATTCGATCGAGTACCGCGACTATCCGGTGGTGATGGGCATCCTGATGCTGTCGGCGTTGATGGTGCTGATCGGCTCGCTGATCGCCGACATGCTCTACGCGGTCGCCGATCCCCGCATCCGGCTGGGCTGACCATGAGTGCAGACGTTTTCCAGTTGCCGATCGAGCCCGAAGGCCTTGGCCGAAAGAGCGCCTGGAGCCGCTTCCGGCGGCACAGGCTCGCCATGGCCGGTGCGGCGATCATTCTTGCTCTCGCGCTCATCTGCTTTCTCGGCCCGGTCGTGCTGCCGTTCGACGAGACCCATATCGACGTGCTCAAGCGTTTCGCGCCGCCCTTGGCAGGTGCGCATCTGCTCGGCACGGACGAGCTCGGCCGCGACATGCTGGCTCGCTTGATGATGGGCGGGCGCATCTCGCTCGGCATCGGCTTTACCGCCATGGCGATCGCGATCGCCATCGGCACCGGTGTCGGCATGATCGCCGGCTATCATGGCGGCGCCATCGGCTCAGCTCTGATGCGCTTCGTCGACGCGATCCTGTGCTTTCCGACGATCTTCCTGCTGCTGGCGTTGGCGGCACTGGTCAAGCCGGGCCTGACCTCGATGGTGCTGCTGATCGCCGCGACCTCCTGGATGAACGTCGCGCGCATCGTCGAGGCGCAGATCAAGGTCCTGCGTGAGCAGGATTATGCGGTGGCGGCGCGCTCCTTCGGCGCCTCGCATCTGCGGGTGATGCTGCGCGAGCTCCTGCCCAACGCCATGGCGCCGATCGTCGTCGCGGCGACGCTCAACGTCGCCCGCGCCATCCTGCTCGAATCCTATGTCAGCTTCCTCGGCTACGGCATCCAGCCGCCGACCGCGAGCTGGGGGAACATGCTGAACAACGCCCAGATCTACCTGACGAGCGCGCCGTGGCTTGCGATCCTGCCGGGAGCTGCCATTACACTGGCGGTGACGAGCTTCAACTTCACAGGAGACGGGCTGAGGGATGCGCTCGACCCGCGCATGGACATCCGATGAGACGGGCGGCCGCGACAGCACCGCGCCCGAGCCCGCGGCCATGACCCGCCGGCTGCCCTCGCTCAATGCCCTGCGCTGCTTCGAGATCGTCGCGGCGCAGCTCAGCATCAAGAAGGCAGCGGCGGCGCTCAATGTCAGCGAGAGCGCTGTCAGCCGGCAGGTCAAGATCCTCGAGGACCAGCTCGGCACGCCGCTGTTCCAGCGCAACCACAATGGACTCGAGATCACCGATGCCGGCCAGCGCCTCGCGCTCAGCGTCAAGGAGGCGTTCGACCATATCGCCGAGGCGATCACGCCGTTCCGCGCCGAGCAGGAGACGGTCACGATCAAATGCCTGCCGACCTTCGCGCTGCGCTGGCTGCTGCCGCGCCTGAAGGCTTTCCAGGAGCGACACCCGCTGGTGAAGGTCAGCGTCCAGACCCGGCTGAACGACATGACGCTTAACGATGCCGACGCCGATCTCGGCATCCGCTACGGCATGGGCAACTGGCCGCTCGATTGCGTCACCGAGCTCTATCCGGAATGGATCCTGCCGGTCTGTGCCCCGTCCTATGGCGGTGGCCGCTTCTCCGGCGCGGACCTGCCCGAGGCGACATTGCTCCATCCGCTGCCCGACCGGCGCGACTGGCGAACCTGGTCCGAGAAGTCGGGGATGCATATCGAAACCCGCCATGGGCTCGATTTCGACGCGCTCGACATGGCGCTGAGCGCCGCCGAGGCCGGGCTGGGCGTCGCCATGACCGACGTCGTCCTTGCCCATGAGGCGATCCAGGACGGCCGGCTCGTAGTGCCGCTGCGCAAGGCCGTGCCGACCGGCATCTCCTATTTTCTTGTCAGGCCGCCCGGCATGCGGCGGCGCCGCGAGGTGCGACTGGTCGACGAATGGATCTGCGACGAGATCTCGGCTGCGCGCGAGCTGGTTGGGCGCTACGCGGCCTGAAGGCGGGCTGCCTCTAATTTTCAGAAGCCCCCTTCCAATAAACGCGGTCGACGCCCGCCGCGCGGGCGCGCTACCGCTTCGCGCGGTTATGAGATGTCGTCGCGCGAACATTCGGGCGGCGACCTCGGTGTGTCTGCGTAAATACATTTATTGAAGTAGTTATAAAGTATTCGTTGCAAATATAGCACGTTATTTTACAATCTACTCGGGTGGCTGCATTGCAACGTCCGCGTGCTTTTCTTTTGATTGCGTGCCGAACAGGGTCTCCGCCGGCTGGAATCGCCTCCGCGGCTGGTTTGGGAGTTTCATAGATGTCGGCAGTTCGTCCCGTAGCGCCGCAGCGTCGTTCTGCTCCATGCGTCGCTACGCGATGCGGAAGGCCCCCGCTGGCGCTGCTGGCGGGCACGGCCCTTGTCATCCTGGCGGCTTCCGCCGCCGCTGCGCAGGAGCGTAATGACCAAGTGCGGCTCGACGAGATCGTGGTCGAAGGTCTTGCCCGCGCCTCCGAGGTGCCCGCACCGTTCGCCGGCGGGCAGGTCGCCCAGGGCAGCCGGCTCGGCCTGCTCGGCAATGCCGAGACGCTGAAATCGCCGTTCAGCACGACAAGCTATACCGGCGAGCTCGCCCGCAATCTCCAGGCCTCGACCGTCGCCGATGCGCTGATCCTCGATCCGTCGGTGCGCAGCTCGCATCCGTCGGGCGGCATCGTCGATTCCTTCAATATCCGCGGCTTCCCGATCGGCGAGGGCAATAGCGGAGAGATCGCGTTCGACGGCGTCTATGGCGTCGCGCCGAACTATCGCGTCTTCACCGACTATGCCGAGCGTATCGAGGTGCTGAAGGGCCCGGCCGCGGCGCTGACCGGCATCGCACCCAATGGCGGGGTCGGCGGCGTGATCAACGTCGTGCCCAAGCGCGCCGAGGGCGATCTCACCCGTGTCGGTACCGAATTCTCGTCGCGGGCCTATGGCGGCGCGACCTTCGACGTCGCGCGCCGTTTCGGTGCCGGCCGCGAGTTCGGCGTGCGCGTCAACGGTTCGCTGCGCGGCGGCGACACGGCCGTGAATCGGCAATCCGAGACGACGGGCATCGGCTCGCTGGCGCTCGACTATCAGGGCGAGCGCTTCCGCAGCTGGCTTTATGCCCTGGCACAGCGGGACGAGTTCGATGCGCCCAATCGTCCGTTCCTGATGACGCGCGGCTTGCGCGTGCCGTCCGCTCCGGGCGGGCGCGAGAATGTCATCCAGCCCTGGGAATGGTCGCGCATCGACGACCGCTCGGTGCTGTGGAAGAACGAACTCGACCTCACCGACACCATCACCGTCTTCGGCAATGCCGGCGGCTCGCAGACCCGGGTCGAGCGCTTCTTCGGCCTGCCGACGATCCTGAACGCCCGCGGTGACACCAGCCACACACCGCAATATTTCGATCTCGGCGTCAGCCGCCAGAGCTATGAAGCTGGAATCCGCGCCCGCTTCGAGACCGGCTTCATCAAGCATTCGCTGACGCTGCAGGCGTCCTATTATCGCGAGACCCTGGAGCGGGCCCTGACGAATGGCACCCCGGTGCTGTCGAACATCTACGCGCCAAGCTGGAGCGCCACGCAGTTTGCGACCCGCGCCGCGCGCACGCGCCTCTCCGACAGCGACCTCACCAGCATCGCGCTGGCCGACACGATGTCGGCCTTTGACGATCGGGTCATGCTGACGCTCGGTGTCCGGCGCCAGTCGGTCGCAACCAACAACTATGCGGCGGGGACCGGCATTCTGACCTCGGCCTATGACGAAAGCGCCACAACGCCGATGGTCGGCCTCGTGCTGCGGCCGCTCGACTACCTCTCGGTCTACGCCAACTATGTCGAGGGCCTGAGCCGCGGCGACGTCGCTCCGACCACGGCGAGCAATGCCGGCGAGACCTTTGCGCCTTACCGCACCAAGCAGTACGAGGCCGGCGTCAAGCTTCAGTATGGCAGCTTCGGCGCCTCGCTCGCCGGCTTCCAGATCGACAAGCCCAGCGGCGAACTAAATGGCAGCCTGTTCTCCGTCACCGGCGAACAGCGCGTGCGCGGGCTCGAGCTCAGCGTCTATGGCGAGGTCACGCCGCAGCTACGATTGCTGGGCGGCGCCTCGCTCCTCGATGGCAAGCTGACCAAGACCTCGGTCGCTGCCAATCTCGGCAACCGGCCGATTGGCGTCGCGCCGGTGCAGCTCAATCTCGGCGCCGAATGGGATGTGCCCTGGCTCAGGGGCCTGACGCTCACCGGGACTCTCGTCTACACCGGCAAGCAGTACATCGACGCGGCCAACGCCCAGTCGCTGCCGGACTGGACGCGGTTCGACCTCGGCGCGCGCTACGCCACCGAGATCGCCGGGCGCAAGACCGTGTTCCGCGCTGCGGTCCAGAATGTCGCCGACAGCAAGTACTGGTCGAGCGTCGCCTCCTTCGGCACCTTCTATGTCGGGGCGCCGCGCACCTTCCGGCTGTCGATGTCGATGGATCTTTGAGCATGCGCTGGGCCGGGCTCAGCGCCGTGACCGCCCTGCGCTGGCTCGCGCTTGCGCTGCTGGCCTGGCTCGCGCTCATGCCGGCGCACGCCATCGCGGACACTGTGACGGTGACGGATGTGGCGGGGCGGCAAGTCTCCGTCACGGTTCCCGTCCGCCGCGTCATCCTCGGCGAGGGCCGGCAGATCCACATCACCGCGGCGCTGGATCGCGATGACCCGTTCGGGCGGATCGTCGGCTGGGGCGAGGACTTCGAGAAGTCCGACCCGGATACGCATGCCGCCTATCTGGCGCGCTTTCCGCAGGCGGCGGCGCTGCCGCGCTTTGGGTCGCCAAATAGTGGCGCCTTCGACATCGAGAAGGCGATCTCGCTGCAACCCGACCTCGTTGTGCTCGGCGCCGAGACGCAGCGCCCGGCCGGAGAAATCCGTCTGGTCGAGCGACTGGCTGCGGCGGGCATCGCGGTCGTCTATGTCGATTTCCGGCATGCGCCCTCGCGCAACACCGAGCCGTCGCTGCGCCTGCTCGGACAGGTCTTCGGGCGAACGGAGGTCGCCGAGGCGCTGATCGCCTTCCGGGCCGTGGAGATCGCGCGCGTCACCGAGCGGCTCGCGGCCGCTGGCCCGCTCGCCAAGCCTCTCGTCATGCTCGACCGGATTCCCGGCTATTCCGACGAATGCTGCCTGACCTTCGGCAATGAGAATTTCGGCGCCATGGTCGCCGCGGCCGGCGGCATCAATCTCGGCAGCGAGCTCCTGCACGGCACCTTCGGGACGATCAATCCCGAGACGATCATCGTGCGCGATCCCGATGTAGTGATCGTGACCGGCGGCAACTGGGAGGCGCTGGCACCGAACGGCGCCTGGGTCGGCCTCGGCCCCGGCGCTGATCTTCGCAAGGCGCAGGAAAAGCTTGCCGCGCTGGCGGCGCGGCCGGCTTTCCGATCGACGAAGGCGGTCAGGACGGGCCGCGTCCATGCGATCTGGCACCAGTTCTATACCAGCCCCTACCAGTTCGTGGCGCTGCAGCGGATCGTGGGCTGGCTGCATCCGGAGCTGTTCGCGGATCTCGATCCCGAGGAGACGTTGCGCCGGCTGCACGAGCGCTTCCTGCCGATCCCTTATCGGGCCGGCTATTGGATCGACCTCAGGCGCTAACGGGAAAGCGGTCGCGGCGCTGGGTTGCGGCCGTCACGCACTTGGAAGGTGCGCTCGCAGGATCTGCCCGGTTTCGGATTCGGTCAGGAGCAAGGTCTCTCCGTCAGGCAGGAGCACCGCATTCGTTACCGTCCGGCCGGTACAGGAGACCACGCGGTAGAGCGGCACGCCGAGCGGCGAGAGAACCCAGGCACAGCCATGGCCGGGATCGCAGACGATCACGCGGCCATCGCCATCGACCACCAGTCCGTCCGGCCCGGAGAGGCCGCCGGGCAACTGGGCGAACACCTGGGTCTTGCCGGCCTGGGCATTGGGAGCGAGCGGCACCCGCCAGATCTGGGCGGCGCGGGTCAGTGCCAGGAAGGCGTGGCTGCCCTCGCGCGATATGGCAACGCCGTTCGGGCTCGGTGCGTTGGCGATGATCCGGTCGAGGCGGCCGTCCGGCCAGAGCCGGTAGAGCCGGCCGCTCGGATCCTGCATGCCGGTCTGGCCCTGGTCGGTGAACAGGATCGAGCCGTCAGGCAGGAGCTGGAGATCGTTCAGCCCCTTGAAGCCTTCGCTGTTGACCGCGCCGAGGATGGTCTCGACCGTCCCGCTCGCGGGATCGATTGACAGCAGGCCGCGGCGATAGTCGGCGACGATCAACCGGCGGTCGGGGGCGACCTTCATGCCGTTCGGCCAGCCGTCATAGGCGACGACCAGACGCCACTGCCCGGCCGGATCGACCGCAAAGATCCGCCCGAACGGGATGTCGACGACATAGAGCGTGCCGTCGGGGCCCAGGCACGGCCCTTCCAGGAAGGAGTCGATCGCTTGCCCGCCCTTGTTGGCGATGCTCCATGCGCTCGCGCGCCGATCTCGGAACGCCTCGGGCAGGCTGGTAAAGACATCCGTCTCGATCGGCTGTGGCGGTGCGAACCAGCTCATCGGTCAACTCCCTAGAATCGGCAAGGTTTCAAAGAGCTATTGCACCTGCGCGGCGCGGACGATCTCGCCCCAGCTCTTGAGCTCGTCGGCGATGAATCTGCTGAAATCCTCGGGCGAGCCCGGCTGGAGGAAACCGCCCTGCTCGGTGATGCGCTTGGCGACGCTCGGGTTACGCGTCGCCTGGACGGCGAGCTCGTTGAGGCGGGCGACGACCGGCTCCGGCGTTCCGGCCGGGGCGAGCAGACCGAACCATTGCGAGGAGACGAAGTCCTTGACGCCGGCCTCGACCAAAGTCGGCACCTGGGCCGCGATCGGCAGGCGCTCGGCGCCCGTTGTCGCGATCAGCCTGAGCTGCCCGCCTTCGATGAAGGAGAGTGCGGTTGGCGCCGCGGTGAACAGCATCTGGATCTGCCCGGCAACGACGTCTTGCAAGGCGGCGGCCGCGCCGCGATAGGGCACGTGCTGCAGGCTCGTGCCGGTCTTCAGCCGGAACTGCTCGCCCTGGAGATGCGGAACGGTGCCGACGCCGCCCGAGCCGAAATTCAGCTTGCCGGGGTTTCCCTTGGCGTAGGCGATCAGCTCGGCGACGGTCTTGGCCGGCACGCTCGGATGCACGACGAGCACCGAGGGGAAGGTCGCAATCAGGCAGACCGGTCTGAACATCCTGAGGGGATCGATCCCCGCCGCCGGCGTCAGCGTCGGCGTCACCGCCATGGTGGAATCGCCGAGCAGCACCGTATAGCCGTCGGGCTTTGCGGCCGCGACGTCCTTCATGCCGATCCCGCCGGCTGCCCCGGTCTTGTTCTCGACGAAGAAGCGATGGCCGCCTGTCTGCTCGCCCATCGCCTCGGCGACGAGCCGCCCGACGAAATCGGTGGTGCCGCCGGCGGCGTAAGGGACGACCATCCGGATGTTGGCCGATGGATAGGCCTGCGCGAGCGCAGGATCGGACAATCGGCCGAGCCCGAAGGAGGCGGCAGAGGCCCCGAGCGAGGCGTGCAGGAACGAGCGGCGAGAAAGCTGCGTCATGATGGTCTCCCTCGAGATCGATCTTGGTTATTGGTCTGAAGGCGATGGCCGCGCGGCCTGCGCTTCGGGCAGCCGGCGTTCGGGCGCGCCGCGATAGGCCCAGAGCCATTCGCGCGGCAGCGGGCCCTTGTTGCGGTCCGGCTTCTGCGACTGCTCCCAGGCATGGGCGAGGATGCCGACCGAGCGCGAGAGCACGAAGAGACCGCGCGTCAGCGGCGGCGGGAAACCGAGCTCGCCATAGATGACGGCAGTAGCGCCATCGATGTTGAGCGGGATGCGCTTGCCCTTGTGGATCTCGACGGCCGCCTCGACCGCCTCGGCGATGTCGGCGAAGCGACCTCCTACGGTGCCCGCAGCGGCCGCCTCGCGCACCAGCGCCAGCAAGCGCGGCGCGCGCGGATCGAGCGGGTGGAAGCGGTGGCCGAGACCCGGCACATAGCTGCTCTCGGCAAAGAAGCGCGCGACGCGGCCCGTCACGGCGCTCTCGAGCGGCTGGCCTTCATCCATCGCCGCTGCGATATCGCCGAAGAAGCCGAGCGCCTGCTCGCCGGCGCCGCCATGCACATCCCCGAGCACGTTGATCGCGGACGCCATGGCGCTGTTGATACCGACGCCGCAGGTTGCGGCCATGCGGGCGATCGCGATCGAGGGCGCCTGCGGGCCGTGATCGACCGCCGCGCCGAGGGCGACGCCGAGCAGTTCGGCCTCAGCTTCGCTCGGTAGTTCACCCCGAAGCATGAGCCAGATCATGGCCGGGAAGCTGATCCGGCCGATCAGATCCTCGATCGGGTAGCCGCGCAGGCGGATCAGGCCGGGCCGCATCTCGATGATCTCGGTCGACCACCACTCCTCGCCGCGCTCGCGGCCTTCCTTGCGCATGCTGTCGCTCATGCCTGCCTCCTGGTCTCGCGTTGCCTGCGGGCCTCCGCCAGAATCTGGTCACTGTGCTCGCCGAGCTTCGGCGGCGGCTGCAGTGGCCGGGGCGCCTCGCCGTCGACCAGGAAGCCACCGCGGATCACCGTCAGCGGACGGTCGCCAGCGCCGGTCTCGAAGTGGGTGGTCATGTTGCGGGAGGTCACCTGCGTCTCCTGCAGAACCTGCGGGATCGTCAGCACGCGGCCGGCCGGGACGCCGGCCCGGTTGAGGCGATCTTCCCAATCCGCCGCAGAAGCTGCGGCAAGCGCCGCTTCGATCAGGCTCTTCAGCTCGCCGCGATGGCGCTTGCGGGCCTCGCGCTCGCTGAAGCGCGGATCGCTCGCCAGCTCGGGCCGTCCGATGACGCCGCAGAGCGTGACGAACTGTTCCTGCTTGTTGGCGGCGATGTTGAGCAGTCCGTCGCCGGTCTCGAAGGCGCCGGAGGGCGCCGCCGTCATGTTCTCGTTGCCCATGGCGCGGGGCTCGACGCCGGCTGTCAGATAGTTCGACACCGGCCACCCCAAGGCACTGAGCGTGCATTCGAGCATGGAGACGTCGAGGAAGGCGCCTTCGCCGGTGCTGGCGCGGCGCAGCAGGGCGGAGACGACCGCGAAGGCACCGAACAGGCCGCCCAGCGTGTCGCAGACGGGATAGCCGACCCGCAAGGGGGCGGTCTCCGGCGTGCCGGTGATGCTCATCACCCCGGACAGGCCCTGGATGATCTGGTCATAGGCGGGGTTGTCCCGCATCGGCCCGGTCTGGCCGAAGCCGGAGATGGCGCAATAGACCAGGTCCGGGCGGATGGCGTGGAGGCTCTCATAGCCGAGCCCGAGGCGCTCCATCACGCCCGGCCGGAAGTTCTCGACGAGGGCGTCGGCGGTGGCGACGAGATCGAGGAACTGCGCCCGGCCATCCTCGCTCTTGAGGTCGACGACGACGGAGCGCTTGCCGGCGTTCTGGGCCAGGAAGGAGGCGCCCATCGCCGCCTGGTTGAGTTCGGGCGAGGCGCCGAGCTGACGGGCGAGATCGCCGCCATTGGGCGCCTCGACCTTGATTACATCAGCCCCGAGCAGAGCGAGCTGATAGCCGCAATAGGGGCCGGCCAGTACATTGGTGAGGTCGAGAATGCGCAGGCCGTGAAGGAGTTGGGTCATCTTATGTCTCGCTTCTCAGGCATCGCCGGGGACATGGGCGGGGCGCGGGCCGCGCCAGGCGCGGATGAGGTGGTAGAGGCGCGGGCCGAACAGCGCGGCGAAGGCGAGCGCCAGCAGCGCGGCGGAGAGCGGCTGGGTGAACAGCACCGTCCAGTCCCCGCCTGAGATCGTCATCGCCCGGCGGAATTCGGTCTCGGCCATCGGCCCCAGGATCATCCCGATCACGACCGGCGCGGTCGGGAAGTCGAAGCGGCGCATCAGGAAGCCGATGCCGCCGAGGACGTAGAGCAGGATGAGGTCGATCGGCGATTGCGAGATGCCGTAGGTGCCGACCGTCGCGAAGACGAGGATGCCGGCATAGAGGAGCGGCGCCGGGATCTTCAGGATCCGGACCCAGAGCCCGACCAGCGGCAGGTTCAGGACGACGAGCAGGACGTTGGCGACGTAGAGGCTGGCGATCAGGCCCCAGACCAGCGCCGGCTGGGTGTCGAGCAGCAGCGGTCCGGGCTGGATGCCGTAGCTCTGGAAGGCCGAGAGCATGATCGCGGCGGTCGCCGAGGTCGGCAGGCCGAGCGTCAGCATCGGCACGAGGACGCCGGCGGCGGAGGCGTTGTTGGCGGCTTCGGGGCCGGCGACGCCCTCGATCGCGCCGACCGTGCCGAATTCCTCCGGCTTCTTCGACAGGCGTTTTTCGAGAACATAGGAGAGGAAGGTCGGGATCTCCGCCCCGCCGGCCGGCATGGCGCCGATCGGGAAGCCGATCGCGGTGCCGCGGAGCCAGGGCTTCCAGGAGCGCGACCATTCCTCGCGCGTCATGTAGAGCGAGCCGCGCAGGGGCACGATCTCGTCCTGGCCGGCATAACGGCGGGCCGCGACGTAGAGCGTCTCGCCGACCGCGAACAGGCCCACCGCTACGACGATGACATTGGTGCCGTCGAGCAATTCGGTCAGGCCAAAGGTGAAGCGCGGCTGCCCGGTCTGCAGGTCGATCCCGATCATCCCGAGATAGAAGCCGAGGAACAGGCTGGCGAGGCCGCGCACCGCGGAGGAGCCGAGCACGGCCGAGACCGTGACGAAGGCGAGCACCATCAGCGAGAAGTACTCGGCCGGGCCGAAGAGCAGGGCCAGGCTGACGACGACGGGGGCGAGGAAGGTGACGCCCATGGTGCCGATCGTGCCGGCGACGAAGGAGCCGATCGCCGAAGTGGCGAGCGCGGCGCCGGCCCGGCCGGAGCGGGCCATCTTGTTGCCTTCGAGCGCGGTGACGATCGTCGCGCTCTCGCCCGGCGTGTTGAGCAGGATCGAGGTGGTCGAGCCGCCATACATCGCGCCGTAATAGATGCCGGCGAAGAGGATGAAGGCCGCCTCCGGCGCAACCTGGAAGGTGATCGGCAGCAAGAGCGCGATGGTCAGCGCCGGCCCGAGGCCCGGCAGTACGCCGATGGCGGTGCCGAGCGTGGTGCCGACGAGGCACCAGAGCAGGTTGTTCGGCGAGAAGGCGACCGAGAAGCCGTGCCCGAGCTGAGCGAGCGTGTCCATCTCAGCCTCCCAGCAGGTTCTCGACGAGGCCGGCGCCGATGTTGACGCCAAGCGCCTTGGCGAAGCCGAAATAGGCGGTGAGCGCGAGAACGAGCCCGATCGCGGCATCGCGCAGCGGCCTGCGGCTGCCGAAGCCATGGGCGACGAGCACGAACATCGCCGTCGAGGCGGCCGAGAAGCCGAGCGGGCCGATCAGCACGACATTGGCGACGAGCCCGGCGGCGACGAAGGCAGCCGCCTTCCAGTCGAGCTCGACCTCCTTCTCCTCGGCCGGCTGCCAACCGCCCCGGGCGGCCTGCGCGAGGAGAAGGACGGCGAAAACCGCCAGGCCCGCGCTGGTGATGTAAGGGAAGACCCGCGGGCCGACCTGGGCATACATCGGCGAGACCGGGATCGAGAGCGTCTGCCAGAGGGTGAGTCCGGCGAAGAGCAGCAGCCCGAGCCCGATCAGGGCTTCTGCCGGAGCAAGGCGCGCGTGCGGGCGCTGCCGCGAATGAGCGTCAGTCATCACGGATGTCCTCGAGTGAGATTTTGGGGGCTGGGCCCCGGGGCGATCAGGCGGCCAGGCCGAGATCCCTCAGGATCGTCTCGATGCGCGCCGTCTCCTCCTGGAGGAAGCCGGCATAGGCGTCGCCGGTCAGCAGGATCGGCGTCCAGTCGCGCTTCCTGACCTCGTCGAGCCAGGCTGGGCTGCCGGCCATCTTCTCGATCAGCGTGATCATCGCCGCCCGCTGGTCGGCGCTGACATTCGGCGGGGCGAAGACGCCGCGCCAGTTGAAGAGCTCGACCTCGATGCCCTGCTCCTTCAGCGTCGGCGCCTCGATGCCAGGCTGGCGCTTGTCGGCGGAGATGGCGAGCAGGCGCAGCTTGCCGGCCTTCACCTGCTCCGAGAACTCGCCATAGCCGGAAATGCCCGCGGCGACCTGGTTGCCCAGCAGCGCCGCGACCGCCTGGCCGCCTCCGGCATAGGGGACATAGGCGAGCTTGGCCGGCGCGACGCCGACCGACTTCGCCATCAGGCCGAGCAGGATGTGGTCGGAGCCGCCGGCCGAGCCGCCGCAGACCGGGATCTTGGCCGGGTCGGCCTTAAGCGCTGCAATGAAGTCCTTCGCCGTCCTGAAGGGCGAGGCCGCCGGCACGACGAGGGCGAGGAACTCGCCGGTCAGGCGCGCGATCGGCGTGGTCTGGGAGAGCTTCACCGGGGCCTTGTTGGCGATGATGGCGCCGACCATGACCATGCCGGAGACCATCAGGGCGTTGGGGCGGCCCTTCCACTGATTGGTGAACTGCGGCAAGCCGACCGTGCCGCCGGCGCCGCCGACATTGGTGATCTGCGCGCCGGTGATCAGCTTCTCCGCCCGCAGCACCTGCTCCATCGTGCGGGCGGTCTGGTCCCAGCCGCCGCCGGGCGCAGCCGGCACGAAGAGCTGGAGCTGGCCAGGGCTCTGCGCGAAGGCCGCGCCGATCAGCCATTGCGCGTGAGCGACGGCTCCGGCGGCAAGCGAACCCAACAGGACATGACGGCGAGACAGCATCGGTTTCCCTCCAGGGTTCGGTGCCTCGCTGTCGGCACCTTCCAAGGACCCGGCCAGCGAGCTGATCGCTCGTTCTGATCGTGCGGCCTGTCCGAGCGCGCTTTTGCCAGCGGCCAGATGTTCTGTCAATCAGAATATAATTCTGTCTAGTAGAACGACCTGGACGAAGCCGACCTGATCCGATATCGATCCGGCGTGAC
This sequence comes from Allobosea sp. GW821-FHT10B12, assembly GCF_059415545.1. Classification (NCBI taxonomy): domain Bacteria; kingdom Pseudomonadati; phylum Pseudomonadota; class Alphaproteobacteria; order Hyphomicrobiales; family Alloboseaceae; genus Allobosea; species Allobosea sp. GW821-FHT10B12. The sequence goes on from NZ_JBWKNL010000006.1 coordinate 247,787, forward strand.
GAGGACGGTCGGCGTGGCGAGCAAAACGAAACAGGACGGCATGGCAGCCCTGCCGGCATCGTCGGACGGGGTCGCGGCGCTGGATCGCGCCATCGCGATCCTCAACGCCTTCACGCCGCAGGACCGGACGTTGTCGCTGGCCGAGATCGCGGCGAGGACGGGCCTCTACAAGAGCACGATCATGCGGTTGGCCGGCTCGCTGATCCGCGGTCATCTGCTCGAGCGCCTGCCCGATGGCCTCTACCGGATCGGATCGGGAGCATTCAGGCTTGGCGCGATCTACCAGCGCTCGGTCGCGGCGGCCGATATCCTTTTACCGATCATGCGCGACCTCGCCGAGGAGAGCGGCGAGAGCGTGGCGTTCTATGCTCCTGCGGGGAATCTGCGGACCTGCCTCTACCGCATCGAGTCCAGACACCCGATCCGCTACCATGTCCGGGAGGGCGATGTGCTGCCGCTGAATGCAGGGTCGGGCGGTCGGGTTCTGGCGGCCTTCTCGGGCGAATCCGGTGAGCCCTACGACGCGATCCGGCGAAACTACCATTACGTCTCGCTCGGCGATCGCGATCCGGATACGGCCGGCCTCTCGGCGCCGGTGTTCGGCCCCAGTGCGACGCTGGTCGGCGTGATCACGCTGGCAGGACCGCGGATGCGCATCGACGAAGCCTTCATCGCGCAGATGACGCAGCCATTGCTGACGGCCGCCGCACGGGCAACGCGCGCCTTCGGCGGTGAAGCGGTCGCTCTGGAGCGGGCCGCAATGCAAGCATCGACGTAGTTGCGCCGGAGTAGCTGGAGAAACGTCGTCGTATTACTTCCCCTAGGTCAGGCCCGACTCCAGGCAATGAGCCAATGTCCGCGACCGGTGCTGACGGGACTCTTCCCTTCGATAATGTCGCAATAGCTTTGATGAAGGGAAAACGGACGAAAACACACGTGATTGGCCTCTTCAGGCGGGAATATGCCGGGGTTGCGCCATATTGATGGCCACGCCGTTGTCGTGCATCTTTGCCTCTTCCTTCCGAAATTAACTTTCTGGTAAGAGGTTGGGGATTCCTTTCCGGTGACGATGGCCTGCCGCCTCAGGTAGCCCCCATCCCGTAATCAGGAGGTTGCCGCATGAAGCGGGCCGTGATCGCTGCAGATGCCGTTCGTTCCAGTGCCAGGAGCCATTACGGCCGCAACGCGATCCCGCTTCTGATCTCTCTGGCAGCGCCCGTTCTGGGCGCCTGCAGCACGGCTCCGGTCCAGACCGCTTCGACGACGACCGCCGGCCCTGCGACAACGACGAAGCAGACTCACGAGATCCGCAAGCGCGCCATCGAGCTAGCCAAGGCCGATCCGCGCGAGAAGGAATGCCTCGTCCGGGCGATGTATTTCGAATCGAACCGCTCGAGCGAGACCGGCCTGCTCGGTGTCGGCACGGTGGTGATGAACCGGGTCGGATCGCCGCGCTATCCCGAGACGATCTGCGGCGTCGTCGGCGCACCGCGCCAGTTCGCGCCGGGCGTGCTGACTCGCCAGATGGCCACTCGGGACCTGCCGAAGGCCGAGGCCGCCGCCGAAGCGATCCTCGCCGGAAAGCGCAACGAAGCCGTCGGATCGGCCAAGCACTTCCATATGGCCGGCCTGCGCTTCTCCTATGCCAACATGCATTATGTGACGGTGGCTGGCGGCAACGCCTTCTACGTCAAGGGTGAGCGCCCCGAGCGCCGCCGTATCGAGGAGCCGAGCTATCAGCTGGCGGCGGTGTCCACACCTGCGCCTCTCGCCAGCACTGCCTCCGCCGTGCCGGCCTCCTTCGCCGGTGCGCCGCTGGCTTTCGCACCGGACATTCCCGCGCCGGCAGCTGCCGCGCCTGCAAACCCAGCTGCAAGCCTCGTCGGCAATGCGCCGCTGCCGCCCAGCCGGCCGTTCGATCTCGACATGCCCAAGAAGGTCGCTCATGCCTTCGCCGCGCCGCCGAAGGCCGACGCTCGCCTCGCCGCGCTGATGTCCGACACCCGCCGCCTTCGCGGCAGCCTGCCGCTGAACTGACCGGCCCAAAACCGCGAGAGCGGCGTTCCGAGGCATTTTACTAAGCCAGCAGGCTCTGGCGGGCCACAGTGCGCCCGCAGTCCTAAGCTGACTTCCCTAGCAGCCTGCCCGCAATAGGTTGCGGGCGGTCCAGTTTGACTATGGGCAGGCAGCTGATCCGTCGAGAGCAGATGAGCTTGGGGCCGGCAACCACCAGGAGCGGCGGCTGACAGTGTTCACGCGCCCCTATAAGATCGCGCGATGCGTGCCCGCCAGATCGAAGTCTTCCGCATGGTCATGCGTTGCGGCACGCTGACCGGCGCTGCCGAAGCGCTGAACGTCTCCCAACCGGCGCTCAGTCAGATCCTGCTGCATACCGAGGACGAGCTCGGCTTCAAGCTGTTCCTGCGCGTCAAGGGCCGGCTGATCCCAACCCCAGAGGCCGAGGAGATCTACCCCGAGGTCGAGCGCCTGTTCGGCGACCTCGAAATGCTCAGGCGGCGCACGCGCGACCTGCGCCATGGCAAGGCCGGCCTCGTGCGCCTCGCCGCCTCGGCGCCGCCCTCCCTTTCCTTCGTTCCTGAGGCGCTGCGCCATTTCCGCGCCGCCCATCCGAACACGCGCGTGCGCTCCTATGTCGTGCCGGCCGAGGTCATCCTCACCATGCTCGACCGCGACCAGGCCGGGCTCGGCATCGCCATGATGGATCAGCCCACGCCCTTCATCGAGACGGAGGTGGTCGGCTACACCCGTGTGGTCTGCGTCCTGCCCGCCGGCCATCCCCTGGCTGAGCGCGATGCCATCGGCGCCGAGGATCTCGATGGAGAGACACTGATCTCCTACCGCGCCGAATCGCTGCCCGGGCAGTTGCTGCGCGACGCGCTCGCCAAGCAAGGCCTGCCGTTCCGGCCGGAGATGGAGATCGACGTCTCGATCATCGCGCTCGCCTTCGTGCAGCAGGGCCTTGGCATCGCCGTCGTCGACGGGCTGCTGCCCTGGCACAATTTCCCCGGCCTGGTGACGCGCCCGTTCCGGCCGCATGTCGCCCTGCCGCTCTGCCTGCTGACCAGCACGCGCCGGCCGCTCTCGCGCAGCCACGAGCTGCTGCGCAACCACATCCGCACGGCCTGCCAGCAGCTCGACCTCGACCAGCCTGCGCCGCCAGCAACCGAGGCATAAGGCCGGCTTATCCGGCACTGCCGTTTTGGTGTTGGACCCCGGGATGCGCCGCCGCCAAGACTGGCTCGTCCTTACTGAAACAGGCGCGTCATGAGCTGGCGTATCGGCGTCGACATCGGCGGCACCTTCATCGATTTCTGCGCGCTCGAGACCGGCAGCGGCCGTGTCGAGACGATCAAGGTGCTGACCACGCCCGACGCACCGGGCCGCGAGCTCCTTGCCGGGCTCGATCTCTTGAACGAGCGCCATGCGGTGCCGGCTGAAGAGATCGTCTCCTTCGTCCACGGCACGACGGTCGGCATCAACACCATCATCCAGCGCAAGGGCAGCAGGCTCGGGCTGATCACCACCGCCGGCTTCGAGGATGTGATCGAGCTGGCGCGCCTGCGCATGCCCGACATGTACTCGCTGTTCTGCGCCCGCCCGGAGCAGCTCATCCCGCGCGACCGCGTCTTCGGCGTCGGCGGACGCATCCTCTCCGACGGCAGCGTCGCCGAGCCGCTCGACCGTGAGGCACTTGCGGATGCGGTTGTGAAGCTCAAGGCGCGCGGCATCGACGGCGTGATCGTCTCCTTCCTGCACGCCTATCGCAATCCCGTTCATGAGGCGCAGGCGCGGGCGCTGATCGCCGGGCTGGCGCCGGACCTCTTCGTCTTCAGCACCAGCGAGGTCTGGCCGGTCATCCGCGAATATGAGCGCACCACGACCGCGATCCTGAACGGCTACGTCCATCCGCGCGTCTCGGGCTATCTCGACGCGCTCGAGGAGGCGCTTTCCTCGCGCGGCGTGCCGGCCGGCCCGATGCTGACCAAGTCGAATGGCGGGGTAATGAACGCCGCGACCGGCAAGCGCGCCTGCGTCAACATGCTGCTCTCGGGCACGGCCTCGGGCGTGATCGGCGCGGCCTATCTCGCCGAGCAGGCTGGGGCGAAGAACATCCTCACCCTCGACATCGGCGGCACCAGCGCCGACCTCGCCTTGATCATCGACGGCCAACCGCAATTCGGCACCGGCGAGGTCGTCGGCGACTTCCCGCTCTACGTGCCGAGCGTCTCGGTCACCTCGATCGGCGCCGGCGGCGGTTCGATCGCCTGGGCCGACGCCTTCGGCGTGCTCAAGGTCAGCCCCGAAAGCGCCGGCTCGACGCCCGGCCCCGCCTGCTATGGCCGCGGCGGCGCCCGCGCCACCGTCACCGACGCGATGGCGACCTGCGGCTTCCTCGGCCATACCGCTCTCGCCTACGACCAGATCGGCATGCGCCGCGACCTCGCGCAGAAGGTCGTCGGCGAGGTCGCCGCGATGCTCGGCCGCAGCGCCGAGGCTACGGCCGAGGCGATCATCGCCATCGCCGTCTCCGAGATGTTCGTCGAGGTCAACAAGCTCGTCGCCCGCTATGGCGTCGACCTGCGCGATTTCGCGCTGATGCCCTTCGGCGGCGCCGGGCCTATGCTCGGCTGCTTCCTGGCGCGCGAACTCGGCATCCCCCGCGTCCTGGTGCCGCGCCGTCCGGGCGTTGTCAGCGCGCTCGGCGGGCTGATCGCCGACCTGAAGGGCGACTTCATCCAGAGCGTCTTCGCCGCGACCGAACCTGCTTCGCTGCCGCAATTGCGGGAGGCGCTGGCACAGCTCAAGCGCGACGGGCTTGCCTGGATCCGCGAGGACCAGCGCTTCACCGGGCCTGTGGTCGAGAGCCTCAGCGCCGACATGCGCTATCACGGCCAGTCCTTCGAGATCGAGGTGCCGCTCGCAGAAAGCTGGCTCGTCGAGGGCGACCTTGCGGCGATCCGCGCCGCCTTCCACCGCCAGCATCTTGCCATCTACGACTTCAACGACGAGGCGGCCGAGGTCCAGATCGTCAATCTGCGCCTTGTCGTCACCGGCGCGACGCCGCGGCCGGAACTCACCCCGGCAACCGGAGCAGTCGACGAAGAAGCGATCCCGGCGCGCTTCATCACCGCCTGGCTCGACGGCGCCGAGCGCGAGGTCGCGCTCTTCCACCGCGAGGCGCTGCGCTGCGGCCAGCATTTCTCCGGCCCGGCCGTGGTCGCGCAGGAGGACACGACGATCTGCATACCCGCCGGCTTCGAGGCTGAGGTCGACGCCTTCCTCAACCTGCATCTCATCCTGCGCGAGGGAGCCTGATCATGGTCGACAAGGTCACCCTTCAGGTTCTGGCCAATCATTGCCGAGCCGCGGCCGAGAACATGGCCTACACGCTCTACCGCACCGCGCATTCCACCTTCGTCAAGGAGACCGAGGACTTCACCGTGATGGTGATGGACCGCACCGGGCGCGTCGTCGCCGTGCCGATGGACCTCGGCGCGACCTGGTATCCGGGCATGAACTACAACCGCGCCATCGCGATGGTGCCGGAGTATCGCCCGGGCGACATCGCCTTCACCAACGACCCCTATAGCGGCTATCTCGCCACCCACGCTCCCGACACGCATCTGTGGAAGCCGATCTTCCACGAGGGCGAAATCGTCTGCTTCGTCGGCGGCCATGTCCACAACACCGACATGGGCGGGGCGGTGCCGGCGAGCCTGTCGCGCTCGCTCACCGAGATCCATCAGGAGGGCATCCGCTTCCCGCCGATGACGCTGATGCGCGACGGCGCCTTCGACGAGACCGTGCTGCGCATCATGATGATGAATGTGCGCAAGCCAGCGCTGAACATGGGCGACCTCAAGGCTCTTGCCGGCGCGCTCAACACCGGCGAGCGCAAGATCCAGGCAATGGTCGCCAAGTTCGGCGCGAAGGGCTTCATGGACGGGCTCGACGGGCTGATGGACTATGCCGAGCATCAGGCCCGCGAAATCCTGCGCTCGATCCCCGATGGCGAGTATTTCTTCTCCGACTATGCCGACGAGGACGGCGTCGACGGCAATCCCTGCCGATTGGCGCTGACGCTCACCATCAAGGGCGACGAGGCGATCCTCGACTTCACGGGATCGGACCCGCAGCTCGGCTCCTCGCTCAACGTGCCGACCGGCTCCGACCCGCGCCATACGCTGCTGCTCGTCGGCGTCTATTACGTGCTCTACACGCTGAACCCGCAGCTCCTGCTCAATTCCGGGCTGACCCGGCCCTTCACCTGCATCGCCCCGGAAGGGACGGTGCTGAACCCGTCCTTCCCGGCGGCGGTCGGCATGCGCAGCCTGACCTGCGCGCGGCTGCGCAGCCTGATCTTCGGCGCCTTCAGCCTCGCCGCGCCCGAGCGGCTGCCGGCGGCGCCGGCCGGCTCGAGCTCGATCGTCAACGTCATGACCACCGACGAGAAGACGCATCGCAGCGTGATCGCGGCGATCAACCCGGTGGTCGGCGGCGGCGGCGGCATGCCGCATCGCGACGGGCCGAACGGCTCGGGCGCCGACGCCGCCTATCTCAAGAACACACCGATCGAGATCACCGAGACCGAGGTGCCGATCCGCTTCATGCGCTACGGGCTGCAGCCGGATTCAGGCGGCGCCGGGCGCTGGCGCGGCGGCCTCGCGACAGTGATGGAGTTCAAGGTGTTCTCGCCGAACTCGCGCATCACCGTGCGCAACCGCGACCGCTCGCATTTCCGGCCCTGGGGCACGCTCGGCGGCCTCTCCGCCGAGACCTCGAACTTCATCATCAATCCCGACCGCCCCAACGAGCGCATCCTCGGCAACACCGACATCGCCGTAGCCGAGCCAGGCGACGTGATCCATATCCATTCGCCGGGCGGCGGCGGGCGCGGCTCGCCATTGGAGCGCGAGCCGGAGCGGGTGCTGCTCGATGTCGAGCGCGGCTATGTCAGTCTCGAGGCAGCGCGAGCTCTGTACGGCGTGGTGATCGAGGCAGGTGCCATTGACCCGGAAGCGACGGCTGCGCTGCGGACGGAGCTGAAGACACGCGCCCACAAGACGCATTTCCATTTCGGTCCGGAGCGGGACGCTTTCGAGCAGGTCTGGACGGCTGAGAATTATGCGGCGCTGACGCAATTGCTCGCAGCCTTGCCGGTGCACTGGCGCTTTTTCACCAAGACCAAGCTCTTCGCCGTGATGCGCGATGCGTCCGGCAAGCTCGACCTTGCCGCGACCTTCGCCGTTGTCCGGCGGGACTATCCGCAAATCCCGGAGGTCGGGCAGGACATGCCCGAAATCGCGCAGGCGGCCGAATAGCCCCCTGGGTCAGCGAACGGTGACGGCGGCGCCCGCTGCGATTTCGCCCGGCGTCAGCACGTCGCAATAGATGCCGAAGTTGCGCTCGTGGCGCTTGACCACCGTGCGCAGGATCTCGACGTCCTGAGGCAGGCCGTCCTGCGCGATCGTGATGAAGCCGCAGCGGCCGCAGGGCTCGCGCCCCTTCAGCACGACGTCGCCGATCCTGATCTCGCGGCCGATCCAGCCATGCTCCGGGATGGCATCGGGACCGTCGGGCCAGTCGAGCAGGATGTTCGGCCGGAAGCGGCGGGCATCGATCACGCTGCCCGGCAGCTCGCGTTCGAGGCTGCGGATCGCCGCGCTGGTGACAAGATGGATCGGCGCATGCTCGTAGCGCGGCCGAAAGCCACCCGAACCGAATGCATCGAACGGCTTCAGCACGGGCATGAAGCCGAAAGCCTGCGACAGGCCCTCGAGCAGCTCCACATCCTGCGGCCCGGCCCAGCGCTCGCCGTCGAGCGAGAGAGCGATGCCCTCCCCCGTGGCTTTGGCATGGGCACGCGGCACGCCGAGGAAGTGCTTCTCGCGGCCAGGCGAGGCGATGCGGCCGGTGGCCGCATCGAGCAGCCCCCAGATCCTGTCGCCGGCGACGCCGCCAGCGTCGACGTGGAGCTGATTCAGCTGCTCGCCGGCCATCGAGCTGACCGGATAGCGCCAGAGTTCGGCAACTGCTCCCGTCACTGGCCGTCCATCCTGGGATCGAGCGCGTCGCGCAGGCCGTCGCCGATGAAGTTGAAGCTGGTCACCGCAAGTGTGATCGCAGCGCCGGGGATGATGGCGAGCCAGGGCGCGCTGGTGAGATAGCTCTGGGCGCTTTCGAGCATGTTGCCCCAACTCGGCGTCGGCGGCTGGATGCCGAAGCCCAGGAAGGAGATGTAGCTCTCGGCCAGGATGGCGTGGGCGACGTTGAGCGTCGCCGCGACGACGATTGGCGCGATCGCATTCGGCAGGAGCTCGCGGACCATGAGGCGCCGGTTGCTCGCGCCGAAGGAGACGGCGGCCTGCGCGAATTCGCGTGTCTTCAGCGAGCGGATCTGCGCCTCGACTACGCGGGCGACCTCCATCCACGAAGTCATCGCGATCAGCAGGATGATCGACGGCACCGAGGGCGAGATCAGCGCCGAGATCGCCAGCAACAGGAAGATCGAGGGGAAGCACAGCATCGCGTCGACGAAGCGCATCAGCGCCGCGCCGAGCGCGCCCTCGTAGAAGCCGGCGACCATGCCGACGACGATGCCGATCGCCATCGCGATCGCCATGGCCGAGAAGCCGACCGCCAGCGAGATCCGCCCGGCCATCAGGAGGCGCGCGAGGATGTCGCGTCCGAGCGGGTCGGTGCCGAGCACATGCGGGCCGGAGAACGGCGGCGCGAAGCGGTTGCGGATGTCGATGAAGGTGTCGGTGTAAGGCAGCAGCCAGGGGCCGACGATGCAGGCGAGCGTCAGGAAGACGATCGTCGCCGCGCCGAAGACCGCGAGCTTGTGGCGCCGGAAGCGGCGCAGGCCCGGGCTGTTCCAGAAGCCGGGTGCCGGCGGCAGCGCCGGTTCGGCGGTGCTGGTGAAGGGCACGCCGCTCATCGCCCGCTCCTCGATATGCGCGGGTCGGCGACGCCGTAGAGCAGGTCGGCGAGCAGGGAGCCCAGCAGGACGAGCACGGCCGTGAACATCAGGATGCCCATGACCACGGGGTAGTCGCGATAGCTGATCGAATCGAGGAAGAGGCGGCCCATGCCAGGCCAGGTGAACACCGTCTCGGTCACCAGCGCGCCGGAGAGCAGGGTCGGCACGTGCAGGCCGGTGATGGTGATCATCGGCAGCAGCGCGTTGCGCAGGGCGTGGCGCATCAGGATTTGCCGCTCCGGCACACCCTTGGCGCGGGCGGTGCGGATATAGTCCTGATTGACCACCTCAAGCATCGAGGAGCGCATGTAGCGGCTCCAGACCGCGGTCGAGACCAGCGCCAGGACGATGCAGGGCCCGATCAGGTGATGCACTTGGTTGAGGAAAGAGCCATCGCCCATGGTGTAGCGGTTGCCGGCGGGCAGCCAGCCGAGCCCGACCGAGAAGACGTAGATGATGACGAGGCCGAACCAGAAGGTCGGGATCGATAGCGCGATCATCGCGCCGATCGTGGCGAGCGAGTCGAACAGCGAATAGCGCCGGATCGCGCCGAGGATGCCGACCCAGGCGCCGATCACCATGGCGAGCAGCGTCGAGGTCAGCATCAGCTCCAGCGTCGCGCCCAGATGCGAGGCGATGATATGCAGCACCGGCTGCTGGTCGCGATAGGACAGGCCCCAATCGCCCGTGAGCATGCGCCAGAGCCATTCGACATATTGCACCGGCAGCGGCCGGTTGAGGCCGAGCTGCTCGGCGATACGGTCGAGATCGGCCTGGGTCATGTCGCCGCCGGCGGCGAACTGCGACATCGGCCCGCCCGGCGCCAGATGCAGGATGGCGAAGCCGATCACCGAAACGATCAGCAAGAGCACTAGCGACTGTCCGAGCCGGCGCAGGAGGAAGGCGATCATGGCATCCTCCCCCCGGCCGGCGCCGGCGTCATGCCGGCGCGGTTCACATCGCGCACCACGTCACTTGGCCCAGTACCACTGGCCCATGTTCCAGGTGTTCTGCCTGGCGTTGATGTTGGGCTGGTAGCCGATCAACCCCTCCTTGTAGCCCTCGACCGGGGCGTACTGGTAGATCGGCAGGATCGGCAGCTCCTCGCGCACCAGCACCTGCAGCTTCTGATAGATCGCCTTGCGCTTGGCCGTGTCGAAGGTCTCCTGACCCTGCTTCATCAGTGCGTCGGCCTCGGTGTTCTGCCACTGCATCTGGTTGGCGCCGTTGCCGCTCTTGGCCGGGATCGCGTCCGAGCCGAAGCGATGCGCCGGATCGGGATCGATCACCGTGCGGAAGGCGGTGCCGACGAGCAGCGACTGGAATTTCGAGCGGGTGTAGAACTCGCCCCAGATCACCGCGGCGGGCATGTTGTTGATCGCCATCTTGATGCCGATCTGCTGCCAGTCCTGCTGCATCAACTGCTGGCACTGCTCGCGCAGGGCCGCGCCCGTGGTGGTCGAGACTGCGAATTCGAGCGGCACGCCGTTCTTCGTGCGCACGCCCGAGCCGGAGCGCTTCCAGCCGGCATCGTCGAGGATCTTGCCGGCGAGCGCGGGGTCATAGACCTGCTTCGGCAGGCTCGGGTCATAGGCCCAGGATTCCTGCGGCATGAAGGATTCGGTCGGGATGTGCAGGCCGTAGAAGACGATGTCGATGATCGCCTGCTTGTTGATCGAGGCGTAGAGCGCCTTGCGCACCGCCTTGTCCGACAGGGCCGGATGCTCGAGGTTCGGCATCAGCACCTCGAGCGAGGCGCTCGGGATCTTCACCACCTTGCGGCCGGGCAATTTGACCGCCTCGGCATAGAAATTGGCGGGGATGCCGGTGCCGATGATCAGGTCGACCTGGCCGGTGCGGAACTGGGCATAGAGCGCGGTCTGGTCCGGCACGTATTTCAGCACCGCCTTCTCCAGATACGGCCCCTTGCCATGGTATTTCTCGTTGGCCACGAGCTGGATGTTGTCGCCCGGCGTGCGCGTGCCCCATTTGAACGGGCCGGTGCCGACCGGCGCGCCGTTGAACGGCGCGGTGTTCGGGTCGGCCGCCTTCTCCAGCAGGTGCTTGGGCACGATGAAGGTGTTGGAGAGCAGCGCGAGATAGGGCGCATAGGCCTTCTCCATGCGCCAGGAGATCTCCAGCGGGCCGGTGACCTTGATGTCCTTGACCAGCGAATGGCCGACACGGGTGCGCGCCTTGAAGCCCGGCGCATTGATCAGCTCGAGCGTGTACTTGACGTCCTCGGCGGTGAACGGCGTCCCATCATGCCAGGTGATGCCCTCGCGCAGCTTGACCTTCCAGGCGAGGCCGCCCTCCGAGATGCCGCCATTGGCCTCGCTCGGCACCTCGGCGGCGAGATCGGGGACCAGCGAGCCGTCAGGCTGGGCCAGCCACATGGTGTTGAAGACCTGCATCCAGACGGTCTCGTCGACCTCGATGCCGGGCATCAGCGGGTTGAAGGCGGTCGGTTCCTGCGACAGGCCGACCACGACCTGGCCGCTCGGCTTTGCGGGTGGCGGCGGAGGCGCCTTGCCCTGGGCGCGAGCGCCGAGGCCGGAGGCAGCGAGCAGGCCGCCGGCGCCGAGCGCCAGGACCTCGCGGCGATGCAGGGCAGGCAGAGCAAGGCCGGACGCCTTCATGGACGGCTTGTTCATCGTCGATCCCCTCGTTGTCGACGGCCTTGTGCGGCCGCTGCACGGTCGCCGCCTTTTGCCTGGCGGTTCGCCGCATGGGCCGCCCGTTGTCGGCCCGCCTCATGATAGGCAGCATGCGACCGGCGATGGTCCCCATGCTTTGCCGGGACAACCAAAACAATCTGCCGAATCCGGCCCCTCCTTTGGCATAGGGTTCCAGACGGTTCGGGCTTGAATATCGGCCTCCCGCTCCGGTCCGCGCCGCCGCGACCGCCCTCCGCCAAGGACCACGCTGCCATGTCGCCACCGGTCAACCGTGTCCACAGCGACGAAGCCCTGCCCGCAGCGGCTGATATCGTGGTCATCGGCGGCGGCATCGCCGGCGTCACCGCCGCCTATCACCTGGCGAAGAAGGGCCATTCGGTCGCCCTCGTCGAGAAGGGCTATCTTGCCGGCGAGCAATCGAGCCGGAACTGGGGCTGGTGCCGTCAGCAGAATCGCGATCTGCGCGAGCTGCCGCTGGCGATGCGGGCCGTCGAGATGTGGAACGGGCTCTCCGAAGAAGTCGGGGCCGATGTCGGCTTCCGCCGCAGCGGTCTGACCTACCTGACGACGCGCAAGTCCGATCTGGACGCCTGGGAGGGCTGGGGCGAGAAGGCTCGCCAGTACCAGATGCAGACGCGAATGCTGAGCGCCGAGGAAGCCAAGGCCATGGCGCCCCATGCCAAGGGCGAGTGGATCGGCGGCGTGCATTCGCCGACCGATGGCCGAGCCGAGCCGGCCATGGCCGTTCCCGCCATCGCCGAGGCGGCGCGCCGGCTCGGCGTCACCATCCATCAGGATTGCGCGGCGCGCGGCCTCGAAACCGCGGCGGGCCGCATCTCCGGCGTCGTCACCGAGAAGGGCACGATCAGGACCTCGACGGTGCTGCTTTCGGGCGGCGTCTGGACCGCGATGTTCGCCCGCCACCACGGCATCGCCATGCCGCTCGCCGGCATCAAGTCGACCTCGTTCTTCACCGGGCCGGCGCCGGAGATCACCACGGGCGGCATCTCGACGCCCGACCTCACCATCCGCCGCCGGGTCGATGGCGGCTTCACCGTCGGCATCAGCGGGCGCGGCCTGCTCGAGCTCTCGCCGCACGGCATGCTCAACGCCAGACCGTTCTGGCGCACCTTCAAGAAGCGCCACAGGCTGCTGACGATCCGGGCCGGCAAGTCCTTCTTCTTTGGGCCCGAGGCGCTGATGCGCTGGAACAACGATTCGATCTCGCCCTTCGAGAAAATGCGGACCTATGACCCGCCGCCGCAGGAAGAGCTGATCACCTTTGCCAAGAAGCGGCTCGCCGAGATCTTCCCGCAGCTCGCCAATGTCGAGATCAAGCACAAATATGGCGGGCTGATCGACTTCACGCCCGACTGGGTGCCGGTCATCTCGGCGGTCGACAAGCTGCCGGGCCTGCACGTCTCGGCCGGCTTCAGCGGCCATGGCTTCGGCATCGGCCCAGCTGCGGGGCGGCTCGCGGCCGATATCGTCGCCGGCGATTCCCCGATCGTCGACCCCACCCCTTATCGCTACAGCCGCCTCGTCGATGGCAGCGACCTCGGCGAGCCCGGACTGATGTGACCGGCGCCCAGCCCTAGCTGCCCAGTCCCGCTGCGCCGGGACATCCCGGGCCGTGCCGCTTGGTGGCATGGCCACCTCCGGAGCCATTCATGCCACTGACCATCGAACGCATCGCCAGCAGCGAGGCGCTCCCCGCGACAGCGGATGTCGTCGTCATCGGCGGCGGCATCGTCGGAGCTTCCGCCGCCTATTACCTGGCACGGCGCGGCAGCTCGGTGGCGCTGGTCGAGAAGGGCGTGGTCGGCGGCGAGCAGTCGAGCCGCAACTGGGGCTGGTGCCGCAAGCAGAACCGCGACGCCCGCGAGTTGCCGCTGGCGATCCGCGCCATGGAGCTGTGGGAGAAACTCAGCGAAGAGCTTGGCCGCGACAGCGGCTTTCGCCGCTGCGGCCTGGTCTACGCCACCAACGACGCCGCGCAATTTGCACAATGGGAACGCTGGCGCGAAACGGCAAAAGCCTTCGGCGTCGAGACGACCATGCTCACGGGGCCGCAGACCGCGGCGATGACCGCCGCCAGCGGCCGCAGCTGGCTCGGCGGGCTGCATTCCGCCACCGACGGCAAGGCCGAACCGGCGCTCGCTGCACCGCTCATAGCCGACGGTGCCCGCCGCGCTGGCGCCAGCGTGCACCAGGGCTGTGCCGCGCGCGGGCTCGATATCACCAACGGCGCCGTCACCGGCGTCGTCACCGAGAAGGGCACGATCCGCACCAACGCGGTCGTGCTCGCCGGCGGGGCCTGGGCCTCGGCCTTCTGCCGCCGGCACGGCATCGCCTTCCCTCAGGCGAGCATCCGCGCGACCAGCCTGCGCACCGAGGCCGCGCCGCACTTCCTCGATGCCTTCTATACCCCGGAGATCGCGCTGACCCGCCGCCTCGATGGCAGCTACACCGTCGCGATCAGCGGCAAGGGCACGCTCGAGATCACGCCACAGGGGCTGCGCTATGCTCGCGAGTTCCTGCCGATGTTCGTCAAGCGGCTGAAGGCGGTCGAACTCGGCATCGGCTCCTCCTTCTTCAAGGGCCCGGAAGCCTTCGGCAGCTGGAAGCTCGACGAGGTCACGCCCTTCGAGACGATCCGCGTGCTCGATCCGGCGCCGAGCCGGCGTGCGATTGCGACCCTGCTGGAGCGTGCCCACGCGATGTTCCCCGCCCTGAAGACCGTCGCCGTGCGCGAGAGCTGGGGCGCCTATATCGATTCGACGCCCGACGCCGTGCCGGTGATCTCGCCGGTCGCCGGCCTCTCCGGCTTCGTGCTGGCGGCCGGCTTCAGCGGCCATGGCTTCGGCCTCGGTCCCGCCGCCGGCCATCTCGCCGCCGACCTCGCCACCGGCGACACGCCTATCGTCGATCCCCGCCCGTTCAGGCATTCCCGCCTCGTCGACGGCTCTCGCGGCGCGATCGGCGAGTTCTGAGCTGACGCGCAAGGTTGCCCAGCGCGCAGCAATCCATGCCGAAGCGACCCGGTTCATCGGCAGAATATTCGGTCGTGCCGAGCGGATTCCGTCTCCCTGCCCGCGCTCGCGCTCTAGCCTCTTCCTAGCGGCAGAGAGCCGTCGCAACGATCGAGAGCGAGACGATGAGCAGCTTCCGGCCGAAATTCATCACCTTCGACTGCTACGGCACGCTGATCTATTTCGAGATGGCGCCGGCCGCCCGGCGCGCCTATGCCGGCCGCCTTTCGCCCGAGCAGATGGATGCGTTCTGCGATCATTTCAGCAGCTACCGCCTCGACGAGGTGCTCGGCGCCTGGAAGCCCTATCAGGACGTCGTCCGCAACGCGGTGGAGCGGACCTGCAAGCTGCTCGGCATCGCCTATGATCCCGCCGATGCCCAGGCCATCATCGACGAGATTCCGAGCTGGGGCCCCCATCCCGACGTGCCGGCCGGCCTTGCCAAAGTCGCCAAGGAATTTCCGCTCGTCGTCCTCTCGAACTCGATGACGGACCTGATCCCCCACTCGGTCGCCAAGCTCGGCGCGCCCTTCCACGCGGCCTATACCGCGCAGGACGCCCAAGCCTACAAGCCGCATATGCGCGCCTTCGAGTACATGTTCGACATGCTCGGCTGCGGCCCGCAAGACGTAATGCACTGCTCCTCGAGCTTCCGCTACGACCAGATGACGGCCTACGACATGAAGATCGCCCGCCGCGTCTTCGTCAATCGCGGCCACGAGCCGTCGAACCCCTATTACAGCACGCACGAGATCAAGGACATCGGCGGCCTGCCGGCTTTGGTCGGGCTCTGATCATGCCGGGTGATTTCGACCCGGCCACGATCGAGGTCACGGCCGGGCACTTCATCGCCGGCGAGGCGATCGGCGGCGGCGAGACGCTTCCCGTCGCTCGTCCGTCCGATCTCGTCGACTATGCCGAGATCCCGATCGCCGACGCCGCCACGGTCGACCGGGCCGTCGGCAGCGCTCATGCAGCCGTCGCTGCCAGCGGCTGGGCCGTCAGACCGCCCCGCGAGCGGGCCCGCGTCCTGAGACGCTGGGCCGACCTCATCGAAGCGAACGCCGAGGAACTCGGCCGGATCGAAGCCGTCGGATCGACGCGGCCGATCTCCCAGGCCGTGACCGGCGATGTCGCAGCCACCGCCGACGGCATCCGCTTCTTCGCCGAATGGGCCGATAAGCTCGGGGGCGAGGTCGCCGCGACGCGCAGGGACAATCTCGGCCTGATCGTCTCCGAGCCCTATGGCGTCGTCGGCGCGATCGCGCCCTGGAACGTGCCGCTCAGCACCGCGTCGTGGAAGCTCGGCCCGGCGCTCGCCGCAGGCAATGCCATCGTGCTGAAGCCGTCGGAGCTGACGCCGTTCTCTGCCGTCAGGCTGGCGCAGCTCGCAATCGAGGCGGGCATGCCGGCCGGCATCTTCAATGTCGTCCAGGGTACCGGCGTCACAGGCGATGCGCTGGCGCGCCATCCGGGTATCGGCAAGATCTCGTTCACCGGATCGACGCGGACCGGCGCGGCGATCATGAAGGCGGCGGCCGAGAGCGGTATCAAGCCGGTGACGCTTGAGCTCGGCGGAAAGAGCCCGCAGCTCGTCTTCGCCGATGCCGATCTGGAGAAAGCGGCGACATGTATCGCCAGCTCGATCCTGGCCAATTCCGGCCAGGGCTGCGTCGCTGGCTCGCGGGTGATCGCGCAGCGTCCCGTAGCGGAGGCCCTGATCGAGCTGCTGAAGGTGAAGCTCCCCCGGATCACCCCGGGACATACCTGGAAGGCTGCGACCGATTTCGGACCGATCGTGTCCGAGGTGCAGGCTCGCCGCATCGACCGCATCGTCACCGCCAGCCGGGAACAGGGCGGCGAGGTGCTCCTCGGCGGCGGCCTGATGGCGGGCTATGGCGGCGCCTACTACCAGCCGACGATCATCGCGAACGTGACCAGCGACAACGCCGCGGTGCGCGAGGAGGTCTTCGGACCAGTCCTCACCATCCAGACCTTTGCGGATGAGGACGAGGGTTTTGCCCTCGCCGACCATCCCGAATACGGGCTTGCCGCCGGCGTCTACACGCGCGATCTCGCCCGCGGCCTGCGTGCCGTGCGCCGGTTGCAGGCCGGCACCGTCTGGGTCAACCGCTACAGCCGCACGCTTGATTTTATCCTGCCGACCGGCGGCTACAAGAGCTCCGGCATCGGCAAGGATCTCGGCCGCCAGGCGGTCGAGCAGAACCTGCGGCATAAGACGGTGCTGATCGACATCGCCAGCTGAGGCTCAGCCATAGCAGGCCTGCCTCAAACCGAGGCCGGGATGAAGCGCGTCGATCGCCTCGATCTCGGCCTTCAGCTCCGCCCCGATCCAGTCCCGGATCGCGCGGACAACCGGGCTCGGCGGGCGGTTGCGCGGCGCCAGCAGCACGCAGTTGCGCTCGCCGCGCGTCAGCCGGTCGCTGGCCGGCACCAGCGCGCCCGACCTCAACGCATGCGAGACGACGGTGATCCAGCCGAAGGCGACGCCCTGGCCGAGCAGCGCCGCCTGCACCACCACGGCATAGTCCGAGAAGCTCAGCGTCTTGACCGGCCCGGGCCGGCCGGTGGCGAAGGGCGGATAGCGCTCGGCCCAGTCGAGCGCGGAATCGGTCAGGTTGATGATCGTGTTGCCCTCGCCCGTCACCTCGGCTTCGGGCTCGGCCTGTCGGTAGCCCGGGCTGCAGATCGGCAGCATCACCTCGCGCACCACCATCGCCTCGGCCGGCACCGCCTCGTCGCCATCAAGGAAGCGCATGCCCAGATCGACATTGTCGACCGGCCCGCGCAGCGAGCCGGCGATCATCTGGAAGCGCAGGTCGACCGAGGGAAAACGGCGCTGAAAATGGTCCATGCGCGGCATCAGCCAATGCGTGGTGAAGGCGGAGGAGACCGAGATCGTCACCGTCTCCTTGCCACCGCGCAATTGTTCGACCTCGCGCAGTCCCGCCTCGATGCTGCGGAAGCCATCGGCGACGCGGCGATAGAGCACTTCGCCCTCCGGCGTCAGGATCGCGCCCTTGCCGCCGCGCTCGAACAGGCGCAGGCCGAGATGGCTCTCGAAGCGCGACAGCATGCGGCTGACCGCCGGCTGGGTGACGTTCAGCTCCTCCGCCGCGCGGGTAAAACTGCCGCTGCGCGCCGCCGCCTCGAAGACGAAGAGCGCATTGCTCGACGAGACCATGCGACGCAGCTCTGACATTACATCAGGTTATGTTCTCCCTGATTATTTGGCAATTGCGACAACGGGCCGAAATCCCGTTTCATGAGCCGATCGAATACGGCTTGCGGTGACGGCCCGGCAGAGGTCCGCACCGCCGAGCAGCACCAGCGCCGGCGCGGATCGGCATAAGACCAGCTTATGGCCCGTCCCGAAAACGGTCTTTGCCTGCGCAGTGCCGCGATGTCGCTGTATCCGGACGGGAGAGTGCCATGGCCAGCATAGGCGGCGAACGCGTCGAGATCAGATCCGCGAGCAAGCATTACGGCGCGGTGCGCGCCCTCGACGATGTCTCGCTCGACATCGCCCCGCAGGAATTCGTCTCGCTGCTCGGCCCGTCCGGTTCGGGCAAGACCACCTTGCTCGGCATTCTCGGCGGCTTCATCCAGCCTTCCGGCGGCTCGGTCCATCTCGGCGGCCGCGACGTCACCTATACCCCGCCGCACAAGCGCGACATCGGCATCGTCTTCCAGAACTACGCGCTGTTCCCGCATATGAGCGTCGGCGAGAACGTCGCCTTCCCCCTGCGGGCCCGGCGCCTGCCGAAATCGACTTATGCCGAGAAGGTCCGCGGCGCGCTCGCCATGGTCGACCTCGCCGGCTACGAGGAGCGCGGCATCGGCCAGCTCTCCGGCGGCCAGCGCCAGCGTGTCGCCCTCGCCCGCGCCATGATCTTCGAGCCGCGCCTGATCCTGATGGACGAGCCGCTCTCGGCGCTCGACAAGCAGTTGCGCGAGAACATGCAGATCGAATTGCGCCAGCTCCACAAGCGGCTGGGCGCGACGATCATCTACGTCACCCATGACCAGCGCGAGGCGCTGACGATGAGCGACCGCGTCGCCATCCTGAAGGACGGCAAGCTGGTCCAGATCGACAGGCCCGAGCGCCTGCACGACCACCCCGCCAATGCCTTCGTCGCAAGCTTCATCGGCGAGGCGACGCTGCTGCCGGTCCGGCGCGCCGGGACGGACAGTGTCTCGCTCGCCGGCGCCGTGCTGAAAAGCGCCCGCCCGATCGCGCCCAATGGCGAGCTCGTGCTCGCGATCCAGACCGAGAAGCTGCTGGTCGAAGACGGCTCCGGCAGCCCCGAGCGCAACCGGCTCGAAGCCCGGGTGACCGATGTCGTCTTCCAGGGCGAGAGCCTGCGCGTCTTTCTCGCGCTCGACGACGGCACCTCCTTGAGCCTGCGCCAGCCTAGCCACTACGAGGCCGCCCGCCGCATCCCGCCGGTCGGCGAGCGCCTCGCCGTCAGCCTCCACCCGCAGGACACGATCATCGTGCCGAAAGCCGGCGGCTGATCCCCCTTCCCGAAGCAGAGACGCAAGACCATGGCCCTCAGCGATTTCAAGGTTCTCACATTCGATGTCGTCGGCACGCTGATCGACTTCGAGGCCGGCGTCCTCGGCGCGGTCCGGCGCCTCGGCGGCCCGGCCGCCGCGAAGCTCAGCGACGACGAGATCTTCGCGCCCTACCTCAAGGGCCGCGAGCTGCATTACGAGCGCTCCAGCGAGGTGATGAAGCTGGTCTACATTCACCTCGCCAAGGAGCTCGGTCTGCCGCATGACGACGCGACGGCCGACGCCTTCCAGCTCGCCATCCTGCGCCATCCCGCCTTCCCGGATTCGGCAGCGGCGCTGGCGCGGCTGCGCAAGCACTACCGGCTGGTGGCGATGACCAATGCCGACCGGCCGAGCTTCACCTGCTATTCGCACACGCTCGGCAACCCGTTCCATGACAGCATCACCGCCGACGAGGCGATCCACCCCAAGCCCGATCCGCTCTATTTCGCCTATAATCGCGGCCGGCAATCGGCTTTCGGCTACAAGCAGGAGGAAATCCTCCACGTCGCGCAGAGCCAGTATCACGACATCCGGGTCGCCAAGTCGCTCGGCTACGCCACCTGCTGGATCGAGCGTCGCCAGGGCCAGAAGGGCTTCGGCGGCACGCCGGCAGTGCCCGAGATCACCAAGCCCGATTATCACTTCCCGACGCTGAAGGCGCTCGCCGACGCGGTCGAGGCCGAACGGGCCTGACGCGCATGACGGCCGCGCCGACATCCTGGCAGGCCCTCGACGCCGCGCCGTCGCTCTGGCGGGCGACGGCGTCGCCGCTGCCCGCTCTGTCGCCGCTCGCCGGCGATGCGCAAGCGGATGTCGTGATCATCGGCGCCGGCTATACCGGGCTCTCGGCAGCTCATCATCTCGCTGCCAGTGGGCTTGCACCGATCGTGCTCGAAGCGAACGAGCCGGGCTGGGGCGCGAGCGGCCGCAATGGCGGCGTCATCACCGCCAAGTTCCGCTTGTCCTTCCCCGCGATCGCCGCCGCCCACGGCCGGGGCATGGCGAAACGCATGTACGACATCGCCCATGAGGCGACCGATATCGTCGCCAAGCTGGTCGACGCCCACGACATCGCCGATGCCGGCTTGACGCGAGCAGGCCAGGTCAAGGCAGCCCATAATCACGAGACGCTGGCCTATGCGGTGAAGGAAGCGCAGTGGCTTCGCGCCGAGCTCGGCGACACCACGATGACCGTGCTCGATGCCGGGCAGGTGCGTGAGGAGACGGGCTCCGCGGGCTTCGTCGGCGGCGTGCTCAATGCCGGCTCGGGCGGCATCCACCCGCTCAACTATCTGCGCGGGCTCGTCCGCGGCGTGACCGCGCAGGGCATTCCCGTCCATAGCCAGACGCCGGCGCTCAGCCTCAGACGCGAAGCGGACGGCGTGCTGGTCGAGACACCTGATGGCACGGTGCGGGCCAGGCAGGCGATCATCGCCACCAACAGCTACTCAGATCTCACGCCGGCGACCCGCGACTACCAGCGCACGCTGATCCCGTTCCGCAGCGCGATCATCGCGACGGAGAAACTCTCGCCGAACCTCGCCGCCAGCGTCATGCCGACCGGCCGGACCTATACCGAGACCAAGCGGATGATGCGCTGGTTCCGCATGGTCGACGACCGCATCGTCTTCGGCGGGCGCGGCGCCTTCGGCAAGACGGATTCCGCCGCCGCCTTCGCCGCACTGCGCAAGGCGATGGTCGGCATCTTCCCGCAGGTCGCCGATGTGCCGCTGGCCTATTCCTGGTCCGGCCTCGTCGCGATGACGCTCGATTCCGTCCCGCATGTCGGGCGCGTCGACGACCGGATCATGGTCGCGATGGGCTACAATGGCGCCGGTGTCGCCATGTCCAGCCTGATGGGGCGCTACCTCGCCGCCTTCGCGCGCGGTGAACGCCCCGATGTCGGGCTGCTGGACGTCGGCCGCATGCGGCCCGTGCCCTTCTATGCGCTTCGAGAACCGGCGGTCCGTGCGGTCGCCGGCTGGTACCAGTTTCTGGATGCGATCGGACGGTAGGCCTCGAAGCTCCGATCCAAAACAACAGGGGAACAGGACATGGCCAAGAGCTTGAACTTCCGGACCGCCTGCGCCGTCGCAGGCCTCTCCCTCGCAGCGCTCGGCTCCGCCAGCGCGGCCGAGCAGATCATGTTCGTCTCACAGGGCGGCGCCTATCAGAAGGCGCAGACCATCGCGATCCTCGATCCGAGCGCCAAGAAGCTCGGCATCACCATCAACCAGGACAGCGTGCCCGACGCCTGGCCGATCATGCGCTCGCAGGTCGCCACGGGTAAGCCGACCTGGGACGTCGTCGACGTCGCCACCAATTTCTGTCTGCGCGGCGGCGAGCAGGGCATCGTCGAGAAGCTCGATTTCAGCAAGATCCCGAATGCGGCAGCGATGCCGGCCGAGTATCGCAGCGACTGGTCGGTCGCCTACGAGTTCTATTCGAGCGTGCTCGGCTACAATCTGAAGAAATTCCCGGATGCCGCCGCGGCGCCCAAGACCTGGGCCGATTTCTGGGACGTGAAGAAGTTCCCCGGCCGCCGCTCGCTGCGCAATCATCCGCTCGCGACGCTGGAAGCCGCGCTGATGGCCGATGGCGTCGCCGCCGACAAGCTCTACCCGCTCGACGTCGACCGCGCCTTCAAGAAGCTCGAGGAGATCAAGCCGAACATCACGGTGTGGTGGACCTCGGGCGCCCAGTCGGCCCAATTGCTCAACGACGGCGAGGTCGACATGGTGATGGCCTGGAACGGCCGCATCAGCGCGCTGACCAAGGAAGGCGCCAAGGTCACCTACACCTACAACCAGGGCATCCTGCAGAGCACCTCCCTCTGCGTGCTCAAGGGCGCGCCCAACCTGCCGACGGCGATCAAGTTCCTGAACGAGGCGGTCGATCCGGTGCACCAGGCCAACCTGCCGCTTCATATCGACTACGGTCCGGCCAACCCGAAGGCCTACGACACCAAGGTCATCTCCGAGGCGCGGGTCAAGGAGCTGCCGAGCGCGCCGGAGAACGCCAAGGTGCAGGCGCTGATGTCCTATGCCTGGTGGACCTCGCCGGCCGGCGAGGCCGCCGAGAAGCGCTGGCTGCAGTTCATGCAGAAGTGAGCAGGCTCAGCGTCATGCTCGGGCTTGTCCCGAGCATCTCTTGCAGCAGATTCTCGGGTCTGCGCTGCGCTTCGCCCGAGAATGATGCCTAGAAGGAACCGCAATGTGAGCACCAGCGCGATCGATCCCTCCCTCAGCCACCAGCGCCGCGAGCAGGCGCTGATGACGCTGCTCGCGGCCCCGGCCGTGCTGGTGATCGTCGCGCTGGTGGTGATCCCGGTCGGCTGGCTGGCGGCCCAGTCGATCTACGACAACGGCTTCACGCTGGAGCACTACCGCCGCATCTTCACGGAAGAAGTCTACTGGCGCAGCTTCGCCCTGACCTTCCGCATCGCCCTGATGGTGACGCTCCTCACTTTGCTGCTCGGCTATCCGGTCGCCTATGCGGCGGCCCATGCCAAGCGGCCCTGGAACGTGTTGATCCTGGCCTGCGTGATGCTGCCGTTCTGGACCAGCGTGCTTGTGCGCGCCTATGCCTGGCTCGTGCTGCTGCAGCGCACCGGCGTCGCCAACCAGCTGCTCGAACGCTTCGGGCTGATCACCGAGCCGTTGGCGATGGTGCACAACGAGCTCGGCACCGTCATCGCCACGGTCCACATCCTGCTGCCCTTCATGGTGCTGCCGCTCTATTCGACCATGCAGAAGATCCCGCGCGATCTGATGCTCGCCGGCGCCAGCCTCGGCGGCAGCCCGCTCTACAGCTTCCTGCGCATCTTCCTGCCGCTGTCGCTGCCGGGCGTCGTCGCCGGGCTCACCTTGGTCTTCGTGCTGACGCTCGGCTTCTACATCACGCCCGAATTGCTCGGCGGCGGGCGCACCGTGATGATCTCGATGGTGGTGAGCCGCAATGTCGAGCTCTACGCGCAATGGGGCGCGGCCAGCGCCGTCGGCGTCGTGCTCCTCGCCTGTGTGCTCGCGATCTTCGCCGCGGTCGGCCGCATCATCCCGCTCGACAAGATGCTGGGGCAGAAATGAAGACCTCCCTGCTGCCGCGCCTCGCCTTCGGCCTCGTCGTCGGGCTCGTCCTGATCTACCTGATGCTGCCGGTGCTGATCATCGTGCCGATGTCGTTCTCAAGCACGCGCTTCCTGACCTTCCCGCCGCCGGCGCTCTCGCTGCGCTGGTACGCCGAGTATTTCGGCAATCCGAACTGGATGCAGGGCACGCGCATGAGCCTGATGCTCGGGGTGTTGACCGTGCTGATCGCTACCCCGCTCGGCACCGCCGCCGCCTATGCGATCAGCAACGCCCAGAACCGGCTGATGCGCTCTTTGCACATGGTGCTGATGCTGCCGCTGATCGTGCCGATCATCATCGTCGCGATCGGCATCTTCTTCGTCTACGCTAAGCTCGGCCTGATCCAGACCCTGACCGGGCTGGTGCTGGCCAATGTCATGCTCGGCCTGCCCTATGTCATCACCTCGGTCGTCGCCGGCCTGCAGAGCTTCGACAAGACGCAGGAGATGGTGGCGCGCAGCCTCGGCATGAACCGCCTGCGGGCCTTCCTCACCGTCACCCTGCCGCAGATCAAGGCCAGCGTCTTCGCCGGCGCCGTCTTCGCATTCATCTCGGCGATCGACGAGACGATCATCGCGCTCTTCGTCTCCGGCGGGCAGTACCAGACCCTGACCAAGCGCATGTTCACCGCCTTGCGCGACGAGATCGACCCGACGATCGCCTCGATCTCGACCCTGCTGACGGCGGCCTCCTTCCTGCTCGTCCTGCTCGCCATGAGCGGGCAGAAGAAGGAGGCTTAGCGACACGCGACGTCCGAGGGCGCTGTGGAATGCGCTCCCGTAGGTCGACCGGCGTAGTCGTCCGAAACTCGAGGTCAGGCTTTCTCGAATCTGGATCGGCGACGGCGCGCGCGGCGGATCACGGGCCTGCGGCTCGTCGGTTCATCCCATGCACCAACTCGGCGGCCTTCTGCGCCGAGATCGTTTTCACACCCGAGCTGGCAAGCTGTTCAAACATGAGCGCGACGGCCTCGATGGCGGTGTGCTCGGCGGCTGCGATGGTGAGGGTGGCCAGAGACAGGGCTTTGTCCCGACTGGCGATGACAATCCCGACGGGCGATTGGTAAAGCGTAGTCGTCAGCCCTTGGACAAGCTCTTTGGCTCGTTCTTCGGCGGTGTGATCCGACAGATGACCAATGTGTGTCATTTCAACGCAACTCGATGACCGGGTTGAGCTAGCGTTCAATCTCCATGCCACGGTTCATATCGATGGCCGGCCTGCCTCAGTGCCGCCAGTCCTGGTAGCGATAATAGGCGCCGACGAAGGGCAGGAACCAAGGCGGGCCGAAATGGCCGGGCACCGCTGGCCAGTCGAGACCGGCGAAGGGGTTCGCCTTCGTCTCGCCGCCCATCACCCTCGCCATAGCCTGCCCCATATGCACCGACATCTGGGTGCCATGGCCGCTATAGCCGAGCGCATAGAAGACGCCGTCGCGCTCGCCGGCGCGCGGCAGCCGGTCCGCGGTCATGTCGACGAGACCGCCCCAGCAATAGTCGATGCGCGTATTCTTGAGCTCGGGGAAGAGCTCCAGCATGCGCGCCTTCAGGATCGCGCCGCTCCTGGCGTCCGAGGCCGGGCTCGACAGGGCAAAGCGCGCCCGACCGCCGAAGATCAGCCGGTTGTCGGGGGTGAGCCTGAAATAGTTGCCGATGTTCTTGGTGGTCGTCGCCGTCCGCCGCGTCGGCATGATCGCCGCGGCGAGCTCAGGCGCGAGCGGCTCGGTCGCGATGATGAAGCTGCCGACGGGCACGATGCGTCGCCGTAGCCAGGCGAAAGGCCCTTGCCGCGAGGCGCCGGTCGCGAGCAGCACCTGTCCCGCCTCCAGCGTGCCGCGGCTGGTGACGACGCGATGGGCATGGCCGTTCAGCCGCTGCAAACTGGTCACCGCCGCGTTCTCGTGGATCGCTGCGCCATGGCGCGCTGCCGCTTCGGCGAGGCCGACGCCGAAGCGGCCCATATGCATATGGGCGCTGCGCGGATAGACGAGCCCGCCGAAGAAGCCATCCGTGCCGATCTCGCGCCGAATCTCCGACGGCGACACCACGGTCAGATCCGGCTCGACCGTGCGCCGCAACAGAGCGGCGCTCTTCTCCAGCTTGGCGAAATGCTCCGGTTTGGCAGCGAGCTTGATCTTGCCGGTACGGATGAAATCGCAGTCGATCGCCTCGCGCGCGACCAGCGCCTCGACGGTGTCGACGGCACTGTCGAAGGCCCGGTAGAGCGCAACCGCCGTCTCCTCGCCGAGGCTGGCGGCGAGGCTTCCCAGATCATGCGCGAGGCCGTTGTTGCAGTGCCCGCCATTGCGGCCGGAGGCTTCGCCGACGACGCGGCCAGCTTCGAGTACGGCAACGCTGGCGCCCGACTTCGCCAGGGCGAGTGCGGCCGACAGGCCAGTGAAGCCACCGCCGACGATGGCGACATCGACCTTGCCGGCGATCGGAGCCGCCGAGCTGGCGGTAAATCTCGGCGCCGTCGCGAGCCAATAAGGTTCGAGCTTCATGGGATTACGGCCTCAGCGCTCCGACAGGGCGGCATGAGCCGCATCCGGCCGGACGAGCCGGCTCCGACCGCTGAGAATACTGCCTTGCAGACCAGGTTCTTGGACAATTTTGCAGTTCTCCGCAGCCGGGCGCCTGCCTATAGTCGCCCCGCATTTCGACGAACGAGGCCTATAGCGGTGGCTCACGGAACGGCTCGGCGTCGGCTCGATTACGAGCTGACCATCAGGCCGATGACAAAAGCGGATATCTCCCAGGCGCACCAGCTCTCCGTCGGCGTCAGCTGGCCGCATCGGCCGGAGGATTGGCGCTTCGTGCTGGAGGTCGGGCACGGCTTCGTCGCCTGCGATGCGATAGACCGGGCGCTTGCTTCGGCGATGTGGTGGCCCTACGGGCCGCATTTCGCCACCATAGGCATGGTCATCACCTCGCCGCGGCTGCAGATGCAGGGCGCCGGACGGCGGCTGATGGACACGATCTTCGAAGAGGCCGGCGAGCGTGACCTCAGGCTCAACGCGACACGGGCCGGCTACCGGCTCTATCGCTCGCTCGACTTCCAGCCGATCGGCCGCATCTTCCAGCATCAGGGTCGCGCCCAGGCTCCGGCCGGCGCTACACCTGACGAATTCACCGTCCGCCCCATGACCACCGCAGACGGCGAGGCGATCGCGCAGCTCGATTCCGATGCCTATGGTGCCGACCGCTCGCGGGTCATCGCCGCGCTGATGAAGCTCGCGACCGGGACTGTGATCGAGCGCGACGGTGCCGTCGTCGGCTTCGCGCTCTGCCGCCGCTTCGGCCGCGGCGATGTCGTCGGCCCGATCGTCGCCGAGAGCGACGAGGCGGCGATCGCGCTGCTGCGGCCGCATGTTCTCGCCCATGATGGCCAGTTCCTGCGCGTCGACACCGCCCAGGAACAGGGCAAGTTCGGCGGTTTCCTCGAAGAGTGCGGCATGACTGTCTTCGACACCGTCACCACGATGGTCAGGGGGCACAATCACGGCCCGCGCGGGCAGGCGCGGACCTTCGGGCTCGTCACCCAGGCGCTCGGCTGAGCCCAATATCCATTTGAGAATTCGTCAGGGCGTGGCGAGACCGAGGATTTTCGAGCATTGGAGCGGAGCGTACGTGCAGTACGTGAGCACCGAAGCGCAGAAAAACCTCGGTCGCAGACCGCCATCACGAATTCGCAGATGGATATTCAGATGTCGAACAGCACCGGCAGGGGATAGCCGGGCTTCTGGATCGGCGACTTGATCACGATGTAGCTGAAGTATTTGGAGATGCCGATATTGCGGTCGAGCAGCGTCTCGATCAGCGACTGGTAGTGCGTCAACCCGCGCGTGACGAACTTGACGAGGTAGTCGTAGCCGCCGCTGACGAGATGGCATTCGACGACTTCGTCGACACGCCGGAGCGCCGTCTCGAAGCGGATGAAGTATTCCTTGGTGTGGTCGGTCAGGGTGATCTCGGTGAAGACGGTGATCGTCTCGCCGAGCTTCTGCAGGTTGATGGTCGCGCCGTAGCCGGAGATGAAGCCCGCCTGCTCCAGCCGTTTCACCCGCAGCAGGCAAGGGCTCGGTGACAGACCCACCGCATCGGCCAGGTTGACGTTCGTCACCCTGCCATTGTTCTGCAGCTCGATCAGGATCTTCATGTCGATGCGGTCGAGCCGCACGCCCGGTGTCACGACGAAGGCCTCTTGTCCTTTGATGCCTCTGGCGGAACCGGGCCTGCAGAGCTGGCCCGAACCAGCATCAGACTAATCGTTTGATGCGGTCCGGGCCAAGCAAGGATCACGCCGCTTTCGCGGTTTTCAACGCTACCGACACCTCCGGCAGCGCCAGGACCTCGTCGAGCGTCTTGCGCAGCCTGGTGACGACCAGGTCGATCTCCGCCTCGCTGCAGCACAGCGGCGGCGCCAAGCCGATGATGTCGTCGGCGAAGGCGCGGAAGATGACGCCATTGGCATAGCCGCGGGCGAAGAGATGGTCGGGCAGTTTCGCCTCGCGCGGCAGCTTCTGCTTCGTCGCCTTGTCGGCGACCAGCTCGACGCCGGCGAGCAGGCCGCGCGCCCTGACTTCACCGACGAGCGGGTGGCCGGCGAGCGTCGCCAGGCGCTCCTCGAAATAGGCGCCGACACGCTGGCCGTTGGCGAGGATGCCGCCCTCCTCGTAGAGGCGAAGCACTTCGAGCGCGACGGCGGCGCTGACTGGATGGCCGGAATAGGTGTAGCCATGGCCGACCGGTCCGCCGGCCGGGGCATTGTCGGCGATGGCGCGATAGACCTTCTCGCCGATGGCGAGCGCGCCGAGCGGCGCATAGCCCGAGGTCAGGCCCTTGGCCATGGTCATCATGTCGGGCACGACGCCTTCGGCCTCGCAGGCGAACATCGGCCCGGTGCGGCCGAAGCCGGTGATGACCTCGTCGGCGACGAAGAGGATGTCGAGCTCGGCCGCCGTCTCGCGCATCGCCTTGAGCCAGCCCTTCGGCGGCACGATGACGCCGCCCGAACCGATCACCGGCTCGCAGAAGAAGGCCGCGACGTTCTCGGCACCAAGCTCCGCGACCTTGGCGCGCAGCGAGGCGACGCTGGCCGCGATCACCGCCGCGTCGCCCGAGCCGGTCGGGTTGCGATAGGCATAGGGCGGGGCGACGTAGTGATGCACATGCGCCGGAAAGTCGAAATTGGCGTGGAAAGCCGGCAGCGCCGTGACACCGGCGCCGGTCGAGCTTGAGCCATGATAGCCGCGCTCGAGCGAGAGGATCGCCTTCTTCGTCGGCTGGCCGGTGACGTTGTAGTAGAACTGGATCAGACGCAGCGCGCTGTCGACGGCGTCCGAACCGCCCAGCGAGAAATAGATGTGGTCGAGATCGCCGGGCGTGAGTTCGGCGAGCTTGGCGGCGAGGCGGATCGCCGGCTCGCTGCCGAAGCTGAAATAGCCGGTGGCATAGGGCAGTTCGCGCATCTGGCGCGCGGCTGCCTCGACGATGCTGTCGTGGCCGTAGCCGACATTGACGCACCACAGCCCGGCGAAGCCGTCTATCAGCTCGTGGCCGTCGGCATCAGTGATGAAGGCGCCCTTGGCCGATTTCATCACGGTGACGCCGCGCTTCTCATGGCCAGCCCAGTTGGCGACCGGATGGACCCAATGGCGGCGATCGAGGGCTTCGAGGGAGTTGACGCTCATGGTGAAACCTCAGGCAGGACGGGAAGACGAAACGGGCAAAAAGGCGGTGGGCGCCGGATAGCCGAGCCGGCCAGCCCGCGGCGGCGGAGACTGCACCTGCTCGCGCAGATAGCGGCCGGGCGTCACGCCGTAGACGCTCTTGAAATGGCGCGAGAGATGGCTCTGGTCGAAGAAGCCGGCATCCAGCGCCGCCTGCGCGGCCGGGACGCCGTCGGCGAGCAGCGCCCGCGCATAGCGCACGCGCTCACGGCAGACGAAGCGGTGCGGCGTCAAGCCGACCTGGCGGCGGAAGACGGTGACGAAGCGGCAGACGCTGAGGCCCGCCACGGCCGCGAGATCACCGAGATAGAGGGCCTCGGTGAAGTGCCGCTCGATATGGCTCAGCGCCCGCCGGATACCGGGGCTTGCCGACTCTGCCGCGCGGGCAGCGGGGCTGGAAACAGACTGGAGCATGGCCGCCTCGTCCTCCGCGAAACGCGAATAGCGCTTAGCAGGGAGGCTAGGAGCGGCCGGCCGGACTGTGCGGCGGCTTTGGCGCGCCGCTTTGGTATCCCCTGCCCAATTGGGGGGCGGGATCGGCAGATCGTGCTTTGGCCTTCGATCAGGCGAGCTTCAGCCCGCCAATATGGAAGCTCTTCAGCTCGAGATATTCCTCGATGCCGGTCGCGCCGCCCTCGCGGCCGATGCCGGACTGCTTGACGCCGCCGAACGGCGCCACCTCCATCGAGACCGAACCGGTATTGAGACCGACCATGCCGAATTCGAGCCGCTCGCCGACACGCCAGGAGCGATTGAGGTCCTGCGTATAGAAGTACGCCGCGAGCCCATAGGGCGTGCCGTTGGCGATCTCGATCGCCTCGTCCTCGTGCCTGAAGCGGAACAGCGGCGCCACCGGCCCGAAGGTCTCCTCATTGGCGAGGCGCATGCGCGTGGTCGCGCCGGTCAATACCGTCGGCATCACGAAGCGGGAACCGTCGACCTCGCCCTGCGCCCCGGCCAACCGTGTCGCGCCGAGCGTCAGCGCATCGTCGAGATGCGCGTGGACCTTCTCGACCGCTGCAGCATTGATCAGCGGGCCGATGGTGACGCCCTCCTGCCGCCCGTCGCCGACCCGCATTGCCGCCACGGCCTTGGCAAGGCGATCGGCGAAGGCGTCGTGGATGCCGTCCTGCACCAGGATACGGTTGGCGCAGACGCAGGTCTGGCCGGCGTTGCGGAACTTGCTGGCGATCGCGCCGGTGACGGCGGCGTCGAGATCAGCGTCGTCGAAGACGATGAAGGGCGCGTTGCCGCCTAGCTCGAGGCTGAGCCGCTTCAGCGTGTCGGAGCATTGCCGCATCAGCAGCGCGCCGACCCGGGTCGAGCCGGTGAAGGAGAGCTTGCGCACCACGGGGTTCTGCGTCAGGGCCGCGCCGACGCCCTGCGGCAGACCGGTGACGATGTTGATCACGCCGGGCGGGAAGCCGGCGCGCTCAGCCAGCACGCCGAGCGCCAGCGCCGAAAAGGGCGTCAGCTCCGAGGGCTTCACCACGATCGGGCAGCCGGCGGCGAGCGCCGGCGCGCATTTGCGGGTGATCATCGCATTGGGGAAGTTCCAGGGCGTGATCGCGGCGGAGACGCCGACCGGCTCCTTCAGCACGAGGATGCGCCGGTCGGCGGTCGGGGCCGGCACGGTGCTGCCATAGACGCGGCGCGCCTCCTCGGCGAACCATTTGATGAAGCCGGCGCCGTAGAGCACCTCGCCCTCGGCTTCCGCCAGCGGCTTGCCCTGCTCGGCTGTCATGATGCGGGCGAGGTCCTTGCGGTGCTCCAGCAGGAGATCGTGCCAGCGCTCCAGCAAGGCGGCCCGCTCGGCCGCCGGCCGCGCCTTCCAGGCCGGGAACGCAGCCTCCGCTGCGGCGATCGCCGCGTTGGTTTCCACCTCGCCACAGGCCGGAATCGTGCCGATCTCGATGCCGGTCGCCGGGTCGCGAACCAGCAGCTCCTCGCCGGAAGCGGCGCCCACCCACTCGCCACCGATCAGGGCGCGGCCGACGAGGAGCGTGCGATCTTCGAGAGCGACAATCGACATGGGAAGCCTCGTTCAATAGCCGCGATCGCGGTCGATCAGGCCGATCAGGGGTTCGCCAGCCCGGTGGCGCCGCAGGTTCTCGAGGACGATGTCGAGCGAGGCCTCCGAGCGTGAGCGGCTGGCGATATGGGGGGTGAGCAGGACCTTGGGGTGGCTCCAGAGCGGGTGGCCTTCCGGCAGCGGCTCCGGCTCGCAGACATCGAGCACCGCTGCCGCGAGATGGTCGCTGTCCAAGGCCGCCAGCAGGGCGTCCTGGTCGAGATGGCCGCCGCGACCGGCATTGACGATCATCGCCCCTTTCGGCAGCCGGGCGAAGAGCTCGGCGCCGAGCAGGCCGCGCGTCGCATCGGTCAATGGCAGCAGGCAGACCAGGATGTCGGTGCGGGCGAGGAAGGCCGGCAGTTCGTCATTGCCAGCGAAGGTCTCGATCCCCGGGACTTCGTGCTGCGAGCGGCTCCAGCCAGCGACTCCAAAGCCGAATTCGGCGAGCTTCAGCGCGCAGGCCTTGCCGAGCATGCCGAGGCCGAGGACACCGACGCGACGCTCGCTCGTGGGCCTGATCCGCAGCGGCCTCCAGGCCTGTTCCCGCTGCGCGGCGATGTAAGGAACGAGGTCGCGATGCAGGGCGAGCACCGACATGGTGACGTATTCGACCATGCTATCGACGAGGCCGGGCTCGATCATCCGCACGATCGGCAGGCGCGCCGGGATATCGGCGAGGTTCAATTGGTCGACGCCGGCGCCGACCGAAACCAGCAATTCGAGATTGGGAAACTGGCCGAGCAGGTCGTCCGGCGGAAGCCAGGCGGCGAGATAGCGGATCTCGGCGGGGTCACCGATATCCGGCCAGATCCGGAAGGGCAGTTCGGGCGCCTTGTCCGCCAGCAGCCGCGTCCATTCCTCGGCGCGGGCAGCATCGGACTTGAGCAGCAGCGTCATCGTGTCGACCTCGCGGACATCAACCGAGCGCCTGAGTGATCAGCGCGTGGAGGCGCGCCGGTCCAGGCGCGGCCGGCAGATCGCCCCGCACCATTGCCGTGACGTCTCCGGCCGGCGCAAGGCCATGCTGCACCAACCAGTCGCCGAGCCCGGAGCCGAGCTGCAGATCGACCCGCATGAACTGACCGGTCCGGCCGTGCAGCCAGCAGGCGATCAATGCGCGCGCATCCGTCTCGTCGGCAGCCACGACCGGGCCGATCACCTGGCCGCGACCGAAGGCGCGCAGGATGCTGAAGCCGACCAGCTGTCCCGCTCGTTCCAGCACCAGGCACTCGCCGCATTGCAGGAGCGCCGTCAGGGCCGGCCCACGTTCCAATCCGGTCGCTTCGCGGTCGAGCCGTTGCAGCAGGGCGAGATCAGCCGGGCTGCCCGGACGCAACCTTTCGCCCGCGCTGAGTTCCGGTGCTGCGGCAGCGAGCACATGGCCGTGATACTGGCTCACTCCGCCAAAAGGCTGAAAGCCGAGCCGGGCATAAAGCGGCTCGCCGGCGGCGGTCGCGTTGAGCATCAGCGAGCGACCTTCAGCCTGCCCGAGCAGCGCCTGCATCAGCCGCTTGCCGATGCCTGCTCCCTGCTCTTCGGGCGCGACGATGATCATTCCCAGCGTGCCGTGGCTGTCGCCATAGGGCCACCACTGCGCCGTGGCGACGGGCTTGCCGTTTCGTTCGCCGACGACGCCGTGGCCGAGGCCGATCGCGAATTCCCAGTCCTCGCGGCGATGCGGCCAGCCGACACGTCGCGACAGCTCCGCACAGGACGCCGCATCGTCGCGGCCGATCGCGCGCAGCGTCAGTGCGTCCGGAGCCTCGATCCCGGCGATGCCTGTCCCGGCAACAGAAGCCGTGGAGCTCACGCGCCGACCTCCTGGACGACATAGACCTTGGCGACATGCTCATCGCTGTCCCAGGCGCATGGCGTGCCCTGGGCAACGAACACGCTCTCGCCCGCCGCGACCCGGACCGGACGCCCATCCGTCCCGGTGAGGGTGACGCTGCCGACGAGGATATGCATCAGCTCGTTGACCGGCTGCGGACGCAGGACGCGTCGATACGGCGTCGAATCCCAGATGCCGGCCCGCAGGCGCAACGCCTCGTCGGTGAAGGCGTTGAAGCTCCGGCACTGCGGCACCGGCCCTTCGAGAAGATTGGCTGGAGGCGGAGACGATGGCGAGAGCGGCGCATTAGCCGGCAGCTCCGTCACGCCCGGCGCGACGGAAGCGGCTCCGGTGCCAGCACAGAAGACCCAGCTCGTGCCGGGCGCCGCCTCGATCCGCACAGCCGTGCCGCGAGCGACCACAATGTTCTCGCCGGCTTGGAGCGTGCGCCTGCCGCCACCCGCGAGCGTGAGGTCGATGCGCCCCGACCGAACGACGATCACCTCCATGTGCGGGAAGGCCGGACTATCCAGGACGCCGGAGAACGCGACGCGCCCCACCGCCAGATCCTGTGGCCCGCTCCAGGCGATCTCCCGGCCGGCGCCGAATGGATCGTTGTTGGAAAGCGGACCGGCGCCGAAGGCGGTGGCGTGAGTGGCGAAAACAATCGGAAAGGTCGGCATGAACGGTTCACCCAGCATGATGGTGCTGAGCTAGGCCGTTTCTCAGCCGCCGGATTGGAGGAAATTCTCGGGGAGATATGTCGGCGTCGCGCGCTGGGCGACGCCAGACCGCTCTTCTGCTGCGCAGATCCTGAATGTCCGCTTGAGGATGCTCTCCAAAGTCGGGAAGTGGCGCATCTTCCGCGTTTTGCAGTCAGTCCAAGATCAATCCTTCCGGGCGGTCAGCACGAACATCGGCACATTGCCAGGATAGGGCGATGACGGGAACAGATGCTGCCAGCTCCGCGCCAGCCCGAAGCCGGCCTCGCCCAGCATCGCCCGCGCGTCGTCCTCCGTCAGCCCGTCGTGGCGTGGGAGGCTTGCAGCGAGCGTATCGGGATAGGTTGAGCGGTATTGCGCCGCAACCGACCACAGCCCGTCGGAGACGAGCACCAGCCCACCCGGGCGCAGGATGGAATGGGCCTGGCGCAGCGCCGCCATCGGATCAGGCAGCGTCCAGAGCACATTGCGCAGCGTCACGATGTCGGCCGAACCTGGCGCGAACGAAGCCTCCTCGATCAGCGCCTGTTCGAAGGTGACGTCGAGCCCGGAGGCCTCCGCCGCCTGCCGGGCCACGGCGAGCATGCCCGCGGAGCCATCGCAGGCGCACACACGGTGTCCGAGCGATGCGGCGATCAGCGCGCAGGCGCCGGTGCCCGTGCCGAGATCGACGACGTCCTTCGGCTCCTCCGCTTCGAAGGCGGCCGAGAGGACATCTCGCCAGAGCGCAGCCTGCGCGACATGCGAAGCGACGCCGTCGAAGGCCGGCGCGCGCCAGGTCCAGTAGTCGGAAACCTGGCTCTGCGCCTCAGCGGGTCTCATGATTGCCTCCGTTCGGCTTCGATCAGGTATTCGATATGCCGGCGCCCCGACGCTCCCTTCCGGATCGAGACGGCGACACCAAAAATGCGTTGGATCGCCTCGGCGGTGAGGACCTCGTCCGGCGACCCCGCCGCCTGCAGCCGCCCCTCATGCAGCAATGCGATCTCGTCGCAGAACATCGCCGCGAGATTGAGATCGTGCAGCGCCATGATGCAGGTGATGCCGAGACGGCGGACCAGCCCCAGGATCGAGAGCTGGTGCTGGATGTCGAGATGGTTGGTCGGCTCGTCCAGGATGAGCTCGCTCGGCTCCTGCGCCAGTGCACGCGCAATATGGACCCGCTGGCGCTCTCCGCCCGAGAGCGTGTGCCAGAATTGGTCGTGCCGCTCGGTGAGTCCGACCCTTGCGAGCGCCTCGTTCACCGCCGCCTCGTCGGCGTCGCTCCAGGATGCGAGTGCGGCGCGATGCGGCGTGCGGCCGAGCCGGACGACGTCGCAGACGGAGAGCTGGATCTCGGTGGTCGCCTGCTGCTCGACGAAGGCGAGGCGGCGGGCAAGCTCGCGCCGCGGCACGGCAGCGATATCACGCTCGTCGAGGGTGACGACGCCGCTCGCGACATTGCGCAGCCGGCAGAGCAGCCGCAGCAGGCTCGACTTGCCCGAGCCGTTCGGCCCGATCAGGCCGAGCACCCGGCCGGGCGCCGCCTGCAACGTCACCCCGTCGACGATCATCCGGCCGGCGGCGCCCCAGCGCGCCTCACGCGTGGCGAGCGTCATGCCGGCCGCCTCGCCCGATAGAGGATGAGCGCAAAGACCGGCGCCCCGAACAGCGCCGTCACCACGCCGATCGGCAGGATCTGCTGCGGGATCAGCACGCGCGACAGGATGTCGGCGAGGATCATGAAGATCGCGCCGATGACGAGGCAGGCCGGCAGCAGCCGGGCATGGCCGGAGCCGACGAGGAAACGGGCAGCATGGGGGATGATCAAACCGACGAAGCCGACCGTGCCAACGATCGAGACCATCACCGCGGTCATCACCGCGGTTGTCGCGAAGAGCACGACCTTGACCCGCGTCACCGCGACGCCGAGCGAGGCGGCGGCATCGACGCCGAAGGCGAAGGCGTCGAGCGCCTTGGCGTGCAGCATGCAGATGCCGAAGCCGACGAAGGCGACCGGCGCCGCGATCCACAGATCCGGCCAGCGTACGCCGCCGAAATTCCCCAGCAGCCAGAACATCACACCGCGTGCCTGTTCGGCGCTGGCCATTGTCGTGACGATCGTCGCCGTCGCCGCATTGAAGAGCTGCGAGGTGGCGACGCCGGCCAGGATGACGCGATCGCTCGCCCCGCCCGCACCTGTCGCCAGCAGCGCGACCACGGCAAGCGCAGCGCAGGAGCCGATGAAGGCGCCGGCCGAGAGCGTCAGCGCCGTGCCGCCAATGCCGACGCCGAGGATCAGCACCGCGACGGCGCCGGTCGAGGCACCGGCGGAGATGCCGAGGACGTAGGGCTCCGCCAGCGGGTTGCGCAGCAGCGCCTGCAGGATCGCCCCCGAGAGCGCCAGCGCTCCGCCACAGAGCCCAGCCATCAGTGCCCGGCTCAGGCGATAGTCGAAGATCACACCCTGCTGGATCGCGCTCACCGGAAAATCGAGATTGAACAGCCCGTTGCCGAGCGCCCGCAGCGCGGTGCTCAGCGGGATGCGCATCTCGCCGATCGTCACCGCCAGCGCCACCGAGATGGTGAGCGCGATGAGCGAGGCCAGCCCGATCGCGATCCGCGCCGGCCAGTTCGGGCCGTGGGCGGCGTGACTCAAGGGGAAAGGCCGAAGCCGGAGATCGCCTTGGCGAGCGTCTCGATGCCGTCGACCGTGTCGAGCCCGGCGCGGGTCGCCCCGACATCGAGGACCACGATGCGATTGTTCTTCACCGCATCGAGCTTGCTGGCGACGGGATCGGTCTTGAGGAAGTCGAGCTTCTTCTCGATGTCGTCGGCTGGGAAGCGACGGCGATCCATCTTCACCGTGACGATCACCGCCGGATTGGCACCGGCAATGCTCTCCCAGCCGACCAGCGGCCATTCCTCATTGGTGGTGATGATGTTGCGGGCGCCGAGCTTCGACAGGATATAGGCGGGCACGCCGTTCTTGCCGGCCATGAAGCCGTCGCCCTTGATGTCGCGGCTGGAGAACCAGACCACGACCGGCACGTCCCTGGCCTTGAGGCTGGCGACCGCTGCGACCGCCTTGTCTTCGCGCGCCTTCAGCTCGGCGACGAGCGCCTCGGCGCGGTCCGAGACGTCGAAGATCTGTCCGAACTCGCGGATGTTGCGATAGACCAGCTCCATCGTGAACATCTGGGTGCGCACGCCATCGCCCGCGCCGGAATTGTCCTTGCCGACGCAATCGGTCGGCGAGACGTAGGTCGGCACCTTCACCCCCGCGAACTGGTCGCGCTTGCCGACAATGCCGTTCGGCCCGACATGCCATTCAAACATCGCGGTGACGAGGTCGGGCTCCTGCGCCAGCACCGCCTCGAAGCTCGGATCGTTGTCGGCGAGGCGCTTCACCTTGGCGTTGACCGCCTCATAGGGCTTGGCGACCGGCGAGAACCAGACCGCCGTGCCGACGACGCGGTCACCGAGGCCGAGTGCGTAGAGGATCTCGGTCTGCGTCTGCCCGATCGCGACGACGCGTTTGGGCGGGGCGGCGAAAGTCACGCTCTCGCGACAGTTCTCCAGCGTCAGCGGATACTGCGTCGGTGCTGCGAACGCCGCGCCCGCGACGAGGGAGCCGAGGAGCCCAGCGATTGGCAGTCGGAGACGGCGAGCGAACTGGTGCAGGGTCGGCACAGAAGCAACCTTGATTGTTACAATGTTGCATTTCTGATAGGACTGGCTGCGCTCAGCCGTCAAGTTCCCCGCGATGGCGCGGGCGGCAATCTGCATGAACATGGATCTCATCGCTCCCCGAGATGACGGCAGGAGAGCTGCGCAGCGGCGTGGATGGATGGAGCACATAGCCGCCATCGACACACAGCTCCGGAACACCCCGTCCGAAAGACGTTTTCGACGACCGGGGCAGGTCTCCTGGCTCGCGGGTCGGTGCCGCTTCCGCCCGGCCTTCCCGGCGCGATATGCGCCAGTGGACGATGGGCGGAGAGCTCGCCGCTTACAGTTGCGGGGGCAGCCTCGGCTTCGGCGCAAGGCGCCTCACCGAATTCCCTCTTAGCTCCGGGAGCAACCCGGAGAACCTCGATCGCGGCCCAACCTATATGGGCGCGCCGTACCGTCAAGCACTGTTCGGAAATGCCACCATCAGCGCCATCGAACTGGTGCGATCGCGCTGCCAGTTCAATGCCATGCCTATTCCCAGCTCAGCGCGCCGCCGTTCTGGTATTCGATGACGCGGGTCTCGAAGAAGTTCTTCTCCTTCTTGAGGTCCATCGCCTCGCTCATCCAGGGGAACGGGTTCTCGGTCTCGGCAAAGACGGGGGTGAGGCCGAGCTGGCCGCAGCGGCGGTTGGCGATGAAATGCATGTACTGCTCGCAGAGCGCGGCATTCAGTCCGAGGAAGCCCCTCGGCATGGTGTCGCGGCCATAGGCCGCCTCGAGCTCGGCCGCATCGCGGATCATGCCGCGGACCTCGTCCTGGAAGGCCTTGGTCCAGAGATGCGGGTTCTCGATCTTGATCTGGTTGATGACGTCGATGCCGAAGTTCAGGTGGATGCTCTCATCGCGCAGGATGTACTGATACTGCTCGGCGATCCCCACCATCTTGTTGCGCCGGCCGAGCGAGAGGATCTGCGCGAAGCCGGTGTAGAACCACATGCCCTCGAAGATCGCATAGAAGGTGATCAGGTCGCGCAGCAGGGCCTGGTCGTTCTCCGGCGTGCCGGTGCGGAACTCCGGATTCTCGATGCTCTGCGTGTGCTTCAGCGCCCAGGCCGCCTTGTCTGTGATCGAGGGCACCTCGCGATACATGTTGAAGAGCTCGCCCTCGTCGAGGCCGAGGCTCTCGACGATGTACTGGAAGGTGTGGGTGTGGATCGCCTCCTCGAAGGCCTGGCGCAGCAGGTATTGCCGGCATTCGGGGTTGGTCAGGTGGCGGTAGATCGCCAGCACGATGTTGTTGGCGACGAGGCTCTCGGACGCGGCGAAGAAGCCGAGATTGCGCTTGAGCATGCGCCGCTCGTCCTCGGTCAGCCCATCCTTCGACTTCCACAGCGCGATGTCGGCCTGCATCGAGACCTCGGTCGGCATCCAGTGGTTGTTGCAGCCAGCGAGATACTTCTCCCAGGCCCATTTGTACTTGAGCGGCAGGAGCTGGTTCACGTCGGCGCGCGCATTGATCATGCGCTTCTCGTCAACGCTGACGCGCCCGCCATTGCGGTCGATCTCGCCGAGGCCGGTGGCGTCGGGAGCGGAAGCGCTGGTGAGGATTGCGGGGTTAGCCGGTGTTGCGGGCTTGGTGTCGGACCAGTCGAGCATGGGGTGTTCCGTTCTTGAAATTGAAGAGCGTCATGCTCGGGCTCGACCCGAGCATCTCGTGCCGACGGAGGCTCAAGCGCCTCGTCCTGCCGGAGATTCCCGGGTCTGCGCTTCGCTTCGCCCGAGAATGACGCGCGAGATGAATGGCTGCGGTCGTTACTGACACGCCTCGCAGGTCGGATCGTCGATCGAACAGGCGTTCGGTACCGCCATGCCGTTCTCCAAGGGTATGTCGACGATGATCGGCGCGGCCGCCTTCGCCGCCGCCGGCACGGTGGCCGAGACCGCGTTGAGCTTGCCGTCAGTGCCCTTCAGCGTCGATTTCTCGACATGAGTCGCCGAGAGCGCGCGCAGGTAGTAGGTTGTCTTCAGCCCCAGCCGCCACGCCAGACGATAGGCCTCGTCGAGCTTCCGGCCGGAAGGCTGGGCCATGTAGAGGTTGAGCGACTGGCCCTGGTCGATCCATTTCTGCCGGCGCGCCGCCGCCCTGATCAGCCACTCCGTCGGGATCTCGAAGGAGGTCGCGTAGAGCGCCTTGAGATCGGCCGGGACGCGATCGATCTGGCTGACCTTGCCGTCATAGTATTTCAGGTCGGAGACCATCACCTCGTCCCAAAGCCCGCGCGCCTTCAGGTCATGGACCAGCCCGGCATTCACCACTGTGAAGTCGCCCGACATGTTCGCCTTGACGTAGAGCTGGCTGTAGGACGGCTCGATCGACTGCGAGACGCCGACGATGTTCGAGATCGTCGCGGTCGGTGCGATCGCCATCGTGTTCGAGTTGCGCATGCCGGTGGTCATCACCCGCTGGCGCAGGCTCTCCCAATCGAGCGTCGAGGAACGATCGAGCTCGACATCGCCGTCGCGGGCTTCCGAGAGCAGGTCGAGCGAGTCGATCGGCAGCATGCCCTTCGACCAGAGCGAACCCTCGAAGCTCGGATAGCGGCCGCGCTCGGCGGCAAGATCGACCGAGGCCGAGATCGCATGGAAGCTGATCGCTTCCATCGATGTATCGGCGAAGGCGACCGCCTCCTCGGAGGCCGCCGGCAGGCGTAAGCTCTGCAGCGCGTCCTGGAAGCCCATCAGGCCGAGGCCGACCGGGCGATGACGCAGGTTCGAGCGGCGCGCCTCGGGAATCGTGTAGAAATTGATGTCGACGACGTTGTCGAGCATGCGCATCGCTGTCTTCACGGTCCGCGCCAGCCGCACCTGATCGAGCCCTTTGGCGGTGACATGTGCCGCTAGGTTCACCGAGCCGAGATTGCAGACCGCGACCTCGTCGGCCGAGGTGTTGAGCGTGATCTCGGTGCAGAGGTTGGAGGAATGCACCACGCCGGCGTGGCTCTGCGGCGAGCGCAGATTGCAGGCGTCCTTGAAGGTGATCCAGGGATGGCCGGTCTCGAACAGCATGGTCAGCATGCGCCGCCAGAGATCGAGCGCCTTCACGCGCTTGAAGACCTTGATCTCGCCGCGCGCGGCCCTGACCTCATAGGCTTCATAGGCGGCCTTGAAAGGCTTGCCATAGAGGTCGTGCAGGTCCGGCACCTCGTCGGGCGAGAACAACGTCCAGTCGGCATTCGCCTCGACGCGTTGCATGAACAGGTCAGGGATCCAGTTCGCTGTGTTCATATCGTGGGTGCGGCGGCGGTCGTCGCCGGTGTTCTTCCGGAGATCGAGGAACTCCTCAATGTCGACATGCCAGGTCTCGAGATAGGCGCAGACCGCACCCTTGCGCTTGCCGCCCTGGTTGACCGCGATGGCGGTGTCGTTGGCGACCTTGAGGAAGGGCACGACGCCCTGGCTCTCGCCATTGGTGCCCTTGATATGGGCGCCAAGACCGCGCACAGGCGTCCAGTCATTGCCGAGGCCGCCCGAATATTTGGCGAGCAGGGCGTTGTCCTTCACGGCCTTGAAGATGCCGTCGAGATCGTCGGCGACCGTGGTCAGGAAGCAGGAGGAGAGCTGCGGCCGCAGCGTGCCCGAATTGAACAGGGTCGGCGTCGAGGCCATGAAGTCGAAGGACGACAGCAGGTCGTAGAATTCGATCGCCCGCGCCTCGCGGTCGATCTCGCGCAGGGCAAGCCCCATGGCGACGCGCATGAAGAAGGCCTGCGGCAGCTCGAAGCGATTGCCGCGGACATGCAGGAAATAGCGGTCGTAGAGCGTCTGGAAGCCGAGATAGTCGAATCGCAGGTCGCGCTCGGACCTCAGCGCGGCGGCGATGCGGGCGATGTCGAAGCGGCCGAGCTCGGGGTCGATCAACTCGTTCTCGATGCCGGTCTTGAGATAGGCAGAGAAATAGTCGCCATAGCCAGCGGCCATCTCTGCCTGCGTCGCCTGCTCAGTGCGGCCATGAACGAAGCTCAGCGCTTCACGCCGAAGCTTGTCGAGCAGGAGGCGCGCCGAGACCTTGGAATAGTTCGGCTCGCTCTCGA
Organism: Allobosea sp. GW821-FHT10B12; assembly: GCF_059415545.1. Taxonomy (NCBI): domain Bacteria; kingdom Pseudomonadati; phylum Pseudomonadota; class Alphaproteobacteria; order Hyphomicrobiales; family Alloboseaceae; genus Allobosea; species Allobosea sp. GW821-FHT10B12. The sequence continues at coordinate 289,309 of NZ_JBWKNL010000006.1, forward strand.
TCAGGGTGCGGGCGGCGAGGATCGGCGCCAGCGCCAATTCGTCGAGCGAGATGCCGTCATAGAGGTTGCGGCGCGCCTCGGCGAGGACGGGCTCGGCCGAAACGCCGTCGAGCTCCGCACAGGCCTCGCGCACCACCTTGTCGAGGCGCGCGGCATCGAGCGGAACGAGCGTCCCGTCGGCGAGTTTCATCTGCAGTGAGGGCGCCTGCGCGGTAGCAGGCTTCGCCTCGGCGGCGGCCTTGGCGCGCTCTCGCGCCCGCTCGGCCCGGTAGAGCACATAGGCGCGGGCGACCTTGTGGTGTTCGCCGCGCATCAGCGCGAGCTCGACCTGGTCCTGCACGTCCTCGATATGGAAGGTGCGGCCGGTGGTGGCACGGCGGGTCAATCCGGCGACGACCTGCTCTGTCAACTCGGCGACGACGTCGTGGATGCGACGCGAGGCGGCGGCACTGGAGCCTTCGACCGCGAGGAAGGCCTTGGTCAGCGCGACCGCGATCTTCGACGGGTCGAACGGCGTCACTGCGCCATTGCGGCGGATGAGCTGGTAGCCGGGCTCGTGCGCCGGGGTGTTGGACGGTGCAGCAACGGCGGTCGGCGGAACAGCAGCGGGCCGCTCGGCTTCAAGAGAAAGAGACATCGGCATCAACCCCAAGATGTTGGGGGCAAAGGCCAAAGCGGTTGCGTCGAGAAGGCGCGCGGCGATACGAGGCCGCGACCTGCCAAGCGCACCACCGGGACACCCCGCCCGAGGACGAAAACTAGGGTCGCGGCAGGTCTCCTGGCTCGCGGATCATCGCTCGTGCCCGTCTTCCCAAGGCCTTGCGGCCTCAGTGACTCAAATGGACGCGAACTCACCGCTGACAGTTGCGGGGGCAGCGCCGGCATCTCACCGGCTTCCCTCTTAGCCCTCGAACCAGTGATTCGAGAGACCGTGACCACCAGATTTAGTAGTCTCTGTGCTGTTGCTGTCAATCGGTCGTGTGCGCCTTACCGCTCCCATGTGGAAAGCGAGGATATCTCTGTCCGACAAAATATGGAGACATAAAGATGTCTTTATATCTCGGTTGACGTTTGCTCCCGAGTGAGCATACTGACTGCGTCGAGGTTCTCCGGCGCGGCTTGCCGCATCGGAGCTAAGAGGGAAGCCGGTGAAATGCCGGCGCTGCCCCCGCAACTGTAAGCGGCGAGCTGCTGTCCAATTGACGTCACTGAGACCGACAAGGTCCCGGGAAGGCCGGACAGCAGCCCTGACCCGTGAGCCAGGAGACCTGCCCCGACAACATGAACGTCCTCGGGCGGGGTGTCCCGGTGGTGCGCTTGGCGGCCCCGCCCGGATTCCGTGTCCGGCCGGTCCTCGTCCCGCGTCCGCTATGGCCTTTGCCCCCAACTTGTTGGGGTTAAGCCTATGTCTCAATCAGTACATGTCGCCACTCTCGGCACGCCGCGCATCGGTCCGCGCCGCGAACTCAAGACCGCGCTCGAAAGCTTCTGGGCCGGAAAGTCAGACGAAAAGTCTCTCCTCGAAACCGCAGCCGGCCTGCGCGCCGCCAATTGGGCACGGCAGAAGGCGCAAGGGATCACGGTGATCCCGTCGAACGACTTCTCCTTCTACGACCAGGTGCTCGACACCAGCGTCATGGTCGGGGCGATCCCAGCGATCTACGGCTGGAAGGGCGGCCCGGTGCCACTCGGGACCTATTTCGCCATGGCTCGCGGCTCTCAAGGTGAAACCGAGCCGCATACTTCCTGCGGCCATGCCCATCACGACCACGAGCACTCCCACGGCGTCCCGGCCCAGGAGATGACCAAGTGGTTCGACACCAACTATCACTACATGGTCCCCGAGTTCGCAGCCGGGCAGCGCTTCGAGCTTGCCTCGCTGAAGCCGGTCGACGAGTACCGCGAGGCCAAGGCGCTGGGTTATGAGACGCGGCCGGTTCTGCTCGGCCCGGTCACCTTCCTCAAGCTCGGCAAGGCCAAGGATCCGTCCTTCGAGCCGCTTTCGCTGCTGGGCGAACTGCTGCCGGTCTATATCGACGTGCTGCGCCGGCTCTCGGCCAATGGCGCGGAGTGGGTGCAGATCGATGAGCCCTGCCTGGTGCTCGATCTCGACGAGGCCGCCCACGAGGCGCTGCGCCGGACCTATGCGACGATCGCCCACGCTTTGCCGCAGCTGAAGATCATGCTGACGACCTATTTTGGGGCGCTCGGCGACAATCTCGACACCGCCGTGTCCCTGCCGGTAGCAGGCCTGCATCTCGATCTCGTCCGTGCGCCCGGGCAGCTCGACGCGGTTCTGGCGAAGGCTCCGCGCGGCCTCGTGCTCTCGCTCGGCGTCGTCGACGGCCGCAACATCTGGCGCACCGATCTGGAGAAGGTGCTGGCGCGGATCGAGCCGGTCGCGGCCAGGCGCGGCACTGACCATGTCCAGATCGCTCCGTCCTGCTCGATGCTGCACAGCCCGATCGACCTCGAGCTCGAGAGCAATTTCGATCCCGAGGTGAAGGGCTGGCTCGCCTTCTGCGTCCAGAAGATGGGCGAGCTCGCGACGCTCGGTCGCGCGCTCGGTGGCGGGCGCGACAGCGTCCAGGAAGCCTTGGCCGTCTCGACAGCGGCAGCGGCCGCGCGCAAGGCGTCCCCGAAGGTCAACGACAAGGCCGTCGCCGAGCGGATGGCTGCGGTCACCGAGGCCTTCGGGCGCCGCGAGAGCGCGTTCGCAAAACGCGCGAAGCTGCAGCGCACGCGCTTCAACCTTCCGGCCTTTCCGACCACGACGATCGGCTCCTTCCCGCAGACACCCGAGGTCCGCAAGGCCCGCGCCGCCCATGACAAGGGCCAGCTCGGCCATGCCGAGTACGAGCGGTTCCTGCGCGAGGAGACCGCTCGCACCGTGCGCTGGCAGGAGGAGATCGGCCTCGACGTACTCGTCCATGGCGAGTTCGAGCGCAACGACATGGTGCAGTATTTCGGCGAGCAGCTCGCCGGCTTCGCCTTCACCCGCCATGGCTGGGTGCAGAGCTACGGCTCGCGCTGCGTGCGCCCGCCGATCCTGTTCGGTGACGTCTCGCGGCCGAAGCCGATGACGGTGGAATGGTGGCGTTATTCGCAGTCGCTGACCAAGAAGCCGATGAAGGCGATGCTGACCGGGCCGGTCACCATCCTGAACTGGTCCTTCGTGCGCGATGACATCTCCCGCAGCGAGGCGTCGAAGCAGATCGCGCTGGCGATCCGCGACGAGGTGCTCGACCTGGAGCAGGCGGGCGCAGCAATGATCCAGATCGACGAGGCGGCGCTGCGCGAGGGCCTGCCGCTGCGTAAGAGCGACTGGAAGTGCTATCTCGACTGGGCGGTCGAGAGCTTCCGCATCTGCGCCTCCGGCGTCGCCGACGAGACGCAGGTCCACACCCATATGTGCTATTCGGAGTTCAACCAGATCATCGATGCGATCGCGGCGATGGACGCCGACGTCATCTCGATCGAGACCTCGCGCTCGAAGATGGAGTTGCTCGACGCCTTCGTCGGCTACAAGTATCCGAACGAGATCGGCCCCGGCGTCTACGACATCCACTCGCCGCGCGTGCCGGATGTTGCCGAGATGAGCGAGCTCCTGAGGCTCGCGCGCCAACGGCTGAAGGATGATCAGCTCTGGATCAACCCCGACTGCGGCCTGAAGACCCGCAAATGGGAGGAAGTCAAGCCGGCCCTCGTCAATATGGTGCAGGCCGCGCGGGAAATTCGGCGGGCTACGCCTTAGGTCGCCGCGAAACGACGCGCTATGGATACATTCAAAGTCGCCGGAAAAGTGCCAAGCGTAGGGCACTGACACGGTTCAGCGAGGTCTGCTTTCGGGCAGACCTCTAACTTCCGCTCTTGGCGCGCTGCTACCTTGAACATTCGCCCAACCGCACTGCTCGAATCGGGGGAGACTAGCGTTGCGGTCTTTTCGCCTGTTATGGGCCCGTCCGGCTCCTATCCGCTACGCCTGAGCTAGCGTCTACTGCGCCGAATTAACGCGCCAGAAGCGAGCGTCGACGAGTTCGAGCAGGCCAACTCCAGACACGTGGACCTTGGTTCATGCTTGCTAAAACGGGGAGGTTCAGATGCTGAGCTGTGGCTATCCGGTGGCTACTCACAGAATGGCCGTATGGCCAAAAGCGCCGAGATGAGCAGAAGCATTAATGATTGAAAGAGGTTAAATGGCGCGCCCGACACGATTCGAACGTGTGACCTTTGCCTTCGGAGCAAGGATAGTGTGTTTCGCCGAAGCTATCCGATTTTATCCGAATTCACGCTATGATGCTGAAATACAAAAAGAAATTTGATATCCGCCTGCGCCGACCATACGATGGGACGGTCGAAACCCCTCCTTGCCGTGCTTCCGCCCTGCTTACGCGAGGAGCCTTCCGAAGAGAGAGCGAAGCGTGGCGAAACTGACCAAGCGAACCGTCGACAGCGCCGAGATCGGCGAGGCGGACTATATCATCTGGGATGAGGAATTGCCCGGCTTTGGGCTCCGGGTCTTTGCTTCCGGCAAGCGCAGCTACCTAGTGCAGTATCGCTCCGCCGGGCGCTCCCGACGCTACACGATCGGCTTGCACGGGGTCTGGACGCCCGAGGCGGCAAGGCGCGAAGCGAAGGTCCTGCTCGGTCAGGTCGCAAGGGGCGGAAATCCCGCTGAGGATCGCAAGCTCGATCGCGAGGCGATCACGGTCAAGGAGCTTTGCACCCGCTACCTCGCCGACCTCGGGCAAGGTCTTATTCTCGGCAAGCGAGGCCGCCCGAAGAAGGCGACCACGATCGTCACGGATACGGGCCGCATCCAGCGCCATCTCATTCCATTGCTTGGCAGCCGGCGGGTTCGGGATCTGACCAGGGCCGATATCACCCAGGCCATGAAAGACATCATGGCAGGTAAGACACGGGCCGATGTGAAGACCGATAAGTTGCGTGGCCGGGCGATTGTGCGCGGAGGCGCCGGCACGGCAACGCGCACGATCGGCCTCCTAGGCGGCATTCTGAGCTATGGGGTCGAACTCGGCATCATCGAGGGCAATCCCGCCCACGGTGTCCGCAAGCCCAAGGACAACGTGAACGGTCGCCGGCTTAGCGAACAGGAATATCGGACCCTCGGCGAGATTCTCAGGAAGGCGGCCGACGACGGACAATATGCGACCGCAGCGGAGATGATCCGCGTCCTTGCCCTAACCGGCTGCCGGCGCAGCGAGATCATCAAGCTGCGCTGGAACGAGATCGATTTTGAGGGCAGTTGCCTGCGCCTTACCGATAGCAAGGAGGGCGCCTCGGTACGCCCAGTTGGCCTGCCGGTGCTGGAATATTTCGAAGGTCGGCACGACGAGAGCGCGGAAGGCTATGCCTTTCCTGGCTGGGCCGACGATACCCCATTCGGAAGCTTCCCGTACCACTGGACGAAGATATTGGGAAAGACCGAGCTAGCCGACATCACGCCGCATGTCCTGCGGCACAGCTTCGCCAGCATCGCCAATGATCTCGGTTTCACCGAAGCAACCATCGCCGCGCTGGTCGGCCATTCGCGCGGGACGGTTACGAGCCGCTATATCCATACGGTGGATACCGCGCTCGTGATGGCAGCGGATAATATTGCCGGATACATTCAGGGACTGCTGGACGGCGTCGCCTTCAGCCACACTTCCTATGCGCTCGACCGGGCCTCGCGGAAGGCGTCGCTCGCGCACTTCCTAGGGAAGACGGCCCCGGGAGCAGATGTAAGTGATCGTGACGCGGCGTAGCCGCGCCGAATTAGAATCGAGATCGATGTGCTGTGCGATCCATCGCCCTCCGGCGGACGAGCCTCGCGCCGAAGTCATCTTCGATCGCGATTCTCGCGAGGGCGCAGTCAAGCGGCTCTGCATGGGATAGGCTGCAGGGATCGTGCTGCCCGTACCGACGGGGGCGGCGACACGCCTGCGGATGGCATCGCTGTCCGGAAGCAGATTATCGAAGACATTGATGGCGGGCGCGCCGATATAGCGGTCTGCTGAGCGCCGATACCGTTCTCTAACGGATCAAAGTCCGGCTGCTTGGTTTTGAGCGGTTGGAGCCGTTGGGTGCCTGCGCTCTCTGCGTGCCCGTCGGCACTTGATGAGGTCGGCTGGGTGTGATCCGAGACCATTTGCTGGAGCGCCCGAGGCTGGAGTTTCCGGCCTTCGATCATGGCGGTGAGTTGGGGCTCCGCCGGGATTTTGCAGCAGGATCGGGGGCTTGTTGCCGATCGCTCCGTCCGGGCGTTTCACGGCGAGATGGCGACGTGGCCCCTTCGCAGGGGCGAACCTCCATGTCATGCGTCGCAACCGAGTCCAGAATGTCGGCCGGGAAGTCCCATAAGGCGCGTGCGCTGCCCACCCAAAGCAGAATTTCGGGACGGGCCGGGCGATGATCTTGCCCCGTCGCTAGTTCGGTTCGAGCGCCCGGATGGCTGCCTTTAGTCCGGGCTCCTCGACGAGGTCGGCGGCGTCCTTCAGCGAAAACCAATGTGACTGGCGCTGGCTGTTCTCCGCCCAGTTCTCCAGGCGCCGCTCGGCCTTGAGTAGGTAAAGCGTCACCTTGCAGAGCAGGAAGTAGTCTTCCATCCGCTTCCAGTAGAGATAGCGGCCTACCGGCTTCTTGCGGACCTTGCCGACGATCCCGGCCTCCTCGCGCCCTTCGATGGCGGCTCCTTCGTGGCCCTTCTTGCCCTTCATCCGCCAGCCTTTGGGAACGACCCACCTGCGCGTCGTGCGGGTCGTGACGAGCAGAATCTCCCGCTCTCCAGATGGCGCCCGGCGCAGCGGCAAGGCGGCGATCTGCCCCCGCGACTTGGCCGATACCCGCTTTGTCTTCTTCATCGAATCGCGAGTACCCTTTCTGTCCGAGAGGCTAATATTATAGAGCCGGCAAATCAATGTTGGCCGATAGCCGCGGCCCCACGCGAGGCAAACAGGCTTCCAACTTCCATGAAGCAGCAGCAGATTTTTGCCGGCCTCCAAGCAGCGACAACAACCGCTAACGATCCAAAACAGAAGTTTGCTTCAGCCGCCGGGGGTTAGCGTCCCGACTTCGATGCCGTTCTCCCGTGAGACAGCGGCTGCTGCGCAGACGGGTTTCTCGAAGTCCACGAAGATCGAGCGCCTCGTCACGTGATCGCAAATCGCATTCGGCTCGGACTCCCGAAACGATCGGTCAATCTGGCCCGGTGATGGCGACGGAAACTCATAGGTGGTGACGTACGCCATTTGACCCGGCTCTACCGCAATTGGTGTCACACAAAGCGAATTAGCCGTCACACTGCCGAGCCAAAGCCGATCTTCCGCGATGTCCAACAATCCGCAGATGCGAGGCGTGTCGTACTCGTCGAATTCACGATCCAGCCCTGCCAGAACCGTCAATATCGCATCCCGCGGAGCGTTGCCCGCCTTCAGTCTCTCGAAGATGGGTCTGGTATGGGTGCCGTTGCTGACGACCGCGAACCGCTCGTTCCAGACGATGCACTCATACGCGATGTAGGGGCTCTCCGAGGCGGCATCCGGGCTCCCAGCGTACGGAACGATTTGAACTGACCGCCCGCACTGTCTTGCTGCCCTGTTCGGAAAGGATCGGCTGGAAACGCGATAGGCCGCAACCTGCCGCCCTTCCGGAGTGCGTCCCACTCCGACAATTCGACCAACATACATGTCAAATCCCCCCGCTCGGCGTGGGCATACAGGTGGCGGGATGATCCTTCAACGGTTGGCCCGCTCAAGGACTTTTGGCAGAACAAGGCGCCCCGGGGCCGCGATGCGCCAGGAGCGGACGTTGGCCTTCTGCCCGGAAGCAGACCTTCGCACTCAGGTCGCTAGCTGAACAGACAATCGTGCCTGACGCGCAAGGTAGTCGATGTTTGCCGCTGGTGGCGCCTTACATCGGCGCGCTTGATTTCCCTAGCTCCACCGAGCGAGCGCGCATGTGACGACGTTTCCGCCTTCGCCTCATCCACAGACCGAATACGAATGATAGCAAGGCGCTGACGGCAAGCGGCGTTGCAGGCGGAAGAAGGTCGATGCTGTAGAACTTCCCGACACCCCATACGGCCACCCCGAAAAGGCAGACACTGATCAGGCCATAACTCAGCGCCGAACCGGCGGGTGCGGGGGCATAGGTGGAGGCCGCAATTTCGGCCTCTACTCTTTGACGATCGACGCGGGTCAATGCGATACGATAGCGAAAGCCAGCGCCATGGCTGAGATCAGCCCCCCATAAGCTAGCCAGACCGGATATCGGCTCAAGAGCCAAACCCTGTACAAGTTCCTGTGTGACATGACGTTGGTCATTGAGGGCTCCGAAATTCTGCTCTTGGAGTATGCACAGCCCTCGAATTGACGACGATGCGATTTCGTTGAGATTCGGTCAGCACGCCTGCCAAAGTCGCACTGGGACGTATTGCTTGGCCCAGTTTGCCGAGCCACCCGCGCAGTGCGCTCATAAGCAGCGACACCAGATATCGCTGAAACCCGACTTCAGGCGCGTTCAATCACACGTCCGGCGAACGTCAGATGATCCGCGCCGATCGACGTGATCCTGATATGGCACCGTCCACCGTCATCGGTTTCGAGCATCAGGTCGCCTTGAAGGTCGACGAGAGCCAATATGCTCGGGTCGCAGATGAGCTTGCCCGATCTCTCAGTCGACATGTCGCAGACCAATTCGGCACGCTGTCCTGTCTTCGTGATCAAACGAGCCATGGATCGAATCCTTTTGCTCGAGGGCGGGCACACCGCACACGCTCGAAATGACGGCCTGCCAACTCCATCATGTTCGCGTCTGCGAGCGCAGCGTGCCATTGATATGGGAAATCACCTCCGAAGCCGGTAGAGGTAAAAAATAATAAATATCCAAAAATCTTAGATACTAGCTATTAATCCACGAAATCAACGTTTTAAAGGGAATTCCTGTAAATAAAATATCCGATCAGAACTATATTTTACGATATCTCTGCGAGAGAATTATTTTGAGCCTTGTATCAGAAGAAATTTATCCCATTTTCGAGCGTGACCGGTCGGTATTAAAATTACTGACCGCGAGCGGTCGGGCTGCCGCCGGGCGCGCCTGACTTCGCTCGTCAGAAAACTCTGTCTGTTTTGGAAGGAACCGCAGCGACCAATCGCGCCGAGCAGGTCACCGTCCACTTTTCGTGCCGATTTTTGTGGCCCGGCCTCAAGACGCCGTTTCCGGCCGGGGAATACCAAGTCGACCAAAACGAGGACGCAATCGAGAGCATGTGCGGGCTGGCTTGGCGGCGTGGGTGGCCTCATTTATTTGCCGGCTATCTGAACGCCCGATTCTACACATCCGATGGCTCCGATCGAGTCGACCTACATCGCTACGACCCTTTGAAAACGATCAGCAGCTGCCTTGATCACCAGGAGCTGAGAGCTCCGCGCCGGAGTTCAGGCGCCCAATAAAGGCAAGGCCCGCAAAGAGCGGCCCCCTCGCCGACATCTATGCCTTGCCGGCCCCGCCGCAGCGTCGTTCGGCAATCCCGTCGAACCATTGAAGCCCGGCGATTTTGGAGTTCGCCATGGCCCTCGAATTTGCTCGCCTGCAGGCCGTACCGAAACCCTGGGGATCACACGACCTCCTGCCGTGGAGCGGTATCGATCATCACGACGCCGCCATCGGCGAAATCTGGTTACAGCGTCACGATTCGGCTCTTGAGCCCGCTTTGCTCCTCAAATTGCTGTTCACACGCGAAGCTCTCTCGATCCAGGTGCATCCGGATGACGACGCAGCCCATGCGATGGGGCTTGCGCGCGGCAAGACCGAAGCCTGGTATGTGCTTGCTGCCGAGCCCGGCGCCACGGTGGCGCTCGGCTTGCAGTCGTCGCTCTCGCAAGCGCAACTACGAGCCGCGATCGAGGACGGCTCGATCGCCGAGCGCATGTCCTGGCAAACCGCCGCGGCGGGAGATGTCATCTTCGTGCCGGCGGGGACGATACACGCGATCGGTCCAGGCCTCGTGCTTGCGGAGATCCAGCAGCGCAGCGATACGACCTTTCGCCTGTTCGACTACGGTCGCCAGCGCGAGCTCCATATCGAGCTCGCTGTTGCCGCCGCCCATGCCGGACCAGCCGCAAAGCAAGTACCGGCGCGACGCCTGAGCGATGCCAGGACGCTGCTCCTGGTGACCTCGTTCTTCACCCTCGAGCGTTTCGAACTCGCGCCGGAATCCCTATGGGAACTGCGCGCGCAGGCCGAGACCTGGCTGCTCGTGATTGCCGGAGAGGGCCGGATCGGCCCGTGGCGGGCGCAAATTGGCGAAGGCTACTTCGTGCAGGCGCAGACCACGCATCTCGCCACCGGGCGAACGGGGCTGACCTGCCTCGTCGCCTATGATGCCGTCTTGCCCGACCGTGACCTTCTTCGGCCGATCGCAAACCGAAATGCGGGCGTCCCGGCCCAGGCCACGATCCGCGGGTCTCTGCTGCTCGCCGCGATGGCGAAAGCGCAGATTCCAACCCCAGAGGCACGAGCATGACCGCACTCCACCGCATTGCCTTCATCGGCAACTCGCTGCCGCGCCGCTGCGGCATCGCGACCTTCACCACGGATCTGCAGCAGGCGGTCGCCGCATCGGACCCCGATCTGGCGACCTCGATCGTGGCAATGAACGATAGCGACGGTTACGACTATCCGGGCTCTGTCGGGTTCCAGATCCGCGACGACCGGATAGAGGACTATGCGCGCGCTGCCGACTTCCTGAACGAGGGCCGGTTCGACGTCGTCTCGCTGCAGCACGAATTCGGCATCTTCGGCGGCGAAGCCGGCGCGCATGTCGCCGGATTGCTGTCACGGCTGACGATGCCGGTCATCACCACGCTTCACACCGTCTTGTCGAAGCCGAGCCCGGCACAGCGCGGCGTCATGGAGCGGATTGTCGATGCCTCGTCCCGCGTCGTCGTCATGGCGGAGAAAGGGCGCGACATGCTGCGCACGATCTACCGGCTTCCCGCAGACAAGATCGAGGTGATCGCGCACGGCATCCCCGATTTCGCTTTCGTCGAGCCTGACGAGGCCAAAGCGAGGCTCGGCTTCGCCGGCCGCTCGGTGATCCTGACTTTCGGCCTGCTCTCACCCAACAAGGGCATCGAGGTGATGATCGATGCGATGCCGTCGATCCTGAGGCGCCGGCCCGATGCCGTCTATGTCGTCCTGGGGGCGACGCATCCCCATCTCGTCCGCGAGCAAGGCGAAGCCTATCGCATCGGCTTGCAGAATCGCGTCCATGAACTCGGCATCGAGGATCACGTCGTCCTCCTCGACCAGTTCGTCGACCGCGAGACGCTGCTCGGCTTCATCTCGATGTGCGACGTCTACGTCACGCCCTATCTCAACGAGGCGCAGATGACCTCGGGTACTCTGGCCTACAGCTTCGGGCTCGGAAAAGCGGTTGTCTCGACGCCCTATTGGCATGCCCAGGAACTGCTCGCCGATGGCCGCGGCGTGCTGGTGCCGTTCAGCGACGTCGTCGCGACCGGCAACGAGATCGCGGGATTGCTGACTGACTCGACCAGGCGGCAGGCCATGCGCCGGCGCGCCTATGCCAGCAGCCGCTCCATGACCTGGGAGCAGACCGCAAAGCGCTACCTCGCCACATTCGAGGCGGCGCGGCGTGGCCGTGTGCTGAACGTGATTGCCGGTACGGCGCAGACAAGACCACCTCTGCAGCCATCCGTGCCACCGGAGTTGCGGACGGATCACCTCCTCTGCATGTGCGACGACACTGGCCTCTTCCAGCACGCCGTCCATTCCGTGCCGGATCGCGCGCACGGCTACTGCGTCGACGACAACGCCCGGGCGCTGCTGCTGTCCTGCCTTCTCGGCAGCGCCGGCGAGCAGCACCTGCCCGAGCCTCTGACGGCGCGGTTCGCCTCCTTCGTCCAGCACGCCTGGAATCCGCAGGCGCGGCGTTTCCGCAACTTCATGAGCTTCGATCGACGCTGGCTCGAGGAGGTCGGTTCGGAGGACAGCCATGGCCGGACGCTCTGGGCTCTCGGCGAATGCGCGCGCAGCGGCACCAGTCCGTCACGGCGGCGCTGGGCCGCCGCGCTGTTCGCCGAGGCCGTGCCCACGGTCGAGAGCTTCAGTTCGCCTCGGGCCTGGGGATTCGCCCTGCTCGGCCTCGACGCCTACTGCACCGTGGTCGCGGCGCCGTCCTCCACCATCCAGCTGCGCTCCCTGCTGGCGGACCGTCTGCTCGCTTTGCTGTCGACGGTCGAGACGCCGGACTGGGTTTGGTTCGAGGAAGGTCTCTCCTATGACAATGCCCGGTTGCCACAGGCTTTGATTGCCACCGGGCTTTCGATGCAGGTTCCCGCCTATGTCGAAGCCGGCCTGCGCTCGCTGCGCTGGCTGGTTGGGGTGCAGAGCACACCTGCCGGCCTGTTCCGGCCGGTGGGCTCGGAGAGCTTCGGCGACAGGCTCAGCCCGCCGAAGGCGTTCGACCAGCAGCCCCTGGAGGCCACGGCGACCGTCTCGGCCTGCCTTGCCGCCTGGCGGGCTGATGGCGACGCGCAATGGCGGGCGGAAGCGGTGCGCGCCTTCGCCTGGTTCATGGGCGAGAACGATCTGTCGACACCACTGGTCGATCTCGAAACCGGCGCCTGCCGCGATGGTCTCCACCGCGATCGGCCGAATGAGAACCGCGGCGGTGAATCCGTGGTATCCTACCTTCTCAGCCTCGCCGAGATTCGCCAGCTCTCCCGTATGAGTGGGGACCGCCCGAAACTGGCGCCGCTTCGGGTCTTGCACGCCTGAGCCTCCGGCGATCCGCACAAACCGAACTGGGGCCGCCTTGCCGCAAGCCACCTTCCTGAACCGGCAGGCTCTGCACCTGCACCCCGATCCCGCTCGGGTCGTGGTGCGCCGCTTCGGGCCTTCACCCGATCCGCGAGACATGAACCCGACCGACAAGCTGCGCGCGAACCACATCGTTGCTCGCGTGATGGGACTGAGCCAAGATGCGGCAGCAAGCCAGCTCGCCGAGGTGCTCGAAAACTTCAACGGCCGGCACCGGAATCTGCTGGAGCGCTTCGAGGCACGCGCTCACGAGATGGAGGAGGTGTTCACAACGCACTGCGAGTTCAGCAGGACGCAGCGCCAACTGGTCGGATCCTATTTCCTGCACGAGTATTCGTTCGAGGCGGCGGCCCTCTTCAACCCGAGCATCGTCTCGCATCCCGACCAGTCAGGCGCTCCGCCGGGCGGGCGGCGCTTCGTCCTCAGCCTGCGCGCGGTCGGCGAGGGACACATCTCGTCCCTGACCTTCCGTTCCGGCACGATCGCCGCCGATGGCAGCCTGAGCGTCGATCCGACCTCGCGCCTCGCGACGATCGCCACTTTCCGCAACCGGATGGTGCGCCTCGATGGCGACGACGTCGAAGTGGCGTTCTCCCCGGATGGCGACATCAGCGAGCGAGTGATCTTTCCGATCACGGCCTCGCAGTCGAACGGAATCGAGGATGCGCGCTTCGTCGAGTTCGACGAGGGTGGGCGAAGCGTGTTCCGCGCGACCTACACAGCTTATAACGGCAGGGGGATACGCTCCGAGCTGATCGAGACCACCGACTTCCTTTCATTCCGGATGTCGCCGCTACGAGGCAGCGCCGCCGTGAACAAGGGCATGGCGCTGTTCCCGCGCAAGATCCACGGCCGTTACGCCATGATCGCGCGGCAGGACAACGAGAACCTTTATCTCGTCTATTCGGACGATCTCATGAACTGGGACGGCGGCGTCGCGATCCTGAAGCCGCGATACCCCTGGGAGTTCATCCAGATCGGGACCTGCGGCTCGCCGATCGAGCTCGACGAAGGCTGGCTTTTGTTCACCCATGGCGTCGGGCCGGTGCGGCGCTATGCGATCGGCGCAGTCCTGCTCGACAAGCAGGATCCGTCGAAGGTGCTGGCGCGTTCCCGCGAGCCGCTGGTCCGGCCGGAGCCGTCCGAGCGCGAGGGCTATGTTCCCAACGTCGTCTACACCTGCGGTGCGATGCGCCATCGGGACCAGATCGTCCTGCCCTACGCGGTTTCCGACACCTACTGCAATTTCGCAACGATCCGGATCGAGGCGCTGCTGCAGGCCCTGAGCCCCGTCGCCGCGGACGAGACACACGATTTGCGGCAGGGCGCCCGCCCTGAAAAGGAGCATGAACATGACCCAAGATAAGCCCACGGCCCAACACTCGATCACGCCTGGCGACGTGGTCCGGCTGTCCTTCGGCTTCGCCGATCAGTCCGGTTCCGGCGACTACGAGATCGTGCGGATCATGCCGACGCGGGCGAGCGGCGAGCGCGAGTACCGCGTTCGCGGCGCCGACGGCCATGAGCGGGCGATCGGCCATGACCAGATTGTTTCGGACGGGCCCCGATCGCCGCGCAGCCGCGTCGGGTGACGCTCGCTGCGCGGCCGGCCTCCTGCCCCAAACCAATCCACTTCGGAGAAGACACTTGCCTGAGAACTCGAAATCCCGCGTGACCGCAGATGCCGCGTTCCTGAGAACGCAAACCCAGTCGATGTCGCGCAATCGCGTGCTGTCCGAAACGGAGAGCATCAATCAGGCGCGCGACGCCAACACGGCGCGCTTGAGGGCATTGCGGCTGCAGAAGGAGGCAGCCGACCGAGCCACTGCAGAGTCGGTGCCGCCGCTCAAGCGTAAACGGGCTGTTTGACACGGACGCTATGACCTCGTCCGAGGTCCTCGACGAGAAGACCGCTGGCCCGGCTGGTCGAAGCCCACCCTTCGGGCCTGCCGATCGGGTTTTGACCCATGGAGTTCGCTTGGACATCAACGTTTCGCGGAAGCCTGATGGCACGGCCTGGCTGCTAACCGACTTGCTCGGTCGAGCGATGGGATATGTCGAGGACAGGACGCAGGGCGAGTTCATGATCTATCCCGCCGGCCAGGCGATCGAGACGATGCAAGCCATGCGGCGAGGTCCGTTCCGGTCGCTCGATGCCGCGCTGGCCGAGATCGAGCGCTTTACCCGGGGAACCTGCCGGCGCGTTGCGGAAGGCGTGCCTCCCGATGCCGATGAATGACGTACGTCGACCGGCAACACATTGGCACGGGCTATGCCAATCTAGATTGCTTCGCGAGTCTTTTAACCGGCGTCCCGTCCGGCATCTCGATCAGCTTCGCCTTACGCGATGCCTTGGCCTCGTCGGAAATTGGAAGTTCCGAGAGCGTCGCATCGATATGCTGGCCTGCCAGCGAGCGCACGGCCCGCTGCTGCCGCTTGCGAACGACATTTCGCGGCGCATCCACGGGAAGCGTCAGCTCCATGTCGTGGTCGGCGACCGGCGAGCCTTCTGTCTGCGGGCCAGGATTTAGACGGATCGATGGAATCTTGTGGGAACTGGTCATCAGGAACAAACCCTCGCCCGAGGGCTTTTGTTCCGGTTTGCGGCGAGCCTGCTCGGAAGCGAAGCCGGCGCGTTTCGGCCGAGTGCGTTGAGGCGATGACGCCCGCGCCATGGTGGCGGAGCGGCGTGATCTATCAGATCTACCCGCGCTCGTTCCAGGACAGCAACGGCGATAGGATCGGCGACCTCAAGGGCATCACGCGACGGCTGGGCTATCTCGCGGAGCTCGGTATCGACGCGATCTGGATTTCGCCGATCTATCCTTCGCCGATGGCTGACTTCGGCTATGACGTCGCCGACTATTGCGACGTCGATCCTCGCTTCGGCACGCTCACCGATTTCGATGACCTGCTTGCGCAGGCCCATGCGCGCGGGCTCAAGGTCCTGCTCGATTTCGTGCCGAACCATACCTCCGACCGGCATCCCTGGTTCGCCGAGAGTCGCTCCTCGCGCAGCAATCCGAAACGGGACTGGTATCTCTGGCGCGATCCTGCCCCCGGAGGCGGGCCGCCCAACAACTGGATCAGCGATTTCGGCGGATCGGCCTGGGAATGGGACGAGGCCTGCAGCCAGTACTACTACCACGCCTTCCTGAAGCAGCAGCCGGACCTCGACTGGCGCAACCCGGCTGTACAGGCGGCGATGCACGACGTGCTGCGCTTCTGGCTCGACCGCGGCGTCGACGGCTTTCGCATCGACGTGCTCTGGCACTTGATCAAGGCCGTCGAGTTCCCGAACAACCCGCCGAACCCAGCCTACACACCAGCACTCGGCGAAATGGATCGCCTGCTCCAGCTGCATTCGACCGACCAGCCCGAGGTCCACTGCATCGCAGCCGGCATGCGTGCCGTTGCGGATGAATATCAAGTCGCAGGACAGGGCGAGCGCCTGCTGATCGGGGAGATCTACCTGCCGGTCGAGCGGCTGATGCGTTATTATGGCGAAGGCCGGCCCGGCGTACATCTGCCCGGCAATTTCCAGCTGATCGAGGCACCCTGGCAGGCACGCTCGCTCGCCGCGCTCATCGCCGCCTACGAGGCGGCGCTGCCGCCCGACGCATGGCCCAACTGGGTGCTAGGAAATCATGATCGTCCGCGCGTCGCGACCAGGCTGGGGGAAAGCCAGGCGAGGGTCGCGGCGATGCTGCTGCTGACCCTTCGCGGCACGCCCACCCTTTATTATGGCGACGAGCTAGGCTTGAGCGATGTGCCGATCCCGGCCGATCAGATCCAGGACCCGCGCGAGCTGCGTGAGCCAGGAAAGGGCCTTGGGCGCGACCCGGTCCGCACGCCGATGCCGTGGGACGACGGCGCGTATGCCGGCTTCAGCACAGCTCGACCCTGGCTGCCGCTTAACCCCGACTGGGCGTCCCGGAACGTGGCGCGCCAATCGGCCGAGCCGGGCTCGATGCTGGCGCTGCATCGCCGGCTGCTCGCGGCACGGCGCGCCCATCCTGCCCTGGCGATCGGGGATTTCGTGCTGCTGGATGCCGAGGACGATATCCTTGCCTATGAGCGCCGACACGATACGGATCGGCTTGTCGTAGCGCTCAACCTGGGAAAGCAGCCGCAGCGTCTGGCCTTGCCGGAATGGGCGCATGACTGTCGGCCCCTCCTGTCCACGCTCGCCAGCGTGAAGCCTGTGCTGGACGGCGTATTGCTGCTGCGGCCAAACGAGGGCGTGATCCTGACGCTCGCCGACTGACCAGAGGGAGGGGCGAACAGATGCGCATCGCCATGCTGGCGCCGATCTCCTGGCGCACGCCGCCGCGTCATTATGGCCCTTGGGAGCTGGTGACGAGCCTGCTGACCGAGGCGCTGGTGGCGCGCGGCGTCGATGTCACCCTGTTCGCCACCCGGGACAGCCATACGGCCGGCACCTTGGCCGGCATCTGCCCGGCGCCCTATTCCGAGGATCCGACGATCGACGCCAAGGTCTGGGAGTTGCTGCATGTCGCCCATGTCTTCGAGCGCGCCGGCGAGTTCGACCTGATCCACAACCAGGCCGATTTCGTGCCGCTCGCCTTCTCGCGGCTGGTCGACACGCCCGTGGTGACGACGATCCATGGCTTCTCCTCGCCGCGCATCCTGCCGGCCTTCAAGGCCTATGAGGACCGGGTCCACTATGTCGCGATCAGCGCCGCCGACCGGCATCGCGATTTGCGCTATGCCGCGACGATCCATCACGGCATCCCGATCGAGGATTTCCCGTTCGATCCGATCGGGAGCGACGACCTGCTCTTCTTCGGCCGCATCCACCCCGATAAGGGCGCGGCCGAGGCGATCACCGCCGCGCGCGGAGCCGGGCGCCGGTTGGTCATGGCTGGCATCGTCCAGGACCGCGGCTATCACGACGCGCAGGTCGCGCCCGCGCTCGAAAGCGAGAGAGTGGTCTATCTCGGGCCAGTCGGCGGCACCGCTCGCACGCATGCGCTCGGTTCGGCCAAGGCGTTGCTGCACCTGATCAACTTCGAGGAGCCGTTCGGCTTGTCGGTCATCGAGGCCCTCGCTTGCGGCACGCCCGTCATCGCCTCCCGGCGCGGCTCGATGCCGGAGCTGGTCGAGCACGGCGTGACCGGGTTCCTGGTCGATAGCATTGAGGAAGCCGTGGCTGCGATCGCACGTCTCCCCGAGATCGACCGCGCTGCCTGCCGGGCAGCGGTCGCGGCGCGCTTCACAGTCGAGCGAATGGCCGATCGCTATCTCGAATTGTATCGGTCCATCCTCGGATGAGTCACACACGCTCCCGGCGGACTAAAGCGCGGCCCCCAGGCATAGCCGCGAAGAAACAACGTGCGCTTTCCTCTGCCCTGGCCTAGGCTGCAACTCTGCTTCGATAGGACTCGCCTGGGTTCGCCCCCAGGTAGCCGCGGCAGCTGCTAGCCGGCCGCACTGCACCGAGCACCTGATCGCTCCTCCTGAGTGACATCCGCGCTTGCAATCCCGCATGCGCATTTCGATGGGCGACTGGCTGCGAGACTCCCAGCTCTCCAGCCGATACGAACCCGAGAGATCGCGACCTGCGATCTCTGAGCAAGGACAAGAACGGCATGTCAAAAGGCGAACGACGCGGGAACCGAGAGGCCAAGAAGCCGAAACAGGACAAGCCGAAGCTTGCAGCTCCCGCCCCGAATAGTCTTGCCGCTGCGGTCGTGAAGGCTGCAGCGCCGATGAGGAAGTAGCGTTCTGAGCTCTTGGGCGGCGGTCCCTTGGGACCGAGTTCATGCAGTGAGTGCCAGCCAACCGACAGGACAGTGATGATCCGTTTCAGGACGATCGAGCCGAAGCCGGCTGCGAACACCAATAAGCCGGCAAACGCCCTGAGGGCGCCGTTGGCCAAACCCGCGCCGGCTGCCGGAAAGGTCACGCCGCGGCAGCCAGAAGCCTCCGGAAAGTCCGGGAGCCACCCGTCCGGGGAGAAGCTCGAGCGCGATTAGAAGTCGGCGGCAGTCAAGCGATGGTAGCTCTGGCGCTTGCGGGAATAGGCTGCCCCGGCAGCCTTCCGGATGGCAGCAAGATGCTCATCATACGTTCGCAGCATCGATGCTTCGCCCGTGCCCGCCGAAGCGTCGATGCTGCGCAACGCTGCGAGCTCGACCTCGAATGCGATCTCCAGGGCGGAATCGGAGCCCCAGAAGCACACGCAGCCCCGTGCGGTGTCATATCGCCGGATCGGATTGGGGGAGTGGAGGCTCATCGGATCATCCTCCCGGGTGGACCAGGTTCAGGCGTAGCGTGGGTGCGCTGGGGCCGTTGCTGCGCGACGCCGAGCAGATGCGTCGCGCGACAAGGCGCAGACTGGTCGCGATGCCGCGCGACGAACAAACCACCTCAGGTTTTCGGAACGCCCAGCGCTGCCGCGCAGGCCTTGGCAACGTCAGAATCTGGCGAGGAACTGCCCGGCATGGTCGCCCATCCACCTTTCGCTATGAAATCGCCTTGCTGCCAGGAGCTGATCTTCTTGAACTCGACGAGCTGCTCGGTCGCATTGGCCTGCTGCTGGAACTTCGCCACACAGATCGGCGAGAGAGCCGCCACAAGAGCAGTGCTCGAACGCGTCCTGGCTTCTCGCTCCGCCGTGCTCTGCGTCACCCAGCCGCCCCAGGTGAAACCGATGATCGCGAGGGCAATAGCTCCGCCGACGGCGCCCCAGGCGGCCGGCTTCAGTTCTGCTAGAATTTTCATGATGTCGGACTTTCCGAATCGGAAGAAAATCTTCCGTCAAACATCATATCACGTTTTAGGTGGGGTTGATTGTCTTTTAATATAAGCTTTTTATTTCTCCGTTGAGATTCGCAATTAAGAACGAACGATTCGTATTCCGGTTTATGCTTGGGCGCCCGATGCTCCAGGGGCCCGAAAGGCTCGCCGGAAATCACTTGGCGGATCGCTCCTTGGCTGTCGTCATATCAATCCCAGACGGGCTTGCTATCAACGCCGTCCCGTGACGGCTACAAGTGACATGGCGCGACCGCGAGAGGGCATGAGTTGAACCGACCGACACAAGGGCGCTGCCATTTCAATCGCGCCGAGCTTTGGGCTGATGGCCTGATTCATGTGCTCGGAATCGTGCTGGGCATCGGCGCGGTCGCGTATCTGATTGTGCGCGTCGTCGCAGCGGCCCCGGTGCCCGCGGTGGTCCCGGTTGCGATCTATGGTTCCGCGCTGATGGCAGTCCTGATTATCTCTGCCGTCTACAACATGTTGCCGGTTTCACCGGTGAAGTGGCTCATGCGTCGCTTTGACCATTCGGCGATCTACGTTTTAATCGCGGGAACATATACTCCGTTCCTGGCGAGGATGGGCGAGAGCGTCGTGGCGCACGTCCTTCTCGCCGTCGTCTGGATCGCATCGGCCGTTGGCGTCCTGCTCAAGATCGCCTTGCCGGGCCGATATGATCGCGTTTCGATCGCGCTCTATCTTCTGATCGGCTGGAGCGGCGTCTTTGCCTGGGAAAGCATCGCGCAGCTTCCGGGCATCGCCCTGTGGCTGATCGTGTCGGGCGGCCTTCTCTACACGCTGGGCGTGGTCTTCCACGTCTGGCAGACCCTTCCGTTCCAGAACGCCATCTGGCACGCCTTCGTGCTCGTCGCTTCCGGCTGCTTCTACGGCGCCGTCTTCCAGGCTTATGCGATCACTCCATCGAGCTGACCGCGCTCGCGGCGTTCCGGGGAAAGGCGTCCCGCGGATTGGTGTCACATGCTTGGGAACTGGGAGGCTCGCTGTCAATGGAGCAGCCGGTTCGAGGGAACCCTATTCCTCCACGGCATTCCTGTCGAACCATGGTCACGAGAGCTCCGATTTTTGATTTAATTTCAATGCGATGTGCTACTGTTCGGCTCAGCTCCTCAGGCTGACAGCGGGCAGGAGATAGAGATGGCGCATCACTATGACGTCGGCGACCAGGTCAGCCTGACTTTCGGCTTTCACGACCAGAATGCCGTCGGGCTCTATAAGGTCACGCGCAGCTTGCCCTCTCTGGTCCATGGCGAGCCTCAGTATCGCGTGAGGGGTCTCGACGATCGGGAACGGGTCATCGGTGAAGCGCAGATCAATGGTTCACCGAGACAACACAACGCAGATCGGTCCGTTCGGCCACGTCGTCAAGACAACGCGATAACCCAGATGTTCAATCGCTTGGGCATGGAAAAGAAATAGACACGCAAACTCCTTGAAGGCCGCGCTTTCATTCAAGCCGATGAAGAATCTTTACTTTCCATCACGCTGTTACTGATCCTGTCTGAATCCCCGGAAATGCTGCCCCTGGAAGGGCTCGTGAAAATGCCGGCGCCATCTCAGCAGCGGATTGCGCTTTTTGGCGATCAGCCAATCATGCTTGCTGGCCTTAACGCACTTGTCGGCGCAGTTCCCGGCACGGCCATCATTGGCGTGCCATTGACGATGTTAGACGCGGTCGAATTCACTCGTTCGCAGAGCCCCGAAGTAGCGATCATCTGCATCGGTACGTTGACACCGGCCAGCCTCGCGTTTCTAGGGCGCATCTTGGGCGTATCACCGCTCATCCTGATCTTGCTCGTGTGCGAAGATCGCGATGCGAGATCGATCAAGGCGGCATTCCGCATGGGTATCGCAGGTTATCTGCTGAATGGCGCTTCGAGCGACCGTCTGCTGCAAGCGTTAGCGGCCGTTCGAGGCGGCGGGCTGTACTTGGATGGGGCCCTGGAAGCTTCACTGTCCATCGGAACCTTATTGGATCGAAGCGGCGCTGGTGATGATCTAAGCGAACGCGAAATGCAGATTCTCCGGCTCGTCGTCTCGTGCAATTCGAACAAAAGCATCGCGCGTCAGACTGGACTGAGTGTCAGATCGGTTGAAACCTATCGCTTCCGCGCGTGCAGGAAACTGGGCCTGTCTTCACGAGGAGACATCATGCGTTATGGCTCCGATCGTGGATGGACTTTTTTTGATTGAAGTTCTGATGTCCTTGAACGCTCGAGGCTAAATGCCGTCCTTTCCGATAGCTTATTCTATTATGCGCCGGACCGCGCGACGATCTCGATGGCGAGATCTTCCGCACCTTTGTTGGGGTGAAGATTGCCGTCGAGCTGGCGGCGCCACCTCAACACGCTGCGCCTGCACGGTTTGCTCGGATACAAGCGCTCCCGCGCCGGAAGTCTTCATCGCCGCCATCACCGGGGGCGGCTGCGCAAGCCAGACCAGCCACGCCGCCTGACGAGAAGTCCTATGGAACTTTCAGCTGGGACGTCCGTTACCCCATGTTCCAGCGGAGGCCTTGATGGCGCACATGTTCACGGTCTGCCGCGTTGGTCAGGAGTGGGCCGTCCGCGACGCTACGGGAGCGCTGTATGGCGCCAGTGCCAACTTGGCTGTGACATGCGATGCGGCCGATCGGATGGCGAACCGGATTGGTGGAAGCGTGACCGTGACAGGTGAGGCGAGAGTGCAACTCACATCGCTCGGGCTTCCTGATCGCTATCCACTGACCTGGATTAAGGGTACCGGTCTTTAGCGTCTCCTAGGCAGACACAGCCCGTAGGCAGACACAGCCCGGACGATGCGAGCTAGGGTGGTGATGCAAGCGCCCGCTTCGCCCCATAAAGGATGCGGCGCCAGCATCTCAACCTCGCCAAGCCCGAATAGCTAGCGAGCCAGCGCGACGCGCATCGTCGCACTGGTAGCGTTAGCGCTACATGTCCGTCTGCTCGGATAGAATCCAAGCGTCATCAATGTCAGCGGCGGCTTTGGGCCGATGATACACCCAGTATTCCAAGTCAGACGCGGATGGACCGGTTGAACTTCGACAAGGATGGCGCATTCTCCAAGGGAATGCCGCATCCAAAGCTATTATAACTCACCCGGTCCAGCGCTGGGCGCCATTTCCTGATAGTCGCGCTCTGCCCGGAAGCGGACTCGTACGGAGGAGGCACGCCTCGACCATTTCCAGGTTTTTGCGAATTGCACGGCAAGCGCCGCTTCGTAGGCGCAGTGAATCTCAGTTCTTGGGCCGAGGAATTAATTTACAAAAACGTGCTGATTAATTGAATTATTGACATTGATCACGTTTTCGGGCAAATATGATTTCGTCGATATTGCTTGGACGGCCCTTGTTATTTTCGCGTTTCAACGCGGTTCTGATGAATCCCTCCTTTCGAAATCGTTCTGAACTCGCCGAGCGTCCGTTCGGCGAACGACAGGTCTTGCCAACAGGAGGGTTCTCATGACCACCGGCACAGTAAAATGGTTCAATTCGACCAAAGGCTTTGGCTTCATTCAGCCTGACGACGGCAGCCAGGACGTGTTCGTCCATATCTCCGCCGTCGAGCGCGCCGGAATGCGCGAACTGCGCGAAGGCCAGAAGATCGGCTTCGAGGTCGCGCGCGACAACAAGTCCGGCAAAATGGCTGCGGAGCAGCTTCAGGCCGCGTGATCTGGCCATTTTCTCGACGATGACCACGGATGTACTGGCATCGTCGACAGAAAGTCAGTCGAGAAAAGGCCAAGCTCTGCTTGGCCTTTTTTATATCCGCTGGCGACAGCGAGCACCCGAGCGGAGACGGACATGGCTGAACATTCAAAGCAGCGCATCGCAGCCGACAATCATTTCCTCAAGATCCAGACGCAATCGCTCGCGCGGAACAGGATCATATCCGAAACTGAAAGCATTAATCAGCAGCGCGATGTGAAGACGGCAGGGCTGAGGCAGTTGCGCCTGGAAAAGGAAGCTTTCGATCGGGAGACAGCACGGGCTGCGCCGGTGAGCAAAAGACGGAAAAAGACGTCCTAGCAGTCAAGGGAGCGGGAGAAAGCGGATTGGCCAAAATCCGCGCGCCGGCGGTCTCGCGCCCCGGTGGCGGTCGTGCAGCTGGGCGAATTGAGCTGCCGATCACACCAGGCGGCTACATCGCGGCCATCAGGGGCCGCCTCTGGGTGATCAGTCTGTCCCAGGTTCCGCAGGGCGGCCTACTCGCTCAGCCGTTCGATCGGCATAAGGTGGCACATCTACAAGCGTGCCGATGAGGCGCAGCAAGGCCTGCTGCTCGGGTCGGTCGTTGCGCCCGGCGGCGAGAAACGCACGAAGCTCGATATGGGACAGATGCCCGCCAGACGGGCCGTTGGGCTGATGGATCACAAACGCCGCGCCGCTGGTCGGCTCTCGACCTAGATACCAGCAGTCACCATTCGGGCTGCGGTAGAGCTCACGTCGTTCTGTCATTCGAGGCTGTACCTACTGCTGACTTGCGCAGGTGCTTGACGGCAAACTGCAGACCCAGGCCACGTTGAAGGCCTGCGCTCTGTGTCGTCATGTCTCTTTAGCGCTTAACGGTTGAAGATCTCGGTTATAGGATTGTGCGGGCTACGTGGCCGTGCAGGCCAATTCGATTGGCGTCCTGCTGCTGACCCAACGATCTGTGCTTCACCAATCACCCGCTCCCGGTCGTCGGTGCCTCTCACGCGATATTGAGGCTCCCCGTCGATTAGGGAGGGCAGCCGGCGCGTGACGGCATAGAGCCCGACAGCAGCCTGGTCGTAAAAGCCAAAAGCCAGACGAACCTGGTCTCCGACCTCGTACTGATATGCCATGTTTATCTCCGCGATAGTTCCGGTGGGAGCATCCGAGGCAAAATTACCGCACGCCGGGCTCTAGATTGAAGAAAAGCAGACGTCGGCAATGATATGGCTCGTCGCCGGGCGAGCTTGACGCAGACATTTGCAGTAGCGGCCGTTGCGGCCATTTTGCCGTGACCATTCTTGAACGACTACGAGTCGGTCTGACCTCAAATTCTACGCTGTCGGCACGGAGGTACGCATCCTCGTACGCCCCCTCCTGCAATCTGTTGAGGGTGGTTCGCGAAGGAAGGCCGCACATTCAGCCACTTCCATTCCAAACTTTCTGCGCGCCAACGGGCCCTTCATCCCTCATCATCAGGGAAAGTTTTCGGCTAAAAGCCTGTGGTACCCGCCGCGCTTTTTTTGATGAGCGCGGCGAGCCGCCTGCAAGATGGCCGATCGATTGAGGTCGAACGCGATGAGGAACGATCCCTCGCTGCCATCTACGATCTCGGGACTTAGATTCCGCAACACATCGAGTTCAATTTGGAACATGACTTCTAACGACGATTCAGAACCCCAAAAGCTCACGCAACCGCGGCGGGGCTCATAGCGTCGGATCGAGTTGGGAAAGTTGAGATTCAAGGCCCCGCGCTCCCGCCGAGTCGACCAAGCTCAATCTCGTAAGCATCGACATGGCGTCTCTTCCGCTTCTTGCGTAGCCAAATTCCGACACAGAAGGCGATCGTCGAGCCAGCAACGAGCAGCGACGAATAGGGGCTCAGAGACACGTCATAAAATCTGCCCGCCCCCCATATGCCGACGCTGAAAAGCGCTATGCTGATAATTCCGTAGGTCAGCGCCGATGCTTCTGGCGCTGGGGCGTAGTCCGCGGCAGCTTGCAGCGCCTTTTCCTTACGTTTGTCCAGGGGCTTCACCTCAGGACGAGCGCGAAGGTCAGCGTGAACGCTGCTATGAGTCCAGCATGCGCGACCCCGGCCAAATAACGGTCTGCAGCCCAGCCTCGACAATTAAACCAATAAACAGAAAGATTTCCCATAGTCGGACTCCATTTCCTGGGCCCAAACCGGGGGGGCTTCGCGCAACTCCCCAAAAACATTATTCTGTATGTTTCGAGGCATATTCTAAATAGTATTGCAAAATGAACTTACAATCCCTGGCCTGGTTTTTCTCCGCGATCGGCTCCCATAAAAATTCTTCGAGAGCGGGGCCGCCTTTATTGCGAGGTTGGCCGAAAGCGAACACCGGGCCGATGGGCTGCATACAAATAAGCGTAGCCTATATCGCCGCAGGCCGGGAACATGCATGGTGGTATCTGCTTTAACAGATGGACCGGCCGCCGTTCGCGCCATTGCGCAGAAGGTATCGCGTGAAACTCAGGATCGGCTACCAGCTCGACTACGATTTCCCGCAACCTACACCCGTCATCCTGATGCTGAATGTCCATTTCAGCCGGGTTTCGGACCTGGACGAACCGGACCATATCCGCATCCAGCCTTCGGTGCGCGTCAGTGCGTACCGTGACGGCTTCGGCAACTGGTGCACCCGATTGATGGCGCCAAAGGGGCTTATGCGAATCACCGCCGACGCAATCATCTCAGATAGCGGCCTGCCGGAAAGCTACGACCCCCATGCTGGCCAAGTACCGGTCGAACGGTTGCCGGAAGAGAGCCTCGTCTTTCTGTTGGCGAGCCGGTTCTGCGACAACGACCGTCTGCTCGACCTCGCCTGGCGGCTCTTCGGCCATACCGAGCCGGGCGCTCCGCGCGTTCAGGCGATCTGCGATTTTGTCCACCGGCGCATCGCCTTCAACTATAATGACGCCAGCGTGACCCGCACAGCGTCCGAGGCTTATCACGAGGGTCGCGGCGTGTGCCGCGACTTCGCTCATCTCGCCATCGCTTTCTGTCGGGCGTTAAACATCCCAGCTCGTTACTGTACGTGCTATCTCGGCGATGTCGGCACGCCGCCGCCCTATCCGCCAGGCGATTTCGCGGCGTCTTTCGAAGCCTATCTCGAAGGCGGCTGGCAGATGTTCGATCCGCGCAACAACGCGCCGCGAATAGGCCGGGTGCTGATCGCGCGGGGCCGCGACGCCGCCGATGTCGCCATCGCCACCACATTCGGTCAGAACACTTTGACCGGGTTCAAGGTTTGGACCGACGAAGTGGTGGAAGCGGCCGTTTAAACCCACCGGGAAATGATCCTGGATGCGCCATAAGCGGTAACTCGAGAAGCGTCCGGAACCGGACATTCAAAATCTTGCGGCGCAGTGTCTGGCAGCGGCCTTAGCTTGTTGGTTTGTCTGACACTTGAGCCTTAGGCGGCGAGCAGGATGGTTGGCATCTCCTGTGTCGTGCTAGCCTGGCACAAACGCGCCGCGATGTCAGAAACCCCGAAGAATTCAAAGAGCAGATCTGGGCGCTATGGCCGTTTGCCAGTAAATTGGTGGAGGCCCGCAACCTGTCAAATGCCATAGCTTGCATTCGCTCGGTCCTATATCTGTGCTCACGCGAATTTCTGGATCATTTTTGCGTGCCCCCATCTCAACGAAACAACGTGCGGGTTAGCGGCTCAGGAGAGCGAACTATCGTGTTCGCTCATGGCTATGGCTGCGATCAGTCCATGTGGCGGTATGTTGTGCCGTTTTTCGAGGGCCAGTACCGCATCGTGCTTTTTGATCACGTCGGAGCAGGCGCATCCGACAGCTCAGCTTATGACCAAGCAAAATACGCTACGCTGCACGGCTACGCAGACGACATCGTTGATATCGCCCAGGAGCTCGATTTTTCCGGCGCCATTCTGGTGGGGCATTCAGTCAGCGCGATGATCTGCGCGCTGGCGTCGATGAAGGCACCCAGCCGGTTCAGCAAGCTGGTGATGATCGGACCGTCCCCGCGCTACATCGACGACGGTTCATATCGAGGAGGCTTCTCGCGCGATCAGATTGACGAGTTGCTCGACTTTCTGTCAGTCAATTATCAGGACTGGGCAGCAGCGACGGCGCCGGCAATCATGGGCAATCCTGACCGGCCAGAGCTGGGGCAGGAACTCGCCGAAAGCTTTTGCCGGGCGGACCCGGAAATCGCCAAGGACTTCGCGCGAGTAACTTTCACCTCGGACAACCGGGCTGACTTGCCACTGATCGCAATCCCGACGCTGATCCTGCAATGCAGCGAGGATATCATCGCTCAGCTGGAAGTTGGTGAATATGTCCGGGATCACATCCCGAAGAGCCGCCTGATCGTGCTGGAAGCGACGGGCCACTGCCCTAATCTCAGCGCTCCCGAGGAGGTCGCCGCAGCGATGCGCAGCTTTGTCTGAAATTGAGCAATCGAACGCACCGAAGGGGCGCTTCGCGGATCTCTACGACAACGCGCCATGCGGGTATCTGGTAATCTCGCAGAGCGGTCACATCCAGATCGCCAATCGCACTGTTTCCCGATGGCTCGACCACGAACCGGGCGAGCTTGTCGGTAAGCGCCTTGTCGATGTCCTCAACCTCGGCGGCAAGGTTTTCTGGGAAACGCATGTCCGGCCACTATTGAGAATGCAAGGGGCGGTTGAGGGCGTGGCGCTCGATTTTCTGAAACGGGATGGTGCAACGATCCTGGCTTTCGGCACTGCGACCGAGATTCGAGGCATCACCGACGAAGATTTCGAAACGCGACTGGCGATCTTCAAGGCAGCCGAGCGCCGGCAGTTCGAACAAAGGTTACTAGGCGCTCGTCAGCGTGCCGAGCAGGCCAATATGGCTATCATGGAAGGTAGCCGTCTCGCGCAGGAGAGCCTGCGCAGCGAGCGGGAGACAGCAGAGCTCCGCGAGCAGTTTATCGCCGTGTTAGGCCATGATCTGCGAAACCCGCTCGCTGGCCTGCTTGGCGGCGTCAGGTTGTTGGCGCGTGAGAATCTGAGTGAGCGCGCCCAGAGACTGATCCCGCTGATGATAGGCAGCGGTGCTCGCATGTCCGAGCTGATCGACAACGTGATGGACTTCGCGCAGGCGAGGCTCGGCGGGGGCATCAGCTTGGAGCGCAATAGCGATGAGCCTCTTGGCTCAACCATTCTGCAAGTCGTTGAAGAACTGAGGACCATCCACCCGGAGCGCGTGATTCAGGTCGACCTGGCGATCGAGGAGCCCGTTAACTGCGACAGGTCGCGCATCGCTCAGCTCGTCTCGAACCTGCTGGGCAATGCAGTTACCCATGGCGCGTTAGAGCTGCCGATTTGCCTGATCGCACGCACAACCAGCGACAGCGTCGAAATCATGATCTCCAACGGCGGCGCCGAAATACCACCGGAAGCCATGGACAAGCTCTTCCAGCCCTTTTTTCGGGGAGAGGTACGGCCTAGCCAGCAAGGACTCGGCTTAGGACTTCATATCGCCTCTGAGATCGCTAAAGCGCACGGCGGCACGATCACAGTCAGTTCGTCCGAGGCCGAAACGTGTTTCACCTTCCAGATGCCGCGGGCCTGATCGCGCCACTTTGGTCACAACACGCCACGCGCCAAAGAGACGCCTTGCCATACCAACGCGCGATCGTTACCCGCCGATTGATCTAGCTTCTCCCACGAGGCGCTTTTCGGCTACGGCCATGGAAGTTGAGAGAGGCGCGATATGTCTCATCGCCAGCCTCGTTTCGAACACGCGCTTTAAAGGAGAAGCGCTTGCCATTCGGTAGTTCATCCTTCGCCATGTCTGCCAACGCTCTCTGCGCCTCAGCCGCTGCGACCTGTTCATTGGGGGCGTCGATCTTGCTTGTCGAGCGTCCCGTTGCGTCCTTGGTTGTTATCCGAAACTTGGCCATGGCGCCTTCCTCCGATCAAAAGGAATGCGCGAGCGCCCCGGCCGTTCCGGCATATCTCTTTGGCAGGTCATAATTTTTTGGTCGCAGCTTGCTTGAGTACGGCTTGGGTATCGTGCTCGTCGGTGGCAGCCGCTATCAGGCCTGCTCCGTGCATGGGAGCCGCAAAAACACGCAGTGGCGTCCGCTTACGTCTTTGGAACGGGGCGGTCGAGGGCGAAGTCGTCGAACCAGTCCTCTTGGTCGCCTCCGATCATTTTCGCAATCATGCGCGAGGCCAGGAAGCTAAAGGTGATGCCATTGCCGCCGTAGCCATAGGCAGCGAACAGGCTGGGCATCCCTGGCGCACGACCAATGAGAGGCAAGCCGTCATCGGTTTGACCAAAAGCGCCCGACCAGATCATCTCGGCCTTCGCGACTGCGTTCGGCCTGAGCAGCGAGAGCTTTCTCAGGATAGTCGCGGCCTTCTCAGGCATCAATCCATCGCGCGCTTCGGGCTCAGTAACAGTGTCGTCGTCCTCGCCGCCGATCACGATACGATTATCCGCGGTGGTCCTTGCATAAAGATAGTCTTCCGACGCCTCCCAGATCAAAACTCCATCCCGCCATAGCCCCTCCGGCGTTTGCGGCGGCGTGGCGATGGCCCAGCTGGAGGCTGTCCTGTGGAGTTCGGTTTTCAGGAAGTCCGGCATGAGATATCCAGTCGCCAGGATGACTTTTTTCGCTTCGATCTGGTGACCGCTTTCCAGGCCGACGATGAGGCCGTGCCCGAAGTTGTCGTAGGAAACAGCCTGCGCATCGAACATCGTTGCGCCATGCTGGATCGCTTGCGCCAAGAGCGCATGCGCCAGCAACAAGGGGTCGGCGTCCGCGGATCCGGGAGAGATGATTGCTGCTTCCCGGTCGAAGTCGAACTCGCGGCGCAAAGTCGGATAATCGAGGTAGACCCCAGGCAGTGCCGCTCTTTCACGAAGCTGATGCTCGGCGAGCAATTCCGAGGCTCCAACGTCTCCTGCCGCGAGGTAGAGCGAACTCCGATGACGGAAAGCGCATCGCAATCCCAGATCGTCGACCAGCTCCATCAGACCCGCCACCGCCTGATGGCTACGGCGATAAATATTGGCCGCGCGCTCGAAGCCATAAAAGTTGGTGAGCTCGCTCAAGGGACAATCGATCTCCCATTGCAGCATCGCAGTACTGGCCGTGGTGCTACCGAAGCCAGCGCGCTCGCGGTCGATCACACAGACCCGGTGGCCAAGCGAGGTCAGATGTTGCGCCAACAGCGCGCCTGTGATTCCGGCGCCTACGATCAGAATGTCACAGGTCAGGTTCCATCCGAGCATTGCCCGGAGAGGCCGCCTGAATCCTGCCAACCAAGGTGGGCAGCCTCCACGCAGATCCTGCTGAACTGTCGTGTCGGAATCGAACATCGCATACTCGATCACTGGCAAGAAAAGCCCCGGCAGGGAATGCTGCCGGGGAAACGAAGGCTTGCAGATCAGGCCGCCTTGGCGACGGCCGCGGAATTGGCCGGCTCGCCGAGCTGCGTCAGCAGCTTGTCGGTCTTGGTTTCCTCGGCAAGTGTCGCGTCCAGCAGCGCTGCCGCTTCCTTGTGGCCGAGCTGCTTGGCCCAGGACTTGAGCGTGCCGTAGCGCGTCATCTCGTAGTGCTCGACCGCCTGAGCAGAGGCGACGAGGCCGGCATCCAACGCGGGGCTGTCGGCATAATCCTCCATGACGGCCTTGCCTTCCTCGAGGATGCCGAGGATCGCGTCGCAGGTCTTGCCACGAGGTGCCTTGCCGATCGCTTCGAACACGTCGCTCAGGCGCTCGACATGGTTCTCGGTCTCGGTGCGATGGGTCTCGAAGGCCTTTTTCAGGTCGGGAGATCTGGCCGCCTTCGCCATCTTCGGCAGCGCCTTCAGGATTTGCTTCTCGGCGTAATAGACATCCTTGAGCATGTCATGGAACATGTCTTCGAGGGCTTTCGGTGCAATCGTGGCCATATTGCTCTCTCCAGGTTTTCAGGGGATAGGCTTAGTAATCAGGCTTCGACTTCGTCGCGGGCACGGCCGCCGATAGTTGCGCCATAGCTCGAAGCCATCGCGCCGATCAGCATCGCGATGAAGGTCGCCAGGGCGAAGGAGGCAGCCCCCTTTCGGGCAACGTCCGCCGTCTCGCGAGCGGTCTGCTCGGCCTTGGCCGCGACTTCTTTCGTCTTGGCTATGGCGTCGTTGATGCGCTTTTCGGCGTCAGGCTGGCTGATGCCGGTCTGAGCCGCGATCACGCTTGCGACGTAGCTCTTGTCGGCCGGTGCCATGTCGCCATTGTGGATGCTCATCGCGACGATGCGGCCGACCTCCGCGCGGGCTGGGCCGACGTCGGCCGATGCCGGAGCCGGGCGTTCGCTACGGAACAGGGAATCCGTCAGATACGCGGAGGGATCCAAATTGGGCAGGTCGACACGGCCGGCCACTTGGCTCGCCATGCCGGAGATGGACGAGGCGACCCCTGACACCGCCGTGGCGCCAAGCCGGGCTGTGCCGCCTATCACCACTGACGCGGTCGAGGCCAGCAGCACTGCTGTAACGATGGCGCTGACGGCCCAGGCCATGAAGCCATGCGCGGTATCGCGGAACGCGACCTCGTCAGTGTGAAGACCAACGCGCCTGGTGCGCAGCCGCCCGGCGAGATAGCCGCCCGCACCGGCCGCAACAAGGTGAACCAGAGCCAGCCAAATCAGGGCCGCGATGCCGAAGGTCGTGGCGGCGACGCCCGCATTCGACCAAGGAGAAACGGAGGTGAAGCCAAGCCCGGCACCAGCGGCGAGGAGCATCAGGGCGATCGACGCGCTGACGACGGCACCTCCCAGTACAGCGCTCCAGGACATAGCGGAGGACGCGCGTTCGGTTGTGCCGTCGGCGAGGCCACGGGCGGTATCGTCTGTCATGTGGATTGCACTTTAAGGGCGCCGCCTGCGCGGCGCATTGCGGACTGCCCGATGACCGCCCGATCTCAGCTCAACTTGGTACGAGCCGATCTGTTCCGTGACACGGCGGATAGCCGCCCATCGCAGCTGGGGAGCGACTGGAATGGTCTTTGGTAGGCTAGCTTGCGACTACGGACGCAAATTGCGTCGCTCTCACCGGGTGTATGGATCGGTCTGGGGCGCCCGGATTTCATCCCAGACTGCGCGCTCGATCCCTTCTGAAACAGAAGTGCCAACTCATTTCATTGTGCATTGCAACATAATCGTCGTGAGGCAGTTGGGCTCTCGTCAGCGCCATCTCGGCATGACCCGCAAAGGACAGCCGCGATGCGCAGCCTCTCCGATACGATCGCCCGCCTGAAAGCAGCCAAGGGCAAGTTTCCATTGGCTGGCGCGGCGGTTCAGCCGTCCCGACTGTCGTCGCTCGGCGACTTTGGTGCTAATCCGGGCGCGCTTCACGGTTATTGCTATGTGCCGCAACGGCTGCCAGGGGATGCGCCGCTCGTCGTCGTGCTCCATGGCTGTACGCAGACAGCCGCCGGCTACGACAATGGAGCGGGCTGGTCTCAGCTCGCGGACCGACATGGCTTCGCGCTGCTTTACCCCGAGCAGCAGCGGGCGAACAATCCGAACCTCTGCTTCAACTGGTTCGTGCCCGAAGACATCAAACGGGACTCAGGCGAGGCGCTTTCGATCGCACAGATGGTTCGCAGGATGATCGAGCATCACGGGCTCGATCGGGAACGGGTCTTCATCACCGGACTTTCGGCAGGAGGAGCCATGACTTCGGTCATGCTCGCTACGTATCCCGAACTTTTTGCCAGTGGCGCGATCATTGCCGGGCTTCCCTATGGCTGCGCGGCATCGATCCCGGAAGCGTTCGATCGTATGCGCGGGCATGGATTGCCCTCCGAACGCGAACTCGAGGCGCGTATCCGCAAAGCTTCCACTCATCGGGGAGTGTGGCCGACCCTCTCGCTCTGGCATGGCAGTGCCGACCGAACGGTCGCTCACAGCAACATGGACGCCATCGTCGCACAGTGGCGTGGCCTTCACGGGCTGAAGACTGTGGAGCCTGAAAAGAGCCCCGTCGGCCCTCATTCCCGGAGGATTTGGCGCGACGACACTGGCGTCGCGAAGATCGAGGCTTTCAGCATTGCCGGCATGGGGCACGGCACGCCGCTCAGCGGCGCCGACGATATCGGCACCCCAGCGGCGTTCATGCTCGACGCCGGGATTTCGTCCACCCGCCATATCGCGCGGTTCTGGCAGTTGACCGAAGCGAGATCTGAGCTCGCCTTGTCGGCTCACGTCGAAGCGCCCCCCGAGGCCATGCCATTGCGCATCGGACGAGAAGCACCTACCGCCCCCTCGTGGATACGAGGATCGGCCTCCGGCGTCGGCAAGGTGATCGAGGATGCGCTGCGGGCGGCGGGACTCATGCGCTAGCCGCGGGTTAAACCGATACTGCCTGCGCTGGCGCGCTCGCCGGTGCGGCAGTTGGTGGACTGGTCGGCTCGTTCACCAATGCCGGTCTCAGCGAGGGCGACGCGAACTACCACGCCGAGACCGTCCGTCGCGGCGGTACGGTGGTTTCGGTGAAAGCTCCCGAGGAGCACGCCGGCAAGGTCGAGGCCATCATGGACGACGCCATGCCGATCGATCGCGATGCCCGCCTCGCCAGTTATGGCGCGGAAGGCTGGACGGAGTTCGACGCCAAGGCCCCACCCTATGGCGGCGCGACGCCATCAAGTCGGCGCCCGCAGTTCCCCGTCGATGCCTCCGAGATTAACGTCGGAGGCCTTTTCTATTGAAATCCTGTCAGCAGACCGCACGGCGCGTTGAAGATCAGCCTTTCGCGGGTGAGGTGGCTCTTCAATTCAGCAATTTGGATTGTAGATCCTGCTGGATATTGGGCACCGTGAGATTTTGAGCGCGCTGTTATGGCCGAATTAAGCCGCTCGGAAGCGGACACCCCAAACGTCGGGAAAGGGCCATCTACGGACGGGGCGCCGCCGCTCGCATGCCAGGAATTGGCTCCTGCCAATGATTTGAGCGTTGCTCACGTAAGCAACGCTCAACCACGTCGCACATCACGAGTTGGAGTGCTCCCGCCCAAAATGGCCCCGGAACGCCCTTGAAACCCCGTAGAGACGCCCTGCCAACTCCCTTCAGCTATACACGAAACACGACGCCGCGCTTCCGCGGCCAGAGTTCGAAGAAGCGCTGAAAGAACGGATATCTATATAAGCGGCTGATATTGCGGGTGGTTTTGGCGCGCCCGACACGATTCGAACGTGTGACCTTTGCCTTCGGAGCAAGGATAGTATACTTCGTCGAAACTATCCGATTTCCTCCGAATGCGCGCTATGATACTGAAATACAAAAAGAAATTTGATATGCATCCGCGCCGCTTATACGATCGGACGGTCGAACTCCCTCCTTGGCGTGCTTCCGTGCTGCTTACGCGAGGAGGCTGCCGAGAAGAGATCCAGGTATGGCGAAGCTGACCAAACGAACCGCCGACAACGCCGAGGCGAGCGAGACGGATTATATCATCTGGGATGAGGATCTCCCTGGTTTTGGGCTTCGTGTCTTTGCCTCCCGGAAGCGCAGCTATCTTGTGCAATATCGCGCCGCCGGGCGGTCACGACGGTACACGATCGGCTTGCATGGAGTCTGGACGCCCGAGGCGGCACGGCGCGAAGCGAAGGTCCTCCTGGGTCAGGTCGCAAGGGGCGGAAACCCGGCGGAGGATCGCAAGCTCGATCGCGAGGCGATCACGGTCAAGGATCTCTGCACCCGTTATCTCAACGATCTCGAGCAAGGCCTCATTCTCGGCAAGCGGGGCCGCCCGAAGAAGGCGACGACCATCGTTGCGGATACGGGCGCATCCAACGTCACCTGATCCCCCTGCTTGGTGGCCGGCGGGTTCGCGATCTGGTCAAGGCCGACATCACCCAGGCCATGAAGGACATCATGGCCGGCAAGACACGCGCGGACGTCAAGACCGATAAGCTGCGCGGCCGGGCGATCGTGCGCGGAGGCGTCGGCACGGCAACGCGCACGATTGGGCTTCTTGGTGGCATCCTCAGCTATGCAGTCGAACGCGGGATCATCGAGCGCAATCCCGTACACGGTGTTCGCAAACCGAAGGACAACGTCAACGGCCGCCGGCCGAGCGAACAGGAATATCGCGCGCTCGGCGAAATTCTCAGGAAGGCAGCCGAGGACAGGCAGTGTGCGACCGCGGCGCAGATGATCCGCGTCCTTACGCTGACCGGCTGCCGGCGCAGCGAGATCATCAAGCTACGCTGGAACGAGATCGATTTCGAAGGCAGTTGTCTGCGTCTCACCGACAGCAAGGAGGGCGCATCGGTGCGCCCGGTCGGCCTACCCGTGCTGGAATATTTCGAGGGGCGGCATGAGGAAGGCGCGGAAGGCTTTGCCTTTCCCGGCTGGGCCGATGACACGGCCTTCGGGAGCTTTCCGAACCACTGGACGAAGATATTGGGCAAGACCGAGCTCGCCGACATCACGCCGCATGTCTTGCGGCACAGTTTCGCCAGCATCGCCAACGATCTCGGCTTCACTGAAGCGACCATTGCCGCGCTGATCGGCCAT
This sequence comes from Allobosea sp. GW821-FHT10B12, assembly GCF_059415545.1. NCBI lineage: Bacteria > Pseudomonadati > Pseudomonadota > Alphaproteobacteria > Hyphomicrobiales > Alloboseaceae > Allobosea > Allobosea sp. GW821-FHT10B12. The sequence goes on from NZ_JBWKNL010000006.1 coordinate 325,188, forward strand.
TCGCGTGGCACTGTGACGAGCCGCTACATCCATACGGTGGATACCGCGCTCGTCATGGCGGCCGACAATATCGCCGGTTACATTCAGGGCTTGCTAGACGGCGTCGCCTTCAGCCACACGTCCTATGCGCTCGACCGGGCCTCGCGGAAGGCGTCGCTCGCGGATTTTCTCGGAACGGAGAAGCCAAAGCCGGTTGAGGTGGAGTGATCGATCTCCTGTGCGCCATTACCGGACATTGGGTCGTTGCCCAAAAGCGGACCCCAGGAGAGCAAGGCTCTCCATCGTATTAATTAGGCAGACTAATCAGACCTATTGGATTTAGATAGCTAATCGAAGAGTGGCGAGGTGACTAAGTTCCTCACGAGCTGACACAGCGAACGAGGAGCGAATGCCTGCCATCGACACCAAAATCCTTCTCGCACCCTTCCTACTCGCGGGGGGCTTGATGGGTTCAACACCAGCGTTCGCTCAAGAGGCGGCCAAGCCCGGCCTTCTGACGATCCAGGCACAAGGCAGCTTCGCTGTCGGCGCAACGGTGGTGAAAACCTCCGGGACCTTCAGCAACAACAAGCCCACGGCCGAAGGGCAGAGCCTGCATGGCGATCACCTCTACGCCTTCTACCAGGTCCCCCAGAATCCAAAGGCTTTGCCAATCGTCATGCTGCACGGCGCCTTCCAGTCGGCACGCAGCTGGGAGACGACCTCGGATGGGCGCGAGGGCTTCCAGACCCTGTTCCTGCGTCGCGGTTTCCCGGTCTATCTCGTCGATCAGCCGCGTCGTGGGCGTGCCGGCAACAGCACAGTCGGGGCGACGATCGAGCCCACCCCTTATGACCAGCTCTTCTTCGATCAGTTCCGGCTCGGCAAATGGCCGTACTACTTCGATAACGTGCAGTTCGATCGCAAGCCCGAGACGCTGGACCAGTTCTTCCGCTCGGTTACGCCGAACACCGGGCCATACGATGCCGGCGTTATTTCCAACGCGATGTCGGCGCTGTTCGCCAAGACCGGTCCTGCGATGCTGTTCACGCATTCCCAAGGTGGCGGCCCGGGCTGGCTGACAGCGATCAAGAACGCCAACGTCAAGGCTATCGTCGCGTTCGAGCCCGGCAGCGGCTTCATCTTCCCGGAAGGCGAGCTGCCCCCTGCCATGCCGAGCGCTGCCGGGACCTTGTCGCCCGAGGCGGTGCCGCCCGCGGATTTCCAGAAGCTCACCCGCATCCCGATCGTTATCTACTACGGCGACAATTTCCCGGTCGAGCCGACCACGGAGCGTGGGCAGGACAACTGGCGCGTGCGGCTGGCGATGGCCAAGCTCTGGGTTGCAGCCGTGAACAGGCACGGCGGGGATGCGCGCCTCGTGCACCTCCCCGAGATCGGCATCCGCGGCAACACGCACTTTCCATTCTCTGACCTGAACAATGTCGAGATCGCCGAACTGGTCTCGAAGTTCCTCGCCGAGAAGAAGCTGGGCTGAGGCTGGAGGCGCATCGCGCCCGGTCCGAAGCACTCAATTCGAAAGGATGACCATGATGAACCGTAGAACCGTCCTGACGACGGCCGTCGCTGCCGCCGCAGGCTTTGCAGCCGGCGAGGCCGGCGCCGCCGATGACAAGAAGAACCCCTTCGGCCTCGTCTACCGGGAAGCGATCACCGCGAACGAGCCGGGCAAGGTCAATATCCATCCGGTCATCTACAAGGTCGGTGGGCTGGACATCGTCGCCAATGTCTACACCCCGGCCGGGTACAGCGCCGACAAGACCTATCCTGCCATCGTTGTCGCCCATCCGAACGGGGGCGTGAAGGAGCAGGTCGCAGGGCTCTACGCCCAGCGGCTGGCGGGCGAGGGCTACATCGCGATCACGGCGGACGCGGCCTATCAGGGCGGCAGTGGTGGTCAGCCGCGCAGCGTGGACAAGCCCCAGAACCGTGTCGAGGACATCCACGGCATGGCGGATTTCATCACCCGCTATCCGGGTGCCGATGCCGCGCGCGTCGGGCTGCTCGGAATCTGCGGCGGAGGCGGCTATTCGCTGTCGGCTGCGAAGGTCGACAGGCGGTTCAGGTCGATCGCCACGTTGAGCATGTTCAACTCCGGGCGCGTCCGCCGCAACGGCTTCGCGGATTCGCAGTTGAACACCATCCAGGACCGCCTGCAGCAGGTTTCCCAAGCGCGTGCGCAGGAGGTCGCTGGTGGCGAAATCCTCTATCCGGGCGACGCCAACCTGACGGGCGAGCAGATAGCGAATCTCCCGTTCGAGATGTACCGGCAGGGTTACGATTACTACTGGAAGACCCACGCTCACCCGAACTCGACATTCAAGTACACGACCAGCAGCCTTCTGGACCTGATGCGCTGGGATGCGACCGACCAGATCGAGCTGATCGACCAGCCATTGCTGATGATCGCCGGCAGCAAGGCCGACAGCCTCTACATGACCAAGGAGGCCTTCCCGAAGGCGATCGGCACCAAGGACAAGGAGCTGTTCGAGATCGAGGGCGCGACGCACATCGAGACCTACTGGGTGCCGAAATACGTCGATGAGGCCATGGCCAAGCTGACCCCGTTCTTCGGCCGGACGCTTCCGTCCGGCCGAACTTGAGCCATCTCCCAACCCGAACGAGGTCTGCCATGCGAACGATCCGCAATGCGTCGGTTGCTGCCCTGCTGCTCAGCGCAGCGCCATTCGAGGGCTCCGCCCAAGCGCAAACTGCAAGTCAGCCGGCGACGGCAAAGCCGCCGTCCCGGGCGCAGCAACTCATGGGCGACATTGCCCCGAAGATGGCTGAACTCACCGACAACGTCCTGTTCGGCGACATCTGGGAACGGCCAGGATTGGCCAAGCGCGACCGCAGCCTGATCACGGTTGCCGCCCTGATCGCGCTGAACCGTCCCGAGCAGCTCCGCTCGCACATGGCGCTGGCCCGCACGAACGGCGTCAAGGAGGAGGAGATCGTCGAGGTGATCACGCAGCTTGCTTTCTACGCCGGCTGGCCGAACGCCATCGCGGCCATCAACGTCGCCCGCGACGTGTTCAAGCAGAAGTGAGCCATCGCATGCTCGCTCCCGCTTTGATCTTCGCGGCGATGGCGCTGCCCTTCGGCGCGGCGCTCGCCCAAACCGGCCGGGCCGTCGTCGTCCAACGCTCCGGTGCGCAGAAGCCCGCCGCCGGTCCGGCACAGAACTTCTCCGGCAAGGTCGAGGTGACGAGCCGATTCCAGGGCACGCCACCAGCTCGCATCGGTGGCGGCACGGTCAGCTTCGAGGCGGGCGCCCGCACCGCCTGGCACACGCACCCGCTCGGCCAGACGCTGATCGTCACGCAGGGCGTCGGCCGAGTGCAGCACTGGGGCGGTGAGATCCAGGAGATCCGGCCCGGCGACATCGTTTGGATTCCGCCGGGCGTGAAGCACTGGCATGGCGCCTCTCCGGATTTAGGGATGACCCATATCGCCATCTCCGAATCCCTCGATGGCAAGACCGTCGACTGGATGGAGCATGTCTCCGACCAGCAATATGGCCGCTGAGGATCCCAGATGAAGCTTGCTACTCAAGCGGCCCTCACGGCCGTAGCGATGACCGTTGTTCTCGCCGTCGGCTTGCAGGTCCATGCCGAAGCCAGCCGCGCGACGCTGCCCGACCTCGACAAGCTCGTCCACTACACGACCGTGCGCCGCGGCAACGTCACCGAGCACATCATGACAACGCCGCAGGCGCTGGACGCCGTCAAGAACAAGCAACCGATCCCCAACGGCTCGCACTTCGTGCTGGTCGACTACCGGGACGGCAAGCTGTTCCGCTATTTCGTGATGGAGAAGGGCGAGGGCTGGGGCGCCGACTATGACGAGCGCCGCCGGACCGGTGATTGGCAGTATCAGTGGTTCTGGCCGGACGGAAAGATCAACACGGCCGAGAACACGGCACGCTGCGCGAGCTGCCACGGCAGCCAGACGAGCAGCGACTATCTCTACACCGCCTACCGGATTCCGCGCTTCAACGGCACGCCGGTCGAGTAGGCCAGACGATGAGCCGGGTCTTCGCCCTTCGCCTCTGGCTGGACGGTTTCGCCGCCGTCCTGCTCGTGTTCGGCCTCTCCTACTGGTGGCTGGGCAATGTCGCGCATGAGATTGCCGGGACGCTGATGTTCGTCCTGCTGATCGCGCATAACCTGTTCAATCGTCGTTGGTACGGTAATCTCCCGAGGACGCGGCGCGAGCCGCGCAGTGTCTTCAACGTCCTCGCCACCGGCGGGCTCTTGGTCGCCATGCTGGCGCTGCTTGTTACCAGCGTCCTGATCTCGAACGCACTCGCATCCATCCTGCCGCCCTGGGGCGGGTTCGCCATGCGCCAGATCCATACCGTCGCCGCCTACTGGGTTCTCGTCATCGTGGCGGTGCATCTCGGCCTGCGTTGGCCGATGCTGATGGGTCTCGCTAGGATTGGCTTCAGCATCCGCAGCGCCAGCGTCATCAGGACCTGGATTCTGCGCGCGATCACCGGCGTGGTGTCCGCCTACGGCATCTGGAGCTGTCTGGTTCTGGGGCTCGGAATGAAGCTGACGATGCAGATGGGTCTGGACTGGTGGAACTTCGAAGAGTCCGTCGCAGGCTTCTTCGTCCACATCGGCGCCGTAACCGGGCTCGTCATCTCGGGAACATACTACGCGATGAAGCTGATTGAGGTTGCCCGCCGCGATCGTCGCCAAGGCCGCGTCGCTGCTCGGCCGATCCCGGAGAGCGTCTCGTCATGAGCGCGCGTCTATCACGGCGTGAATGGCTCGCCGCGGCGGTGTTATGCTCCGCCCCGGGTCGCGGAGCGGCAGGGACGCCGTCGAACGGAACGGGCTCGGTCTCCTACTCTCCGCTGACGCCTGAAAGCACATTGGGCGAACTGTTGCACCATCCAGCCTTCAACGGGTTCGGGCGACGCCTGTTGCCCTGGGATGATCGCGACGTCGACGAGCAAGCCCGGCTGTCGGATATCGGCACCTTGCTGCCCTACCACACCAACATTGACATCCCCTCGACCGTCGCTGCCCTGAACCGACTTGTTTTGGACGCGGCTGCGGACCATCAGGTTTTCTACGAGCTCTACGATAACGCAGAGCGGAAATCGGAACCCGACAAGGCTCATGCCGGTCTTTTCTTCTTCCGCGGAACCCCCGGCGCACCATTCGCGATCGTCGCCCCGGGCGGCGGCTTCGCCTATGTCGGATCGGTCCATGAGGGCTTCCCATACGCAGCCGAGATCAGTCGCGCCGGACTGAATGCCTTTGTCCTGAAATACCGGGCCGGGCGGGGTGGGCAGATCGCTACCCAGGACCTGGCCGCTGCGATCGGCTTTGTGTTCCGTAACGCCGGCAACCTGGCGGTCGACACGAAAGGCTATTCGCTATGGGGCAGCTCTGCGGGAGCAAGGATGGCGGCTTTCATAGGCAGTCATGGTGCGGCCCGCTTCGGCGCGCCTGACTTGCCCCGGCCGGCGATCGTCGTCACGGCCTATACGGCGCATTCCGACGTCGGCGAAAGCGAGCCACCGACATTCGCGGTCGTCGGTTCCCGGGACGGCATTGCGCCGCCGGCGTCGATGGAGCGAAGGGTCTATGCCTTGCGCCGTCTAGGTACGGTGGTGGACTATCATGTGTACCCCGGCGTCGGCCACGGTTTCGGCCTGGGCATCGGAACCAGTGCAGAAGGCTGGATCAGGGAGGCTATCCAGTTCTGGCAGCGTCAACCACGGTAGCGCAGGACGTCGATCAGCAGAGAGAGAGCCGACGAGGAATGCCGCCTGCTCGGATAGTAGAGGTGGTAGCCGGGAAACGGCGGGCACCAATCGTCAAGTACGCGTATAAGTTTTCCCGTGCGGATATGCTGGATCGCCTGGTCCTCGGGCAGATACGCAAGGCCCAGCCCGTCGAGAGCGGAACTTAGGCGAAGCGCAAGGCTGTTGAATACGAGCTGGCCTTCGCCACGAACCTTGACCTCGCGCCCGTCCTTTTCGAGTCCCCAAGGAAACAGCCCACCATATGTGGGAAGGCGAGACGCGATGCAGTTGTGAGAGGTCAGATCTTGTGGGGTTCCCGGAATACCGTAGCGCTTGAAATAGGCTGGTGATCCGACCACCGCCATGCGCATCTCAGGCCCGATCCGGACGGCGATCATGTCCTTTGCTACCTGTTCGCCGAGCCGCACGCCCGCGTCATAGCCCGCCGCCACGATGTCGACGAGGCCATAGTCGACGATGATCTCGACCTTGATATCGGGATGATCCGGCAGCAAGCGGCGTAGCGCTGGTTGCAAAGCCGCGATCGCGGCATGTTCGCCAGCGGTGATGCGGATCGTCCCTGCCGGCTTGCCCCGCAATTCGCCAAGCGCTGCGATCTCCGCCTCAATCTCGTCGAAACGCGGCGCAACGGCTTCGAGCAGCCGTAGACCAGCTTCGGTGGGCGCGACGCTTCTGGTCGTACGCGTCAGAAGTCTTAGCTTGAGACGTTCCTCGAGGGCCTTGATGGTCTGGCTGAGCGCGGACTGCGACACTCCCAGTTTGGCACCAGCCTTGGTGAAGCTTCGCTCCTTTGCAACCATGGCAAAAGCGGCGAGGTCGTTGAAGTCTGGCTGCGCCATTAATTAGACTGCCTTATGAGGCCCGCCGAATTATAGATACTTATCTTCGTAACCCACTCGCTGGCTACACCTCCCTGGCAGCGAGACCGAGGCTTATCCGCGCCAGGAGCGGACTCTCGATTACGCCCAAAAGGAAACCTACGAAGGCCGCCTGAGCTATGCCGGAAGCGATCCACGACCGATATGATACGCATCGCTCGCGGCCATGGCGAACGGTGTATCATTTCGCGGAAACCGGCCTGGGCCGTCCTGCAAGATCGAAAAAATGGATGGCCTGCAGAACGTGCCACTTAAGCAACCTTCGAGCATTACCCATGAATGTCTTTGCGCGAGCGGCGATTGCAGCGGATTTTTCGTGGGTGCCGGATATGGCTGCTCTTGAAGGGCCTCCAATGACCGCTGAATCCTTTGTGCAGGCTTATCTTGCTGATCCAAGCACATGGCATTGATCCACGGATATGCTGAACGATCCACGGGAGATCGTATTAAGGCGGGTTCTAGCGATTATTGCTCAGGCGCGACTGCCTGATCACGAGCTGGCACTTGGTCAAATCGGCGCGGGGCCGCTGGAAGATTTGATGTGCGACGCCCTGCTCGACGATTTGCGCGCTTGGATGCCCTTCACTGCCGAGATGCGCTACGCACTTGGAAATGTTCGAATGAATGTCGAGCCGCCTGCCTTGCAGCATCGGCTGGAAGCAATGTTACTTTATTGCTGAAGGCTTCCCGCCCAAGCCAAAGATAGGCGGAGTTGGTTGCGAGCCGTCAGCCCCGCGCCAGGACCTGACGTTGGCATGCTGCCGGAGACCGGACATCAGCACCAGCCGATCCGGGTTAGCTTCAGTTTAAAAACCGACGCGCGATGTGGGCTTCCCACGGCCAGATCGGCTGAAGCAGTCATGCTGCCTTTGGCATCCGCAAGCCTGGCGCGAGGCTGCCGACATGCTTGAGATCGGCGATGAAGCGCCTGGTCTCGTTCTCCTTCGCCCCCTCGTCCGGCAGGCGCAGCAGATAGGAGGGATGGACGGTCGCCAGCAGCGGCGTGCCGTCCGGCAGCTTAAGCTCGCGCCCGCGTGCCGCGGTGAGCGGGCCGGCATGACCGGTCAGCGCCTTGAGCGCGGTCGCGCCCAGCGCCACCACCAGTTGCGGCTTGACGAAGCCAAGCTCGAGATCGAGCCAGAAGCGGCAAGCCTTGACCTCGCCGGCATTCGGCTTCTCGTGGATGCGCCTTTTGCCGCGCAGCTGGAATTTGAAGTGCTTCACCGCATTGGTGACATAGGCTTTGGCGCGGTCGAGCCCGGCATCGGCCATTGCCCGGTCGAAGACCTTACCGGCCGGGCCGACAAAGGGCTTGCCGGCCAGATCCTCATGATCGCCGGGCTGTTCGCCGACGAAGATCACCAGAGCGTTGCGCGGCCCCTCGCCGAAGACCGTCTGCGTCGCATCGCACCAGAGATGGCAGCGCCGGCAGGAGCGCGCAGCCACGGCGGCGTCCTCCCAGCTCTCGATCGCGGAAATATCGGAGATGGCCGGTTCGGAAGTCGCCGTAGGCCGGCGCTTCTGCGGTGAGGTCGGAGCGCTCATGATCATCTCTTGCGTTCGCCTGGTGGCATCGGCGATCAGGGGAGAAATCAGTTCGGCCTCCGGCAGGTTCCGCCAGTATTTCACCGGCATCTCCGCCTTCATCGCCTTCGGCTTCAGCCGGGCCGGATTGAAGATGCTGGCGTAATAGGTCCGCCACCACTCCTCCATCGCGTCGCTGGTCGGCGCCTGCGCACGCGTCGCCGCCTCGCCGAGCTTGAGTTCGCGCCCATCCCAGAGCAGCGTCCCGCGCGGCGTCAGGATCGTCCAGCGCATCGTGGTGAAGCGCTCGACGAAGAAGGGCGCGACCTTCTCCAGGATATGGTGCTCGGGCTCGAACCAGGCGACGAAGGCCTCGCCGCCCTCCCCGTCATCGACCTCGCGGAAGCGCACGAAGGCGGTCATCTTGTGCATGTCGCGCCGGACCGAGCGCGCCAGCGCCTCGGCGCGATGGACGTCGTGGTCGGAGGCGATCTGGAGCAATTCGCGCTCCTCCTGCAGGCGCCAGAGGAGACGGTAGAGCAGGTCGAACCGCGCGGGATCGCTATGGCAGATCACCTCCTGCGCCAGCGCGATGAAGGCGCGCGGCACGCTCAGCGCCCTGTCCTCGCCGCCCTCCACGATGTCACCGCCGAACAGGCCGGTGTCGTGATCGCCGACGCGCCAGTCGATCGCCGACGGCGCGACCAGCGCTTGCGCGAAGCGCCGGGCAAAGCCGCGCCAGCCTTCGAAATCGGCGGGATGGGAGAGGCGCGCGACGAACATCAGAGCAGCGCCAGTTGCTGCGGCTTCGGCGCGAGTTGCGCCTTCAGCCTTTCGCCGTCGAGCGCCGCACCCGGCCGCCAGTCGGCGGTGACGATGAATTGCCGGAGCACGCGCAAGGAACGCACCAGCCGCCCGACATCCTCCAGCCGCAGCCGCCGAAAGCGGCGCATCGCTAGGATGCGATCGACGCTGCGCGTGCCGAGCCCGGGAATGCGCAGCAAGAGCTCGCGCTCGGCGCGGTTGACGTCGACCGGAAAGCGACCGCGATGGCGCAGGGCCCAGGCGAGCTTGGGATCGACCGAAAGGTCGAGCATGCCGCCGGGCGCCGCATCCATGATCTCGTCGACCTCGAAGCCGTAGAAGCGCGTCAGCCAATCGGCCTGGTAGAGCCGGTGCTCGCGCATCAGCGGCGGCTCCGACAGCGGCAATTGCTTCGACGAGTCGGGGATCGGGCTGAAGGCGGAGTAGTAGACGCGGCGAAGGTCATACGCGCCGTAGAGCTGGGCGCTGCGCTGCAGGATGGTGGCGTCGCTGGCATCGTCGGCGCCGACGATCATCTGCGTGCTCTGCCCAGCCGGCGAGAAAGCCGGCGCCCGCTGCGAGCGTTCGCGCTCGGCGGCGGCCTCGTCGATCCTGAGCTTGAGGCCGCCCATGGCGCTGCGAATGTCGAGCGGCTGCTTTTCAGGTGCGAAGCGCTTCAGCGAGGTCTCGCTCGGTAGTTCGACATTGATCGAGACCCGGTCGGCGAACAGCGCCGCGCGGTCGATCAGCTCCTGGCTCGCGCTCGGGATCAGCTTGAGATGGATGTAGCCGCGGAAGTCATGCTCCAGCCGCAGGCTCTCGGCGACGCGCACCAACTCACCCATGGTGTAATCTGGCGAACGGATGATGCCGGAGGAGAGAAACAGCCCCTCGATATAGTTGCGCTTGTAGAAATTCAGCGTCAGCGCCACGACCTCCTCGACCGAGAAGCGCGCCCGCCGGACATTGCTCGAACTGCGGTTGATGCAGAAGACGCAGTCGTAGGAGCAGAAATTGGTCAGCAGGACCTTGAGCAGCGAGATGCAGCGCCCGTCTGGCGCATAGGAATGGCAGATGCCCGAGCCGGTGGTCGAGCCGACGCCCTTGCCGCCGACCGAATTGCGCTCGGCCGTCCCGCTCGATGCGCAGGAAGCATCGTATTTCGCGGCATCGCTGAGAATCTCCAGCTTCTGAAGCGTGGTGAGCTGTGCCAAGCTCGCCTCCATGTTCATGATATGTTCTATCTTGAGCCAAACGCCTCCCGCCTGCCAGAGGTTCCAGCTTGCAGGATCGTCGCAGCTGGCGATGGGGCGTTTTCAAACCCGAGAGAGTGAGGCAGCCAATCAGGCTTGGACTCCAAAGCGCATTCATGCCCGGGCAGAGCGTCTTCATGAATCATGGGATCGATAGCTGACATGATGCCCCCAGCGGATCTTGAGATGAGTGCCGGACGCGAGAAAATCCCGCTTCCGGCATTTAACATCAAGCCGCCTGCCGGTTGACCATGCTCGTTGCGAGCTTGGTCAACTTCGCATCCGTCGCAGCTTCTTCATCGAGATTCTGCTTGAGGAGAGAGGCGCAATCCTCGCGACCGAGCAGCTTGGCCCAGGCAACCAATGTGCCGTACCGGGTGATCTCGTAGTGCTCAACCGCCTGGGCGGCAGCGATCAGCGCTGCATCGAGCACCTGCTTGTCGTCGACATCGGAGGCGATGTCGCTGGCTTCCGACAAAATTCCATCGATCGCCGGACAGGTGACGGCCTTCTCCTCGGCACCGTGCTGTTTGAAGACCTGCTTCAACCGGGCGATATGCCCGTCGGTCTGCTGAAGGTGTGATTGAAAGCCCTGCTTCAGCTCCGGGCTCGTCGCCTTGTCGACCATGTCGGGAAGCGACTTTTTGATCTGGTGCTCGGCGTAGTAGATATCCTGGAGCGTATGGACGAACAAATCATCCATGGTCTTGATATCTTTGGTGAACCATCCCATTGGAGAGTCTCCTCGTGCGGTGACCCCCAGCCGTAGATTTCAAAAACAGGATCGAGACTTCTAGGTTCCAGACAATCGTAGCGGCGGCCCCTATGCCGCGACAGGAAGCTCGCGACCATGCACCGCCAGGTGCCTATCGCTGCGGTTCATGACCACCAATACGACCGACGCGCCGTCCTCGCATTCGAGCACGAGCCGGTGGCAGAACTGGCTGTCGTCGCACTCACTTGTGTCGAAGAGCAGGTAGCCGGCCCGGCGGTCGTCATAGTCGCCCGCGAATTGGTACAGAACATCGATCCTGCGCCCATCGCGCAAGTTAAGCCGGCCTGTGCCAGTGAGCATTGCGTCTCTCCGCTTGGCGGCGTCAAAGCGCGCCGCACGCGGTCATTTCCAGGAGCGGTATGGAGACAACGGCTGGAAGATTAGGTGTCTTTCCAAGCCGCTTGTCCATGTCAAATGACAGGATGCCACCAGCAAGCCTACGGCCGCTGTCTTCTTCCGGCGCGGGCGGAAATGCATAGGGAAGATCGCTGCGGCCGCTGGGGGCAAGGATCGTCCCAGCAATGTCGTCAACCTGTGCCCTGAAGAAGAGCCTGCAGGCGGACATGCGGGTGCGGCAAAGCGAGACAGGGCTGACCTTCCTTGGAAGGTCAGCCCTGATGGCCGTTCCCCTGCGCCGGCCAGAATGTGCGAACCGCCGGTACATCCGCGGCGAGTTCCAGACATGTGGCTGACCGGCTGATACAGCCTGACGAGAGCTTAGCGAGCTAAGCACGCCCAACCAGTGGCGATTGCGGTTCGCCACGACACCCTTTCGGGTGAGCCATCCATTTTTCCGGTCAGCTCAGGCGGCCCATTTCTGAGCATGGTCGCTCGCTTGGCTCCAGACGCTATCCGGCTCGGCTTCGCGCAGCCACCGTAGGAGCACCGGCAAACGCCCGTTGATGCCATTGACGTTGAAGGTCGCCATCTTCACCGCGAGATTCCAACTGAACGCGAGCGGCTCTCTAGGGTCAGTTGCGGCTTGTGCGCTCGAGACGGCGGCCGACGAGAAAGCGATCGATCGACCGACGAATGAGATCATGATCGTCAGCGGCGAAATGGATGTTGCTCGCCACGATCCCATAGAGGCTCGCTCTCGCTAGGTCAGGATCAGCGGTGACGCGGCATCGCGTTTGAAGCGCCGTCCAGGTGCCATCGACGGCAGCATGGACACGCGCGATGTCCACCGGGTCGATCAGCACCGCGAATGGATCGGGTTCGCAAGGAACGAAGTCATCTAGGGGCAAGGCTTGTCTCTCAGGCTGATCAATCATCGGCTGGAAACGCCTCCCGCGGCGCCAGGTTCCTAATCACTTAAGCAAGAAAGCGCCCCGCCGGATCGGCCCGACGGGGCAAGGTCCGCCGAGACAAGATTAGATAATGGGCCGGTACGGCTCACCACGCTCGTCGAACCGCGACCAACCCTCGTTCCTGTAGTCCGTCAGGCGAGCATCGCGATCGATCGGCATGGCGCCGTCCAGGATGGCTTCCGCCGCCGGCGCCTGGTCTTCGTGAGCCTTCACCGAAACGACGCTGCCGCCGCGCCGCACCGTCTCGGCGTAGTAGTTGGCGCTCTCTTCGTCCTCGCCGGCGCTCGTGAACGCACCGATGATGCCACCGGTGACGCCGCCGGCTGCGGCGCCGGCTGCTGTCGATGCAAGCCAGCCGGCCGCCACGACCGGACCGACGCCGGGGATGGCAAGCAGGCCAAGTCCCGCGAGCAGGCCGGCTGCGCCGCCGAGAGCCGCTCCGATGCCGGCGCCTTCCCCTGCATTGCTGTTGTCGGTGCTCTCGTGCCGACCGATCAGGCTGATGTCCGCTGCCGGGAACCCGGCAGCCTGGAGGTCGTCGACTACGCGGCGCGCCGCCTCATAGGTCTCATAGGAACGGGTGACAGTACGCATAAGAATTCTCCTCCTCTAGATCGAAAACTGGTGGTCAGTTGCGGGTGATGTTGCCGCGATAATCGACCGAGATGCTGACCTGCGCGCCGGAATGGGTCGCGGTGCCCTTCCAGATGCCGTTGTCGTCTTTCTTGAGCGCGGTCACATTGGAATAGCCGTTGGCCTCCAGCCGGCTCTTGGCCTGTCCTTCGGTGAAGCTGTTCGCGCCAGGCAGCGGCGCGTTCGCGTCCGCCGGAGCGTTCGGCGACGGCGTCGGGGCCGTGGTCGACGTTTGTGCGCTGGCCGCCGTCGACAGCAGGGCGCAGAAAAGGGACGTGAGAACCACGTTGCGCATCGAAATCTCCTTATGTGGCAGATAGTTAGTCAAGTTCTACTGATAACGACAGCAGCGAGGAGAAGTTCCGTGTCAGCGCCTTGAAGTGGTTCGGTGGAGTGCTTCGAAACGCCGCAGTTTGCTGCAGCGATTGAACGAGAGCGCGACGCACTAATGGCCGTCGAGATTCAGGGTTGCCGTATAGATGTCAGCACCCGCGGCATCCCTTACGACGACCGCCAGTTCCATGTGGTCGCCATTGGGGAGCTTTTCGCGATTGATTCCAGCGAGAAGCTCCTTCGCAGCATTTTTGGCAGCTTGGTCGTTGGGCAAATCGGTGCCCTCGTCGTCCAATTCGACGTGCTGGCCGTCGCGCGTGTGAAAGAAATACCGGGGCATGCCTGTCAAATGCGGCTCGCCGTCCGGTGTTCCCACACAAACTCACTTTTTGGAGCGGACTTCCCGCAAATGCAGATAGTCGGGATCGAAATCCGCCAGCTTGCACAGGCCTGCCCAATCAAGAATCGTCAGCCTGTTCGACCGAAGGCGGATCAGCCCGGCTTGCCTGATCTCTCGCAGCTTCTTGTTCATGTGAACGGTGGAGAGTCCAAGTGCATCGGCGATTTCCGGCTGTGTCAGCGGCAATTCGCAGGTCTTGCCATCGGAAAGGCCGATCGCCGTCATCTTGGTGATGAACTCGCAGAACAGATGAGCGATCCGGCTCGGCGCCGAGCGCCGGCCAATCCCCACCATCCACTCGCGATAGATGGCAGCCTCTACGAGCGTCTCGCGCCAGAATGCTTCAGCGATCCGGTAATGGGAGCGGGTCAGCGCTCGAACCGCCTCGTGAGGAATGAATCCGACGGTCGCGGCCGTGAGCGTTCCGAGATTGTGATCCATCTGCTCGATGAGGAGCGAATGGATATCGGGGATGTCGCCCGGAAGATGCAGGGACAGGATCTGGCGCTGCCCGTCGCCCACGATCTTGTAGCGGCAAACCAGCCCTTCAGCGACGAGGCAACATTGCTTTGTGCGCTCCCCCTCGCTGACGATGTCGTGCCCACTCTCGAACTGCTTGAGGATCAGCGGCAGCCGGAGCAGTTGGTCTCGCTCTTCGGGCTGCAAGGGCGAGCTCGTCTCGAGCTTCCGAACGAGCCCGTGAAGATAATGGTCCTTGTCCATCAGCCCTCAATCTTACGCATCAGGATCCACGGTATCAGCCATTGCGTCCTTTTTCGCCTGCGGCAGCAGCGTCATCAGAAGGATGAAGGACGCAAGCAGCAGACAGACGCTGTTCGTCACGATCAATGGCCACTCGCCGAGCCCGATGCCATAGAACGTCCAAAGCGCAAAACCTGCCACTGTAAAGCTGTACATGACCGGTGAGATCGAGCTGGTATCGCGGCTTTTGACGATAAGCCAAGCTTGCGGCACGAAGCTGACCATAGAGCAAAGCGCGGCAGCGCCGCCTGCGATTGTCATCCAGTCCATTGTTCCGTTCCATGCGCTGCAAAAGCGCGATGGAGCAGCGACCGAGCTGCGCTTGCAGATTTCGGCGCGAGCGGCAGCAACCAATCGTTCACCAACAACGCGGGCATTTGCATCAAATTCCCCAGGACGCGGAACGATCCACCCGATCCAGAATTTCTTCGCTGCGAGGCCGGAGTTTTTCGATGCGATGCAGCGTCCCCCTGGAGTTTTGGATGTACTTGGCTTTGGCGCTCAATCTGGCGTCGGCGCTGGCGATCAACCTCTAGTTCAATGCTGACCGCCGGGCACTCGCTATCCACGCGCCGTCAATATCCCTGCTTTTCATCGAATGTGATGGATGCCAGCGTACCGATAGGCTGGGTCTGATATTCCAAGCGCGAGCCGAGGCTTTTTGACATCGCAGCGATGATCTTGCTGCCGAGTCCGCTCCCCTTTGCCGTGCCGTCACCGGTCCAGCCGATGCCATCGTCCGCGACGCTGAGCACGATCTGATTGGACGACGTCCGCGAAACGCTGACGCGAACCTCGCCCTCTCCAGTCGGATAAGCGTATTTCAGGGCATTGGTGACAAGTTCCGTCGCGATCATGCCGACGGAGACGGCGCGATCGGTCTTGATCGAGACAGGTTCGGCGTCGAGCTTGACGATGGGCGTCCTGCCCGAGGCCGTGATCGAATTGCCCAATTCGCCGACGAGTGTTTCCAGATAGGCTGCGAGATCGACCTGCTGGACATCCGTCGAGGTATAGAGACTGCGATGCAGGTTCGCGATGGCCGTGATACGCGCCTGCGTCTCTGCCAGAGCCGCCTTCGCCCCTGTGTCCTTGACCGCGCCAGCCTGCATCCGGACCAGCGAACCGACGAGCGCCAGGCTGTTGGCCACGCGGTGGTTGACCTCCGCCAACAGCATCTCGGCCCGATCCTTGGCCTGGCGAACCTGCTGCTCGGCTTCTTCCTTCGCTCGCATCAACCGGGCGCGTTCGACAGCCTGCTCGAGTGCGGCCACCAGCAGCACCTCGAAATCATCGCCGATTGCCTTCACGACATAGTCGACAGCACCAGCTTTGAGCGCCTGGACCGCGATGGAGAGCTCGGTCGAGGCCGTGACGTAGACGACCGGGGGCGCTTGTTCGCGCGCTTTCAGATCCTCAAGGACGATGAGGCCTGAGGTCGTGCCAAGGTCGTGGTCGAGAATAACGACGTCGATATCGCCCCCCTCCAGACGAGCGAGCCCCTCCTCGGCGGTCGTCTCGTGATCGACTTGGTAGCCGCGGCGACCAAGAATCCGCTGAACGAGCCGCCCCAAGGCGGCGTCGTCATCAATGTATAGGGCCTTGATTGTGCGGTTGGGCATTACCGCGTCGCCGCCGATCGGATCATTCGGTTTCCGGAACCTGCATCACCGAGAAGAACAATCCCAGCTGCTTGATAGCGTTGGCAAAGCCCTCGTAGTCGACGGGCTTCGTGATGTAGACGTTCGCACCGAGATCGTAGCAGCGTTGGATCTCGCGGCTGTCGTCGGTTGTCGTCAGAACGATGACCGGCGAGCGGCGGGTATGTTGATTGGCCTTGACCCTCTCCAGGATGTCGACGCCAGCCATGTCGGGCAGGTTCAGGTCGAGCAGGATGAGCAACTGCCGGCGGGAGCTGGCCTCACCCGTGCCGTCTGCACCGAACAGGAACGCCAGCGCGTCCGTGCCGTTCTGGAATGGGATGATCTCGTTGTTCACCCCTGCTCGGCGGATGTTCTTCTCGATGAGACGAGCATGGCCCTCGTCATCCTCGATCATCACGATTGAAACCGGCTTTGCATTGCTCACGTGGAGGCACTCCGTTGAACCGCGCTGAGATCAGGCGGCAACAAGATCGAGAAGGTCGTACCAGCGTCCAGTTCGGAGCTGACGGTGATGTCGCCGCCGAGATTGCGGACGATCGTCCGGACATGCGCCAGACCGATGCCTTCGCCCGGCTTGTCTTGTGTTCCGGATCGACGAAAGAGCTCGAAAATCCGTTCGTGGTCGGTCAGGGCGATGCCTCGGCCGTTGTCTTGGACCTCGATGACCACCCAACCGGACTTCTCCCGCTTCGCACGTATCACAACCTTGAGCTCGCGCTTCGGCGACCGGTACTTGATCGCATTGTCCAGGAGATTACCGAGGACCTGCTCCATCGACAGACGGTCGCTACGGATCTTGAGGGGCGGGCAGTCGACGGTGATGCCGTCGCCGTTCTCGCTCGCCTGATGATGTACAGCCGCTGCCGCCGCTTCGAGCGCGGATGGGAGATCGATCGCTTCGGCGCGCAGGACCCTTTTTCCCTCGCGCGAAATCTTCAGGATGGCGTTTATCAGTCCATCCATCTTGCGCGTCGAGGACCGGATGAAGCTGATCGCTTCCGGCAGGTCCGCGTCGACCGCCGTGCGGGCCTCTTCCAGCACCGCCGGGGCAGCCGTTTCGCCGGCATCGAAATAGGCCTTGATCGGCGCCGCAGTCGCTTCAAGCTCGCTCGTGAAGCCCATGATGTTCACGAGCGGCGCCCGCAGGTCATGGGTCACAATATAGGCGAAGCGCTGGATTTCCTCGTTAGCCCGGGTGAGCGCTTCGGTGCGCTGCTGCACGCGGTCTTCCAGCCCGATGTTGAGAGCTGCGACCTCGGTCCGGGCCAGAATGATCTCGCGTGTGTATTGCGCGATCGTCCAGAAGGCCGCTGCCGCGAAGAGAGCGATGACCAGAGCCCCGAGCAGGATGGTCCAGCGCAACCGGGCCGATGCAGTTTCCTGGCCGGCGATCGCCTGCTGCAACCGTTGCTCGGATTGCGCGATGATCTTGCCGAGACCGGCGCGAACCTCGTCCATCAGATTGCGGCCAGAGCCTTGCCGGACTGCAGCGATTGCATCGTCCCAGGCGCCGCGTTGCGCCAAGGCGACGGTTTGCGCCAGCTCAGCCAGCTTCCCGCGTAGAGCCTCTTCCAGTCGCGCGACCTCTGCTTGCGCCAGTTCAGTGGCTCCGGCGGATGCTTTCGCGCGCTGCAGCGTCGTTTCGAACTTGGCTACGGCATCGGTGTAGGGCGCAAGGTAGGCGGCATCACGCGACAACAGGTAGCCGCGCTGACCGGTTTCGGCATCTTGGGCCAGCGATAGAAGGTCGGCCGTCGCACTTCGTGTTTCGCGTACCGCGACCACTTCCTCGAACTGACGTTCGGAGACCCAGGTCAACCAGAAGGCCGCGATGACAATGACCAACAGGGCAATCGCCCCACCTGCGAGCAGCAGGAGATTCGATCTGAGGAATTGAGCGGGCGAAATAGGCATCAGCAGACTCTAAGGGCCGGCCTCCATGGCTGGAGCCCGGGAGCGGCGCAATAGCAAATGACAGGGTTCTGAAAATTTAAAGCGCTCCCCGGATGGTTGCCCTCCAAGGCGAGGGCAGCCATGCTCGCGATCCCAACAAGGAGGCAGGGATGGCGACCGGCACGGTGAAATGGTTCAACACCACGAAAGGCTTCGGCTTCATTCAGCCGGACGGCGGCGGTCAGGACGTGTTCGTTCATATCAGCGCGGTGCAGCGCGCCGGCCTTCGGGAACTGCACGACGGCCAGAAGATTTCCTACGAGGTCGTGGCCGACAAGCGCTCGGGCAAGTCGTCGGCGGAAAATCTCAAAGCGGAATAGGCAAGTTCCGCGGCTTGTGCCTAGCCGGCCGGCCGGTTAGGCGCCGCCCCCAGTGAAGGGAACAACAAGCCTCCGCTCCGGTTGCAACGCAAACGGAGGAAGCGCCATGGCCAAACAACCGGAAGCCCTCGCCACCTTTGCAGCCAGCGCCAGGAACGCTGGCAAGAAGCCGAAGGATATCGGCCTCGAAGCGACGCCTGAGACCAAGGCCATCCCCACCGATCCCAAAAAGAAGAATGATGCCGCTCGCAAGGTGCTGCGGGAAGGCGTGCTCCACAAGGATCAGGGTGCTGACGAAGCGATCGACGCGCTGCCGGATCGGACGCGAACGAAGAAGCGCTGACGCGCCATCGCGATTGAAGCGCCGTCAGATCCGAGCTTTGCGGCGGCTGCCGCGACCAGCCGAGGTTGAAGACGCTTTCTGCGCCGGTGACCGTCGGCGTTTGGGCGTGACGTCCTTGGCGCGGCGCGCTCGCGTTTCGAGGTTGAGACGATAGAGGCCGTACCCGATCGCTCCAGCAACGAGGAGCGGGGCCGGCAGCCTTGCAGCAAGCAGCGTCAATGGAACGGTCATTCCTTCGGGAATGTCTCCGCGCTCGGCATCGCGCGCGATCCAGGCTGTCGCGACGCTGTTGAGTATGGCTTTGATCATGTCTCGCGCTCGGCTTTGTTGCATTGAAGACAGGCAGCCGTTCAGTCGAGCCTCACATTGGCTGTCTTGTCCGCATAGTCCTGCTTGGGATCGGAACCGAACAACAACTGGATGCCTGCGATCAGGCTCCATTCATTCTCCCAGATCTCCGCCTGTTGCGGATCGAAGCGCAGCAAGGCGAGCTTGGGGTCATCCTTCCCCTGCTCGTACCACGCCGCAACGAAGCGGTTCCAAAGCCGCTCGATGACCGCCCGATCATTGTCGAGCACCAGGGTGCCGTTGATCCTGGCGAAGAGGTCATGCCCCTTGTCGGCGAACGACATGAACGCGTTTGCGCTGCCGGTCAGCGCCTTTACCAGCTCGGTATCCATTGCGGAGAAGATCCAGAGCGGCCCGCGGTCGGCATCGCCGTCGAGCTGGACCGTCATCGGCCGCATCAGATTGTCGCCCGCTCTTTCTAATCCGAGCATAACGGTCATGTCGGAGCGAAGCGCCTTCCAGAGTTTGGCCTCAAGCTCGTTCGGTGTCGGCATGAAGGGCTCCCATGGTGCGTTTCGCGGACAACCCGTGAGCAGAGACCGAAGTTCCGTAGCCGCGACCGAGCCCGCAAAACGCGGAAATCGATGGTTGAAGGGAGAACCCGTCAGCATCTGCCGCGTTGTCCTCCTGCAGCCGAGAGGACGCGATGAGCCATCATTCTTCGGAACTGATCAATCGTGCGCTCCCGATCAGCCACCGTGCGCCCCCGAGCGGCAAGGCGCTGAAGGAACGCCTTCTGCTGCAAATGAACGAAGAGAGGATGCTGGAAGCGCTCGCAGGCCTATCGGGCCGCAGTGCCGCGTCCATCGCCTGGCTCCTCGAACAAGACATGATCGTACCCGGCGGCCTGCTCAGGGCTGCGATCGAGCTGGACCGGGAGCTTCAGACGACACGTCGCCTTGAGAAGAGCATCCCGATGTTCGAGGTCGCCAGCTCGGTGGAGCAGCGGGGCAAGCCACAGGCCTGAACGCGCCTCTAGAGCCCATCACGCCAATGCTCCAGCATCGGCCCCTGCCGGCCTGACAGGGGATCGCTCGCTGGCCGGCCCAGCCGGCTGATGGCCACCCGGATTTCCGCGGTGGGAGCATCCCGCACAATATCGCCGCTCTGCCCCGGAGGGTACGCACCCACCACAAGGAAATCGCTGCTGGCGCTGAGCCGACAATGTCCCGTCCCGGCCGGCAGCAACACGACGTCCCCGGCATGGACCCCGAGTTTTCTGCCGCCCTCTCCGCCCAGGACCAGCTCAGCGGAGCCCCCGGCAATCCCGAGCAGTTCGTGGCCCTTCGCGTGATAGTGATGGAAATCGTAGATGCCGTTGCGCCAGGCCGGCGGCCAGCCATTTTCTTCGAAGCGCCTCTCCATGGCGGTGGCGAGGTCGGCTTGGTCAGCTGCGAACGCCTGCCGGTAGACGAGCGCGGGAAAGCGCAGATTGTTCGGGATTGGCCCGCGCTCATCGAACGGTAGGACGAGTATCGTCATCGCGATGCTTTCCGGTAACCCGGATCGAAGCCGGCTCGACCTCGATCCGGGTCGGCTTCGACTCAGCGCGGGCCCCACAAGGCGGTGAGATCGAGCTCCTCGTCGCGGTGCTTGCCGCCAAGTTGAGCCGCCATCCACGGGCTCCTGCGGGTCCACCTGTCGGGAATTGGTGCGCGACAATTGTGACGAGCGTTGCTCACGTGGGCAACGCTCGTCGGATTCGCTGTGTCTCAAGCCGAAATGCTTTCGCCAAGAATGACAACAGATAACCTTCAAATCCCCAGAAATGCGTCCGACGCCCCTTTATCGTCACGCATAAAACGCGACGCATCGCTTCCGCGGGGAGCGACTATCGAGGCTCGCAAGGGGCAGGCAATCGCCTAATTCATTGATTTCATTAGAAAAAATGGCGCGCCCGACACGATTCGAACGTGTGACCTTTGCCTTCGGAGGGCAACGCTCTATCCAGCTGAGCTACGGGCGCTAACCGTGGAGGCTGGATAGCTGATTGCCGGCGCTTCGGCAATGCGGGAATTGCGAGGGCAGCGGCCCGGTCGGGGCGAAGGCTCTCGGCCGGTATCGCGCGGGGCGCCCGAGAGCCTCATGCTGCGGCGTGACGCGATTGCGAGTTCGCGTGCTGATCGATCAGCAAGCCGATGGCTGCCGTCCAGGAGAAGCTGCCCCCGCCGAGGCCAGCGCCCGAGGCCGGGTCGAAATATTCGGCGAAGCCCTCCGCCTGCATGAGCGACAGGGTGGCGGTGCGGATGCGCTCCGCCAGCTCAATTCGGCCATAGCGAGCGAAGCCTTCGGCGATCATGTAGTTGACGACCGCCCAGGCCGGCCCGCGCCAATAGCGCCTGGGCTCGAAGCGGGCATCGGCTGGCGCGGTGCTCGGCACCGGATGCGGCACCAGCGCGAGCCAGCTCTCGAGCTCGGCTGCGAGCGCCGCCGCCTGCTCTGTCGTGGGCAGGCCGGCGAAGAGCGGAAGCAGCCCTGCCGAGGTCGAGGCCGGCACGAGCCGACCCGTCGCGAGATCGCAGGCGCGATAGATGCGGTCGGGGGCGCTCCAGAGCCGGGCGAAGGCGGCTTCGCGCCTCTGTCGCCGGGCGGCGATGCTAGTGCGCTCCGCTGCGCTGCCGAATTGCTCCGCCAGCACCAGCAGGTCCTCCTCGGCCTTGTGCAGGATCGCGTTGGTGGCGACATCGACCAGCCTGAAAGGGGAGGCTCGCCACATCGCTGCGGGCTCCCAGTCATGGCTAGCATAGAGGTCAACCAGTGCGATGAAGCGACGATAATCCTCGTCCCTCGGGCGCATGTCGGCGTCGATATGGGAGGTGTCGCGCCGGCGGATCGGCGTCGTCGGCTCGATCGTCAGGCGTGCCATCGCCTCGTCCCAGGCGGGGCTGTTGTCCATGCCCGATTCCCAGGGGTGGAGGATCGCGACGAGGCCGGTGCCGTCCGGGTCGCGCGCCCTGTCCCACCAGTCATGCGAGGCGAGCGCCTGCCGGTAGAGCGTGGCGGCACGGGCGGCGCGATCGGCGCCGGTCGCCCGCTCGAAGACGAAGCGGATCGCGCTGGCGAGCACCGGCGGCTGGGTGATGCCGGAGGTCGGGATGCGATGGCGCGTGCGCCAGACCTCGGGCCCGGGGAAATAGTCGTCGCTCGGCGCATGGAAGACGATGTGCGGCACCATGCCGTCATCCCATTGGCCCTCGACGAGGCGCTCCAGCTCGCGCCAGGCGCGTTCTTCGTCGAAGGTCGCCCAGCCCATCGCGACGAAGGCCGAATCCCAGTTCCACTGGAACGGGTAGAGGCGGGCGGTCGGAACCGTATAGCCGCCGCGGTCATTGGCGTGCAGGATGGCGCGGGCCGCCTCGATATCGATCGTCATCGTGTTCAGATCCGTCATTACGCCTGGATCGCCCGGCCCGAGGCCGGGTCCATCCAGACCAGCCGTTTCGGGTCGGGCTTGAGGCCGATCCTCGTGCCCGGCTTGTGGCCGCTGCCGGCGGGCGCTGCGACGCGCAGCAATGTTGGCCCGCTGCGGCCGGTGACGAGGTCGTGCGCGCCGAGGGGCTCGACCACCGCGATGTCGAAGGGCAGGCCCTCACCGGCGGCGACCGGCGTGAGGTCCTCAGCCCGGATGCCCATCAGCAACTCGCCGGACGCCTTCGGCGCGGGAAGGCTCGCGCCGGGCAGTTCCAATCGAGACGCCTCGACGGTGACCGGCAGGAAGTTCATCGGCGGGCTGCCGACGAAGCCGCCGACGAAGGTCGTCGCCGGGTGCTCATAGACTTCCGTGGGCCGATCGATCTGCTCGATGCGCCCGCCATGCATCACCGCGATCCTGTCGGCGAGGCCCATCGCCTCGGTCTGGTCGTGCGTGACGTAGATCGTGGTGGTGCGGGCCTCGCGCAGCACGGCCTTGAGCTCGGCGCGCATCTCCAGGCGCAGCAGTGCATCGAGATTGGAGAGCGGCTCGTCCATCAGCAGCACCGGCGGCTCGACGGCGAGCGCGCGGGCGACCGCGACGCGCTGGCGCTGGCCGCCGGAGAGCTTCGCCGGATAGCGCTCGAGATAGGGCTCGATATGCAGCAGCTCGGCCGCCTTGCCGACGCGCGCCTTGATGCGCGCTTCGTCGGCGCCCTGCATGCGCAGGCCGAAGGCGACGTTTTCGTAGACGCTCAGATGCGGGAAGACGGCGTAGTTCTGAAACACCATGGCAAGGCCGCGCCGGCGCGTCGGCACCTGCGTGAGATCGCGTCCGCCGATGACGACGCGCCCGCTCGATGCGCTCTCCAGCCCGGCGATGATGCGCAGCAGCGTGGTCTTGCCGCAGCCGGAGGGGCCGAGCAGGGCGACGAACTCGCCGTCGGCGACGGTGAGGTCGATGCGCTCCAGCGCGCGGGCGGCGCCGAAGGATTTGGCGATACCGTCGAGGGTGATCTCGGCCATTGGTCCCCGTCAGCGGTTGGCGATGCCCCACATCGCGAACAGGTATTTCCGGACCGCGAAGATGAAGGCGAGCGAGGGAAGGATCAGCAGGAAGCCGCCGGCGAAGCGGAAATGCAGCGGCGATTCCGCCAGCACCGTCAGCAGATAGGCGGTGAGCGTGCGGTTCTTCACCGAGAGCACCGAGGCAGCGAAGACCTCGTTCCAGGAGATGACGAAGGCGAAGATCGCCGCGGCGGCGATGCCGGGCAGGGCCAGCGGCAACACCACCTTGCGGAAGGCCTGCCAGCGGCTGCAGCCGAAGACCCAGGCGGCTTCCTCCAGCTCGCGCGGGATCGCCTGGAACAGGCTCGCCGAGACCAGCGCGGCGAAGGGCAGCGCCAGCGCCGTGTGCACGAGGCCGACCCCGAAAGCGGTGTCATAGAGGCCGATGCGGATAAAGGCGACGGTGAGCGGCAGCGCCAGGATGGCGAGTGGAAAGGCGCGGGTGAGCAGGATCAGCAGCCTGTAGGTGTTCTGGCCGCGGAAGGAGAAGCGCGCCAGCGCATAGCCGGCCGGCGCGCCGAGGCCGATCGAGAGTGCCATGCAGGTGAGGGCGGCGATGACGCTGTTCGCCATGGCGTGCCAGACGCCCTCGACCGCAAGGAAGCTCTGCAGCGCCGCAAAGGACGCTTCGCCCGGCCAGAGCGATTTCGGCCAGCGGAAGACGCCGGAGCGGCCGCCGAGCGCGCCCAGCGCGATCAGCCAGATCGGCAGCAGCACCCAGGCGCAGAGCACGGCGACCCCGGTCCAGAAGACGGTGCGCTTCAGCGCGCTCATGGCTGCTGCTCCGGCGGCACGCGCAGGGCACGCAGATAGATTGCGGTCGCAGCCAGCGAGATCACGACGATCAGCATGGCGTAGGCGGTGGCGATGCCGGTATTCTGGTTGGCGTTCTGCCAAGTGTAGGCCTCGCCGACCAGGACCGGGAAATTGGTGCCGCCGATGGCGTAGACCACGGCGAAGACCTCGAAGGCGAGCACGGTGCGCAGGATCAGTGCGGTCTGCAGGCTTGGCTTCAGCAGCGGCAGGGTGATGCGCCGAAAGATCGTCCAGGGCCGGGCGCCGAAGATTTCAGCCGCCTCGCGATACTCCTTCGGGATCAGTTGCATGCCGGCGACGAGGATGACCAGCACGATCGCGGTGGCGCGCCAGACCTCGGCCAGCACCACGGCGACGAAGAGCGTGCCGGGGGTCTCGTAGGTCAGCCAGGCGGTCGGCCCGTCGATCAGGCCAAGGCCGAAGAGTGCGCTGTTGAGATAGCCGCGATCCTGCAGGATCGCGAGCCAGACCAGGCCGGCGGCGAGATCGGAGACGCCGAGGGGAATCGTCCAGACCCAGAGCACGAGATCGCGGCCGCGGCCGATCTTCTCGATCATCACGCCCATCGCCAGCGCCATGACGAGCTGGATCGGCACGACGACAAGGACGAGCAGGAAGGTGTTGCGCAGCGCCTGGCCGAAATTCAGATCGCCGAGCATCCGCCGATAGTTGGCGAGCGAGGGCACCCCGTTCTCGCTGAAGGAGAGCGCGACCGTCTGCGCCAGCGGCACGAGGAAGATCGCCGTCAGGAAGACGAGCGAAGGTGCCAGCAGCAGATAGGGCAGGCGTCGCGAGGTCGCGCTCATCAAAGCAGCTTCAGTTGACCGGGCAGGCGGCCTCGCTCGCCTTGTCGGGAGCCCAGCACGGTGCCTTGGTTGTCTCCATCAGGCCCTTGAGCACCACGGCCTGTGCATCGAGCACCGCGCGCGGGTTCTCGCCGCGCAGCACGATGCGCTGGAAGCTGTCGGAGAAGACCTTGTTGAACTCGCCGCCCTTGTCGCCGAGGCCGACCGGCAGCAGTGCCGGCAGCGCGTCCTTGGCGCCTTGTGTCTTGGCGACGCCCTCGGCGATCAGCTTGATGCCGGGCGACAGATCGGCGGGCAATTCGGCCTTCACCACGGGGAAGAAACCGACCTCGGCCGCGGTCTTCACCTGCGTCTCCGGCTTGCTCAGATGCTCGATCACCGCGGCGGCGCCGGCCCGGTTGGGCGCGCCCTTGGGGATGGCGAGGCCGGCGATCACCGGCATGTAGCCGCGCCCCTTCGGCCCGGCCGGCGCCGGGAAGGTGACGTATTTGTCCGGCTCCTGCACCAGCGCATCCTTGACGCGCGCGACATGGTCGAACGCCACCCAGACCTCGCCGGCCATCAGCGGCTCCTGCATGAAGTCGTAGCTGGTCGAGTTCGGATTGACGTACTGCCAGAGGCTCTTGAACTTGCCCCACATCGCCTCGGCCTCGGCCGAGCGGAACGACGTCACCACGCCGCCGGTGAAGGACGGGTAGAGATAGCCCTGGTAGAAGCGCGGCATCAGCCCCTTCGGCCCGGCCGGGAAGCCGATCAGGCGCTTGCCGGTCTTCTCTGTCAGCGCCTTCCCCCAGGCTTCGAGCTGGTCGTAGGTGAGCGCGTTGACGTCGGCCCCGGCCGGCAGCGAGGCGAGCGCCTCCTTGCGCGCGACCATGATGTAGGTCGCCTGCATCCAGGGAATGTAGACCTGTTTGCCGGTACCGAGCTTGCCCAGCTCCAGCAGCCCCTGCGGAATGCCGCGATCGGTGAGCTTGGCGGCGATGTCGTCGATCGTATCGAGATCTCCGGAGGTGACGAGCGGCTGCAATTCGCCATGGAGGGCGCCGGCGAGGCTGATCGTGCGCTTGCCGGCCTTGCCCTCGGCCTTCATGCGCACGTCGAACTGCGGCGGCTCCTCGACCAGATAGGAGACCGGGCTGGAGACGCCCTTGAGCAGGACCTGCCGGACCTTCTGCGCCTCCTCGACGGGGCGAAGCTGGGTCGACAGGAAGGTCACGTCCTGGGCCGCGGCCAGCGTCGCCGACAGCAGGATGGCGGCGGCCATGCCGCCGGACAGAATGCGCTTCATCGTTTCCTCCCCGATCCGATCGGTTGCGGGGCGGCTCGTAGCGGCCGCCCTCGTTCAGGCTTCGGCGCTGGATCCACGCGGGATCTGGCGCAAGTCGAATATCGTCGTGAGGTCGCGTGCATCGGCTCCGCCGAGACGGGCGAGCACCATCTCGGCGAGCCGGGCGCCGACCTGCGACGGCGGCAGCTCCATGGTGGTCAGGCCCGGGCGCGCATAGGAGGCAGCCGGGATGTTGTCGTGGCCGGTGACCGCGATGTCGCGGCCGATGACGAGACCGGCCTCCACTACCGCCTGCATCGCGCCGAGCGCCATCCGATCGGTGGCGCAGACGAGTGCGGTCGGCGGCCGGCTGGCCGCCAGCATCTCGGCTGCGAGGCGATGGCCGCCTTCTTCCGTCGGCTCGTCCTCGGCGAAGAGCTGCCGCGCCGTCTCCGCCAGGTCGGCCTCGGCCATGGCCCGGCGCCAGCCGGCGGCGCGCAGCGTCGCGAAGGTGAGATAGGAGGGGGCCGAGAGGTAGCCGACCCGGCGATGTCCGAGCCCGATCAGCCGGCTCGTCAGCGCCTTGAAGCCGGCTTCGCCATCACCGTCGACGAAGGCATAGGGCTGCTTGGTCTCCGTCCGCCCATGGCAGATGAAAGGCACGCCCTTGGCTTCAAGATAGGCGACGCGGTCGTCCTTGCGGCGGGTGCGGGCGAGGATGAAGGCGTCGGAGCGGCCGCTTTCGACCAGACGGCGATAGGTCGCCATCTCCTCCATACCCGGGCGCGCCGCGAGCAGGATGAGATCGTGGTGCTGGGTGGCGAGACGCTCGCCGATGGCCGCGAGCAGTTCGGCGAAGACGGGTTCGTGGAAATGGCCGGGCTGGGCCGGCAGCACGAAGGCGACGGTCTCGCCCGTGCCCTTGCGCAGCCGCCGGGCGGCGCTGTGCGGCCGGTAGTTGGCTTCGCGCGCAGCCCGGTGGACGCGCTCGCGGGTGGCGGGAGCAACGTCGGGATAGTTGTCCAGCGCCCGCGACACCGTGGTGATCGAGAGCCCGAGATGTCGCGCAAGGGCCTTGAGAGAGCTCAAAACCGGTCTCCAAAACGTTTTGGAAACGTCGAATGGATTGATTGGAGAGTCAAGCCGGTGCCTTCGCCAGGAGACGTCCGGAGCTGTCGATGGCGATGCTGGCGCTGAGTACCGAGCCGTCGACAATGCGTCGATTCCGGCACAGACTGGCCCGGGGACCGGTCGGCCTGCCCGGGGGCGGAGCTATGGCAGATGCGTTTGCTGGTGGATTGGGCGATGGCGGTCAGAGGCCGCGATCACATACGCCGGTCGAAACTGTCGGCGCGGGCGAGGTCCCAGTTGCGGCGATAGAAGGCATGCTCGCAGAGCCCGCTCACCAGCTCGCCTTGCTGCAGGAAGACGTGCAGGTCGGAGAACAGCCGGATCTCGGTGACGCTGACGCGGCGCACCAGGTGGTGCGGGCCGAGCTCTTCCGGATGGGTGAGGCCGGCCGCCGCCAGCATGTCGGCCAGCGCCTTCAACGTGTTGGCATGGAAGCGATGGACGCGCTGGGCCTTGTCCGGGACGACCAGCGCCCGCTGGCGGACGGCATCCTGTGTGGCGACGCCGGTCGGGCAGCGATTGGTGTTGCAGGACAGCGACTGGACGCAGCCGAGCGCGAACATGAAGCCGCGGGCGGCATTGGCCCAGTCGGCGCCGATGGCGAGCACGCTGGCGATATCGAAGGCGCTGACGATGCGCCCGGCGACGCCGATCTTGACCTTGTCGCGTAAGCCAGCGCCGACCAGCACATTGTGGACGAAGAGCAAGCCCTCGCGCATCGGCAGACCAATATGGTCGCTGAACTCGACCGGGGCGGCGCCGGTGCCGCCCTCGGCGCCGTCGATGACGATGAAGTCGGGCACGACGCCGCTCTCCAGCATCGCCTTGACCATGCCCATGAACTCCCAGGGATGGCCGAGGCAGAGCTTGAAGCCGACGGGCTTGCCGCCTGAGAGTTCGCGCAACTGCGCGATGAAGGCCATCATCTCGAGTGGCGTCGAGAAGGCGCTATGGCTCGGCGGCGAGATGCAATCCTGCCCGACCGGCACGCCGCGGGTCGCGGCGATCTCTGGCGTCACCTTCGGCGCCGGCAGGATGCCGCCATGGCCGGGCTTGGCGCCCTGGCTCAGCTTGATCTCGATCATCTTGACCTGAGGATCCACGGCCTGCCTTGCGAAGCGCTCGGGATCGAAGCGGCCCTGCTCGTCGCGGCAGCCGAAATAGCCGCTGGCGACCTCCCAGACGATGTCGCCGCCGCCCTCGCGGTGATAGGGGCTGATGCTGCCCTCGCCGGTGTCGTGGCTGAAGCGGCCGAGGCGCGCGCCGGTATTGAGCGCCCGGATCGCATTGGCCGAGAGCGAGCCGAAGCTCATCGCCGAGATGTTGAAGACGGAGGCAGAATAGGGCTGCCGGCACTGGCCGTTGCCGATGGTGATGCGGAAACTCTCGGGATCGGAGACTGGCGCCGGCCGGGTCGAATGGCCGATGAACTCGTAGCCGTCTCTGTAGACGTCGAGCAGCGTGCCGAAGGGATGGTCGCCGGCGAGATTCTTGGCGCGCCGATAGACCAGGGAGCGCTGCGAGCGCGAGAACGGCGCCGCCTCCTCGTCGGCCTCGAACAGGTATTGCCGCAGTTCGGGGCGGACCAGCTCGGCGAACCAGCGGATATGGCCGATCACCGGATAGTTGCGCCGGATCGCGTGCTCGGTCTGGGCAAGGTCCCAGAGCCCAAGCAAGGCCAAGCTCGTCGCCAGCAGGCCGGGCAGCCAGAACCAGTTGTAGCGGAAGGCCAGCGGGACCGTTACGAGTGCGACCAGAATGCAGACGATCAGGGTGGTGAAGCGGCTCAGTCGCAACGTCATATCCGACACCTGTCCGAACGAGGCTTCCTTCTTCTAGCCTCGACAAGTTCGAAAGACGATCGGCCAGATGAGCGGCCGGCCCTGCCGGCTAGGCATGCCCATAGGCGTCGGCGCCATCTTCGCTCGCCGGCTCCTGCCGGTCGAAGGCTTCGAGCCAGCGCGACAGGCCCGGCAGTGGCGGGCCGGCCCGCAATTGCCGGAGCGTGACTCGAACGCTGTGGCGGGCGAACTTGTTCGCCGGCTCGCGGAAGTCGGCGGGGTCGGAGCCGCCGCGGATCGCTTGCAGAAGCTCGTGCTTCAGCGCCGTGAGTTCCGGATCGCCGGTGGCGGCGAGGAGCGCCTGGAACCGCTCATGCGCCGGGCCGTCCCAGGGTCGCGGCCGGGCCATCGCATCCTTCAGCGGATGGGCGGGCACGAGATGGGCGAAAGGCACCCAGCCGTCCGGAACCGGCTCGGTCGCCGCATGGGTTCGGCCGTTGCGCAGCAATTGCGGCAGGACATGGGTATGCGGCCCCTCCGGGCTCTTGCCGTCTGCCGGCGGGATCGGCTGGTAGACCTCGCAGCGGCCGGCGCGCGTGATGAAAACGCGGTGTGGCCCCTTCGCGATGATCGCTCCCATCGCCGGATTGCCGGCTTCGAACAGGCTCTTGCCGGCGACCGAGCGCAAGGTCGCGATCAGCGCGGGGTCGTCGGTACGGATGCAGATGTCGACCTGCAAGGTGCCGAGGCCCATGTCGAACAGGATGCCGGTGCGGTCCTGCGGCCGCAGCGCCGCTTCGTCCGGCCCGATCTCGGTCAGGACGTTGCGCCGGTTCATCGCGCAAGTTGCTTCCGGCAAGCAGAGCGCGACGCGATGGCTCCAGCCCTGGCCGACTGCGGTCTCCGAGGCGAAGAGCCTGACCTGCGAGAGATCATCGAAGCCGATGCCGCCGCGATCGGTGACTGCGAAGAGGCGGCCCGTCCCGTCGCCGAGTTCGATGGGCTCGCCGGGATCGCGCAGGAATTCGGCGATCGCGCCGAAGGTGCCTAGGTTCCACTGGGTCGTCGCCGTCGCGAGCTCCTGGCGGATCAGGCTGGTCACCTCATCTGCTGTCATCGGCCGGATTCTCCATGGTTCAGGGCCTGCCAGGGCAGGACGAAGTCTTCGCCGTCCCGCTTGCCGCGGGCGACCTTGATACCGAAGGCGCGGGCAAGATTACCGTCGTCCAGCACAGTGGCAGGCGGTCCGTCGGCGAGGATGCGGCCGTTGTGGAGCAGGACGAGGCGGTTGCAGAAGCGCCCGGCCAGCGCGAGATCGTGCAGCACGACGACGACGCCGGTGCCCGTAGCGGCGATGCGCTTGAACAGCGCCATCGCTTCGAGCTGGTGGCGCGGGTCGAGCCCGACCAGCGGCTCGTCGGCGAGCAGCATCTCGGCCTCGACCGCCAGCGCTCGCGCCAGCAGCACGCGCATGCGCTCGCCGCCCGAGAGGGTATCGAGGCTGCGCTCGCGAAAGGCGCTCGCATCGGTCGCGGCGAAGGCATCGGCGATCGCGGTGCGGTCGGCCTCGGTCAGGTTGGCGAAGGGGCGCCGATGCGGCAGGCGGCCGAGCGCGACGACGGCCTCCGCTCGCATTTGCCATTGCACGCCGCCGCCTTGGGCGAGGAAGGCGAGCCGCTGCGCGAGCGCGCGGCGGCCCAGCGTCCTTGCCGGCTTGCCATCATAGAGAACTTTACCTGCTGCTGCCGGCAGCAGGTCGGCGAGGATGCGCAGCAGGGTGGTCTTGCCGGCGCCGTTGGCGCCGATCAGGCCGATGAGCTCGCCCGGGCGCAGCTCAAGATCGATCCCGGCGAGGATCGGCTTGCCGTCGAAGGCGATCGCGATGCCGTTCGCTTCGATACGCATCACGCCTCCCGCCGCAGGCGCTGGATCAGGTTGAACAGGAAGGGCGCGCCGATCAGGGCGGTGACGACGCCGAGCTTGAGCTCGGGCCGGATCGGCATCAGCCGCAGCATCGTATCGGCGGCGAGCAGCAGGATCGCGCCGCCAAAGCCGCTGACCAGCAGCAGCCGGCCGGGCTTGTGGCCGACCAGCGGGCGCAGGAGATGCGGCACGACGAGCCCGACGAAGCCGATCGCCCCGGTGACGGCGACGGCGCTGCCGACGGCGAGCGCAGCTCCGCCGATCAGTCGCACCCGCAACCAGGTCAGGTCGAAGCCGAGGCTGCGCGCGGTGTCCTCGCCGAGCGTGAGGCCGTCGAGTGCGGGCGCGCTGGAGAGGAGCAGGGCCCAGCCGACGAGCATCAGCGGCAGCACCAGCCAGACATGGATCAGGCTGCGGTCGGCGAGCGAGCCCATCAGCCAGAACACGATCTCCAGCGCGGCGTAGGGATTTGGCGCGAGGTTGAGGGCGAGCGATGTCATCGCCCCGGCGAAGCTGTTGATCGCGACGCCGGCGAGGATCAACGTCATCGTGCCGGCGCCGCGACCGTTGAGGGCGAAGAGCAGGAGGACAGCGAGCAACGCCCCGGCGATGCCGCCGAGTGGCAAGGCGAGCGCGAAAGCGCCGGCGAAACCGGAATAGAACACGGTGACGGCGCCGAAGGCGGCGGCGCTGGAGATGCCGACGATGCCGGGCTCGGCCAGCGGGTTGCGCAAGAGGCCCTGCATCGCCGCGCCGGCGAGGCAGAGGCTGAAGCCGACGAGCGCGCCGAGGATGGCGCGCGGCAGGCGGAGTTCGACGAGCACGAGCGCCGGCAGGCTCTGCCGGCCGGCGAGCCAGTCGCCGAGTGCCGCGAAGAGATCGAGCCGGGCATAGCCGACCGCGAGCGAGAGGGCGGCCATGACGAGCGTCGCCGCGGCCAGAAGGGTGACGAGCTGCCAGTAGGAGATCTGGTCAGATGCGGAGTATGGCATGGCCGCAGCACTCATGGCCTGGTTCCTGCTGATGTCGGTGCGGCCGCGTCCAGCAGCAATTCGATCGCGTCGATCACGGCCGGGCCGGCACAGGTCCAGAGCTTCGACGGCAGGGCGACGAGCTTCAGCCGGTCGCCGAGCCGGGCGAGGACCGGGTGATGCAGGATCTCGTGGGCCAGCGAGGGCGGGCCGTCCGGGGTGGTGTTGAGGATCAGGATATCGGCCTGGCCGAGTGCGACGGTCTCGAGCGCGATCTGTCCGTAATTGTCGATGCCGAGCTCGGCGGCGAGATTGGTCAGCCCTGCGGCCGTCAATATCTCGTCGACCAGCGAGCCGCGCCCGGTGGTGAAGCCGTTCGGACGCAGTACGATGGCGCGGGGATGGGCGGGGCGAGGGCGGTCGGCCAGCGCGGCGAGCCGCGTGTCTATCTGAGCGATCAGCGCTTCGCCGCGTTCCGGCTCGCCAAGGAGCTTGGCCATGTCGCGGATCTGCGCGCGCATCTCGGCGAGATTGCGCGGCACGCCGAATTCCTGGACGGGAGCGCCGACGCGCTTCAGCAGCGCGACGGTCGAGCGCGTCGTATAGGCGCCGGCGATGACGAGGTCAGGCTTGTGCGCCAGCACCTCCTCGACCAGGCCGTGATTGGCCGGGATCACGAGGGCGCGCGCGGCCATGTTGGCATTGCGCGGGTCCTGCGACAGCCAGGTCACCGAGGCGATGTGCTCTGGTGCTGCAAGGCGCAGCACCAACTCGTCGGTGCACATGTTGAGCGAGACGACGCGTTGCGGCTTGGCCGGCGCATCGTCAGCGCGGGCGAGGCCGCCAAGCGCAGCCAGCCAGAGGCCGAGTGCTACCAAGTGGCTGAGAGCCCGTGTCAGATTCGTCCTCCCCGTCATGCTCGGGCTTGTCCCGACCATCCACGTCTTCCTTTCTGCAATGCGGTGTTCAAGACGTGGATGCTCGCCGCAAAGGCAAGTATAATGGTGGAGCTCGACGCGATCACAGGCTCACCCTGATCCCGCCGAAGGCGCCGAGGCCCGGCACCAGGAAGCCTGTCGGGTTTTCCCAGCGTCGGTCGAACAGATTGTCGACGCGGCCGAAGACGGTATAGCGCGCGTCGACCTTGTATTCGGCGGCGAGATTGACGATCGCCGCACCTGGGGCGCGCAGCCGCGAGACTGAGAAGTCGCGGTTACCGTCCATCCAGGAGCTGACATAGATCAGCGTGGCGGACAGGGTGAGTTTCTCCATCGGCATCCAGCTCGCAGTCAGGCTCGCCTTGTGGCGTGGGCGGCGCAGCAGCTCCCAGCGCGAGACCTCGTCCTTCGCCAGCGTGAAGGTGTAGTCGCCGCGGACCTTGAACTGCGGCGTCAATTCGAGCGAGGCGAAGGCCTCTACGCCCTTGGTCGTGGCGCGGCCAACATTGGCGTAGGAATCGCGCGTCAGATTGGTGACGATCAGGTCGTCGATGTCGTTGTGGAACCAGGTGGCTCCGAACCGGAAGCGGTCATCGAACAGGGGCTGCTCGAAGCCGACATCCCAGCCGCGGCTCTTTTCCGGCTTCAGATTGGGATTACCGAAGAAATTGAAGCCCGGCCGGTAGTCGATGAAGAGCTCGGCTAGGGTCGGCGGCTTGAAGCCGGTGCCATAGCTCGCCTTCAGCTTGGTTCCAGTCTGCGGAATGATATAGGCTGGTGCGATGCGGTAGGTGGTATGGCCGCCATAACTGTCATCGTGGTCGTGTCGGACGTTCGCCGCCAGGAAAAAGCTGTCGGCGATATTGGCTTGGTATTCCAGGAAGGCGCCCTTGTTGCCATTCGAGGCTGTGAGGCTCGGCGTGTCGAGCCGCTCGCGCTCGTATTGCAGGCCCATGATCAGGCTGTGGCCCTTGGCGAGCTCGAGGTCGCCGCGCCAGTCGAACTTCACGCGCTCGCCGAGATTTTCCGTCGGCAATCCGAGCTGGCCGAAGCCGGTCGGGGTGCGGTAGCTGCGATCCTGATTCGAGTAGGAGACGCCAAAGCGGTTGATGAAGCGCCCGCCCAGCGGATCCCAGACCGCCTCGCCGCGGGTGAAGGCCTGCGCATAGTTCGAGCGCGAGCGGAAGGGCGTCGGCTGGCCCGGGAAACCCATGTCATAGGTCGAGAGGAATTGCCCGTCGGTGTAGCGGCCGACCCAGTTGAGGCTCAGCGTGTCGCTGAGCGCGACGCCGAGCCGCCCCGAATAGGTATAGGCGTCATAGGCGTTGGGCTTCACCCGAACACCCGGCGGGATCAGCTTCGAGGGCACGGAATCGGTCGAGTCACTGCGCATATGCGCGACGTTGAAAGCGTAGTTGAAGCGGTCATCGCCGCCGCTGAAACCGGCCGACTGGTTGAAGGTGCCATGTGAGCCGGCCTCCACCGAGGCCGTCAGCTTTGGCGGGCCCTCGCCCCGCTTTGTCGTGATCGAGATGACGCCGCCGAGCGCATTGGCGCCGTAGAGCCCGCTTTGCGGGCCTCGTAATACCTCGATCCGCTCGATGTCTGCGGTCAGCATCGAGCCGAAATCGAAGGAGCGGTTCGGCGTCGAGGGATCGTTCGCCTCGATGCCGTCGATCAGCACCTTGACGTGGTTCGAGTTGGTGCCGCGCATGAACACCGAGGTCTGCCCGCCCGGCCCGCCGATCTGGACGATGTTGAGGCCTGGCACGGCGGCGAGCGCTTGCGGCAAGGTGCGGCGCTGCTGGCGCTCGATCTCCTTGGACGTGACGACGGTGACGGAACTGGCGATTTCCCGTGCCGGGGTCGGCACGCCGGTCGGACTGACGACGAGCTCGTCGAGCGCGATCGGCTTTTCGCCCGACTGCGCCTGCGCAGAAATCGGCGTCAGCATGGTCGAGGCGGCGAGC
This sequence comes from Allobosea sp. GW821-FHT10B12, assembly GCF_059415545.1. NCBI lineage: Bacteria > Pseudomonadati > Pseudomonadota > Alphaproteobacteria > Hyphomicrobiales > Alloboseaceae > Allobosea > Allobosea sp. GW821-FHT10B12. The sequence goes on from NZ_JBWKNL010000006.1 coordinate 360,355, forward strand.
AGGGAGAGGACAATGGGCAAAGGCCCGCTCTTGGCGGGCTTTAGCAAACGGAACACGGGAAACCTCGGCGGTAACGTCAGTGGCACGTCACCGCGAACGAGATGTCCCCACCCGCTCCCGCAACCGGGCGCGCGCAGTTCTACCACCCATCAGCGCACCCCGGCCGATGTGTTCGCGTGTGACCACGGCTGACGGCAGGTCTCCTGGCTCGCGGGTCGCTGCCCTTCGCCGCCTTCCCAGGTCCGAGGTCCCAGTGGCGTATGGCGAAAGGCTCGCCGCTTACAGTTGCGGGGGCAGCCGCAGCATGAGATGGCGAGCCATCCGCACTGCGTTCCCTTTTGATCCCGTGAGGGAACCGTCACGTTCACGAGTAGGGCGGAAATACGGCAGCGTCAATTCGCCTGCCGCCTTCGGGACAAGGTCGACTATTCGGCCGCCTTGAGCGAGCGCTTTCCGCGAGCCTTACCGGCTGGCTGCGGTGCTTCGGCATAGGGCGCGAGGATCGCCATGATGTCGCGCTCGCGCGGCTTGGCCTGCGCGACCAGCGCCCGCTCCGCCACGGAATCGAGGTGGTGGTGCATCAGTTTCATAACGCTCTCGCCGTCGCCGCTTTCGAGCGCGTCGATCAGCAGGCGATGCTCGTTGATCGCGCATTCCGAGGAATGCGGCCGGCTGTAGAGCGACAGGATCAGGCAGCAGCGATAGGAAAGCTCGCTGACATAGCGGATCAGGATCGGGCTTTCCGTCATCTCAGCAAGCAGGATGTGAAACTCTGTCGCCAGCCGGATCGAGACGGGAGCGGCGCCGCCGCGCGCCGCATCCTCGGCATCGACGTGGGCGCGCAGGGTCGCGAGCTGCGCCTTGCTCAGCCGGCCGGCGAGCTGGCGCACGACGAGGCGCTCAAGCTCGATACGGATGTCGAAAGTGTCGCGCGCCTCCTGCCAGCTCGGCGTCGCGACGACGGCGCTGCGGTTGCGGCGCAATTCGACCAGCCCTTCGGCGGCGAGCTGGCCGAGCGCATGGCGCGCGATGGTGCGGCTGACCCCGAAGCGCTCGCCGAGCGCATCCTCCGGCAGCGAGGCGCCGGGCTCGAGCGCCTGTTCGATGATGGCGCGGCGCAACGCCCGGCAGATCAGCCCAGCCTTGTCAGATGCGCCGCTTCCGGCCTCGTCGCGCGTCATCGCAGGCACCCATGGTTGAAGACCGGCTCGTCTTAGCGTCTGGGCCGTAGGGTCCGCAATCCGCGGGTAGGTGCGATGAAACCCGGGGTCGTTCGTCAGAAGCTGTAGGCCGCCTTCACCTTCACTAGATGCTGGCTGAAATTGGTGACGTCGAGATCGCCGGGCACGCCCTTGGCCTTGCCGGCGATCTGGACGTTGTAGGCGGCCGAGATCGCGAACTGCTTGGTCGCCTGCCAGAAGATGCCGGGGCCGGCGAAGGTGGCGTAGCCGGCCTCCTTGCCGAAGCCGAGCTCGCTGTGGCGGCGCTGATGGCGGACTTCGCCGCTGAGATAGAGCCCGTCGAGCACTTGCCAGGCGAGCGAGCCGCCGACCGTGAAGGTCGAGGAGCGCAGATAGGGGCTCGGGCCCGTCCAGGTCAGGTCGTGCGAGAGGTTGAGCGCGGCATAGAGTTTGCCGGGCACCAGCGTCTTGTCGGCGAAGAGGCGGATACCGGTGTTGTAGGTGGTGAAGTTGCCGGCACCGGTCGGGTCGGTGCGGTTGAAGCTGGGATCGACGACGATGGTGAGGCCGATGCCGTGCAGGTCGCGGCCAAGCAGGCGGTACTTCATCTCGACGCCGGCGCCGGCGCTGCGATTGTCGGCCTTCGTGTCGGCGATGGTGGCGTCGGTGTAGCCGCCGAGCAGATAAGGGCCGATCTCGAAGCAGGGGAAGAGGCCATAGGAGCCTTGGAGCTGCAGGCCATGCGCCGCCTGGCGGCCGTCGCGGACGCCGAAGCCGCCATTATAGGTCAGGCTCGCGCCGAAGGAGCCGACCTCGGCGACATCCGAGCCGGTGGTGAAGCCGAAGGCATCGGTCGGGATACCCTCGCTCTCGGTGCAGGCCGAGAGCACCGGCGGCGTGGCCGGAGCGCCTTTGCGCGAGGGCAGATCGGCAGCGAAAGCGGGCGAAAGCAGGCCCGAGACGGCAAGGGCGAAGGCGGCAGGCTTCAGCATGATTGGCGATCCCGTTGACTGAGCTCACCGTACGCAAATGCGAATGAGTTGCAATACCGAATGGTCGATCGCAAAGTCATATCGTTACATTGTTGCAAGCCGGCAACAGCCGGCCGGTTCAGCCTGAAGAGATCACAGTACGCAGGCGCGCAAAGGCCACGGGCGCAATCTCCGCCAGTTCCGCAATCGGCTTCCAGGCCGCGGCGTGGACCTCCTCTTCCTGGGCGATCAATGGCAGGGCGGGATTGGCGATGAAAAGATATTGCAGGTCGTGATGGATATGCGACGGCTCGCTGCGGCGCGGATTACCCGGCACCTCATGGCTGTCGACGGCGAAGGGCAGGTCGCCATCGCGATGCCAGGGATGCAGCACGGGATCGGTAACGCCGGTCTCCTCTACCGCCTCGCGTAGCGCCGATTCCCGGAAGCTCGCGGCCGGCTCGTAATGGCCGCCGGGCTGGAGCCAGCGGCCGATCACGACATGGTCGATTAGCAGGATCTGCGCATGATCGGGCGAGAGCACGAAAGCGCTGGTGGTGACATGGCCCGGCATGGTCTCGCGCTGGTCTAGCGCGTGGCGTTCGACAATCTGCCAGCGCAGTAAGGCGAGCCGCTCACGTGGACCGGCGACCTCGGCGAGATAGCGGGAGACGAGCGAATCGAGGCGCGCAAGGAAGCTCATAGCCCAGCGCATCGCATGTCCGGCAGCGGCCGGAAAGACCACTCCGCGCCCGCCTCAGCGCAGCTTCAGCCGGTATTCCTCGAACTCGCCGTTCTTCACCCCGTCATAGCCGATGAGCACGCGCAGTTCGTCGCGCTCCTCGGCGAGGACTGTCAGCGCCTCCGCCTTGGCGTTCTTGCGCTCGCGCAGCTCGCCGAGCTGGCGGACGGAGGCCGGCTCGGCCGGGTCGAGCAGCAGGACAGCATAGGGCACGTCCTGCTCCTGCGCCGGACCGACGAGGACGAGGAGGCGACCATCGGCGAGAGGGGCGAGGTCGCGCACGCCACGCTCCTCCCCGGCCTTGAAGGTGATGAGTTGCGGCCTGCCCGTTGCCGGCTCGTTGCCGGGCTTGAACAGTTCGGCGATGTCGCCGCCGACGAGGAAGGCGCGGCCGTCGAGCGCCGGCGCGCGCAGGCCGAACCAGAGCCGATCGCCGACGATGGCGAGCCCTTCGATGTTGAGCCCGTTGCTTCCGGCATCGAGCGGCTTGCCGAGATAGGGCGCGACCTCGACCGCTGCCTTGAACAGATCGGCGACGCGCCAGCTCAGTTCGGCCGTGCCGGCCTGGCCATTGTCGAGCGGGATTCGGGCCAGCAGGAAGGAAGACGGGCGGTACTCGCCGCCGCGGCGCGAACAGCCATGCGAGCCGACGACATAGAAATGGCGGCCGGCATAGGCGGCGCCCTCGCCATCGAACTCGCCGAAGCTGCCGGGCCGTGGGCAGGCGATCGCAGGCTGGCGTCCGAGCGCCGCCGGCGCGGTCTCGCCGATGAGCGGCAGGCTGCTCCCGGGCCGGATCGCGCTCTGCGTCAGCGTCGCGAACTGGGCCGCCTTGCTCTCATCGTTGACCAGGAGGCAGCGATACTCACCGCCGGCGGGTGGACGGCAGGCGATGCCGCTGATGTCAATGGCGGCCTTGCGCTTCTTGCCGGCGAAATCGGAGGAGGTCTCGATCTTGCGCTCGGGTTTCAGCGGTTCGGCGAAGGCCGGGCCGGTAGCGAGCAGGGTGAAGGCGCAAAGAGTGGATAGGATCGCAAGCCGCATGGTCTTGCTCCGATGGAAAGCAGCGAGATAGGCGTCGCAGGGGCGGTTTCAAAGGCCGAGGTGCGAATTCTTGCGCCGGGCAAGGACGGCTGGTTGCAGGAGCGAGCCTTTTCCGGGATGGGCAGGGGAGTTCCTACAGCTTCCTTCTCCCCTAAGGGGAGAAGGTCCGGCAGGGGATGAGGGCGGTTCGACCGGGTGAGACGATGAGCGTCGTGCTGGACTTCCCTCATCCGTCAGCGCTTCGCGCTGCCACCTTCTCCCCCGAGGGGAGAAGGAAAACCCAAGCGCCATCCCCGCCCGCAGGCTCATCCTGCGGGCGTTATGCTGATGAGGGGCAGCGGAGCGCCGCGAGGCGCGGTTTGGTATCCGCTTCCATTGAGCCAGGAAGCGGCGCGGATGGATTGAGCCACCATCCGCACGCCCCGTGGCGCTCCGCCGGGCGGCGATTTGAAAGCTCCGGGCCGCGCTTCTGTCACGCCGGCTGACGCCGGCGCGGTCTAGCGAGCTCCTCGCGCAGGGGCCGTAGTACCCCCAGGTCGGTTCCCGAAGCCTCCCGGGAGCGAGGCGCAACCCTCGCCCGCAGGCGCCGCACCCACCCCGCCAAACGACATGCCTCCGGTTGGCCGCCCCTCGAGGATGGGATGGCTGCGATCATACGGGAGGTTGGGAGGGTGGGGATAAAGTTGCTGTCTATTCCCGCGAGCGTTGAGGGGCGGCTTCCGACCCGTTGCGGACATTGGGCAAAGCTGAACGAAGGTCTTAAGTTTTCGTTTGAAGCAAGCCGGTATACGCTTCCAACATTAGGTTGGAGCATAGGATGAAGTGGCTAATTCGCTTGGCATTGGTCGCTCTGGTGACAGTCTTCTATGGCAATCAGATGCGCCACCTGTTCACACGGGGTCCTGAAGGCGGGAGCCTGCTGTCTTGGATCTTGGCCTTCGGCATAGTCATCGGCCTGACGGTTTTCCTTGCAGTGTTAGTGCAGCGCGCGGCCGATTGGAGAAGGCGCTACCGCGATCGGTCGAATTCGTGAAGTCTGTTGCGTAAGCGACTTGGCCATCATGGATCGAGAGGCGCTGCAACTCCCATCCGGGGCGGGAACTCACTCAGGTCCGACTTTGATTGAATCGATCTTAGGCTTCTTCGCCCGCCTGGTTTGGTTGTCGTTGACTCGATGGCTAGGCTATTGGACGGGGCGCGCAACAATACAGGTCCTGTCGCTCGGTCGCTTGGACGTCGCCGAATATGGGAACTACCACCGGAAGCCCTTCAAGCTGTTCTGGTATCACGGCAGGCAACCTGTCGTTTCGTTCTCGGCAGCAATTGCTTTGGGGCATTTCCTCTGGTTCGGGTTCTTCTTCTGCATCGTAACCTATCTCTCACGCGGTTAAGCCGCCGCATCCGCTTCCGACCCATTGCTGAACTTGCGGCTAGCAGATTGCACGCACAAAAGCGCGACGCTTGGTCGGGTGTCTAGCATAGGGGCCGCTTGTATTTGGAGGCAGCTCAAATGTTAGCAGCCAAGACTTGCGACAGCCGTCAGCTGTTTTTCCTGCATAGCCATTGCGGCAGACATACAGTCGCGGCTGCCCATCGACATCGATCATCATTTCGCACGAGAAGTTCGCAGATTTTAGGGCGATGACGAGAGGCGGCGTGACACCGGCCGGTTTACTTCCCTGTCGGAGCACAGGGCTATTCGGGAAAACATCGTCTATGTGGGCCGCTTCGATCTGCTTATTCTTGACGAGCTCGATTGATGACAGCGTATCGGCAATGGGTCCGCTTGGCTCTCGTATCCTGATGAGCCAAGAGCTGCCGCCGAGCAAGGCAGCGCCAAGACCTGCGACAAAGCTCCATAGCAGCAATCGGCGATAGTTCATCGTAGATGCGGACCTCCAACAGTAGCCGTATATTACCGATCCCGAACAAATGCCAAGCAGCGAGCGCTTTCTCGGTTACTACTTCTGTTTCTGATTGTTTTCTTCACCACGCCAGCGGCGATTGTGCAGATTCGACGCTGATGGCCCGCAGTCGACCCATAGCGGGCCTGCCGGAACGGAGTTGCTCGGCACAACCCGTTTAGATCTTGCCCTTCTCAAGATCGCCACGCTGTCGAATGAGCCATGCAACGCTTCGCGTTTGCCATGCGATCCTCCAAACGTGTGGTGCATGGCCAATGCGGCCGCGCAAGAAGGCCCCACCGCTCGCCGCTGAATCTGGAAACCGTGTTGTTTCAGCAAATTAATGTGTCTATATCTGCTTTATAAGCAATTGTGATTCGTAATATCTGCTTATTACGCGATGAAATCGGCCGCAATCGCGACGATGCGTAACAGGCCGCGGTCTTCTGGGAGGATGAGATGCGGCAGCTTCTTTGGCGCGCATGCAGGCGGCTGTCTGCGCTGGCAGGTGTTTTCCTTTTTGCGCTCGCTCCGGCGGCCAACGCGCAAACCGGGCCTGAGAAATATCCGGACCATCCGGTCAAGATCATCGTGCCGTTTCCGGCCGGCGGTTCGGTCGATGCGCTGGCGCGGGTGGTGGCGCACAGCCTGTCGGAGCGATGGGGCCAGCAGGTGATCGTCGAGGCGCGGCCTGGCGCGAGCACAATGGTCGGCACCGGCGCGGCGGCGAAGGCGGAGCCGGACGGCTACACGCTGCTCATGACGGTGAGCAACCTCACCACCAATCCGGCGCTCTATGCGAAGGTCGCGTATGACGCGCAGCGCGATTTCGCGCCCATCGCCATGCTCGCGCGCACGCCGGTGGTGCTCTACGCCACGCCGTCGCTGCCCGCGAACAATCTGGCCGAACTCGTCGCGCTGGCGAAGACCAGGCAGGGCGGCGTCGATTTCGGTTCAGCCGGCGTCGGCACCATGACGCATCTGACCGCTGAACAGTTCAAGATCGCATCGGGCGCCCCGATGACGCATGTGCTCTATCGCGGCGGCGCGCCGGCGTTGAACGATCTCATCGCCGGTCATCTCGCCTTGCAATTCGGCACCGTCGGCCAAGCCTATGAGCAATATCGCGCGGGCCAAGCCAAGGCGCTCGCGATCTCGTCGGCTGAGCGTTATCCCTCGATGAAGGAGACGCCGACCTTCGCCGAGCAGGGCTTCGACGTCGTCGCCACCGAATGGTACGGCCTGTTCGCGCCGGCGGCGACGCCAAAGCCGATCATCGCCAAGCTCAACGCCGAACTGAAACGCATCACGGCCTCGCCGGATGTCGGCAAGCGCATGAGTTCGATCGAGCTGACGCATTCGACGCCGGAGGAGCTCGACGCCTTCGTGCGGGCTGAAACCGAGCGCTGGGGCGCGCTGATCAAGAAGATCGGCATCACGGCGCAGTGACTTGGATCGACAAGACCGTATTCGGAGATCCCCGAGACGACGAGTTCTTCCGGGTACGTGGCTACACTATCCAAATCCGCATCTTCTGTGAATTTGACAAGATATTGAGCTGCCATGAGGCCGACGGAGACAGGTGCTTTCATTCCAGATCGGTCATCACACCCTTGGCTCGGAATAGTAAGTGTTGTCACCTTTGCACAATGTCGGCTCAGTGCCTGTTTCCGACCCATAGGTGACAATCAGTTCAGACCTTCCTCCTTCAGCGCGCGCCTGAAGGACTCATAGGTATCGAATTTTGGCACTGGCGGGGGCGGTAGACGCGGTGGAGGTTTGGTCACTTTGCCGGCGCAGTTCGCGCATGCTGTCAGAACCCATCCTTGTTCGCGCAAAACCGCCAACACACCTGCACCACCTCTCGCCTCGAATGTCCAAGGGGGCGCTGTCTTTGATCCCCAAAGTTCAAAGCTGACATCGCCAAAATGGACGACGGGACCTGCTTCCAGCAAAAAGTCCAAGTCGATAACCTCGTCTCTGACACGCCCAACCAATGTCATGCAGTAGCCATCTGGGCAGTCCACTTCTACCCTCATGATGATGTAGGTGTCGTTTCTGTTTTGGCCCGGCCACAATATGGCCTTAACACCATCGAGCGCTCGATCAGCATCTTTCGGTCGGATCGTCTTCAGCAATTCACCAGCGCGAATACGATATTCGGCAGGAAGTGGATTCTCTACCCACTCAATGACGGCCAGGCTTAAAGCCGCTGTCGAGAGCCCCATGGTAAAGGCGAGCGCAAGGACTGCTCGCGAAATGAACTGCGCGAGGCGCACATCAACTCCTGCCCAAAACCGGTATGAGCCTTATAATTTGGGACACTGCTCGAATTCTCGCAATGGCTGCTTCCGACCCGTTGCGGACACTCACCCCCAAGGTACTCGAGATCCTCTAGGCCCATTTTTTGCGCGGCGTCTGTCCTGCCATGGCGACGCTGCTCTCATCGCCTGTCTCGATCGCGATGATATGAACGGCTCCAAAGGGAAGTTCAGTCCCTGACCAAAGCTCGTCGTTCTCGGCGATCTCAGTCGGATCGTTGTCGAGAACTCCAATATAGCCGCTCTCGGTTCGGGCGGAAACGAGCACCCACATTCGCTCGACGGCTATACGGTTTTCAATGGCGATTTCGAACATTAGCTTGGCGAAGTCGCCAATTTGTAGCCCGTCGCGTTGCGACGCCGTCGGAATTGGGAAGGTTACGGGCGCAGTCCGATGATGTTCTTCTGCATCGAGCAGATGCCAGCCGTCGATCTGTATCGAAGGTGAGCGCATGCTTCATCCTACCAGACGTACGCCCGCTTTCGACCCGTTGCGGACAAAGGCCGAAATCTGCGGCCACGAACAAAAGAAGCAGGCCCGCGCCACCCATACGAGTGGCGCGGGAGATTGGATCAGTCGAGTTTCCCGTAAGCCGGCACCGTCAAAAACTCCTCGAACTCCGGTGCGAGCGAGAGCTTCGAGAACAGCTCGATCGCCTCGGGGAAGCGGCCCTTGTCATAGGCCTCGGCACCGAGTTCGCCCTTCACCCGCGCCATCTCCTCCGGTAGGCAGCGCTTGAACAAGTCGGCGTCGACCCTGGCGCCGCCTTCGAGGGCGACGCCGTACTGGACGAACTGCCAGATCTGGGCGCGGCTGATCTCGGCGGTCGCCGCATCCTCCATCATGTTGTAGATCGGCACCGCGCCGCGGCCGCGCAGCCAGGCTTCGAGATACTGCACGCCGACGCGGATGTTCTCGCGGAAGCCCTCCTCGGTGCGGGTGCCTTCGTGCACCTCCAGCAGCTGCTCGCGGCTGACCGAGACGTCCTCGCGCAGCTTGTCGAGCTGGTTTGCCTGCGGCATCAGCCGGTCGAACACCTCGTTCGCCACCGGGACGAGGTCGGGATGGGCGACCCAGGTGCCGTCATGGCCGTCGCCGGCCTCGCGCTCCTTGTCGGCCTTGACCTTGGCGAAGGCGGCGGCGTTGGCCTCGGGGTTGTTCTTGACCGGGATCTGCGCCGCCATGCCGCCCATGGCAAAGGCGCCGCGGCGATGGCAGGTCTTGATCAGCAAGAGGGAATAGGCGCGCAGAAAGGCCTTGGTCATCACGACCTGGGAGCGGTCGGGCAGGACGAAGGCCTTGTTGCGGGCGAGCTTCTTGATGAAGGAGAAGATGTAGTCCCAGCGGCCGCAATTGAGGCCGGCCATGTGGTCGCGCAGCTCGTAGAGGATCTCGTCCATCTCGAAGGCGGCCGGCAGGGTCTCGATCAGCACGGTTGCCTTGATCGTGCCGGTTTTCAGACCGAGCGCAGTCTGGGCGGCGGCGAAGACGTCGTTCCAGAGGCGCGCCTCGAGATGGCTCTCAAGCTTGGGCAGGTAGAAATAGGGGCCCGAGCCCTGCGCCAGCGCCGCCTTGGCGTTGTGGAAGAGATAGAGGCCGAAATCGACCAGCGAGCCCGAGGCCTCCTCTCCATCGATGACAATGTGCCGCTCCGGCAGGTGCCAGCCGCGCGGGCGGACGATCAGGACGGCGGGCTTGTCCTTGAGCTTATAGGCTTTGCCGGAGGTGGCGTCGGTGAAGTCGATCTTGCCGGCCCAGCGATCCCTGAGGTTGATCTGGCCCTCGACCATGTTGGCCCAGACCGGCGAGGAGGCGTCCTCGAAATCGGCCATGAAGACCTTGGCGCCGGAGTTCAGCGCGTTGACGATCATCTTGCGGTCGACCGGGCCGGTGATCTCGACGCGGCGGTCGAGCAGATCGGCCGGAATCGGCGCCACCTTCCAGTCACCTTCGCGGATGTGCCTGGTCTCAGGCAAGAAATCCGGGGTCTCGCCGGCGTCGAAGCGCTTCTGGCGCTGCTTGCGCAAAGCGAGCAGGCGCTTGCGGGTCTCGTTGAAGCGGCGCTGCAGGTCGGCGACGAAGGTGAGCGCGTCATGGCTCAGGACCTCGTCATAGCGCTCGGCGAGGGCGCCCTTGACGACGACGCCGGCGGGAAGGGTGAGGCTGGTCAGGGCGGTCATGGCTCTCGTCTCTCCAGAGCTGCGATCAGGTGAGTGCAGTATGCCGCGATCCGATTTTGTCGTGAACGGCAGAGAATGTCAGATCATCTGATCCGAAATGGAAACAATCGCAGACAGAGGCGAAAGCGGCCCTGAACGCCCCATTGCACAGGCGTGTCACGGCGCGGGGCGTGCCGGTTGACGATCAGGGGACTTGTTCATGACCGCCACCCGCCTCGGCCTTTTGACCGCTGCGTTCGCCAGCTGCCTGCTGGTTGCGCCGGCCTTCGCCCAGAACCGCTGCGCCGTCACCGACCCGACCGGCACGCCGCTCAACATCCGCGAGACGCCCAATGGCGAGATCATCGGCCGGGTCAACAACGGCGCCGGTATCCGCGTGATGAACACCAGCTCGGACGAGCGCGGGCGGGCCTGGGCGCTGATCAGCCCGCGTGGCCGCAACCATGTGGTGGGATGGGTCTATCGCGAGTTTGTGTCCTGTTATTGAGCCAAGGGCGTCATGCTCGGGCTTGACCCGAGCATCTCGGAAACCAGTGCCAGCTCGTCCCGAGATTCTCGGGTCTGAGCTTCGCTCCGCCCGAGAATGACGCGCGGGACTACCGCTCTGCCAAATCCGTAAACCGCTTCAGAAACGCCGCCTGCGCCGCCTCCGTCGCCTGCGGCTCCAGCAGCGCCAGCACCTCGCGCGGCAGGGCCTGCGGGCGGCCGAAGAAGCGCAGGGCCTCCTCGCGCTCGAAGCCGGCGAGTTCGGTCGCTTCCAGGAAGGCCGAGATCTTGTCGGCGTCCTTGGTCTTGCGCTTCACCAGCGCCGGCGTCACTGCTGGCAGGCCGAAGCGCAGATGGATCGCCGCCAGCAGGCGCAGCTCGACGCCCTTATAGGCGTCGCCCATCACCGCCTTGAACGGCGAGATCATGTCGCCGATGACGTATTCAGGCGCATCGTGTAGCAGCGCCATCAGGCGCCATTCCCGCGGCCAGTCCGGGTTGAGATGCCCCGCGATCGCCTCGACCAGCAGGGAGTGCTGCGCCACCGAAAAGGAGTGCACGCCGCGGGTCTGGCCGTTCCAGCGGGCGACGCGGGCAAGGCCATGGGCGATGTCCTCGATCTCGACATCGAGCGGCGAGGGATCGAGCAAATCGAGCCGCCGGCCTGACAGCATACGCTGCCAGGCGCGCGGCGAGGCTGGCGGTTTGGCCATCAGGCCGCCGGGCGCGTGTCGCGGGCGAGCGCGGCGCATTCCTGCCAGCGGAAGCAGCCTGTGAGGTGGTCGTTGACCATGCCGCAGGCCTGCATCACCGCATAGACGATGGTCGGGCCGCAGAAGGTGAAGCCGGCGGCCTTGAGCTCCTTCGAGATCGCCTTCGACACGGCGGTCTCGGCCGGCACGTTCTCATGGGTGCGGAAGCTGTTCTGGATCACCCGCCCGTCGAGATGTTTCCAGAGGAAATCGGTGAACGGGCCTTTCTCGCTCAGCCTGAGATAGGCCTGCGCATTGCGGATCGTGCCCTCGATCTTGCCGCGATGGCGCACGATCCCGGCATCCGCCAGCAGCCGCTGGATATCGGCCTCGCCGAAGCGGGCGACGGTTTCGGGCTCGAAGCCGGCGAAGCCGGAGCGGAACGCGTCGCGTTTCCGGAGGATGGTGATCCAGGACAGGCCGGCCTGGAAGCCGTCGAGCATCAGCTTTTCCCAAAGCGTGCGGGAATCATATTCCGGCACGCCCCATTCGGTGTCGTGATAGGCAAGGTAGAGCGGATCGCTCCCCGGCCAGATGCAGCGATACTTGCCGTCGGGGCCCTCGACCGCCGCGCGCCCGCCGGTGACGTCGCTCATGCCGCTGCTCCGAATTCTGGCTCGCCCGGATAGGGGAAGCGGATGAAGGACGGTTTTTGCGCCAGCGTGAAGGAAAGGCCGCCGGCGTCGAGGGTGTGGCTGGCGGCGAGCGCATCCGCCACCCGGTCGAGCCGGAGCAGAGCGAGCCCGCGCCCCGCGGCGCAGGAGCCGACGCGGCCGAGCGTCTTGCCGCCGGCGCTGGCCTCGACACCATCGTCCGGATTGATGCCTTCGCTGAAGACGATCGGCACGATGCGCGAGCGCGCGGTGCCGCGATGCTGCATGCGCGAGACGACCTCCTGGCCGATATAGCAGCCCTTCCTGAAGGAGACGCCGCCGAGCTGGTCGAACAGCGCCTCATGCGGGAAAGCGTCGCCATAGAGGAAGTCGCGCCCGCCATCGGGAATGCCGAGGCCGATGCGGCGGGTGTGGTAGTCGTCCATCGCCGCATCGACGAGCTCGTCGGCGCCATCCAGATCGACGATGGCGCGCTCGCCGAGCTCAGGCAGGCGCGGATCGGCATAGACCAGCCCGGCATCGGCCGGCAGGGAGCCGCCATCGGTCGCGGCGATCACGGCTGCGCTCTCGCTGAGATCGTCGAGCGTGACCTTGGCGCGCAGCTTGTAGAGCTTCAGCTTCTTCATCAGATCGGCGGTCTGGAGCAGGGGCGTGTCGAGCAGGAAGCCGCCACCCTCGGCGTCCGCGACGGCGACGACGAAGAAATCGCCGATGATCTTGCCTTGCGGTGTCAGCAGCCCGCCGTACCCGGCGCGCTCGGCCGTGACGGTCTCCATCGCATTGGTGACGATGTTGTCGAGGAAATCGCGGGCGTCGTCGCCGCTGACGCGGATGACGCCGCGGTCGACCAGTCTGGTTGCCGGCATGGCAGAGGCTCTTTCAGCGATCGCTGTTTTGGCGCGGGGCACCGTTCGCCCCGATAGTTAGGGTGCTTCGGCTCAGGGCTCAACCGATGCTGCGGTCGATGCAGGATTCGGGTGCCGCATGTCAGCCGGGGGCGCTCGCCAGAAAATTTTTTCGGAAGGCTGTCGATCCGGCGTTTCTCCGTTCGACGTGTCGGCAAGAAGCAGCGGAGGCCGCAGATCATTGCGGCGCCCGCCCGAGCTTCGAAAGACGCGATGCGGGGCCAGGCTCCCGCGAGTTCGGGAGAGATCAGATGAGACAAGTCGTTGCTGCCACCTTCGTGTCCCTCGACGGCGTCATGCAGGCGCCGGGCGGTCCGCAGGAGGATCCACAAGGCGGTTTCAGCCATGGCGGCTGGACCTTCCATTACTGGGACGAGGCGATGGGCAAGGTCATGGACAAGGTCCTGACCGACAAGTTCGACCTGCTGCTCGGCCGCCGGACCTACGACATCTTCGCGGCGCACTGGCCCTATGCCGGCGACGATCCGATCGCGGTGAAGTTCAACGCCATCACCAAATATGTCGCGACCTCCGAGCCGCAGACGCTGGGCTGGCAGAACAGCGTCGCGCTGCGTGGCGATCCTGCCGCCGAAGTCGCGGCGCTGAAGCGCCAGGATGGCCCCAAGCTCCTGTTGCAGGGCTCGAGCGAGCTGATCCAGGCGCTGCTGGCCAAGGACCTGATCGACGAGATCACGCTGCTGACCTTCCCGGTCGTGCTTGGCAAGGGCAAGCGCCTGTTCGGTTCGGGCGCGATGCCGGCCGCGTTCAAGCTGGTCGAGAGCAGCGCGTCGAGCACCGGCGTCATCATGGCGACCTATCGCCGTGAAGGCGAGGTCACCACCGGTTCGTTCGAGTTCGAGCAGCCGAGCGCCGCCGAAATCGCCCGCCGCGAAAAATATGCGGCCAGGGACTGAAAAAAAATCTGGAGGCCTGTCGATCGGGGCCGGCCTCGTTCGACGTGACAACAGAGGGCGGGATTTCTCCCGCTCCACAGCGAAGCGAAACCAATTGGACAGGAGAAGACCGATGCGTGTGATGGTTCTGGTCAAGGCCGACAAGGACAGCGAAGCCGGCGTGATGCCGAGCGAGGCCCTGCTCACCCAGATGGGCGCCTATAACGAGGAGCTGGTGAAGGCCGGCGTGATGCTGGCGGGTGAGGGGCTGCATCCGAGCTCGAAGGGGCTGCGCATGCGCTTCCAAGGCGCGCAGCGGACGGTTCTCGACGGCCCCTTCGCCGAGACCAAGGAGCTGCTGGCCGGCTTCTGGATCTGGCAGGTCCGTTCCTTCGAGGAGGCGGTCGAATGGCTGAAGCGGGCGCCTTTCGACGGCGGCACCGAGATCGAGCTGCGTCCGATCTTCGAGATGGAGGATTTCGGCGAGGCGCTGACGCCCGAGCTGCGCGAGCAGGAAGAGCGCGTGCGTGCGGAGTCGGCGAAGCTCGCCGGCTGAGCGGACGAAGATTTCGAATTCCATTCAATCCGGACGGTGCGAGGCGAGCCCTCCACCGCTCCGGTCAAGCGGAGAAGACCGATGCGTGTCATGGTTCTGGTCAAGGCCAGCAAGGACAGCGAAGCCGGCGCGATGCCGAGCGAAGACATGCTCACCAGGATGGGCGCCTATAACGAGGAGCTGGCGAAGGCCGGAGTGATGTTGGCGATGGACGGGCTCCATCCGAGCTCGAAGGGGCTGCGCATGCGCTTCCAGGGCGCGCAGCGGACGGTTCTCGACGGCCCCTTCGCCGAGACCAAGGAGCTGCTGGCCGGCTTCTGGATCTGGCAGGTCCGCTCCTTCGAGGAGGCGGTCGAATGGCTGAAGCGAGCGCCTTTCGACGGCGGCACCGAGATCGAGCTGCGTCCGATCTTCGAGATGGAGGATTTCGGCGAGGCGCTGACGCCGGAACTGCGCGAGCAGGAAGAGCGCGTGCGCGCGGAGTCGGCGAAGCTCGCCGGCTGATCGAACGAAGGCTTCAAACCCCATTCAACCCGGAGGGTGGCAGGCGAGGACCTGCACCGCTCCAGACAACGGAGAAGATCGATGCGTTTCATGGTTCTGGTCAAGGCGACCAAGGACAGCGAAGCCGGCGCACCGCCGACCCGGGAGCTGGTCGATGCGATGATGGCTTATAATGAGGAGCTGGTGAAAGCTGGCATCATGAAGGGCGGCGACGGCCTGCAGCCGAGTTCGAAGGGCGCGCGCGTGCAGTTCGATGGCGCCAGGCGCGCCGTCATCGACGGACCGTTCGCCGAGACCAAGGAGCTCGTCGCGGGCTACTGGATCTGGGAGTGCAAGTCGCTCGACGAGGCGATCGACTGGGTCAAGCGCTGCCCCAATCCGATGCCCGGCGCGTCCGAAATCGAGATCCGCCCGGTCGTCGACATCGCCGATTTCGGTGAGATGGTCTCGCCGGAAGCGGCAGCAACCTGGGATCGCCTCAAGAGCGAGATCGGCTGAGCCGCTTGCCAGCGTCGATCGCTGATGGTGTGTATCGCAGCCGATGACGGCAAGCGATGCACACCGCGCGATCGAGACGGTCTTTCGGATCGAGGCCCCGAGATTGATCGCGGGCCTCGCGCGCGTCACCCGCGATGTCGGCCGGGCCGAGGAGTTGGCGCAGGACGCGCTCGTCGCCGCGCTCCAGCAATGGCCGGGCGAGGGCGTGCCGCGCAATCCTGGCGCCTGGCTGATGCAGGCCGCCAAGCACCGCGCGCTCGATGGCCTCAGGCGCGCCAAGATGCTGCAGCGCAAGCATGAGGAGATCGGCCGCGATCTCGACGAGGAGGCCGATCCGATTGCAGAAATCGAGGAGGCGCTCGACGACGAACTCGGCGACGACCTGCTGCGCTTGATCTTCACCGCCTGCCATCCGGTGCTCGCCGTCGAGGCGCGCCTCGCGCTGACGCTGCGATTGATCGGCGGCCTCACCACCGAGGAGATCGCGCGCGCCTTCCTGGTGCCCGAGCCGACCATGGCGCAGCGCCTGGTCCGGGCGAAGAAGGCGCTGGCCGAAGCCAAGGTGCCCTATGAGGTGCCGCACGGCTCCGAGCTCGGCGAGCGCTTGGCCTCGGTGCTGGAGGTGGTCTACCTGATCTTCAACGAGGGTTATGCCGCGACCGGCGGCGAAGACTGGGTGCGCCCGGCCCTATGTCAGGAGGCGATGCGGCTCGGGCGCATCCTCGCCGGCCTCGCACCGCAGGAGCCGGAGGTGCACGGCCTCGTCGCGCTGATGGAATTGCAGGCCTCGCGCCTGCGCGCCCGGATCGGGCCGGATGGCGAGCCGGTGCTGCTGCTCGACCAGAACCGGGCACGCTGGGACCGGCTGCTGATCAATCATGGCCTCAAGGCGCTGGAGACGGCGCGGCGGCTTTCCGCCACGCCCAGTCCTTACGTCCTGCAGGCCGAGCTCGCCGCCTGCCATGCCCGCGCCAATACCGCCGAGGAGACCGACTGGCACAGGATCGCCGCACTCTATGGGGCGCTCGGCGCGCTGACGCCGTCACCGGTGATCGAGCTCAACCGGGCGGTCGCGGTCTCGATGGCCGAGGGGCCGGCGGCGGGGCTGGTGCTGGTCGATGCGCTCGCCTCGGCACCGGCGTTGAAGAACTACCATCTCCTGCCGAGCGTGCGCGCCGATTTCCTGGTCAAGCTCGGCCGCCATGATGAGGCGGAAGCCGAGTTCACCCGCGCCGCCGGCATGACCAGGAACCGGCGCGAGCGCGATCTGCTGCTCGGCCGGGCAGAGACGGCGCGAAAGGCGGCCGGCTGAAACCGGGCTCGGCCGCCTCATGTGCAGTTGTTCAACGCATGAACTGCGCGATGGCGGCGAAATCGTCCTGGCGATGGCCGGCGTCGATCACCTTGCGGAAAAGGTCGTCCTGAGCCTTGGGGACGAGATCGTGCAGGCCGCGTTCGGCGCAGAGCTTCAGGAGCAAGCCGAAGGCACCATAGTGGACGTCGAGCGAGGCCAGGGTCTCTGCGTCGCTGGCAAAGCGGCGATCGCGGATGCGGGTGATCAGATCGACCACTGCGCCTTCGACGACGGGCTGGAAGGCCTGCCGGTGCTCCTCGAACAGGTCGAGGGCGATGCCCTCGGCCTGACAGATAGCGGCCGCCTGGAATTGGCCGAAGAGCGCGCCCCACATCTGCCCGAGCAGGGAGAGGTCCAGAGCCGAGGCGTGGCCGACATCCTCGCCGACGAATTGCGGATTGCCGCCGAGCGCCACGAGCACCGGTCGGTTCGCGTCGAACAGGGCCCGAGGTCCGGAATAGAGGATGGTGCCGCCGGGTTCGCCGATGAAGTTCGGCGTCGCCATGATCGCCCCGTCGAGATAGCTGGTGCCGTTGTCGGCTGCCCATTTCGCCTGCTCGCGCGCCTGGTTCGGCGAGCCGGAGGAAACCTGGACGATCAGCTTGCCGCGCAGGGCAGCCGCAGTCTCCGGCACCCGAAACAGCCTGTCCGAATCGGCATAGGTGCTGACGCAGACGACGACGATGTCGGCTGCCGCAGCGGCGGCAGAGACCGATGGCGCGATTTGGGCGCCATGGTCGGCGAGCGCCGCCGCCTTTTCGGGCGAGCGATTCCAGACATGGGTGGGGATGCCGGCCTTCAAAAAGGCCTGGGCGAGGGCTGAGCCCATGCGGCCAAGGCCGATGACGGAAACTGTGGCTCTCATCGATTGCTCTCCTGACAGGGCGCGAGCACGGCTGCGATAGAAGGCGTGCCTTCGATCGCGCGGCGTCTCGCATTTCTGTGTCGGCCGATGCCGGCCCATACCGGCGGCGTCCGCAGGAGAAATCGCAGTTTTATTTTTTATTTCAATTACTTACATGCATGTAAGTGGTCGGCTGGAGGGGAGCATGCCAATCAGGGTCAATCTGCCGGACGAATGCGGTCTCGGCCAGGCGCTGTCGGTGATCGGCGGTCGCTGGAAATCGGCGATCCTGTGGGAGCTGCATGAGCGGGCGCTGCGCTTCGGCGAATTGCGCCGGCGTCTGCCGGGGATCAGCGAGAAGGTGCTCTACGAGCAATTGCGCGAGATGGAGCGCGACGGCGTCGTCAGGCGCGAGGCGTTCGCAGAGGCGGTATTGCGGGTCGAGTATTCGCTGACGCCGGCCGGGGCGGCGCTCAACGACGCAGCCCATGTGCTGGCGCTATGGGGTCTGGCCCATTCCGGGCGTGACAGACTTCCGGCTGCTGCCGAGTAGCTAGTGCCGCGTGCCGGTGGTGAAATTGCCGCAGCGGATCTTCTCGGGCAGGGCCTCGGCGAAGGTGGCGGTCGCCTCCTCGCCATAGGTCTCGACCAGTGTCCGCATCGCAGCGAACAGGGCGGCATGGGCGAGCGAGTCGGAATCGAGCCCGTCCTGGCGCGCCTCGGCGAAGGCGTCCTCGACATAGCAATAGGCGACGCGGCGGGCGTCCTTGACGTCCTCGGCGAGGGTCGGGTCGAGCGGCAGGTCGTCGGAGAGAGCGGACATGAAGGCAGCGGTATCCGGCGTCGAAAGGAACCTGTCGGACGGAACAGGCGCGTAGGGAGCGCGACCATTCCAGTGATTTGCCCGCCAAGGATACGGTCCACAGCCGGCGGGCGCCATCACGGTCTTTAAGAAAGGTTAATTCGTGGGGGACAATTCTGCCTAAGAATGGCGCAGGCTCGTGCCGAAACCAGATCGCGCTGCGTCCTGTCGGAGGCGAAATGGCGATCCGGCGCGTTGTCAAAGCGTCGGATTGTCCCGAAAAGCGGCAGCGCCTTCGGTTCGATGCGCTAGCCCCCGAACCGGCTCGCCAGCGCCTTGGCGAGCTTCTCGCCTTCCTGGGCGAGGCGGGCCGAGGCCTCTTGCGTCCCGTCGCTGCAGGTGCGGTGCGTCGCCGAATAGGCGCGGTAGCCGCGATTATAGGCGCTCGCCAGCCGCTCGCGCCGCTGTGGCGAGCGGCCTTCGGATTCGAGCAATGTCGCCATGCGCTCGCGCCAGTCCTGCGCCTCGCGGGTTTCGCAGAGCGTGCGCAGATAGGAGAGCGAGCCGATGATCTCGGCGAGCTTGAGCAATTGCGGTTCGTAGGATGGCGCTTGTGGTTCGGGCTCAGCCGGCGCCGGTTCGGGCGGTCGCTGCTGTTGCTGCTGCGGCTGGGCCGGCCGCCGCGTTTGGGCCGGCAGCGCCTGCGGGCTAGCGGTCAGCGCGACGAGAATGAGGGCTGCGAGCGCGCGCTTCGTCATGCACCAGCGTCGCGCGCGAAAATGGCGGCGGCGCGGCGCAGGACATCGCCGAGCTCGCGCGTCGTCGGCAGGCCGCCCAGCTTCAGCGGATCGGCCCACATCACCGCGCCGGCCTCGGGGCCCGGCTGCGGCTCGCCGGCGAGCCACGCACCGACGAAGGAGGCGATGACGAAATGATGGGTGACCGCGCCCTTCGGATCCCGGCCGACGATCTCGACATGGCGGTTGAAGCCGACGATCCGTGCGCTGACGCCGACCTCCTCCATCAGCTCGCGCAGTGCCGCTTCTTCCAGGCTCTCGCCGGCCTCGACCTTGCCGCCCGGCAGCGACCAGAGCTGGTCGGCCGGCGGTTGCGTCCGTGTCGCCAGCAGGACCTTGCTGTCACGGAAGACGGCGATCGAGGCGGCGAGCGTCGGGCGCGCCGCCCGCGCCGGGCCGGGAAAGCGGATGACCTGGCTGGAGTCGCTGCCGGCGCCGCTCACACGTGCTGTCCGCCATTGATGTGGAGCTCGGCGCCGGTGACGTAGCTCGAAGCGTCGGTGCAGAGGAAATAGATCGCCTTGGCGACCTCCTCGGTCTTGCCTAGCCGCAGCAGCGGCAGCTTCTCGACGATCTTCTCGGTGCCGGGCGAGAGGATGGCGGTGTCGATTTCGCCGGGCGAGATCGAGTTCACCCGGACGCCGAGCGGCCCGAAATCGGCGGCCATCTCGCGCGTCAGGCTGGCGAGCGCCGCCTTCGAGGTCGCATAGGCGGCGCCGGCGAAGGGGTGGACGCGCGAGCCGGCGATCGAGGTGACGTTGACGATCGCGCCCTTGGCGGCAGTCAGTTCGTCGAGCAAGCCACGCGCCAGCATGATCGGCGCGAAGAAATTGACCTGGAAGACCTGGTGCCAGTCGTTGAACGAGGTCGTCGCCGCACCGAGCCGCCCGCCCTTCGGCCCCTTCGGCGAGATGCCGGCATTGTTGACGAGCGCGTTGAGCTTGCCGCCCTCGGCGGCGAGGCGCTTCTTGATCTCGGCGATGCCGCGCATCGTATCCTCTGGGTCGCCGAGGTCGATCTGGACATGATCGTCGGCGCCCGACGGCCAGGGGCATTTGTCGGAGAAGGCCTGGCGCGAGCAGGACAGGATGCGCCAGCCGGCCATGGCGAACTGCATCACCGTGGCGTGGCCGATGCCACGACTGGCACCGGTCAGCAGCATGACCGGACGCTTGCCCGGCTCCGTCTTCGGAAAGTCGAATTTCGGCATGGCCATGTGCTTGTGACTTTCCTCAGGGGTAGAGCCGGGCCTTCGCCCAGGCCTCGCCAGGAGCAGCGCGGCGGAAGGCGATGCGGTCGTGCAGGCGGAAGGCGCCGTCGCGCCAGAACTCGAAATAGACCGGGGCGATGCGGAAGCCGGTCCAGTGCGGCGGGCGCGGGACTTCGCCGACGCCGAATTTCAGCGCATAGCTCGCCACCGCCTTCTCGAGCGCGAATCGGCTCTCCAGCGGCCGTGACTGCTGCGAGGCCCAGGCGCCGATGCGGCTGTCGCGCGGCCGCGACTGGAAATAGGCGTCGGCCTCGGCGTCGCTGACGCGGCTGACCGGGCCGCGAATGCGGACCTGCCGACGCAGGCTCTTCCAGTGGAACAGCGCGGCCGCCTTGGGCTGGCCGGCGAGCTCCTCGCCCTTCTGGCTCTGGGTGTTGGTGTAGAAGACGAAGCCGTCGGGGCCGCGGCCGTTCAAGAGGACCATGCGGACATTGGGCAGGCCGTCGGCGTCGACCGTCGAGAGCGCCATGCCGTTCGGGTCGTTCGGCTCGGATGCCTTGGCCTCCTCCAGCCAGTTGTCGAACAGGGCGAAGGGCTCGCTCGCTTCGGTGAAGTCACCGCTCATTAACGCATTCACGTGCTTAATCCTCGGTAGGTTCAGGAAGCGTTGGGCGAGCGCGATCCGTAATGCGGTTTGATTTGGCAGTCATATATAAGCCCCGCGCGCAGCGGAGCCAGAGGCCGCGTGAGCGCAGTCCCCTTGCACGCGGGACATCGCTCGCCGGCGTGCTGCTGTTGGGGCTGGCATCGGCCGGCTGCTCGATCTCCTTTCCGATCATGGGCCTCTCGAGCAAGGCCGAGGACGAGGTCGCGATGACTACGGCCTCGGTGCTGCCGGCGCGTGCCGTCGAGGGCAAGAGCCCGCTCGTCGTGCTGGCGCCCGATCTCGGCCCCGAGGACTGGCGCCGGGCGGAGGGCGCGCTGGCGCTGGCGCTCGACCCGCAGGGCAATGGCGCGCCGGTCTCCTGGGACAATGCCCAGAGCGGCATGAAGGGCACCTTCACGCCGGTCGGCGGACCATTCCTGAAATCGGACGAGATCTGCCGGGCCTTCCTGGCCTCGATGAGCCAGCAGACCGGCCCGGTGAAGCTGCAGGGCACCGCCTGCCGACCCTCTGGTGGCGAGTGGGTGGTCAAGGACGCAAAGCCGTGGAAAGGCGCGGCTTAAGCCTGTTGCAACTGCGCCACAGTCTTCCCATCTAGGAGGCGGTTCCGGTAGGCCGGAATACGAACTCTCCGAGGTGTCTTTAGAATGCGTGATCCGTATCAGGTTCTGGGCGTGGCGAAATCGGCTGACGAAGCCGAAATCAAGAAGGCTTATCGCCGCCGCGCCAAGGATCTGCACCCCGACCGCAATCAGGGCGACCCGAAGGCGCAGGAGCGTTTTTCCGAGCTGAACACGGCCTATGAGGTCATCGGCGACGCCGACAAGCGCAAGCAGTTCGACCGGGGCGAGATCGACGCCGAAGGCAAGCCGCGCTTCTCCGGTTTCGAGGGGATGGGCGCTGGGCGTCGGGGCGCGCAGCATGGCGGGTTCGAGTTCAATTTCGACGGCGGCGGCGCACCCTTCGGCCGCGGCGGAGATCCTGGTTTCGATCCGGCCGACATCTTCGGCTCGCTCTTCGGCGAGGCAGCCAGGCGCGGCGGCGGGCGTGGCCGGCAGAGCCAGCCGCAGAAGCCGCCGGAGCAGAGCTTCACGCTCGAGGTCAACCTCGCCGAGGCGGTCAATGGCGGCACGCGCCGGGTGAAGCTGCCCGGCGGGCGCGAGGTCGAGGTGACGATCCCCGAGGGCGTCGCCGACGGCAAGGTCATGCGCCTGCGCGGTCTCGGCCAGACCCATCCGCTCACCGGCGAGACCGGCGACGTCTTGATGACGATCAAGGTGAGGCCCGATTCGCGCTTCACCATCGACGGCATCAACCTGCGTGCACGCGTCGCGGTGCCGCTGGCGACGGCGGTGCTGGGCGGGCCGATCCATGTACCGACGCTTTCAGGCGCCGTCGAGATGAACGTGCCGCCGCTGACCGGCACGGCGCGCCAGTTCCGCCTGCGCGGCAAGGGGCTGCCCGGCGCGAAGAAGGGTGAGCACGGCGACCTCTTCGTCTCGATCGACATCGAGATGCCGACGGAGGACGCCGAGTTGACCGCGCTGATGAAGGCGCGAGCCGGCTGAACAGGATTTCGGCAGACGGCGCTTCCACCGCTTCGCCACCTCAGTTATGAGACCGTCCGGTTCTTTTTTGCCGGTTCGTCCAGTTCGAAGGTCTCAGATGCCTGAATCCAGCAGCGCCGCCCCGACCGCCAACCTCCTGCGGGGCAAGCGCGGTCTCGTCATGGGCGTCGCCAATAACCGCTCGATCGCCTGGGGCATCGCCAAGGCGGCTGCGGATGCCGGCGCCGAGCTCGCCTTCACCTATCAGGGCGATGCGCTGAAGAAGCGGGTCGAGCCGCTGGCCAAGCAGCTCGGCGGCCATGTCGTCGGCCATTGCGACGTCACCGACGGGGCGACGATCGACGCGGTTTTCGCCGAGATCGAGAAGCTCTGGGGCAAGCTCGACTTCGTCGTCCACTGCATCGCCTTCTCCGACAAGGACGAGCTGACCGGTCGCTATGTCGACACGACCGAGGCCAATTTCTCGAAGTCGCTGCTGATCTCCTGCTATTCCTTCACGGCGATCACCCAGCGTGCCGAGAAGCTGATGCCGGATGGCGGCTCGCTGCTGACGCTGACCTATTACGGCGCCGAGAAATGGATGCCGCACTACAACGTCATGGGCGTCGCCAAGGCGGCGCTGGAATCGAGCGTGCAGTACCTCGCCGCCGATCTCGGTCCCCAGAAGATCCGCGTCAATGCGATCTCGGCCGGGCCGATCAAGACGCTGGCGGCCTCGGGCATCGGCGATTTCCGCTACATCCTGAAGTGGAACGAGTACAACTCGCCGCTGCGCCGCACCGTCACCATCGAAGAGGTCGGCGAGACCGCGGTGTTCCTGGTCTCCGACATGTCGCGCGGCATCACCGGCGAGATCATGCATGTCGACGCCGGCTACCATGTCGTCGGCATGAAGGTGCCGACCGCGCCGGACATCTCGCTCGACAAGGGCGAGTGAGGGCTCAGCCCGACTACGGTGTCAGCATCTCTTCCAGCCGCACGGTGCCCTCGGCATCGCGGCTGATATCGTCGCCTGCAATCGCGGCCGAGAGCGCCGCCACCCTCCGCTCCCCGATCATGAGCCCCGGCGCGATCTCGGCCAGCGGCGCCAGCACGAAAGCGCGTTCGGCGATGCGCGGATGCGGCACCTGAAGGCCCGGCCGGTCGATCGTCTCACTGCCATAGGTCAGGATGTCGATGTCGAGCGTGCGCGGCCCCCAGCGCTCGCGCCGCTCGCGGCCGCTCTCGCGCTCGATCTCCAGGCAGAGCGACAGCAAATCCTCCGCTGAGAGGGAGGTCTCGATCAGCACCGCCATATTGCGGAACTCCGGCTGGTCGAGCTTGCCCCAGGGCGCCGTACGCCAGACTGAAGAAGCGGCCGTCAGTTCGACGGCCGCGTGAGCGCGGAACCGCGCCAGCGCCGCCGCGAAGGCCGCGACAGGATCGCCGAGATTGCCGCCGAGGCCGAGCGTCGCCTCAATTGTCACGCGTGAAGTCCAGCTTGATGCCGACCGATTCCATCCGGCCCGGAATGGGCGGGGCTGGCTTGCGCAAGGTGACGGCGACGCGGCTCACCGTCGGATATTCCGCCAGGATCGCCTCGGCGAGCGCCCGCGCAGCCGCTTCCAGCAGCTTGAAGCGCTTGGCCGAGAAGGTGCGGGTGACCAGGGCGACGACCTCGCCATAGTCCACGGTGTCCGCAAGGCTGTCGCTGGCCGAGGAGGCGCGCAGGTCGCAATCGAGGACGAGGTCCATCGAGAAGCGCTGGCCGAGCCGGCCCTCCTCGGCGAAATGACCATGATAGGCGTAGAGGTCGAGCGCCTCGATGAAGATCTGCCCGGTCGCGCTCATCGTGCTTCTCCGATCGCCGCCCAGATCTTCAGCGCGTCGACATGCTCGTCGACGTCATGGGCGCGGATGATGGCGGCGCCTTGGGTGACGCCGTAAAGGTGCGCAGCGATGCTGGCGGCGACGCGCTCAGCCGGCACCGCCTTGCCGATGACGTGGCCGAGTACCGATTTGCGCGAGGCGCCGAGCAGGACCGGGCAGCCGAGCTCGCCGAGGCGGCGGAGCTCTCTCATCAGCAGCAGCGACTGCTCGGCGGTCTTGCCGAAGCGGCCGATGCCGGGGTCGACGACGATCTGGCCGCGCGGCACGCCGGCCTCGATGGCGATCGCGATCGAGCGCTCGAGGAAGCGCAGGACGTCGGCGAGGATGTCGATGTTGGGATCGACCTCGTCGCGGTTGTGCATCAGGATGATCGGCGCGCCATGGCGGGCGGCGACGCCGGCGATGGCGGGATCGCGCTGCGCACCCCAGACATCGTTGACGATCGAGGCGCCAGCCGTCAGCGCGGTGTCGGCGACCGCGGCCTTGTAGGTGTCGATCGAGATCGGGGTGTCGCTTTGAGCAGCGATGCCAGTGATCACCGGCATGACGCGGGCGAGCTCGCTTTCCGCATCGAGGCGGACATGGTCCGGCCGCGTCGATTCGCCACCGACATCGACGATGTCAGCGCCTTGCCGCGCCAGCGTCAGCCCGTGGGTGATTGCGACAGCCGGGTCGGCGAACAGGCCGCCATCGGAAAAGGAATCCGGGGTGACGTTGACCACGCCCATCAGCAAGGGCCTGGGACCGAGGCCGAGCCTGCGGCCATCCGGCAATGTCAGCGTGGCGTTCATGTGCCCGCCTCATACACAGGCCTTCGGGGCGCGGCCACCATAAAGCTCACGAGGCAGTGATAGCGGCCCCTGCGGCGCTTTCGCCGCTTTGACGCCATGGCCCGCAGCGTGCATGAGGCGGGGCATGACTGCCCTGACGATTCCCGGTCGCCTTTTCCTTGTCCGCCATGGCGAGACCGACTGGAATCGGGAGGGGCGTCTGCAGGGTGGGAAAGATATCCCGCTCAACCCGCTCGGCCGCATGCAGGCCGAGGAGGCCGCTCGCCGCCTGAAAGCGCTGACCCCGGACTATGCGACCGTCGCCTATCTCTGCTCGCCGATGGAGCGGGCGCGCGAGACGATGACGATCCTGCGGCGCGAGCTCGACTTGCCGCCGCAGGAGTTCCGCATCGATGAGCGCCTGCGCGAGCTGACCTTCGGCGACTGGGAAGGCTTCACCTGGCGCGAGATCCGCAAGAGCGAGCGCGAGCTCGCCCAGGCCCGAGAGCGCGACAAATGGGGCTTCGTGCCGCCCGGCGGCGAGAGCTACCGCATGCTGGCCGAGCGCATCCGGCCGGCGATCGAGAGCCTGGCGCCCGATACAGTGATGGTCAGCCATGGCGGCGTGGCGCGGGCGGTGCTGGCGCTGATCGGCGCGGTCGGTCCGGCCGATGCCGCCCGGGTCGAGATCTGGCAGGGCAAGATCCTGGTCGTCGAGGGCGGCAAAGCGACATGGATGTGACAGCCGGCCGCTTCAGGCGGGCCAGCACTTAACCGCATCCCGTCTTCACGCTTGCCGTTCAGCCGCGGTTAAGCCAAATCTGCTCATGTACGGCCGGCAGGCGAGCTTCCGCGCGGCTGCGGGTGTCCGGCCTGGGATTTTACGGACGCGTCGTCGCGGGGAGGCGGGCGTTCGACGTGAGGTGCGGTCCAGGCGCAAGGCCGGGACCGCGGCGGGGCAGAATGAACGACATCACCACAGTTTCGGCGGGTACCGCCGATTCAGGCGCAACTGCGCTCGCCATGCTGGCAGGCGAGAAGCGGCCCGAGCTGCTGCGCGACGAGGTGCTCGCCGAGATCTTCGCAGCGAGCGTGTCCGAGCGCCCCGATCATGCCGCGATGATCTGCGGCGAACGGCGGTTGAGCTACGCGCAGGTGTGGGCAGAGGCGCAGGCGCAAGCGCGCGGCCTCGCACTGGCCGGCGTCGGACCTGGCGACATGGTCGGCCTGTGGATGCCGCGCGGCATCGAGCTCTTGGTGGCGCAGATCGCGATCACGCTGTCCGGCGCCGCCTGGCTGCCCTTCGATGCAGAAGCGCCGGTCGAGCGCATCGCCATCTGCCTCAACGATGCCAGCGCCAAGGGGCTGGTGACGCAGACCGACTGGAAAGCGCGCGCCGCTGCGACCGAACGCACGGTCTGGTGTCCGCAGCAGCTCGCCGAGGCGAGCGACGGCAAGCCGATGCCGGCAAGGCCCGCCGGACTGACCCCCGATCATCCGGCCTATCTGATCTACACCTCGGGCTCGACCGGCACGCCGAAGGCGATCGTCATCAGCCAGCACAACATCTGCCACTTCCTGCGCTCGGGGAACGCGCTCTACGGCATGGGTCCGGAGGACGTGGTCTTCCAGGGCGCTTCCGTCGCCTTCGACCTGTCGATGGAGGAGATCTGGACGCCCTATCTCGTCGGCGCGACCCTGTTCGTGGCGACGCCGCAGATGATGGGCGACGCCGAGAAGCTGCCTTCGATCCTCGCCGAGGCCGGCGTCACCGTGATCGACACGGTGCCGACCCTGCTCGGCATCCTGCCTGCCGACGTGCCTTCGCTGAACCTGATCCTGCTCGGCGGCGAGGCGTTGCCGCCCTCGATCGTGCAGAAATGGTCGAAGCCGGGCCGGCGCATCTTCAACACCTACGGGCCGACGGAAGCGACCGTGGTGGCGACCGCTGCCCCGGTCGAGCCGGGCGAGACCGTCACCATCGGCCGGCCGATCCCGAACTACACCGCCTATATCGTCGACGAAGAGATGAAGCTGACCGGCGTCGGCCAGCAGGGCGAATTGCTGATCGGCGGGCCGGGCGTTGCCAAGGGCTATCACCTGCGCCCGGAGCTGACGGCCGAAAAGTTCATTCCCAACCCGTTCGGCGGGAGTGGCAGCGATCCGATCCTCTATCGCTCGGGCGATGCCGTCAGTCTCGACGAGAACGGCAACATCGTCTTCCACGGCCGCATCGACGACCAGGTCAAGATCCGCGGCTTCCGCGTCGAGCTCGGCGAGATCGAGACGGCGCTCTCCGACGAAGCCGGCATCAGCCAGGCCGCCGTGGTGCTGCGCAGCGATGACGGCATCGAGCGGCTCGTCGCCTTCCTGGTCGGCGAGCCCGGCGTGCAGATCGAGGGCTCGGTGCTGCGGGCCTCGCTGCGCGAAAAGCTGCCGCCCTACATGATCCCGGCGCATTTCGAGCCGGTCGGCTCGCTGCCGCGCATGGTCTCCGGCAAGGTCGACCGCAAGATGCTCAAGGCCGCGCCGCTGACGGCGCCGGCCGCGAGTGGCGAGCAGGAGCCGCCGCGCAACGAGACGGAAGCTGCCCTGCTCGATGCCGCCAAGCGCGTGCTCGGGGCGCAGGCGCTGCCGCTGGAGGCGGATTTCTTCATCGATCTCGGCGGTCATTCGCTACTGGCGGCGCGCTTCATCTCGATCGTGCGCGAGACGCCGGCCTATGCCGGCATCACCCTGCAGGACGTCTATGGCGCGCGCACCTTGCGGGCGATGGCGGCGCTGCTCGATTCGCGCGGCATCCAGGCCGAGCAGGACCTCTCCTTCACGCCGCCGCCGCTGATGCGCCGCTTCCTCTGCGGATTGGCGCAGGCAGTCGCGCTGCCGATCATCATCAGCCTGTCGACGGCGCAGTGGCTCGGCATCTTCGTCAGCTACATGCTGCTTTCCGGCGAGGAATTGTCTGGGATGGCGCAGGTCTTCGCGCTGCTCGGCATCTATGTCGCGATCACACTCATCACCGGCTTCATCGCGATCGGCCTGAAATGGCTGGTGCTCGGCAAGACCAGGCCGGGCATCTACCCGCTCTGGGGCGTCTATTATTTCCGCTGGTGGTTCGCCTCGCGCGTCGCCGGGCTCGTGCATATCAAATGGCTGCAGGGCACGCCGGTGATGCGCTTCTACTGGCGCCTGCTCGGTGCCAAGGTCGGGCGCGACGTCATCATCTCCGATTACGAGGCCGGCGCGGTCGACCTGATCGAGCTCGGTGACGGCACGACGCTGGGCTCCAAGACCACCTTCGCCAATGCCGAGGCGATCGGGGCCGATTTCATCATCGGCCGGATCTCGATCGGCAAGGACGTCTATGCCGGCTCCTCGGTGGTTTTCGGCCATGGCTGCCATGTCGGCGACCACGCCGAGATCGGCGATCTCACAGCGATCGCGCCGGGCGCCAGGATCGGTGAGGCCGAGATCTGGGACGGCTCACCCGCCCGCAAGACCGGCATGGTCGATCTCGAGGCTCTGCCGCCACAGGCCGAAGCCAGTTCCGGGCGGCGCGCGGCGATGACGCTGTTCTACGTGGTGATGCTGATCGTGCTGCCGCCGATCAGCCTGCTGCCGATCTTCCCGGCCTTCTGGCTGTTCGACAACATCGACAACTGGATCGCGACCTGGTCGGATGTCAGCTATCTCTGGTACCTGCCGCTCCTGACCTGGCCGACGGCGATCGGTCTCATCACCATCACGGTCTTCCTGATCTGTGCGCTGCGCTGGGCGATCCTGCCGCGCGTCTCTTCCGGCACCTATTCGATCCATTCCGGCTTCTATGCCCGCAAATGGACGGTGGCGCTGGCGACCGAGGTGACGCTGGAGACATTGTCCTCGCTGTTCGCGACGATCTATATGCGCTTCTGGTACCGGATGATGGGCGCCAGGATCGGGCAAGGCGCCGAGATCTCGACCAATCTCTCCGGCCGCTACGACATCACCGGTATCGGCTCGGGCAACTTCATCGCCGACGAGGTGATCTTCGGCGACGAGGACATGCGGCGCGGCTATATGCGCCTCGACATGACCCGAACCGGCGAGCAGGTCTTTGTCGGCAATGACGCCGTGGTGCCGCCGGGCACTGTCATTCCCGACAAGGTGCTGATCGGCATCAAGTCGAAGCCGCCGGCGAACGAATTGATGAGCGC
The DNA here is from genome assembly GCF_059415545.1 of Allobosea sp. GW821-FHT10B12. NCBI lineage: Bacteria > Pseudomonadati > Pseudomonadota > Alphaproteobacteria > Hyphomicrobiales > Alloboseaceae > Allobosea > Allobosea sp. GW821-FHT10B12. Next base: position 389,981 of record NZ_JBWKNL010000006.1, read on the forward strand.
CGGCGACACCTGGTTCGGCTCGCCGCCGATCAAGCTGCCGACGCGGCAGAAAGTCGATCTCGGCGCCGACTGGACCTACAAGCCCTCGCTCGGCAAGAAGCTGGCGCGCGCCGGCTTCGAGGCGCTGCACACCTCGTTCCCGGCGATGCTGTTCATCACCTTCGGCACTATCGCCGTCGATCTCGTGCTGCAGCAGAAGATCTTCGATCGCGACTGGGCCGGTCTCGTGCTCGCCTTCATGGGCTGTGCCGTCGTCATCGCCATCACCCAGGCGCTGATCTGCGCGCTGATGAAATGGCTGCTGATGGGCGTCTACAAGCCGGTGATGAAGCCGATGTGGTCGTTCTGGGCGATGCGCACCGAGGCGATCGCCGTGCTCTATTGGGGCTTAGGGGGCAAGGTGCTGTTCGACTATCTGCGCGGCACGCCGTTCCTGCCCTGGTTCCTGCGCCTCTTCGGCGCACAATATGGCCAGGGCGTCTGGCTCGACTCGACGGATATCACCGAGTTCGACTGCATCAAGGTCGGTGATTTCTGCACCGTCAACGCCCATTCGGCCCTGCAGACCCATCTCTACGAGGACCGGGTGATGAAGGTCGGCCGCGTCACGCTCGGCAAGGGCGTCTGCGTCGGCGCCGGCGCGACGGTGCTCTACGACACCCATGTCGGCGACTACGCCCAGATCGGGCTGCTCACCGTGATCATGAAGGGCGAGAACCTGCCGGCGAACACGCGCTGGGAAGGCGCGCCGGCCGTGCCGGCGGCGGCCGCGCAGCACTGAACGAAGTATGCACTTGTTCTGCAACCCTTGAGTGCAGTAGCTGTCCCGGCCCATCTCGGGCTGGGGGATACCATGACGACCAGGCTTCTTGCCGCACTTGCGACGACAGCAGTCCTATTGGGCGGCTGCAATGAAACCATCACCCGCACCACCACGGCCGGAAAGCCCGTCGTCGCGGCCGCGGCAGGCAATTATACATTCAACAGCTGCGAAACCTGGGAGCCGCCGGAGCCCAGCCTCTGGGTCGAGCCGAAGCACGGCAAGGTGACGCATGGCCTGCACCGGCTGCCGCTGAAGCTTCCCGGCAACCGCTGCGACGGCAGGCTGATCGACTACCGCATCTCGCTCTACACGCCGAACCCCGGTTTCAGGGGGCAGGACAAGTTCACGCTCAAATACGATTCGATCACGAATGATGCCGGTGGCCGTGAAACGCGTAGCCGTGATTTCATCATCGACGTGAAGTGAGCCGGAGCACGGCGGGTTCCGCCTGCGCCGAAATGCGGCTAAGAGCCTGACGCGTCACCGTGTCAGGCTCTCATGTCCCACAACACCTTCGGCCATCTCTTCCGCGTCACCACCTTCGGCGAGAGCCATGGGCCCGCGATCGGCTGCGTCGTCGATGGCTGCCCGCCGCTGATCCCGCTGAGCGAGGCCGAGATCCAGCGCGACCTCGACAAGCGCCGGCCCGGCCAGTCGCGCTATACGACGCAGCGCCAGGAGCCGGACCAGGTTCGGATCATCTCCGGTGTGTTCGCGCGGGAGGCTGATGGCGAGCAGGTCACAACCGGCACGTCGATCGGACTGATGATCGACAATGTCGACCAGCGCTCGAAGGACTATTCCGAGATCAAGGACAAGTACCGGCCCGGCCATGCCGATTTCACCTATGACGTGAAATACGGCATTCGCGACTATCGCGGCGGCGGCCGCTCCTCGGCGCGCGAGACGGCGATGCGCGTCGCGGCCGGGGCGATCGCCCGCAAGGTCGTGCCGGGCATGATCGTGCGCGGCGCCCTCGTCCAGATGGGGCCGCACAAGATCGATCGCGGCAACTGGGACTGGGACGAGGTGGGCAACAACCCGTTCTTCTGCCCGGATGCCAAGGCGGCCGAGCGCTTTGCCGATTATCTCGATGGCATCCGCAAATCCGGCTCCTCGATCGGAGCGGTGCTGGAGATCGTCGCCGAGGGCGTGCCGGCCGGCCTGGGCGCGCCGATCTACGGCAAGCTCGACGCCGAGATCGCCTCGGCGCTGATGAGCATCAATGCGGTCAAGGGCGTCGAGATCGGCGATGGTTTCGCTGCCGCCGAGCTTTCCGGCGAGGAGAACGCCGACGAGATGCGCGCCGGCAATGACGGCAAGCCGCTCTTCCTGTCGAACCATGCCGGCGGCGTCCTCGGCGGCATCTCGACCGGTCAGCCGATCGTCGCGCGCTTCGCGGTCAAGCCGACCTCGTCGATCCTTTCGCCGCGGGCCACGGTGAACCGCACCGGCGGCGAGACCGAGATGTTCACCAAGGGCCGCCACGATCCCTGCGTCGGCATCCGCGCCGTGCCGGTCGGCGAAGCCATGGTTGCCTGCGTGCTCGCCGACCAGTTCCTACGCCATCGCGCGCAGGTCGGGGTGGTGGAGCCGCGCTGGCCGTTCGGGCAGTGACGACAGGCGTCATTCTCGGGCGAAGCGAAGCGCAGACCCGAGAATCTCATGACGAGAAGACACCGACCGGAGCCCCACCCGGCCTGAGATGCTCGGGTCAAGCCCGAGCATGACGGAGAGGCTGGCCGGAGCCCGTCATTTCAGTATCACTGAAAAATTTGCCAGCCTTCATTGCGAATGAAGCGAAGCCGTATTAGCTTCGCCTCATGAAGCTCGACATCTGGCTCCAGCAAACCAAGACCGGCCGCAGCGCCTTTGCGCGGCAGGTCGGCCTGTCGCCGGCCAGCGTCACTGCGCTCTGCAACGATCCCACTGCCTGGATCTCGCGCGAGAGCGCCGAGCGCATTACCGCCGCGACCGGCGGCGCCGTCACCCCCAACGACTTTCTGGGCCTGCAGAGCCCACGCGAGGCTGCCATGACCGCAAGCAATGTCGCCGAGACCGTCGAAGCCTTCGCGCGCGGCGAGATCGTGATCGTCACCGATGACGATGACCGCGAAAACGAGGGCGATCTCATCGTCGCCGCCTCGCTCTGCACGCCGGAGAAGATGGCCTTCATCATCCGCAACACCTGCGGCATCGTCTGCGCGCCGCTGACGGCGAACGAGGCACGCCGCCTGCGGCTCGATCCGATGGTCTCGTCGAACGATGCCCCGCTCGGCACCGCCTTCACCATCACCGTCGACGTCAAGCACGGGTTGACCACCGGCATCTCGGCCGAGCAGCGCACCAATACGGTCAGGGCGCTCGCCAACGGCAATATGGGCGCCGCCGATTTCGTCCGGCCGGGCCATGTCTTCCCGCTGATCGCCAAGGATGGCGGCGTGCTGATGCGCTCCGGCCATACCGAGGCCGCCGTCGATCTCTGCAAGCTCGCCGAGCTGCCGCCGGTCGGGGTGATCTGCGAGCTCGCCAACGATGACGGCACAGTGATGAAGGGCGCGCAGATCACCGCCTTCGCCCAGAAGCACAATCTCAAGCAGATCACGGTCGCCGACCTGATCGCCTATCGCCAGGCGCGCGAGAAGTTGGTCGAGCGCGTGCACTCCTTCCCGGTCAAGACCGAGTTCGGTGAGATGACCGGCCATGTCTATGTGACGCCCTTCGACGACACCCAGCATTTCGCCTTCGTCATGGGCAAGCTCGGCGATGGCGAGAAGGTGCCGGCCCGTTTGCACCGCGCCAATGTCGTCGCCGACGTGCTCGGCGGGGCCTCCTCGATCCAGTGCGTGCTGCGCCGCTTCCAGCAGGAGGGCAAGGGCGTGCTGGTCTATCTGCGCGACGGCTCGGCCGGCGTGCCGATCAAGAGCGTCGAGGACGAGGAGGGCTCGGACGCACTGCGCTCGCAGCAATGGCGCGAGGTCGGCCTCGGCGCCCAGATCCTGCGCGATCTCGGCGTTGCCTCGATCGTCAATCTGGCCTCCTCGACCCGCGCCTTCGTCGGCCTCTCCGGTTTCGGCATCGAGATCGCCGAGACCGCGCCGCTGGAATGAGGCGCCGTCTTTCCGGGGCGGGCCGTAGGCCCGAGCCCGGAACCCAGAACCCATGTCCCTTCTCGATAAGGCGGCGATGTTCGCGCTTCTTCGGAGGCCGCATCGGTTCTGGGTTCCGGGCTCTTCGCTGCGCGAAGCCCCGGAAAGACGGTGTGATCATTCGCCAGCCGGCAGTTCGCCTCACCCCCGCATCAGCGCGGTGACGTGGGCGGCTGTGGATTTCGAGAGGCCCTCGAGGTCGTAGCCGCCCTCCAGGAGCGAGACGACGCGGCCACCGGCATGGCGGTCGGCGATCTCCATCAGCTTCTGCGTCGCCCAGGTGAAGTCCGCTTCCTTCAGGTTGATGTTGGCGAGCGGGTCCCGCCAATGCGCGTCGAAGCCTGCCGAGATGATCACTAGGTCGGGGCGGAAGTCCTCGAGCCGGGGCAGGATCGCGCTCTCGAAGGCGTCGCGGAAGACATCGGTGCCGTCGCCTGCCCGCAAGGGGGCATTGACGATCGTGCCGTGCTCGCCGCGCTCCGATGGAGCCCCTGTGCCGGGATAGAGCGGCATCTCGTGGGTCGAGGCGTAGAGCACGCTGGCGTCGCCCCAGAAGATCTCCTGCGTGCCGTTGCCGTGATGGACGTCCCAGTCGACGATGGCGACGCGCTCGGCGCCATGGGCCTTCTGCGCATGGCGGGCAGCGATGGCGGCGTTGTTGAAGAAGCAGAAGCCCATCGCCTTGTCGCTTTCGGCATGGTGGCCGGGCGGCCGCATGGCGCTGAAGGCGTTGCTGGCGCGCCGGGTCATGACCTCATCGACGGCATGGACGGCGCCGCCGACGCCGTGCAGCACCGCCGAGAGTGTGCCCGGCGACATGATCGTGTCAGCGTCGATCTGGACGAGGCCTTGCTGCGGCGAAGCTTCGGCGATCGCCCGCGCATAGGCGGCGGGGTGGCAGAGCTCGACCTGGGCGAGCGTGCCTTCCGGGGCCTCGACGCGCTGCAGCAGCGCGAATCGCTCATCCTCCAGGGCCTGCTCGACGGCGCGGATGCGGTCGGCGCGCTCGGGATGGCCCGGCGGCGTGACATGGCGAAGGCTGGAAGGATGGCTGATCAGCAGCGTCGTCACGCGCAGGTCTCCGAAGTCACGAAGCGGGCCGAACGGAGTAGGCCGCAAGCGTGACCATATTGTCACTGCAATGCAGCAAGACGCCAGAGGCTATGCTGAACTTCATTGCCTGCGAGTCATTTGCGCCGTAAGACCAGCTTGTGTTCGACCCGGGCCGTGCCTTGTCGGGTCACCGTTTTTTAACGAAGCATTCATCATAACGAGCACCGTTTCGGTGTCGGCGGTGGAACCCATGAAGCAGACTTTCGTTGCGGTGCTCGGCCTGTCGGTTCTTCTCGGCGCCTGCCAGTACAAGACCGTGCATGCGCCTTCGCTCTCGGCGCGTGATGCCGAATACATGGCGCTCGTCCCGAATTTCGAGACGCAGATCACGCATCTGCCTTACGAGATCAACGATCCGACCGGCGAAGAGCCTGGTACGATCATCGTCGATACCACCGAAAAGTTCCTCTACTTCGTCCTGCCAAACAAGAAGGCGATCCGCTATGGCGTCGCGACCGGCGACGAGGCTTTCGGCTGGACCGGCACCGCGGTGATGCAGCGCAAGGCCGAGTGGCCGCGCTGGACGCCGCCGGCCGAGATGATCGCGCGCTGGCCGCATCTGGCGCCGCGCGCCGGCGGCATGGAGGGCGGGCCGGAGAACCCGCTCGGCGCCCGCGCCCTCTATCTCTACCAGAACGGCAAGGACACGCTCTACCGCATTCACGGCACCAACGAGCCGGAGACGATCGGCCGCTCGGCCTCGTCCGGCTGCATCCGGATGCGCAATATCGACGCGATCGACCTCTACAACCGCGCCCAGGTCGGCGGGAAGGTCATCGTTCGCTGAGGCGACGCCATAGCATTGACCGAAAAGTGGAGTCCACTTTTCGGAAAAATCCGATGCTACAACAATGAGATAGATCACCGTTATCGCGTCCTATTGGACGCGCGGTGATCTAAGGCGTCGCCGTCATCCCAGTTCGATCAGGACGATCTCCGGCGGCGCGCCCAGCCGTAGCGGCATCTTGCTGCTGACGCCGAGCCCGGCCGTGACGATCAGGTTGCGGCCGTTCTCGACGATATGGCCATAGGCGTAGCGGTTGCCGTAGCGCGACGGCACCACCGGCGACCAGCCGAACAGCCTGACCTGACCACCATGGGTGTGGCCGGAGAGTGTGAGCGCGATGCGCGCCGGCGTGCTTGCGAAGATGTCGGGCTCATGCGCCATCAGGATCACGGGCGCATCGTCGGTAACCATTGCGAGCGTGCCGGCGAGGTCGTCGATGCCGCGATGGGCCCTGCGCACTCCCGGCGGCTGCAGCCAGCGCGGGAAGGCCCATTGATCGCCGAGCCCGGCGAGCCAGACTGGCCCGGCCGCGGTATCGAGCTTGAGCGCCTGGTTTTCCAGCACCGCAATGCCAACCGCCGTCAGCGCCGCGCCAGCCAGTGTCGGGCCGCGGCGCGCGCTCTGGGCGCGCTCGTCATGCCACCAATCGTGATTGCCGAGCACGGCAAAGCAGCCGTTCGGCGCCTGCAAACGGGCGAGCTCCGCCGCCCATTCGGCCGGTCGCGGATCACCGGGACGCCAGTCGCGGCTGGCGACGAAATCGCCGAGCAGGAGGACGAGATCCGGTTTCAGCAGGTTGGTCTGGTCGACGATCGCGCCGACGCGCGAAACCGGCATATGCCCGCTGCCGACATGGAGATCGCTGAGAACGGCGAGACGCAGCCGCTTGCCGTCAGGCCAGCGGGCAGGCCGGAGCCTGTAGCGGGTCACATCCTGGTGGGCTGGCTCCCAGGCATAGGCGTAGCTGCCGAGCCCGAAGCCGGACAGAAAAAGACCGGCGAGAGTTTGAAGAACTCTGCGCCGGTCAAGCATTCTGGGTCTCTGTCGGAGGTCGTCGTATCAATCTTCGAAACCGTTGCGCAGGAGCGCCGGAACGTCCCTGTGCTGCGAGGTCAACGCGGCCGGGGCCCAGCGGGTTCCTGCGACAATGGCAGGAATCGCGATCGGGCGGAAGCGCGATGCATAGGCCTCACGTGCGCTGGCATCATGGAAGCTGGCGGAACGGTGCGCGGGTTGGCGCGGCTTATGCGTAGACATGATCCTCGGTTTCCAGTTGTGGGCGCCGACGGTTCCTGGCCGTCAGCACCTGCAATGTCGCTGCCGATCAGGTCGGGCCGGCGGCGGCATTTTGAAATTGTCGTGACATTTTTCGTGTCACACCGAGGCTTTGGTCAGCTTTGGCACAGTTTCGCGGGCGGGCATGCTCAAACCGGTCGCGGCCGTTCCTTCCCGTCATGGTCGGGTTTGTCCCGACCATCCACGTCTTCCTTCACCAAGTACGGTGTTCAAGACGTGGATGCTCGCCACAAGGGCGAGCATGACGTCGTGGTTCCCGGGCTCGCCTTCAGCCCGCGAGCAGGCCTTCGGCCTTGACCCAGTCGAGCGTCTTGGCGAGCGCCCGCTCGTAGCGGTCGAACATCTCGCCGATCTCGGCCTCGGTGATCACCAGCGGCGGGCAGAAGGCGACGCGATCGCCGCCCATGGCGCGCAGGATCAGGCCCTCGTCCTGGGCGAAGGAAACCGATTTGGCCGCCACGCCCTTCTTGGCCTCGAACTGCGCCTTGCTCGCTTTGTCCTTGACCAGTTCGACGCCGCCGATCAGGCCGACGCCGCGGGCTTCGCCGACCAGCGGGTGCTCGGCGAGCTTGCCGAGGCGCTGCAGGAAGGTCGGCGCGACCTTGCGGACATGCTCGATGATCTTGTCGCGCTGGTAAATCTCCAGCGTCTTGACCGCGACGGCGCAGCCGACCGGATGGCCGGCATAGGTGTTGCCGTGGCCGAAGGTGCCGATCTTCCTGCTCTGGTCGACGAGGACCTCATAGACCGGCTCGTTGATCAGCACGGCGCTGAGCGGGAAATAGGCCGAGGTCAGCGCCTTGGCGCAGGAGAGGGTGTCGGCCTTCATCTTGTAGGTCGTGGTGCCGAACATCTCGCCGGTGCGGCCGAAGCCGGTGATGACCTCGTCGGCGATGAAGAGGATGTCGTATTTCGCCAGGACGGCGTTGATCGCCTCGAAATAGCCTTCCGGCGGGGTGACCGCGCCGCCGGCGCCCATCACCGGCTCGGCGATGAAGGCGGCGACCGTGTCAGGACCCTCGCGCTGGATCATCTCGTCGAGTTCTGCGGCAAGGCGCGCCGAGAAGTCGAGCTCGCTCTCGCCGGGTTGCGCGAAGCGATAATGGTGCGGGCTGGAGGTGTGCAGGATGCCGGGGAGCGGCAGGTCGAAATCGGTGTGGTTGGCCGGCAGGCCGGTCAGCGAGGCCGAGGCGACGGTGACGCCATGATAGGCCTTCAGCCGCGAGATGATCTTCTTCTTCTTGGGCCGGCCGAGCGCATTGTTCATGTACCAGACCAGCTTGACCTGGGTGTCGTTCGCATCCGAGCCGGAGGCGCCGTAGAACACCTTGGAGATCGGCACCGGGGCGATCTCCTTCAGCTTCTCGGCCAGCTCGATCGCCGGGTCGTGGCTGCGGCCGGAGAAGATATGGGTGAAGGGCAGCTTTTTCAGCTGCTCATAGGCAACGTCGCAGAGCTCCTCGTTGGAATAGCCCAGCGAGGTGCACCAGAGCCCGGCCATGCCCTCGATATAGTCCTTGCCGGAGACGTCGTAGACATAGACGCCCTTGCCGCGCTCCAGCACCAGCGGGCCGACCTCGCGATGCACCGCCAGATTCGTGTAGGGGTGGACGAGGGTCTCGATGTCGCGGACGGCGAGGTTGGTCAGCATTCCCGGCTCCAGCTTTTACGCGTTGTTTATGCGAGCATAGCCCGCGACCCGCGCAAGCACTGAGCGATTTTCCTGCAGGGCGGGGCAGAGTCTGGCGCGGGGCAGGGGCTGCGCGTCGGAATCTTGAGGCGGCTCATTCCACGCCTCCCGGTCATCCCGGACAAGCCGCGATGGCGGCGCCGATCTGGGATCCATGCCGGAACCGTTCAGGCATGGATCCCGGGTCTTCGCTTCGCTACGCCCGAGATGACAAGGTGGGTCAAGCGGGACACGAAGGAAGGCTTTCCTCCTTCGAGAGCTTCTAAACCTGCTTGCCAGCCGCGATGGCGATGCGCATGGTTCCGCGACCTTTCGAAGAGACCCTGCATGATCGACCCCGCCCGCATGGTGAACCAGCCGGCCCCCGGCCGCGACTGCGGCAGCTGCACGCTGTGCTGCAAGGTCTATGATGTGCCGGCGGTCGAGAGCGTCGCCGGCAGCTGGTGCAAGCACTGCCTGCCTGGCCGGGGCTGCGGCATCCATGCGATGCGGCCGGACCATTGCCGCGCCTTCTTCTGCCTCTGGATGACGCAGACCTTCCTCGGCCCCGAATGGAAGCCGGACAAAGCCCGCTTCGTGCTGACCATGGACCCGGCGACCAAATGGCTCTTCGTCCAGCTCGACCCCGGCGCGCCGCAGGCCTGGCGCAAGGAGCCCTATCTCTCCCAGCTGCGGCGCTGGGCCGCCGCCGGCAATCGCCCGGTGATCGTCTTCCTCAACAAATCGGCGACGGCCGTCATGCCGGACCATGACGTGCAGCTTGGAATGATCGCCGCCGACGAGCGGCTGGTGCTGCGCGAGGAACTGGCCGGCGGCCGGCCGCGGGTGACGGTGGCGAAGGTCAAGGCCGCGGCGTGAGCGAGCCTGGCCGGCCGATGCTGCATCACCTGTCCCTCGGCGTGGCCGACATCGAGCGCGCGACGGCATTCTACGACGCCGTGCTCGCGCCGCTCGGTTACGTCCGGGTCTGGAGCGACCTTCGGCCGGGCGAGGCCAATCAGGCGGTCGGCTACGGCGTTCCCGGTGGCGGCGACGCCCTGGCACTGAAACACCGTCCGGACGGGCAGAGGCCGCCGGGGCCGGGCTTCCATGTCGCCCTCGCCGCTCCCGGCCGCGAGGCCGTCGACGAATTCCATCGCGCGGCGCTGCAGCACGGCGGACGCGACAATGGCGCGCCGGGGCTGCGGGCGCATTACGGCCCGCATTATTATGCCGCCTTCGTGGTCGATCCCGACGGCCACAACATCGAGGCCGTGTTCAACGCGGCGGTGTAAGCGGAACTGGAGATGCCTTTGAGCAAGCGGGCGCGCGATTACGGCCTGGTCTGCGGCACGCTGCCGCCCGGCCCGCTCAATGCGATCACCGATGTGCCGGGCGTCGCCGTCGGTCATCATACGATCCGCGAGGGCGATGTCCGCACCGGCTTCACTGCGGTGCTGCCGCATCCGGGCAACCTCTTCCGCGAGAAGGTCAGGGCTGGCGTCGACGTCATCAACGGCTTCGGCAAGAGCGCCGGGCTGATGCAGCTCGCCGAGCTCGGCCAGATCGAGACGCCGCTCCTGCTGGGCAACACCTTCTCGGTTGCAACCGGAATCGAGGCGCTGGTCGGACGGGCGCTCGCCGGCAATCCCGAGATCGGCCGCAGCACCGGCACGGTCAATTCGCTCGTGCTCGAATGCAATGACGGTTTCCTCTCCGACATCCGAGCGCGGCGCCTGACGGTCGCCGATGCGGAAGCGGCACTCGATGCGGCGAGCGGCGGGCCGGTCGAGGAGGGGGCGGTCGGCGCGGGTACCGGTATGAGCGCCTTCGGCTTCAAGGGCGGCATCGGCACGGCCTCGCGCCTGATCGAACTCGACGGTCGCAGATTCACTGTCGGCGTGCTGGTGCAGGCGAATTTCGGCAATGCCGGCGACCTCGTGCTGCCGGACGGGCGCCATCCGGTGCCGCCGGCCGCGAGTCAGGTCCAGCCGCCGGAGCGCGGTTCGGTCATCATCATCCTGGCGACCGACCTGCCATTGGAGAGCCGGCAGCTGACGCGCATCGCCCGGCGCTGTGGCGCGGGGCTGGCGCGGCTCGGCGCCTTCTGGGGCAATGGCAGCGGCGACATCGCCATCGCCTTCTCGACCGCCTCGCGGATTGCGCACCACGACAAGGCCGATCTCGTCCCGCTGACGGTGCTCAACGAAAACCGGATCGACTTGGCCTTCCGCACCGCGGCCGAGGCGACGCAGGAGGCGGTGCTGAACGCGATGCTGGCGGCACCGGAGACGGTCGGGCGCGACGGCAACCGCCGACCGTCGCTGGCGGATTGGCTGAAGGGCTAGACAGTCGCGACCGGCGGCACGCGATAGCCGCCGCCCAGCTTCTCCAGCATCGCGCCGACCGCGATCGCCGTCCGGTCCTCGCCGAAGGGCGCGATGACCTGCACGCCGGCCGGCAAGCCGGCCTGCGAGAGCCCGACCGGCGTGCTCAGCGAGGGCAGATCGGCGCCGGTCGCGAGGCTCGCCCAGCACAGGAAGTCGAGATAGGGCCGCTCCACCCCGTCGATGTCGAGCCGGCGGGCATGGAAATCGGGCAGATGGTCGTGCTTCTGGCTTGCGACCGGCGCGGGCGGGCAGAGCAGCACATCGTAACCCTGGAAGAACCGGCCCCACTGCCGTTTCAGCGCGAGGCGGCGCTGGTGGAGCTGCTGGTAGAGGCCGGGCGTCATCCGGGCGCCACGGGCCTGCAGCGCCTGATGCGAGAGGTCGCCCGGCGCAAATTTCGCGGCTTGCGCCTGGATGCGGGCGCGGACCTTCGGCGGCAGGCCATAGGCGACGACGGCGTGGTTGAGCAGCGCGTAGACCTCGTAGGCCTCGCTGAAGCGGAAGCCGGGACGGGCGGTTTCGTCGACGATCGCACCGGCTTCGGCGAGGCGCCGGCCGGCTTCGCGCACGGTGTCGGAGACCTCTTTCGTCACCGGTGCGAACGGCTCCTGCGCCCAGATCGCGACGCGCAGGCCCTTCGCCTCCGTCTTGCGCGGGGCGGGCAGGGCGGCGCCGGCAACGTTGGGATCGCGTGGCCCGGTCAGCACCGGCAGGATCAAATCGAGGTCCTCGGTCGCGCGGGTGATCGGGCCGGCGACGACGAGGTCGGCATTGCGCAAGGTGCGCCGCTCCGGCGGCGGCGGGATCAGCCCCCAGGTCGAGACCAGGCCCCAGCTGGTCTTCAGCCCGAAGACGCCGCAGGCCTGCGCCGGCCAACGAATCGAGGAACCGAGATCGGAGCCGAGCTCAAAAGCGCTCATTCCAGTGGCGACAGCGACCGCTGCCCCGCCCGAGGAGCCGCCGGGCGAATAGTCGGGGTTCCACGGGTTGTTGGTCACGCCATGGGCGGGATTGTAGCTCTGGAAATCGCCTGAGAAGACCGGGACCATGGTCTTGCCGAGAATGACCGCGCCGGCTGCGCGCAGGCGGGCGACGGCGGCGGCATCCTCCTGCGGGATGCGCTCCTTATAGGCGGGCAGGCCGCCGGAGGAGGGCAGGCCGGCGACGTCGAAAGCGTCCTTGATCGTGATCGGCAGGCCTTCGAGCGGGCGGGCCTCACCGGCGGCGATGCGCCGGTCCGACTCCGCTGCCATCGCGCGCGCGGCGTCGCGATCCTGCGCGACGACGGCGTTGAGGCTGGGATTCAGAGCGTCGATGCGGGCGAAGGTCGCTTCCAGCAGGTCACTGGCGCTGAAGCGGCGGGCCAGCAGATCGGCGCGCAGGCTCGTGGCGGAAGCGGTGAGGTCGATCGAGGCCATCGGGAGGTCCGGCGGAGAGAAGGGGATTCGTAGAGCATCACGGCGGGCGGAGGAACCGCATCCGTCATGGTCGGGCTTGTCCCGACCATCCACGTCTTCTTTCGTCGAGAGTGGTGTTCAAGACGTGGATGCTCGCCACAAGGGCGAGCATGACGAGGCGGATGGCACTGCCTTAGCTACGACTACCCCGCCTTCCGCCGCGCCATCGTCCTCAGGAAATCCTCGCCATCCCTGACGCCGAGCTCGTAGGCGAAGCGGATGCCGTCCCAGTTGCGGATGGTGAACTGGCTGACTGGGATCACCTGCGAGGGGCGGACATAGGTGCGGTTCTGAACCTGCGGCACCTCGGCGAAGGGCCGCGTCAGCAGCACCAATGTCTGCTCGCCGGCCGCCTCCATCTCGGCCAGCGCCCAGGCCGGGGCACTGTCGACCAGGCCGCCATCGAGCGCGGCGCGGGCGCCGATATGGCCGGCCGGCATGAAGGGTGGCACGGCGGCGCTCGCCATCAGCGCATCGACCAGCTGCTCGGGATCGGCGCAGTCGGCGATGCGGATCAGGTCGGGCCGGAAGCCGAGCTTGCGCCCCACGGTCGGATGCACCGGGCGGCGGAAGCGCTTCTCGAGCTGGTAGGCGCCGATGCCGATCGTGGTGATGACGGGCAATGGCCAGAAGCGCGGCGGCCGCGAGATCGCGATCAGGAAATCGGCCTGGGCTTTCAGCGCCGCCAGCCGTTCCGGCGTGAACAGGCTCGCCAGCATGCCGCGATACATCTCGGCGACCGGGAAGAGCCTGCCACCGCGGCGGAAGGCGGCCCAGTCGACCTCGGAGGTGCGGCCGGTGCAGGCTTCGCGCAGCATCTCGCGCACGGTCGGACCGACACCGAGCGCGTTGTAGAGCATGGCGCCGGCCCCGGCGCTGGCGCCGACGATGCGGCGCGGCTTCAGGCCGATATGCGGCGCGACGGTCTCATAGAAGCCGCCCTGCCAGTAGCAGCGATTGCCGCCGCCGGCATAAGCCAGACCGGCGAACATCAGGGTGCGTCGATGGCGCGGGCGCGCTCGCGCCAGGCCAGCACCAGCCGGTCGAGCTCGGCGAGATCTTCCGTCGGCAATTTGCCGAGCGTCTGGGCGACATAGTCGCGCTGCGTCGCCATGCCGGCCTCGGCGAGGCGGCGACCTTCGGCGGTGAGGTGCATGGCGTAGGAGCGCCGGTCGCCGACGATGGCACGGCGCTCGACCAGCCCGGCCTGGACCAGCCGGTCGACCAGGCCGGAGACATTGCCCTTGGTGACGTAGAGGCGCTCGGCGAGCTCGCTCTGGCTGATGCCCTCGCGTTCGGTCAGGGTCGAGAGCAGGTCGAATTGCGGGATGGAGAGGCCGAGCTCGCGGATGCGCGCCGTCATCTGGCCGAGCATGCGCTGGTGCAGGCGCATGAAGCGGAACCAGACGCGATCCGGCTCGATGGGTTCCGGGGCGGGGACTGGGCGCGGCACTGACAAGGCGTTCGTTCCCTAGGATGGTTTACTTATAAACTAACTCATCTCGCAAGCGGACGCGAGGGCTTTCGCCGCGAGCCGTCCGCTGGCTATGCTGCCAAAAAGCGACGCAAGACGACAGGGAGAAACGCATGCTCGGGCTGATGCAGAATTGGCCGCTGCTGATCCACCGGATCATCGACCACGCGGCGATCCAGCACGGTACCCGCGAAGTCGTCTCCCGCAGTGTCGAAGGCCCGATCCGGCACACCGCCTATGCCGAGATCCGCCAGAACGCGCTCAGGATCGGCAAGAGACTGACGCGAGAAGGTATCAAGCTCGGCGACCGCGTCGCGACGCTGGCCTGGAACACCGACCGGCACCTCGTCCTCTGGTACGGCATCAGCGGCATCGGCGCGATCACCCATACCGTCAATCCGCGGCTCTTCCCGGAGCAGATCGCCCAGCTGATCAACCATGCCGAGGACCGTCTGCTCTTCCTCGACCTGACCTTCGTTGGGCTGGTCGAGGGCCTGCAGGACAAGCTGCCGAGCGTCGAGCGCTACATCGTCCTGACAGATGCGGCGCATATGCCGGAGACCTCGCTCCGGAACGCCGTTGCTTACGAGGATTGGCTCGCCGAGGCCGACGCTGATTTCGCCTGGGCAGCGTTCGACGAGAACACCGCGGCCGGGCTCTGCTACACCTCCGGCACGACCGGCGGGCCCAAGGGCGTGCTCTATTCGCATCGCTCGAATGTGCTGCACGCCATGGCCTGCGCCCAGCCGGACTATATGGGCCTGTCGGCGCGCACCGTGGTGATGCCGGTGGTGCCGCTCTTCCACGCCAATAGCTGGTCGCTCGCCTTCTCGGCGCCGATGACCGGGGCGAAGCTGGTCATGCCCGGCATGAAGCTCGACGGCGCCTCGCTGCTGGAGCTGCTCAATGGCGAGGGCGTGACGCTGACGGCGGCGGTGCCGACGGTCTGGCTCGGCCTGCTGCAGCATCTGGAAGCAACCGGTGGCAGGCTCGACACGCTGAAGCGGGTGGTGATCGGCGGCTCGGCCTGTCCGCGGGCGATGACCGAGGCGTTCGAAAAAAAGTATGGCGTAACCGTCGACCATGCCTGGGGCATGACCGAGATGAGCCCGATCGGCTCGTTCTGCTCGATCAAGCCGGTCTATGCCGAGCTCGAAGGCGAGGCGCTCTACGACCTCAAGGTCAAGCAGGGGCATCCGCAGTTTTCCGTCGAGTTCCGCTTGACCGACGATGACGGCAAGGATTTGCCCTGGGACGGCAAGACCTTCGGGCGGCTGAAGGTGCGCGGGCCGGCCGTCGCCGGCGCCTATTACAGGCACGACCAGCCGATTTTGGACGAGCACGGCTTCTTCGACACCGGCGATGTCGCGACCATCGATCCCCACGGCTACATGCAGGTCACCGACCGCTCCAAGGACGTGATCAAGTCGGGCGGTGAATGGATCTCCTCGATCGAGCTCGAAAACCTCGCCATCGGCCATCCCGATGTGGCTGAAGCCGCGGTGATCGGCGTCGCCCATCCGAAATGGGACGAGCGGCCGCTCTTGGTGATCGTGCCCAAGCCCGGCAGGACGCCCGGCCGCGAGGAGATGCTTGCCTTCATGACCGGCAAGATCGCGAAATGGTGGCTGCCCGACGATGTCGTGCTGGTCGAGGCGATCCCGCACACCGCGACCGGCAAGATTCAGAAGACGGCGCTCAGGGAGATGTTCCGGGCGTATCGGCTGCCGAGGTGAGGGAGGGGGAGGTCAGCTAAGGGTTGGAAGCGGAAGTCGATGATGCAGCGCCGTTGCCTCGATCTCAAAGCTGGTCGTAAATCGCCTTCCTCGCGTTGCGGAGGGCTAACGGCAAAGACAGCATGTCGATCTTGCCGGCAGTCACGATCTCCTTGGCTGGCGGATAAACCTGCGGTCGCTGCAACCCAAGGCAAGGCTTCACAATGACGAGCGACGAGATACCCCGAGCCTGTATGCCTTTAGTATCGACCGGTCGCTCGGGGGAATCATCACGCATGAGGCCATTCGTGTCCAAGGTCCGAAGGACCGTGCTGCGCTGATCTGAAATTGTCCTAGGCCATTCGATCAAGCATGAGTCGCCGATCGCAATTTTCTTCCCAGACATTGAAGCGGCAATCACGATTGGCCCACCTTCTCCATAGCCGCTGAGAAGAACGCGATCCTTATCGATCCAGTCGCTGCTCGCTATGTACTCGGATATGAAGACCAAATGTTCTCGCAAAATGCTTGAGACCATATCGCGGTCCCGATCTTTACAGGCTTGAAAAAGCGATTTCCGGTTCAGTAGCGGCAGGTTCTCATGAATACTTAGGATGGCGACATATTCGGGCAAGTCCTCGCCGGACACTCCAAACCCACAGCCTGGCAAGGCAACTATGACGGGGAGCCTTCCGAGCTCAGCCACGCGCTTCAGGAAAGAGGGCCGAAGAGATGACCCCATATAGCTGCCACCGCCAGATAGTTGCTTGATCGCGTGAACATCGAGCCGGGGTGCCGGCAATTTTGAATATTGCCGATCCAAATCTAGGTCGGCTGCAATGCGCGCTTGCTGCTCGGCATATCGCTTTTCGTCGCGGCTGCTCTGGACGTTCTTCACGATACCGACCAGTACGATCAGGCCCAAAAGTACCAACGCTAGAATTTTGGGCTTCTTCACCGCGTCCGCTCCAAGGTACATCGGAGGCTGTACAGTCAACGCACTTAAGGAACCATTTGGATCTGAGTTTGCTGATGGAGAGTTGCGGGCCGAGTGTCCCGAGGGCGTCGCCTTGCGCGATCTCGGGCGCCAAACAGTGTCCGCAACGGGTCGAAAGCCGCCGTCGAATAAGCACGTCCAGCCCGCCGGCCCGCGCGGTGAGGGTTTGAAGGCAAGCGCAAGTCCAAGGGGAGCGCGGGGGGCGGGTGCGGCAGCTTTCGGCCGCTTGTCGAATGTAGATGTCGAGATAAGAAGCGGCTGATGCTCGCTGCTCCTGAATCCCGCGCGCGGTCCTCTGATGGTGCCCCGCAGTGCTTTCAGTCCCGGCTCAACAGAGCAAGACCCGGACGACGAGTCCTTCCGCTAGGGAATATCGATTGCCGGGGCGCGAGAGTCAGGGAAAGCTGAGGCTTACGCCGACCGGGCCTCCATACTTCACCGAGACAAGGAGATCGCATGGAACTCCTCTTGGTCTTCGCTTTCCTCGCGCTGTTCAGCCTGAGCGCTCTCGCAGGCATGTCTTTGCGCAAGCGCCTGCATGAGCGGCATCTCACCAGCGAGAACATGGATTCGATCAGGCTGGTGACCGGGCTGATGGTGACCTTCGCCGCGCTCATCCTCTCCTTACAATTGTCGACAGCGCGGAATCGCTTCGATGTCACCAGCGGCCATCGCTCCGCCTATGCCGCGCGTCTGGCCAATCTCGACCAGTGCCTGCGCCTGTTCAGGGAGGCGGGCGATCCGATCAGGCTGAAGCTGCGGCAGTACACGGCCGCGGTGATCGCGAGCACCTGGCCTCATGAAGCGGCGCCCGAGGTCGCAGGCATGCCCGATACGCGCGGCATGGCCGTTCGCGGTGAGGATCGGACGCTGTCGCGCCTGATGAACGATATCGGCGCGGAGGTGGACACCCTTCCGACCACGGGGCTCGAACATTCCGCGACCCGCTGCCGCGCGGCCTATGCGGAGGTCTCATCCGCCAGATGGAACGTCATCGAGGATGCGATCGCCCCGTCCGGCGACTTCTTCGTCGGCATATTGAGCTTCTGGCTCAGCCTGGTCTTCCTGAGCTTCGGCCTGCAGATCCCGCGCCGGCTGCTGAGCGCGGCCGTTCTGGTGATCGGCGTGCTCTCCGTCTCAAGCATCATGTTCGTGATCGTCGATCTCAGCCTGCCCTATCAGGGGGTGTTCCACGTCCCCAGCGCGGCGATGCGCGAGGCGTTCGCCGACATGTCGCGGTAGGAAGGGCGCCGAACTCTTCCGAGGATGACGGGCGTCGGAGAACCCAAGCCTGCGACTGAGCGGGTTTGGCGGTCACGCTGCTTCCGGTATCGGAGCCCCTTCGTTGCGTTGTCTGTAGAACTGAAGAAATTCTCCGGGTGGCAAGGCCTTGGAGTAGAGCCAGCCCTGCGCGAATTCGACACCAGCGGCTTTCAGATAGGCTGCCTGCTCCGCCTTCTCCACACCTTCCGCCACGACGACGAATGTCAGGGTATGCGCCATGTCGATGATGGATGGCGTCACGATGCTCGTCGCAGCCTCGCGGCCGATGGCGTCGATGAATGACTTGTCGATCTTGAGCGCATTGAGGGGCAGGCTCTCCAGAAGGGACAGGCTGGAATACCCCGTTCCAAAATCGTCGATCGCGATGGTGTGTCCGAGTTGCCGTGCCCGCTCGAGCGTGGCGCGAGCCGCATCGGCTTCGATGAAGCTGCGCTCGGTTGCCTCGAGCCAGATTTGCGCCGGGTCGACCTGGGCTTTCTCCAGGGCGGGGGACAGCACGTCCAGGAAGCGGCCGCTCTGGATGTCTTCGGCCGAGATGTTGATCGCGATGTGCAAGGAGGGATCGGCCCGCAGCGCCATCTTCATGTCTTCCAGCACCCGCGCGATCATGATGTCGGTCACGGGTGCGATCATGTGATGGTCTTCAGCGTAGGTGATGAAGAGATCCGGCCTGACCCAGGTGCCGTCCGGTTTGGGCCATCGGATGAGCGCTTCAGCTCCAACGCATCTGCCGGTCGCAAGCTCGATGATGGGCTGATAGTGCGCCACGAACTCGCGGTAGACGATTCCTGTCCTCAGTTCGCCTGCCAGCGACATGCGCTGGCGCGATGCCCAGATGATCAATGCAATGATGCTCGCCGAAATCGCCAAGCCGATCGGGATGAGCTTCCAAAGCTCGCTATCGGTGCGCCAGGCGACGACGCTGTGGTCCGAGATCGCGAAAGCAATGAAATCAGCGCTGCGCAGCGAGGAGAACACCTTCTGACCAGTCGTTCCACTGGTCTCCTGCAGCGAGAGCTGCCGCACCAGAAGAGGATCGGCCTGCCCTGACAATGCGAGGAGCCTGCCGTCATGAGTGGCGATCCCGATAACCATCGGGGTGTCGTGCAGGACGTCGATCAAGCGCTCCTTCTTGATGAGCGCCTGGTAAGGCCCGTATGCGACCGCCACCATAGCGGCGGGCGGGCGCCGCAATGTCGGCCCCGAGCCTATAACGAGGCCAAAACCTTCGGACAGGGCGATATCCGGCTTTTGCATCGGCTCAGGGCTCGTCGAGGGACCCCAGCTGTCGCAGATCAACGTTCCGTCTTTGAAAACATCGATTTCCTCTACGGAGAGGATATCCCTGGCCAATTGCTGCAATCGCTCCAGGTGGAGTGGTGAACACAGTGCATGGTTTTCCACCACCAGCCGGCGCAAAGCATTCTTGGCTCGCGTGACCGCCAAGTCGGCCCGCTGCAAGGTCCACCTCGCATAGTCCTTCAAATGTACGCGTTCGATCGCAATGGCCCGCTGCTGTGACAGGTAATAGGCAACTGCCAGAGGTAGCAGGCCCAAGCTGATGCCCAGCCCAATCGCGACGGGCAGGATCAAGCGGCGGCGCATCAGAATACCTTTCCGGAGAGTATCCGGAATTATCCTAACATATATTCGTGCGATATTCAGTTTTGATCGGCTTGGTGAAATTATATACTTTCACGAAACGGCTCGATAACCGTAAGGAAGCTGTCTTTCGTCGAGGAGTCGTCGGGCAGAAGATCGCGGGGAGCGGGGATGAGGGCAACGCCGCGGATCAAATCGCGGCGAGGAAGCGCTCGATCGCTGCGACCAGCGTCGTCTCCGCCTCGCGATGCGGGACATGACCGATCCCGGCCAGGATCAGCGCTTCGCCGCGCCCTTCGGCAATGCGCTTCGGGTGGCGGGTCGAGCCGTACTCATCCAGTTCGCCATGGACGGCGAGGACGGGACAGCGCACCCTGGCCAGAGGCTGATCGAGCGCCCAATCCGCGAAGTCGGGCGAGAGCCAGGTCCCGATCCAGGCGTCGAGCACCCAGGGCGTCTTGTCGCCGTGATAGCGCGCCAGCCGGGCGCGGTTGTCTGGATCCTGGAAATCGCGCTGCGCCACCCTGATCCCGGCGAGCGTCCTGTCCTCGATGAAGGTCTGGGCGGCGATGGTGACCAGTGCCCGGCAACGCCCCGGCCAGCGCGCTGCGGTCTCGATCGCCATGCCGCCGCCGACGCTGTGGCCGCAGACGATGAAGTCCCCGATGCCGAGCCGATCGCAAAGCTGCGGGATGACATTGTCCGCCTCGTCCGCGACGAAGCCGATGCCGAGCTTTTCCGGATGCGGGTCAGAGCGGCCGAAGCCGAGGCGGTCATAGGCGACGACGCGCCGGCCGGTCGCGGCCGCGAGCTTTTTGGGGAAGCTGCGCCAGAGTTCGATGCAGCCGAGCGAGTCGTGGAAGAGCACGACCGGCGCGCGCCGGCTCGCTTCAGGGGCAGATGGCGTCCAGCTTCGGGTGAACAGGTGGCGGTCGCCGAGCCGGAGCAGGTCGTCCCGTTGGTCGATGGTCGTCACTCGGGTGCGCTCTGCCGGCAGTTCTCAAGATGTTCATTCTGCCTTTGCCCTTGCCGTGTCGGCAAGGAGGCCGGCCACCCGGAGGTGGCCGGCCGGATGCTCAGAACTCAGCCCAGCCGCTGTCGCCGCGCTTGCCGGCATTGGCGACCTTGCGCGGGGCGGGGCTGAAGGCGGTGGCCGCGAGCTGCTGGAGGTGTTGCGGCCCCGCCGCGGCAGGCTTGCTGATGGCGGCCGGCCTGGCGGCCGAACGGGTTGGCGCGGCATGCAGCGAGGCCGTGCCGTCACCACCCGTCTTGAAGGCCGCGACGAGATCGTTGAGCTGCGTGATGCGCTGGTTGAGCGCATTGGCG
Organism: Allobosea sp. GW821-FHT10B12; assembly: GCF_059415545.1. Lineage (NCBI taxonomy): Bacteria > Pseudomonadati > Pseudomonadota > Alphaproteobacteria > Hyphomicrobiales > Alloboseaceae > Allobosea > Allobosea sp. GW821-FHT10B12. Next base: position 411,063 of record NZ_JBWKNL010000006.1, read on the forward strand.
CTGGCGGCGCTCTGCTCGGAGAGGGCGGCGTTCTGCTGGGTCATCTCGTCCATATGGGCGACGGTCTGGCTCATCTCCTCGATGCCATTGGCCTGCTCGGCCGCGGCGGAAGAGATGTCGCCGATCGTCGAGGCGACCTTCTGCGACGCCGCGAGGATCTGTGTCAGCGCATCGCCCGCCTGCTGGACCAGCTTGACGCCCTCGCCGACCTCGGCGTTCGAGGATGAGATCAGCGTCGAGATGTCCTTGGCGGCCTCGCCCGAGCGCTGTGCCAGGGTGCGGACCTCGGAGGCGACGACGGCGAAGCCCTTGCCGGCATCGCCGGCGCGGGCTGCTTCCACGGCAGCGTTGAGCGCCAGCAGGTTGGTCTGGAAGGCGATGTCGTCGATCACGCGGGTGATGTCGGAAATCTTCTTCGAGGCATCCTCGATCCGGGCCATGGCTGCAACCGCCTTGCCGGCGATCTCGCCGCCGCCCTCGGCGGCGCGCATCGCCTCCTCGGCAGTGGTCGCCGCCTGGCGCGAGGCCTGGGCCGAAGCCTTGACGGAAGCCGCGAGCTCTTCGGTCGTCGCGGCGCTCTCTTCCAGCGAGGAGGCCTGCTCCTCGGTGCGCTTCGACAGATCATCCGCGCCAGTCGCGATCTCCCGGGCCGAGAGCCCGACATCGGCAGAGGTGAGCTGGATGGTCCTGACGGTCGAGGACAGGCGCTCGACGGTCTCGTTCACCGCCGCCTTCAGCTCGCCGAAGCGGCCGCGATACTGGGTGGCGATGTCCTGCGTCAGGTCGCCCTCGGCGACGCGCTGCAGCACGGCGACGAATTCGGTCGTGGCGCTGTCGACCACGGCGTTGATCTCGTTGATGCCGGCGACGAGCTTCTGCATCTGCTCATCGGCATCGTCGATCTCCAGCCGGGCCGAGAAGTCGCCATCGGCCGCGGCAGCGACGACCTCGCCGACATCGGAGACGACGCGCGACATCGCATCGGCCCGGGCTGCGCGGGCTGCGGCCTCGGCGCGCTCCTGTGCCTCCAGAGCGCGGATCTGCACCAGCTTGTCCCGGAACAGCAGCAGCGCGGTGGCGACGGCGCCGACCTCGTCATTGCGCCCGGTCTGCGGGATCGGCGTCTCGAGCTCGCCATTGGAGAGCCCGTCGATGCTGGTCCTGACCGCGGCGAGCGGCCGGATGACGCGCGAGGCGATCAGTGCGCCGGTGGCGAGCACCAGCGCGACCAGCGCGGCGAGCAGCAGGTTGAACACCCACTGGATCTGGCTGACGGTGGCGCTGGTCGCCTCGAGGAGCGCGTTGGTGCGGGCCTGGACCAGCCCGAAGAACTCGTCGACCGGCTTCATGATCTCAGCCTTCATCCGGTCGTAATCGGCCGAAAACAGCAGCTCGCGGGCGAGGTTGAGATCGCGCTCCTTCTTGACGGTGTATTTGCCGCTGCCATCCTCGAACAGACCCTTGGCGGCGTTGATGGCGCGAGTCTCGAGGGCGACGAGACCATCGGACTTGGCGGCAGCCTGGCCGAGCTTGGCGAATTCAGCCTCGGTGAAACCGGCTTCCTTCATCTCGGTGAGCAGGGCCTTGGTCCGGCCTGGGCCGCGGGGGCGCACGGCATTGTCGAGGACGAGGTCCCAGTAGATCCGATGCGGCTCGACGGGACGGGGCTTCTCGCCGCTGCGCATGGCGATGACTTCGAGATATTGCTGCTCGTAGCGCGCGTTGCCGGTGACGGCGAAAGTGCGCGCCAATCGTGTCAGGTCGTCCGAGCTCTGCCGGAACTCGTCGGCGAGCAGATAGGAGTTGTAGGCCTGGCGATAGGCGCCGGCCCGGGCATCGACAGCCTGCTGCTGGAAATACCACGCCCCGATGATGGCTGCGATCAGGGCGGCGTAGAGCCCTGCGATGCACAGGAAGATCTGCTTGATGGAGAGATTGGCAGCCAGGCGCATGCTGATGGTCCTAGACAGTGTGGAGACGAGGCGGGATCGGGCACGCGCGTCGCAACGCGGCTTGAACGGGGCGCATCAATCGACGGGACGCCATATCGCAGGCGTGGTCATGCCGATCGGAAAGGACGAGTGGTCGTCGGAGGGGAAATGTTTACCTTGTCGGACAACACGGTCGCGATAGAGCATGCTGGGAAATCCAGGGTGCCAATTTTCTAGGCAAATCGTGCTCTGAGACAGTAAATTTTTACTAAATACTTTGCTTTGGCCGTTGGTGCTGCTCTAGTTTTCTCGCTGAAGCATCTATCTAAGGTTGTGTATGTTTCTGATTGATTAGTTTATGGCGATATCGATTTGCTGGCTGGAGCATAAATGCGCGCCGAGCGTGTTTCGAATTCAGAATTCAACTTTGGCTATTCTTGGTGAGCCAAATGTTGGAGGCGCTGCCCGTCATTGCCGCCAGGGGCGGCCGGCTGTTTCAGCCGGTCTCGACTTCGAGTGCTTCGGCGAGGAAGCCGGCCAGCGCCCGCACGGCCGGCGTTGGGCGCCCCGGCGCAAGATGCAGTGCGATCTCGGAAGCCGGCAAAGGAGGTAGCCCTTCGGCCTCGCCGAGCAGGCGCAATCCCTCGCGTGCGGTGCCGGCCTTGACCACGGTCAGCGCCGCGCCGGCGGCCGCGACCGCCTCGACCGCGCCGATGCTGGAGGAGGAGAACAGGATGCGCCAGGGTCTTCCGGCCTCGTTGAGCGCCGCGAGTGCCCATTCGCGATACATGTTCGGCGCCTTGAGCAAGGCGAGCGGCAGCGGCCCGGCAGGCGGGAAGTCGTGCCGGTCGGACCAGGCCCAGGCGGTACGCTCGCTGCGCAGCACCTCGCCGCTGCCGTCCCCGGCCTTCTGCGTCGCCAGCACGAGGTCGAAGGCCTCGCCGAGGCTGGCGATCAGATCGCGGGTGAAGCCGGTGGTGACCTCGAGCTCGACCTCCGGATGCGAGCGGGCGAAGCGGGCGAGGGTCTCGGGCAGGACGATGGTGGCGTAATCATCCATCACCGCGAGCCGGACGCGGCCGGAGACGTTTCGGGCCCGGACCACGTCGAGCGCCTCGTCATGCAATGCGACGATGCGACGGGCATAGGACAGGAAATCCTCGCCGGCCCGGGTCAGCAGCACCTCCTGCGGCGAGCGCTGCAGCAGGGTCTGGCCGGCGATCTCCTCGAGCTTTCGCACCTGCGTCGAGATCGTCGATTGCGTGCGGTTGAGCGCCGTCGCTGCGCGCGTGAAGGAGCGCAGCTCCGCGATGGTGACGAAGGAACGCAGCAGGTCGATGTCGATATTGCGCAGCATCGCAAGGCCTCTCGCGCCCGCAGCATGGACGACGCCGATCATCAAAATCGAATAATTCAATTTTGGCTGGCCGCGCGCCGCCGCTAGCTATAGGGCGAGCCCTTCTGTTCGGACGTAGCGTCAACGAGGTCAAGCATGCCGAGGCTGAGATCCGCCACCACCACCCATGGCCGCAACATGGCCGGCGCCCGCGGCCTCTGGCGCGCCACCGGCATGAAGGACAGCGATTTCGGCAAGCCGATCATCGCCGTGGTGAACTCGTTCACCCAGTTCGTGCCGGGCCATGTCCACCTGAAGGACCTCGGCCAGCTCGTCGCGCGCGAGATCGAGAAGGCCGGCGGCGTCGCCAAGGAATTCAACACCATCGCGGTCGATGACGGCATCGCCATGGGCCATGACGGCATGCTCTATTCGCTGCCCTCGCGCGAGCTGATCGCCGACAGCGTCGAGTACATGGTCAACGCCCATTGCGCCGACGCGATGGTCTGCATCTCCAATTGCGACAAGATCACCCCCGGCATGCTGATGGCGTCGATGCGCCTGAACATCCCGACCGTGTTCGTCTCGGGCGGCCCGATGGAGGCCGGCAAGTACATCGCCGAGGGCGTGCTGAAGAAGGTCGACCTGGTCGACGCCATGGTCGCCGCCGCCGACAGCAAATACACCGACAGCGAAGTCGAGGTGATCGAGCGCTCGGCCTGCCCGACCTGCGGCTCGTGCTCGGGCATGTTCACCGCCAATTCGATGAACTGCCTGACCGAGGCGCTTGGCCTCGCTTTGCCCGGCAACGGCTCGACGCTGGCGACCCATGCCGACCGCAAGCGCCTCTTCGTCGAGGCCGGACATCTGATCGTCGACATCGCCAAGCGCTACTATGAACAAGATGATCAAAGCGTGCTGCCGCGCAATGTCGCGAGCTTCAAGGCGTTCGAGAACGCGATGACGCTCGACATCTCGATGGGTGGCTCGACCAACACGGTGCTGCACCTGCTGGCGGCGGCGCATGAAGCCGAGATCGACTTCACCATGGCCGATATCGACCGGCTGTCGCGCAACGTGCCGGTGCTGTGCAAGGTCGCGCCGGCCGTCGCCAACGTCCACATGGAAGATGTCCATCGCGCCGGCGGCATCATGGCGATCCTCGGTGAGCTCGACCGGGCCGGGCTGATCGACACCTCGCTGCCGACCGTGCACAGCGCGACGCTGGCCGAAGCGCTGGGGCGCTGGGACATCAGGCAGACGCAGAGCGAGGCGGTGCGCTCCTTCTACAGCGCCGCGCCCGGCGGCGTGCCGACGCAGACCGCCTTCAGCCAGGACCGGCGCTATGAGGAGCTCGACCTCGACCGCGAGGGCGGTGTCATCCGCGAGAAGGCGCATGCGCATTCGCAGGATGGCGGCCTCGCCGTGCTCTACGGCAACATCGCGCTCGACGGCTGCATCGTGAAGACGGCCGGTGTCGATGCCTCGATCCTGACCTTTTCCGGCACGGCGGTGATCTTCGAGAGCCAGGACGCGGCAGTCGAGGGCATCCTCAACAACAAGGTCAAGGCCGGCGAGATCGTGCTGATCCGCTATGAGGGGCCGCGCGGCGGGCCGGGCATGCAGGAGATGCTCTATCCGACCAGCTATCTGAAGTCGAAGGGGCTCGGAAAGGCCTGCGCGCTGGTCACCGACGGGCGCTTCTCCGGTGGCTCCTCGGGCCTCTCGATCGGCCATGTCTCGCCCGAGGCGGCCGAGGGCGGCGCGATCGGCCTGGTCGAGAGCGGTGACGTGATCGAGATCGACATCCCCAGGCGCAGCATCGTCCTCAAGGTCTCCGATGAGGAGCTGGCGCGCCGGCGCGCCGCGATGGACGCCAAGGGCAAGGATGGCTGGAAGCCGGCGGCGCCGCGCAAGCGCAAGGTCTCGACGGCACTCAAGGCCTATGCGGCGCTGGCGACCAGCGCGGCCAAGGGGGCGGTGCGCGCGATCGATTGAGCTGACCCGAGTCAGCGGAGGCCCCGGCATGAGCGAGCTCTGGGGTGTGGTGGCCGCGGCGGCGTCGAGTGCGCTTGGAGGAACCTCCATCGCCGCGACCCGCTATCTCGTCGGCCACCTCGATCCACTGGCGATCGGTTCGTTCCGCTTCGGTATTGGCTGTCTGCTGCTCGTGCCGGTCGCCCTGCTCGGTGACCGGCGCTGGCCTGATCGCAAGGACTGGCTCCAGACTGCCGGACTGGGGCTGCTGTTCTTCGCGATCTTCCCGATCCTGTTCAACGCTTCGCTGATCTATACCAGCAGCGCGCGCGGGGCGCTGGCGCTCTCGACCCTGCCGCTTCTGTCGCTCGTCGTCGGCGCGGTGCTTGCCAAGGAGCGATTGACGGCGCGCAAGACGGCCGGCGTCTTGACTGCGATGACGGGCGTCGGCTTCGCGCTTCTCGCAGGTCTCGCCCATGCACCCCCGCAGGCCTGGCTCGGCGATCTCCTGATGATCGCGGCGGCGTTCTGCATGGCCCTCTACGGGATCTGGTCGAAGCCGGTCATCCGGCGCTGCGGGCCGATCCCGTTCACCACGATCGCGATGGCGATCGGGGCGCTGGTGCTGATCGCCGTCTCGGCGATACGAGGCAGCTTCGATGCCGTGGCGCAGTTCGGCTGGCAGCAATGGTCGGCGGCGCTCTATCTCGGCGCATTCGGGGCGGCGTTGACGTTCTATCTCTGGGCTTTCGCCCTCGAGCGCGCCTCGCCGACGCGCGTTGCCGTCACGGTCACGGTCAATCCGGTCACCGCATCGCTCGTGGGGGCGCAGATGCTGAACGAACCGATCGGCTGGAACCTCGTCGTCGGTATCGCGGTGGTCGGCGCGGGCATCTGGCTGGCGACCACCGACGCGGCCTGAGCGCTTGTGCTTCTGTCGGCGTCACATCTTCGCCACGGATCGTCCGGACAAAAGCCGCATCGACAAATCGACGCGCCAGCCTGTGACAGTGCCGGCGCGCGGGTTCTGGAGGTGGCCTTGCCGGCGTTCCTGATCGTAGCCCTGCTCTGGCTCGGGCTCATCTCGCCTTCGATCGCGCAGGCGCCGCCGGTCACCCTCTCCGATAATGCCGAGTCGATCGCGGTCGTGGTCGGCAACAAGAGTTACAAGCAGACCAGCACGGTCGACTACGCCCATAACGATGCCGAGGCGATCAGGACTTACCTCACCGGCACGCTCGGCTTCCGCGAGCAGAACGTCTTCCTGCTCAAGGATGCAACGCTCGGCGAGCTCACCCAGATGTTCGGCAGCGAAGCCAATCCGCAGGGCGGGCGGCTCTGGCGCAGCGCGGTCGAGGGCCGCTCCAACGTCTTCGTCTACTATTCCGGCCATGGCGTGCCGGATCTCGCGACGCGCCAGCCCTTCCTTTTGCCGCAGGACGGCAACCCGAACGCCAGCGAGAGCGGCTACGCGCTGCAGACGCTCTACCGCAACCTCGAACTGGTCCGGCAGAAGATCGGAGCGCAGCGCCAGCTGATCGTGATGATCGACGCCTGCTTCACCGGCGAGACTGGCCGCAAGGGCGAGAGCCTGCTCGCCGTCTCGGCGCCGGGCTTTACCCCGGCCAAGCCGCGCACCGGCGGCGGCATCGTCAAGCTGGTCGCGACCTCCGGCGCGACCCCGGCCAACTGGGACGAGAACCAGAAGCTCGGCCTGTTCACCAGCCGCTTCCTGATGGGCGCTGCCGGCCTGGCGCGGCCGGCCGGTGCGCCCGAGAGCGGTCCGCTCGCCTGGTCCGACCTGCAGCGCTATCTCAAGGACAGCGTCGAGGCCGCGGCGCGGCGCGACAGCGGCCGCGAACAGGCGCCCGAGATCGACCTTGCCTCGATCGCTTTACCGGTGGCGCAGCCGGTGCCGGCGGTGGCGCGGGCGGTCGCATTGGCGCGGGACGAGGCCAACTGGCAGCGGGCCAAGGCAGCAGGTGAGCGCAGTGCGCTCGAGGGTTATGTCGCGCGCTGCGGCGAGACCTGCGGCTATCGCGAGGCGGCGATGGCGTTGCTGCTCGACAAGCGCCGCAGCGGCGAAGCCGCGAGCGATGAACAGAACTGGATCAGGCTCGGCGGCTCCGGCAAGTACGAGGACTATCTCAAGGGCTGCGGCGCGGTCTGCGCCTATCGCTCCCTTGCCGAGGGCTATCTCGGCCGCAGCGACGCCTCGCGCGATCCGCGCGTGCAGGAGTGCGACGAGCTCGCCGGCGACCCTGCCGATCCCGACCGGCGCGAGGGCGTCAAGGGCGTGAAGTTCGCGCGGATCGATGCCCGCGCCGCGATCGCCGCCTGCAAGCAAGCAGCCGAGTCGCAGCCGCAAATCAGGCGGCTCGCCTACCAGCTCGGCCGCGCCTATGACAAAGCCGAGCGCTACAGGGATGCGCTCGCGGCTTACGACAAGGCGGCCGATGCCGGCAGCGCCGCGGCGATGAACAATCTCGGCGCGCTCTACGAGAACGGCCAGGGCAGCAAGGTCGAGCTGCAGAAGGCTTTTTCGCTCTATGAACGCTCTGCCGGCACCGGCAACGCCATCGCGATGAGCAATGTCGGGCGCATGCTGCAATATGGCCGCGGCCGGCCGCGCGATGAGGCGGCATCGCTGCGCTGGTACCAGAAGGCGGCGGAAGCGGGCGACGCCTTCTCGATCGCCAAGCTGGTGCCGGCCTATCTCGAGGGCCGGCCGGGGTTCCCGAAGAACCCGCAGAAAGGCTTCGACCTGTTCCGCCAGGCCGCCGACAAGGGCGATCCGATTGCGATGGTCTCGATGGCGACGCTGATCGACAACGGCTTCGGCTCATATTTTCCGGGCACGAGTTCGCTGCAGATGCTGATCAAGGCACTGGAAAAGGGCGAGGCCGGCGCCGCGGCGATCTCCGCCAGCGACGTCTCCGAGCAGAAGCTGAAGCCGGACACGGTGCGGGCCTTGCAACGCGCCGCGCAGAAGGCCGATCATTACAGCGGCGCGATCGATGGCCGCTTCAACCCTGTCTTCGTGCGGGCGCTCGATGGCTATGCGCGGTCGCTGGAGCAGGAGCATTAGAGCCCGGCTGTGAACGGTTTGCTGCGTAGCGTTATCGTCGTTGGGTTGTCCCTCGCCGTTGCTGGCGCTGCGCGAGCCGATACCCTGTCGACCTGGCTTGGTAATGTCGCGGCCTGCTCGGGGCAGCGCGATCTCTCGCTCGCCGTGGTCGGCTTCGACGCCGGCCAGCAGGTGCTGTCGCGCACGCAGGCCGACGAGGTCAGGCTGGCGATCGAGAGCCGTCTGCAGAGTGAAGGGCGGGTCAGGCTGGCGGCGAGCGCCGATGTCGTGCGCATCAAGATGCTGCGTGACAGCCTCAACCTGCAGAAGCCGAGCGATGCCGAGGCGCAGATCCGCAAGGCGTTCGACGGCGACGCCAGCGTGTTCTTCACCGAGCCGGCAAGGCATGAGGACAAAGCAAGCTTTCGCCTGCAAGCGATCTCCAAAACGGGCGACTGCAAGGTCACGAGCGAGCCGGTCGAGATCGCGATCCGGACCAAGCCAAGCGTGGTCGACATCGACCAGGTGATGAGCAAGGCAGTCGAGAATCTGGTGCGCGCCGCGCCGGAGCTGAAACGGGTCGACATCTGTCCGTTCTCGGCGGCGAGCGGCTACAGCGCCTGCAGCGCCGCGCTGGGGGAGCGGCTGCTGCTGGCGCTCGACGCCGAATCGCGATCCGACGACCGCGTCCTGGGCGCCAGGCCGTTGGAGATCCGCAAGGCGGCACCCGGCCAGTGTGCCGCTATCGGCGCCGAGGTGACGACGCGCGGCCGTTTCGGCAGGGATCGCGAAGGCCAGAGCTGGATGGAGCTGGAATTCCGCCGCGGCGATACCGTGCTGGCACTGAGCGGACGCAATCGCATCCCGGTCGAGGGGTTGGGCTGTGATCCTGCGGTGCGCCCCTTCCTTGACCATGTCGCCGCCACAGCCGGCTCGGACCGAGCGCGGCTCGCTCTGCTGCCGGCGGCTTCTCCCTTTGCTAAGGGGCGCCGCCTCGATGTCCGGATCGAAGGCAAGGCGGGCACGAAACTCTATTGTTGGGTGCTGGATTCGGATGGCACCGCCTCGGTCGTGCTGCCGGTCCGTGGCGAGGCGGGCAAGAGCGTTCTGCGCACCGGTGGCCAGTCCTACCCTTACGATTTCGGGCTGGGCGACATCGTGCTCGACGCCGCTTTCGAGAACCTGTTCGCCTGCTTCGGCACAGAGGCGGACTTGCCGGCGGCGCTGCGCCAGCGCTGGCTCAAGGCGGCGCCGAGCGCGAGCGACGATGCGGCGATCTTGCAGCCGGACGAGGTGCTCGACCTGATCGAGAAGCTGCGGGCCGTGCCGGGCATGGTCGAGGCTACGGCGCCGATCGTCGTGCGCTGAGATTGAATGATCTGCCACCGCGCGTCATTCCGGCCGTAGCGAAGCGGAGCGCCGGAATCCATCGTAGGGAACTGCGCTCTACGATGGATCCCGGAGCTGCGCCGCTGCGCGGCTTGTCCGGGATGACGGCGGTTTGTTTTGAATAGGAGGGCTGGGGTCTCCGGCATCCCTTGTTTTCTTCCCGAGGCTCAAGCACCTAAGAGAGATGCATCGTCGTCTCGTCTTCGAGGAGCCGATTTCGCGCGCGGCGATCTGGAGCCGGCGATTGGCTTTGTTCGGGCTGACGGTCGTCGCGCTCGCCGTGCTGATCTTCCGCTTCGGCCAGCCCTCGGTCGAGCGCCTCGCGCCGATCGCCGGCGCCTATGTCTTCGTGCTGCTGGCTTTCCTGCTGGCGCTCGCGGCCTTCGTCAGGATCTGGCAGGACGGGCATCGCGGCACCGGCATCGCCGTGCAGGCCTTCGTGCTCTGCCTGCTCCTGCTCGCGCCGGTCGCCTATGGCGGCTTCCAGCTGGCGACGCTGCCGTTCCTGGCCGACGTCTCGACCGATATCGACGAGCCGCCGGCCTTCAGCCGCTCGCGCGTCGCGTTGACCGCCAGAGGCGGGATCGTGCCGCCCGATCTTCCGGCCGAGCGGCGCAAGGCACAGCGCCAAGGCTATCCGAAGGCGCTGCCGATCGTGCTCGAACTGCCGGCGGAGGTCGCCTACGACCTCGCCCGCAAGGCTTCAGTCAATCTCGGCTGGCAGGTGCTGGAGGGGGCGGCGCCGGGCGGGCGCAGCGGGGCAGGGCGGCTCGACGCCGTCGCGCGCTCGCGCGTGCTGCGCCTCGTCGACGACATCACCATCCGCATCCGGCCGCGTGCCGATGGCAGCCGCATCGACATCCGCTCGGCATCGCGGCTGGGCGGCTTCGATTTCGGCGCCAATGCCAGGCGCATCGCGGCGTTCGAGGAGGAGGTGAAGCTTCTCGTGGAGCTGCGTTGAGCCTCATGCCAGCCGGTAGCGGCTCGCCAGCAATGGCGCCCCGTCGTCACAGAGCACCACGCCGCGCTCGACCAGGTCCTCGAGCTGGGCCAGCACCGAGAGCGAGGCGGCGCCGAGCAGGCGAGGTGGCAGTTCCTGATAGATCGGTGGCACCATCTCGGCGATCGTCTCGTCGCCGGCCTGCAGGCGGCCGAGAATCGCCGCCTCGCGCAGGCGCCGGTGCTGCACCAGCCCGCGCAGGAAGCGCTGCGGCTCGCGGACCGGGCCGCCATGGCCGGGCCAGTAGAGCCGGTCCTCGCGGCCGCGCAATTTCTCGATCGAGGCCATATAGGCGACCATCGAGCCGTCGGGCGGGGCGACGATCGTCGTCGACCAGGCCATGACATGGTCGCCGGAGAACAGGGTGGTCTCCTCCGGCAGCGCGAAAGCGAGGTGGTTGGCGGTGTGGCCGGGCGTTTCCAGCGCCTGGAGCGTCCAGCCCGGGCCGGAGACGGCGTCGCCCTCGGCCATGACGAGATCGGGCGCGTAGTCCTTGTCGGCAGAAGCGTCGAGCGGGTTGATCTCGCCGAGGACAAGCTCGCGCGCCGGCCGGTGCAGGCCGCAGCCGACGATGCGGGCTCCGGTCGCGGCCTGGATTGCGCGCGAGGCCGGCGAATGGTCGCGGTGGGTGTGGGTGATGACGATATCGGTGACGGTCTCGCCGGCGATCGCCGCGAGCAGGGCCGCGACATGTCCGGGATCGTCCGGGCCGGGATCGATGATTGCGATCCTGCCGCGGCCGACGATGTAGCTGCAGGTGCCGGTGAAGGTCATCGGCCCGCCATTGCCGGCGATCAAGCGGCGCACCAGCGGCGAGAGCTGCACGAGCTCGCCCGAGGCTGCGCCCGGATCGCGGTCGAAGTCGAGCGGCTCGTCGGCATCGGAAGTGGAGCTGGGCATCTGCGCATCCGGGATCGGGCATGGTGACCGGCTTGTCGGCCGGCGGGCCATTTCCTATAGACGAACGAGCCGGGCGTCGACGGCGCCCGAAGAAGAAGGATCAGATCCGATGGCCGAGACGCTGTCCTTGCCCGCCACCTCCATGGTCAACGCGGCCCTGCCGGCCCTGTCGGATCCGCGTACGCGCGTCCTGCGCAATGTCGCGCTCGCCGTCGTCGGCAGCCTGCTGATCATCGCCGCCGCCAAGGTCAAGGTACCGTTCTGGCCGGTGCCGATGACGCTGCAGACGCTGGCCGTGCTCGGCCTCGGCGCTGCCTATGGCGCGCGCCTCGGCGCCGCGACCGTCGCGCTCTACATCGCCTATGGCCTGTTCGGCCTGCCGGTCTTCACCAACACCCCGCCGGTCGCGGCCGGCCCGCTCTATCTGCTCGGACCGACCGGCGGCTTCCTGATCGGCTTCGTCGCCGCGGCCGTGATCGCCGGCTGGGCCGGCTCGCGCGGCGCCTCGCTCTGGCGTCTCGCCGGTGGTGTGGTGCTGGCCGAGATCGTGCTGATGGCGCTCGGCTTCGCCTGGCTGGCGCTCGGCGCGCAGATGGCGAGCGGGGCGACCGGGATCGGCTTCGCCAAGGCCTGGGTCGCCGGCGTGCAACCCTTCCTGCTCGGCGACCTGATCAAGGCGGCGCTGGCGGCGAGCCTGGTCGGGGCCGGCTGGTCGGTGCTGAAGCGCCGCAGTTGAGCCGAACGGCACTACAGAATCAGAAAGCCGGGGCCTGGCCCCGGCTTTTTTGTTGCCTACGCGATCGCTCGGAGAAGGTCAGCCCGCTGGCTTCTGGCCGGTGCAGACCTTCTTCACCGGCTGCAGGAACATGTCGAGTTCCATCATGTTGCCGCAGCGGTCGCAGCCGGCGAGCAGTGTCGTGAGGCCGAGGACGGCGATGAGGCGGAAGGCGGATTTCATGCGAGCGCGGCTCCAGATTGCGGCGCGAGCATAGCGGTGGAGCAACTGCCGCGCCACTGGAGCCTGCCGCATCGCGGTGAAGACGACGTGGACCGGCCCGCTGCAGCCGCCGCCCAGGGATTTATAGCGCCGCTTTCGGCCCGTTCAGCCGCGGCATGCGTCATGGATCGGACGGCGTCAGTCTTTGTCTGGCTGAATGTTCTCGCGATCACGCTATCGCGCATGATGCAATAGTAATCGATCCCGTTTACGAGTTGTAAAGCCGAATAACCACACTCTTGCCGTGGTATCTTCACTGCTGATCGATTGCCGGGGGGCACGCGATGCGTGAGATCGGCTTTGGCCTGATTTTGGGCCTGGTCATGGCGCTTGCGGCGTTCTTGGTTGCAGCCTGGCCGGTGCCAGGGCAGCCGATTGCCGCTTTCTTCCCGGCAGGCACCTCCCAGCCTGAGATGGCACGTGCCGTCTCGCAGGCCGGCGGCAGCCTCCTTCAGCTCGATGCGGCCGCCACGGTTGCGATCAGCATCGGGGACGGCGACGGTTATGCCGCCTCGCTCTATCGCGCCGGGGCGTGGCTCGTGGTCGACGGCTCATTGGCCGAAGCGTGCATTCGCCGGGCGAGGAGCGTCGTCCGTGGGTGAGGTCGAGCGGCTCCGCACGCGCTTCGCCAGGCTCCTGATCGCGATCCTGTGGGGGAACGCGGCCTTGCTCCTGATCGTCGGCCTCCCCGTCGAGGGAGCGTCGTATATGCCGACGTTTTCGGCTGCGGGGGCGGGGCTCGCGATCCTTGGGACGCTCGCCTGGCGGGTCGACCGCATTGGGTGGGTCACACGTCAGACATCCAGCATCGCGCTGGTCGGTCAGGTCATGCTGCTGGTCTACGCTTTCGGCGGGCATCCCTACCAGGCCGACCTGCACATGTATTTCTTCGCCATGCTGGCGGTGCTGGTCGGCTGGCTCGACTGGCGCATCTTCCTGCCGGCAACACTCGCCATCACCGTCCACCACCTCGCCCTGAGCCTGTTCTATTCGATCGGTGTCTTCCCGGGTGGCAATGACATTCGGCGCGCTTTTCTGCATGGCGCCATCGTCGCGGTTCAAGCTGCGGCGCTGACCTGGATCGTCTGGTCGCTGCGGCAGGCGGTCGAGGCCTCCGAGCGGGAGCGTGCCGAGGCGACTGCGGCCAGGACGATCGCCGACGAGGCGCGCAAGGATGTCGCGGAAACGACGGCGCATGCGGCACATGAGCGGCGGCGCATCCTGCATGACCTTGCCAACGAGTTCGAGCGCAAGATCGCCGGCATCGCCCGGGCGGTCATCGCATCGATCTCGTCCCTGCGGGCCGCGTCCGAGCAGATGCGCACCGGCGCCGCCGAGGTGTCGCAGCGCTCGAGCGCGGCATCGGCAGCGTCGCGCCAGTCGTCCTCGAACGTCATCGCCATCACCGATGCCACGTCGGAACTGGCCAGTTCGTTCACGGAGGTCGATCGTCAGGTGAACGAGGCCGCCCGCCTCGTTGGCGATGCCACCCAGCAGGCGCTGACCGTACTCGACCGGGTCGGCGATCTCTCGCGCAAGGTGCAGGAGATCGGCAACGTCACCCATATGATCTCGACCATCGCCCGGCACACCAACCTGCTCGCCCTCAACGCCTCGATCGAGGCGGCCCGGATCGGCAGCATGGGTGGCGGCTTTGCCGTGGTCGCGCACGAGATCAAGGGACTTGCCTCCGAGACCTGGCGGGCGACCGAGCAGATCCAGAGCCAGATCGACGCGATCAGCCTGTCCGGGGCCGACGCGGTCAGCGCGATCGACACGATGACGGCAACGATCGACACTCTCAATCAGATCTCGGGCGCGGTCGCGATGGTGGTGGAAAAGCAGAACATCGCGACTGCCGGCATCGCAGAGCATGTGAAGCAGGCCGCGAGCGAGACCGTCACGGCCGGCGGACACATCGACATCGTCAGCCGCGTCGCCGAGGAAACCGGCGAAGCTGCCAATCACGTCGCGGATTCCGCCGACGTGCTCTCGCGCCAATCCGCTGACCTGGACACCGAGGTGGCGCAGTTCCTCGGCCGGATCCGGGTGGCCTAGGGGCGCTGCCAACCGGCGCGGGAATGTGAGCTGGGCGCGTCAGGCGGTTAGCACTGCTTCCCAAACTGTCGGTGCTTCTGTCGGTCAAAGAAAAAGGCCCCGAGGGGCCATCATTCTAATATCTTGCAATATCTCGGGAAATTTTGGTCGGAGTGGCAGGATTTGAACCTGCGACCCCCTCGTCCCGAACGAGGTGCTCTACCAGGCTGAGCCACACTCCGATCAACTGGTGGCCGGCTTATAGCCAGCCCGCTGCCGCGGCGCAACAGGCAAGGATATGGGTTGTGCAATCTTTTCCGCAAACGCCGGGCTCGCCCGGTCGACGGGACGATCGCCGAGGTCCAGAGGGTGATCCGATATTGCGCGGCGCGACGACGCGCACTAGAAGGCAACGCGCATTGGGGCGTCGCCAAGCGGTAAGGCAGCGGTTTTTGGTACCGCCATTCCCAGGTTCGAATCCTGGCGCCCCAGCCATGCTTTCCAGATATCCGGCGATTCACAGAGCGGAGTTCTGTACTCTTCGCTGCAGTCCCCGCTGTCGAATCGCTCGAGCAAGACATGGTTGAATCGATTCCTGCAATGCCGGGCGGCAAGACCGGCATCGGCGACAAGCTCTACGACGCCCTGACCAGCGCGATCGTCACCGGCGAGATCGCGCCCGGCGAAAAGCTGAGCGAGCCCGTCATCGCGCGCCGCTACGGCATCAGCCGCGCGCCGGTGCGCGAGGCGATCCGTCGCCTGCAGGAGCGCGGGCTGGTGACCTATGTCACCAATCAGGGCGCCCGGGTGGCGCAGCCGACCGCGGCGGAATTCCTCGCTCTGCTCGACGTGCGCGAGGCTGCGGAAGGCATGGCCGCCCGCCTCGCCGCCGAGAGCATGAGCGATGCCGAGATCGCCGCGCTGCAGGCCCTGGTCCAGGGCCATCGCGGCGAGATCGAGCGCAACCCGCTCGGCGCCTATCTGCAGGACGAGCCCGAGGCGGATTTCCACCGCCGGATCGCCAAGGGCAGCGGCAATCCGATCCTGGCCGAACTGCTTTGCGAGCAGTTCTATCCGCGCCTGCGCCTGTGCCGGCGGCTGCACTCGACGGTGCCTGGGCGCGGCCGCGAAGCCTGGCAGGAGCATCTGCGGATCACCGAAGCGATCGGCCATCGCGACGGCGAGCTCGCCGAGATCCTCATGCGGCGCCATATCCGCGCCGCCCGAATGGCGCTCCAGACAGCGCTCGCGAGCGCCGAAGCCGCGCGACCGGTGAAGCGCCAGCGCAACTCCGGAGCCTGAGTCAGGACTTATGCCGCTCGCGCCGGCGCGTCAGCCGGCTGACGCTGTCTGTTCCCCGCCCGGAGCAGCTTGCCTGCGCCGGTAGGCGAGCAGCGGCGGCACGATCAGCACCAGGGCGGCGATAGCGAGCAGCGATGCGGAGATCGGCGTGCCGACCAGGACACTCCAGTCGTCCTGGCTGACAGCCAGCGCGCGCCGCAGCTGAATCTCGGCCTGGGGCCCGAGGATCAGGCCGATCAGCACGGGCGCGATCGGGAAATCATAGACGCGCGCGGCATAGCCGATCAGCCCCAGCCCGCACATCAGGGCAAGGGCCATCCACGAGGTCGACAGCCCCCAGACGCCGACCAGCGCGAAGACGACGATGCCGCCATAGATGTAGTGGCGCGGGATCAGCAGCAGCCGCACCCAGATGCCGACCAGCGGCAGGTTGAGGATGAGCAGGATCAGGTTGCCGATATAGAGCGAGGCGATCAGGCCCCAGAGCAGGGTGGGATTGGTGGCGAACAGCATCGGCCCGGGCTGCAAACCGTAGTTCTGGAAGGCGGCGAGCAGGACGGCAGCCGTCGCGGTCGAGGGCAGGCCGAGCGTCAGCAGCGGCACGAGGATGCCGGCGGCGGCGGCGTTGTTGGCGGCCTCAGGCCCGGCGACGCCCTCGATCGCGCCCTGGCCGAACTCTTCCGGGTGCTTCGACAGGCGCCGTTCCAGCGCATAGGAGAGGAAGGTCGGGATCTCTGTGCCGCCGGCCGGGAGCGCCCCGATCGGGAAACCGATGACACTGCCGCGCAGCCAGGGCTTCCACGATCGCTTCCAATCCTGCCGCGTCATCCAGCTTCCACCGGAGAGCGGATTGATCGCAGGTGGCGCCGAAGCATGGCGGCTGGCGACGTAGAGCGTCTCGCCGATGGCGAAGAGCGAGACCAGCACCACAGTGAAGGAGACGCCGTCGAGCAGTTCGAGCATGCCGAAGACCATCCGCGTCTGGCCGGTCTGGGTGTCGATGCCGATCGTCCCCAGCGCAAGGCCGAAGAACAGAGCGGAAAAGCCGCGCACCAGCGAGCGCCCCATCACCACCGCGACCGAGGTGAAGGAGAGCACCATCAGCGCGAAATAGTCCTCGGGGCCGAAGACGAAGGCGAGCTCGGCGATCGCCGGCGCGAGGAAGGTGAGGGCGAGCGTGCCGATCGTGCCGGCGACGAACGAACCGATCGCCGCCGTGGCCAGCGCCGCGGCACCGCGGCCGCTGCGGGCCATGCGGTTGCCCTCGAGCGCGGTCATCACCGAGCCGCTCTCGCCCGGCGTGTTAAGCAGGATCGAGGTGGTCGAGCCACCATAGAGGGCGCCGTAGAGGATGCCGGCGAACATGATGAAGGCCGATGCCGGATTGACCTGCGCCGTCACCGGCATCAGCAGGGCAATGGTCAGTGCGGGGCCGATGCCAGGCAGGACGCCGACGGCGGTGCCGAGCGCACAGCCGATGAAGGCCCAGAACAGGTTGATCGGCTGCAGCGCGAGGCCAAAGCCGGCGATGAGCTGGTTCAGGATGTCCATTGGCTCACCCGATCAACGGCAGGAAGCCGCCGAGGCTGATGCCGAGGCGGGAGAAGCCGAACCAGGCGGCACTGCCGAGCGCGAAGCCGATCGCGAGATCGAGGACAGTTCGGCGCGAGCCGAAGCCATGGGTGACGAGAGTAAAGGCCAGCATCGCTGTAAGGGGAAAGCCGAGCCAGCGCATCGTCAGAAGCGGAACGGCCACTCCGGCCAGCGCCAGCATAAAGGCCGCGCGGGACGGCGGCGCTTCCGCCTCGTCGTCGACGGCTGCGAACTCGCCGCGCAGCGCCTGGAGGATCAGAAGGACTCCCAGCACCACGAGACCAAGCCCGACGGCAAGCACGATCGCCGCCGGACCGAGACCGATATAGTTCGTCGTCGAGGCGATGCCGCGCGCGCCGTTGAGCCAGAGCGCGCCCATGATCGCCAGAGCGAGTCCGAGCCACCATGGCCTGAATCGACGCTCCCGCGACTGTGCCTCTTCTGTGACCGGCATGTGCGTCCGCTCCCCGCAACCAGGTTTTGAGCGGCACGCAGCGCGGGGCTGCGTGCCTCTTTGGCGTGAGAGCTATTTCAGGATGCCAACTTCCTTGAGCGCGCTCGTCCAGTTCGCCTCCTCCTCCTTGAGGAAGGCATTGAACTTGTCGCCCGGGAGATAGGCGTCCTCCCAGCCCTGGCTCTTCAGGGTCTCCTTCCAGGCCGGGGTCTCATGCAGCTTGGCGAAGCGCTCGAGCCAGAGCTTCTTGGCCCCCTCGCTCATGCCGGGCGCGCCGACGAAGCCGCGCCAGTTGCCGATTTCGACCGGGATGCCGGATTCCTTCAGCGTCGGCGCGTTGATGCCGTCGACACGGCTCGGCCCGGAGACGGCGATGATCCGGATGCGTCCGGATTCGGCGAACTGCTTGAACTCGGATGCGCCGGAGATCGCCGCCTTGATCTTGCCGCCGCCGAGCGCTGCGAGGATCTCGCCGCCGGAGAAGGAGACGAAATTGATCTTGGCGACGGGCGCGCCGGCCTGCTTGGCGAGCAGCGCCAGCATGACGTGATCGGCGCCGCCGGCCGAGCCGCCGCCGACCGAGAGCGCGCTCGGATCGGCCTTGAGCGCTGCGATGAAATCCTGCGGCGTCTTGATCGGCGAGTTCGCCGGCACCGCGATGGCATTGTACTCGTTGGTCAGCCGCAGCAGCGGCGTCGTATCGGCCAGCGAGACCGGTGTCTTGTTGGTGATGACGCCGCCGACCATGATGACGCCGGTTACCAGCAGGGCGTTGTCGTCGCCCTTCGCCGTGCGGACGAACTCGGCGAGGCCGATCGTGCCGGCGGCTCCGCCCTTGTTGGTGAAGGACGCCCCGTCGGTGAACACCTTGGACTGCGCGAAGGCCGCCATGGTGTGGCGACCGGCGCCGTCCCAGCCGCCGCCGGGATTGGCGGGGATCATCACCTTCGCCGGATCGGCGGAGGCCGCCGCCACGCCGAGCCCGAGCACCAGCGCGCCGGCCATCGTCAAACGCTTCAGCATCGTTTCTCCCTCCCGTTGTCGATTACGCCGCCTTGTTCGGCTGGTCGTCTCTTGCCGCGCCGGGCGCGGATGTCGTCGTCAGGCACCGCGTTCGCGCTGCGGCATTCCCTCGGGGATGATCGTTTCGATGATCGAGGCGTCGAGCGCCTCGTAGTCGTGCAGGCCGATGGTTCCGTAGAGCTCGGCTCGGGTCTGCATCTCATCGACCATGGCGTGGGTGCCGCCATCGCGAGCGAGCGCGGCGTAGAGCTTTTCCTGCGCCCTGTTGGCGACGCGCAGCGAGGAGACCGGCCAGATCACCATGCGATAGCCCATCGCCTCGAACTCGGAGGCGGTGAAGAACGGCGTGCGGCCGAATTCGGTCATGTTGGCGAGCAGCGGCACGCCGGGCACGCGCTTGGCGAACTCGCGAAACATCTCGGCCGTGTTCAGCGCCTCCGGGAAGATCGCGTCGGCTCCGGCCTCGATGTAGAGCTTCGCCCGGGCGACCGCGCCGTCGATGCCTTCGCTCGCCGCGGCATCGGTGCGGGCGATCAGATAGAGATGCCGGCGCGCCTTGGCGGCTGCTGCGACCTTGGCAGCCATGTCATGGGCATCGGCGAGCTTCTTGTCGTTGAGATGGCCGCATTTCTTCGGCAGCAACTGGTCCTCGATATGGAGGGCGCCGGCTCCGGCCTCCTCGAAGACGCGGACCATGTGCATGACGTTGAGCGCCTCGCCATAGCCGGTGTCGCCGTCGACCAGCAGCGGCAGGCCGCTGGAGCGGGCGATCTGGCGGATGAAGAAGGCGACTTCGTCGACGGTGATGATGCCGAGATCGGGCAGGCCCATCGACGCGGTCATCGCCGCGCCCGAGAGATATAAGCCTTCGAATCCGGCCGCCTTGGCCTGTAAAGCGGCCATGCCGTTATGGGCGCCGGGCAGGCGCAGGATGCCGCCGCGCTCGACCAGCGCCCGGAAGCGCTGACCGGCCGGCTCGGAAGGCAGTTCAGAGGCGACGAGATAGGGCATGGGGACTCAGCTGCAGTAGAGATCGACGTAGTCGTGCACCGGCATCGCCTCGAGCTTCGCCTGATCCAACGAGACGTCGAGAATCCGGCGCTGGCGCTTCTCGACGAAACGGCGGGCGAGATTGGTGCGGAACTTCGCCTCGAGCAGCGGGATGCCGTCGGCGCGGCGGCGCTTATGGCCGATCGGGTATTCGACCACGAGCTCGGGCAGGACCGTGCCGTCCTTCAACGTGACCGTCATGCCGTTGGCGATCGAGCGCTTGTCGGGGTCGTGGTAGTCGCGGGTGAAGGCGGGATCCTCGACGCACTCGATCTTGTCGCGCAGCGCATCGATGCGCGGATCGGTCGCGATGTCGTCTTCGTAATCCGCAGCAGTGAGACGGCCAAAGATGAATGGGACGGCGACCATGTACTGGATGGTGTGGTCGCGATCGGCGGGATTATGCAGCGGGCCGCGCTTGTCGATGATGCGGATGCAGGCTTCGTGGGTCCTGATCCTGATCGAGGCGATGTCGTCGCTGCTGCGCCCCATCTCGCGCAGGCGCTGATGCAGGCTCATCGCCGCCTCGACCGCGGTCTGGGAGTGGAACTCGGCCGGGTAGGAGATCTTGAACAGCACGTGCTCCATCACATAGGAGCCGTAGGGGCGCTGGAACTTGAAGCTCTGGCCGCGGAACGAGGCATCGTAGAAGCCCCAGGTCCTGGCCGTCAGCGCCGAGGGGTAGCCCATCTCGCCGGTCTGCGCGATCAAGGCGAGCTTCACGGCGCGGCTCGTCGCATCGCCCGCCGCCCAGCTCTTGCGCGAGCCGGCATTGGGCGCGTGCCGATAGGTTCGAAGCGCCTGGCCGTCGACGAAGGCGAGCGAGAGCGCATTGACGATCTCGTCACGGCTCAAGCCGAGCATCCCCGCCACGACGGCGGTCGAGGCGACCTTGACCAGGATGACATGGTCGATGCCGACCTTGTTGAAGGCGTTCTCCAGCGCCAGGCAGCCCTGGATCTCGTGAGCCTTGATCATCGCGGTCAGCACGTCGTGCATGGTCAGGGCAGGGCGCCCGGCCGCGACCGCGCTGCGCGACAACCAGTCGGCCACGGCGAGGATGCCGCCGAGATTGTCGGAAGGGTGCCCCCATTCCGCCGCCAGCCAGCAATCGTTGAAGTCGAGCCAGCGGATCATCGTGCCGAGATTGAAGGCGGCCTGGACCGGATCGAGCTGGTAGGGGGTGCCGGGGACGCGGGCGCCGTTCGGCACGATGGTGCCGGGCACGATCGGGCCGAGCAGCTTGGTGCAGGCCGGGTATTCCAGCGCCTCCAACCCGCAGCCGAGCGTGTCGATCAGGCAGTTGCGAGCGGTCTCGTAGGCGAGCGCACTGTCGACACGATAGCCCAGGACATAGTCGGCGATGTCGACCAAGACGCCGTCCGGAGCCGGCCGTTCGTTGTTGCTGTAGCTCGCCATCGTCCGGCCATTCCTCGCATTGCGCCACTCGCTTCCATGCGTGCGGCATTTATTGTCGACATAAATTGCACTGACTTGAATGTTTGACAAGCTTGAGAGGATGATTAATCTCAAAATTGTCGACAATATCTTGAGCCGGGCTGCTTCTCCGGTTTCGGCGCACGCCCGGGCACAACGGGCGCCAGCGGCAAGAACAAAGGCCGGAGGAACGTCATGAGGATATCGATCGCCATCTGTTGTGCCGTCATGCTGTCGGCCGCTGCCCAGGCGCAGCAGTTCCAGCCGCAGAATCCGGAATGCATCGCGCCGGCCGCGCCGGGCGGCGGCTTCGACCTGACCTGCCGGCTGACCAGCCGCGTGCTGAACGAGACTGGGCTGGTCGGTCCGTCGATCCGCACGACCAACATGCCGGGCGGCATCGGCGCGGTCGCCTACAACGCCATCCAGGCGCAACGTTCCGCCGATGCGAACGTCATCGTCGCCGTCTCGACTGGCTCCTGGGTCAACCTCGCCCAGGGCAAGTTCGGCCGCTTCAGCGAAGCCGATGTGCGCTGGCTCGGCGCGATCGGCGCCGATTACGGCGTGCTCGCGGTGCGCAAGGACAGCCGGTTCAAGTCGCTCGCCGATGTCGTCGAGGCGCTGAAGAAGGACCCCGCCTCGGTCAAGGTCGGCGCCGGCGGCACGGTCGGCAGCCAGGACTGGATGAAGCCGGCGCTTGTCCTGAAAGCGGCCGGCGTCGACCCGCGCAAGATGCGCTATTTGTCCTATGAGGGCGGCGGCGAGGCCATTGGTGCCCTGATCGGCGGCCATATCGACCTCTTTCCGGGCGATGCCTCGGAGGTGCGCGGCCAGCTCGAGGCCGGCGAGATCCGCCTGCTCGCGACCTTCTCGGATAAGCGCCTGCCGGGAGCCTTCGCGCAGGTGCCGACCGCCAAGGAACAGGGCTACGACGTGCAATGGCCGATCGTGCGTGGCTTCTATGCGCCGCCGAAGGCGCCGGAAGCCTCCTATGCCTATTGGACGGGCGTCCTCGCCAAGCTCAACGCCGACCCGCGCTGGCAGAAGGCGCGCACCGAGCAGGGGCTGTTCGAGTTCGACATGGTCGGGCCAGCCTTCGACGCCTTCGCCAAGAAGCGGACGGCCGATTTCCGGGCGCTGGCGGCCGAGGTCGGCCTCGCCAAGTAGCTCGCTTGCCAGGGAAGCGGAGGCCATGACGCCATGATCGACCGTCTGGTCGGATTGATCTGCATCCTGCTCGGAGGCGGGGCGATCTGGCACGCGCAGACCCTGCATGTGCCGTTCGCCGCCGATCCGGTCGGGCCGCGGCTGTTCCCGACGATCGTCGGCGCCGTACTCATCCTGGGCGGTGGCGCTCTCGCCATTCGTCCCGGCCGGGTGGAGCTGGAATTCGGCGCCTGGCCGCGCGCTCTGGCGGTGCTGATCGCGAGCCTGGTCTATCCGCTGCTGCTCCTGCCGCTCGGCTTCATCCTGGCGACGGCGCTGCTGTGCTTTGCCGCCGCCCTCGCCTTCCATGCCAGGCTGCTTCCGGCCGCGGTCTCCGCCATCGCGACGGCGGTGGTCTTCTTCGTGTTGCTCGACAAGGTCCTCGACCTGCCGCTGCCGCGCGGGCCGCTGGGGATCTAGATGGACGCGTTCTCCGCCCTTCTGACCGGCTTCCAGGTCGCGCTCACGCCGCTCAATCTCGCGGTAGCCTTCGCCGGTGTCGCGCTCGGCACCGCGATCGGCGCGCTGCCCGGTATCGGCCCGATCAACGCCGTGGCGCTGCTGCTGCCGCTCTGCTTTGCCCTGAAGCTGCCGCCCGAGACGGCGCTGATCCTGCTCGCCGGGCTCTATTACGGCAGTGGTTATGGCGGGCGCATCTCCTCGATCCTGCTCAATATCCCCGGCGATCCCGGGCTGGTGATGACGACGCTCGACGGCTACCCGCTCGCCAAGGCCGGCCGCGGTGCGGCGGCGCTGGCGATCAGCGGCATCGGCAGCTTCGTCGGCGGCACCAGCGCCGTGATCCTGATGACCTTCCTGGCCGTGCCGCTGGCGCGGCTCGCCTTGTCCTTCGGCCCAGCCGACTATGTCGCGCTGATGGTCCTGTCCTTCGCGCTGCTCGGCACGATGAGCGAGGGCAAGGCGGTGAAGACCTGGATCGCGGTCGCGCTCGGCCTGCTGCTCGCCATGGTCGGCATCGACGGCGGCAGCGGCGTCGAGCGCTTCACCTTCGGCTCGCTCGAGCTGCTTGGCGGCATCGATTTCACCAGCCTGACCATTGGCCTCTTCGCCGTCGCCGAGATCCTGATGCTGGCCGAGGGCATGATCAGCGGCGTGGTGACGCGAACCGGGAATGGCGCGCGCCTGACCTTGAAGGAAATCCTGTTCTGCCTGCCGGCGATGCTGCGTGCGACCGGCATCGGCTTCTTCCTCGGCGTGCTGCCCGGAACCGGCGCCTCGGTGGCCTCCGCCATGGCCTACACCGCCGAGAAGCGCATCTCCGACAAGGGCACGTTCGGCAAGGGCGACATGCGCGGCCTCGCTGCTCCCGAAACGGCCGACAACGCCGCGCAGACCGGCTCGATGGTGCCGATGCTGGCGCTCGGCATCCCCGGTTCCGGCACCACGGCGGTGATGCTCGGCGCCTTCCTGATGTACTCGATCACGCCCGGCCCGCTGCTGTTCACGCAGCGCCCGGAGGTGGCCTGGGGGCTGATCGCCTCGATGTATATCGGCAACCTGATGCTGCTGGTGCTCAACCTGCCGCTGGTCGGGCTGTTCGCGCGTTTGCTTCTGATCCCGGCCTGGATCCTCTATCCCGGCATCCTCGCTCTGTCCTATGCCGGCGTCTACGCGGTCTCGAACTCGGCCTTCGAGCTCGTCATCACCACCGGCATCGGCATCCTCGCCTATGGCCTGCGCAAGGTCGGCATCCCGCTGATCCCGCTGCTTCTGGCCTTCGTGCTCGCCCGGCTGCTCGAGGATAATTTCCGCCGCGCCTTGTCGCTCTCGGATGGCGGCTACGAGATCCTGTTCTCCACCCCGACCAGCATCATCCTGTGGCTTCTGGCGGTGGCCGCCATCGGCTTGCCGTTCCTGACGCAATTCAGGAGGCGTGGTTCGGTTGAGCTTGCAGCGAGATGAGGCCGCAATTCCTCCTCTCGAACTCCAGCTGCCCCCGAGACGCGCGTAACGGGAATGTGAGTGCCGGAGAGTCGCAGCGACATTGGAAAGCCCTGGCCGGTGACTAGCTCAATCATGGGCGACTAGGTCACACAGGAGATTGCCATGCTTTCGCGCAAGATCACCGCCGTCGCGGCGGCGCTTCTGCTTTCGGGAGCGAGTTCCATGGCTTATGCCAGCGAGCTCGGTGCCGAGAGCATCGTGCACGAGCAGGCCCAGAACCAGCGAGCGCTCGCCGAGCAGGCCCGGTATCTCGCCTATCATGACAGCTTCAAGGGCGTGGAGACCGGGCCAGGCCGCAACGCCGGCGTGCTGCCGCACCACAACTGAGCAGCTGGAGCAGTCCTCAGGAAGGGGCCGCCATGGCGGCCCCTTTTTGCTGCGCCTATCGGAAAACTGCAGAATCTGGAAAGACTGGAGGAGACGCGCCGCACGAGCTGGAAGCCGGGCCGGAGCTGGCGCCTTCGACGGGAACGCGATGCGCTCATGATCATCCGCCAGCTCATCTATCTCGATGCGCTCGCCCGCGAGAAGCATTTCCGCAAGGCGGCCGAGGCCTGCCATGTCTCGCAGCCGACGCTCTCAGCCGCGATCGTCCAGCTCGAAGAGGAGCTCGGCGTGATGATCGTCGAGCGCGGCCGGCGTTTCCAGGGGTTGACCCGGGAGGGAGAGATCGTGCTCGCCCATGCCCGGCGCATGCTGGCCGAAGCCGACCAGATGAAGGGCGCCATCGCCGAGCTGCGCGAAGGGGTCAGCGGCAAGATCAGGCTCGGCGCTGTGCCGACGGCGTTGCCGATGATCGCCCACATCACCGCGCCGTTTTCGACACGCTATCCCGGCGCCTCGCTGACCGTGCTGTCGCTGACCTCGACCGAAATCCAGGACGGAATCGATAATTTCGAGCTCGATGTCGGCCTGACCTATCTCGACAACGAACCGCTCGAACGCGTCGTCTCCAAGCCGATCTATCAGGAAGCCTATGTGCTGCTGACGCGCGAGGACGGACCGCTCGGTGGCCGCGAGACGATCACCTGGGCCGAGGCGGCTGCCTTGAAGCTCTGCCTGCTCACCGCCGACATGCAGAACCGGCGCATCATCGACGGCATTTTCCGCTCGGTCGGGCATTCGCCCAAGCCGGCGATCGAGACCAACTCGATCTTCAACCTCTGCTCCCATGCCGGCATTCAGGGCGTCTCCAGCATCGTCTCCTCGCAATTGCTCGAATTCTTCGGCGTGCCGCTCGGCACCAAGGCGCTGCCGCTGATCGAGCCCGACGCCAAGCGCACGATCGGCTTGATCATGGCCGACCGCCACCCCGCCGCGCCGCTTGCCCGCAACCTGCTGATGATGTCTGGCGTCATGGTGGATGCCAGCCTGCCGCGGCGCCCGATCGTTAAATAGCTCGCAACTATCGAAATCGCCGCGAGATGGTCGGCCTCCACGCCCCTGAGCAACGGCCATCGCCGTATCATGCGGCGCCAATCGAGCATCGTGTCGAATTTTGATAGGCAATGACTATCGCATGGTCGGAACAATCGATTTGAAATCATCCTAAACTTCGCCATCCTTCTTCAAAACGCGCAGACCGGTTGAACGGTCGGCATGGAGGAGGGACGATGGTCCACTACCCAGCCTGGGATCAGGACGAGGCGCGCTCGATTGTGTCGGGCCTGTCTCATCTCGAAGGAGCCACTCTGCCGATCCTGCACGCGCTGCAGGAAGAGTTCGGCTATGTCGATCCGCAGGTCGTGCCGCTGATCGCCGAGGCGCTCAATCTGTCGCGGGCCGATGTGCACGGCACCATCTCCTTCTATCACGACTTCCGCACCGCCCCGCCGCCACGCAAGATCGTCAAGCTCTGCCGGGCCGAGGCCTGCCAGGCGTTGGGCTGCGACAGGGTTGTCGAGGAGCTGGCGCGTGAGCATGGCATCGTCGTCGACGACCATGGCGGGCCCGACAAGGCCGTCGTCGAGACCGTCTATTGCCTGGGCAATTGCGCGCTCGGTCCCTCCGCCCTTGTCGAGGGCGAACTGCTCGGACGGGTCGATGCCGACCGCATCGCGGCACTGTGCGGAGTGCGGCAATGAGCGAAGCGATCCGCATCTTCGTCCCGATCGACGCCGCCGCCCTCTCGGTGGGCGCGGAAGGCGTGGCGCAGGCCATCGCCAGGGAGGCGCAGGCGCGCGGCGCCGCCGTCGAGATCATCCGGAACGGCTCGCGCGGCATGCTCTGGCTCGAGCCGATGGTCGAGGTCGAAACGCCGGAGGGGCGCATCGCCTACGGCCCGGTCGCCGTTCGCGACGTCGCTGCGCTGTTCGAAGCCGGCTTCCAGAGCGGCGGCGCACATGAGCTGCGGCTCGGCCCGGTCGATGGGCTCGACTGGCTGAAGCGCCAGCAGCGCCTGACCTTTGAGCGCGTCGGCGTCACCGATCCGCTCTCGCTCGCCGACTACCGCGCTTACGACGGGCTGAAGGGCGTCGAGAAGGCGCTATCGCTCACCGGCGCCGAGATCGTCGAGGAAGTCCGGGAGTCCGGCTTGCGCGGCCGCGGCGGCGCAGGCTTCCCGACCGGCATCAAATGGAAGACCGTCCACGACGCCAGGGCCGAGCAGAAATACATCGTCTGCAATGCCGACGAGGGCGACAGCGGCACCTTCGCCGACCGCATGCTGATGGAGGGCGACCCCTTCCTGCTGATCGAAGGCATGACGATCGCCGCGATCGCGGTCGGTGCGACCAAGGGCTACATCTATCTGCGTTCGGAATACCCGCACGCCCACACGGCGCTGCGGCGGGCGATCCTGAAGGCGCGCAATGCCGGGGTGCTCGGCGCCTCCGTGCTCGGCTCGGGCAAGGCCTTCGAGCTCGAAGTCCGTCTCGGAGCCGGTGCCTATATCTGCGGCGAGGAGACCTCGCTGCTGGAGAGCCTGGAAGGCAAGCGCGCCATCGTCCGGGCCAAGCCGCCGATCCCGGCTTTGCAGGGCCTGTTCGGCAAGCCGACCATCGTCAACAACGTGCTCTCCTTCGCCGCGGTGCCCTGGGTCTTGACCCATGGCGCCAAGGCCTATGCCGACTACGGCATGGGCCGCTCGCGTGGCACGCTGCCGGTCCAGCTCGGCGGCAACATCAAGCGCGGCGGGTTGATCGAGCTCGCCTTCGGCATCTCGCTGCGCGAGATCATCGAGGATTTGGGCGGTGGTACGCTGAGCGGCCGGCCGATCCGGGCGGTGCAGGTCGGCGGGCCGCTCGGCGCCTACCTCACGGTAAAGCAGCTCGACACCCCGATGGATTACGAGGCGCTCGCTGGCATCAAGGCGATGCTCGGCCATGGCGGCATCGTCGTCTTCGACGACAGCGTCGACATGGCCAAGCAGGCGCGCTTCGCCTTCGAGTTCTGCGCCAAGGAGAGCTGCGGCAAGTGCACGCCCTGCCGCATCGGGGCGACACGCGGTGTCGAGGTGGTCGACAAGATCATCGCCGGCCAGGAACGGCCGAAGAACCTCGCCGTGCTGCGCGATCTCAACAAGCTGATGACCGACGCCTCGCTCTGCGCCATGGGGGGCCTGACCCCCATGCCGGTGATGAGCGCGCTCAACCATTTCTTCGAGGATTTCGACCGTCCGCCGGCCGAGCGCCTGCCGCTGGCGGCCGAGTGAGGAGACATCGATGAGCCTGATCAAGGAAATCGATTTCGGAACGCCGATCCGGGTCGCCGAGAAGACGGTGACGCTGACGATCGACGGCGAGAGCGTCACCGTTCCGGCCGGCACCTCGGTGATGGCGGCGGCGATGAGCCTGGGCACCAAGATCCCCAAGCTCTGCGCCACCGACTCGCTCGAACCCTTCGGCTCCTGCCGGCTCTGCCTGGTCGAGATCGAGGGGCGGCGCGGCACGCCCGCTTCCTGCACGACGCCGGCGGAAGAGGGCATGGTCGTCCGCACCCAGTCGGAGAATCTGTCCGGCCTGCGCAAGGGCGTGATGGAGCTCTACATCTCCGACCACCCGCTCGACTGCCTGACCTGCTCGGCCAATGGCGATTGCGAATTGCAGGACATGGCCGGCAGCGTCGGCCTGCGTGAGGTGCGTTACGGCTATGATGGCGAGAACCACGTCAAGCCGACGGCGATGGAAGGCTATGCCAACGAGAACTGGCTGCCCAAGGACACCTCGAACCCCTATTTCACCTACGATCCCAGCAAGTGCATCGTCTGCAATCGCTGCGTACGCGCCTGCGCTGAGGTGCAGGGCACCTTCGCGCTGACGATCACCGGCCGCGGCTTCGACTCGCGCGTCGCCGCCGGGCCGACCGACTTCCTCGGCTCCGAATGCGTCTCCTGCGGCGCCTGCGTGCAGGCCTGCCCGACCGCGACGCTGATGGAGAACAAGGTGATCGAGCTCGGCCAGCCCGAGCATTCCAAGGTCACCACCTGCGCCTATTGCGGCGTCGGCTGCTCGTTCAAGGCCGAGATGCAGGGCGACCGCGTCGTGCGCATGGTGCCTTACAAGGACGGCAAGGCGAACGAGGGCCATTCCTGCGTCAAGGGCCGTTTCGCCTGGGGCTATGCGACCCACCAGGACCGGATGACCAAACCGATGATCCGCGAGAAGATCACCGATCCCTGGCGCGAGGTCTCATGGGACGAGGCGATCAACTACGCCGCCAGCGAGTTCAAGCGCATCCAGGCCAAATATGGCCGGGAATCGGTCGGCGCGATCACCTCTTCGCGCTGCACCAATGAGGAGGTCTATCTCGTCCAGAAGCTGGTGCGCGCCGGCTTCCGCAACAACAATGTCGACACCTGCGCCCGCGTCTGCCACTCGCCGACCGGCTATGGCCTGAAGACCACGCTCGGCACCTCGGCCGGCACGCAGGACTTCAAGTCGGTCGAGCAGGCCGACGTCATCCTGGTCATCGGCGCCAACCCGACCGACGGCCACCCGGTCTTCGCTTCCAGGATGAAGAAGCGCATCCGCCAGGGCGCCAAGGTCATCGTCGCCGACCCGCGCCGCATCGACATGGTGAAGTCGCCGCACGTCAAGGCCGAGTACCATCTCCAGCTCAGGCCCGGCACCAATGTCGCGCTGATCAACGCCCTCGCCCATGTCATCGTCACCGAGGGGCTGATCGACGAGGATTATGTCCGCGAGCGCTGCGACCTCGCCGATTTCGAGATCTGGGCCCGTTTCGTCGCCGAGGAGCGCAACTCGCCGGAGGCGAGCGAGCAATACACCGGCGTGCCGGCGGCCGATCTGCGCGCTGCGGCTCGGCTCTATGCCACTGGCGGCAATGGCGCGATCTTCTACGGCCTCGGCGTCACCGAGCACAGCCAGGGCTCGACCATGGTGATGGGCATGGCCAACATCGCCATGGCGACCGGCAATATCGGGCGCGAGGGCGTCGGCGTGAATCCGCTGCGCGGCCAGAACAATGTCCAGGGCTCCTGCGACATGGGCTCGTTCCCGCATGAGTTCACCGGCTACCGTCACGTCTCCGACGACGCCACGCGCGACATCTTCGAGAAGCTCTGGGGCGTCCAGCTCGATTCCGAGCAGGGCTTGCGCATCCCGAACATGCTCGACGATGCGGTCGGCGGCAGCTTCAAGGGGCTCTATGTCCAGGGTGAGGACATCGCCCAGTCCGATCCGAACACCCAGCACGTCACCGCCGGCCTCGCCGCGATGGAATGCGTCGTCATCCAGGACCTGTTCCTGAACGAGACGGCGAAATACGCCCATGTGTTCCTGCCGGGCTCCTCCTTCCTGGAGAAGGACGGCACCTTCACCAATGCGGAGCGCCGCATCAACCGCGTCCGCCAGGTGATGACGCCGCTCTCGGGCAAGGCCGAGTTCCAGGTCACGATCGACCTGGCGCGGGCGCTGGGCCTCGAGATGAATTACAGCCACCCGAGCGAGATCATGGACGAGATCGCCCTGGTGACCCCGACCTTCGCCGGCGTCAGCTACGCAAAGCTCGATGAGCTTGGCTCGGTGCAGTGGCCCTGCAACGACAAGGCTCCGACCGGCACGCCGCTGATGCATGTCGACCGCTTCGTGCGCGGCAAGGGCAAGTTCATGATCACGGAATACGTTCCGACACAGGAGCGCACCGGCCCGCGCTTCCCGCTGATCCTGACCACCGGCCGTATCCTCTCGCAATACAATGTCGGCGCGCAGACCAGGCGCACCGAGAACCAGGCCTGGCATGACGAGGACGTGCTGGAAATCCACCCCTTCGATGCGGAGAGCCGCGGCATCAAGGACGGTGATCTCGTCGCACTCGCCAGCCGCTCGGGCGACATCTCGCTGCGCGCCGAGATCTCCGAGCGGATGCAGCCGGGCGTGGTCTATACCACCTTCCACCATGCCTCGACCGGCGCCAACGTCATCACCACCGACTATTCCGACTGGGCGACGAACTGCCCGGAATACAAGGTCACCGCGGTGGAGGTGCGCAGGACCAACTATTATTCCGAGTGGCAGGAGCGCAATCGCGAGGAGGACATCTCGCTGCGCCTGATCGCGGGACGCTTGCCCGATGCCGCGGAATAGCCCACCCGCCCAGCCGCCGGCAAGCCATGCGGTCGCGGTCCGGACTGTGCGCTTCGGCGCAGCGGCGACGACTATCGACGCTGGTGCCGAGGTTGCGGTCGAGGCCCCGGTCAACATCGTCTATGGCAACATGCCCTATGCGGTGATGATGACAACACCGTCCGATCTCGAGGATTTCGTCGCCGGCTTCTCCCTGACCGAGGGCATCATCCGCGGCATCGACGAGATCAGGTCGATCTCGGTGGCGCCGCAGGACGAAGGCATTGTTGCGAGCGTCGAACTGGCCCCCGGCCGTTTCCGCGAGCATCTGGCGCGCCGCCGCAATCTCTCCGGCCGCACCGCCTGCGGCCTCTGCGGCGTCGAGACCCTGACCGATCTGCCGACTGCGCAGGCCGCATGCCGTGCGGGTACTCCGATCGCAGCGGAAGCGATCGCCAGGGCGCTCTCCGAGCTTGACCACCATCAGCAACTCAACCGCCTGACCCGCTCGGTCCATGCCGCTGCCTGGTGTGATCGCGGCGGCGCGATCCTGGCGGTGCGTGAGGATGTCGGGCGTCACAACGCCCTCGATAAGCTGATCGGCGCTCGCCTGCGCGCCGGCCATGACGCGAGCGACGGTTTCGTGCTGGTCACCAGCCGCGCCTCTTTCGAGATGGTCGAGAAGACGGCGATCTTCGGCGCCGGCACCCTGGTCGCGATCTCGGCGCCGACCTCGCTGGCGATCGAGCGGGCGAACGCGCTCGGCCTGACATTGGTCTGCATCGCGCGTTCCGATTCCGCGACCGTCTTCGCCGGACGCCTCGCTGACAGCGTGGAGAGCATAGCGAGATGACAGAGGTTATGAGCGCCGAAACGATGAGCCATGACCATGCCGGCGAGCATCTCGCCAAGCTCGCCTTCATGGCCAACCAGATCGGCGATTTCTTCAAGTCCTATCCGGACGAGCAGGCGGTCGCCGCGATCGCCGACCACATCAACCAGTTCTGGACGAAGCGCATGCGCGAGGAGTTCCGCACCGGCTTCGAGGCGGATGCGTCAGTGCTGTCGCCGCTCGTGCGGCAGGCGCGCGCCAAGGTAAGGCCCGCGCCGAGCAGGTAGCGGCCGCGCCGGCCGCTCAATCATGCCGATCGCCAATGCAGCGCCTGCGGCGACAGTTTCAACATCACCCGACTGCCGGCCTCGAACAACTCGCGTCCTGGGTTGACGCCACAATCGCGCCATATAGGTTGATGCGCGTCGAGGTCTTCGGAGCGATCCGAAGCTAAGAGGGAATCCGGTGCGGCGTTCGCGCCCAATCCGGAGCTGCCCCCGCAACTGTAAGCGGTGAGTTTCCGATCACAACGTCACTGGCGCTCGCGCTGGGAAGACGGTCGGGAGCGCTGATCCGCGAGCCAGGAGACCTGCCCCGACGGCGTATTGATGTCGCGCGGGCGGGGTGTCCGGCGGATCGCTGGCATGTTCGGCCGCTTCCGCCGCCGTCATTGCCGCGCTCCCAAGCAGCCCTGTTGCGCACAGCGAGGGGCTGACGACGGTGACGATGCATGAAAGCGCAGGCTGCGAGGCCTGGTCTCGAACAGGGCCGGGCACGCCTTTCACAAGCCGAGTGTATTGTAATGATATAACATATCGTGCTTAGACGCGTCATGACCTCTGCTTTCCCTATCTCCGCCGGGCAGAACAACAGTCCGCTCGACCCGCTCGCGCTCTATGCCAGCGCGATCGACACCTCGGATTATGCGGCACATGTGGCGCCGCTCATTTGCCGTCTGGCTTCGGACATTGGCGATCTCGTCGATATCGGGGCCGGGGGCGGCCAGCTCGGCTCGGCGCTGCTCGAACCCGGCCGTGCCTGGACGGCGATCGAGCCGTCGCCGGTGATGCAGGCGCGCCTCGCGCTCAGACCGGAGCGGCCCCTCGTCATCCCGTTCGGCTGGGAGGACGAGCGCGTCGCCTGCGCGCCCGCCGACACCGTGCTGGCGGCGACGATGCCCGGCTATTTCCATGATCCGCTCGCCTTCCTCGCACGCTGTCGGCAATGGGCGCGCCGCCAGATCGTCTGGGCCGTGCCGGCGCAGAAGGGCCCGAAAGGGTTGATCCTCGCCGCCTGCCTGCCGCGGGAATGGCATGGCGAGGACAAGACGCCCGGCATCGACCTCGTCCTGCCGAAGCTGGGGGGCAGCCAGCCCGACCGGATGGATGCGATCGACTGGACCTTCTCGCTCGTGCTGCGCGACCTGCCAGGCTTCGCAGCCTTCCAGGCCGACCGGCTCGGCTGGGCGCCGGGCGATCCGCGCCGGCCCGAGCTCCTCGCCCATCTCAGCAAGCAGGCTGTGCCGACCGAAGGCGGCCTGCGCCTCTCCTGCCATCGCCGCTCGGCCATCCTCGTCTGGACCCTGTCATGACTGCCTTCCATCGCTGCCGCCTGTTCGCCACCACGGCATTCACGACGGCCCTCCTCATCGGACCAGCCTTCGCCCAGGCCGAGATCAAGCTCGACGAACTCGTCGTCACCGCGACCGGCCGCGCCGAGCCGCGCAGCCAGATTCCCGGCACGGTGCAGGTGATCGACCACGAGAAGATCGAGCGCTCCTCGGCGAAGTCGCTGACCGACCTGCTCGCCGAGAACGCCGTTGGCTTCTTCAGCGAATGGACCCCGGCGCAGACCTCGATCAACATCCGCGGCGGCGCCAGCGACGGCCAAGGCAAGGATTTCCGCAGCCAGGTGCTCGTCCTGATCAACGGCAGACGCGCCGGCACGGCCAATCTCTCCAAGCTCTCGCCGGCCGATGTCGAGCGCGTCGAGGTGGTGCGCGGCCCGTCCTCGGTGATCTATGGCAGCCAGAACATCGGCGGCGTGATCAACATCATCCTGAAGACCGGCCGCACTGCGCCGGGCACGATGATCGAGGCGGCCGGCGGCTCCTGGGGGCTGTTGCAGGGCAAGGCCCAGACCGGCGGCCTCTATGACAGCATCGACTGGTATGCCGGCATCTCCGGCGGCAGCCGCGACGACTACCATTCCGGGCGCGGCGGCACGACCATGGCCAATACCGGCTGGAAGCGCTTCGGGCTCACCGGCGCGCTCGGCCTGCAGATCAATCCGGAGCATCGCGTCGACCTGATGCTGCGCACCGACGGCATCTACGATGTCGGCTTCCGCGGCTCCGGCGCCAACACGATCAGCCAGGAGGATCGCTACAACAACTCGTTCGACATCAGCTACAACGGCCAGCTTCCGGGCGGGCAGGTGCGCTGGCTGTTGCAGGGCTATGCCGTGCAGGACGTCGACAATTTCCGCTGGGCCTCGCCGGTGATCCGCGGCGGCACCGGCCTGCCGGCGCCGGGCACCGCGGCCGACTACAACCGCCGCCAGCTCGACATCGTCGGCACCCGCTTCCAGCCGCGGGCGACGCTCTGGCAGGGCAATGAGATCCTCGCCGGCTGGGACTGGGAGCGCAGCACGCTGCGGTCCACCCGCGACCGGATCGGCGTGCCCGGCAATCCGCTGGCGCCGGTCTCGCCGCAGGACAACAACCAGTCGGAGACCGTCAACGCCATCTATGTCGAGGATTCGCAAAAGCTGTTCGACGACCGGCTCACCCTGCGCGGCGGCATCCGCCGCAGTTTCGGCACGACCAGCTTCGAATATACGCCGAACCTCGCCGGCCAGCAGCCGCGCGAGGTCGACTATCAGGCGACGACCTATTCGACCGGCGCGACCTTCAAGGCGACCGAGCAGCTCAGCTTCCGCGTCGGCTACGCCACCGGCTTCCGGGCTCCGACCGCGACCGAACTCGCCGCGGATTTCAACACGCTCGGCGGCGGGCGCATCTTCGGCAATCCGTCGCTGAAGCCGGAGACGAGCCGGCAGGTGGAGGTCGGCGCCACCTATCTCGGCGTCGGCTGGCGCGTCGATGCGGCGCTGTTCCAGAATGTCATCTCGGACCGCATCATCACGCAGCTCCGGCCCGGCGTCGCCAACACCTCGGACTACGCCAACAACAGCGGCGATGTCGTCGTGCGCGGCCTCGAACTGCAGCTCGACGGCGATCTGCTGCGGCTGGCGCGCTACGAGGACACGCGCTGGCGCTGGTCGGTCTTCGCCAACGGCGCCTATAATTTCGACATGAAGGACAAGGGCGCTGCCGTCACCGCCAACACCAACAATGTCGAGCGCATGTACAAGTACCAAGCGGCGATCGGCACGCGCTTCGGCCAGAGCGGCGGCCAATATGACTGGTCGATCCAGGTGCAGGGCGTCCTGCGCGGGCCGATCTGGTACAACACCGAGGAGAACCTGGTCGCGACGGCGGAGCCCTTCCGCGAGTTCGTCCACCGCAAGGCGCCGTTCTGGGTCTGGAACGTGCGCGGCGAGGTCGAGATCGTGAAGGGCGTGAAGCTGTTCGCGCTGGTCAACAACCTGTTCAACAAGAACGAGCACCCG
Source organism: Allobosea sp. GW821-FHT10B12 (assembly GCF_059415545.1). NCBI lineage: Bacteria > Pseudomonadati > Pseudomonadota > Alphaproteobacteria > Hyphomicrobiales > Alloboseaceae > Allobosea > Allobosea sp. GW821-FHT10B12. Next base: position 446,716 of record NZ_JBWKNL010000006.1, read on the forward strand.
ATCTTCATCGGCCTGGACAAGAAGCCCTACAAGCTCGACTCCCGCTTCGCCAATGGCGGCTACGGCACCTCGATGCCGGGGCTCGAAGTGCAGGCCGGCCTGCAGGCAAGGTTCTGACGGCCAGATGAAGCGCCTGCGACTGTTCAGCCTGGCTTCGATGGTGCTTGCCGTGTCCTGGTCTGCGGCAACGGCCGAGCCGATCCGGCTGACGGATGCCGTCGGCCGACAGATCGAGATAACGAGGCCGCCCGAGCGCATCGTGCCGATCTTCGCCTCCAACACCGAGCTCGTGGCGGCTCTCGGCCTGTCGGATCGCGTCGTCGGCATCGAGGCCTATACGCGCTATCCGCCGGAGGTCCTCGACCGGCCGCAGGTCGGCGGACGGCTCGGCTTTTCGGTCGACGCCATCGTCGCGCAGCGGCCGGAGCTACTGATCGTGACGCCCTCGCGCCAGGCGATGCATCAGTTGATCGAGCCGATGACCCGGCTCGGCATTCCCGTCATCGTTCTGCTGAGCCGCAGCGTCGCCGAGGTGATGGCCAATCTGCGCCTGGTCGGCCGGGCGACGGGGCAGCCCGAACGCGGCGAGGTCGTCGCTAACGCGCTGGAAGCGCGGCTCGCCGCGGTCGAAGCCGCTGCGCGCGCCCGACGACCGAGCGTGATCATGATCACCGGGCGCCTCGGCAACGGGCTGGTGCTGGTCGCGCGCGCCGACAGCTATACCGGCGACGCGATGGTCAAGGCCGGCGGGCGTCATGCGCTCGAGCGCAGCATCGTCGCGCAGGTCTCGCCCGAGGCGGTGATTGCCGCCGACCCCGATATCCTGCTCTTCGCCGGCCGCAAGGACGAACTCGAAGCTCTGGTCGCCCAGCCCGGCTGGCGGCTGCTGCGGGCGATCCGCAGTGGCAATGCCCATCTCGTCGCCCGCGCCGAATTCCTGATCCCGGGGCCGCGCACCGTCGACGGCATCGAGAAGCTAGCGGCGCTGCTGCGGCAGGCCGGCATCCGATGAAGCGGGCACTGCTCCTGCCGCTCGCCCTTGTGCTCGCGCTCGCCTTCGGCGCAATGGCGGGCCATGACTGGGCGTCGCCGGCAAGACTGTTCGCTGCCCTGTCCGGCGATAGCTCGCTGCAGAGCCAGCTCCTGATTGTCTGGCGCCTGCCGCGCGTTCTGGCGGCGGCGCTTGTCGGGGCGCTGCTCGGCCTCGGCGGTGCGATCTTCCAGGGCGTGTTCCGCAACCCGCTGGCCGAGCCCTATCTGCTCGGCTCGGCCGGCGGCGCCGCGATCGGCGCGACCGTCGCGTTGCTGGTGCCGCTTGGCCTGCCGGCCGGGCCGGCGTTGGCGGGGCTTTCCTTCCTCGGGGCCTGGGGCGCGACCTGGCTGGTGCTCGCCATCGCCGGTCTGCACGGGCGGCCGGACACAGCCGGGCTCCTGCTCGCCGGTGTTGCCGTCGCCGCGATGCTGGGGGCGCTCCGTTCATTCCTGATGCTGGCGCTCTCCGACGACACGGTGAACCTCCAGGTCGTGCTGAGCTGGACGCTCGGCGGCATCCAGACGCCGGACATGACCGGTCTGCTGTTGCTCGCGGGGCTGGTCGTTGCTGCACTGGCCCTGTCCTTGCGGCTGGCGCGTGGGCTCGACCTGCTCGGTCTGGGCGAAGAGCAGGCGTTTGCCTTCGGGCTTGATCCGGCGCGCTTCGTCAGGATCGCGGTGCTGGTCGGCGCCGGCATCGTCGCCGCCGCGGTGGCCTATGGCGGGCTGGTCGCCTTCGTCGGGCTGATCGCGCCGCATCTGGCGCGCTGGTGGGCCGGGCCGCGCCATGCTGCGATGCTCCCGGCGAGTGCTCTGATCGGCGCTGCGATTGTCTGCGCCTGCGACGGGATCGCACGCGCTGTGCTGCCGCCGGCCGAGGTGCCGCTCGGGCTGATCACGGCGCTGTTCGGCGGGCCGTTCTTCCTGCTGCTGCTGGCGCGGAGGCTCAGGGCATGAGCGGAATCGAATGCCACTCCATTCGCGCCGAAGCCGGTGGGCGGTGGCTCCTCGACGACATCTCGCTGAGTTTCGCCAGCGGCACGCTTACTGGACTCGTCGGCCCCAACGGCGCCGGCAAGTCGACCTTGCTGCGCATCTTGGCCGGTTATCGTCATCCCGGTGCAGGGCAGGTCCTCTGGCATGGCAGGGATCTCGCTGGCTGGTCCGCGGCGGAGCGCGGCACCGCTGGCGGCTATCTCCCACAACAGCTCGAGCCGGCCTGGAACTATTCGGTAGCCGAGATCGTCGCGCTCGGGGCAGGGCGCTCCCCCGTTCCCCGATCGGTGGCAGACCTTCTGACTGAACACGGGCTGGCCGAGCTGGCGGGGCGGCGCTGGAGCGCCTTGTCGGGCGGCGAGAGGGCGCGCACCATGCTCGCCGCCACCATCGCCTCGCGGCCCACCATCATTCTCGCCGACGAGCCCGGCGCAAGCCTCGACATCCGTCATCGGCTCGACCTGGTACGGCGGCTGCAAGCGTTGGCGCAGCAGGCGGTGGTCGTGGTGATCATGCATGATCTCGATCTGGCGGCCCGCTTCTGCGATCGTATCGTTGTGATGGATGCCGGTCGCGTCGTGGCCGATGGAACGGCGTCGGCGATCGCTGCTGGCCGGGCCTTCGAAGAGGCGTTCGCGGTGCGGTTCCAGCGGACCTCCATCGCCTGCGACGCCGATTGGCTGATCGGCACATCCGAACGCAATTCCTGACGTTGCCACACCTGCTCAAGCGCCGAGCAGGTCATCCGGCAGGCGCTTTGCCGTCGCAGCGCGTGCCGGAGCTGCGTCCGTCGCCATGACCGCAAGACATGGCGATGGCCCAAATACTTGCATACAAAACGTTTGCGCAAACGTTTCCGGCTGCTAGCTTTCCCTGAAAGCTGCCTCAAGGCGGCATATCGGGAGGAATGGATTGGCGCGGGATCGGCAGCTTCTCGCAGTGCGCCATGCGCTGCACCGTCGACCATCGCGCGCGGTTGCGGGGCGTCGCCTTTCCGGGTGCCGGCGATGGTGACGATCAAGGATGTCGCCCGTGCGGCCGGAGTTTCGGTGACCACCGTGTCCCATGCGGTCAACCGCACGCGCCATGTGAATCCGGGCACCATCGAGAAGGTCCAGGCGACGATCGAGCAGCTCGGCTACCAGCCGAGCGGCGTGGCGCGGGCGCTGAAGAGCAACCGCACCCAGACCGTCGGCATGATCGTCACCAGCTCGACGAATCCTTTCTTTGCCGAGGTGATCCGCGGCGTCGAGACCGGCTGCTTCGATCGCGGCTACAGCCTGATGCTGTGCAATTCCGGCGATGTCGCGCAGAAGCTCACCGCCTATCTGCGCACGCTGATGATGAAACGGATCGACGCGCTGCTGGTAATGACCAGCAATGCCAGCTCGGATTTCTTCCGCCGGATCGAGCAGATCAAGACCGTGCCGGTCATCGCGCTCGATACGACGATCCCGCGCGTCGACTGCCTGATCAACGACGATTCCCTGCTCGGCGGCCGGCTCGCAGGGGCGCATCTGGCGGGCAAGGGCTTTTCCCGCATCGGCTGCATCACCGGCCCGGCCGAGCATCCGCGCAGCGCTGAGCGCCTGGCCGGTTTCGCCTCGGCCCTGACCGCTGCCGGAAAGCCGCTCGACCCGGCCCTGATGATCGAGTCGGACCTCACGGTCGGCGGCGGCCACTCCGCGATGGCCACGTTGCTCGACCGCCGCGAAATCGGGCGGCCGGACGCAATCTTCTGCTTCAACGATCTCGTCGCCATCGGCGCGATGTGCGCAGCGCAGCAGCGCGGCCTGCGCGTGCCGGAGGACCTCGCGGTCATCGGCTATGACGATATCGACATCGCCGCCTTCACCTCGCCGCCGCTGACCACCATCCGCCAGCCGGCCTATGACATCGGCGTCAAGGCGGCCGAGCTTCTGGTCGGCCTGCTCGATCACGGCCATCCGCTGCCGCGCGCGCTGGCGCTGGAGCCGGTGCTGGTCGAGCGCCTGTCCGTGACGCCTGCAACGAAGCCTGGAAGGTCCGCATGACCCGCTACATCATCGATTGCGATCCCGGGCATGATGATGCGATGGCGATCTTGTATGCCGCCGCGCATCTCGACGTGGTCGGGCTGACCACCGTCGCCGGCAATTCTTCGCTGGAGAACTCGACCCGCAACGCGCTGGCGATCTGCACGCTGGCGGGGCTGAACCTGCCGGTCGTGCCCGGCCTCGACCGCGCTTTGATCGAGCCGCCGCTCGACGGCGCCTATGTCCATGGTGCGACCGGGATCGACGGCGCCGAACTGCCGGCGCCCGGCTATGACCCGCTCAACCGCCACGCCGTCGATTTCATCATCGAGACGGCCAAGGCCACGCCGGGCGAACTCAGCCTGATCGCGATCGGCCCACTCAGCAATGTCGCGCTGGCGCTGCGGATGGAGCCGAAGCTCGCCGGCTGGCTGAAGTCGATCGCGATCATGGGCGGCTCGACTACCAGCGGCAACCGCACGCCCTATGCCGAGTTCAACATCGTCTGCGATCCCGAGGCGGCGGCGATCGTGTTCGATGCCGGCGTGCCGCTCAGCATGGTTGGGCTCAATGTCACCCGCCAGGCGGGGATCGCCGAGCGCCATATCGCAAGGCTGCGCCAGGGCGGCCGCCGGGTCTCTACGGTGATGGCCGACTTGCTCGCCTTCTATCTCGCCAAGATGCAGGAGCGCTACGGCACGCCGACCGCGGCGATGCACGATCCCTGCGCCGTCATCCCGCTGGTCAGGCCGGGGCTTATCACCTTCCGGCCGCTGCCCGTGCATATCGAGCTCGGCGACGGCCCGCTGCGCGGCATGACCGCTTGCGACAGCCGGCCGATGCGCCGCGACCATGACCAGCCCGGCGCCAGCCGCCCGGCGAATTGCGACGTTGCCGTCGCCGTGGACGGCGAAGCCTGCGTCGATGCCGTCATCGACACCATCCTCGGATACGACCGCTCATGATCCCGCTGCTCATCGATTGCGATCCCGGCCATGACGATTCCATGGCCATCCTTTACGCGGCAAAGCATTTCGAGCTGCGCGGCCTGACCACGGTGTTCGGCAACTCGATCGTCGAGAACACCACGCGCAACGCCCTGAAGATCTGCGAGCTCGCCAGGCTCGACATCCCCGTCGCCGGCGGCATGGGCGCGCCTTTGGTCGGCAGCTTCGCGCCCTCAATGATCCATGGCGCCAGCGGCCTCGACGGCGCCGACCTGCCCGAGCCGAAGCGCCGGCCGGTCGACATGCATGCGGTGACGATGATCATCGAAGAGGCAAAGAAGGCTGAAGGAGAGCTCGTGCTCGCCGCCATCGGCCCGCTGACCAATGTCGCGGTGGCGCTGCGCACCGAGCCGCGGCTGGCGCGCTGGCTGAAATGCATCACGATCATGGGCGGCAGCCTCGATATCGGCAATGCCGCCCCTTACGCCGAGGCGAACATCCTGAAGGATCCGGAGGCGGCGGCGGCCGTCTTCTCCTGCGATGCCGAGATCTATCTGGCTGGCCTCAATTTCACCCGCCAGGCGATCCTCGACCGCAGCCATGCCGAGCTGCTGCGGCAGGCGGGCGGGGCGGTGCCGGAGACCGTCGCCGGCATGCTCGACTTCTATCTCGGGCGCAACGAAGCGCGCTACGGCAAGCCGATCTCGCCGATGCACGATCCCAGCGCCTTCGTGCCCTTCGTGCGACCGGACCTGGTCGAGCACAAGCCCTTCCACATCCAGGTCGAGCTGGCGAGCCAGCTGCTGCGCGGCATGACCGTGGCCGACCAGCGCAATGTCACGCGCCGCCCGGACGAGCCTGAGCCACCGCGCGCCAACGTCAAGGCGGGCATCCGCATGGATGGCCCGGCTGCGACCCGGCACGTGATCGAGACGATTGCGAGCTATGGGCGCGGCTGAGCCCGCCCGGCTGCGACTGGCCCGCTGCCTGCAACGAACAAGACTGATCAGGAGGATTGGATGACGACGCGCCGCACCGTTCTGAAGGGCATGACCGCCGGGGGCGGCCTGCTCGCCGCCCCGCAACTGCTGCGCGCCCAGGCCAAGGCCGAGCTCAACGTGATCTGGGTCGGCTGGCCGGAGGGCCACATCACACCGATGGCCGAGATGTTCATGAAGAACAATCCGACGATCGGCCTGAAGCTCGAGCGCATCCCGTTCAACGAGCTGTTCCCGGCGCTGGAAGTGCGCCTGCAGGCGCGCACGCCGCTGCCCGACATCTTCTTCGCCGACGGGCCGCTGACCGCCTCCTACTCGATCCGCAAGCATCTCGCCGAGCTCGACGGCATCCTCGGCAACGATCTCAGTCGCTACAGCAAGGCGGCGCTGGCGCAGGGCACCTACAAGGGCAAGCTGATGACGCTGCCCTATATCAGCAGCGGCATGGTGCTGTTCCTCAACCGCAAGCATTTCGCCGATGCCGGCGTCGCGCTGCCGGAGCCCGATGTCGCCAAGCGCTGGACCTGGGAGCAGACGCTCGAAGCCGCCAAGAAGCTGACCGACCCCGCCAAGAACCAGTGGGGCCTCGTCTTCGAGATGGCGGACCGGCCCTATCAGGCGCTGACCCTGCCGCAGTCGAAGGGTGCGCAGGTGCTGAGCGAGGACGGGCTGACTGCGACGGGCTATGTCGATTCCAAGCCCTTCATCGACGCGATGCAGTTCTACGCCGACCTGTTCAACAAGCATAAGGTGACGCCGACCGGCGTGTTCGACACCAATCTCGCGCTCGAAATGTTCGCGACCGGCCGGGCCGCGATGTACCTTGCGACCACGCCGAGCCTCGCCTCGATCTCGGCGCGCAAGGACCTCGACTGGACAGTCGCGCCGCAGCCCTATTTCGAGGGCGGCAAGGCGGTGACGCCGACCGGCAGCTGGCATATCGGCCTCAACCCGCGCACCAAGCAGCGCGCCGCGGCCGAGACCTTCATCAAGGCCTTCGCGCAGCCTGACTATGTCGAGGCGCAGGCGCGCCTGCGGCCGAACCCGCCGGTGCTGAAATCGGTCTGGGATTCGATGGGCGCCGAGCTCGACACGCCCGGCTGGCGCATCGTCCGCTCCGAGATGGAGAACACCGCCGTGCCGCGGCCGGCGACGCCGGGCTGGCTCGAATACGAGGACATCCTGCGCGGCGCCTTCCGCGAGATCCAGGGCGGCGCCAATGTCGAGCAGCGGCTGAAGAAGGCGGCGCGCGACATCGACCGCGAATTCGCCAAATATCGCGGCTGATCGGAGATGACCGCCTTGTCCGACCGGGCTTCCGCCCCTGTCGCCGCCCCGGAGGCGCCGCGTATCGCGCGGCGCCGCTCCGCCGATCCGATGCAGCCGCGCACGCTGGTGCTGCTCGCCTTCCTCCTGCCGGCGCTGGCCTTCCTCGTCCTGTTCCGGCTGACGCCGATCGTGATCGCCATCGGCGGCAGCCTGTTCACTCAGAACCTTGCCGGCGAGACCTCCTTCGGCGGCCTGACGAACTTTGCCCAGCTCTTCGGCGACGAGCGCTTCTGGAATTCGCTGAAGGTCACGCTGATCTTCAACATCATCATCAACCCGCTGCAGATCGCCATCGCCTTCTGCTACGCGCTCTTGGTGATGGCGCCGGGCAAGGGCGTCACCTTCTTCCGCGCTGCTTTCTTCCTGCCGATGACGCTCTCCACCGGCCTTACCGCCGTGCTGTGGAACATCATGCTGGATTCCAATCTCGGGCCGGTGAACGCCATCCTCGAAGGCATCGGGATCGGCCGCCAGCCCTTCTTCCTGTCGGAGCACCAGGCGCTCGGCACGATGATCGCCATCGCGACCTGGAAGGGCTGCGGCTACTGGATGATCTTCCTGCTGGCCGGGCTCTACCGCATTCCGGGCGAGCTCTACGAGGCCGCGCACATCGACGGCGCCAGCCGCTGGCACCAGCTCGTCCACATCACCCTGCCGCAGATGCGCCGGCCGCTCGCCTTCGTCTTCGTCGCCGACACCGCGATCAACTTCCTGTTCTTCGCGCCGGTCTACATCATCACCAAGGGCGGGCCGAACGGCGCGACCGACCTCTTGATGTTCCGCGCCTATGAGAACGCCTTCACCTTCATCAACTGGGGGCGCTCGCTGGCGCTGTCGACGATCATCCTCGTCATCATCGGCGTGATCGCCGCGATCGAGCTCCGGCTGTTCCGCGACAAGGAAGGAGCCGAGGCATGAGCGTCGATCGCCGCTCCACCGTGCTGGCGCTCGGCACCGCCCGCTACGTCACGATGTCGCTGATCGCGCTCGTGCTGCTGCTGCCGCTCATCTGGCTCGTGGTCTCGTCGTTGCGGCCGCCCGCCGACATCTTCGCCCATGGCAGCCGGCTCGGCTGGAGCATGCTGATCCCCGACCGGCTGACGCTGGAGAACTATACCTCGCTTCTCGGCACCGGTTTCCCGCGCGCCGTCGGCAATTCGCTCTTCGTCGCGCTGACGACGATGGTGGTCGGCGTCGTCGTCAACGCCGCCGCCGGCTTTGCCTTCGCGGTCTTCGATTTCCGCTTCAAGAACCTGATCTTCGCCTTCGTGCTGGCGGCGGCGATGATGCCGTTCGAGGCGATCGTCATCCCGCTCTACATCCTCGTGCAGAGTCTTGGCCTGATCGATACCTATGCCGCGCTGATCCTGCCGGATCTCGCCAACGGCTTCGTCATCTTCATGTTCCGCCAGTTCTTCGCCGGGCTGCCGCGCGAGCTCTACGAGGCGGCGCGGGTCGACGGCGCCTCCTGGGGCCATATCTGGCTGAAGATCGCCTTGCCGATCTCGTGGCCGGTGGTGCTGACCGGCGGCATCATGCTGTTCATGCACCAGTTCGAGGCGTTCTTCTGGCCGCTGGTCGCGGCGCCGTCGCCGGAGCACACGCTCGTGCAGGTGGCGATCGCCCGCAATATCAGCCTGGAAGGCACGGAATGGGGGCGCTTGTTCTCCTCGACCACGCTCGCAGGCCTCGTCGCGCTCGTGCCGTTCCTGCTCTTCCAGAAGTTCTACATCCGCAACTTCGTCACGAGCGGGCTGAAATAACCCGCCGCCGATGGCCCGGGTGACCGCAGTCTCAGATTGCAGCGGCGGCCTGCCGTTTTGGGCAGGTTGATATTTTGTCGCGGGGGGGCTCTGAAAATCAGCGTGCTGGTTGGCTGACAATGCTGTCGTGGTGGTTATTGTGGAGTGGTTTTTGGTGAGCGCTC
>NZ_JBWKNL010000007.1:0-309711 GCF_059415545.1 Allobosea sp. GW821-FHT10B12
CGGGGTGGAGCAGCCCGGTAGCTCGTCAGGCTCATAACCTGAAGGTCGTCAGTTCAAATCTGGCCCCCGCAACCAAATCACAAATAAACACAAGCCCCGGAACGCTGAACGCGACCGGGGCTTTCGCGCGTCCGGAGTACCGCCAGTCAGCCCTCGCCGCCAGGCCGCCCCGCTTCCTCGTGCGCGGCCAACCAACCAACCATGTCGATGGCGTAGTCCCGAATTTTCGGATCCTTTATCCGCCGAAAAGCCCGATCAAGCTCTTTAGATTGAGCGGCCAGAGGCTTTGATGCGTACCTTGCCTGCTCGGCTTCAGCGAAACCGTTTGTCGCTATGGCTGAGGCAACGCCGGCGTAAAGACGCTCCAAAGTTATGCGAAGGAATTTGGAGAGTTGTTTCAGTATTCCCGCGCTGATTCGGCTCAGCCCGCGTTCGTAGCGGGCATAAAGCTGGCGACTGATACCGATCGCCTGGGCAACCTCCCGTTGGCTCAGCCTCAGTTCAATTCGCTGACGCCGGAGATGTTCGCCGATTATGCGATCAAAAAAGGCCCCTCCATCGCGCTCCATCGGCATTCCCTCGCGCCATTCCCATAGCGTGCATCACCCTATGACGTATAGTCAAGGTTGAGTTGAGCTGGCAACGCCATGGCCTATCCTGTCATAGTCCGACAGCCGCCCGGCTTTATGTCTCCAGTGGAAATCTTCAGGAGTTCGCCATGGCCACCAAGGCAGCCGGACAGATCCATATCGGCATCGGCGGCTGGGTATTCGAGCCTTGGCGCGGCACCTTCTACCCGGACAAGCTCTCGCAGAAGCGCGAGCTCGAATATGCGTCGAGCAAGCTGACCTCGATCGAGATCAACGGCACCTATTACGGCTCGCAGAAGCCGGAAAGCTTCGCCAAATGGCGGGCGGAGACGCCAGATGGCTTCGTCTTCGCGCTGAAGGGCTCGCGCTTCTGCACCAATCGCCGCGTGCTGGCCGAGGCCGGCCCTTCGGTCGAGAAGTTCGTGACCTCCGGCCTCAGCGAGCTCAAGGAGAAGCTCGGCCCGATCAACTGGCAGTTCATGGCGACCAAGGCCTTCGACCCCGCCGATTTCGAGGCCTTCCTGAAGCTGTTGCCGAAGGAGGTCGACAGCATCACGCTGCGCCATGCCGTCGAGGTACGCCACCCGAGCTTCCGCACGCCCGACTTCGTCGCGCTGCTGCGCGAGTACGGCGTCGCGGCGATCACCTCCGGCGATTCCGATTTCCCTCAGATCGCCGACGTCACCGCGCCCTTCGTCTATGCGCGGGTCATGGGCACCAAGGAGGCGGAAGCGCAGGGCTATCCGACCAAGCAGCTCGACGCCTGGGCTGGCCGAGCCAAGCACTGGGCCGATGGCGGTGCACCGGATGATCTGGAGCTGGTCGCACCCGTCGCGGAGAAGACGCCGCGCGACGTCTTCCTCTATGTCATCAGCGGCGACAAGGTCCGCAATCCCGCCGCGGCGATGGCGCTGATCGAGCGCGTCGGCGGTTGAGGACTACTGCGCAGCCAAGGCCGCGGGCTCCTGGCAGACATCGACCCATTGCGCGCCCGTGAGCGCCGCCATCCGCTCCGGGCTGATGCGTACCGCCGTCTGGGTCGAGCCGGCGGCCGGCACGACCTCGTCGAAGATCTTCAGCGAGACATCGCAATAGACCGGCAGCGGGGTCGGCAGCCCGAACGGGCAGACGCCGCCGACCGGATGGCCAGTGATGGCGACGACCTCGTCGAGATCCAGCATGCGCGGCTTCGTACCGAAGGCCGCCTTGGTCTTCCTGTTGTCGAGGCGGGCATCGCCGCGCGTGACCAGCAGGACGACGCGCTCGCCGAGGCGGAAGGACAGGGTCTTGGCGATGCGGGCCGGCTCGACGCCGAAGGCCTCAGCCGCCAGCGTCACCGTGGCGCTGCTGCCTTCGGTTTCGAGGATCGCGATATCGGGGGCGTGCTCGGCGAAGAAGGCGCGGACGGATTCAAGGCTCACGACACATTCCTTCCGAAGCGCCACCAGATCAGCGAAGCTACCAGCGCCGGCACGCCGAAGACGACGAGCAGGATCGGGGCCTCCTGCAGGAAGCTGTAGCCGGCCCGGGTGATGCCGACGATCAGGTTGATCACCGAGACGACGAACCAGAGCGGGATGAACAGCTTCATCGCGAAGACGATCGGGTGCCGTCCGCCCGTGTTCAGCCGCGGCGCGATCAGGAGCAGGACGCCGAGCAAGGCGAAGCCGGCGGCGATGACCTTGACGGTGTGCATGCCGGCGTCTCCCCGCTTGTCGTCTCAGTGCCGGAAATGGCGATGGCCGGTGAAGACCATGGCGAGCCCGGCCTCGTCGGCGGCCTTGATCACCTCGTCGTCGCGCATCGAGCCGCCGGGCTGGATCACCGCGGTGGCGCCGGCCTCGGCCGCGGCAAGCAGGCCGTCGGCGAAGGGGAAGAAGGCGTCGGAGGCGACGACCGCGCCCTTGGCCAGGCTCTCGGGCACACCGGCCGCCTTGGCAGCCTCGCCGGCCTTCCAGGCGGCGATGCGCGAGGAATCGACCCGGCTCATTTGGCCGGCACCGACGCCGACCGTGGCGAGGCTCTTGGCGTAGACGATGGCGTTCGACTTGACGTGCTTGGCGACGCGGAAGGCGAAGCGCAGATCGGCGAGCTCGGCCTCGCTCGGCTGGCGCTTGGTCACGACCTTGAGCTCCATGTCGTCGACCACGGCATTGTCGCGCGCCTGCGCCAGGAAGCCGCCGGCGACGGTGCGTAGCGACAGGCCCGCCTTGCGGACATCCGGCAAGCCGCTGGTCAGCAGCAGGCGCAGGTTCTTCTTGGCGGCGACGAGCGCGATCGCCTCCTCATCCGCCTCGGGGGCGATGATCACCTCGGTGAAGATCTCGACGATCCTCTTCGCCGCTTCGGCGTCGAGCTTGCGGTTCAGTGCGACGATGCCGCCAAAGGCCGAGACGGGGTCGCAGGCGAGGGCCCGCTCATAGGCTTCGAGCAGCGAGCCGCCCTCGGCGACGCCGCAGGGGTTAGCGTGCTTGACGATGACGCAGGCGGCGGTGCGGGCGGGATCGAACTCGGCGACGCATTCGAAGGCGGCGTCGGTGTCGTTGATGTTGTTGTAGGAGAGCTGCTTGCCCTGGATCTGGCGGGCGGTGGCAACGCCCGGGCGCTGCTCCGGCGTGCGGTAGAAGGCGGCCCATTGATGCGGGTTCTCGCCATAGCGCATGGTCTCGGCGAGGCTGCCGCCGAGCGCCCGGAACGCCGGCGAGGTGTCGCCGAGCTCGTTGGCGAACCAGTTCGAGATCGCCGCGTCATAGGCGGCCGTGCGCGAATAGGCCTTCTGCGCGAGCTTGCGGCGCAGGGTCAGCGTGGTCGCCCCCTTGTGCGTCTCGAGATCGGCCAGCACGGCGGCATAGTCGGATGCCTCGACCACGACGGCGACGTCGTTGTGGTTCTTGGCGGCGGCGCGGATCATCGCCGGGCCGCCGATGTCGATGTTCTCGATGCAATCGTCATAGGGCTTGCCGGCGGCGACCGTCGCCTCGAACGGGTAGAGGTTGACGACGAGCAGGTCGATCGGCGCGATGCCGTGGCCGAGCATCGAGGCCTGGTGCTCGGGATGCGAGCGGACCGCAAGCAGGCCGCCATGGACCTTGGGATGCAGTGTCTTGACGCGGCCGTCCATCATCTCGGGGAAACCGGTCAGGTCCGAGACGTCGGTGACGGCGAGGCCGGCTTCCGCAATCGCCTTGGCGGTGCCGCCGGTCGAGACCAGGGCAATGCCCAGGCGCGAGAGGGCGCGGGCGAAATCGATCAGCCCGGTCTTGTCTGAAACGGAAAGCAGCGCGCGTTCGACGCGGCGGAGTTCGTTCGGCATGGGAAGGATCAGGTCCGGGTTGATGAGCGCGAGGCGCGGAATACTCGCGCGCGCCCTATCACGCCCGGGCTTTGCTGCAAAGCACAAGGCGTTGCAGCCTTGCCCTGCGGAAAGGTCAGAGCGGCAGATCGGGCTCGGCTTCGGCCTGTTCCTGCCGGGCCGCCCCGGTCCTGGTGGCGCGCTGCGCCGGCGTGCCGAGGCGGGCGAAGCGCCAGACGACCTGCGGCGTCGCGACAGCGTCGAACTCGACGACGAGCTGTGCCGTCTTGTGGCGGCCGTCGGCGGCGGCGAAGAAGATGCTCTCTTCGAGGGCGACGCGCAGGCCCGAGGCTTCGAACGCCCAGATTTCGCCGGAAGGGAGGGCCAGCAGCGCGCCTTCGCCATCGCGGATCAGGCTCGGCTTGACGTTGGGATGCAGATGGAAGCGTGCCGCCGCCGGCAAGCTCGCCAGAGCGGCTGGTGAGCTGAGCGAATCCTCGCCGACGAGCTCACTGCCATTGCGGGACAGCAGCAGGCGACGGGTATGGACAGTGCCGAAGGCGCGGCGGTAGCCGTCATGACTGCCGACCCATTCATGGCCGTCTTCGCCATCGTGACGGGCGACGCGGACATCGGCCGGCCCTGCGGTGATCCGCCTTTCGCCGAGCACCAATCCGAAAACGGCGCTGGAGCGGTCATCGAGCGTCACGGTCGAATGGGCGGCGGTGGCGCGGGCGGCGAGCCTGAGCTCGGGCGTGCCGAAGCGGCTGGCGCCGCAGTTCACCACGATGCGCTGCGAACCGGCCGACAATTCGAAGGAGAGGCAGCCGGCATGGGCCTCGATCGAGTTGGCGCCGCGCGGCGGCGGCCCGGCCTCGACGACGATGATACTTGTTCCGGCGCTCAGCCGGTCATAGCCGGAATAGGCGGCGTGCTCGATCGGCCGGGCGCGGACATCGTCATAGGCGGCGAGCGTCGCCATCAGATCGGGCGGTGTCGCATTCATGCCGTTGAACAGAGCGAGTGCGCCGTCGCCATGCCGGAACAGTTTGAGATGCGGCATCATCCGGTCGATTGCCATGATGATGCTACGCGGGGTTTCGAGGCCGCGTGCAGTGAAGGTTTCGCGCAGCGGCAGGAGATCGAGCAGGAGGTCGATGAGGATGCGGGGATTGCGGCTGAGATGGCCGCCATCGGGCAGGATCTGCTGTTCCAGCTCGTCGGAGAGCGCCACCTCGTAGCGGCGTAGCCGCCGCTCCTGACCGTCGAGACAGATGGCGGCGAAGCAGATCGCGATCAGGCATTGCAGCCGCGCTGCCCCTTCGACGGCGCCGGCGAGCGCGAGCTGCAGCCGCTCGGCCGTCTGGGCGACATGACGGATGAAGCGTTCGTAGAAGGCGTGGTCGGCGCCTTCGAGCAGGAGCGGCGAATGCGACAGGAACGACATCAGCCGCCGCGCGATCACTGCCGGACGCCGGGCGATCTCGTCGCGGTCATGCCGGCGGGCGATGAATTCGTCGACGAGGGCGCGGGCATTGGCGCGGGCAATCGCCGTGTCGGCGGCGCGCAAGTGGCGCAGCCAGACGAAGCCGTGCAGCGCCTCGGCCCAGGCCTCGCTCGGCGGCTCGACCAGGAAGGGCGAGGCGCCATGACAGTTCACGGTGCGGCCGGAGAGGGCAAAATAGCCGGCATAGATGTCGCTCGCCGTGGTCGGGTCGGCGGTGCGCAGGTCATGCGGAGCGAAGAGCAGGCGGCTGGCGCGCAGGCGGCCGAATGGCCAGAGCGCGCGCTTGGCACCGGCGACCTGGCCGCGCGTGCGCCGCGCCGCCCTGCCGATGGCTGCCCGCGCCAGGCCTCCTCGCTCCGACCAGCCGTTCAATGAATCCCGTTGCCTCGCCGTCCCGCCGCCTCCTTACGGAGGCGAATCCCGATCAAGTCATAATCTTATCAGGCGACAAGCGTAAAATCCTGCCCATCCTGAGAGGCGTGGCGTCTCACCGGCGAGCTGGTGCGGCAGCGTGCGCAATTCGCCTTGTGGCGTCAGGGCTTCAGCCTGGCCGCCGATTTCCACAGATTTGATTGGATCGCGTGCAAAGCCCGGCGTGCGTGCCAGGAAAGCCTCGACCTGCGCCTCACCCTCTTCCCGCTCCAGCGAGCAGGTGCAGTAGACGAGGCGTCCGCCCGGCTTGGTGAGCTCGGCCGCCCGGTCGAGCAGGCGCGTCTGCAGTGCGGCGAGCTTGGCGACATCCTCCGGCATTTTGGTCCAGGCGACATCGGGATGGCGCCTGATCGTGCCGGTGGCACTGCACGGCGCATCGAGCAGGACAGCGTCGAAGGGCTCTGCCTCGAAGGTTGCGGCGTCGGCGGTGACGACCTTAGCTTCCAGCCCGAGACGGTCGAGATTAGCCTTGAGCCGGCGCAGGCGCGGGCCGGAACGGTCGACCGCGGTGACCTGTGCGCCCGTTTGCGCGAGCTGCACGGTCTTGCCGCCCGGCGCGGCGCAGAGATCGGCGACACGCTCGCCGGGCCTGACGTTCAGGAGCTGGGCGGGAAGCGCGGCGGCGGCATCCTGCACCCACCATCCCCCCTCGCTGAAGCCTGGCAGGCCGGTGACCGCCTCGCGCCCGCGCAGGCGCACCGAGCCCGTCGGCAGGACGACGCCGTCGAGCTTGCCAGCCCAGTTGGCCGGATCGGATTTCACGGTCAGGTCGAGCGGCGGCTCCTCGGCATGGGCCGCTGCGATCGCGGCAGCGACATCGGGGCCGTAGGTCTGCGTCCAGCTTTCGCGCAGCCAATCCGGCGTATCGGTCAGCGGATCGAGCTCGGCGAGGATGGCCTCGCGCTCGCGCGCCAGCCGCCGCAGCACGGCGTTGGCGAGCGAGGTGTAGCGGGAGGAGCGGGCGTCCTCGTGCAATTGGCGGATGGCTAGATCGACCGCCGCGTGATCGGGCACGTCGAGAAAGAGCAGCTGCGCCGCAGCCGCGACCATGATCGGCTCGAACGGGCCGGATTTGCGCGGGCTGCCGCGTTCGAGCCGCGCGTCGATCACGTTGCGGATCGTGCCGAGACGGCGGAAGGCGACAGTCGCGATCGCGCGCGCCAGCCCGGCATCAGCGGGCTCCAGACCCGCCGCCTGCGCCATCCTCTCGAAGGTCTCGTCCAGCGCCGTGCCGGCGCGCAGCACTTCGTCGATCAACGCCGCGGCAAGGCGGCGCGCGGCGAGACCGGGTACATCGTCGCTGAAGGACTGGCTCTGCACCTTCACCATGTCAGCCCCAGGGCCCGGGCTCGCGCCCACCGGCGAAAGGGTTCTGGCTCGCGCCGCTCGTGAATCCGCCGCGGCTCGCGCCGACGCCCATGGCGCGCGCCTGCTCCATCAGCGCGGCGATGCGGTTGCCGGTGTCGGGGTGGGTCGAGAACAGTGAATCCATGCCACGGCCTGAGAGCGGATTGATGATGAACATGTGCGCCGTAGCAGGCTTCGCCTCGGCCGTCTCGTTCGGGATGTGGGAGACGCCGCCGGCGATCTTGGCAAGCGCGTCGGCAAGGGCCACCGGATTGCCGCAGATTTCGCCACCGATCCGGTCGGCCTCGTATTCGCGTGAGCGCGAGATCGCCATCTGGATGATGGTCGCCGCCAGCGGGGCGAGGATCATCAGAGCGATCTGGACGATGACGTTGGGGCGATTGTCGCGCGAGCCGAAGAACATGCCGAAGGAGGCGAGGGTCGAGATCGCGCCGGCCATGGTGGCGCTGATCGTCATGGTCAGCGTGTCGTGATTCTTGATGTGGGCGAGCTCGTGCGCCATCACGCCGGCGAGCTCGTCATAGCTCAGGGTGCGGATGATGCCGGTGGTGGCGGCGACCGCGGCGTTCTGCGGGTTGCGGCCGGTGGCGAAGGCGTTCGGCTGATCCTCCTGGATGAGGTAGACGCGCGGCATCGGCATGCTGGCGCGCTGGGCGAGGTCGCGGACCATCCGGTAGAGTTCGGGGGCGCTGCGTTCATCGACCTCTTGCGCGTTGTAGGCAGAGAGCGCCAGCCGGTCGGAATTCCAGTAGCTGAAAAGGTTGGTTGCGACCGCGATGCCAAGCGCAATCAGCATGCCGCCGGTGCCGGCGAGCAGGAAGCCGACCGCGCCGAACAGCGCGGTCAGCGCTGCCATCAGCATGCCGGTACGGGCATAGTTCATGCGTGGACCCCTTGCGATCTGAGTGCTCCGGTGCGGAAAGGCTCGCCGGAACGCGGTTTCGTCCCTATGTGGTGGGGATGATGCCGATCCTGCAAGAGAATGGCCGACCATGACTTCGCAGACGAAGACGGACGAAGCTCCGACGCCCGCCCCCGCGAAGGCGCTGTCACCGGCGGCCCAACGCGCGCTGGCGGAGGCGCAGGCGCGCCGCGCGGCGATCGACGCCAAGGCGGCCGAACTCAAGCAGCAGAAGGAAGTCGACGGGCGCGGCGGTCTCGAGCCGGTGCGCTATGACGACTGGGAAGTGAAGGGCATCGCCAGCGATTTCTGAACGACTGGGAACCCATGTCGTTCGGCCCGTTGCCAACTCGTCTCAGGGCGGCCAAAGACGATATGTCTGCAAATGGCTGTATCCGGGATGAGTGACGACAAACGCATCGAGGCGCTGCGGCGGCTCCTGACCGAAGCGTACCAGAAGCTCGGTCTCAAGCTCGGCTTCTCGCTCTGGGACGGCTCGCGCGTTCCAGCTGAGTGGCCGGCGGATGGGCTGATGATCGCGATCCGCGATGCCGGCGTCGTCGCGGCGCTGCTGCGCAAGCCGAAGCTCGACACGCTGCTGCATCTGCACGTCTCCGACCGGATCGCGATCGAGAACGGCTCGATCTTCGATCTCGCTGCGGCGCGCCCTGACGGCAAGGTCGGCCGACTGGCGCGCGGCATTTCGAAGGCGGCGGTGTTCGATGTGGTCAGGCGTTTCATCTTCGCACCGGGCCGGGCGCCGCAGGCGGTGCAGCACATCAAGGGCGACGAGATCGCCCGCGACGGCAAGCCTGCGACGAACAAGGCCAATATCGCCCATCACTACGATGTCTCGAACGCGTTCTACCGGCTCTTCCTCGACGAGCGCATGGTCTACACCTGCGCCTACTTCACTGAGGACCATCAGGACCTTGAGCGGGCGCAGACCGACAAGCTCGAGATGATCTGTCGCAAGCTGCGCCTGAAGCCGGGCGACAAGCTGCTCGACATCGGCTGTGGCTGGGGCGCGCTGGTCTGCTACGCCGCCCAGCATTACGGCGTCGAGGCGCATGGCGTGACGCTGGCGGAGGAGCAGCTCAAGCTGGCGCGGGAGAAGGTCGAGGCGCTCGGGCTTCAGGGCAAGGTCACGCTCCATCTCAAGGATTTCACCCAGATGGAGGGGGAGTTCGACAAGATTTCCTCGATCGGCATGTTCGAGCACGTCGGCATCCGCAACCATCCGACCTATTTTCAGGCAGTGAACCGGCTGCTCAAGCCGCGGGGCTTGTATCTGCACCATTCGATCTCGCGGCGTGCCAAGAAGACCGAGAAGGCCTTCAACAAGATGCCGG
Organism: Allobosea sp. GW821-FHT10B12; assembly: GCF_059415545.1. Lineage (NCBI taxonomy): Bacteria > Pseudomonadati > Pseudomonadota > Alphaproteobacteria > Hyphomicrobiales > Alloboseaceae > Allobosea > Allobosea sp. GW821-FHT10B12. The sequence goes on from NZ_JBWKNL010000007.1 coordinate 9,443, forward strand.
CCGAGTACCGGGCTCTGGTGCGCTATATCTTCCCGGGTGGAGAGCTCGATCATCTCGGCATGTCGATCGCCAATCTCGAACGCTACGGCTTCGAGGTCCACGATGTCGAAGGCTGGCGCGAGCACTATCAGCGCACGACGCGGCTGTGGTTCGAGCGACTGAACGCGAACAAGGCTGCGGCGGAAGCGGAAGTCGGGCCGGAGCGGACGCGGATGTGGCTGATCTATCTCGCCGGCTGCTCGCTCGCCTTCGAACGCGGCGGGGCGCTGATCAACCAGACGCTGGTCTCGAAGCGGCGCAAAGGGTTATCCGGCCTGCCGCTGACGCGGGTCGATCTCTATCGTTGAGCGCTGTCAGGAGAGGCGCAAAGCGAGCGGGCGATTGCTGACCGTCACGGCGCCAGCGCCAGCCTCGGCGCGGGCATAATGCAGGGCATCGTCCCGGCTGCGGAAATAACCGCCGCCGCGGCCATGCGTTTCGACTGCGATCCAGTGGCCCTCGCGATCACGCCCGATCTTGAAATGCGGACGGGTGGTTGAGGTGGCCACGGTCGGCATGGCCGCCTCAAAAGAAGCCGATCGTGGCGCCGAAGGCGAGGCCCGCACCGAAGACGATCATCGAGGCGAAGGTGGCCTCGGCGACGGTAAAGAGCGTCTGGGCGTGGCCGGAGAGGACGGAGCGGGACAGCGTGAACATCGAAACCCCCAAGCGGATCGTTCGTGTTCGGTCTTGCGGCGCTCTGTGCAGTTTTCGCGATAGACTCTGAAAATGCGAATGGCGCCCGGAGGGGCGCCATCAGGTCAAGCCAGGCTTTCAGGCTTATTTCTTCACGAAGGCGTCGAGCTTGCCGTAATGTTCGGCCAGCAGATAGTAGAAGGTCAGGCGCGACTTGGTCTTGTCGGCCTTCATGTGGTCGCAGGTCGCCTTGACGGTGGCGTCGAGGTCGGCGCTCTTCAAGCCGAGCTTCTTCTTCAGGAAGTTCTCGCGGACGCGTTCGAGTTCGGCGGGGTCCGAGCAGGCGACATAGCGGGTGTCGGGTTTGCTCATGACCAACGCATAGGCCTTGCTCATGCCAGCGAAGGCGGCCTCGTTCACGGGCTTCTTGGCGAACTTCTTGACGTCGGCGAGATGATCCATCGGGTACCCCTCTGAAGACATATCGGTTCGACGGCGCGCTGACGTCAGCGTTAACCGCCACGGAAAACGATATCCGGCTTTTTTGTCGCAGGCGAGAGGCGCGGATGCGAAAAAATCCCGGCGATTGCTCGGCGTTTTCCGGGTTGCATCTGCGATATGGCAGGCCGGCGCCTGGGGTTGTTGAAGCCTGCGCGCGCAAGTGCTGCGATGCAGCATTCGTCCCGGAGATCTTTCAGCCATGAAGCCGACGATCCTGATGGCGCCACGTATGCCGGCGCGCCTGCTTGCGCGTCTGGAGGAGCGGTACGAGGTGTTGGGGCCGATGTCTCATTCCGGGCCGGATGCGCTGCCGGTGGGAGCGGCAGCAGCGCGCGTGCTCCTGACGATAGGCACCTGGAAAACGGACGCTGCCCTGATCGAGGCCCTGCCCAATCTTGGTCTCATCGCCTGCTACGGCACCGGCAATGAAGGGATCGAGCGGGCCGCTGCCCGGGCGCGTGGCATCCTGGTCAGCAATGCCGCCGACGCCAATGCGACGAGCGTTGCCGAATTTGCGATGGGATTGATGCTGGCGAGCGCCCGGCAGATCGGCGCCGCCGAACGTTTCCTGCGGGCCGGCCGCTGGCAAGGCAATGCGATCGAGCGCATGGCGCATGTGCCGGGCCTGGCCGGGCGCAAGCTCGGGATTTTCGGGCTCGGTGCGATCGGCCAGCGGATCGCGACGCGCGCATCCGCCTTCGACATGACAATCGGCTATCACAACCGCTCGCCACGGCCGGAGCTGCCCTATCAGTATCACGACAGCCTGCTTGGCCTCGCCAATTGGGCGGACATCCTGGTGGTCTCTGTCCGCGCGAGCAGCGAGACGCGGCATGCGATCGATGCCGGGATCCTGCGCGCGCTCGGCCCGCAGGGCCATCTCGTCAACATATCGCGTGGGATTGCGGTCGATGAGGCAGCGCTGATCGAGGCACTGGAGAACGGCACGATCGCGGGCGCGGCGCTCGACGTCTACGAGCACGAGCCGGTCGTTCCCGATCGGCTCAAGGCGCTGGAGAACGTGGTGCTGACGCCCCATATCGCAGCGAACGCCGAGTCGGCGCAGATCGCCCAGCAGGAGCTGCTGCTCGCCAATCTCGAGGCGTTTTTCGCCGGCCGGCCGCTATTGTCGCCGGTTGCGATCTAGGCGGTGCGCGGAGGAGGTCGCCGTCGCGCCAGCCGTCAGGGCATCACGACGACCGGCGTGCCCATGCGGACGCGGGCGTAGAGATCGATCACGTCGCTGTTGTGCATGCGGAAGCAGCCATAGGAGGCGGCGGTGCCGACCGAGCGCGGATTATTGGTGCCGTGAATGGCGTATTGGCCGCCGGGGCCAAGGCCGATGACGCGCGCACCCATCGGGTTGTTGGGAGCGCCGCCGGGTATCACGTCCGGCAGCCGCGGGTTGTCGCGCTTGACCTCGGCCGGCGGGCTCCAGGCCGGCTCGACCACGAGCTCCTCGACATATTTGACGCCGCGCCACTGCTTGCCGGCCTTGCCGACGGCGATGGTGTAGCGCAGCGCCTGGCCCGGTGCCGCGATGTAGTAGAGCTTGCGCTCGGTGGTACGGATCAGGATGGTGCCGGGCTGGTAGCGGTAGTCGGGGAAGTCGACGACCTCGCGCGCCTGGGCCGGGCGCATTGCCAGCAGCATCAGCAGCGAAATTGCTGCCGCGATGATGAAATCGATCGGTCCGTGCCGGCCTGCCATGACCTTCTCCTTGCGCATCTGAACGCTTCGGAGGCCGATTTGGTCGAACAGCCGGTGAATCGCGGGTTCAGCAGCATGGTGAACCTGCGATTCAGAATGAATCCGGGCTTAACTGGCCGCTATTCTCAAGCGATGGCGCCGCCGAACACAAGCGTGGCGAGTAGCAGCGACAGCAAGGCGGCGAGGGCGAGGTCGATCGGACCGTGCGGGGTGCTCATGACGGATACCTCCGGCGCCGCGAGCCGAGGTCTGGCGGCGCCGGCCCTGTCAATGACGGAACCGGCTGCTGCGGTCCACGAGTGACAATGACCGGCGTGAACGGCCCGTTAAGCGCTCCCGTGGTGTTCGCGGGAAATGCGTGGGAGACGGAATCAGGCCTTCTCGACCACGAGCGTCGCGCCCTCGACCCGCACGACGCGGATTTCGGTGCCTGCGAGCAGTTCGGGACCGGTGACGCGCCATGAGGAATCGCCGACGCGGATGCGGCCTTCGCCCCCAGCCATGGTCGCCTCCAGCTTGAAGACCTTGCCGATGAGCTGGCGGCCGCGATCGTTCAGGCCCGCGGCGATGTCGGGCTCGTCGCTGCGCCGTCGCGTGATGGCGCGGCCGGCGAGCACGCAGACGATGGCGAGCACTGTAAAGACGAGCAGGGCACCCTGCCAGGCGAGGCCGGTGAGGCCGACGACCCCGCCGGTCAGCAGGGCAGCGAGGCCGAACCAGAGCAGGAAGACGCCCGGCGCCAGCATTTCGCCGCCGACCAGGACGAGCCCGAGCACGATCCAGACCCAGCCGCTGGAGAACCAGTCGAGCATGTTCAGCCCTCCGTGCGGCCCGCAGCGGGGACGGAGCCGACGCGCCGGCTCGCCGGCGCGGCGTCGTCACCGAAGACAGCCTTGGTGAGCTGGGCGATGCCGCCGACGGTGCCGGCGAGCGCCGCGGCTTCGACCGGCACGATCACCACCTTGCTGTTGGGGGCGCTCGCCATCGCCTTCAGCGCATCGGTGTAACGTTCGGCGATCAGGAAGTTGGCGGCCTGGATGTCGCCGCGGCTGATCGCCTCGCTGACCATGGCGGTCGCATTCGCTTCGGCCTGGGCCAGACGCTCGCGCGCCTCGGCGTCACGCAGCGCGGCTTCCTTGCGGCCCTCGGCGGCGAGGATCTGCGACTGCTTCTGGCCTTCCGCCTTCAGGATCTCGGCCTGACGCTGGCCTTCGGCCTCGAGCACGGCGGCGCGCTTTTCGCGCTCGGCCTTCATCTGGCGGTTCATCGCGCCGGCGATGTCGGCCGGCGGCAGGATGTCCCTGATCTCGATGCGGGTGACCTTGACGCCCCAAGGCGAGGCGGCGGCGTCCATCACCCGCAGCAGCCGCTCATTGATCTCATCGCGATGCGAGAGCAGCTGGTCGAGGTCCATCGAGCCGACCACGGTGCGGATATTGGTCATGGTCAGGACCATCAGCGCCTGATCGAGATGCGAGACCTCGTAGCAGGCCTTGGCGGCGTCGAGCACCTGATAGAAGGCGGCGGCGTCGATGCGTACCCCGGCATTGTCCTTGGTGATCGCCTCCTGCGAGGGAATGTCGAGCACCTGTTCCATCACATTGACCTTATGGCCGATCCGGTCGAACAGCGGGATGATCAGGCCGAGGCCGGCGCCGAGCGTGCGCGAATAGCGCCCGAAGCGCTCGACGGTGAAGTTGTAGCCCTGCGGCACGGTGCGCACGCCGAGCGCGATCGCGATGACGACCGCGATGACCAGCATGATCAGCGCGACCGTGGCGATATCCAATCCTTGCGAGCCCATCTCGTCCCTTCTCCAGCCTCGGCGCAGTCGCCGTTCATCAAGCCGATCTTTGCGAAATTCTGATGCAAGCTCGCCTGGAGCCTCGTCGGGGTCAGCGCTCCAGATATTTGACCACGCGCCACATCATCTCGCCGACGCTGTTGCATTCCTCATCGCTGAGGACGCCCATCATCGCCTCGATCTTGTTGGTGTGGATCGCCAGCGCCTTGCGGGTCAGCGCCTCGCCCTCCTGCGTCAGCCAGAGCCGGCGCACGCGGCGGTCGGTGTCGTCGTTCCGGCGCTCGATCAGGCCACGGCGCTCGAGTTCGGGCAGCAGCATGCTCATGGCGCTGCGGCCGACAAGCAGTTTCTCGGCCAGCGCCTGCTGGGTCAGCCCGGGTGTGCGGAAGACGTTCGCAAGAACGTCGTAATGCGCGAGCTGAATCCCGAGCGGGGCAAGGGCCTCGGAGAAGACCTTCTTCCAGAGCTGGTGCATGCGCGCGACCGCAAGCCAGTTCTTGAAGCGCGGCAGCTCCCAGGGCAGTCCCGACTTCGCGGTGCTGCCCTGCTCAGCTGCCGGTGCGGAAATCGGCTCTTGCATTTTGTTCATGGCTGAACATAATAGTTCAAGACTGAACGAACAGGGTTTTCGATCATGCCCAGCGCAGCCCTTCGCGTCATTCGCCCTCTCATCCGCATCGGCAGCTTCATCGCCCCGCGCACCGCCGGGCGCGCCGCCTTCAAGCTCTTCTGTACCCCGCCGCGCCCGCCCGGCCCACAGAGCCGGACCGGCAAGGCGATCATCGCCGCCCGCGCCCGGCTCGCGCCGGCGATCCGACAGGCGGTATCCTACCCGTGCGGGACGGTCAGCACCTATCTGTTCGAACCGGAGCCTCGCTTGCAAGATGGCGATGGTCCGGCGCCGACGGTGATCCTCTTGCATGGCTGGAACAGCGAGGCGGCGTTCATGACCGCTTTCGTCCAGCCATTGCTGGCGCAGGGCTTCCGCGTCGTCGCCTTCGACATGCCGGCGCATGGGACCTCGACGGGTGCCGAGCTCAACATCCCGCTCGGCGTCGCTGCGCTCGCCGCCGTGGCGCGCGTCTTTGCGCCGGTGCATGCGATCGTGGCGCATTCCTTCGGCGGTGCGATCGCGCTGGCGGGCCTCGCCCGCAGCGTTCCAGGGCAGCCGCGGGTCAGGGCAGGCCGGCTCGCTCTGGTCGCAGCGCCCTCCTCGGTCACGACGATCACCCGCAATTTCGGCGCGACGATCGGCCTCGGCCGCCGCGGTCAGGCGGCGCTGGAGCGCCGCATTCACAGCGTCGCCGGCAACCCGGTCGAGGCCTTCGAGGGGCGCGGGCAACTGGAGGCGATCGGCCTGCCGACCTTGGTGATCCACGACCGGCAGGACCGGGAGCTCGATTTCCACCACGCCGAAGCGCTGGCAGCGGCGGGGCCGTTCGTGACGCTGCAGGAGACGAGCGGGCTCGGCCACCGGCGGATCTTGCAGGCGAAACCGGTGCTGGAGGGCGTGACGCGGTTCGTGGTGGGGTAGCCGCAGCCGTCATTCTCGGGCGGAGCGAAGCGCAGACCCGAGAATCTCGGAAACGTCAGGGCGCCTTCTTGTCCTGAGATGCTCGGGTCAAGCCCGAGCATGACGTCAGAGTCACACCCAGCCCATCAGCTCCCGGCGCACCACCGCCTCGATCACCTGCATTCCCTCCTCGGAATCGTTCAGGCAGGGCAGATAGGCGAACTTCTCACCGCCATTGTGCATGAAGATCTCACGGTTCTCGACGTCGAGCTCCTCGAGCGTCTCCAGGCAGTCGGCCGAGAAGCCAGGTGCGACGATGGCCAGCGACTTGGTACCGGCCAGCGCCAGCGCCTTCACGGTCTCGTCGGTGTAGGGCTGCAGCCACTCGTCGGGGCCGAAGCGCGATTGGAAGGTCAGACGGAAGCGCTCTTCGGAGAGGCCGAGCTTCTCGCCCAACAGCCGGGCGGTGACGGCGCACTGACAATAATAAGGGTCGCCCTTGAGCAGGTACTCCTTCGGCATACCGTGCAGCGAGCAGAGGATCACCTCCGGCTCGAAACTGAGCTTGCCGAGCGAAGCCCGGATCGAGGCCGCGAGCGCGTCGATATAGGTCGGGTCGGCATAATAGGGGTGGGCGACCCGCACGGTCGGCTGCCAGCGCATCTCCATCAGGGCGCGGAACGCCTGGTCGCAGGCGGTCGCCGAGGTCGGCGCGGCATATTGCGGATAGAGCGGCACCAGCAGGATGCGGTCGCAGCCCTGGTCGAGCAGGGCTTTCAGGCGGCTCTTCACATCCGGCAGGCCATAGCGCATCGCCCAGTCGACGGTGATCCGGTCGCCAGCCTCGCCTTTCAGCCGCTCGGCGAGCTTCTCGGTCTGCGAGCGGGTGATCGTCTTGAGCGGCCCCTCATTGCGCTCATTGTTCCAGATCGAGGCGTAGTCCTTGCCTTTGCGGCTCGGGCGCGTCGACAGGATGATCAGGTTGAGGATCGGCCACCATTTCCAGCGCGGTTCCTCGATGACGCGGCGGTCGGAGAGGAATTCCTTGAGATAGGCCCGCATCGGCCGGTAGCTCGTGCCCTCGGGCGTGCCGAGATTCATCAAGAGCACGCCGATGCGGCCGCTTTTGATGGTGGCGTGGTCGGGCGGCAAACTCGGCTTGAGGTTCATCACATCCGCTTTCGTTCGGCTGTGATTTAGACGAGTTACGGTTTTCGTCCAGTCGGGCCATGCGGGGTGCGACACTGCGTAAGCAGGGGTCTCGCAAGCCGGCTAGGCTCTTGCTAGTCTCTGTCGAAATCAAAACTCTTGGACCAAATCAAAACCGCAGGGGTTCGCGCCGATGACCAAGATGACCCGCCGCCACGCGTTCCGCGTTCTCGGCGCTCCCGCAGCCCTTGCCGCCACCGCGCCGATTGCGAAGGCGCAGACGCCGCCGGCGAGCTTCACGCTGCTGCTGGTCAACGACATCTACAAGATGAGCGACGACAAGGGCAAAGGCGGCTTCGCCCGGGCGGCCGGCATCGCCAAGGCCGAGCGGGCGCGCGGCGTCCCTGTCCTGTTCTGCCATGCCGGCGATTGCTACTCGCCCTCGCTGATGTCGGGCTTCGACCAGGGCGCCCATATCGTCGCGATGCAGAACAAGATGGGCATCGACGTCTTCGTGCCAGGCAATCACGAGTTCGACTTCGGCAAGGAGAACTATCTCAAGCTCACCGCCGCCCAGAGCTACCCGACCTTCGCGGCCAATCTGCGTGACGCCGCTGGCAACCCGCTGCCGGGCCACAAGGATTCGCAGATCTTCGAGCTCGGCGGCATCAAGGTCGGCGTGATCGGCACGACCTTCGACCCGACGCCGCAGCTCTCCAATCCCGGCGACCTCAAATTCTCCTCGACCATGGAGGCGCTGCGGCGCGAGGCGCGCAAGCTCAAGGGCGAGGGCGCCGACATCCTCGTCGCGGTGGTGCATGCCGACCGGGCGATGGACTACGAAATCGTGCGCTCGCGCGTGGTCGACATCCTGCTCACCGGCCACGACCATGACCTCGCCATCGCCTATGACGGCAAGGTCGTGATGGTCGAGTCGAACGAGGAGGGCAATTACGTCACCGCGATCGATATCGCCGCCAAGGCGTCGGGCGAGGGCGCGAATCGCAAGGTCGAGTGGACGCCGACCTTCCGCGTCAACGACAGCCGCGCCGCGACGCCCGACCCCGAGGTCGCTGCTATCGTCAAGGGCTATGAGAGCGAGCTGTCGAAGGAGCTCGACATCGAGATCGCGACGCTGGGCGCCCCGCTCGATTCCCGTACCGGCGTGATCCGCACGCAGGAGACGGCCATCGGCAACCTGATCGCCGATGCGATCAGGGCGGCGACCGGCGCTCAGCTCGCCATCACCAATGCCGGCGGCATCCGCGCCAACAAGCAATACCCGGCCGGCCACAAGTTGACGCGGCGCGACGTGCTGAGCGAATTGCCCTTCGGCAATGCGACCTCCATGGTCGAGATCACCGGCAAGGACGTGAAGGACGCGATCGAAAACGGCCTGCGCGATGCGCCGCAGGGCTCGGGCCGCTTCCCGGTGGTGTCCGGCCTCACCTTCGAGGCCGACCTCAAGCAGCCGCAGGGCTCGCGCGTCACCTCGGTCAAGGTCGACGGCAAGGAGATCGATCCGGCCGGCAAATACACGGTCGCCACCAACAACTTCATGCTGACGGGTGGCGACGGCTACACCGCGCTCGGCCGCGGCAAGACGCTGATCGGCCTGACCGACGGCAAGCTGATGGCCAATGAGGTGATGGTCTATGTCCGCCGGCTCGGCACGGTCGAGGCCAAGGTCGAGGGCCGGGCCGTCCTGAAGTGAGTGGCTATCGCGCGGCGCTCGACGCCTTCCTGGCCGCGCCGGCTTCCGCTTTCTGGCGCGATCTCTCCGTCTTCCGCGACGGCACGGTGGCGCGCGCCTGCGCCGCCGTCGACGCCGAGCGCAACGCTGGCCATGTCGTGGCGCCGGCGCCGGAGCGCTTCCTGGCGGCGCTCACGCTGACACCGCTCGACGATGTCAGGGTCGTCATCCTCGGCCAGGATCCTTATCCGACGCCCGGCCATGCCAATGGACTCGCCTTCTCCTATGTCGGACCACCGCCGCTGCCGCGGTCACTGATCAACATCTATAAGGAGCGGGCCGAGGACCTCCGCCTCGCTGCGCCTGTCAGTGGCGATCTTTCGCTTTGGGCAACGCAGGGCGTGCTGCTGCTGAACACCGCGCTGACGGTGCGCGAGGGCGCGACGCAGGCCGGCTCACATCTCAAGCTCGGCTGGCGCGCGGTGACGGACGAGATCCTTGCTGCCGTCTCGCAGCGGCGGCAGCATGTCGTCTTCATGCTCTGGGGCGCTCCGGCGCAGGCCAAGCGGTCCCTGATCGACGAGAGCAGGCATCTCGTCATCGCCAGCGCCCATCCCTCGCCACTCTCGGCGCGGCGCGGCTTCTTCGGCTCAAGGCCGTTCAGCCAGGCGAATACGTGGTTGAAGGCCAAAGGACAGCCAACCATCGACTGGTGAGGCGCGGGATCCCCTCTCCTGGAAGGAGAGGGGTAGGGGTGAGGTGTTCGGAGCTGAATCGCTTACCTGAACCCAACCGCGCGATCGGCGCTCGCGGAGCTGGTCCGGCCGCCTACACCTCACCCTGCCCTCTCCTTCCAGGAGAGGGTTCCCCGCGTTCTTTCCGACGAGGGCGGGCGACTACCCTACCGGCCGTTCGTCGGCGATGACCTTGCCGTCGTTGGGCAGGGCGCCGAGCGGTAGCACCTCGACCGAACCCTTCAGCTTGGTTACCTGCTGCAGGGTCGAGGAGACCGCGTCGATGAAGCCCTTCGGTTCGGCATAGATCTCGGCCTTCAGCGTCATCGTGTCGAGCTCGTTGGCGCGGCCGATGACGAGGCGGAGCTTGGCGATCTCGGCATGGCGGCGGGCGATCTCGGCGACCTGCTCGGGCCGCACGAACATGCCCTTGACCTTGGCCGTCTGGTCGGCGCGGCCGAGCCAGCCCTTGATCCGCTGATTGGTACGCCCGCTGGCGCTGACACCGGGCAGGATCGCCGTGAGATCGCCGACAGCGAGACGGATCTGCGGGTGATGCGGGTCGAGATTGGTGACGACGATCTCGCCGACCTCGCCCTCACTGACGGGATCACCGGTGCCGGGCCGGACGATCTCGACGATCAGATTCTCGTTCAGCACCATGCCGTCGCGGGCGCCGGTCTCATAGGCGATCAGGCCGATATCGGCGGTGGCGTAGAGCTGATAGGCGTCGATGCCGCGTTCGCGCACCCAGGCCTGCAGCGAAGGCGGGAAGGCAGCGCCCGAGACGATGGCGCGCTTGAGGCAGGAGGTGTCGACGCCGCGGCTGTCGGCTGCCTCGATCAGCAATTTGAGGAAGTCCGGCGTGCCGGTATAGGCACTCGGCCGGTAGGCGCCGATCACCTCCATCTGCTGTTCGGTATTGCCCGGGCCGGCCGGAATGACGGCGCAGCCGATGGCGCGTGCGGCCGAATCCATGATGAAGCCGCCCGGCGTCAGGTGGTAGCCGAAGGTGTTGAGCACGACGTCCCCCTTGCGGAAGCCGGCAGCATAGAGGCCGCGGGCGGTACCCCAGGGGTCACTGCCGGTGCCCTCCGGCTCGAAGATCGGGCCGGGCGAGGTGAAGAGCCGGCCGAAGGAGCCGAGCGGCGCAGTGGTGAGGCCGCCGAAGGGCGGGCTGTCCTTGTGCAGCGGCGGCAGGTCGGCCTTGCGCAACACCGGGAGCTTGGCGAGCGCGGCGCGGTCGGTGATTGCAGCGGGGTCGACGCCCCGGAGATGCGCCGCATAGCCCGGCGTCGCCAGCGCAGCGGCGAGCACCTTGGGCAGCCTGGCGAAGAGGTCGGCCGCACGCTGCTCGGGCGGCCGGGTCTCGAGATCGTCGAAGTGCTCGCTCATCGCTCTTGCCCTTGAGGTCGCCTAACGGAAGACGCGCAGGATGCGCAGGAAATCGAGCAGCCCCATCAGTGAGGCCGCGACATAGGTCATCGCCGCCGCTCGCAGCACGCCGCGCGCCGCCGGCATGTCGTCGCGATGCAGGTATTGGTCGTGGTCGAGGATCGGCAGCGCCTTGCCGAAGCTGGCGTCGAACTCGACCGGTAGCGTCAGTAGGTGCACGACGACGCCGAGGCCGAGCAAAGCGACGACGGCGCCGAACTGGAACAGGCCGATCGCCGGCACCCGCGTGAAGATCAGCACAATCGGCACCGCGACCAGCACCACCATGGCGATCTTGTCGACCGTGCCCAGCAAGCGGGCGAGACGGGTGCGCAGAGCAAAGAGCTGGCTGCCCTGCGCATGCTGGATGGCGTGCGCGACCTCGTGGGCGGCGACGGCGACCGCCGTGATCGAGCGGCCGTCATGGTTCTTCGGCGAGAGCCGTACAGTGCGGGCATCGGGATCGTAATGGTCGCCGCCGGGCGTGGTCGTCTCGACGGCGACCCTGTCCAGCCCGTAGCGGTCGAGCAGATGCCGCGCGAGCTCGCCCCCGGTGCCGGGCAGATCGGGCCTGTCGGCGGCGTGCCTGTCCATGACGTGGCGGACCCAGAATTGCGGACCGAGGATCAGCGCGAGGATCACGAGGGCGATGATGAGGTAGAGCATGGGCCAAATTGCCCCGCCGAAACGGGCCGGACTATGACAGCCAGCGCTTGCGGCGCTTGTAGCTCTTGACCTCGCGGAAGGACTTCTTGTTGCCCTCGGCGACGCCGAGATAGAACTCCTTCACGTCCTCGTTCTCGCGCAGCATCTTGGCCTCGCCGTCCATGACGACGCGGCCGGTCTCCATGATGTAGCCATAGGTGGCGTAGCGCAGCGCCATGTTGGTGTTCTGCTCGGCGACGAGGAAGGAGACACCCTCGCTGTCGTTGAGCTGGCGGACAATCTCGAAGATCTCCTCGACGATCTGCGGTGCCAGTCCCATGGACGGCTCGTCGAGCAGGATCATCTTGGGCTTGCTCATCATGGCGCGGCCGATGGCGCACATCTGCTGCTCGCCGCCGGAGGTGTAGCCAGCCTGCGAATTGCGGCGCTGCTTCAGCCGCGGGAACAGCTCGTAAATCCGCTCGAGATCGCGCCTGATCGCGGCATTGCCATCGCGGCGGGTGAAGGCGCCGGTCAGGAGGTTCTCCTCGATCGAGAGATGGCCGAAGCAGTGCCGGCCTTCCATCACCTGGATGCAGCCGCGGCGAACCAATTCGTTCGGCGACATCTTGTCGACCCGCTCGCCGTCGAAGACGATCGAGCCCTTGGTGACCTCGCCGCGCTCGGCCTTGAGCAGGTTGGAGATCGCCTTCAGCGTCGTGGTCTTGCCTGCGCCGTTGGCGCCGAGGATCGCGACGATGCCCTTGCGCGGCACGGTTAGCGAGACGCCCTTCAGCACCAGGATGACGTGATCGTAGATCACCTCGATATTGTTCAGCGACAGGATCGTGTCCGTCGCCGCAGCGGCTGCGGGCTTCTCGAGGGTGGCGGTCGACATCTTGCGCTCCGCTGTCGGACGGGAGTGACCGGGCGGCGGTGCAGGCCGCCGCCCGGAGTTTCAGATCAGGACGACTTCTCGCAGGGCTCGGTGCGCTTGGGCCAATTGCCGGCCTTCTCGACATAGTCCTTGGCGTTGGCCTCAATCAGCGGCCGGACCTCGTCCTTCATCGGCTCGATCCAGTCGCCCTTCTGGGTCCACTTGGTGCCGTCCCATTCGGCGACATAGGCCTTGTGGTGGCCGGAATGGTCGGTGCAGCTGACCTTCACCGGCGAGGCGAAGCCGGCCATGCCGATTTCCTTGAGGCGGGCCTCGTCGACGTTCAGGTTTTCCAGGCCGCGGCGCATGTCCTCGGGCGTGATCACCTTCTTGCCGGTCAGCTTCTGCGCGGTGCGGATCGCCTCGACGACGAGCATCGAGTTGTAGACGCCGCGATTGTAGAGGTTCTCGCCGACCTTCTCCTTCGGCGTCGTGCTCTTACCTTTCTCCACGACATGCTTGAGGATGTCCTGGATCACCGGAAAGTTCTGGCCGGCCGCGTTGAAGTTCAGCGAGCGATAGCCCTTGGCCTCGGCGCCGCCCGCACGGGCGTCGTCGTCACCGCCGGCCCACCAGACGCCGACCAGCTTGTTGATCGGGAAATTGTTCTTGATCGCTTCCTTGACCGCGGTCGGGTTCATCGCGCCCCAGCCCTGGTTGTAGAGGAAGTCCGGCCGGTCGCGCCGGATCGAGAGCCAGAGCGAGCCCTGGTTCTGCATGTCGGCCGCCGCCACCGGATAGAGCTTGAGCTCGAAGCCGTATTTCTTGGCGAGGTTCTCGAGCACCGGGATCGGCTCCTTGCCGAAGGGTGCGTCGAGATGGATCAGGCCGAGCTTCTTGCCCTTGAGCTTGTCCATGCCGCCGAGCTCGTTGGCCATGTGCTTCACCATCACCGAGGCGCCGTCCCAATAGGTCAGCGGCGGGATGAAGACCCAGGGGAAGTTGGTGCCGTCGGCCGAGGCCGAGAGGCCATAGGCCATCGACAGGATCGGCAGCTTGTCGACATGGGCGCGCGGGATCGCGGCCAGCGTCGCGCCGGTCGACCACGGGCTGTAGACGATGGTCTTCGACTTGACCTGCTCGTAGCACTCGATCGACTTCTTGGTGTCGTAGCCGGTCTCGCATTCCTCATAGATGATCTTGACGCCGTTCACGCCGCCGTCGCGCTCGTTGATCATGTTGATGTAGTCGCGCATGCCGTCGCCGATCGGGATGCCCGAGCCCGAGAACGGGCCGGTGCGATAGGCGTTGTTGGAGAAGTAGATCGTCTCCTGCGCATTGGCCGGGGCGGCGATCGCACCGGCGGCAAGAAGCGCGCCGACGGCGACGCTCCTGATGATGCTGCTCGTTTTCATAGGCCTTCCTCCGTGGTTGCCGGGTCCGGCCGAGCCGTCCCGTCTTCGTTTGCCCGCCGCTTGAAGACCGCGGCAGGTCGTTGTCCTTGGGTCCTGCTCCCCCGCCTCAATAGGGGAAGGGCCACGTCCGCAATTTCTGCTTCCCGATCTGCCAGAGGCGCGCCAGCCCGTGCGGCTCGACGATCAGGAAGATGATGATCAGCGCGCCGACCAGCATGAAGGTGACGTGCTCGGCCGTGGCGCCGCCGATCGGCACACCCAGCGCCGGCAGGCCGAACTTCAGCGCCGTCGGCAGGGCCGAGAGGAAGGCGGCGCCGAAGAAGGAGCCGATCAGCGAGCCGAGGCCGCCGATGATCACCATGAACAGGATGGTGAAGGAGAGGCGGATGGTGAAGACGTCGTTGGCTTCGCCGCCGCCATACCAGAGGAAGATCATCATCGCCCCGGCCACACCCGCGAAATAGGAGGAGACGGCGAAGGCGGTGAGCTTGGCATTGAGCAGCTTGATGCCCATCAGCTCGGCGGCGATGTCCATGTCGCGGACCGCCATCCAGGAGCGGCCGAGCTTGCCGTGAACGATGTTCGAGGCAAACCAGGTCAGCACCACGACGAGGCCGAGGCAGACGAAATAGCGCGTCTCGGCCGTCGCCGCGGCGCCGGTGATGGGCAGGCCGAACAATGTGCGCTGCGGCACCTCGATCGCGCCGGAAGCATTGTAGTTGAACAGCCAGGGCACGCGTACGAAGGCCCATTGCAGGAAGAACTGCGCGGCGAGCGTGGCGACGGCGAGGTAGAAGCCCTTGATCCGCAGCGAGGGCAGGCCGAACAGCACGCCGATCGCGGCCGAGAACAGTCCGGACAGCAGGATAAGGACGATGATGTTCACGCCCGGGAAGAAGGTGGTCAGCTTGTAGCAGGAATAGGCGCCGACACCCATGAAGGCGGCGGTGCCGAGCGAGATCAGCCCGGTATAGCCGGTGAGGATGTTGAGCCCGATCGCCGCCAGCGAGAAGACCAGGAACGGGATCATCACCGAGGCGATGAAGAAGTCGTTGCCGATCAGCGGGATGCCGATGAAGGCGATCGCGAGGATGACGGCGATGCCGATCCGGTCCTGCCGGAGCGGGAACACGGCCATGTCGGCGGCGTAGTTGGTCTTGTATTGGCCGGCTTCGCGGTAGAACACGGGTCAGCCTCTCAGATGCGTTCGATGATCTTGTCGCCGAACAGGCCCTGCGGCCGGAACAGCAGGAAACCCAGGGCGATGAAGTAGGCGAGCCAGCTCTCGATACCGCCGCCGATCAGCGGGCCCCAGTAGAACTCGCCGAGCTTCTCGCCGATGCCGATGATCAGCCCGCCGACGATGGCGCCGGGGATCGAGGTGAAGCCGCCGAGGATCAGCACCGGCAGCGCCTTCAGCGCCACGATCTCGAGCGCGAAGGAGACGTCGGAGCGCGCACCCCACATGATGCCGGTGATCAGCGCGACGATGCCGGCTGTGAACCAGACGATCACCCAGATCTGGTTGAGCGAGATGCCGACCGAGAGCGCTGCCTTGTGGCTGTCGGCGACTGCCCGCAGGGCGCGGCCGATCCGGGTGTACTGGAAGAACAGCGCCAGCACGGCGATCATCAGCGAGGCGATGATGGCGGCGGCGATGTCGATCTTCTGCAGCGAGACGATGCCGCCAAGGATCTTCAGGTCGATCGCGCCCTTCGGTAGATAAAGCTGATCGGCGATCATCTGCTTGGGGCTGCCGCCGAAGACGGATTCGCCGAAGCCGATCAGGAAATAGGTGATCCCGAAGGTCGCCATGAACAGGATGATGTCGGGCTGGTTGACCAGCGGGCGCAGCACCACGCGCTCGATCGTCACGGCGAGGGCGAACATCACGCCGAGCGTCAGGATGACCGCAAGGAAGGCCGGCACCCCCTTCTCGTAGAGGCCAACCAGGGTCAGCGCCGCGAACACCACCATGATGCCCTGGGCGAAGTTGAAGACACCCGAGGCCTTGAAGATCAGCACGAAGCCGAGCGCGATCAGCGCATAGAGCACGCCGGAGACAAGACCTTCCCAGATTGTCTGGGCGAGTAGGTCCGGCGCCTGCGCCATCTGGTTGAACGGGTCGACGAAGATGGCGTGGATCGTGCCGGTCGGGTCGATGCGGGCGCCGATCAGCGCGGCGGCGATCAGCCCGATCACGATCAGGCCGGCCTTGATCCAGCCATTGGCGAGGAGATTGGGCGCGGGCTGCGCGGCGATGTCGCTCATGCGCTCATGTCCTTTGCGCTCTTGTCCTTGCTTGCGGCGGCCATCAGTGCGCCACTCCGAGATAGGCGTCGATCACGCGCTGGTCAGCCTTGACCTCGGCCGGCGTGCCGTCGGCGATCTTGCGGCCATATTCGAGCACGACGACACGGTCGGAGAGGTCCATGACGACCCCCATGTCGTGCTCGATCAAGGCGATGGTGGTGCCGAACTGGTTGTTCACGTCGAGGATGAAGCGGCACATGTCCTCCTTCTCCTCGAGGTTCATGCCGGCCATCGGCTCGTCGAGCAGCAGGAGTTCGGGCTCCATCGCCAGCGCCCGGCCGAGCTCGACCCGCTTCTGCAGGCCATAGGGCAATTTTCCGACCGGCAATTTGCGGATGTGCTGGATCTGCAGGAAGTCGATGATGTCCTCGACGACCTTGCGATGCTCGATCTCCTCGCTCATCGCCGGCCCGTGCCGCAGCGCCTGCCAGAAGAAGCCCTTGTGCATCTTGAGGGTGCGCCCGGTCATGATGTTGTCGAGCGTCGACATGCCCTTGAACAGGGCGACGTTCTGGAAGGTGCGGGCGATGCCGGCGGCGGCGGCCTGGTGCGGCCTGACCTTGGCGCGGCGCACGCCCTTATAGGTGATGCGGCCTTCCTGCGGGTGGTAGAAGCCGTTGATGCAGTTGAGCATCGAAGTCTTGCCGGCGCCGTTCGGGCCGATGATGGCGCGGATCTCGCCCTTGCGGATGTCGAAGGAAACGTCGGTGATCGCCTTCACGCCGCCGAAGCGCAGCGAGACGTTCTCGACCGAGAGCAGCACCTCGCCCTTATGCGTGACCGGCGCGCCGGCGACCGCCATGGAATGCGCGTTCATGCCGCCTCCTTCGCCGCAGGTGCCGTGACCGGATAGATCTTCGCATCGGCGACCTTGACGGTGGCCGAAATCACGCCCTTGCGGCCGTCCTCGAAGGTCACTTCCGTCGAGATGTCCGCTTGGGTCGAGCCGTTGTACAAAGCCTCGACCAGCGGCGCGTAGCGCTCGGCGATGAAGCCGCGCCGGACCTTCTGGGTGCGGGTGAGCTCGCCGTCGTCGGCATCGAGCTCCTTGTGCAGGATCAGGAAGCGCTTGATCTGGGCGCCGCCCATCATCGGCTCGACCGCGAGCGAGCGGTTCACCTCATCGACATGCTTGGCCATCATCTCGTAGACCTGCGGATGGCCGGCGAGCTCCTGATAGGAGGCATAGACGACATTGTTGCGCTCGGCCCAGTTGCCGACGGCGGTGAGGTCGATGTTGAGCGCGACGGTGGCGTAGTCGCGGCCCTGGCCGAAGGCGACGACCTCCTTGATGTTCGGATAGAACTTCAGCTTGTTCTCGATGTATTTCGGCGGGAAGAGGTCGCCGGAGTTGAGCTTGCCGACATCCTTGGCGCGATCGATGATCTTGAGGTGGCCGCTCTCGTCGAAGAAGCCGGCATCGCCCGAGCGGACATAGCCGTCCTCGGTCATCGTCTCGGCAGTCTTCTCGTCGTCCTTGTAGTAGCCGCGGAAGATCGAGGGCGAGCGGTAGAGCACCTCGCCATTGTCGGCGATCCTGATCTCGACCTGCGGCGCCGGCTTGCCGACAGTGTCGGCCTTGATCTCGCCGTCCGGCTGCATGGTGATGTAGACGCCGGCCTCGGTCTGTCCGTAGAGCTGCTTCAGGTTGACGCCGATCGAGCGGTAGAAGCGGAAGAGCTCGGGCCCGATCGCCTCGCCCGCGGTATAGCCGACCTTGATGTTGGTCAGGCCGAAGCGGTTGCGCAAAGGTGCGTAGATGATGATGTCGCCGAGCTTGTAGAGCAGGCGGGCGGACAGCGGCACCGGCTCGCCGTTCAGGATCTTCTCGCCATGCTGCTTGGCCACCCCGAGGAAGTAGTGGAAGAGCTTCCGCATCAGCGGGCCGGCATCCTCCATGCGCACCATGGTCAGGGTCAGCATGGTCTCGAAGACGCGCGGCGGCGCGAAGGCATAGGTGGTGCCGATCTCGCGGCGGTCGTCGACGACTGTCTCGGGCCCTTCCGGGCAGTTGACGCAGAAACCGGCAATGATCGCCTGCGCATAGGAGAAGACGTGGTCGCCGACCCAGGCGATCGGCAGATAGGCGATGATCTCGTCGTTCTCGTTCAGCCCGTCGAAGCTGCAGCCGATCTCGGCGGCGGTGATGACGTTGAAATGCGTCAGCATCACCCCCTTGGGCCGCCCGGTCGTACCGGAGGTGTAGAGGATGATGGCGAGGTCGGAGCCGACGCCCTGTTCCATCTCGCGGTCATGCGCGGCTGAGATGGCGGCGTCCTTGAGCGCGGCGCGCCCGGCTTCGATCACGTCGCCGATATCGTGCAGCTTGGCGTGGTCGTAGTCGCGCAGGCCGCGCGGCTCGTCATAGAGCATGTGGCGCAGGTTCGGCAGTCGCTCGACGACGGAAAGGACCTTGTCGACCTGCTCCTGATCCTGCACGCAGGCGAAGACCGCCCCGGCATGGTCGAGCACATAGGCCATCTCGTCGGCGACGCTGTCGGCATAGACCGGGACAGGAATCGCGCCGAGCCATTGCGCCGCGGCCATCGACCAATAGAGGCGCGGGCGGTTGTAGCCGATGATTGCAACCTTCTCGCCGCGCTTCAGTCCGAGCTGCTCGAACCCCCTCGCATAGGCGCGGACCTGCTCGGCGACCTCGGCCCAAGTCCAGGACTGCCAGATGCCGAGATCCTTGTGACGGAAGGCCGTGCGTGCGCCGCGCTCCCGCGCATTGCGCAGCACGAGCTTGGGAAAGGTATCCGCCACGCCGGCGGCTGCGCTTGCCACGATCGTCGTCTCCACCCTGTCGCCCCGTCTGTCGCGGGTTTGCCGGGGCCCAAGGCCCTTTTGCGATCATGCAAGCTTTGCAGGTGGCTCGGCGCTGTGCAAGAAGCCACTTGACAGACAAGATGGATTTGAGGCGCTATTGTCCCGCCGAGGTTCGACTTGGCCTTCAGCCCCGCGGTCGGCCGGGCAGCGCTTCCCGACATCGCAAGGCTAGCAGGCGCCCGGTTTTCACCGGGCCGGCGCAGTATTTTCGACTGCGTACGCAGATCGATGGTTCGGCGCGAGGACCGGCCGATGCGTGCTCTTGCCTCGATCACGATCGCGATGCTGCTCGCTGCGGGCGCGAGCGAAACGCGCGCGCATCGTGCGCCGGGCGGCTGGGACTACCCGTTCGAGTGCTGCTCCGAGGCCGATTGCGCGCGGATCGATCCAAGCGAGGTGCGGGAGACCCCGGCCGGCTACGTCGTGACGATCATGCCGGGCCGGCATCCGATGTGGGCCAGCGAGCGCCGCCAGCCGGCCGTGCTCGACATCCCCTATCAGAAGGCCCGCCTCTCGCCTGACGGCTTCTTCCATCTGTGCATGAACGATGCAGGGGAGTTGCTGTGCTTCTATTCGCCAGGTGGAGGATCGTAGCGCTGTAGTCGGCAATGGGTGATCAGCAGACATTCCGCTTGACGATGAACATGGGGAGCGAGAGTGTCGCAGGGCATGCTCAGGAACCGGACCCTTTGCGACCGACGCCGACGCCGCTTCACCCAAGCGGCGGCTTCTTGGCTGCGCGTCGATCAGCGTCCTTCCGCGTGACGGCCTCACTCTAGGCCCCCACCCGCCGGAGCGACCCCGGCCCGCATTCCTGAACCCCCGCAGCCCTCGGCTCCGGGGGTTTTCTTTTGCCCGAACCCCAGAAGGACACCACCATGAGCATTCGCGTCGGCATTGTCGGGATCAGCGGTTTTGGCGGCGGCGAGGCGCTGCGCCTGGTCGCGAGTCATCCTTCCTTCGAGCTCGTCTACGCCGCAGGCGAGAGCAGCGCCGGCAGCCGTTTGGCGGACCGCTTCCCCGGTGTGCCGGCCAAGCTGGCCGAACTGGTGATCGAGAAATGGGACCCTGCGGCTCTGCCGAAGCTCGACGTACTGTTCGCGTCGCTGCCAACGGGCGCCTCGGCCGAGGCGCTGTCACGCGTCCCAAAGGACGTGAAAATCGTCGATATCGGCGGCGACCACCGCTACGTCGAGGGTTGGGCTTATGGCCTGGCCGACGTCTGGCCTGCGGAGATCGAGGGCCAGACCCGCGTCGCCAACCCCGGCTGCTTTCCCGCTGCGACGTTGAACGCGCTGGCACCGTTGCTGGCCAGCAAGCTGGTGGAGCCGGGCAATATCGTGATCGACGTCAAGACCGGCATCTCCGGCGCCGGCCGGGGTGGTGACAGCAAGTTCGGCTACGCCGAGAGCAATGAGAACCTGGTGCCCTACGGGCTGCTCAAGCACACCCACATGCCCGAGATCGCCAAGACGATCGAGCGGCTGAGTGGCAGCAGCGCGGCCGGGCTGGTATTCACACCGCATCTGGTGCCGATGACCCGCGGCATACTCGCCACCATTTATTGTCGCGGCCGCGCCACCACGGACCAGTGCCTGGACGCAGCGCGGCGCTTCTACGCCGGGCGCTCCTTCGTCCGCGTGACCGACAAGCCGCCGCAGACCAAATGGGCGACCGGCTCGAACCTCGCCTTTGTCAGCTATGCGGCCGATCCGGAGCGAAACCTGGTGATCGCGATGGGCGTGGTCGACAACCTCGGCAAGGGAGCGGCCGGCCAGGCGGTGCAGAATGCAAACCTGATCTGCGGCCTGCCGGAAACTGCAGGGTTGGACGGCGCGCCTATTTGGCCATGATGAAGGCGGGCCTCCAGGCAGCTATTCAATCTGCTTCGTAGGTCTGCTCAGGGTCGCAAGCCGACATTCCGCCTCCCTGGCCCAGCCTACGCAATCGGCTGCGTCGCGCCCGCTCCGAGCGATCTTTGCACCATGACGCTGTCGGACCATTTGCCGTAGCGATAGGCGACGCCGGGCAGCAGGCCGACGCGAACGAAGCCGAAGCGCTCGTGCAAGGCCAGCGAAGCGCCGTTCTCGGCGTCGATATAGCCGATCATCTGGCGAAAGCCGGCGGCGGCGCAGGCGTCGATCAGCGCCTGCATCAGGAGCCGGCCGACGCCGCGGCCGAGATGCTCGTGATGAACGTAGATCGAGTGCTTCACGGTGAAGCGATAGGCGGGCCGTTTGCGGAACAGCACGACATAGGCATAGCCGACGACTTCGCCGCCGCGGGTCGCGACCAGATGCGGCAGCTTGCGGCTGCGCAGGTTCTTGCGCCGGTCTTTCAGATCGTCGGGCTGCGGCGTCCCGGTGTCCTCGACGCCGGCCTCGATGCCATGGCGGATATGCCGGCGATAAATCGCCAGCATCGGCTCGACATCGTTGTCGCGCGAGGGGCGGATGGTGATGGGTAGCTCGGTCTCCATGCGGCGTCGCGACCCTCAACCCTGCGCCTGCTCACTGACGACATAGGTATGGAGCCGTACCCGCCCCTCGGCATCGGTCTCGCGATAGACGCCCTGGATCTCGACGTCGAAGCCGGGGAAGGCGTTGAAGCTCGCCTCGAACATCTTGAGATAGTCGATCATCGGCTTGGCCCGCTTGGTCAGGCGCTCACCGGGAACGATGGTGGCGATGCCCGGCGGATAGACGACGAAGGGCGTCGTCGCGATCCGGCCTGCGATCGCGTCGATCGGCAGATATTCGACATCGTTGCGCGTCAGGCAGCGCGCCGCATCATGCGGCGACATCGCCATCTCCGGCAGATGCTCGGGCGAGAACTGCCGGTTCTGCAGCCCGCTGACGTCGTGCTCGCGGAAGAAGCGATGCATCTGCCCGCACAGGTCGCGCAGGCGCACGCCGGCATAGCGGCCCGGCCGGCGCCGGTAGAATTCGGGAATGGCCTCTTCCAGCAAAGCGTTGTCGTCGTGCAGCTTCTTGAAGGCGACGAGCCCGCTGATCAGCGTGCCGGCCTTGCTGGCCTCGACGCCTGGCGTCAGCAGGAAGAGCAGCGAGTTGAGATCGTTCTTCTCGGCGACGATCCGGTTCTCGCGCAGGAACTGGGCGACGATCGGCGCGGGGATGCCATGCTCGGCATAGGCGCCGGTCTCGCGATCGAAGCCGGGCGTCAGCAGTGTCAGCTTGTTGGGGTCGGTGATGGCGAAGCCCGGCTCCATCTGCGAAAAGCCGTGCCAGCCGGCATCGGGCGCGAGCTGCCAATAGGCCGGATTGCTGGCGAGCTGGTCGGTCGCGACCATTTCCCAGGCGACGTCATGGACGGCGCCCTCGCGCGCGGCGTCGGCGATGCTGACCCGGTCCGGCACGAAAGGTTCGAAGAACCAGCGCCGCTCGGGCTTCGTCTCCTTCTCCTCGAATTCGCGGCGCACAGCCCGAATCTTCTTGCGCAGCTCGATGCCGAGCCGGATCGTGTCGTCCCAGAGCACTTCGCCGGAACGGCCCTTCATCATCTGTGCGCCGACATCGAGCGAGGCGAACAGCGGATAGAACGGCGAGGTCGAGGCATACTGCATGAAGCTCTCGTTGAAGCGCCGGTGCTCGACCCGCCGCTTCTGGCCCTTGATGTGCCGGTCCTTGATATGGATCTGCGAGGCCTGGCTGAAACTCGCGAGCTGCTTGTGGGTCGATTGCGTCGCGATGATGCCCGGCGAGTCCGGCCCCAGGCCCGTCAGCCCCATGGCGAAGCGCCCGGCATAGAGCGGGTGGAACTTCATGAAGCCGGCCCAGGCCTCGTCGAAGAGGATGTACTCGCAGAGATGGCCGATCCTATCGAGGATCATCTGGGCCGAGTGGATCGTGCCGTCATAGGTGCACTGCTCGACCACGGCGACGCGGAACGGCCGCGGCTTCTTCCAGGCCTCGGGGTCCGTGACCAGCGGATTGGTACGGATCCGCTCGCGCAACGCCTCCTCGTCGAAGCTCTCCCAGCGCATCGGGCCGATCAGGCCCCAGGCATTGCGCGCGGTCGGGATGTAGACCGGGATACCGCCGGCGATCAGCAGCGCGCCGTGATGGGCGGCCTTGTGGTTGTTGCGGTCGAACAGGACGAGATCGCCATCGGTGACGAGCGCGGCGAGCGCGACCTTGTTCGAGGTCGAGGTGCCATTCAGGACGAAATAGGTCTTCTCCGCCCCGAAGATCTGCGCCGCTTCCTTCTGCGCCTTCAGGGCCGGGCCCTCATGGGTCAGGAGGTCGCCGAGATCGAGCACGGAGTTGTCGAGATCGTCGCGGAAGACCGCCTCGCCGAGATGCTCCATGAACACCCGGCCGATCGGGCTGCGGCTGTAGAACACGCCGCCATTATGGCCTGGGCAGGTCCAGAGATGGTTGCCTTCCTCGGCATAGTCGACAAGCGCGCCAAAGAACGGCGTCTTCAGCGTCTCGGCATATTGCTTGAGGCGGCTGATCAGGCTCTTGGCGATGAAAGGCGGCGTTTCCTCCGAGAGAAAGATGTAGCCGTCGATGAAGTCGAGCACCTCGACCGGCACGTCCTCGAAGCGCTTGCGGCGGATCAAGAGGATGATCGGGAAATCCAGCCCGCGCCGGCGCATCAGGTTGATCAGCGCCGCGGTCTTGCCTTCCAGCCCCTTCTTGCCCCAGTCGACCACCATGCAGCCGATGGCGGCGTCGGTCTGGACCGCGATCTCGGCATCCTCGAGCTTGCGCGCCTTGACCACCTCGAAGCCCGACCGCTCGATCTCCTCGATGATCTGGTTGAAGCGGATGCCTTCGAGATCCTCGGCATCGAAGTTCGGCGTCGCGAACAGGAAGGTGAAGCGCCTGAAATAGTCCATGCCGGCTCCGCTGGGCGTGAACCGGCAGCATTGGGCGATTTATGCGACAATTCGGCGACCATGGAGCCGGCTAGGTTCGGATCGCGCCGTCGCTCTGAAGGGTATGGGTGGAAGCGGACGCACCGCATCCAGCCAGGGATCGTGAGCTTGACCGCTGCAGGCCGGGAGCCCGACAAAGAGCGATCCAGGCACCGAGCGAGATGGCAGCTCCGAGATGCTACGCCTCCACTATTATCCCGGGTTCATCAGCCTCGCCACGCACATCGTCATCGAAGAGATGGGCCTGGACTATCAACTGTCGTTCGTGAATCTTCACAAAGGGCCGAACAAGAGCCCGTCTTACCTCGCGCTGCATCCCGACGGCCTCGTTCCCGTCCTGGAAGACGGCGATCTGGTTCTCTACGAGAGCGTCGCCATCATCCTTCATCTCCTCGAAATGAAGGGTGGAACGTCGCTACTGCCGGAGCAGGGCAGCGCTCTCAGGCCGCAGTTCTACAAATGGCTCATGTGGCTTTCGACCGCTTTGCACGCCAATCTGTCGCTCTATCTGCACCCCAACAAGGTTGCGGCCTCCGCGGAAGCGCAAGCGGAAGTGAGAGACGCGGCCGAGCAACGCGTGAACGCCCAGTTCGACCGCGTCGAGGACGAGTTGGCGCGGCACGGCGGCGCCTGGTTCCTGGGCGACAGCTACACGGCCGCGGACGCCTATCTCTTCACGCTCGCCCGCTGGTCGCGCGGCATGCGTCGGCCTGCGGCCAGTCGACCGCAACTGGGCGCTTATCTGCAACGCATGATCGCGCGGCCCGCCGTGCAGCGCGCCCATGCGCAGGAGCACATCCCGCAGCCATGGGTCTGAGGCTTCAAGGCCTCGTAAGCAGACATCGCTTCCAGCGAACGCCGTCTACCCTTCATACCTTGCCAGCCGCTCCAGATCCAAGATCGTCACCTCGTTGTGGCCGACCTCGACGAGGCCGAGCTCGGCGAGTCTGGCGAGGCTCTGATTGGCCATCTGCCGGGAGATGCCGGCGAGCAGGCCGAGCTCCTCCTGCGAGATCGTCAGGGTCCGCTCGTTGTTCGGATAGAGGATCGGGTTGAACAGCCAGGCGAGGTTGCGGGCGAGGCGGCCGGTCGCCCCGAGCATGCGGTCGTATTCGGCGAGCCCGATGAACTGGGCGAGGCGCTCGTTGAACTGGTGGACCAGGAAGCGGTTGAAGGCGGCCGAGTGCTCGAACAGCCAGAGGAAGGTCTGGCGCCGCATCAGCGCGACTTTGCTCTCGCGCAGGGCGACGAGATCGTAGCGCCGCGCCTCGTTCTTGATGATCGTGCCCTCGCCGAACCAGGCACCGCCGCGCAAGCCGGCAAGCGTCGCCGATTTGCCGCTGCGCGAAGTGGTGCTCATCTTCAGCAGGCCGTCGGCGACACCGGTCCAGGATTCGAGCCGGTCGCCGACATGGCAGACATAGGCGCCCTTGCCATAGGCCTTGATGCTGGTGCCGCGCCTGGCTTCCTCGAACTCCTCTGGCGTCAGGTCGTTCGACCAGGCGGCGATGCGGCGCAGCTCGTCCTCTGAAATCAAAGCTCGCCGGCCTTTCGGTTCAAGCGGATGGCGCCACTATGCGGCCGGCTTCATCGCAAACTCAAGTTGCGCCGGCCATGCCGGCGAACCGCCATCCGCGTCGTGCGTTTCCTCGGCAATGAGGAAGGAGCAGGACATGCAGGATGCAGTTCGCGCCGGCGACCACCATCCCGCCGTCAGTCACGCCACCATCGAAATCGACGGGATCGAGATATTCTATCGCGAGGCCGGGCCGCGCGGTGCGCCGGTGCTGCTTCTGCCGCACGGCTATCCCTGCTCGTCCTACGAGTTCCGGAACCTCATGCCGGCATTGTCCGATCGCTGGCATCTGGTCGCGCCGGACTATCCCGGCTTCGGCTACAGCGCGACGCCGCAGGGGTTCAGCTACGACTATGAGGGCTATTCGCAGCTGCTCGAACGCTTCGCCGACCGCCTCGGCCTGAAGCGCTTTGCGCTCTACCTGCACGATTACGGCACCTGGATCGGGCTCAAGCTCGCAAGGCGCACGCCCGAGCGCATCACCGGGCTGATCATCCAGAACGGCGACATCTACGAGGATGCGCTCGGGCCGAAATACGAGGGGATGAAGGAATACTGGCGCAAGCCCACGCCCGAAGGCCGCAAGAAGCTCGAGGGTGCGGTGAGCGAGGAGGGGTTTCGCGAGGAGTTCCTCAACGAGGTCCGGCCGGAGATCGCCGGTCGTATCCCGCCCGATCTCTGGAAACTGCACTGGCCATTGATGAATACGCCGAAGCGCCGGGCGATCAGCGTCGGCCTGATGGAGGTCTGGAAGGAGAATTTTGACTGGTTCCCGCGTTACCAGGCTTATCTGCGCGAGCATCAGCCGCCGACGCTGATCGTCTGGGGGCCGCAGGACGGCTACATGCCGGAGACGTCGGCGCGCGCCTATCTGCGCGACCTGCCGCACGCCGAGCTGCATCTGCTCGACGGCGGCCACTGGCTGCTGGAGACTAATCTCACCGAGGTCGTCGCGCTGATCCGGCCCTTCCTCGGCCGACTGGAAAATCCCGAGCGCCAGCGCCTCACAGCCTGATCGCGGCGGCGAGCGAGAGAAGCAGCAGCGCGGCAAAGATCAGGTTGACGATGCGGTTGCTTTTAGGGTGGTGGAACAGTCCGGTCAGGCCCGAGCCGGCGAGCAGCCAGCTGATGTTGACCATGGCGATCACGAGGAAAAGCAGGCCGATCTTGACGCCCGCATCGACCGCCGGCTGCTGCGGCAGCAGGGCGAGCCCGGAAAACAGGGCCGCCATCGCGGCATAGCCCTTGGGATTGACCAGCGAGAGCGCAAAGCCTGCGGCGAAGGAAGGAGCGGCTGCATCGCCCTTCGCCTCGGCGAGCGGCGGCGCCGTCGCAATGCGGAAGGCGAGGTAGAGGAAGTAGAGCGCCGCCAGAATGGTGACGACCGGAGCGAGCCCCGGCAGTGCCAGGATGACCGCGACGACGCCGCTCGCGGTCAGGGCCATCACTGCGAGCATGCCGAACGTAATGCCGGCGCCATAGCCGAGGCCACGGCGGATGCCGAAGGCAGCCCCGGTCGCCGTCAGGCTCAGCGTCGCGGGGCCGGGGCTGCCGGTCAGAGCGATGCCGGCGAGGAGGAATCCGGCCAGTCCGTCCATGATGTCCTCCACACATCGCCTTGCAGCGAGTGCGAAGAAAAGCGGCTGGGGCGCCGCCGGTCTTGAACGTTCGTGCGGCTATTCCGCCGCCCGTGGCATCGCCAACGCTTCGGCCGAGCCGTCGCGCAGGCGCTTGAGCAATTCCGCTTCCTCGGCCTTGGCGGCGGTGAGGTGGCGCTCCTTGACGTGGCCGAAGCCGCGGATCTTCTCGGGAATCGCGGCCAGCGCAACGCAGAGCGCATGGTTCTGCGGCGTCAGCTTGCCCAGGATCCCGGCGACCAGCGCCTCGTAATCGGCGATCAGCTTGCGCTCGGTTTTGCGTTCAGCGGTGTACCCGAACACGTCGAGGGCGGTGCCGCGCAGGCCCTTCAGCTTGGCGAGCAGGCCGAAAGCGCCCAGCATCCACGGCCCAAAACTCATCTTGCGCGGCAGGCCGGTATTGGGATCGCGCTTCGCCAGCAGCGGCGGAGCGAGGTGGAATTCGAGGCGGAGCGGCTGGCCCGAGGCGCTGTCCTTCTCGAAGGTCGCGGCGAGCTGCTTCCGGAAAGCGCCGTCGCTGTAGAGCCGGGCGACCTCGTATTCGTCCTTGTAGGCCATCAGCTTGAAGAGATAGCGCGCGACGGCTTCCGCCAGGGCGGTCTGGCCGGGCAGGACGCTCGCTTCCTTGGCGCGGACGGTCTCGACGAGATCGCGATAGCGCGCCGCATAGGCGGCGTTCTGGTAGCCGGCGAGGAAATCGACGCGGCGGGCGACGATCTCGTCGAGGCTCTGCGAGATCTGGCGGGCGTCCGTCGGCGCCTTGGCCTCGGCGAGCGCCGCGAGCAGGGCAGCCGGATCATGCGCGGCGCGGCGGCCGAGCTCGAAGGCCTGCCTGTTCATCGCCACGGCTTCGCCGTTGAGCTCGATCGCCCGCAGCAGCGATGCCCGCGAGAGCGGTACGCCGCCATGCTGCCAGGCATAGCCGAGCATGAACATGTTGGCGGCGATGGCATTGCCGAGGAAGGAGACGGCTGCGGCCGTCGCATCGACGAGATGGGTCTTGTCGCGGCCGGAGGCCGAGACGATCGCCCGCTTCAGCCGCTCGGTCGGCAGCGAGAAATCGGCATTCCGCGTGAAGTCGCCCGGCAGGCTTTCTGCGGTGTTGACCACCACGGTCGAGCCGGGACGGATCGCGCCCAGCACTTTCTTCGAACCGGTGACGGTGAGGTCGCAGCCGAGCACGAGGTCGGCCTGGCCGGCGGCGACGCGGATGGCGTGGATCTCCTCCGGCGTCGGGGCGAGACGGACATGGCTGAAGACGGCGCCGCCCTTCTGGGCGAGGCCGGCCATGTCGATCATGCCGCAGCCCTTGCCTTCGAGATGCGCGGCCATGCCGAGGATCGCACCGATGGTGACGACGCCGGTGCCGCCGACGCCGGTGACGACGACCGCAAAGTTGCGATCGAGCGCTGGCACCTTGGGCTCAGGCAGGTCGCTAGAGCCGAGCGCGGAGGCGTCGAGCGTGCGCGGCTCCGCCTTTTTCGGCCGTGCGCCATGCACGGTAACGAAGGAAGGGCAAAAACCCTTCACGCAGGAAAAGTCCTTGTTGCAGTTCGATTGGTCGATCTGGCGCTTGCGGCCGAACTCGGTCTCGAGCGGCTGCACCGAGACGCAGTTCGACTTCACTCCGCAATCGCCGCAGCCCTCGCAGACCAGCTCGTTGACGATGACGCGCTTGTCCGGGTCGGGATAGGCGCCGCGCTTGCGCCGGCGGCGCTTCTCGGTGGCACAGGTCTGGTCGTAGAGCAGCAGCGAGACGCCCGTCGCGGTCGCAAGCTCGCGCTGGACGGCGTCGAGATCGTCGCGATGGTGCAAGGTGGTGCCGGGGGGCCAGAGTGTGCCGGCCGGGTACTTGTCGGGATCGTCGGAGACGACCGCGATGCGCGAGACGCCTTCGGCCGCGACCTGGCGCGCCATCTGGTCGGGCGAGAGATGCCCTTCCGCCTGCTGGCCGCCGGTCATCGCGACGGCGTCGTTGTAGAGCAGCTTGTAGGTGATGTTGACGCCGGAGGCGACGGCCCAGCGGATCGCGAGCGAGCCGGAATGGGTGTAGGTGCCGTCGCCGAGATTCTGGAAGACATGGCCACGTTTCGAGAACGGCGCTTCGCCGACCCAGTTGGCGCCTTCGCCGCCCATCTGGGTGAAGCCGGCGGTGTCGCGATCCATCCACTGCACCATGTAGTGGCAGCCGATGCCGGCATAGGCGCGCGAGCCCTCGGGCACGACGGTCGAGGAATTGTGCGGGCAGCCCGAGCAGAAATAGGGCGTGCGCTTGGCGACTTCCTGCGCCTCGGCGAGGCGGCCCTGCGCAGCAGCGATCTCTTCCAGCCGGGCGCGCAAGGCGGCGTCATCGCGATACTGCAGCAGGCGGGCGCCGAGCGCGATGGCGATGTCGTTGGGATCGAGCGCGCCATGGACCGGGAAGAGCCACTCGCCCTGTTCGTCCTTCTTGCCGACCACCATGGGCTGGTGCGCGGTGCCGTAGAGCTCCTCGCGCAGCTGCACCTCGATCAGCGAGCGCTTCTCTTCGACGACCATGACGAGGTCGAGGCCATCAGCGAACGCCTTCAGCTCCTGCGGATCGAGCGGCCAGGGGCAGGCGATCTTGAACAGGCGGATGCCGAGATCATTGGCGCGGACCTCGTCGAGGCCGAGCTCCTCCAGCGCCTGGCGTACGTCGAGATAAGATTTGCCGACGGTGATGATGCCGATGCGCGGCGCCTGTCCGCCCGAGAGGATGGTCTGGTTGAGCTTGTTGGCGCGCAGATAGGCGAAGATCGCGGCGCGCTTGTGCAGATGGAGGCGCTTTTCCTGATCGAGGAAGTCGAGCTCCCGGCGGATGCTGAGGCCGCCGGGCGGCATGACGAAATCATCGGGGATCGCGATGCTGACCCGCTCGACCGAGCCGTCGACCGAGGCGGTCGATTCGATGTTGTCCTTGACGCATTTGAGGCCAACCCAGACGCCGGCGAAGCGCGAGAGCGCAAAGCCGTGCAGGGAATAGTCCATGATCTCCTGGACGCCGGCCGGATTCAGGATCGGCATCATCCGGTCGACCAGGACGAACTCGGTCTGGTGGGCGTTGGTCGAGCTTTCGGCGGTGTGATCGTCGCCGAGCAGGCAGAGCACGCCGCCATGGCGCGAGGTGCCGGCCATGTTGCCATGGCGAAAGACGTCGCCGGTGCGGTCGACGCCCGGGCCCTTGCCGTACCAGAGCGCGAAGACGCCGTCATATTTGCCCTCGCCGGAGAGCTCAGCTTGCTGCGTGCCCCAGATCGCGGTGGCGGCGAGGTCCTCATTGAGCCCGGGCTGGAAGACGATATTGGCGGGCTTGAGCTGCTTGCCGGCGCGGGCGAGCTGCTGGTCGAGCCCGCCGAGCGGCGAGCCGCGATAGCCGGAGACGAAGCCGGCGGTGTTCAAGCCGGCACGCCGGTCGCGCTCATGCTGGGTGAGCAGCATGCGGGCGATGGCCTGCGTGCCGGTCAGGAAGATCTGCTGCTTGGAGAGGTCGTATTTGTCGTCGAGCGCGACCGTCCTGAGCTCGGGCTCTCCGGTTGCGGCGCCCTGCGAAGTCTGCTGCGTACCGGCCATGGCCGACCTCCCGACGATCGCATATCCATCGACTATAGGGACCGGTAGCGCCGGTCTCCAATTCGTTATTATGTCAGCAAGGCTGTCATAACTGACGTGATATCGTCAAATCACCCTGGGGTGATTCCAGAGTGGTGATGCCGCCTGCGCCGCGATTTGGCCGCCTTTGCGGGCGATGCCGGCAGGGCTCTCGGCACGAGATTGCAAGGGTAGGCGCGCAAGGCGCGTTTTTGTATGAAGGCTCGGCCGGATTCGCCGCAGATTCGAGGAAATTGCCGCGTGCCGCGATACTCGACGCTTCTGACGCTGTTCGCCGCGATCTCGGCCTGGCTCGGCCTCGCCTTGCCGGCTTCGGCACATCCGCATGTCTTCGTGACCTCGCGCACCGAGATCCTCTATGACGCCAGCGGCGCGGTGAAGGCGCTGCGGCATCGCTGGAGCTTCGACGAGGCCTATTCCGCCTATATGGTCCAGGGTCTCGACAAGAACGGCGACGGCAAGATCACCCCGGACGAATTGACCGAGCTCGCCAAGGTCAACATGGAATCGCTGCCGGATGTCGGCTTTTTCACCATCGCCAAGGCGAACGGCAAGGTGCAGGAATTCGGCACGCCAGGCGAGGCCTCGCTCGCTTATGAAAACAAGATCCTGACGCTGACCTATACGCTGCCGCTGAAGACCCCGGCGACGGCCAACCGCTCCTTCGGCATCGAGGTCGGCGACCCCACCTATTTCGTCGCCTTCGAGATCGGCGAGGAGGCCGATGCGGTGGCAGCGCGCGACGCGCCCAAGGGCTGCATCGTTCGGATCATGCGCCCGCCCAAGCTCGACGCGGCGACGCAGCAGCGCCTGGCGCAGGAGGATATCACCGCGACGCCGGACATGAGCGCCTATCAGGTCACCACGCGGGCGCTGGTGGCATGTCCCTGAGCGCACCCGCCGCGCCGGGCCTGCCGCTCTGGCCGCGCCGTTTGCTGGTCGCATTGCTGGCGCTTGCCCTGGTCGCTGGCACGCTCGGGCTGATCGCCTGGCTGGCCAGCCTCTATTTCCCACCGCCGCCCCCGCCGCCGCGTAATCCGTTCGGCACGGCGTTGCCGCGCGAGGCGCTGCCGGCGACGACGGGGATCGGGGCGATCCTCCTCGCCTGGCAATCGAGCTTCTACCGCGAGCTCACCGCGACGCTGAAGGCGATCGCGCAATCGCCGGCAGCGCTGCCTGGCCTGCTCGGGCTCGCCTTCGCTTATGGTGTCTTCCATGCCGCCGGGCCCGGCCATGGCAAGGCGGTGATCTCCGGCTATATCGTCGCCGACAACCGCAGTCTGAAACGCGGGCTCGCCCTCAGCTTCGCGGCGGCGCTGGTGCAGGCGCTGGTCGCGATCGGGCTGGTCGGCGCGCTGACGCTGGCGCTGAATGCGACCGCCAAGACCATGGCCTCGACGACCTGGGTGATCGAGCAGGGCAGTTTTGCGCTGGTCGGGCTGGTCGGGCTCTATGTGCTCTGGCGCAAGGCGGGCAACCTCGTCGCGCTCGGCGGCAGCGCGGCGCATGACGCTGCTTCCTGCGACCATGTCCATATGCCCGGTGCCGACGAGGTCTCGCGGCTGCGCTCGTTCCGCGAGATGGCCGGCATCGTGCTGGCAGCGGGCCTGCGCCCCTGTGCCGGCGCGCTGATCATCCTCGTCTTCGCCAATGCGCAGGGCCTGCTCTGGGCCGGCATCGCCGCGACCTTCGCCATGGCGCTCGGCACGGCGCTGACCACCGGGGCGCTGGCGGCGCTGGCGGTGTTCTTCAAGTTCGCGGCCTTGCGCTTCGCCGGCGGCGGTTCGCTGAAGGGAGCCCGGATCATCGCCGGGCTCGAAGTGCTGGCTGCTGCTTTCGTCGCCGTGCTGGGGGCGGCGCTGTTCTTCGGGCTATGGGCGGCCGGGCAGGGGAGTTAGCGCTACCGTCATGCTCGCCCTTGTGGCGAGCATCCACGTCTTGAACACTGCGTTGCAGGAAGGAAGACGTGGATGGTCGGGACAAGCCCGACCATGACGAAGAAGGCGTACGAACTGGCGCTACTTCGCCGCCGTCTCGTAGACGAACAGCGTCGATTTGTCGTCATCCGGCATGAAATAGGCGCGCACGCCCTCGCCTGTCGGCTCGACCCAGAACGGGTTCTGCGTCATCGGCAAGCCCGAAGGCGACCAGAGCTCGACCGGCATCTGGAAGACCGGGCGGTTATCCCGGAGGTCGACGATCTCGAAGCCGCCGAGGCGGAAGACCGGACCGTCCTTGGTCGCGCGGTAATTGTTGAGGCCGGAGCAGAGCATCCGGCTCATGCCGATGAAGTGGCAATCCTGATAGTCGATGTAGAGCGCGGGATTGGCGACACGCAGTGCTTCCGGCGCCGCCGTAGCGTTGGTGATCTTGCCGTCGGCGCCGAGCGGCCAGGCATAGAAGCGGCGCGAGCCCCAGCTGACGCCGTGCAGCGACTTGCCGTCGGTGTTGTGGACGATGCCGCCGACATGATCCTTGAAGCGGAAGACCTCGGTTGCCTTCAGCGTTTCGGGATCGACCTTGTAGATGATCGACTGGCTGTTCGGGCGGTATTCCGCGACCGGCACCCACAGGTCCTTGCCGTCGAAATCGATGCCGCCGGGGTGGTAG
The DNA here is from genome assembly GCF_059415545.1 of Allobosea sp. GW821-FHT10B12. Taxonomy (NCBI): domain Bacteria; kingdom Pseudomonadati; phylum Pseudomonadota; class Alphaproteobacteria; order Hyphomicrobiales; family Alloboseaceae; genus Allobosea; species Allobosea sp. GW821-FHT10B12. The sequence continues at coordinate 43,091 of NZ_JBWKNL010000007.1, forward strand.
ATCGAGCCTTCGCCGAGTGTGACGCTGGCCAGGAGCTTGCCCTGCGCATCGACTTTGAAGAGATGGCCGGCGCCTTCCCCGGTGTCGCGGTCATAGCCGTCCTTCGGCTCGGTGTAGCGCGTCGTCGGCTTCCTGATCTCGACCGAGGAGATGAAGAAGGCGTCGCCGATCTTGACCATGCCCTGCGGATGGTGGGTCGGAAACTGCAGCTCGATCGCTGCCTTCTGCGTCCATTGCGTGGATCGCGTCAGCTTCGGGAGCAGCGTGTTGAGCGCGGGGTCGGCGGCCTCGGCCGTCGTCGCCAGCATCGCGGCGGCAAGCGCCATCACTGCAGTCCGCATCGCGATCCTCCATTGGCAGCCCCGTTCTCGGGCGTTGCCGGCATAGTTGCGCTTCGTGACGAGGATGCAAAGCCGCGTTCAGCGCAGCGGGTCGTTCTCCAGCAGGATCGGCTTGCCGTGCGGCGTCGCCTCGGCGGCCCGTTCCCAGGCGGCGGCGCGGGCGTCGACGCCGTCATGCGAGGCGAGGCCCTTCTCGATCAGGAGGTGCTCCAGCGCCTCGCACCAGCGCTCGTAATAGTCCGAGCCGTCGCGGCAGCCGCCATTGGCCAGGGCTTCGCGGATCTCGCCGCCGAGCGCCTGCGCCCATTCATCGGCGCTGAAGACGCCGCGGTTCTGCAGCGCGACGACGAGGGCGAAGGCCTGCGCCTGCCAAGGTTCGGCGAAGACCGGTCCCTCGGCATCGCGCGGGATCGGCGTGCCAGCGGCGAGCGCCTCGGCCAGTGCAGCGTCAGGCCGGCTCAAGATAACTCTCCCAGGCCTCGATGCTGACGGTTGTCGTCGGATCGGCGTCGCGGCCCCAGAGCTCCGGCCCGGTGAAGACGACTGTGTAGAGCCATTGCGCCGTCTCGGGCGCGCCATGGGCGCCGGTATCGGGGAAGACATGGCAGCCGGTGACGAGCTCGACGACACCCTGCTTGCCGCGGGCATAGCGCGGCAGGCGGGTGTGGTGCTGCGGGTGCATCACGATGGTGCGGACCTTGTCGCCGACCTTGAAGCGGGCCGGCGCAGCCGCCTCGCGTTCATAGGGGAAGCCGCGGCGCAGGACGGTAGGCACCTCCTCGCCCTTGAGCACGCGCTTGGGCTCCCGGCGCGTGCTGTCGGCGACGCCCGATGCCAGCTCGTCCTTGCTGAGGAAGCCCTGCTCGACCAGCACCTTGTCGAGCGCCGCCAGCCAGATCTGGTAGTAGCTCGACGACAGATACTGCGCTGGCGGCAGGCTCTCGCGGGCATGGCGGATGCCATCGATGGTCCAGGCGCCCATCGCGCCGGCAGCGACATTGATCGCCAGGACCTTCTTCTCCCAGTCGGCATGGAAGATCGGCTCGTCCTTCTCGGGCACGACCGGGCCGAAGCCCATCTGGCCGCCGAGGTCGTGAGCGCTGTTCATGGCTTATCCCCAGGGGAGGGCAGGCCGACACCGATCATCGAGTCGCGGTTGACGATCGACGCCAGTTCGTCCTCGCTCCAGCCTTCGGTGCCAGCAGGGCGCATCGGCACGACGATGAAGCGGGTCTCGGCGGTCGAATCCCAGACGCGGATGCGCTGGCCTTCCGGCAGGGTCACGCCGAAATCGGCGAGCGTGCCGCGCGGGTCGATCACCGCCTTCGATCGATAGGGCGGCGATTTGTACCAGACCGGCGGCAGACCGAGCACCGGCCACGGATAGCAGGAGCACAGCGTGCAGACGATGAGGTTGTGCTCTTCGGGCGTATTGAAGCAAGCGACGATGTGCTCGCCGCCGCGCCCGCCATAGCCGAGCTCGGCAACGGCCGCCGTGCCGTCCGCCTTCAGGCGCGCGGCATAGGCCGGATCGCTCCAGGCCTTGGCGACGACGCGGGCGCCGTTGCGCGGGCCGATCTTGGTCTCGTAGGTGTCGATGATTGCGTCGAGCGCGCTGGGGTCGACATAGCCCTTCTCGACCATCAGCGATTCCAGCGCTTTCACCCGCGCTTCGATCGGGGTGAAGTGGTTGTCATGCTCATGGTCATGATGGTGGTGATGGTCGTGGCCGCTCATCGGGCCCTCCTCGTCATGCCAGCCTGATCCGCGCCGCCCGCTCGAACCTCACGGCGAAGGCGACGAGCGACTTGTCCGAGCCCTTCGGGCCGATCACCGACAAGCCCAGCGGGGCGTCGTCGCGATGGGCTACCGGGATCGAAATCTGCGGGAAGCCGGACAAGCCCGCAAGGCAGAGCAGGCGCAGGGCACGGTTGCGGAAATCCTCGAGCTCGGGCTCGCCGGCGCTGACCAGCGGCGCGACATCGGGCACCGTCGGCAGCATCAGCACGCCGTCCTTGCCGAGCAGCTTGGCGAGCTTCGCGCGGAAGGCCTTGCGCACGCTGTCGCCGCGCGCGACTTCGGCGTCGCTGACCGCCTTGCCGAAGGCGAAGCGCTCGGCGACGCCGGGTCCGAGCGGCATGGCGTGACGCTCGATCATCGCGCCATCCGCCTCCCAGCCCTCGCGGCCCTGGATCCAGCGGAAGGCCCAATAGAGCGCGTCCATGTCGCTGACGGCGCGCACGACCTCGGGCTGGCCGAGAATCGGCACGATGCGCTGCACGACATTGCGCAGGATGCGCTCGGCCTCCGGCACGGCCTGGGAAAACAGATCGTCGGCAAGGAGAAGACGCGGCGCTTCCGGCAGCGTCACTTTGTCCTTGCCGAGCACGGCGTTGGCGGCGCGGGCGAAGACCTCGCCATCCCGGGCGAAGAAGCCGGCGGTGTCCAAGCTCTCCGCCAGCGGCCAGGCGCGCTTCAGCGACAGCCGGCCATGCGTCGGGCGGATGCCGAACAGACCGCCATAGCTGGCCGGCGCCCGGACCGAGCCGCCGGTGTCGGAGCCGAGGCCGATATCGGCGAGCCGCCCGGCGACCGCCGCCATGGAGCCCGAAGACGAGCCGCCGGTGATGCGGTCCGGTGCTGCCGGATTGATGGGTGAGCCGAAATGGGCGTTCTTGCCGTTGAGCGAGAAGGCGAGCTCGTCGGTATGGGTCTTGCCGACGAAGCGGGCGCCGGCCTCCAAAAACGCCTTCACGATCGGCGCGGTCTTGGTCTTGATCCCCGACAGCGCCAGTACGGTCGGCGAGCCCGCGCCGGTCGGATAGCCCTTGACGTCGAACAGGTCCTTGACCGCGAGCGTCAGCCCGGAGAGCGGGCCGGAGGAAGCATGCTTCATCGGCGCGTCCGGATAAGGCACGAAGCAGCGGAACGGGTCGTTTTCGATCATGTGTTCTCAGATCCCCCCAGATCTCAATCAGACGCCGCGGGCGTCGCCGTCCGAGCGCGGATCATGCGTTGCCTCGACATGGCCCTTCTGGTGCTTCACCAGCATGCCGGCATGGCCGAACTGGTCGGAATAGGCCTCGCTGTATTCCTCGACCGGATGGCCGGCGGCGGTCAGCCGTGCCAGCAGCATCGGGTCGAAGCGGTTCTCAAGCTTGAGTGAGATCGAGCCGGCGCCCCAAGTCCGGCCGAAGAGCCAGCGCGGCGCGTCGACGGCATCGGCGACTCCCTGGCCGAAACGGTAGCGCGACAGAATCTGCGCCTGGAATTGCGGCTGACCGTCGCCGCCCATCGCGCCATAGCTCATGATCCGGCCATCGTCGAAGCGGGCGAGCGGCGGGTTGAGCGTGTGGAAGGGCTTGCGGCCGGGCGTCAGCGGGTTGAGCGCCTTGGCATCGAGCGAGAAGGAGACGCCGCGGTTCTGCCAGTTGACGCCGGTCTTGGGCAGGATGCAGCCGGAGCCGTATTCCCAGTAGAGCGACTGGATATAGGACACGGCGAGGCCGGAGCCGTCGATCGCGCCCATCCAGATCGTGTCGCCCTCGCCGGGCCGGAACGGCCAGCTCGCGGCACGCTTGCGGTCGATCTTCGCCGCCTCGCGCTCCAGGGCTGCTTCGGTCAAAAGGCTCGCCGGATCGATCGTCATGAAGGCGGGGTCGGTGACGACTTTGTCGCGGATGGCGAGGGCCCGCTTCACAGCCTCGACCAGCCCGTGATGGTGGTCGAAGCTCTCCGGCCGGGTGACGCCGAGCTTTTCGAAGATGCCGAGGATCATCAGGGCGGTTAGCCCCTGCGTCGGCGGCGGGAAATTGTAGACGGTGAGGCCCGGCAGCTTCAGCGATAGCGCCTGGACGGTGCGGGCGCGGAAGGCTTCGAGATCGGCGCGGGTGATCGGGGCGCCGATACGCGCGAGGTCCTCGGCGAGCTCGCGGCCGATATCGCCGCGATAGAAATCGTCGAGCCCGGTATGGGAAAGCTGCTCCAGCGTCGCGCAAAGCGCCGCGGGCTTACGCCGGTCGCCGGTCTTGGGGCGTTCACCGCCCGGCCAGAAGAACTCGCTGAAGCCGGGCGCTGCCTTCACCGCATCGACTTCCTGCGGCCAGGTGCGCAGCTCCGACTCCGAGATATCGTAACCCTCGGCGCAATGGTGGATCGCGTCGGTGAGCAAATCCTTCAGCGGTAGTTTGCCGCCGAGGCTGGCGGACAGGGCAAGCGCCGCCTGCCAGCCGCCGATCGCGCCGGCGACGGTGATCGCCGCATCCGGGCCGCGCGCCGGCAGCGTGTCGTGGCCCTTCTCGCGATAGCGCTCGATCGTAGCCAGACTCCCCGCCGGGCCGCAGGCCTCGATCGCACGGACCTTGCCGCCGGGCTCGTGCACCAGCCAGAAGCCGTCGCCACCGATCGCGTTCATATGGGGATAGACGACCGCGATGGTCGCGGCCATGGCGACCATCGCCTCGATCGCATTGCCGCCCTCGGCAAGGATGGCGCGACCAGCTTCGGAGGCGAGACGGTGGGGCGCTGCGACGGCCGCGGAGGCGAAAACCGGAGAATCGGGCATCAGGTTCTTGTCGTTCGAGTGAGGCGGGACCATGTGCTGGAAGGCGCGATTTTGTTGCATGCCGGCGCCGGCTAGGCTAGGCGGTCCGTGCATGGGTTCCGAGGATAGAAGCATGGCGGCTGGCCGCACCAACTGGCGCAATGTGATCATGGTGATCTCGCTCGCCATCCTGATCGCGGTCGAGATTTTCGGCGTCGCGCTGGCGTCGGGCTGGGCGCTGGCCGGCCTGTTCGAGCTCGGGCCGATCGTCGCCTATGTGCTGATGGGGCTGTTCTCGGTGCTCGCCGCCTATGGTCTGGTGAATTTCATGCGCCGGGTCGTGAAGATCGAGCGCCTGACCCACCGCAGCTGAGGCTCAGCCGCACGGCTTCATCACGACAGGATCGGCTTCGGCCGGCAGCAATTCGTCGAGCGGCCGGCAGCGCTCTTGCACGCAGATCCGCCAGTCGGCGGTCGCGCCGGAGCGGCGCATCACGATTTCCGGCAGCGCAGGCAGTGTCGGTTTCCAGCGCCAGAAGCCGTCGATGAGCTTGGCGCCATCGGGCGGATCCATGCCGGCGCCCGAGCCTTGCACGCGGGCTTCGGCGAGGACGAGGCCTTCGGGGCCTTGCTGCCAAACCTCCTCCCACAGCGATTTCTGCACCGAATGCCGCCAGGATAGCGTGATCTCGCTCGCGCCGAGCGGGATCAGCAGCGCCCCGGCGGCGAGGCAGATCACGCCGGCTTTTCCAACCCGTCGGTGCGATTGGCCCACCAATGGCGAGCGACGATCGCGCCTGCGAGCGCATAGCCGAGCGGGTCGCTATAGGGGAATTCGCCGAACAGGAAGACCGCGGCGGCGAAGCTGGCCACGCGCTCGACCATGCTCAGCCGCCCGAACAGGAAGCCGATCGCGACCATGCCGAACAGGCCGATGGCGACGCTCGCCTTGATCACCGCATAAACGACCGACGGCCAGAAGCCGATCGTCGCGCTCATCGGATCGCCCGGCTGCAGCATCAGCGCCGGCGAGTAGACGGCAATGAAGGGGATGACATAGCCGGCGAGGGCGACGCGCATCGCCTCCCAGCCGATCTTGTCGGGGTTCTCCTTGGCGATCGGCGCGGCCGCCAAGGCTGCCAGTGCCACCGGCGGGGAAAGATCGGCCATGATGCCGTAGTAGAAGGCGAACATGTGGCTGACGATCAGCGGCACGCCGAGCTTCTCCAGCGCCGGGGCGGCGAGCGCGGCGACGATGATATAGGTCGGGATCGTCGGGATGCCGGTGCCGAGCAGGATCGAGAGCACCATGGTCAGGACCAGCGCCAGGAACAGGCTGGTCTTACCGAGTCCGATGATCCAGGCGCCGAAGGTGGTGCCGATGCCGGTCTGCGTCATCAGGCCGATGATGGTGCCGACGATGGCGCAGGCGATGCCGACCGGCAGGGCCGTCTTGGCGGCGTCGGCGAGGGCGTCGCGGCAGATGGCGAGCGTCGCCCGGCCGCCGAGAGTGAGGGCGTTGAGCAGGACGAGCGCCAGGATCAGGCCGCCGACGACGCGGACATCCATGCCCTCGCGCAGCAGGGCACCGGCGATCAGCCCGAGCCCGATCCAGAAGATCACGCGCAGCGCCGTCGTCTTGAAGCCGAGCGCGATGCCGGCGCCGAGCAGCAGGCCGACTGTAAGAGCAAGGCCGATCGTGCCGGCGAAGAGCGGCGTGAAGCCATGGAACAGCATGGCGACGAGCACAGCGAGGGGCAGCGCCAGATACCAGCGCTCGCGCAGCGCCTTGAGCGGGCTCGGCAGCAGCGCGCGTTCGATGCCCTTGAGGCCGTATTTGCCGGCCTCCAGATGCACCATCCAGAAGGCTGAGGCGAAGTAGAGCACCGCCGGAATCGCCGCGGCCTTGACGATCTCGGAATAATCGACGCCGAGCGTCTCGGCCATGATGAAGGCGGCGGCGCCCATCACCGGCGGCATGATCTGGCCGCCCATCGAGGCGGTGGCCTCGACGCCGGCGGCGAAGGCGCGCCGGTAGCCGAACTTGATCATCAGGGGAATGGTGAACTGGCCGACGGTGACGACATTGGCGACGCCGGAGCCCGAGATCGTGCCCATCAGGCCGGAGGAGAACACCGCGACTTTGGCCGGCCCGCCGCGCGAGCCGCCGAACAGGCCGAGCGAGACGTCGTTGAAAAGGTGGATCATCCCGGCCTTCTCGAGGAAGGAGCCGAAGACGATGAACAGGAAGATATAGGTGGCCGAGACATAGGTCGGCACGCCGTAAAGCCCTTCGGTGCCGAAGGAGAGATGGCCGATGATCTGATCGAAGCCGTAGCCGCGATGATTGAAGGGCGAGGGCAGGTACTGGCCGAAGAACCAGTAGAGCAGGCAGGCGCCGCACATGATCGGCAGCGCATTGCCCATCAGGCGCCTGGCGGCCTCGAAGACCAGGATGGCGAGCAGGGAGCCGACGACGAGGTCGAGCGCGGTCGGGTCGCCGTCGCGCAGGATCAGGTCGGCATAGAAGATCAGCTGGTAGAGGCCGACCAGGAATCCGACGAGGCCGATCGCCCAGCCGAGCCAGCGCCCGGCTTCCGTCTTCGCCTTGAAATTGGCGACGAGGCCGAAGGAAAGCAGCAGCAGGAAGCCGACGTGGACGCCGCGCACCGCCTGGCTCGGCAGGAAATGCCAGGCCGAGATCAGGATCTGGAAAGAGGCGAAGGCGAGCGCGACGCCATAGGCGAGCATGCCCCATCTGCCGGGGCCGAAGCCGGGCGGGAAGCCGTGCTCGAAATTGTCGAGCGCCTCGTTCTCGATCGGTGCACCGCTCGCGCCGGAGAGCTCGTGCAGCCGGTCGGTATCGGCTCCCGCCACTGTGGTCTGCTGCGCCATCGCCCCGCCCATCCCCGAAAGCCAATCGCCGTCATGCTCGGGCTTGACCCGAGCATCTTTGAAACCAGCTAGCTGGTCATGAGATTCTCGGGACGAGCCCGAGAATGACGCCTTTACGAGCCGACCTTCAGGCCCTTTTCCTTGAGATAGCGCGCCGCGCCCGGATGCAGCGGCACGGGCATGCCGTCGAGCGCGTTCTCAAGCTTGATCGACTTGCCGGCCGAGTGCGAGGCGGCGAGGTCGCCGAGGTTGTCGAAGATGTTCTTGGTCATCTGGTAGACCAGCTCCTCCTTCACCCCCTCATGGGTGACGAGGTAGTTGACCACGGCGGCGGTGTTCACGTCGCTGGTCTGGCCGCCATAGGTGTTGGCCGGGATCGGCGCGCTGATGAAGGGCGGGCCGGCCTTGTCGATCACCGCCTTGGGCACCTCGACCACGACGATCTCGACCGAGGTCGCGAGGTCGCGGATCGAGGCGACGCCGAGTCCGGCCGATTGCAGGGTGGCGTCGAGCTGGCGGTTCTTCATCAGCTCGACCGATTCGGCGAAGGGCAGGTACTCGATCTTGCCGAGATCCTTGTAGGTGATTCCCGCAGCGCCGAGGATCGCGCGGGCGTTGAGCTCGGTGCCGGATTTCGGCGCGCCGACCGAGAGGCGCTTGCCCTTGAGGTCGGCCAGCGTCTTGATGCCGCTCTCCTTCGAGGCGACGATCTGGACATAGTTCGGATAGATCGCGGTGATGCCGCGCAGCTTCTTCAGCGGGCTCTTGAAGCCGGCCTCCTCGTCGCCTTTCCAGGCGGCGTCGAGGGAATCGCCAAGGGTGAAGGCGATCTCGCCGCGGCCCTGCTGCAGCAGCACGAGGTTCTCGACGGAGGCCTTGGTCGCCTGCACCGATGGGCGGGTGTTCGCGATCTTGTCGCCGTAGATCTTCGAGAGCGCGACGCCCATCGGATAGTAGACGCCGGAGGTGCCGCCGGTCAGCACGTTGATGAAGTCCTGCGCCTTGGCCGCGACCGGCGTCACGGCGATGATCACGGCAGTCATGAGCCCGGCAAAGCGGTGGCCGGCGAGCAGCGTCGTCATGGTTCCTCCCGAATATATCCGGCTCGGACGGCCGGACTTTCCTTGTTGTAGGCCGTTCGCGGGGAGAAAGAAAAGTTGTTCCAAAGCTCTAGCCGCTTGGATTGCCGCGATTGCGCGCGATTTCCGCCCTGCTGGTGCCAGGAAGCTCAGGAGATTGCCCTCGCCGGCTGGACAGGCTAGCCGGAAACACCATCTTCCGATCTTTCCCCCGATGGAGCGCCCCGCCCGATGCAGCCGCGACAGCCGACCATGCCCCTGATCGACCGCCGCACGCTGCTCGCAGGCGCGGCCGGCACGGCCGCCCTCGCCGCAACAGGTTTCTCCGGCCAGGCGCTGGCGCAGCAGGGGCTGAAGCTCGGCACCGCCGAAGCCTTCTCCTTCGATGGCTTGAAGGCGCGCGCTCGCGATCTCGCCGGCAAGCCCTACGAGCCGCCGCCGAACCCCAAGCCCGACGTGCTCGAGAAGATCGACTACGACGCCCATGGCAAGATCAAGTTCAAGCCGGAGCTGGCGCTCTGGGCCAATGGCCCGTCGCCCTGGCCGGTGACCTTCTTCCATCTCGGCCGCTACTTCCAGAAGCCGGTGCGCATGCACGTCCTCGACGACGGCAAGGCGCGCGAGATCGTCTACGACGAGAGCTATTTCGAGATGCCGGCCGATTCCCCGGCCAAGCAATTGCCGCCGGGTGCCGGTTTTGCCGGCTTCCGCTTCCAGGAGAGCCGCTCCGGCCATCCTGGCCGCAAGGGCGAGAAGCTCGACTGGCAGAAGAACGACTGGGTCGCCTTCCTCGGCGCCTCCTATTTCCGCGCCATCGGCGAACTCTACCAATACGGACTCTCGGCCCGCGGCCTCGCCGTCGACCCGGCGGTCGGCGACCGGCCGGAGGAATTTCCGGATTTCACCCATGTCTGGCTGGAGACGCCGGGCGAAGCGGCCGAGTACGTGGTCGTCTACGCCCTGCTCTCGGGGCCGAGCGTCGCCGGCGCCTTCCGCTTCCGCATGCATCGCGGCAAGGGCGTCGATATGGAGATCGAGCAGGAGCTGCACCTGCGCAAGGATGTCGCCCGGCTCGGCGTCGCACCGCTGACCTCAATGTACTGGTATTCCGAGACGGCGAAGGTGACCATGGTCGATTGGCGGCCGGAGGTGCACGATTCCGATGGGCTCGCGCTCTGGACCGGCAGCGGCGAGCGGGCCTGGCGCCCGCTCAACAATCCGCAGCGCACCGTCGCCTCGTCCTTCGTCGACGAGAACCCGCGCGGCTTCGGGCTGATGCAGCGCGACCGCGAAATCGGCCACTATCTCGATGGCGTCTTCTATGAGCGCCGCCCCAGCCTCTGGATCGAGACACTCGGCCAATGGGGCAAGGGTGCGGTCCAGCTGATCGAAATCCCGACCGACGACGAGATCCACGACAATATCGTCGCGATGTGGGTGCCGGAGGCGCCGGCGAAGGCCGGCAACGCTTATAGTTTCCGCTATCGGCTGCACTGGCTCGCCGATGAGCCCTTCCCGCCGGCGCTCGGCCGCGTCGTCGCGACCAGGCTCGGCAATGGTGGCCAGCCCGGCACGACCCGGCCCAAGGGCGTGCGCAAGTTCATGATCGAATTCAAGGGGCCGGCGCTCGAGGACATCCCGTTCGGGGTCAAGCCCGAGGTGGTGCTGTCGGCCTCACGCGGCAGCTTCTCCTATATCTTCGCCGAGGCGGTGCCGAACGATGTTCCCGGCCATTGGCGGGCGCAGTTCGACCTCACCGTCGACGGCACCGACCCGGTCGAGATGCGCTGCTTCCTGCGCGGCGGCGACAAGGTGCTGACCGAGACCTGGCTGTATCAGTACTGGCCGGGCTGAAACCTGCCCCGAAACTCTACTGCGGCGGCCATCTAGCGGCGCTTTCTGCGCTTCCGGTGCTCACGGACCGATGTCCGCTGCGCTCCGGTTCTCGAAACCACCGCCATCTGGCGCGCCGCAGCGAGTTTCAGGGCAGGTTCCGGGCCGAGACCGCTACCCTTCGATCTGGCGCTTCTGAGCCCGGTCGACGGAGATGAACAGCGTGTTGGCAGCACCGGGCTCGACGCAGAACACGTCGAAGCTCGGCGCCTGCGGGTCGTCGGCGGGCATGTGCAGGACGGCAGAGCCTTTGCGACCGGCAAAGGCCATGATCCGGAAGCTCAGCCCGTCAGGCAGGCCGATCTCGATCGCATCGGCTGTTATCTTGGTCGCGACGCCGCCGCGTATCGCCTTGAAGGTCACCCGCTCGGCACTCACTGGCACGCTCCTGTTCGGCTGCAATCGAGACAGGAGATAGCGCCGATATCGGGCGGGCGCATCCTCGGCGGCGTTTGCCTCTCCGAAACCACTCGCACGGCATATGGAAGCATCTACTGGTCCAGGGTGCCGTATGGAAACGTCTCTCTACGTTCCGGTCAAACGCTTCCTCGAAGGCCTCGGCTATTCTGTGAAGGGCGAGGTCGGACATTGCGATCTCGTCGCGCTGCGGGATGACGACCCGGCCGTGGTGGTGATCGGCGAGCTGAAACTGAGCTTCAACCTCGAACTCATCCTGCAGGGCGTCGACCGCATGAGTGTCGGCGACGAAATCTGGCTGGCCGCACAGCTCTCGACCAGGGGCAAGGGACGAGAGAGCGATCCGAGATATCGCAATCTCTGTCGGCGGCTCGGTTTCGGCCTGCTGGGTGTCAGCAGGACGGGCGAGGTCGCGGTGCTCGTTTCTCCGGTTGCGCCGGCACCCCGGAAAGACCCGCGGCGGCGCTCACGGCTGGTCGATGAGCACCGGCGGCGTCAGGGGGATCCCGCGATGGGCGGCAGTACGCGCAAGCCGATCATGACGGCCTATCGCCAGCAGGCGCTGGCCTGCGCCGCGGCCATGACGGCCGCCCCGCAACGGCCACGCGATCTCAAGCCGTCCTGCCCCGATGTGCAGAAGATCCTGCATCGGAACGTCTATGGCTGGTTCGAGCGTTCGGGACGTGGGATTTACGCGCTCACTGCAACAGGGCGCAGCGCGGTGGCCCAGTGGATGTCTCCGCCTTCGTCCGTTGTCGAAGAGCAGGACCAGCTGCCCGCTTGAGATCTGCTTGTCTTCGATTGCGCGTAACATTATATCATTCCGCATGGCTCATCATCATGCGCATCACCGCCAGCCTGCCGCCGAGGTTCCTGGCTGGTCGCTGTTGCGGCTGTCGGCCGGGCAAAGGCTCGGCCTGGCCTTCGGCGTGATCCTGGTGCTGTGGGCGGCGACCTTCGCCGTCATTGCGTGATGAAGAATCTGGCGTGAACAAGAGTACCGGACCCGTGCCCGCCATCCGTTTCAGCGATCTGACCCTCGGCTATGACCGCCATCCGGCGGTGCATCATCTCTCCGGCGAGATCGCGCCGGGCAGCCTGACGGCGATCGTCGGGCCGAACGGCGCCGGCAAATCGACCCTGCTCAAGGCCATCGCCGGCGCGCTCTCGCCGCTCGACGGCACGGTGACGCTCGCCAAGGGCAAGCGCCTCGCCTATCTGCCGCAATCGGCCGAGCTCGACCGTTCCTTCCCGATCCATGTCTACGATCTCGTCGCCATGGGCCTGTGGGGCGCCGCCGGCATTTTCGGCAAGATCGGTTTCGGTCAGCGCAGCAAGATCGAGGCGGCGATCGCCGCGGTCGGCCTCACCGGTTTCGAGAGCCGCAGCATCGGTACGCTCTCGGGCGGGCAGATGCAGCGCGCGCTCTTCGCCCGGCTCCTGCTCCAGGACGCCGACATCATCCTGCTCGACGAGCCCTTCACCGCGATCGATGCGCGCACCAGCGCCGATCTGCTGGCGCTGGTCCAGCGCTGGCATGGCGAGAACCGCACCGTGATCGCCGTGCTGCACGACATCGAGACGGTGAAGCGTGCCTTCCCGCAGACGCTGCTGCTGGCGCGCGAGGCGATCGCCTGGGGCGAAACCGGCGAAGTGCTGACGGCGAACAATCTGCTCAAGGCGCGGCGCATGGTCGAAGCTTTCGACAGCCACGCAGCGCCCTGCGCCGCCTGATCGTCCAGACCCAAGACAAGGCCGATGTTCTACGACCTGCTGATCGGCCCCTTCGCCGAATTCGACTTCATGCGCCGCGCTCTGGTCGGCGTGATCGCGCTCTCGGTCTCCGGCGCCCCTGTCGGTGTCTTCCTGATGCTGCGGCGGATGAGCCTGACCGGCGATGCCATGGCGCATGCGATCCTGCCCGGCGCCGCGCTCGGCTATCTCGTCGCCGGCTTCTCGCTGCCGGCGATGACGCTGGGCGGCCTCGTCGCGGGCTTCACCGTCGCCCTCGCTGCCGGCGCCGTGGCGCGCGTGACCGTACTCAAGGAAGACGCCTCGCTTGCTGCCTTCTACCTGATCTCGCTGGCGCTCGGCGTCACCCTGGTCTCGCTGCGCGGCTCGGCGGTCGATCTCTTCCATGTCCTGTTCGGCAATGTGCTGGCGCTCGACGACGATGTGCTGATCCTGCTTTCCGGCGTCGCCAGCCTGACGCTCGGCGTGCTGGCGCTGGCCTATCGACCGCTCGTGCTCGAATGCGTCGATCCCGGCTTCCTGCGCTCGGTCAGCCGCTCCGGCGGCTTCGTCCATCTGACGTTTCTCGGCCTCGTCGTGATCAATCTCGTCGCCGGCTTCCATGCGCTCGGCACGCTGCTCGCCGTTGGCCTGATGATGCTCCCGGCGGCCGCGGCCCGTTTCTGGACCGCCGATATCACCCGGCTGATCCTGCTCGCGAGCGGCTTCGGCATGGCCTCGGGCTATATCGGCCTCGTCGCCTCCTATGCCGCCGGCAGCAATCTCCCGGCCGGGCCGGCGATCATCCTCTCGGCCGGCGCGCTCTATCTCGGCTCGCTCCTGCTGGGATCGCAGGGCGGGCTTGCGCGACGGCTCTTGCCGAAGGCTCATCTCCAGCGCTAGTTATGTTATAGTGTTTCATATAGCGCGAGAGATGCCATGCTGAACCGCCGCTCCGTCCTCCTCTGCCTTGCCGCCAGTGGCGTCCTGCCATTGCCGGCGCTTGCCCAGGAGAAGCTCTCCGTCGTTGCGAGCTTCTCGATCCTCGGCGATTTCGTGCGCGAGATCGGCGGCGAGCGGGTCGCGGTATCGCTCCTCGTTGGCCCCGATGGCGACGCCCATGTCTATTCGCCGACGCCGGCCGACGCCAAGACGGTCGCGGGCGCCAAGCTCGTCGTCGTCAACGGGCTGAAATTCGAGGGCTGGCTGACCCGGCTGGTGAAGTCGTCCGGCACCAAGGCGACGGTCGCGACGGCGACCACCGGCATCACGCCGCTGAAGATGGCTGACGATCACGGCCACGGCCATGGCGGCGAGGATCCGCATGCCTGGCAGAGCGTCGCCAACGCCAAACTCTATGTCGGCAATGTCCGCGATGCGCTGATCGCAGCCGACCCGGCTGGGAAGGTCGCCTACGAGGCCAACGCTGCCGCCTATCTCGCCAAACTCGATGCGCTCGAAGCCGAAATCAAAGCGACCGTCGCGCGCATTCCGGCCGACCGGCGCAAGGCGATCACCTCGCATGATGCTTTCGGCTATTTCGCCAAGGCCTACGGCATCGCGTTCATCGCGCCGCAGGGCGTCTCGACCGAGGCCGAGGCCTCGGCCAAGGACGTCGCCCGCATCATCCGCCAGATCAAGGCGGAGAAGGTGCCGGCGGTGTTCCTCGAGAACATCACCAATCCGCGCCTGGCCGAACAGATCGCCAAAGAGAGCGGCGCGAAGATCGGCGGGCGGCTCTATTCGGATGCGCTCTCGGCCGCTGGTGGTCCCGCCGGGACTTACATCGCGATGATGAAACACAATATAAGCCAGATCGAGAAGGCGCTCGTCGCCGGCCCGGCCTGACCGGGTCGCGATCATCGCAGCGCCACCAACCAGGTCGTTTCCCATGTCCGAGAAGATTCCCGTCACGGTGCTCACCGGCTATCTGGGCGCCGGCAAGACCACGCTCCTCAACCGCATCCTCACCGAGGACCACGGCAAGAAATTCGCCGTGATCGTCAACGAGTTCGGCGAGACCGGCATCGACGGCGACCTCGTCGTCGGCGCCGACGAGGAAGTGTTCGAGATGAACAATGGCTGCATCTGCTGCACGGTGCGCGGCGACCTGATCCGCATCCTCGACGGCCTGATGAAGCGCAAGGGCAAGTTCGACGCGATCATCGTCGAGACCACCGGCCTCGCCGACCCCGCCCCGGTCGCCCAGACCTTCTTCGTCGACCAGGATGTCGGCGACGCCACCAAGCTCGACGCGGTCGTGACCGTCACTGACGCCAAGTGGCTGAAGGATCGGCTCAAGGATGCGCCGGAAGCCAAGAACCAGATCGCCTTCGCCGACGTGATCATCCTGAACAAGACGGATCTGGTGACGCCTGAGGAGCTAGCCGAGGTCGAGACGACGATCCGCGCGATCAACCCCTATGCCAAGCTACACAAGACGACGCGCTGCGACCTGCCGATAGCCGAGCTGCTTGACCGCAACGCATTCGATCTCGACCGCATCCTCGACATCGAGCCGGATTTCCTCGAGGCCGGCCACCATCACCATCATTCCGAGGACGTCCGCTCGATGTCCTTCACCATCCCCGGCGATGTCGACCCCGACAAGTTCATGCCGTGGATCAACGACATCAGCCAGGTGCAGGGCCCGAACATCCTGCGCTCCAAGGGCATCCTCGCCTTCAAGGACGAGCCGCGCCGCTTCGTCTTCCAGGGCGTGCACA
Source organism: Allobosea sp. GW821-FHT10B12 (assembly GCF_059415545.1). Lineage (NCBI taxonomy): Bacteria > Pseudomonadati > Pseudomonadota > Alphaproteobacteria > Hyphomicrobiales > Alloboseaceae > Allobosea > Allobosea sp. GW821-FHT10B12. Next base: position 58,716 of record NZ_JBWKNL010000007.1, read on the forward strand.
TGATCCTCGACGGCGACCTGCAGCGCGACTGGAAGTCTGGCGAGACGCGCGAATCGCGCCTCGTCTTCATCGGCCGCGATCTCGACGAGGCGGCACTGCGAAAGGGGTTCATGGCCTGCGCGGCTTGAGCTAAAGCCAAGGCTATGGAAACCATCACCAAACCCGTCTCGCTGCGCGAGCATGTCGTTCCCATCGAAGCCGGCGAACATGTCGTCGGCGCAGTCTGGCTGAAGCAGACGCTGGCGCTCGCCCTCTCGGACGGGCGCGTGCTGCGCTGGCGCGACGGCGAGACGGAGGCTGTCGAAGCGCATGCCGGCGGTTTGCTCTGCGCTGCCTCGGACGGCGCGCGCCTGATCAGCGGCGGCGATGACGGCCGTGTCGTCGCGACAGCAGCCGATGGCGCGCCGGAGGAGCTTGCACGCGATCCGAAGCGGCGCTGGATCGACGCCGTCACGGTATCGCCCTCCGGCAGCCTCGCCTGGAACAGCGGTCGCGATGTCCAGGCCCGCGACGACAAGGGCAAGCTCAGGTCGATCGATGTCGCCTCGACGCCGCAGGGCCTCAGCCTCGCGCCGAAGGGCTACCGCCTCGCGATCGCGCAGATGAACGGCGTGCTGCTCTGGTATCCCAACACCGAGGCCAGGCCCGATTTCCTGGAATGGAAGGGCTCGCATCTCGACGTGACTTGGTCGCCGGACGGGCGCTTCGTCGTCACGGCCATGCAGGAGAACGCGCTGCATGGCTGGCGCCTCGGCGAGAAGCCGAACCATATGCGCATGACCGGCTATCCGGCCAAGCCCCGCTCGCTGTCCTGGTCGCATGACGGGCTCTGGCTTGCCTCCAGTGGCGCGGACGCCGCGATCGTCTGGCCGTTCCAGGGTGAGGGGCCGACGGGCAAGGCGCCGCGTGAATGCGGGGCGCGCCATGCCAAAGTCACCCGCGTCGCCTTCCATCCGAAGGCGCTGGTGCTGGCCGTCGGCTATGACGATGGCTGCATCCTGATGATCCGGCTGACCGACGCCTCGGAATTGCTGGTACGGCCGGCGCAGCGCGGCAGCGGCATCACCGCCTTCGCCTGGGACAAGCTTGGCAAGCGCCTGGCCTTCGGCGCCGAAGACGGCGCTGCCGGCGTGCTGACGCTGCCGGGCGGCTGAGGACTCGATGCGCTTCGGCCTGTTCGGCAAGGACAAGCGCGATGCCGCCGGGGCCGATGCCGCGGCGCAGGCCAAGCGGCAGGTGCGGGAGATACTCGACCTGCCGGACAATGCCGTGATCGCGGTCAACGAGATCCTTTGCGCCGATCCCGCCTGCCCCGGCACCGAAACGGTCATCCTGGTGATGAAGCCCGGCGAGAAGACCAGGGCCTTCAAGGTCCAGATGGGGTTGGCGGAGCTGACGCCGGAGGCGCTGGCACGGGCGCTGTCCGACGCAGGCTGAGCCAGTGAAGACCACCGCCATGATGTGTCAGCAGGTGGCGGCTGCGTGCCTTAACCTTTGGCGATGCCGTCGCTAGCTTGTTCTCATGGCGACGCGACCGCGGAAAATCCCGATACTCGACAAGGCGGCAGCGCGCCGGATCTGGCTCAAGGCCCAGAGGCTCGACACGCGTGAACCCTTCGGCGGCGGCCCGGAAGCGACGACCGCAGCCGTGGCTCAGCTCGGCTACGTCCAGATCGACACGATCAACGTGATCGAACGCTGCCACCACCACATCCTCTTCAGCCGGATTCCGGACTATCGCCGCGACGACCTCGCGCAGTCGCAGTCGCTGGACAAGTCGGTGTTCGAGTACTGGACGCATGCGCTGTCCTATGTCCCCACCGCCGACCTCCGCTATTTCCTGCCGGCGATGAAGGCGCATCGCGCCGAGCCGAAGCGCTGGGCTTCGGTCGGCGGTCGCGAGGAGACACGCAAGCTGCTGCGCCGCATCCGCAAGGACGGGGCGCTCACCATCCGTGACATCGACACCGACGTGCTGGTCGAGAAGACGCATCTCTGGGCGAGCAAGAAGCCGTCCAAGGGCCTGCTCGAACGCGCTTTCTACGACGGCGAGCTCGTGATCTCCGCCCGCTCGGGCATGCTCAAGACCTATGAGCTGCTCGACCGGCATTTCGGTTGGGAGAAGCAGCCGGCACCGGCGTCGGAGCGCCAGGTCGCGGCCTACAAGCTCGACCGCGCCCTGCGGGCGCAGGGCATCGTCAGCCTTGATTCGATCTGCCATCTCGATGCGCCCAGCAAGAAGGCGATCGCCGAGCTCATTGCAGGCCGCGTGCGGCGCAAGGAACTGGTGCCGGTTGCGATCGGAAGTGCAGACAAGACGCCGCATTGGGCGACACCGGAGGCCCTGGAGCCATCCGAGCCGGCCGATGACAGCTTGGTTCACATCCTGTCGCCCTTCGATCCGCTGATCATCCAGCGCAAGCGGCTGAAGCTGTTCTTCGGCTACGACCATGTCTTCGAGGCCTATCTGCCGAAGGAGAAGCGCGTTTTCGGCTATTTCGGCCTGCCGGTGCTGGCGGGCGACCGCATCGTTGCCGTCGCCGACCTCAAGACCGACCGGGCGGCGCGCAAGCTTCTGGTGCAGCAATGGACCTGGTTGGAGCCCGAGCCGTCGCTCGAGCTGAAGCGGCAGGTCGACGAGGAGATGCAGCGCTTCGAGCGGTTTCAGCTCGGCTGACGGCGGTTCAGTTCAGTCGGGGCCAGCGGAAATCGTCGGCGCGGCCGGGGCGCGGTTCGGGTGCGATGCCTTGGCCGAAGACGCGGTCGAGCCCTGCCGCGACGTCGCCGCGGCCGCGCGCCTCCTGGACCGAGGTGATCAGCGCAGCGTCGCCACTACCGGGCATGGCGCCTGTCAGCGGCAGGATCGGGCCGGCGAGCGGCCTTTGTGGAACGACCGGGATCAGCCCGAGATCGGCGGGTAGGCCACTGACCATGCGGTCGATCAGGCGCTCGACGCCACCCGGCTGCAGTTCGGGCGTGACCGGGGCGCCAGTCTCCGGGGAGGTCGGCAGCGCGATAACGTTTTGCGTCGGCGCGCCCTCCAGCAGGCGGCGAATGCCGACGTCGATGAAATGTGCCGCCTTGCGGGCGCCGGCCTTGGTGAAATGGACGCCGTCGCCGAGTCGGAGCTTGGCGATCTGTCCGCTCACATCCGGCCCGGTCGCGGTGTAGCGGTTCTCGCCATCGACATAGGCACCCCAGAGGTCGACGAACTGACCGCCGCCCGCTTCCACACTCTTGCGGAAGAGGTCGTTCAGCGTGATCAGGTCAGCCGATAGACGGGGATTCTGCATCGGCGGCGCTCCCACCCAGATCAGCGGCACGCGTCTGGCGCCGAAGGCCGAGGCGACCGCCTCGATCCGCGCCTTGTAGAGCTGGAGCCAGCGCTCGCTCAGCGGCTCATGCGTGACTTCGCCCTCGCGGATCACCTGGCGGTCGTTCGGCCCGAGGATGACGACGCCGACCATGACCTTGGGGTCGGCCGCCAGCAGCTCGCCAGCCGCTTTCGGCCAGTCGTAGAAATCGGTCCGGACCAGGCCGCTATCGGCCTTGGCCTTGTTGACCACAGCGACATCGGCGCGATCCTCGAGGCTGTCCTCCAGCCCTTCGGCGATCTGCCCGGCCAAAGTGTCGCCGATGACCAGCACGTGGTGATTGACGTCGACCTTGGGGATGACCGGATCGTCCCGGACGACGACGCGGGTCGGGGCTCGGCGCTGGACTGGCGCGACGCGCTGGCGCGGCTGTTGCCGTGGCTGCACGGTCGGCCGCTCCGGAATCTGCCAGAACATGTTGAACAGGCTACGGCCCTGCGGCGGCGGCGCTTGCGGTATCCGACCTGGCGGCACCGGGTTCTGGGCGATCGAGACCGGCCCGCCGGTGGCGAGCACGAGCAGGGCCGAGGCCAGAACCATGAAGAGCGAACGCGGGCGCATCGTGCTCTCGATCGGCGCCAGTCAGGAGGAGGCGCCGCCGACCAATATAGGGCGGATCACCCTGTTCGTCAGCGGGGCGCCTTCATCCGCGCCAGCAGCGTCGGCGTCGGATAGCCGTCTGCGAGCATGCCGACGCGCAGCTGGTACTGCCTGACCGCCTCGCGCGTGCCGGTGCCGATGCGCCCATCGGCGTCGTGATTATAGAGGCCGAGACCCTTCAGCCGGCGCTGGACGTCGGTGATCCCTGCCTTGTCGAGCCGCGGCGCCTTGACCGGCCAGTCGCCCTGCAAAGCGGGGCGACCAGCGATCCGGTCGCCGAGATGGCCGACGGCGAGCGCATAGGCGTCGGAGGAATTGTATTTCTTGATGACGTCGAAATTAGCGGTCAGCAGCATGGCCGGGCCGGTATGGCCGGCGGGGTAGAACAGCCGGGCCTCGCCGGAAGAAGGCAGCGAGCCGCCATCGGCGCGGCGCACTCCGGCGGAGCGGAAGGAGGAGAAGCTGGCGCGATACAGATTGTGGTCGAAGCCCTCGGGCACCACGACCTCGATGCCCCAGGGCAGGCCGGGGGTCCAGCCATAGCCCTTGAGGTAATTGGCGGTCGAGGCGATGGCGTCGCTTGTCGAGGTCCAGATGTCGGCATGGCCGTCGCCGGTCTGGTCGACCGCATATTTCATGTAGCTCGACGGCATGAACTGGGTATGGCCCATGGCGCCGGCCCAGGAGCCGCGCAGCTCGCTGCGCTCGACATGGCCCTTCTCGATCAGCTCCAGCGCGGTCAGGAGCTCGTCACGGAAGAAGTCGCCGCGATAGCGGATGTTCGCCAGCGTTGCGAGCGAGCGGATCACGTCCTTGTCGCCTTTGAACGAGCCGTAATTGGTCTCCATCCCCCAGATGCCGAGGATGATCTCCTTGGGCACGCCATAGCGCGATTCAGCCTGCGCCAGCACGCTCGCATGGGCCTCCAGCATCTCGCGGCCGCGTGAAATGCGGCCGCCGCCGACGGCGCTGTTGAGATAGCTCCAGATCGGCGCGACGAATTCCGACTGCTTGTGCGTCAGCGCGACGATGGAGGGGTCGGGCGTCACGCCCTGGAAGGCCAGGTCGAAGGTCTTGCGCGAGATGCCGCGCGCCTGCGCCATCGGCCAGAGCGTCTTCAGGAAGCCATCGAAGCCCGGCGCGGCCGGGCGCGCTTCGGGCTTGGGTGTCTGCGCCCGCGCCGGATTGATCGAACCCGTCGTCTGCGCGAGCGTCGGCCCGAGGCCGAGCGCCGCAGCGAAGGCGAGAACGGTGACGGGGCGCATGGTTGCTCCTCTGGCTCGGGCGCTGGTCTTTCCACCACAGCGCCCGAGCGAGGTTAACCATGGGTTAACGCTGCGCCAAATCCTGTACTAGCTGGCGTTGCGCTTGCGCAGGCTCTCCTCCCAGGCGAGCGCTTGCGTCACGATCTCAGTGAGATCGTCATGCTCCGGCTGCCAGCCGAGCTCGGCGCGGATGCGGTCGGCCTTGGCGACGAGCGCGGCCGGGTCGCCGGCGCGGCGCGGCGAGAGCCGGACCGGGAAATCGACGCCGGAGACCTCTTTCACCACCTCGACAACTTCCTTGACCGAATAGCCGCGGCCATAGCCGCAGTTGAGCGTCAGGTTCGGGCCGCCGGAGCGCAGATGGTCGAGCGCCGCCAGATGGGCGCGGGCGAGGTCGGTGACGTGGATATAGTCGCGCACGCAGGTGCCGTCCGGCGTCGCATAGTCGGTGCCGAAGATGTCGAGCCCGGCGCGCTGGCCGAGTGCCGCCTGGCTCGCGACCTTGATCAGATGGGTGGCATTGGTGCTGGACTGGCCGGATCGGCCCCTGGGGTCGGCGCCGGCGACGTTGAAATAGCGCAGCGCGACGTAGGTGAGGCCGTGGGCGCGGGCGACGTCGCCGAGCATCCATTCGCTCATCAGCTTGGAGCGGCCATAGGGATTGATCGGGTTGAGCGCGATCTCCTCCGGCACCGGGGAGACCGGCGGCTCGCCATAGACGGCGGCCGTCGAGGAGAAGATCACGTGCTTGACGCCGCCGCGCACGGCGCTTTCCAGCAGCGCCCGCGTCTTGACCGTGTTGTTGTGGTAGTAGCCGAGGGGATCCGACACTGAATCCGGCACCACGATCTTCGCGGCGAAATGGGCGATTTCGGTGATGCCATGCTCGGCGATGGTGCGCTCGACCAGGGCCTGGTCGCCCATGTCGCCGCGTACCAGCGTCGCTTCCTGCGGTACCGCCCACCAGAAGCCGGTCGAAAGATCGTCGAGCACGACGACCTTCTCGCCGCGGTCAAGCAGCTCGAGGACCATGTGGCTGCCGATATAGCCGGCACCGCCCGAAACCAGAATTGCCATCTTCGTCTCCTCGTCACGTGACCGGCATAAACCGGAATCACGACAGTTCGAACCAGCCTGTCGGCGCGACATGGCTATTCTCGGGCACGGTTCCGAGGAAGCCGTGCGGTGCTGCCGGGGAGGGCCCCAAATCCGGCAGGCTAGTGCAAAAGCATTGACGTGTCGGCAAGGCGCGACTGGTATTCAAGAATTGGGCCGGCCCGGCTTTCGCCAAAATCACCGGCCAGCCTGAACCGGCCGGCATGAATGGGGCAAAGCCGGCTCTCCCTAAGCCCTCTGACCTCAGCAGGCGCGCGCTGCAAGCGCGCGAGATGGACGCGCATGATCAAGAAAATCCGCAAGGCGGTCTTTCCCGTCGCTGGTCTCGGCACCCGCTTCCTGCCCGCCACCAAGGCAGTCCCGAAGGAGATGCTGACCATCGTCGACCGGCCGGTGGTCCAGCACGTGGTCGACGAGGCGCGCGCCGCCGGGATCGAGCATTTCGTCTTCGTCACCGGCCGGAACAAGGCCGTGATCGAGGACCATTTCGACATGGCCTACGAACTCGACGACACGCTGGCCAAGCGCGGCAAGGTGAAGGAGCTCGAGGCGCTGAAGCACGATCTGCCGGCGGCGGGCACGGCGAGCTTCACCCGCCAGCAGGCGCCGCTCGGCCTCGGCCACGCCGTCTGGTGCGCGCGCGACATCATCGGCGACGAGCCTTTCGCGCTGCTGCTGCCCGACATGCTGCATCACGGCAAGGGCGAGGGCTGCCTCGCCGAGATGATCGCGGCCTATGAGGAGCATGGCGGCAATCACATCGCCGTCGCGCCGGTGCCGGAAGACCAGACCCATCAATATGGCATCGTCGGCGTGCATGATGCCAAGGCCAAGGTCTCGCAGATCAGCAAGATGGTCGAGAAGCCGCCGAAGGGCACGGCGCCGTCGAACCTGCACATCACCGGCCGCTACATCCTGCAGCCGACGATCTTCGACCTGCTCGCCAAGCAGGAGAAGGGCGCTGGCGGCGAAATCCAGCTGACCGATTCGATGATCGCGCTGGCGCAGCAGGAGAAATTCTTCGCAGTGCGCTTCGACGGCGACATCTACGACACCGGCTCGAAGATCGGCTTCCTCTCCGCCAATGTCGCCTATGCGCTGGAGCGCGGCGATCTCGGCCCGCAATTGCGCGGCGAGATCGAGCGGTTGCTGAAACGGTAAGGTCCCGCGTCATTCCCGGGCGAAGCGAAGCGCAGACCCGGGAATCTCAGGCCGGAAGAGGCTCTCTGGAGCAAGCCCAATGTTCAGGAGATGCTCGGGTCAAGCCCGAGCATGACGGCTGCGGCCCTCAGAACTGCACCCGCAACCCGACCTGCGCGATATTCGCGGTGTAGTCCGAGCCGGGATTGGTCGAGTTCAGGCGCTCATGCGTGAAGCTGGCGCGGACCGAGAAGGTCCGGGTCAGCTTGTATTCGATCCGCGCGCCGACGGTCGACAGGTCCTCGCGCAGGTCCTGGCCATCATATTCGGTGCGGCCATAGCTGGCGAAGCCGGTGACGATGAGGTTGCGGCGCAGGGCATGCGCCACTTCGAGATTGACGCGCCGGGCTGTGGTACCGCTCGAGCCGGCGATGGTGGTGTCGCCGAGCTCGGAGGTGCCGCGCAGCGTGACCGTGGTCAGCGGCGTCGGCGTCCACAGGATCGCGGCGTCGCCGACGAAGCCGCGCAGGTTCCGCAGCCGCCCATCCTCGTATTTGCGGTCCTGATAGCCGGCCGAGACCTCGCCGGTGAGCATGCGGCTGATCTCGAAGGTCGAGCCGACCCGCGCGGTATAGCCGTCGGAGGAGCGCATATAGCCGCTGGAATCGACCTTCTCGTCGAACTGGCGCGTGTCGATCTCGGCCTGGACGAAGGGCTTGAAGCCGGGCGTCACCTCATAGGCGGCGCGCAGGCGCAGGCCGTACTGGGTCTGGTTGCGATCGGCCTGGCTGAGCTTGCGACCATTGCTGAGCTCGGCATCCTCATAGTCCTGCCGGTCGACCGAGCCGCGCAGGGTGAACTGCAGGCGATTGATGTCGTGGGTGATGCCGGCCGCGGCGCCATAGGCCCAGGTGATCGGCCGCCCCTGCACGGCGGCGGTGAGATCGGGCGAACCCGGGCGCTGCGTGTCGAGGCGCAAACGCGATTCGAGCAGGATGCGGGTGTCGCGCGTCGCATCGAGGCGCAAGGACATGTTGCCTTCCGCGTCCGGACGCGAGGCGCTGTCGTCGCGATAATAGCGGCTGTACCCGCCGCGCAGCATGCCGGTGAGCTCGTGCACGTTCCAGTCGGACTGGATGCCGAGCTCGCCCTCGGTGCGGCTGAACAGCGAGCCCTTGCTTGCTCCCGAGACGCGCGAAGGATTGCTGTCATAGCCGACCGAACCGGTGATCGCCGGCCGCAGCACGACGTTGCCGAGACGCAGGCCGAGCGGTGCGTAAGGGTCTTCCTCCGGCAGCTTGCGCCGGCGCTGCTGAGGCGGCGGTGGCAGTTCCGGCGGCAGGTTCGACACCGTCGGCTGCGGCGCCCTGAACTGACGCTGGGTGACGCCGCGCAGGCGCGAGGACTGGATCGGCTGGCTGGCGCGGGCCGGCTGCGTACGTGAGATCGCGCTGGAGCGGGCGGGAGGCGGGGCGATGGGGTCGCCAGCGGCGTCCGGCAGCGCCGACGCATTGCCAGGGGCCGGATTCTGCCTCTGAGCGACGTAATCGGGCGTGCCGGTTCGCAAGGCTGGCGTGCGGGTACGCGCCGGCATGTCGATCGGCTGCGTCTGCGCCCATGCCTGCTCCGGCCACGCCGTCAGCCCGGCGACGCCGCAGCAGCCTGCGACGCCGGCCAGCCAGCAGATCTGGGCGAAACGGGACACGAGGCGGACGCTGCTCCGGCGAGGCAAAGGCTTTGCGCGCCGGGAAGGCGCGCATGGTTAACGGAGTTAGAACGAAGAGGGTTAATGCTGCGTCAACGCAGCTCCCGCGGTGGCCAGCGCAGCGTCAGGCATGCTAGAGGCGCGCTCCATGACCGCGACCATCAGCGCTTCCGCCCTCCGTACCATCGCCACCGAGCGCGCCGGGCTCGACGCCTTGCACCAGGCGATCGGCAACGGCCTCGCCGAACCCTTCGCCGCCGCCGTCGAGATGATCCGCGCCTCCTCGGGCCGGGTCATCGTCACCGGCATGGGCAAATCCGGCCATGTCGGCCGCAAGATCGCGGCGACGCTCGCCTCGACCGGCACGCCCTCGCATTTTGTCCATCCGGCCGAGGCCAGTCATGGCGATCTCGGCATGGTCCAGCCCGAGGACGTCGTCATCGCTTTGTCCTGGTCGGGCGAAGCGGTCGAGCTTTCGGCCATCGTCGGCTATACTCGCCGTTTCCGCGTCGGCCTGATCGCCATCACGGCCAATCGCGACAGCGCGCTCGGCCGTGAGGCCGATATCCCGCTCGTCCTGCCCAAGGCCGAAGAAGCCTGCCCGAACGGGCTCGCGCCGACGACCTCGACGACGATGCAGATGGCGCTCGGCGATGCGCTCGCCGTCGCCCTTTTGGAAGCGCGCGGCTTCTCGCGCCAGGACTTCTACGTCTACCATCCCGGCGGCAAGCTCGGGGCGCAGCTCAAGACCGTCGCGACCATCATGCATTCCGGCGAGCACCTGCCGGTCGTCGGCGAGACCGCGGCGATGGCCGATGTCGTCGCGATGATCACCGCCAAGGGCTTCGGCTGCGCCGTCGTCGTCGATGCCGACGGCAAGCTCACCGGCGTCGTCACCGATGGCGATCTGCGCCGCAAGCTGGGCAGCGGCTGGGGCGGACGGCTGGCGCGCGACGTCATGACAAGGGATCCGCGCAAGATCGCGCCGGATGCGCTGACCGCCGAGGCACTGGAGATGGTCAACCGGTTGCGCGTCACCGCCCTGATCGTCGCCGATGCCGATGACAGGCCCGTCGGCCTCGTCCATGTCCACGATCTCCTGGCACTCGGCGTCGCCTGATCCCTAACAGCTGGCGAGGAGGCCCATGGCCGCGCTCGAATGGGATGACCTGCGCTATGTTCTCGCGGTCGCCGAGGCTGGCTCGCTTGCCGGCGCGGCGCGCGAATTGCGCGTCAATCATTCGACTGTGCTCCGCCGCATCGCGGCCTTCGAGCAACAGCTGGCCTTACGCCTCTTCGAGCGCCTGCCGACCGGCTATGTGCTCACGGCCGGCGGCGAGGAGCTCGTCGCGGCGGCGCGGAGCATCTCCGGCACCGTCACCGAGCTCGAACGCAGGATCGCCGGTCAGGACCTGCGCCTTTCCGGTACGCTCCGGATCACCGCGCCCGACACGCTGATGGGTTCGATCCTGCCGGAGATCCTCGCGGAGTTCGGCGAAGCCCATCCCGGCATCGCCCTCGAGGTCGCCGTCTCCAACCTGATGTTCAACCTGACCAAGCGCGATGCCGATGTCGCCTTGCGCACCGCCGACAATCCCCCAGCGACGCTGGTCGGGCGCCGGGTCGGCAAGATCGCCTTCGCGATCTACGCCGCGCCAGCCTATCTCGCGCGTCACGACCACGCCGATCTCGCCGAGCACCGCTGGGTCGGGCCCGATGACACGCTCGGCGGGACCTCGGTGGCGCGCTGGATGCAGACGAAGCTGCCGAAGAGCGAGATCGTGCTGAGGGCCGACTCACTCCTGGCGATGCAGCAGGCGGCGGTGGCAGGTCTCGGGCTGGTGGCGCTGCCTTGTTATCTCGGCGACAGCGTGCCGGCCCTGACTTGCGTACGCCGGCCGCTTCCCGAGATGGAGACGGCCTTGTGGATCCTGACCCATGAGGACTTACGCGCCGCCGCCCGCGTCCGCGCCTTCACCGAGTTCGCCTATGGCGCCTTCCGGAAGCGCCGCGCCTTGCTGGAAGGCGAGGGCGTGCCTTCCGATTGAGTGCTCAGGCCTCGACCAGCTTGAGGCCGATCACGCCGATCAGGATCAGCGCGAGCAGGCCGAGGCGCATGGGCGAGGCGCTCTCGCCGAGGGTGAGGATGCCGGCGAGGGCGACGCCGAGCGCGCCGATGCCGACCCAGACCGCATAGGCGGTCCCGACCGGCAATTGCTTCAGCGCCAGCGACAGCATGACGAAGCTGACGATCGCCGAGACGATGCCGATCAGGCTCGGCCAGAAACGGGTGAAGCCGCCGGCCTGTTTCAGCGCGATCGCCCAGACGATCTCGAGCAGCCCGGCTCCGGTGAGCAGCAACCAGGACATGGGGTGTCTCCTTGAGAATGGCGAGGACGGCGCCGGATCGGCGCCGTCAGAAGGCGGAGGTTCAGAAGAGCTTGATCGCGGCGACGCCGAGCAGCAGGACGAGGACGCCGGCGAAGCGCAGAGGCGAGATCTCGCGCTGGGGCAGACGGAACCAGCCGTAACGATCAACGAAGAGCGAGACGATCTGCTGGCCGGCGACGGTCAGGCCGACGGTCGCGGCGGTGCCGATGGCCGGGATTGCGACGAAGACGGTGGTGACATAGGTCGCGCCGCAGACCGCGCCGATCCAGCCCCACCAGGGCATGGTCCTGAGGCCGCCAAGCTGCGGCTTCGCGCCACCCATCAGCAGCAGTGTCACCAGCAGCACTGCGATCATCGACAGGGTCGCGACCACGAAGCTGATCGTGCCGACGACGAAGGGCGCGCCGAGATCCTGCCGCAGCAGGCCGTTGATCGCACCCTGCACCGGCAGAACCGCACCGGCTACGAGGGCGAGCAGCATCCAGCCGAGCTTGGAGCCGGAGAGTTCCTTGGTCGCGCCCTTCTGGCCGAAGACGATCGCGACCACGCCGACGAGCACGGCGGCCGTGCCGAGCAGGGTCGCCGGTTTCGGCGTCTGCTGGGGCACGCCGAGCAGGCCGAAGCTGTCGAGGCCGAGCGAAGCCAGCATCTGGCCGGCGATGAACAGGCCGACCGCGACGACCGCGCCGAGCCGCGGGAAGATCAGGATGGTCGAGGCGACATAGAGCGCCGTCGCGACGCCGCCGACCGCGTGCCACCAGGGCACGGCGCGCAGCCCGCCGAACGCGGCGGCCGTGCCGGTGGCGATCGCGACGATCAGCAAGAGGAGGGCGGCGAGGACGACCTGGATCGTCGTCGCGGCGAAGGGGCTCCCCGTCGCCTTCGACAATTGCGCATTGGCCCCGGCCTGTACCGCGAGCAGGCCGCCGGCGGCGAGGGAGAGGGGGATGAAGAGGGTATCCATGATGAGAATCCTGTCGGGAGCGGCGCGTTCAGGTGTCGGCGTGCGCGAGCGCCGGCACGGCAAGGCCGCGCTGCACGGCGGGGCGGGCTGCGATCGTCTCGTGCCAGCGCTTGAGGTGAGGGGTGTCGGAGAGGCTCACGCCGAGCTTGGGCAGGGCGTCGATCCAGGGCCAGACCATGATGTCGGCGATGCCGTAGCTGGCTTCGACCAGATAGGGCCGCAGGGCCAATTCGCCGTCGAGGACACGCAGGATGCGGGCGGTCTCGCGCTCATAGCGCTCGATCGCATAAGGCAGCTTCTCCTTGGCGAAGACCTTGAAGTGCCAGAGCTGGCCGATCATCGGCCCGACATGTGCCGCCTGGAAGAAGCTCCACTGCAGCGTCTTGTTCAGCGCTTGGGCGCCGTTGGGCTGGAGCACGCCGGAGCGCTCGGCGAGGTAGAGCAGGATCGCGCCGGATTCGAAGATGGTCCGGTCATGGTCGTGATCGACGATGACCGGGATCTTGTTGTTCGGGTTGAGCGCCAGGAAGCTCGGCCGGTGCTGGTCGCCCGCCTCGATGTCGATGAGATTGACGACATAGGGCAGCCCAGTTTCCTCGAGCATGATCGAGGCCTTGTAACCGTTCGGGGTCTGGTAGGTGTAGAGGTCGATCGGGGTCATCGGCTTGCTCCGAAGTTTGGATGCCGACGAGATATCTTGTGCGATGGCGCATCACGATGTGTGATACGGCTTCAGAAAAATGCGAAATTGCACAGCGCGTGAGACATGCCAGAACCCCTCTCCCGGATGGGAGAGGGGCAGGGGTGAGGGACCGCCGCTGATTGTTGAGGCGAGGCGGTGCCGCTGCGCCTTCTGTGGCGAGGGCAGGCCCTCATCCCTGCCCTTCTCCCACTCGGGAGAAGGGTTTCCCGCACCCTTGATCGGTGCGCGACGCCTCAAGTGGCGAACTGGGAGCTCAGCCGCGCTCGTAGAGCAGGCGGGCGCGGATGGTGCCGTCCAGCGCCCGGATCTCCTCGATGATCTCGCGCGCGACCTCGCCGACCGGATCGGCCTCCATCACGACATAGCCGATCTCGCCGTCGGTCTGAAAATTCTGGGCGGCGATGTTGATGTTGCGGCTGGCGAAGACGTCATTGAGGCGGCGCAGCATGCCGGGCGCATTGCGCTGGACCTGGATGAAGCGGGTGCCGGCCGGGCGCGCTGGCAACTGTACCTGCGGGAAATTGACCGCGCCGACGGTCGAGCCGACATCGGAATAATCGACCAGCTTGCGCGCCACCTCGGCGCCGATGCGCTCCTGCGCCTCTTCCGTCGAGCCGCCGATATGCGGGGTCAGGATGACGTTGGGCAGGCCCTGGAGCGGGGTGACGAAGCGCTCGCTGTTGGAGGCCGGCTCCTTCGGGAAGACGTCGACAGCGGCGCCGGCAAGCGCGCCGCTGCGCAGCGCTTCGGCGAGGGCATCGAGATCGACCACCGTGCCGCGCGAGTTGTTGATCAGATAGGCGCCCTGCTTCATCGCCGCGATCTCGGCCTTGCCGATCATGTTGTGCGTGGCCGGCGTCTCCGGCACATGCAGCGAGACGACGTCGCTATTGGCGAGCAGGGCCTTCAGGCTCTCGACCGGCTCGGTATTGCCGTGGCGCAGGCGGTCGGTGTGATCGTAATAGATCACGCGCATGCCCATCGCCTCGGCGATGTTGGAGAGCTGGCTGCCGATATTGCCGTAGCCGACGATGCCGAGCACCTTGCCGCGGACCTCGAACGAGCCATTGGCCGACTTGTCCCAGCCGCCTTCATGCGCCGAGCGCGAGCGGTCGGGAATGCGGCGCAGCAGCATGACGATCTCGCCGATGGTCAGTTCGGCGACGCTGCGGGTGTTGGAGAAGGGCGCGTTGAAGACCGGGACGCCGCGCAGGCGGGCGGCGTCGAGATCGACCTGGTTGGTGCCGACCGAGAAGCAGCCGACGGCGAAGAGGCGCTTGGCGGCGGCGAATACCGGCTCGGTGAGCTGGGTGCGCGAGCGGATCCCGAGGATATGCGTCTTCTCGATCGCCTCGATCAGCTGGGCTTCGTCGAGCGCCTTCGGCAGGCGGGTCAGATTGGTGTAGCCGGCCTGCTGCAAGGCGGCGACGGCGGAATCGTTGATCCCCTCGAGCAGGAGGACACGGAGGCGGTCCTTCGGGAAGGAAAGCCGGTCGGTGGGGAGGTTCATGGCGCGCTCGACGGTCCAGCGATGCGCCCGCTCGCCTGGTCGGGCGGAAGGCGCCGGAGCGCCCGCTATAGACCTGTTGTCGCAGCGCACAACCGCAAAGTTGTCGCGCTCGGTTCCAGCTAGGCGCTCGCCGCACGCAAGGGCACGACGCCACCCGGCGGGACCGGCGTCAGGTGCTGCTGCGGCAGCAGGAAGGGCTGGCCGGCGGGCGGCAGGCGACTGAAGGAGAGCGAGACGCGAAAGACGCCACGCAGCAGGTTGTCGTCGAGGATAGCGGACGGCTCGCCCTGGGCGACGATCGCGCCCTCATGCATCACCACCAGCCGGTCGGCATAGGTCACGGCAAGGTTGAGATCATGCAGTACGACCAGAACCGACGCGCCCTGCGCGGCGATGGTCCGCGCCGCATCGAGCAGCGAGAGCTGATGGCAGAGGTCGAGGCTGGCGATCGGCTCGTCCAGGAAGAGAATCTGGCGCTGCGCGACGCTGCGGCCGGCCTCGAGCTGGCAGAGCGCCCTGGCGAACTGGACGCGCTGCTGCTCGCCGCCGGAGAGGGTCTGGTATTGGCGGCCGGCGAGGCCAATGACGCCGGCGGTCTCCAGCGCCTGGGCGATGATCTGTTCCTTGCGGGCACGCGGCTGCGCCCGGCCGACGCCTTCCAGGCCAAGGCGCGCGACCTCATAGACGCTGAAGGGGAAGGCGAGGCGCTGGTTCTGCACCATCACGGCGCGCCGGCAGGCGAGTTCCCAGGCCGGAATCTGCGGCAGCGCCGCCCCGTTCATGCGGACCGTTCCCTGCGAGGGCGACAGCTCACCGGTGAGGAGCTTGAGCAGGGTCGACTTGCCGGCGCCGTTGGGGCCGACGACGATCGTGGTCGCACCCTCTTCGAGCGCGAGCGAGGCGCCGCGTACCAGAATGCTGCCACGGACCGAGAAGGAGAGATCGTCCGCTTCGAGGATCGCAGCCATGCTCTAGAGCTCCGCGATCCGGCCGCGGCGCAGCAGCAGCCAGAGGAAGAAGGGCGCGCCGATGAAGGCGGTGACGATGCCGATCGGCAGCTCCGCCGGGACGACGACGAGGCGGGCAATGATGTCGGCACCGACCAGCAGGGCGGCACCGCCGATCGCCGAGAGCGGCAGCAGCAGGCGGTGATCGGGTCCGATCGAGAGCCGGATCAGGTGCGGCACGACGATGCCGACGAAGCCGATCACGCCGGCCGCCGCGACGCTGGCGCCCACGGCGAGCGCGACGAGCAGGATCGCGAGCGCCTTGATGCGCTGCACGGGGATGCCGAGGTGATAGGCCTCGGCCTCGCCCAGCATCAGTGCGTTGAGGCCGCGCGCCAGCAGCGGCACGGCGAAGAGAAGCGGCAGCACGATCGGCGCGACCACCGAGAGCTTGGTCCAGCTGGCCCCACCGAGGCTGCCGAGCGACCAGAAGGTGAGGTCGCGCAATTGCCGGTCATCGGAGATGAAGGCGAGCAGACCGGTGAGTGAGCCGGCCAGCGCGCCAAGAGCGACGCCGGCGAGCAGCATGGTCGCGACCGAGGTGCGGCCCTGGCGCGTCGCGATCAGATAGAGCGCCAGCGTCGAGACGAGGCCGCCGAAGAAGGCGCCGAAAGGCAGCACCGCGAAGGGGAGCTTCATCGCGAAGGCGGAGAGGAAGCGGTCGCCCAGGACGATGGTGGCAGCCGCGGCAAGGCCGGCGCCGGCGGAGACGCCGACCAGGCCGGGATCGGCGAGCGGGTTGCGGAACAGGCCCTGCATCAGGGCGCCGGAAATGGCGAGGGCGGCCCCGACGAGCGCGCCGAGCAACAGGCGCGGCATGCGGATATTGAGCACGACTAGCGCCTCGCGGCTGTCGAGCAGATCGGCCGAGCCGAAGCCGAGCTTCGCCATCAGGATGTCGGCGACGCGGCCGGGCGCGATCGAAAAGGCTCCGGCCCCGAGCGAGAGCAGCATCAGCAACAGGCAGAAACCGACCAGCGCTGCGATGGCGATGACGCCCTTGCGCCGGTGGCCGGCCGTGAGCGCCGCCAGCGCGGCAGCACTCGCACTCGGGGTCTGCTTCACGGCGAGCGTCATTTCGCGGCGGAGAGCTGGGCGACCTTGGCGTCGGGGTAGAGTTCGGCCATCAGGTCGCGCGCTGCGTTCGGCGTGCGCGGGCCAAAGCCGAGCAGATAGAGTCCGTCCATGCGAATCAGCGACTTCTGCTTGGCCGCCGGCGTCTGCGAGAAGGCCGGCATGGCGAAGAGTTCGTCAGGGCCGGCATTGTGTGCACTGGAATGACGCATCATCAGCACGACGTCGGGAGCAGCCGTGATGATCGCCTCGTCGGTCATCGGCTTGAAGCCTTCGACGGCGCTGGCCGCATTGACCCCGCCGGCGAGCGCGATGATCGCGTCGGCAGTGGTGTTCCGGCCGCCAACCATGGTGCGCCCGTTCTGCAGGGAGAGCACGAACAGCACGCGCCTCTGCTTCGGCAGGCCGGCACGGAGCTTGTCGAGTTCGTCGAAACGAGTTTTGACGCTCGCAGCGAGCTGCTGCGCCGGCTCGGCGGCACCAGCCGCCTTGCCGATGGCGGCGATCTTGGAAACGACCGCCTCCGGCGTCAGGGCTTCCGGGATCATCGTGATCGGCGTGCCGGATTCCTTCAGCAAGGCGAGCGCGTCGGGAGGACCGGCGCCCTCGACGGCGATGACCTGCGAGGGCTTGAGCGAGAGCACGCCTTCGGCCGAGAGTGCCCGGACATAGCCGACGCTCTTCTTGTCCTTCAGCGCTTCCGGGGGCCATTGGCTGGTGGTGTCGACGCCGGCGATCCGGTCCTGCAGGCCGAGCGCGTAGAGTACCTCGGTGACGACGCCGCCAGCCGCGACGATGCGCTCGGCAGTCTGAGCCTGGGCGGTGGCGATGAAGCTGCCGGAACGAAGGTCGCCCGCGAACCCAAGGGCGGCCAATGCGCTGAGGCCGATAGCTGCGGCGAGCTCTCGGCCGAGGCGTTTTGCCCTCAGTCCAGCGAGCGGGTTCGGCGCAGGCGATGACAGGTCGTGCATGAGCATCTCGAGGGCTCGCCGCAGCGCAGCAAGCGGCCTCCGGCGGCAGCTTCCTACTCTACAGTCATTCCAAAGTATTGGCTCATCTTATAATCATTCAAAACAATGATCATCGAGCCGTTATTGACGGTGATATTCGGCTTTACTAATGAGGGTCAAGAGTGGCGCAAGCCGCCCGACCATCACCTTTTCCGGAACCGCCGAGGATTTCCCGATGTTCATCGCCATGAACCGCTTCAAGGTCGTCAAGGGGGAGGAGGAGGCCTTCGAGACGGTCTGGTCCTCGCGCAAGACCCGCCTCGACGAGATGCAGGGCTTCATCGCCTTCCACCTGCTCAAGGGCCCGGAGAAGGAGGATCACACCCTCTACTCCTCGCACACGACCTGGGCCTCGAAGGAGGACTTCACCGCCTGGACCAAGTCGGAGCAGTTCCGCGAGTCACACCGCAGCGCCGGTCAGCCGCGGCCGACGCCGCTTTATCTCGGCCATCCCGAATTCGAGGGGTTCGAGACGATCCTGACCGAGCGCAACCCGCATCTGCCGCGCCAGGCAGCCGAGTAAGAAGGTTCCAGACGATGTCGCTGGCTGAAACTCTGGCTCCCGCCGCTCCCGCCGAGGTCATGGAAAAAGTCCGGGCTGCGCTTGCCGCCAAGCCGGACGGCGTGATCGAGGCGGTCGCGCGCGAGCATGGCGTCTCGACGCTCGCCGTGCTGGAAGCGACGCCGGACGAGCAGCGCCGCTTCATCGCCGCCGAGCGCTTCGAGGCGCTCTGGCAGGAGCTGTCGACCTGGGGCACGGTGCTCTTCATCGTGCACACGCCCGACATCGTGCTCGAATGCGAGGGATCGCTGCCGGTCGGTTCCTTCGGCCATGGCTACTACAATATCCATGGCGACAGCCCGATCGGCGGGCATATCAAGGCCGGCAACTGCACGGCGATCTATCTGGTCGACCGCCTGTTCCATGGCCGCCGCTCCTGTTCGGTGCAGTTCTTCAACGGTGCAGGCGAGGCGATGTTCAAGGTCTTCGTCCGCCGCGACGAGGCGCGCGAACTGCTTGCCGATCAGGTCGCCCGTTTTGAGGTGCTGAAGCGCGACTTCGGCTGAACACGACCAGCTTTCGGCTCGTTGGGCCCGTCCCCACCTCCGCCGGATCGCCGGCGGAGGTTTTTCATTTCGGGCAATGGATCTAACGTCACGGCCCGATCACTGATAAATGACGTCAGTCGCCACTTTTCCGCCCTAAGCCATGCGGTACGGATGGTTGTCCGGTGACATGACGGATGCCCTAGGATTTACCAAGCGTTAACCATAAAGGCGCAGCCTCTTGTCCGCGGAGCGATACGACGTGATCGAGCCGGTTGATCACGCGCAGGTTCCGGCAACGGGGCGTCATGGCGAGCCGCCAGGCGCGCACGAGCTGCCGGAACTCCTGACGGAGGACCCGGATATGGCGGCGCAGCTTGCCCTGACCCGGGTCAGCCTGGCCAAGGAGTTGATCGGGCCGCCAGCCGGGCCGAAAGCGGCCTTCGCCTCGCTCAGCCGACATGCCGGTTTCCGGGATGGGGCGCTGCTGGCGCTGCGCTTCGTGCAGGCGCGCTTCCTCTCGATCTGGGGCCTGCTGCTGGCGGCCGCGCTGTGTCCGCCCAAGGTCTTCGCCGATTTCGCGATCTTCGCTGCACTGGCGAACTTCGTCTCGATCGCCGCGCTGCTGCGCTTCGAGGCGGTGTTCTTCCAAAACAGCGGCCGCCTGCATCTCGGCCGTGCCTTTCGGCTTGCATTGGCTGCCGGCACGATCGTCCTCGGTGCGATGGCGGTCGCGATCCTGTTCGCGGCGTCGGAGGGCTGGGTGCTGCGCGGCTTCGGAGCGCTCTTTCTGATCTCGCTGGCAAGCCGGGCGGCGATCCGGCTGATTCTGGCGGAAGCCACGGCGGAGGGCGATTTCGAGACGATCGGCAACAGCAACATCGTCCAGGCGCTGGTCCAGCCCGCGATGATGATCCTCCTGATCTGGCCGCTGGGACCGACGGTCCTGGCGCTGTTCGCCGCGGACGCCTTCGGCCATGCCGTGGCTGCCATCTATCTCGCCTGGCGCCGGCGCTACTCGCTGCTGCCGCTGCTGCACCCCTCGCGCTGGTCGCGCGCCGAGCTGCGGACTTCGGCCTGGCAGTGGCGGAGCTCGCCGACCTATCTGTTGCCGTCGGCGCTCCTGTCTTTCGGTTTCTCGGCGGCCCCGCTGCTGGCTCTGCCGATGGCAGGCAATCCGGTGCTGGCGGCACATGTGGCTCTGGCGTCGCGCCTGCTCGACATGCCGTCGCAGATGTTCGGTGCCGTGGCGATCCCGCTGGTGATGAGCGATCTGCGCAAGCATCAGGGCCAGGATCGCCAGAAGCGCGCGCGCCTGCTCACGCTGGGTATGGTGGTGATCGTGGCAGCGCTTTTTCTCGCGATCGCACTTGTGGCGCTGGGCGCAGACGCAATCATCCTCGGCAGTACCAAATGGGATGGCGTCGGCGGGGTGATGGCGGTCATGGCCCTGTTCTATGGCTGCGGCGCGCTTGTCGGGCCGCTGCAGGAAATGGGCGCGCTCTCTTCTCGTCCCCATAGCCAGATGGCGGCCAATGCAGTGGCATTGGTGGCCGTGGCGGTCGTGATCTGGGGCTTTGGAGGCCTGTCACAGACGCTGCTTGCCGTGATCGGCCTGGTCTCGCTGGCGCGACTGCTGCTGCATTTGCACCTGACCTGGACCGGGATCGGTGAGATGCAACCGATCGGCGCCCGTGTCTGAGCGCCATCCGACCGCTCTGACATTATTCCCGATGCAGAACCGCGGCGCATTCCCGCCGGAACCGCTCTATTCGCGCCGGATCAGCCGGTCGGCGAGCAGGGAGGAGAAGAAGCCAGGCTTGAACTCCCGCTCGAGCCGCTCGGGATCGTAGTCCCGGGCGACCCAGTCGAGGAACGGCGTACCCTTGCTGGCGCCTTCGCGGGCATAGGTCTCGAAGAAGGCGTCGAGGATGCCGGTCTTGGCGAAGCGGAAATGGCCGTAGCGCAGCGAGAGTTCCGCCATCGCTTCGGCGAGCGGCCGCTTCTCATGGACGAGCAGATAGAGCGCGGCGAAGAAGCCGGCCCTGTCGGCGCCGGATTTGCAATGGACCAGCGCAGGCGTCTTGAGGCCGGCGAAGAAAGCCGGCGCGGCGAGGATGGTGTCCCGGTCCGGCGCGCCGCGCGAGCGCAGCACGAACTCGACCAGTGCGATGCCATGGCGCTCGCAGGCTTCCTTCTGCAGTGGCCAGGCGCCGTGCTCGCGGCCACCGCGCAGGTTGACGATGGTCTTGACGCCCTGGCGGGCGAACCAGGCGATGTCGGTGGGCGCGGGCTGGGCGGCGCGCCAGAGCTGCGGCGTGATGCGGTGGGCGTTGAGATAGGCGAGCCGGAAGATGCCGTGATCGGCCAGCAGCATGTTGGCCCAGGCACGCGCGCGATCGAGCCGGCCGCTCAAGGGACGGTCCCAGCGCGCGATCCGCGCCATGCGCCTTGCATAGCGGTCTTCCGGCCGCCGCCAGCGGTTCAGCATGGGATCGCACCTGTCATGCCGGCCCGATAGCAGCGCCGGCCCCGCTGCGCAAATCGGTAACTCCGACTAAAAGCCGGGCTTGGCCTTTGCGCCGCAACCGCGCATAAGGCCGCGGAAGTTTTGTCATCGACAGGTCAGGTACATGCGGCTCGACGCCATCGCCATCGGCAAGAATCCCCCGGACGAGGTCAACGTCGTGATTGAGGTCGCCATCGGCGGCGAACCGATCAAGTACGAGATGGACAAGGAAGCGGGCACGCTGTTCGTCGATCGCTTCCTCTATACGCCGATGCGCTATCCCGGAAATTACGGCTTCATTCCGCATACGCTGTCGGAAGACGGTGACCCCTGCGACGTTCTGGTCGCCAATACGCGCCCGCTGGTGCCGGGCTCTTACATCGCTGTCCGCCCGATCGGCGTGATGATGATGGAGGACGAGGGTGGCGGCGACGAGAAGATCATCGCCGTGCCGGTCCCGAAGCTGACCAAGCGCTATGAGAACGTGACGAACTACACCGATCTGCCGCAGATCACGCTCGACCAGATCCAGCACTTCTTCGAGCACTACAAGGATCTCGAGCCCGGCAAGTGGGTGAAGCTGACCGGCTGGGGTGACGCTGCCAAGGCCAAGCAGCTGATCGTCGAGGCGATCGAGCGGGCCAAGGCTGCAAAAAAGGGTTGAGGCCAAGCCTACCAGTCGTTTCCGTCATGGTCGGGCTTGTCCCGACCATCCACGTCTTCGTGGATCAAGTGCGGTGCTCAAGACGTGGATGCTCGCCACAAGGGCGAGCATGACGCTTTTCAGTAGTCAGCCCTCATGCTTCTCCAAAAATACCTCGACCGGCAGCGCCCGAAAGTCGTCAAGCGCGGCGCGTAATGCAGTGTGCTCCCAGTCCCACCAGGCCAGTGTCTTCAGTCGTTCGGCGATCTCCTCCGGGAAGCGCCGGCGGATGATACGGGCCGGGTTGCCGGCGACGATGGTGTAGTCCGGCACGTCCTTGGTCACGACGGCGCCACCTGCGACGACCGCGCCTGTACCGATGCTGCGGCCGGCGAGGATGATGGCGCCGTGACCGATCCAGACATCGTGGCCGATCGTCACAGGCGTCGAGCGGCGCCAGTCGAAGAAGGCCGCGTCGTCCTGCGCATCCTCGAAATAGGCGCTGGCGCGATAGGTGAAATGCGACTGGCTCGCCCGCTGCATCGGGTGGTTGCCGGGGTTGATTCGGGTATGCGCCGCGATCGAGCAGAACTTGCCGATGGTCGTGTAGATCACGTCGGAATCGTTGACGACATAGGAATAGTCGCCGAGCGTCGATTCCGCGAAGGCGGTGCGGGCGCCAATCTCGGTATAGCGGCCGAGCACCGCGTCGCGGACCCTCGCGGTCGGATCAATCACGGGCTCGAGCCCGAGCTTCTTGCCTGCCATGACGGGCTTCCTTGAACGATGCGCTAGCCGAGCGGGATGCTGTCGAGCAGGACGAAACGGCTGCTGCGACTCTCCTGCTTGAAGATGGCGACGCGGTCGATCAGCACCGGGCCAGTCGGAACAGCCTGCGCATGGGCCTGCGTCAGCGTTGCCTTGACCGGAGAGACGTGCTCGTCCGGCAGCGAGCCGGTCAGCGTCATGTGGAAGCGGAAGGCATCGCCGACATAAGGATAGCCATAGGCTTCGAGATAGGCCCGGTGCGCCGGCGTCAGTGGGCTTTGCAGGCGCCGCGCCAGGTCGGCCTGCGAGAGCGGCGCGCGAAACGGCTCGAAGGCCTGCACGATGTCGAAGGCGAAGCGCTGCAGTTCGTCGCTCGGCTCGGATGGAGTCAGCGCGATGAAGCGGCCGAGCGCATTGACGGAAAGCCCAGCAAGCCTGACCGGCGGGCGCCCGGCGACATAATTGCGCGCGAAGGCGCGCAAGGCGCCCTCGTTGCGGCCATTGGCCAGCTCGAACGGCGCCTTCAGCGTGGCGTGGAAGCCGTAGCGGCGCGGCTCATCCGTCACCTCCGGCCAGTCGAGCGTTTCGCAGCCCGGCGGGATGGCAAAATCGATGTCCGCGCCGGTGATGGCGTCATAGCCCAGCGTCGCGCTGCCGAAGCGCCAGAGGGCGCTGTCGGCGGCGGGAGCGTAGTAGAGCGCGTAGCGCGGCGCGGGTTGGGTCATGCTGCGCTCAGAAGGCCCGGCGCCCCTGCGACCAGACGGTGCTGATCACCGGCGTCGCGCCCAGCGCCCGGAAGCGCACGAGATCGGCGCGCAGGCCGGGCTTGAGATGGCCGCGATCCGCGAGGCCAAGGATGTCGGCGACCTTCCAGGTGACCTTGGCCATCGCCGCCGGCAGGGCGATGCCATGCTTGTCGTTGAGCTTGAGCACGGCCTGCAGCAGGCTCGCCGGGACATAGTCGGAGGAGAGACCGTCGAGCAGGTCCTTCTCGGCCAGCTCGGCGACCGAGACGCCGCCGGAATGCGAGCCGCCGCGGACGACGTTGGGCGCGCCGGCGATGGTGGCGAGGCCGCGCTGCTTGGCGGCCTCGGCGGCCTCGACCGTAGTTGGGAACTCCGAGATCACCGCGCCCGAGGCGATGCCGGCCTCGACGTGCTCGATCGTGGTGTCGTCATGGGTCGCGATCGGGATGCCGCGCGCCTGGAACATCTCGACGACGGCGCTCCAGTTGCGCCCGACATTGTCAGCGCCCTCGCGCTGGCGGACGACGACGTCCTCCTCGAACTCGGCCTCGGTCTTGCCGTTGCCGAGCGCATAAGTGCGCAGATGCGCGATATCGCGCCATTGCCGCTGGCCGGGGGTGTGGTCCATCAGCGAGACGAGCTGGACGAGGCTGTCGTCCTGGTAGGGCTCGATGTCCCTGAGCAAATCGGGACTGGTCAGTTCGCAGCGCATATGGATGCGATGGTCGATGCGGAAGACGTTCTCGGCAGTACCGAGCCGCAGCGCATCCATCACGTCCGCGAAGATGTCCTTGCGGTAGTCCTTGGCCGAGAAGGGCGTGCCGGCGCAGATCGCATCATAGACGGTGGTGACGCCGGCAGCCGCCATCTGCGCGTCATGGACCAGCGCCGCCGCCAGCCCGTTCGGCCAGAAGACCTTCGGGCGCGGCATGAAGTGCTTTTCCATGTTGTCGGTGTGCATCTCGACGAGCCCGGGCGCGACATAGTCGCCCTGGACGTCGATCGCCTCCGGCAGCGAGGAGCGGCCCTGGTCGACGGAAAGAATGCCGCTCTCGTCGAAGGCGATGGTCCCGGTGACGACCTCGTCCTCGAGGATCAGGCGGGCATTGGTCAGGATGGTGGACATCAGGCGGCCTTCCGGAAATCGGTGATGTCGAGATAGCGGGTCGCGACAGCCTCTCGCACGGCTTCGTCATGGAAGATACCGACGATGGCGGAGCCCTGTTCGCGCGCCTCGGCGATCAGCTTGACCACGACGTTGCGGTTATTGGCGTCGAGAGAGGCGGTCGGCTCGTCGATCAGCATGATCGGCGAGGGGTCGACGAAGGAGCGCGCGATGTTGACGCGCTGCTGCTCGCCGCCGGAGAAGGTCGCCGGGGCGAGTTCCCATAGCCGTTGCGGCAGGTTGAGGCGAGCGAGCATGGTTTTCGCCCGCTCGCTCGCCTCCTCGGGTGTGGCGCCGCGGGCGAGCAGCGGGTCACGGACGATGTCGAGCGCCGAGACGCGCGGGATCACCCGCAGGAACTGCGAGACGAAGCCGAGCGTGCGGCGGCGGATGTCGAGTACGGTGCGCGGTACCGCCGAGACGATGTCGATCGGCCGGCCGCCATGGGTGATGGCGATCGTGCCCGACGTCGGCCGGTAATTGCCATAGAGAATACGCAGCAGGCTGGATTTGCCGGCGCCGGACGCGCCCGCCAGCACCAGCGCCTCGCCGGTGGCGACCGAAAAGTTGACGTTGTCGAACACCGGCAGGCGCACGCCGCCCTGGTTGTGCAGGGTGAATTCCTTGGCGACGTTCTCGACGTGAATCATCGTGGTCATGGTGTCAGTGCCTTGTGCCGGCGCGGTGACGGGGGTGTGACGGAAGCGCTGCCGTCATGCTCGGGCTTGACCCGAGCATCTCTGGCCGGAGCTTCTCGGGTCTCCGCTGCGCTCCGCCCGAGAATGACGTGCTCGCGCTTGCTCATACCGTCAGCACCGCCGAGGTGAGCAATTGCGTGTAGGCGTGCTGGGGATCGTCGAGGACCTGGTCGGTCAGGCCCTGCTCGACGACATGGCCATCCTTCATCACCATCAAGCGGTCGGTGAGCAGGCGCGCGACGGCGAGATCATGGGTGACGATGATCGCGGCGAGGCCGAGATCGCGTACCAGCACGCGCAGCAGGTCAAGCAGGCGAGCCTGGACGGAGACGTCGAGACCGCCGGTCGGCTCGTCCATGAAGACGAGCTTGGGCTCGGAAACCAGCACGCGGGCGATCTGCAGGCGCTGCTGCATGCCGCCGGAGAACTGGCGCGGCCGGTCGTCGATGCGGCCCGCGGCGATCTCGACGCGCTGCAGCCAGTCGAGCGCAGTCTCGCGGATCCTGCCGTAATGGCGGGCGCCATTGTCCATCAGGCGCTCGCCGACATTGCCGCCGGCCGAGACGTCCATGCGCAAACCGTCGCGCGGATTCTGGTGGACGATGCCCCAGGCTGTGCGCATCAGCCGGCGCCGCTCCTGCTCGGCGACCGAATAGATGTCGAGGGGCTCAAGCCCACCGCGGAACAGGACCTCGCCTTCGTCAGGCTTGTCGATGCCGGCAAGGCAGCGCAGCAGGGTCGACTTGCCGGAGCCGGATTCGCCGACGATGCCCAGCACCTCGCCCGGCCAGAGGTCGAAGGAGACCTCGGCGCAGCCGATGCGCTCGCCATAGAAGCGGCTGACGCTGGCGACCGAGAGCAGCGGGGCAGGATCGAGCGCGAGCTCGTGCGGGTTGACCTGCATATTCATGGCTTGGCCTCGTCTTCGACCAGATGCAGAGCCGAGGCGTCGGCGAGCATAGCGCCGCGATGGCCTTCGGCCCGCCGCGTCTCGCAATGATGGCTGTCGGAGCAGACGAACATCCGCCCGCCCTGATCGTCGATCACCACCTCGTCGAGATAGGAATCGGCGGCGCCGCAAAGGGCGCAGGGCTGCTCCCAGCTCTGGATGCGGAAGGGGTGGTCGTCGAAATCGAGGCTGCGCACGCTGGTATGCGGCGGCACCGCATAGATGCGCTTCTCGCGGCCGGCGCCGAAGAGCTGCAGCGCCGGCGACATCTGCATTTTCGGATTGTCGAATTTCGGGATCGGCGAGGGCGCCATCACATAGCGGCCATTGACCATGACCGGATAGTCATAGGTCGTCGTCACCTCGCCGAAGCGGGCGATGTTCTCGTAGAGCTTGACCTGCATCAGCCCGTATTCGGCCCAGGCGTGCATCTTGCGGGTCTCGGCCTCGTGCGGCTCGAGCTTCCTGAGCGGCTCGGGCTGCGGCACCTGGTAGACCATGATCTGGCCGGCCGTCAGCGGCGCCTCGGGGATGCGGTGGCGGGTCTGGATGATCGTCGCCTCGTCGGTCGCTTCGGTCGTCCTGGCATCGGCGGTGCGCTCGAAGAAGCGGCGGATCGAAACAGCGTTGGTGGTGTCGTCGGCGCCCTGGTCGATGACCTTGAGCGTATCGTCCGGGCCGATGATCGCGGCGGTGACCTGGATGCCGCCGGTGCCCCAGCCGCGGGCGAGCGGCATCTCGCGCGAGCCAAACGGCACCTGGTAGCCGGGAACTGCGACCGCCTTGAGCAGGGCGCGGCGGATCATCCGCTTCGTCTGCTCGTCGAGATAGGCGTAGTTGTAGGCTGGCCTGGTCTCGTCGCTGATGCTCTGGTGCACGGTCATTCCGCGGCCTCCGGCAGGGCTTCCTGTTGCTCGGCAAGGCGCTGCTCGCGCTCACGCCGGATGCGGCGGATCAGCTCGAGCTCGCCCTGGAAATCGACATAGTGCGGCAGCTTCAGGTGCTCGACGAAGCCGGCCGCCTCGACATTGTCGGAGTGGTAGAGGACGAATTCGTCCTGCTGGGCCGGATAGGTCGTCGCCTCCCCGAACTCGCGCGCTTTCAGCGCCCGGTCGACCAGCGACATCGACATCGCCTTGCGCTCGCTATGGCCGAAGGAGAGCCCGTAGCCGCGGGTGAATTGCGGTGGGACTTCCTTTGAGCCGGCGAACTGGTTGACCATCTGGCATTCGGTCAGGGTGACGTCGCCGAGATCGACGGCAAAGCCGAGCTCCTCTGGCACGAACTCGACCGCAACCTCGCCGACCCGGACCTCGCCGACGAAGGGGTGGGAGTTGCCGTAGCCGCGCTGCACGGAATAGCCGAGGCCGAGCATGAAGCCCTCGTCGCCGCGCGCCATCGCCTGCAGGCGGACATCCCGGTCAGCCGGGAAGGTGACGGGCTCGCGGGTGAGATCGAAGGGACGCGGATCACCTTCAGGGGGCGCTTCCTCTTCCATGAGGCCCTCGGCGCCGAGAATGTCGGGCACGCGTGGCATCGAGGCGTCGAGCGGCTGCGCGGCGGGGCGAGCCTGGCTCTCCGCGGGAGCCGCCTGGTCCATCAGCGTGAAATCGAAGAGCCGATGGGTGTAGTCATAGGTCGGGCCGAGCACCTGTCCGCCCGGCAGGTCCTTGTAGGTGGCGGAGACGCGGCGGCGGATCGCCATCTTCGCGGTATCCAACGGCTCGGAGGAGCCGAAACGCGGCAAAGTGGTGCGATAGGCCCGCATCAGGAAAGCGGCCTCGATCGCATCGCCCTGTGCCTGCTTCAGCGCTAGCGCGGCGAGATCAGGGTCGTAGAGCGAGCCCTCGTTCATGACGCGGGCGCAGGCGAGGCCCATCTGCTCGCGGATCTGCGCGACGCCGAGCTCCGGCACGCTCTCGTCGCCGCGCCTTGCCTCGGCGACGAGATCATGGGTTGCGAGGATGGCGGCTTCGCCGCCCTTGACCGCGACATACATCAGTAAAGCTCCCGGCGGGGCATTCAGCGGGCTTCCACGATTTGCGACGAGCGCGGCAGGCCGAGCACCTCGCCGCCATGGACCAGCAGCAGATCGACACCGAGCGGGTAGACTGCAGCGTTGTCTTCGACCTCGGCCCAGAAGCCGGGGCGCAGGCCAGTCGGGGCGATGCTGCGCTGGCCGGCGATGCCGGGGCCTTCGAGCGTGACCGCCTTGCCGCCTTCGAACTCGCCACATTGGACGAGCACCGTGGTCGAGCGATCGGGGAACTGGTCCTCACCGGCATTGAAGGCGACGAGCTTCGGCTCGACCGCAGCGCCGTCGATCACGGCGAAGGCGGCACGCGCGGGATCGTCGACGAGGGCGGCGCCGCAATGGAAGCGCAGCCAGGCACCGGCGGGACCGTCGCGCAGGGCAGCCGGCAGCCAGATCGGGGTCTCGTAGTCGGCAAGCGTCAGCAGGGCGACGGCAGTCGCCGGTTCGAGCCCGGTGGGCGGCACGATCGCTTCGCCGAGATCGCAGGCGAGGCCAGGCTCAGAGAGTGCTGCCAGCAAAGCGCGAAATGCGCCCTGCGACTGGAAGACCGGGTCGGCGAAGCCCGCGCCGATGTGCGTGTCGTCGTGAGCCATCAGCCGCCCCTGACCAGCGTGAAGAAATCGACCTTGGTGGCGGCCGCCTTGCGCGAGGCGAGCTCGCGGGCCGCCTGCTGCTTCTGCGCCAGGGCGAAGACGCCGCGTCGCAGCGGCCCGGTCTCGGTTTCGCCCTGGAGGAGCGCGTCGGTGACCGCCGCCAGCCGCGCCTTGCGGCCGTCGCGGCCGAGTGCGTAGGAGAAGCCCATGGCGCCGCTGTCGAGCCGAACGACGCAGCGCGTCACCGTGGCCTCGCCGAGATTGAAGCGGCGGCCGGCGCCGCCGGCGCGGCCCTCGACCATGACGGTGCCGGTCTCGGGGGCTTTCAGCATTTCATGCGTCGGCAGCGGTCCCGCCTGCTCCAGCAAGGCGCCGATCTCGCCTTGCGTGGCACGGGCCAGAACTGCCATCCAATGCTGGCGTGTCGCGATGTCCGTCATGCCGTGTTGGCCTCTCGCCAAGCGCTAATGTCTAGACTAAGATAAGTCTGTCGTCGGAAAAGGTCTATACATTTTGGATGAAATTTTGATGACGGGAACGCCGGACAATCAGGGCGGCGATGGCGGCACGGCCTGGCGGCGGATCGCCGACGCGCTGGCGGCCTCGATCGAGCAGGGCGAGTACGAGCCCGGCGACACGCTGCCGGCTTCGGTCGCGCTGGCCGAGCGCTATGGCGTGCACCGGCACACGGTGCGCCAGGCCTTCCGGCATCTGGCCGAGCGCGGATTGGTCACGGTCTCACGCGGGCGTGGCACGCAGGTGACGGCGCCGCGCTTCCCCTACAAGCTCGGCCGCCGCGTCAGCATGCGCACCAATTTCGGGGCGGCCGGCATCGCCGTCTCCGGCGCCGTACTGGCCTCCGAGGTCGTTGCAGGCGAGGCGCAGCATTGTTCGCTGCTAGGGCTGCCGGAGGGCACGCCGCTCTGGGCGATCGAGACCTTGAGCCGGGCCGGCGGCACGCCGGTCGGCACCGGCATCCATTATCTCAGCGTCGAGCGCTTTCCACGCTTCGACGAGATTCTGACGGAAGCGGGGTCATCGATCACCGCCGCCTTCAAGGCCTGCGATATTGCCGATTATGTCCGGCGCTCGACCCGGCTGGCGGCGCGGCTCGCCAGCGAGCGCGAGGCGGCGCTGCTCAAGATCGAGCCGGGCGCGGCGGTGCTGACCTCGGATGCGCTCGACGCGCTGCCCGACCTGACGCCGATCCACATCGTCAACAGCGTATTCGCCGGCGAGCGGATGGAGATGGTGGTCGAGCCGTTTGAGGATTTTCCTTCTCCCCTCGGGGGAGAAGGTGGCAGCGCGAAGCGCTGACGGATGAGGGAAGGCGGCATCAATTGGCCGCCACCTCACCCAGTCGTGCCGCCCTCATCCGCCTGCCAGCACCTTCTCCCCCGAGGGGAGAAGGAAGACGTCACACCGCCCGCTTGCCGATGATGGCGAAGCGCAGCTTGTTCGAGAGGAAGTCGATCGCCGTCACTGCCGCCAGGACCAGCAGGATCAGGAAGGAGACCTGCTGCCATTCGAGCGTGCGGATGGTCTCGGCGAGGTAGAGGCCGATACCGCCGGCGCCGACGATGCCGATGATGGTCGAGGAGCGGGTGTTCGACTCGATGTAGTACAGCACCTGGCTGGCGATCACCGGCAGCACCTGCGGGATCAGGCCGAAGCGGATCTCATGGAGCTTGCCGCCGCCGACCGAGGCGACGCCTTCGACAGGCTTGCGGTCGGCGGATTCGATCGCCTCGGAGAACAGCTTGCCGAACGCGCCGAGATCGCTGGTCATGATGGCGAGCATGCCGGCGAACGGGCCGAGGCCCACGACATTGACCCAGATCAGCGCCCAGATCAGCGCGTCGACGCCGCGCACCGTGTCCATCGAGCGGCGTGCCAGGAAATGGACGACGCGGTTGGCGACGACGTTCTTGGCGGCGAGGAAGCCGAGCGGGAAGGCAAGGATCGCCGCCAGGATCGTGCCGAGGAAGGCGATGGCGATCGTCTCGAACAGCGCCTTGACGAAGATGACGGCGCGCGCGAACGAGCCGGGATCGGGCGGCAGCATCAACACCACGAAGGTGCCGAGATTGGCGAAGCCGGCGATGATCTTCCAGAGCGAGGTCTCGAGCGTCGTCAGCCCGTAGAGGAAGAGCCCGACGAGGCCGCCGATGACCGCGATCGTCGTAAGGCGATTCCTCAGCGAACCGTCGATCGCGGCCTTGTGGCGGGCGATCAGCGCGGCGCGGTCGGAGGCGGAAAGGGCGAGCGTCATTTGCCGTGCTCCAGGCTCAGGAGGGCGTGGCGCAAGCGCTCGGTTCCGTAGTCGATCAGCATGACGGTAACGATGATCAGCAGCAGGATGGCGCTGACATCGGTGAAGTAGAATTTTCGGATCGCCTCGATCAAATCCTGGCCGATGCCGCCGGCGCCGACGAAGCCCATGATCGAAGCGCCGCGGACATTGATCTCGAAGCGCAGCAGCGCGTAGCTGGCGAAGTTGGACAGCACCTGCGGCACCACGGCGAAGCGAATGGTTTGCCACCAGCCGGCGCCAGTCGCGGTCAGGCCGTCGACCGGCTTCATGTCGATGTTCTCGACCACCTCGGAGAAGAGCTTGCCCATCGCGCCCATCGTGTGGATGGCGATGGCGAGCACGCCGGGCAGCGGTCCCAGCCCGAAGGCGATGACGAAGATCAGCGCGAAGACGATCTCGGGGACGGTGCGGCAGAACTCGAGGAAGCGGCGCGTGCCCCAGCGCAGCCAGGGCGAGCGGCCGAGATTGCTGGCGGCGGTGAAGCAGAGCAGGAAGCCGCCGACCGCGCCGAGCACGGTGCCGATATAGGCGATCAGCAGGGTCTGCCAGAGTAGCTTCAGCCAGCCGTTCAGGCCCCAGTACCATTCCTTGAGGTCGGCCCCCAGCGTCGTCAGGCGCAGCGTCGGCATGGTCTCGAGGATGTATTTCGGGAAGCGCCAGGCGTTCTCGGCGAATTTCGCGAAGTCGACTTCGGCACCGATGCCGGCGAGCACGACGCAGACGATGAAGACTGCCGCGCCAAGCAGCGTCTGCAGCCGCTTCGCCGCCATTTCGCGCCGATAGAGCTCGGCATGGGCGACAATGGCCGGGTCGTTGCGGTCGATCGCGAGTGTCATGGTGGGGTCCGTCGCCGAAAGAGGAGGCGGCTAGAGCGCGCCGCCGCCGTCATGCTCGCCTTTGTGGCGAGCATCCACGTCTTGAACGCCGCGCGCGATCAGCAAAGCGAAGGCGTGGATGGTCGGGACAAG
Source organism: Allobosea sp. GW821-FHT10B12 (assembly GCF_059415545.1). NCBI lineage: Bacteria > Pseudomonadati > Pseudomonadota > Alphaproteobacteria > Hyphomicrobiales > Alloboseaceae > Allobosea > Allobosea sp. GW821-FHT10B12. The sequence continues at coordinate 91,010 of NZ_JBWKNL010000007.1, forward strand.
CCCGACCATGACGGGGAGCGGGTAAGAAGACTTACGAGGACTTCTTCTTGCGAAGCGCGTCGACGAACTTGTTGAGCTCGATGATCGGGTCGTAGGACTTGTTGTCGACGGCGACGAGCGGGCCCTGCTTGCCTTCATAGATCTTGTCGAAGGCGGCCTTGTCCTTGGTGGCAAGGTTCAGCACCGCGTCGCGGATCTTGGCCTTGAGCTCGGTCGGCAGCTCGGAGAGGTACGCCATCGGCGAGTTCACGATCTGCTCGGACTTGTAGATGATGCGGAAATCCTCCGCCTTGACCATCTTCTTGCGGTCCATGCGCAGCAGGTTCGATTCCTGCTCGTCGTTCCACCAGTTGGCGGCGATGTCGACGGTGCCCTGCTGCAGGGCGATGACCGCGTTCTCGTGGCTGCCGGTGTAGACGACCTTGCCGAAGAAGGTCTCGGGCTCGATCTTCATGCCGTCGAGCGCAAAGCGCGGGACGTTATTACCCGAGGTCGAGTTCGGGTCGACGAGGCCGAGATTCTTGCCCTTGAGGTCCTCGATCTTCTGATAGGGCGAATCCTTCTTCACGTAGAAGACCGAATAGTAGCCCTTGGTGCCGTCGAGATTGGTCTCGATCGCGAAGGCGTCGATCTTGGCGCCGGTCATCAGGGCGCGGGCGAAGGAGGCCGGGCCGTACATGCCGATATGGATGTTGCCGGCGCGCTGGCCCTCGATGATCGCGGCGTAGTCATTGGCGATGCGCAGCGTCACCTTGGTGCCGAGCTCCTTCGCGAGATAGTTCACGAAGGGGGTGTAGCGCTCGACGACGCCAGAGGCGTTCTCGGCTGGGATGATCGCGAAGACGAGCTCGGGATACTTCGCCTTCCAGTCCTGGGCGAAGGCCGGGGCGGTGAGCGTGGCGGCAAGGCCGGCCGCGGCGAGCGTAAGCGTATGACGACGGGTCAGCATGGTGGTGCTCCTTTGAAAGACGATCAGCAGTGAAGGGGCAGGCTCAATTGCAGGCTTAAGGCGCGGGCCGACTTCAGGCGGCGGTCTGCTTGGCGCGCTTGGCTTCCTCGGTGGCGATGGCGTCGAGCTGATCGAGCGCCTCGGCCCCGGCGTCCTTGGCCTCGATGCCGTAGAGCTCGGCGGCGAGCTCGCTGGTGAGCGCATGCGGCGGGCCGTCGAACACGACCTTGCCGGCGGCCATGCCGATCAGCCGGTCGCAGTACTTGGCGGCGATGTCGAGGTGGTGGAGATTGCAGACCACGGTGATGCCGTCCTCGCGATTGATGCGGAACAGCGCGTCCATGACGACCTGCGTATTGCGTGGGTCGAGCGAGGCAATCGGCTCGTCGGCGAGGATGATCTTGGGCTCCTGGACCAGCGCGCGGGCGATGGCGACGCGCTGCTGCTGGCCGCCCGAGAGGGTCTCGGCGCGCTGGGCGAGGAGGTGACCCATGTCGAGCCGCTCAAGCGCGGCGATGGCGCGGACCTTGTCGTCCTGGGAGAAGCTTTTGACCAGCGTCAGCGCCGCGGAGCGATGGTTGAGGCGGCCGAGCAGGACATTGGTCAGAACGTCGAGGCGGCCGACCAGATTGAATTGCTGGAAGATCATCGCCGTGTCGCGCCGCCAGGCCCTGAGAGCCGCGCCGCGCAGGGCGGTGACGTCGCGCTCCTCGCTGAGGATACGGCCCTCGGTCGCGTCTGCGAGGCGGTTGAGCATGCGCAGCAGCGTCGACTTGCCGGCACCCGAGCGGCCGATGACACCGACCATCTCGCCACGCGGAATCGACAGGTTGACGTTGTCGACGGCGGCCTTGCCGCCGAAACGCTTGGTCAGACCTTCGATACGCAGCATCAACACTCTCCCGCGATTGCGGGATGATGCGGTATCGGCGGCAGATGACAGCGCCGTGACAGCAGGCGGCGCATTCCGGGACGGTCAGGCCCGGACCGCGGTCATCAAGCGTCAACCATGAGACGGCCCGCGATCAGGCTTCGGCGGAAAAGTCAGCCTCCGCGCAAGAGCAGGTCGACGCAGGCCGCGACATAGGCCCTGCGCTCGGCGTCGGGAGCAGGGTCGATGCCGAGCAGGCCACGCACCTGGTGGAAGCCGCGCAGCATGCCGATGAACTGCTCGGCGAGCCTGTCGGCTTCATCGCGCGCGAGCGCCCGGGACAGGCCATCACCGGATCGTGACCGCTGCTCCAGCAAGGCGGAGAGCTCGGCGATCATGCGGCCTGCTCCCGCCTCGTAGGCGGCCTGTCCCAGTTCGGGAAAACGGGCGGTTGCTCCGACGATCAAACGATGCAGATCGAGCGAGGCCGGGTGCAGCATCATCGCCAGCGCGTCCTCACCGAGACGCAGCAGAATGGTGCGCAGATCGCCGGCTTCGCTGCGCGGGCGGCGCAGCGGAATCGTCAGCTTTTCAGTGAGTTCGCTGCAGATCGCCAGGAACAGCGCCTGCTTGTCGGCGAAATGGCTGTAGATCGTCTGCTTGGAGACGCCGGCGCGCTGGGCGATCTGGTCGAGGCTGGCACGGTCGAAGCCCTCGGCCAGGAACGTTTCCGATGCAGCCCGGGTGATTGCGTCATGTTTATCCGGCCGTGATCTTTCGGCCGGCATCTGTCTTGCTTCTGCAGCGGGGGCGCTAGAGCGTCCGTGCATTGATCATTCCGTCACGCTTCCGCCCTTAAAGGGTGCTTATCAAACTAGACCGTCCAGTCTAGAATATGTCCGTCTTACCGGAGCGTCCAGCCTGATGAAGCGTTTTCTCCTCCTTCTCCTGATCGCCGGGCTGGCGGGCGGCGGATATTACGGTCACCGCTACTACACCAAGGCGACCAATCAGCAGGCGCAGGCGCAGGCCGTCTCCGGCGCGCAAAGCCCTGCCGTTCCGGTCGAGGTCGGGACGATCGAGCTCGTTTCGGTGGCCGAGGAAGTCGAGGCGCTGGGAACCCTGGCGGCCGACGAATCCGTGGTGATCGCGCCCGAGATCGCCGGCCGTGTCGTCTCGCTCGGCTTCAAGGAGGGCGAGCGGGTCGAAAAGGACCAGCCGCTGGTTATGCTCGATACCGCCATCCTCGACGCGGAGCTGAAGCAGGCCCAGGCCGATCTATCGCTCGCCCGCGATACCTATGACCGCAACCGCTCGCTGGTGCAGCGCGGTGCCGGCACGCAGGTCGCGCTGGAGCAGGCGACGGCGCAGCTCGCCTCCCAGGAGGCGCGCCTGCAGCTCGCCCAGGCCAAGCTCGCTTTCGCGACGATCAAGGCGCCGTTCAGCGGCGTGGTCGGCCTGCGCTCGGTTGGCGTCGGCGACTATGTCTCGATCGGCAAGCAATTGATCACGCTGACCAATATCGACCCGATCAAGGTCGATTTCCGCGTGCCCGAGATCTACCTGACCCAGCTGAAAGTCGGCCAGCCGATCCAGCTCAAGGTCGATGCGGTGCCCGACCGGCCCTTCGCCGGCAAGATCTTCGCGATCGATCCGGTGGTCGACGTCAACGGCCGCGCGGTCAAGCTGCGCGCTGCCATTCCCAATGCCGACCTCGTCCTGAAGCCGGGCCTGTTCGCCCGCGTCACCATCATGGTCGACAAGCGCGAGAATGCCCTGGTCATCCCGGAAACGGCGGTGGTGCCCGATGGTCTCAGCAAGACGGTCTTCATCATCGAGAACGGCAAGGCCAAGCGCCTGCCGGTCGAGCTCGGCAAGCGCCTGACCGGCAAGGTCGAGGTGGTCAAGGGCCTGAAGGCCGGCATGCAAATCGTCACTGCCGGGCAGATGCGCCTGCGTGAGGGCGCGACCGTCGCGATCAAGGAACGGACCGTGGTCCAGACCAGCTCGCTGCCGGGCGCCGTGCAGCGATGAGCCTGTTCGAGCTCTTCGTCCGCCGGCCGGTCCTCTCGACCGTCCTCAGCCTGCTCGTCGTCCTGATCGGCTTCGTCTCCTATACGCGCCTGACGGTGCGCGAATATCCGAACATCGACGAGCCGATCGTCTCGGTGCAGACGACCTATCGCGGCGCCAGCGCCGAGATCATCGAGACGCAGGTCACGCAGATCCTGGAGAACTCGATCGCCGGCATCGAAGGCATCGAGATCATCAACTCGACCAGCCGCCAGGAGCGCAGCCAGATATCGGTGCGCTTCCGGCCCGACGTCGATCCCGACGTCGCCGCCTCCGACGTGCGCGACCGCGTCAGCCGCGTGCGCGGCCGCATGCCTGACGAGATTGACGAGCCGATCATCGCCAAGGTCGAGGCCGACGCCCAGCCGGTGATGTATCTGTCGCTGACCAGCTCGCGGCATTCGCCGCTGGAGCTGACCGATTTCGCCGACCGCTTCATCGCCGACCGCGTCCAGAACATCACCGGCGTCGCCGAGGTCCGCATCCTCGGCCAGCGGCAGTACGCCATGCGCATCTGGCTCGATCGCGCCAGGCTCGCCGCCTACAACATCACGGTCCAGGAGATCGAGGCGGCGCTCAGGGCACAGAACGTCGAGATTCCGTCCGGCCGGATCGAGAGCAACGACCGCGAATTCACGGTGCTCTCGCAGACCAGCCTGAACACGCCCGAGCAGTTCCGCGAGATCACGGTCAAGGATGCCAACGGCTTCCCGGTGAAGCTGCGCGACATCGCCAAGGTCGAGCTCGGTGCTCGCGAGGAGCGCAATGCCGCCTGGTTCGGCGGCAACCCGTCAGTGACGATCGGCATCGTCAAGCAGGCGACGGCGAACCCGCTCGACGTGTCCGCCGGCGTCGTCGCCGCGCTGCCGAGCATCCGCGAGGACCTGCCCGACGGCATGGCGATCGCGACCTCCTACGACACCTCGATCTTCATCGATCGCTCGATCAAGGCGGTCTACACGACGATCGGCGAGGCGGTGATCCTCGTCGTCCTGATCATCTTCCTGTTCCTGCGCTCGCTCAGGGCGACGCTGATCCCGCTCGTCACGATTCCGGTCTCGCTGATCGGCGCCTTCGCGCTGATGTATGCGATGGGCTTCACGGTCAACACGCTGACCCTGCTCTCGATGGTGCTCGCCATCGGCCTCGTCGTCGACGACGCCATCGTCGTGCTGGAGAACATCCACCGTCACATCGAGGACGGGATGGAGCCGAACAAGGCCGCGATCAAGGGCATCAACGAGATCGCCTTCGCGGTCGTCGCGATGACGCTGACGCTGGTCGCCGTCTACGCCCCGATGGCCTTCTCGACCGGGCGTACCGGCAAGCTCTTCGTCGAGTTCGCGCTGACGCTCGCCGGTGCGGTGCTGGTCTCCGGTTTCGTCGCGCTGACGCTGACGCCGATGATGTGCGCCAAGCTGCTGAAGCACCACGACAAGCACAACTGGCTCTACAACATCCTGGAGCGCTTCTTCGAGGCGCTTGCCAGCGGCTATCGCCGCTCGCTGCGCTTTGCGCTGTCGGTCAGGCCGGTGGTCGTGCTGCTGGCGCTTCTCGTCGCTGGCGGCAGCTGGTGGTTCTTCACCAATCTGCGCTCCGAGCTCGCGCCCGTCGAGGATCGCGGCACCATCACCGCGATCGGCGTCGCGCCGGAAGGCGCGACCATGGCCTTCACCGCCGACTATGCCCGGCGGGTCGAGACCTATTTCAGCAAGATCCAGGAGGTCGAGACCTATCTCGTCATCGTCGGTTTCCCCGACGTGACACGGGCGATCGCCTTTGCGCGGCTGAAGCCCTGGGAAGAGCGTCATCGCAAGCAGCAGGATCTCGTCGCCGAGATCAACAAGGGGCTGTCGCAGATTCCCGGCATCCGCCTGTTTGCGACCAACCCGCCCTCGCTCGGCCAGGGCGGCGCCAACAGCAAGCCGGTCGAATTCGTGCTGCGCTCCTCCGATCCGTACGTCACGATCAAGGAGAACGTCGACAAGCTGATCGCCGAGGTCCAGGGCCATCCGGCGCTGACCAATATCGAGACCAACCTCATCCTCGACAAGCCGCAGATCAAGGTCTCGATCGACCGTCAGCGCGCCGCCGATCTCGGCGTCGGCGTCGACGTGATCGGACGGACCATGGAAACGCTGCTCGGCGGCCGCCAGGTCACGCGCTTCAACATGAACGGCGAGCAGTACGACGTCATGCTGCAGGTCGCGGGTGCCGAGCGCAGCACGCCGCAGGCGCTGCAGTCGATCTACCTGATGGGTCGCGGCGGCCAGGCGGTGCAGCTCTCCAGCCTCGTCCAGATCGAGGAGAACGTCGCGCCCAAGGAGCTGATCCGCTTCAACCAGCTGCGCTCGGCGACGATCACCGCCGTGCCCGGGCCGGGCTACTCGCTCGGCGATGCCTTGAACGTGCTGGAACAGGGTGCGGCGAAGGTGCTCCCGGCTTCATTCCAGACCGACTATTCCGGCCAGAGCCGCGAGTTCAAGCAGTCTGGCTCGTCGATCCTGCTCGTCTTCCTGCTGGCGCTCGGCTTCATCTATCTGGTGCTGGCGGCGCAGTTCGAGAGCTTCGTCGATCCCGTGGTGATCATGGTCTCGGTGCCGCTCTCGATCACCGGCGCGCTCGCGGCGCTCTATTTCTCCGGCGGCACGCTCAACGTCTACAGCCAGATCGGCCTGATCACCCTGGTCGGCCTGATCACAAAGCACGGCATCCTGATCCTCGAATTCACCAACCAGCTGCGCGAGGAGGGGCACGAGATGATCGATGCCCTGGTCGACGCGGCGGAGCTGCGTCTGCGACCGATCCTGATGACGACGGGCGCGATGGTGCTGGGCGCCGTGCCGCTGGCATTGGCTGAAGGCGCCGGTGCCGAGAGCCGCTCGCAGATCGGCTGGGTGATCGTCGGCGGCATGACCTTCGGCACGCTGCTCACGCTCTATGTCGTGCCGGTGGCCTACAGCTACATGGCGCGGACCAAGCACGGCTCGCGCCACGCCCCGGCCGAGGCCCATCCGCAACCGGCGGAGTAGGCGCCGGCTTTCTCCGTCATGGTCGGGCTAGTCCCGACCATCCACGCCTTCGCTGATCGAATGCGCTGTTCAAGACGTGGGTGCTCGGCACAGGGCCGAACATGACGCGTTGGGTCAGCGTCGCAGTTGGTTTCGGAGCGCCCACGCTCCTCGGTTCGGGTAGAGGATATCCGGATAGCCCTTAGCGGAAACGTCTATTCGCTTTCGCCGCCGCCCGACGCTAACCCGTCCGGCGGCGGCGCCCAATGAGCAAGAACTCAGGCGGCCGCTCGTTTACAGACGGGAGGAACGGCATGAGGACTGGTTTCTGGCTCAAGCTTGCGGCGCTCGCCGCTTGCGCAGCGATTTCTGCTTCCACCGCGCAGGCTCAAACCTTCCCGAGCAAGCCGGTCACCATGCTGATCCCGTTCGCGGCGGGCGGACCGACCGATGTCGTCGGCCGCCTCGTCGGCGAGCATATGAGCCGTACGCTCGGCCAGCCGGTGATCATCGAGAACGCTGTCGGTGCCGCCGGCACGCTCGCCGGGCAGCGGCTGATGGCCTCGTCGGCCGACGGCCATGTCATCCTGATCGGCCATACCGGCACGCATGCCGCCGCCGTCTCGCTCAATCCGAACCTGAAGTATCGGCCGGTCGAGGATTTCGCCCCGGTCGGGCTGGTCAACACCAACCCGATCTTCCTGACCGTCCGCAAGACCCATCCGAGCGCGACGCTCGCCGAGTTTGTCACCTGGGTGAAGGCGAACGAGAAGGCGGCCAGCAATGCCCATGCCGGCGTCGGCTCGGTCAGCCACACTACCTGCCTGCTGTTCAACACCGTCGTCGGGGTGAAGCCGAACGGCGTACCCTATCGCGGCACCGGCCCGGCGATGAACGATCTCGTCGCCGGCCAGGTCGACTATCTCTGCGACCAGGCGGTGAACGTCGCCCCGCAGCACCGCGCCGGTACGATCAAGACGCTCGCCGTCGCCTCGGTGAACCGGGCCACGGCCCTGCCCGATGTGCCGACCAGCACCGAGGCCGGCGTGCCCGGCTTCAAGGTCGAGGTCTGGAACGCGATGTTCGCGCCGAAAGACACGCCGGCGCCGGTCGTCGCCAAGCTCAATCAGGCGTTGAAGGCGGCGCTCGCCGACGCGACTGTGAAGGCCAAGCTCAACGAGCTCGGCGCCGAAATCCCCTCGGCCGAATTGCAGGAGCCGGCTGGTTTGCGAAGCTTTGTCGGCGCCGAGATCGAACGCTGGGCGCTGATCATCAACGCGAGCGGCGTCAAGATCGAGTGACGCTGCCCGCTACTGCAATCTGACCGAGACGCTCTCGCTGGCGCCGGCGGCGTCGATCACCGAGATGCGAAGGAAGCCCTTGCCGGGTGGCTGCCAGGCGGCCTCGCGGCGCTTCACCGCCGCCATCACCGGCGCGCCGTCGACCAGCCAGGTGAAGGGGGCGACGCCGCCGGTGACCTTGAGGTTGAGCTGCGGGCTGCCGTCGACAGCCGAGGCGGAAAGATCGATCTTCGCGCCCTCGGGCGGGAAGACGAGCTTGAGGCCGGGCGTCGCCAGCGCGGCGACGGTCTTTGGTACGTCCTGGCGCAAATGCCGGAGCGGCGGCGGCAGCGTCGCGCTGCTGGCGGTGATGGTGCCGGGCGGCTGCACGAAGGGATGGGGATCGAGACCGATGCGGGCGAAGGCGTCGAACAGGATCGGCGCCGCGACCACACGCCCGACGAGGCCGGGCACCGCGCCATTGTCGGGTCGTCCGACCCAGACGCCGATCGTGTGCTTGCGGTCGAAGCCGACGGCCCAGGCGTCGCGATAACCATAGGACGTGCCGGTCTTGTAGGCGATCCGGCCCGGCGGGGCGTTGAGCGGCGGCGGCGCGCCGAGCAAGGTATCGGCGACATACCAGGCGGCGACCGGCTCGACGAGACGCAAGGGCGGCTCGCCGGCACCGCTCGCCGATTTCACGTGCAGCGGCACGACCTCGCCGCCACGGGCGAGGCCGACATAGAGCCGGGTCAGGTCGGAGAGTGTGATACCGAGCCCGCCGAGGCCGATGGCGAGGCCGGGTGCGCCGCCGTCCCTGGGCATGGCGATCGCGGCGCCGGCATCCTTCAGCCGCGACAGGAAGCGCTGCGGGCCCAGCGCCGAGAGCAGCTCGACCGCCGGCAGGTTGAGCGAGAGCTGTAGCGCCTTGCGGGCGCTGACCATGCCCTGGAAACCGAGGTCGAAATTCTCGGGGACATAGAGGCCATAGCGGGTCGGCCGGTCCTCCAGCATGGTCTCGGGATGGGCGAGGCCGTTGTCGAAGGCGAGCGCGTAGATGAAGGGCTTCAGCGCCGAGCCGGGCGAGCGCAGCGCCTGCGTCAGGTCGAGCGAGCCGGCGCGCCCGGCGTCGAAATAGTCGACGCCGCCGACTGAGGCGCGGATCTCGCCGGTCTCGTTGTCGGCGACCAGAATGGCGATCGAGAGCTGTGGTCCCTGGCCGATGGCACGCTCGCGGGCGAGCTGCTCCAGGCTCGCCTGCCAGCGCGCCTCGATGGTCAGGCGCTGGCTGCGCTGCTCCGGCGCCTCGGCGACGACCTGCTCGGCGGTGTGCGGAGCGAGGTTCGGGAAGGGTTTTCGCGCCGTCGGGACCGGCTCTTCGCGGGCGGCGGCGACCTCATCCGGCGTAGCGAGGCCGGCGGCTTCGACGCGTGCGAGCACGCGCTCGCGGGCCTTGCGCGCGGCCTCCGGGAAACGGTCGGGCCGGCGCGTCTCCGGCGATTGCGGCAGGGCGACCAGCAGCGCGGCTTCCGCGGTCGAGAGCCGCTTCGGCTCCTTGCCGAAATAGGCGAAGCTCGCGGCGCGCACGCCTTCGAGATTGCCGCCGAACGGGGCGAGGGTGAGATAGAGGTCGAGGATCTCAGTCTTGCTGAAGCGACGCTCCAGTTCGACCGCGCGCACCGCCTGCCGGAGCTTGGCCGGGAGCGAGCGTTCCTGGCGCGGCTCGAGCAGGCGGGCGACCTGCATGGTCAGCGTCGAGCCGCCTGAGACGATGCGGCCGTTTGCCAGCATCTGTCCCGCGGCGCGCACGGCGCCGAGCGGGTCGATGCCGGCATGGTCGTCGAAGCGCTTGTCCTCGAAGGCTTTCAGCATGGACAGGTAGCGTGGATCGACGTCATCGGCGCCGACCGGTAGCTTCCAGCGCCCGTCGCTGGTGACGAAGGGGCGCAGCAGTTTGCCCTCGCGGTCGAGCACCACGGTCGAGCGATCGCGTGCGGCGGCGAAATCGATCGGGGGCAGGGCGGAGGCGTACCAAAAGAGGGCGGCGGCGGTGGTCGCGGCCAGCGCAACGACGCCAAGGCCGGTATAGGCGAGCCGGCGCGGCCAGGCGCGCCTACCTTCTCCCCTCGGGGGAGAAGGTGGCAGCGCGAAGCGCTGACGGATGAGGGCCGCCCAGCTTGCGACAAGCCCATTATCCGTCGCGCCGGCCCTCATCCCATCCCTCTCCCCCGAGGTGGGAGGGGGCTCTGTCGCGCTTGGCCTGTCGTGCGGCGCGTTCACCTCAGACCTACCTTGCCGACGAAATCTCGATCGTGCCGAACGCCGTCCGCCCGAAGCGATCCGGCCGGTACATGTCCTCGATCACCGCCGCCGGCGCGACATAGCGGCCGGGCGAGACGGCCCGGGCGATATAGGCGACCGTGTAGCCCAGCGGATCGTTCTTGCCGCCGCTGCGCTCGAAGGCGGCGACGAAGCGGTCGTCGCGCGCCTCGGTATGAACCGGCGAGACCTCCTGCTTCAACCAGTTGAGGCCCTCGACCGAGGCGCCTTCGGTCAGCTTGGCGTTCTCGATTTCGAGGCCGGCCGGGACGGGGTCGACCAGCAGCAGGCGGCCATAGCGCGCTGCCGGCTCGGTGACCTTGAGCGCGACGACATAGCGCTCGTTCTGGCGCAGGCGCGAGGGATCGACGCGCTCGCCCTTCATGGTGAAGAGCGTGCGTTCCAGCCCAAAACCCTGGTTCAGCGCCGGCTCTGGCGTCGCGGGGATGCCGGAGACGGTGATCACCGCATTGGCCGAGGCGGTGCCGGGATTGCCGATCACCAGCGGCTTCGCTTCGAGCGAGGCCTGCGGAACCGTCCGGTAGAAGGCGCCCTTGCGCTCGGCGCCGTCGACGGTCAGCGTCAGGCCGTCGGCATCCTTGGCGATGGCGGCCGCGGCCATCGCCATCCACATGTTCTCCTGCGTCGAGGTGTAGCGCGCGTTCTGGCGGGCGTTCTGGACGATGTCGGCGGCGCGGGAGAGATCGGCGCGCTCGCCATTGCTCTCGGCGATCAAAGTGAGGATGCCGGCGCCGTCGCGCAGCCGCGAGCCGTAATCGGCGCGCGACAGACCGTCATCGTTGGCTTGTTGAAGCGTCCCCAGAGCGCTGGTGAAGGCGGCACGGCCGCGGGTGCGGTCGCCGAGCAGCGAGAGCGCGGCGCCGATCTGGGCGCGGGCCAGCGGCGAGCCGAAATCGCCGAGCTTGTTGTCGGCGAGATAGCGCAGATCGCCCATCACCGGCCGGCCATTGCGGGCGAGCACATAGAGGGCATAGGCGATGCCGGCCGCTTCCTCCTTGTTGATCTCGCTGGTGTTGACGACCTGGTTGCGCAGGCGGTCGAGCGCCATGTTGAACGCGGTCTGCGGCACCGCGAACTGGCGCTCGCGGGCGCGGGTCAGGAAGTCGGTGACGAAGGCGTCGAGCCAGAGATCCTCGCCACCGACGCCCCAGAGGCCGAAGGAGCCGTTATTGCCCTGGCGCGCGAGCACACGCTCGATCGCGGCGTTGACGCGTTCGTCGGCATTGCCGTCGAGCGCCAGCTGCTCCATCGAGGCGAGCCGGTTGACGACCAGCAGCGGCAGCGCCCGGCTGATCGTCTGCTCGGTGCAGCCATAAGGGTAGCGGTCCAGCGCCTTCAGCACGGCGGCGACATCGAGCGCCGCGACCGGCGAGACCGAGACGGAGACCGCGCCGGAATCCGGCACGAGATCGGCCATCAGATCGGAGGAGACGGTGAGCGAGCCGCCGCCCGGAATCGGGCGGACGATGCGGCGCGCGATCGTCTGGGTCGAGGGCTGCACTCTGACGGCAAGGTTCTGCACCGTGCCGATGCCGTTCGGGCCGGTGACCTTGACGTCGAAGCTGGCGCGGCCGAGGCCGGCGGCGGTGACCGGGATCGTCAGCGAGCTCTTGGCGCCGGCGGCCATGGTCATGCTGCGGCGAGTGGCGTCGGCGGCGACGACGACCGGGCCCTTGACGTCGAGATCGACGAGATAGGAGCCGGCCGGCCCCTCGACATTGTCGATCTGCAGGTGGAAGCGCGACTGGTCGCCGAGCGCCAGGAAGCGCGGCAGCGTCGCCTGCGCCACGATCTGGTCGCGCACGAAGACGTCGGCGCTGGCCTGGCCGGTGCGGCCGGCGCTCCAGGCCACGGCCATGACGCGGACTGAGCCGTTGAAGGCCGGCAGTTCGAAGTCGACCTTGGCGGTGCCATCAGGCCCGAGCTTGACCACGCCGGAATAGCGCGCCAGCGGTTCCTGCGTCGGGGCCTCGCCATTGAGCTGCGGGGCGGCGTCGCCGCCGGAGCGGATCGCGCCGCGCACGCCCTGCATGCCGTCGATCAGATAGCCGTAGAGATCGCGCAGTTCATGGCCGAGCTGGCGCTGGCCGAAGAAGTACTTGCTCGGATCGGGGCTTTCGAATCGCGTCAGGTTGAGGATGCCGATATCGACCGCCGCAACGGTGATGAAGGCGTCTTCGCCGGCCTTGGCGCCGGTCACCTTTACCGGGAGCGACAGCGTCGAGAGCGGGCGCACCAGATTGGGCGCGCCGAGGTCGATGGCGAGATTGCGCTCTTCCTTGCCGACGCTGAACCAGGCGAGACCGATGGCGCGGCCGGGCATGCGCTGGGCAGCCGTGTCCATCGGGCGGTGGGCGAGCACGACGAGATAGGCGCTGGCGCCCCAGTCGGACTTGGCCGGGATGGTCACGGTGGTGCCGCCCACCGGCACGTCGACGGTACGGATCTCGGCGACGCGGTCGCTCATCACCGCGAGCGTCGCCTTGCCGGCGAAGCGCGGGGTGAGACGCACCTGCATGCTCTCGCCATTGGCGTAGGAGGGTTTGTCGAGGGCGACGTCGAGCACATCCGGCTGATCGGCGGTCTTCTCGGTCTCATAGCCGACATTGAAGGAGACGCTGGTCTCGGTCGCCTCGGCGCCGTCGGCGCTGACGTCGAGCCGGTAATTGCCCCATTGCACGGGTGCGGCGATGCGGGCCGGGGCGTTCTCGGCAACCGCGATCTCGCCATCGGCGACGCGGCGGGTCGTCTTCACGCCCTCATAGTTCCAGCGGCCGTCCTGGTAGAACCACTGATAGTTGCGGCTGACCTTGGACAGCGTCCATTTCACGCCCTGACGGGCGATGCGGCGGCCGTCGCCCTGGGCCATGATCACGTCGAAGGTCGCGGTCTGGCCGTTGCCGAGCTCGCCCTCCTTGAAGGCCTTGCGCACGCCGATGGCGGCGCCCTTGGGCACGATCGGCATGGTGACGGAGCGGGCGATGGCGCGCCCGCCGGGCTCGCCGACGCGCACGGTCAGTTCGACTTCGAGCGGCCGGTTGGTCTCAGGTTGGGCTACGGGATTGGCGATCGTGACCTTGCCGTCGGCGCCAGTCTTGGCGGCGTCCTCGAACTCGCTCTGCTGTGGCTCGAAGGCCTCGTCGGTCAGGCCGACCTCATAGCCGGAGAAACCGGGGATCGCGGTCTGCGCGGCCGAGCGCACGGTCATCGAGCCGGTGACGTCGAGATCGGAGCCGGGCGCGCCGTAGAGATAGCGGGCGTTGACGTCGATCTCCGCGGGCTCGCCGGCCTGCAGCACCTGCTTCTTCGGCGAAAGCGTCAGCTCCAGCCGCTCGGGGACATAGTCCTCGACCAGGAAGGAGATCTCGCCGATCGCGGCGCCCTTCGGATCGGAATACGCCTGGACGCGCCAGGTGCCGGTCTGGGCGCCGGAGATCAGCGGGATCGAATGCGCGCGTCCGCCGGCACCCTGGTCCTCGACCTGGCGGCGGCGATATTCGACGCCGTCGGGCCGCCGGACGACGAGGGTCAGCGGCAGGCCAGAGACCGCGGCGCCTTTGGCGTCGCGCAGCAGCGTCGTCAGGTAGACGGTCTCGCCGGAGCGGTAGACGCCGCGCTCGGTGTAGAGGAAGGCGTCGAGCCCGGCCGGGGCGACGCGGCCCTTCACGCCGCGATCGGAGAGGTCGAAGGCGGTCTGCTTCAGGTCGAGGAAGCCGTAATCCTCGGCGACGCTGGCGGTGACGATACCCGGCGCGTTGCCGCCCTGGCCCTTGGCGAGGGCGGCGTCGAAGCGGGCATAGCCGTCGCGATCGGAGCGGACGGTCGCCAGCACCTCGTTGTTGCGGGCGATCAGGCGCAATTCGGCATTGGCGACGGGCGAGGCATCGGCGAGCGACCGCACCAGCACATGCACGCCGTCCGGCCCGGAGAAGGAGGTCAGGCCGAGATCGGAGACGACGAACCATTGCGTCGCGCGGGTGGTGCCGTCGTCATAGTCGCCATCGCTGTCCGAGGAGCTGGCGGTTCGCGTGCTGCCGGTCGGCTTGGCGAACATGACGTAGACGCCGGGCTGGAGACGACCGACCGCCTCCAGCACTGGGAAGGCGGTGGTGACGTCCTTGTTGAGCTCGGACTTCACCGCCATCGTGCCCTTCCAGACGCTCGAGCCCTTGTCCGAGGCGATCTGGTTGGCGTTGTAGCTGCCGAGCTGGCTGAGGAAGTCGTCGGAATGGACGGAGCCGATCAGGTTGCGGTCGCCGATGCGCATGACTTCGAGATCGAGGCTGTCGGCATTGACCGAGACCAGCGGCACGCCCTGCTGGCCGGTGCGCGGCAGCACGTAGTTCTTGCCGGTGAAGCGGACGGACGGGGCGCGGTCGCGGACATAGACCTCGTAATCGGCCGATTTCAGCAGCTTCTCGTCGGGGATGGCCGAGGGCACGCCCTGGCGGATGACGAAGCCGTAGCGCTCGCCATGGCGCAGGCCGTCGACGCAGAGCTGGCGCTCCTCGCCGCTGACGGCGAAGTCGCCCTTGCCGGTGATGGCGACGTAAGGCGCGAAGTCGACGCGGCCGCGTGACAGCGGCTCGGAGAATTCGAAGCAGGCGCGCGGGCTCGCCGCGTCGGAATCGACCTTGTTGGAGATCAGGCGGAAGCCGCGCTGGGCCCGCAGTGCCTCGTAGTCGGTGCGCAGCGAAGCGTTGTCGGAAAGATCGAGGCTGAGGCGATAGGTGGTCAGGGCCGGGCGCCAAAGCTCGTGCTTCTCGAAGACGCGGGCGAGCACGCCGAGCGAGGAGGCTTCGTCGGGACGTGAGGTCGAGCGCTGATAGGCGAGATAGGCGGCGCTGATCGCGCGCTCGCGCAGCTCGTAGCGCTCGCGATAATCGCGCGGCTCGATGCCGCTCGCCGCCTGCGCCATCAGGCGCCAGCCGCCGGGATTGGCGGGATCGGCGACCGCTGCGGCGGTGGCGAGGGGCAGGGCGGCGCGGGCGTCGCCGCGATTGAGCGCGGCGGTGCCGTCGCGCAACAGCGTGGCGAAGGGGCGCTGACCGACCGAGATCTCGCGCTTTAGCCGTTCCTCCAGGCGCTGGCCGTCGCTGGCGAGATCTGGTCGGACATAGGCCTTCTGGGCGAAAGCGGTTCCGGCGGCGACAGTCAGGCCGAGCAGGAGGGCGAGACGGACGAGATGGCGCATGGCTCGGTCTCCGAAAAGGCGGGCGGCAGGATACTGGCCGCGGCAGGCGTCGACGCGATGACGGGTCATCACGTTGCGCTGCGCGAAGCTAGCACCGGGCGCGTCGGGCGCAACTCGGCTTGCGATCGGTTGAGCCCTTCTCGCCTCTTGCCTCTGCGGCAAGGCTGACGCTGAATGGCGCCGCGTCGCGGCGCGGTCTGGAACGAGGAGATGGTCGTGTTCAAGGTTCCCGCGCTGATCGGCATTACCGCCATCCTCGCCTGCCTCAATGTCGCGCAGGCGCAACAGCCGGCCGATCCGCGCCTGGCCGCTGCGACGCAGAGCTTCTCCGCCTTGCCCGAGGCCGAGCGCAAGGCGATCCAGGCCGATCTGATCTGGACCGGGCATCTCAATAGTGCCGCCACCGGCAATTTCGGGTCGCTGACCTTCCGCGCCGTGAACAGCTTCAAGGCCGGGCGCGGCGAGCCGAACGGGCAATTGACACCGGCCGAGCGGCAGGAACTGGCGCGGCTCGCCAGGACGGCGCGCGATGCGGCGGGCTTTGCCGTGATCACCGACCAGCCGACCGGCGTGCGCATCGGCATCCCGCAAAAGCTGCTGCCGAAGCGCGAGGCGACGGCGGCCGGCGGCAGCCGTTGGCAGAGCGGCGACGGCAAGGTCACCCTCGACGTCAGCGCAGGTCCTGCGACCGAGCCGCTCCAGGCGATCTTCGAGCGCGCCATCGCGGTCAATCCGAATATCCAGCGCAAGGTCACTTATAAGCTGCTGCAGCCGACCTTTTTCGTCGTCGCCGGCGAGACGCCGACCGGAAAGTTCTTCCGGCGCCAGGCGCTCGGCCCGTCAGGCTTGCGCGGTTTCTCGGTCGGCTACGACAAGGGCGTCGCCGCAACCTTCGACAAGGTGGTGACCGCGATCGCCGACAGCTTCGAGCCGTTCCCGAGTGGGGCGGCGCCGGCTCCCGCTCCGACGCCGGCAGCGCCCGGTGCGCCTGCCGTGGCGACCGCCCCTGCCCAGCCGGTGACCGAACGCTTCGGCGTCGGCCTCGTCGTCGGCAAGGAATTGGTGCTGACGGCGCGTGTTGCGGTCGATCCCTGCAAGGGGATCAAGGTTGGCACGCGTCCGGCAAAGCTGCGGTTGCAGGATCAGGCGAGCGGGCTTGCGCTGCTCGATGTGCCGGGTCTGGCACCCGGCGCCGTGCCGGGGCTACGCGATGCCGCACCCGCCGCGAAAGAGGCGGTGGTCGTGCTCGCCTATGACGGAACCGCCGCCGCGCGCACCGCGGTCGCGCTGCCGGGCGAGGTGATGAGCGATGCCGTGCTCGCGCCCTTGCAGCCCGGCGGTGCGGGCAGCCCGGTCTTCGACCGGCAGGGCCGGCTCGCGGGGCTGGTCACTGCCAACCCTTCCGACAAGGCCCTGATCGCCGGGGTCGCGCCGCAGCGCAATCATGCGATCGCCGGCGTCATGCAGCTCAAGGCGATGTTCGAGAAAGCCGACGCCAAGCCTGCCGCCACCGCAGCGGGCGGCGAACTGAGCACCGGCGCGATTGCTGAGGCTGCCGGCAAGAGCGTGGTGCCGATCGCCTGCGGGCTCTGATCCCACCGGCGTGATCGTGCATACAGCATACAAAGACTGTTGCCTCGTCAGCGGCAATCGGTTCTGATAGCGAGAAGACCAAGGAAGCCGCGCCGTCAGGTGAAGAAGCTTTCAAATTTTAAATCGATTGAACGGGGAGGAGACTAACTATGAGCAGAATCAGCAGACGTTCAGTCCTCAAGGGCGCGGCGGCAGCCGGCGCAGCCGGGCTGATCACAGGCCCGGCGATTGGCCAGGCGCAGTATCCGAGCCGGCCGGTGACCCTGATCTGCCCGTGGGGGGCGGGTGGCGGTACCGATGCGACGGCGCGCATCGTCGCGCAGTTGCTGGAGAAGGATCTCGGCCAGCCCTTCAACGTGGTCAACCGCACCGGCGGCTCGGGCGTCGTCGGGCATCAGGCGATCGCGTCGGGCGCGCCGGACGGCTACACGATCGGCATGCTGACGGTCGAGATCGCGATGATGCATCATCAGGGCCTGACCGATCTCAAGTCGACCAGCTACGCCGCGCTCGGCCTGATGAACGAGGACCCGCCGGGCGTGCAGGTCTCGGCCTCGAGCCCCTACAAGGACATCAAGGAGCTGGCTGCGGCGATCAAGGCTGCGCCGCACGGCAAACTCAAGGCGTCGGGCACCGGTCAGGGTGGCATCTGGCATCTCGCGCTGGTCGGCTGGCTGGTCGCGATGGGGCTGAAGCCCGATCATGTCGCCTGGGTGCCGTCGAACGGCGCCGCGCCCGGCATGCAGGATCTCGCTGCCGGCGGCATCGACATCGTCACCTGCTCGGTGCCTGAAGCTCGCGCGATGATCGATGCGGGCAAGGCGAAAGCGCTGGCGATCATGGCGAGCGCGCGCAATCCTCAGTTCAAGGACGTGCCGACCCTGAACGAGACGCTGGGGATCAACTACTCGGTCGGCGCCTGGCGCGGCATCGGCGCGCCCAAGGCGGTGCCGGCCGACATCCAGGCCAAGCTGACGGCGTCGCTGAAGAAGGCCTTCGATTCGAAGGAATACCAGGACTTCATGAACTCGCGCGGCTTCGGCATGAAGTTCGCCGACGGCGCCGGTTTCGCCAAGTTCATGGCCGATAGCGACGCCTCGATGGCCTCGGCGATGAAGGCCGCCGGCCTGGCCAAGGCCTGACCTCTCCGAAACGGGGCGGACTGGCGAAGACGCCCGTCCGCCCCGTCCGTTTCAGAGTGCGCCGGCGCGGCGCGATGCCAGTTCGACGAGAAATCGCAGCATGTTGTTGTCAGACCGCGTGACCGGGGGCGCGATCGCGACGCTCGGCGCCGCCGCCTTCTTCTATGGCTCGAAACTGCCGCCGGTGCCGGGCCAGCAGGTCGGCCCCTCGGCGTTCCCGATGGTGGTCGGCGCCGGGCTCGTGCTCTGCGGCGTGATGATCGTGCTCGGCGTCGGCCGGCATTTCGAGGAGGTCGCCGAGGCCGATGTCGCGAGCCATAGCGCTCCGGAACTGCTCGAGCCGCTGCCGGCCTGGCGCAACTGGCTGGCGCTGCTGCCGCCGGCGCTGCTGCTGTTCTATGCGCTCGTTTCGGAGAGGCTCGGCTTCCTGCCGACGGCGGCGATCATGGTGTTGATCGCCAGCCTCGCCTTCGGCGCCAGGCCCAAGCTCGCCGTGCCGCTCGCGCTGATCGCGCCCTTCGTCATCAACCTGATCTTCCTCAAGCTGCTGCGCGTGCCCTTGCCCGGCGGTCTGTTGCCCTTCCCCTGGTGAGGCCGCGATGAACACCGTCATCCAAGCCTTCGGCCTCGTCTTCGCCCCGGATGTGCTGATCGCGATCTTCGCTTCCGCCGTTTACGGACTTCTGGTCGGCTCGCTGCCCGGGCTCTCGGCGACGATGGCGACGGCGCTGCTCGTCCCCGTCACCTTCTACCTCTCGCCGATCGCAGCGGTCGCCACGATCATCACGGCGTCGGCGATGGCGATCTTCTCCGGCGACATCCCTGGCTGCCTACTGCGCATCCCCGGCACGCCGGCTTCGGCCGCCTATACCGACGAAGCCTATGCGATGACGCGCAAGGGCGAGGCGGAAACCGCGCTCGGCATCTGCCTGTGGTTCTCGGCGCTCGGCGGCATCGCCGGCACGCTCTCGCTAATGCTGATCGCGCCGCTGCTGGCCGAGATGGCGCTGTCCTTCTCGACCTATGAGAACTTCTGGCTCGCCATGCTCGGGCTGATGTGCTCGACGCTGGTGGCGCGTTCCTCGCCGATCAAGGCGATTGCCGCGATGCTGCTCGGTCTCCTCATCACCTGCATCGGCATCGACAATCCCGGCGGCGTGCCGCGCTTCACCCTGGGCTCGACCGACCTGCTGGGCGGCATCGAGGTGATCCCGGCGCTGGTCGGCGTCTTCGCGCTGGCCGAGGTGATGCGCTCGCTGACCGAGCGCGATCCCCCCAAGCTGGAGAACCGCCGGCTCGGCTCGATCCTGAAGGGTCAGTGGGAACTGACCAAGAAATATCCGAAGCAGCAGGCGCGCGGGAATCTGGTCGGCATCATCATCGGCGTGCTGCCGGGCGCCGGCGCCGACATGGCGGCCTGGGTCAGCTACGCCATGGCCAAGCGCTTTTCAAAGACGCCGGAGAAGTTCGGCACCGGCCACCCGGAGGGACTGATCGAGGCCGGCGCCTCCAACAACGCTTCGCTCGCCTCGGGCTGGGTGCCGGCGCTGCTCTTCGGCATCCCCGGCGACACGATCACCGCGATCGCGATCGGCGTGCTCTACATGAAGGGGCTCAACCCCGGCCCGACGCTGTTCACATCGCAGGCGTCGAGCATGTACGCGCTCTACATCATCTTCATCATCGGCAACATCATCATGATCCCGCTCGGCATCATCATGATCAGGCTGGCGAGCAAGGTGGTCGGCGCGCCGCGCTCGGCGGTGATGCCGGTGATCATGATCTTCTGCGCGGTCGGCGCCTTCGCCACGGCAGGCAACAACCTGTTCGCGGTCTATTGCGTCGCCGCCTTCGGGCTGATCGGCTTCGTGATGGAGAAGAACGGCTATCCGGTCGCGGCGATGGTGCTCGGCATCGTCATGGGCACGATGGTGGAGCAGAGCTTCGTGACCTCGCTGATCAAGTCGGACGGCTCGATCCTGCCCTTCTTCAGCCGGCCGGTCTCCTCGGTGCTGGCGGCGATGACCTTCGGTGCGCTGCTCTGGCCGGTCTTCGTCTGGGCGACGCGCAAGCTGATGACGCAGCGGCCGGCGACAGCCTGAACGGGAACCACGCCGTCTTTCCGGGGCAGGCCGCAGGCCTGAGCCCGGAACCCAGAGCCGATGTCGCGTCCAAAAAGAGCTGCGAGCGTCGGGCCCTTGTGGAACTGGCATCGGTTCTGGGTTCCGGGCTCTTCGCTACGCGAAGCCCCGGAAAGACGGGGTGGTTCCGCGCGAGCCTGGAGAGCCTCCGCCGCATCCTGCCCGCCTCGGTCCCGAATCAATGCTAGAGACGGGCGCATGGACGATGCGCTCGACGAAGGGCAGGGCGGTGGCGGCACGGTCGAGGTGCTGATCCCGCTCGGCCTCGACCAGGCCTATAGCTATGCCGTGCCGCCGGGGCTGACGCTCGTGCCGGGCGATGTCGTGCAGGTGCCGCTCGGGCCGCGCGAGACGGTCGGCGTCGTCTGGGAGGCCGGCTCCGGCCGCGGCGGCAATCTGAAGAAGGTCGTCGGCAAGCTCGACATGCCGCCGCTCGACCCGGCCCTGCGCAAGCTGGTCGACTGGGTCGCCTGGTACACGCTCGCTGCCAAGGGCTCGGTGCTGGCGCTCGCCCTGCGCCGCCCGCCCGACGATACGCCGGAGCGGCCGAAGCTCGGTGTCAGGCTGGTCGGCGCGCCGCCGGTGCGGATGACGCCGGCCCGGGCGCGGGCCATCGCGGCGGCCGAGGGCGGTCTGCTGATCGGCAAGTCGGCCCTGGCCGAGGCCGCCTCGGTCAGCACGGCGGTGATCGATTCTCTCGTCGATGCCGGCACCTTCAGCGTCGAGCCATTGCCGCAGGAGGCGATCGCAGCCCGACCCGATCCCGATCACGCCAGGCCGCAGCTCTCCGAGGATCAGCAGGCAGTCGGCGATGCCCTTGCCGAGCTCGTGCGCAAGCAGGCCTGGCAGGTCGCGCTGCTTGAAGGCGTCACCGGCTCCGGCAAGACCGAGGTCTATTTCGAGGCCGTCGCCGAGGCGATCCGCCTCGGGCGGCAGAGCGTCATCCTGATGCCGGAGATCGCGCTGACCGCGCAGTTCATCGACCGTTTCGAGGCGCGCTTCGGTGTCCGGCCGGGCCTGTGGCATTCGGGCGTAAGCGGGCGAAGGCGCGAGCGCCTGCAGGCGGCGATCGCCAAGGGTGAGGCGTTGGTCGTGGCCGGTGCACGCTCGGCCCTGTTCCTGCCCTATCGGGACCTCGGCCTGATCATCGTCGATGAGGAGCACGAGGCCGCCTATAAGCAGGAGGACGGCGTCGCCTATCATGCCCGCGACATGGCGGTGGTGCGCGGCAAGATCGAGAACGCGCCGGTCGTGCTGGCCTCGGCGACGCCTTCGCTGGAAACCCGGGTCAACGCCGAGCGCGGCCGCTACACCCATCTCAAGCTGCCGGAGCGCTATGGCGGGCGCGAACTGCCGACGCTCGGCCTGGTCGACCTGCGCAAGGACAAGCCCGAGCGCGGGCGCTGGCTCTCGTCGCAACTGATCAAGGCGGTCGAGGCCAATCTCGAGGCGAAGGAGCAGTCGCTGCTCTTCCTCAACCGGCGCGGTTATGCGCCGCTGACGCTCTGCCGCGATTGCGGTCATCGCTTCCAGTGCCCGAACTGCTCGGCCTGGCTGGTCGATCATCGTTTCCGGCGGGCACTGGTCTGCCATCATTGCGGCCATGTCGAGCGGCGGCCGCATGAGTGCCCGGCCTGCCACCAGCCCGAGAGCCTCGTCGCCTGCGGACCGGGCGTCGAGCGCCTCGCCGAGGAGGTCGCCACCCTGTTCCCGCAGGCGCGCTCAATCGTGCTGTCGAGCGACTTTCCGGGCGGCACCGAACGCCTGAAGCAGGAGCTGATGGCGGTGGCGGAAGGCGAGTTCGACATCGTCATCGGCACCCAGCTCGTCGCCAAGGGTCATAATTTCCCGGGGATGACGCTGGTCGGGGTGATCGATGCCGATCTCGGCCTGACTTCGGGCGATCCGCGTGCGGCCGAGCGCACCTTCCAGGTGCTCAGGCAAGTCACTGGCCGGGCCGGGCGCGGCGAGAAGCCGGGACGGGCGCTGCTGCAGACCCACGACCCCAACCATCCCGTGCTGAAGGCGCTGATCTCGGGCGATCCCGAGCGCTTCTACGCGGCTGAGACCGCGGCGCGCGAGGCCGCCGGCCTGCCGCCCTTCGGCCGCCTCGCTGGGCTGATCATCTCGGCGAATTCGCAGGGAGAGGCCGAGACGCATGCGCGGGCGCTGGCGCGCTGCGCCGAGGCCCCGGCCGGCGTCGCCGTGCTCGGACCGGCGGAAGCGCCGCTCGCCATCCTGCGCGGGCGCCACCGGATGCGGCTGATCGTGCGTACGGCGCGCGAGATCAACCTGCAGGACTACCTGCGCGCCTGGCTCAAACGGGCGCCGCGGCCGAAGGGTTCGGTCAGGGTCGCGGTCGATGTCGATCCACAGAGCTTCCTTTAGCCGGATTCAGGCTGCGTGGGCGCGTCTGCCGCTGCGCCGTGCACCAACTGCTTCTTTCGACCGCATCCAAAGCATGAGAAGCGGGTGTTTCGTCGGTTGCACACCCCGAAACCCCATGCTATCGCACCGCCGCAATCCAAGCGCCGCAAGCCCTGGAACAGGTTTGTCGCGCGCTTGATCATCGCAGCGTCGGGGCCATGCACTCCACCTTCGTCAGAAGGTCGCCGGAGCGGTCCCCTGGAAGAGAGAGCGAGAGCGTGGCCGAGGGCGGATCGCAGGAACAATCCCCTGTCTCGGGCGTAGCCGAGCGTTACGCGACGGCTCTGTTCGAACTGGCCAGCGAGGCCAAGACGGTCGACGCCGTCGCCAAGGATCTCGACGGCTTCGCCGCGATGATCGCCGAGAGCGACGATCTCAAGCGCCTGATCGAGAGCCCGGCTTTCTCGGCGCAGGACCAGGTCTCCGCCATCACCGCGCTCACCGCCAAGGCCGGCATCGCCGGGCTTGCCGCCAATTTCATCGGCTTCGTCGCCAGCAAGCGCCGCCTGTTCGCGCTGCCCGGCATGATCCGCGCCTTCCGCGCCAAGGTCGCCGAGGCCAAGGGCGTGGTCAGCGCCGAGGTCACGCTCGCCGAGCAGCCCTCGGCCGCTCAGCTCAAGGACATCACTGCCGCCCTCAAGGAGGTCGCCGGCAAGGATGTCGACGTTTCGGTCAAGATCGACCCGGCCATCATCGGCGGTCTCGTCGTCAAGATGGGCTCGCGCATGGTCGATGCGTCCCTGAAAACCAAGCTCAATTCTATTCGTCTTGCCATGAAAGAGGTCGGCTGATGGACATCCGCGCCGCTGAAATCTCCGCTATCCTGAAGTCGCAGATCTCGAACTTCGGCTCGGAAGCCTCGGTCACCGAGGTCGGTCAGGTTCTCTCCGTCGGCGACGGCATCGCCCGCGTCTACGGCCTCGACAAGGTCCAGGCCGGTGAGATGGTCGAGTTCGAGTCGGGCGTGCGCGGCATGGCCCTCAACCTCGAGAGCGACAATGTCGGCGTCGTCATCTTCGGCTCCGACCGCGAGATCAAGGAAGGCCAGACCGTCAAGCGCACCGGCGCCATCGTCGACGTTCCCGTTGGCAAGGAGCTGCTCGGCCGCGTCGTCGACGCGCTCGGCAACCCGATCGACGGCAAGGGCCCGATCAAGACCAAGACCCGCGCCCGCGTCGACGTGAAAGCGCCCGGCATCATCCCGCGCAAGTCGGTGCACGAGCCGATGGCGACCGGCCTCAAGGCGATCGACGCCCTGATCCCGATCGGCCGCGGCCAGCGCGAGCTGATCATCGGCGACCGCCAGACCGGCAAGACGGCCGTGGCGCTCGACACGATCCTGAACCAGAAGCCGCTCAACGTCGAAGGCGCCCCGGAGAGCCAGAAGCTCTACTGCGTCTACGTCGCCGTCGGCCAGAAGCGCTCGACCGTCGCCCAGCTCGTGAAGGTGCTCGAGGAGCGCGGCGCGATGGAGTATTCCATCGTCGTGGCGGCCACCGCCTCCGACCCGGCCCCGATGCAGTTCCTGGCGCCGTTCGCCGGCTGCTCGATGGGCGAGTTCTTCCGCGACAACGGCATGCACGCCGTCATCATCTATGACGACCTGTCGAAGCAGGCCGTCGCCTACCGCCAGATGTCGCTGCTGCTGCGCCGCCCGCCGGGCCGCGAGGCGTATCCGGGCGACGTGTTCTATCTCCACTCCCGCCTGCTCGAGCGCGCCGCCAAGATGGGCGACGCCGCCGGCAACGGCTCGCTGACGGCGCTGCCGGTCATCGAGACCCAGGCCAACGACGTCTCGGCTTATATCCCGACCAACGTGATCTCGATCACCGACGGCCAGATCTTCCTGGAGACCGACCTGTTCTACCAGGGCATCCGCCCCGCGGTGAACGTCGGCCTGTCGGTGTCGCGCGTCGGCTCGGCCGCCCAGACCAAGGCGACCAAGAAGGTCGCGGGCAAGATCAAGGGCGAGCTCGCCCAGTATCGCGAGATGGCGGCCTTCGCCCAGTTCGGCTCCGATCTCGATGCCGTCACGCAGCGCCTGCTCAACCGCGGCGCCCGCCTGACCGAGCTCCTGAAGCAGGGCCAGTTCTCGCCGCTGAAGATGGAAGAGCAGACGGTCGTGATCTATGCCGGCGTCAACGGCTATCTCGATCCGCTGCCGGTCAGCAAGGTCCGCGCCTTCGAGGACGGGCTGCTCTCGCTGGTGCGCGGCAAGCACGCCGACCTGCTGAACGAGATCGGCACGACAAAGGACCTTTCGGACGCGAACGCGGCGAAGCTGAAGGGCATCGTCGAAGGCTACGCCAAGTCCTTCGCCTGATCTTTGCGAGCGCAGCGAGGCAATCCAGCCCCGCTGCGCCAGTTCTGGATTGCTTCGTCGTTGTGCCCTCGCAATGACGGATAGGGGATCAAGACCGGATGCCGTCCCTTAAGGACCTACGCAACCGCATCGCCTCGGTGAAGGCGACGCAGAAGATCACCAAGGCCATGCAGATGGTCGCGGCGGCGAAGCTGCGCCGGGCGCAGACCGCGGCCGAGGCGGCACGCCCCTATGCCGAGCGCATGGAAGCGGTGCTGGCCAATCTCGCCGGCGGCCTCGCCAATGGCAGCGCGCCGCGCCTGATCGCTGGCACGGGTTCTGACAAGGTCCAGCTGCTCGTGGTCTGCACGGCCGAGCGCGGCCTGTGCGGCGCCTTCAATTCCTCGATCGCTCGTCTCGCCCGCGACAAGGCGAACGCGCTCAAGGCCGAGGGCAAGACGGTCAAGATCATCTGCGTCGGCAAGAAGGGCTTCGACATCCTGCGTCGGCAGTTCGCCGCCGACATCATCGAAGTCATCGACCTGCGCGCCTTCAAGCAGCTCGGCTTCGTCAATGCCGAGACGATCGCGCAGAACATCCTGACGCGCTTCGCCAATGGCGAGTTCGACGTCGCGACGCTGTTCTTCTCGAAGTTCAAGTCGGTGATCTCGCAGATCCCGACCGCGCAGCAGATCATCCCGGCCGAGATCCCGGCTGGCGCCAAGACGACCGACGCGGTCTACGATTACGAGCCGGAAGAGAGCGAGATCCTGGAGACCCTGCTGCCGCGCAATCTGACGGTTCAGGTGCTGCGGGCGCTGCTCGAGAACGCCGCTTCCGAGCAGGGCGCGCGCATGTCGGCGATGGACTCCGCCACACGCAACGCCGGCGAGATGATCAAGAAGCAGACGCAGCTCTACAACCGCTCGCGCCAGGCGATGATCACCAAGGAACTGATCGAGATCATCTCCGGCGCGGAAGCGCTCTAACCGCCTAATTTGGGCCGGCGTGCCGGCCATCCGACACGCTGAACGCGAATCCGAGGTTCGAACCATGGCCAAAGCCGCTACCAAGACCAAGACCGACAAGTCCGCCAACACCGGCACCGGCCGCGTCGCGCAGGTCATCGGCGCCGTCGTCGACGTGCAGTTCGACGGCGTCCTGCCGGAGATCCTGAATGCGCTTGAGACCGACAACCTCGGCAACCGCCTCGTCCTCGAGGTCGCCCAGCATCTCGGCGAGAACACGGTCCGCACCATCGCCATGGACTCGACCGAAGGTCTGGTCCGCGGCCAGGCGGTGACCGACACCGGCGCGCCGATCGCGGTCCCGGTCGGCGACGAGTGCCTCGGCCGCATCATGAACGTCATCGGCGAGCCGGTCGACGAGGCCGGTCCGATCAAGACCTCGGGCACCCGCGGCATCCACCAGCCGGCTCCGAGCTATGCCGACCAGGCGACGGAAGCGCAGATCCTGGTCACCGGCATCAAGGTCGTCGACCTGCTGGCGCCCTACGCCAAGGGCGGTAAGATCGGCCTGTTCGGCGGCGCCGGCGTCGGCAAGACCGTGCTGATCATGGAGCTGATCAACAACGTCGCGAAGGCGCACGGTGGTTATTCCGTGTTCGCCGGCGTCGGCGAGCGCACCCGCGAGGGCAACGACCTCTATCACGAGATGATCGAGTCGGGCGTGAACAAGAAGGGCGGCGGCGAAGGCTCGAAGTGCGCCCTCGTCTACGGCCAGATGAACGAGCCCCCGGGCGCCCGCATGCGCGTCGCCCTGTCCGGCCTCACCGTGGCGGAAGACTTCCGCGACCGTGGCCAGGACGTGCTGTTCTTCGTCGACAACATCTTCCGCTTCACCCAGGCGGGCTCGGAAGTGTCGGCGCTGCTCGGCCGTATCCCGTCGGCGGTGGGCTATCAGCCGACGCTCGCCACGGACATGGGCAATCTGCAGGAGCGGATCACCACCACCAACAAGGGCTCGATCACCTCGGTGCAGGCGATCTACGTCCCGGCGGACGACCTGACCGACCCGGCGCCCGCGACCTCCTTCGCCCACTTGGACGCCACGACCGTGCTCTCGCGTTCGATCGCGGAAAAGGGCATCTACCCGGCGGTCGACCCGCTCGACTCGACCTCGCGCATGCTCTCGGCCGCGATCGTCGGTGACGAGCATTACGGCGTCGCCCGCCAGGTCCAGCAGATCCTCCAGCGCTACAAGGCTCTGCAGGACATCATCGCGATCCTGGGCATGGACGAGCTCTCGGAAGAGGACAAGCTCGCTGTCGCCCGCGCCCGCAAGATCGAGCGCTTCCTGTCGCAGCCCTTCTTCGTCGCCGAAGTCTTCACGGGATCGCCGGGCAAGCTCGTCGCGCTCGAGGACACGATCAAGGGCTTCAAGGGCCTGGTCGAGGGCAAGTACGATCACCTGCCGGAAGCCGCCTTCTACATGGTTGGCTCGATCGAGGAAGCGATCGAGAAGGCTCAGCGCCTGGCTGCCGAGGCGGCGTAAGTTTCACGGGTCGTCCCGGCCGGCGTCAGCCGGCCGGGAGGCTTGACACGCGTCATTCTCGGGCTTGTCCCGAGAATCTCTGGACGAGAAGACACTGGTTTCAGAGTTGGTCGGGTCAGGCCCGACCATGACGAGCCTGGAGAGATTTTGCGATGGCCACCTTCACATTCGAACTCGTCTCGCCGGAGCGCATCCTGTTCTCGGGTGATGCCGTCAGCGTCATCGTGCCGTCGGTCGAAGGCGAGATGACCGTGCTCGTCGGCCATGCGCCGGTCGTCGCCGTGCTGAAGCCGGGCATCGTCCTGGTCCAGACCGGCGCCAGCAACGGCAAGGAATTCTTCGTTTCGGGCGGCCTCGCCGAGGTCAACGCGACGAGCGTCACCATCCTGGCCGAGCAGGCCCGCTTCATCGAGGACGTCGACAACGCCGTGCTCGATCAGGAAATCCTGACCGCCGAGACCCGCCATGCCGGTTCGCATGACGAGGCCGAGAAGAAGCGCCTGCACGATCAGCTCGTGCAGCTGCGCGAGTTCAAGGGTGTGTTCGAGCAGCGCAAGGCAGCTTGAACCAAACCTATCGGACGAAATTGAAAAGGCCGGGAGGAAACTCCCGGCCTTTTTCGTGTTCGGCCATTTGCGGCGAGGCCAGCCTCAGGCTGCGATCGCTTCGGCCAGCGCCACCACGCGCTTGGCCATTTCGGCATGCAGGCGCTCGACCATGCGGCCGTCGAGCTGGATCGCGCCCTTGTCGGCGTTCGCCGGTTCGGCGAAGGCCGAGATGATCGCCCGCGCCCGGGCGAGCTCGCTCTCCTCCGGTGCGAAGACGGTGTTCGCCAGCGCGACCTGGTTCGGATGGATCAGGGTCTTGCCGTCGAAGCCGAGGTCGCGGGCCTGCTCGCATTCGGCCTTGAAGCCGGCCTCGTCCTTCAGGTCGTTGTAGACGCCGTCGACGACGTCGACGCCATGGGCGCGGGCGGCGAGGATCGCGGTGGTCAGCCAGGGCAACATCGGCGCGCGGCCCGGCACGAAGCGGGCGCGCGTCTCCTTGGCAAGGTCGTTGGTGCCGAGGATGAAGCAGGCGAGGCGGGTCGAGGGATCGCGGGCGGCGCGGGCGATCTTTTCGCAATCGAGGATGGCGAGCGGCGTCTCGATCATCGCCCAGACCTGAGTCTCCGGCTTGGCCCAGAGCCCGGTCAGGCGGTGCCCGATCTCGACCAGCGTCTCGGGCGAGGAGACCTTCGGGATCAGGATCGCGTCGGGCGCCGCTTCCGTCGCGGCGGCGAGATCGGCGTCGAACCAGGGCGTGTCGATGCCGTTGGTGCGGATGACCAGTTCGCGCCGGCCATAGCCGCCGGCCTTGACCGCGGCGCAGACCTGCTCGCGCGCCAGTTCCTTGGCGTCCGGCGCGACCGCGTCCTCGAGATCGAGGATCAGCGCATCGGCAGCGATATCGCGGGCCTTCTCGAGCGCGCGGGCATTGGAGCCCGGCATATAGAGGACGCTGCGGCGCGGACGGATGTCGGTCATTATGTCTCTCCGGATTGAGGGTCGCCGGGTTCGCTGCAGTGCACACTAAGCTGCGCCGCAATGCAATGTCAGTTCTGCGAAAGACGGA
Source organism: Allobosea sp. GW821-FHT10B12 (assembly GCF_059415545.1). Taxonomy (NCBI): domain Bacteria; kingdom Pseudomonadati; phylum Pseudomonadota; class Alphaproteobacteria; order Hyphomicrobiales; family Alloboseaceae; genus Allobosea; species Allobosea sp. GW821-FHT10B12. Next base: position 120,461 of record NZ_JBWKNL010000007.1, read on the forward strand.
TGACGGGGCTGTGATGGGCTGGATCGCCGGGGTGGATGGCTGCAAGGCAGGCTGGATCGCGGCCTTCGCTGACCTCTCGGGAGCGGAGGCGCCCTTCTTCCGCGTCTTTCCCCGCTGGAGCGATCTGCTCGCCAGCTCGCCTGTGCCGGATCTGATCGCGGTCGACATGCCGATCGGCCTGCCGGATCTCATCGCCGGCTCGGGGCGCGGGCCGGAGCAGGCGGTGCGCGCCTTGCTCGGCGAGCGGCAATCCTCGGTGTTCTCGATTCCATCGCGCAGCGCCGTCCATGCGGCCGATTATGCCGAGGCCTGCCGGCTGGCGGTGGCGTCATCCGAGCCGCCACGCAAGGTCTCGAAGCAGGGCTTCCATCTCTTCCCGCGCATCCGCGAGATCGACGCGCTGCTGCGGGACGAGCCGGGCTGGCGCGCGCGCATCTTCGAGACCCATCCCGAACTCGCCTTCGCGACCATGCGCGGCGCGCCGCTCCTGCACCCGAAGAAGATCAAGGGCGTGGTCAATCCGGCGGGGATGGCCGAACGCCGGGCCTTGCTGCTGGCAGCAGGGCTGTCGGCTGACATCGTTCACGCCAGACCGCCGCGTGGTGCCGCCGCCGACGATGCGCTCGACGCGCTCGCGGCGCTGGTCGTCGCCCGGCACATTGCCGCCGGGCGCGGGAAGCCCTTCCCCGATCCGCCGGGACGCGATAGCCACGGTCTACCTATCGCGATCTGGACCTATGATCGCTCCCTCGTCCAGGACACCGCCATGACAGAGAAGCCCGTGCCGCGCCCGATGATCGAGGCCGCGGCCGACCGCATTGCCGGCCATGCCCGCACCACCCCGGTGATGCGCCTCGGCACCGGCGCCTTCGGCTCGCGCGCCGATGTCTCGCTCAAGCTCGAATGCCTGCAGCATGCCGGCTCGTTCAAGACGCGCGGCGCCTTCAACAACCTGCTCTCGCTCGATGTGCCGGCTGCCGGTGTCGCTGCGGCTTCAGGCGGCAATCACGGCGCCGCCGTCGCCTATGCCGCCGGCAAACGCGGCGTGAAGGCGACGATTTTCGTGCCGGAGATCTCGCCGGCGGCGAAGATCGAAGCGATCCGCCGTTTCGGCGCCGAGGTCCGGATCGGCGGCGCGCAATATGACGACGCGCAGGCGGCCTGCGACAGGTTCGTGGCCGAGACCGGGGCGCTGAAGATCCATCCCTTCTCGGCCAAGGAGACGATCGCAGGCCAGGGCACGCTCGGCCGCGAATGGCACAAGCAGGAGCCCGATCTCGACACGGTGCTGGTCGCGGTCGGCGGTGGTGGTTTGATCTCGGGCATCGCCGCCTGGTTCGCCGGCACCAGCGTCAAGGTCGTCGGCGTCGAGCCGGAGGGTTCGCGGGCGCTGCAGGCCGCGCTCGAGGCGAAGGGGCCGGTGACGGTGACCGTCGCCTCGGTCGCGGCCGACTCGCTGGGGGCCCGCAATGTCGGCCAGCTCGTCTATGATGTCTGCAAGGACGCTGTCGATCATGTCGCGCTGGTGCCGGATGCGGCGATCGTCGAGGCGCAGCGCGTGCTCTGGCGCGATTTCCGCCTGGCGGTCGAGCCTGGCGGCGCCGCGGCGCTCGGCGCGCTGATCGGCGGCACCTACAAGCCGCAGCCCGGCGAGCGTCTCGGCGTGCTGGTCTGCGGTGCCAATGTCGACCTCACCAAGCTGGTCGAGATCACGGCATGAGCAAGCGGGGCATCGCGCAGGGCGGCAAGGCGGTCTATGGCGCGCCGCTCGGCGTGCTGATGCTGGAGGCGCGCTTCCCGCGCATCTTCGGCGACATGGGCAATGCCGCGACCTGGCCCTTCCCGGTGCTCTACCGCGTCGTCTCGGGTGCGAGCCCGGAGAAGGTCGTGCTGCAGGGGGCGGCCGGGCTGCTGCCCGACTTCATCGCGGCGGCGCAGGAGTTGGTTCGGCTCGGCGCCGAGGCGATCACCACCAATTGCGGCTTCCTCTCGCTGTTCCAGCGGGAGCTGGCGGCAGCGGTCGGCGTCCCCGTCGCGACCTCCTCGCTGATGCAGGTGCCCTGGGTGCAGGCGACCTTGCCTCCGGGCAAGCGCGTCGGCCTCGTCACCGTTTCGGCCGCGACGCTGACGCCGCAGCATCTGACCGCAGTCGGCGTTCCCGCCGACACGCCGGTGACCGGCACCGAGAACGGGCGCGAGTTCTTTCGCGTCCTGATCAAGGCCGAGAAGGAGGAGATGGATATCGACCTCGCCGAGCAGGACGTGGTCGAAGCGGCCCAGCGCTTGGTCGCGGCACATCCCGAGGTTGGCGCCATCGTGCTCGAATGCACCAACATGCCACCCTATGCGGCGGCGGTGCAGGCGGCGACGGGGCTGCCAGTCTACGACATCTATTCGATGATCACCTGGTTCCATGCGGGTTTGAGGCCGCGCGACTTCCGATAAACGCTCCGCCATTGGACGAGCTTTACGGCGAGCCGCGCCGCAGCGCACAATGAAGGCCCGCCGCGAGAGCCAAGCCGATGTCCGAGATCAGCAGCAAGACCAGTACCGGCCGCTTCTTCGAGGATTTCCGGCTCGGCGAGACGATTGTCCACGCGACGCCGCGCACGGTCACGGTCGGGGACGTGTCGCTCTACACCGCGCTCTACGGGCCGCGTTTCGCCGCGCAGTCCTCCGACGCCTTCGCCAAGGCGATCGGCTATCCCGCTGCGCCGGTCGACGACCTCCTGGTCTTCCACATCGTCTTCGGCAAGACCGTGCCGGACGTCTCGCTCAATGCCGTCGCCAATCTCGGCTATGCCGATGGCCGCTTCCTCAAGCCGGTCTTCCCGGGCGACACGCTGTCGACGACTTCGGAGGTGATCGGGCTGAAGCAGACCTCGGGCGGCGATGCCGGCATCGTCTATGTCCGCTCGATCGGCCGCAACCAGCATGCCGAGATCGTGCTGAGTTACGCCCGCTGGGTGCTGGTGCGCAAGCGGCAGCCCGGCACGCCGGCCGCGTTCGAGCTGGTGCCGGAGCTGCCGAAGAGCGTCGCGCCGGAGGCGCTGGGCGAGGGCTGCCCGCCGCTGCATCCCGCCGCCTATGACGACGCGCTCGCCGGCTCGCCCTTCCGCTGGGGTGACTACCGGGCGGGCGAGCGGATCGACCATGTCGACGGCATGACCGTCGAGGAAGCCGAGCACCAGATCGCGACCCGGCTCTACCAGAACACCGCCAAGGTGCATTTCGACGGCTATGGCGCGCGCGAGACCCGCTTCGGCAAGCGCCTGATCTATGGCGGCCACGTCATCAGCCTGGCGCGGGCCCTGTCCTTCAACGGTCTCGGCAATGCCTTCCATATCGCCGCGATCAATGCCGGGCGGCACGTCTCGCCGCTCTTCGCCGGCGACACCGTCTTCGCCTGGAGCGAGGTGCTGGAGACGGCGGCGGTGCCGGGGCGCGAGGATGTCGGCGGGCTGCGCTTACGCCTCGTCGCGACCAAGAACCTGCCCTGCAACGAATATCCGCTGAAGCACGCCGACCAGTATGCCGATGGCGTGATCCTCGACTTCGACTACTGGGCGCTGCTGCCGCGTTGAACGGTCTGGCAAGCCTCAGGGAGACTGCGTATTTTCGCCGGTCTTCCTGACGCTGACCTTGCCCTTGCCGTCGATCGCCGCCTCGTAGGTCAGGAGATCGACCCGTTCTTCCTGTGAAATGGACACGGTGAAGGACGTGGTAGAGTTCTGCTTGATCGCGCTGATCCCGCCGCCGCCCACCTGCTTATAGGTCCGGCTGATATCGGCCAGGATCGCCTCGATAATGCATTTGGAGCGTTCGATCGCGTTCATTTGGCAGCGCTTTCCTATGGCGTGGGCGGGGCCGAGCAGGCCGGCCATTCCGCTCAGAACGAGAATGAGCATCGAAAGGTTTCGCGGGGCGGTTCGTGTCATGGCGGGCCAGCCGGGCGTCATTTGCGCATGGGCCGGTGCGTGAGCATCGCGTTGGTCGCGACTTCGGCCGGAATGCGCGGGTAGATGCGCTGCATCTTGGCCTCCCAGTCAGTCGCCGTCAGCACATTGCCCTTGCTGGACAATGCGACCATCGCCTTGCGCCACGGGGTTGCGTGCGTCTGTCGCAGCTGCATGCCCTGGCCCATGACGGAATATTTGTCGACGTCGGCGACGCCGTAGCAATTCGAGGCGTTGGTGTCGCCGCCGGGCGGGCAATGCGCCTTGCCGATGTCGACATGGCCGAGCCCGAGCAGATGACCGACCTCGTGGACATGAGCCCGCTGCATGATCGCTTTGCCCTTGCTGTCCGTGCCCTTTTGCACCGAGTTGGTGTCGAGGCTGTCATAGAGTTTGGCATGCGAGCCGAACCAGGTCTCGCTCCTGTGCAGCCGGACCACATCGATGACGTGATGGTGGCCGCCGAGCGCGACGTCGCGATCCTCGATCTTGAGCAGGCACCAGATGTTGGGCCGATACTTCGTGCCGTTCTTCTCGAATTCGTAGACCGGGAAGTTGTTGGACAGCCAGAACTTGCCGTTCCAGAAGCGGGCGGCGGTGTCGACGAAGTTCTTCCGCCACAGATTCCAGCTGCCGACCGTCCATTTGACGATCTTGCGGGTCGGCGCGGTGGCGCGCCCGTAATCGTGATAGGTGCCCTCGGCCGCGCCGCCGGCGGGATTGATCTGCCGGAAGCCGAGCTTGAGCGTCAACGTCAGCTCGGCGTTGTTGTAAGGGTCGCAGCAATCGGTATTCAGTTCGGCTTCGAACTGTGAAAGGCTCATGCCCAGTTTCATGAATGGTCCTCGCCGGTGCGATACGCCTTGAGGATAGGTGGCGGATGGCGCTTGTCCGGCTTTAGGCTGTTTTCGCCAGCCGGCTCTCGGCAGCCTCCGGAGCAGGTGAAGTTACAGATTTCAATTTCTGTAACTGCGCTTCCGTCTGCCGCATTGCAGCATGGGGGCGGTTTCGTTAGACAACCATTCACTCTAGAACGATACCAAGCGATCTTCGCTTGATGAGTTTCGAAAGGTCGGGAGTTTCAAACTTGGCCGAGTCCAGACCGGCGGCACGCCCGCTTTCACCGCATCTGCAGATCTATCGCTGGTCCTGGACCATGGCGATGTCGATCGCCCATCGCGCTACCGGTTCGGCGCTTTATGGCGGCACGCTGCTGATCGCGCTCTGGCTCATCGCCGCCGCCTCCGGCCCCGCCGCCTACGAGACCGCGCAGTGGATCGCCGGTTCCATCCTCGGCCGGCTCGTGCTGTTCGGCTACACCTTCGTGCTCCTGCACCACATGGTCGGCGGGCTCCGCCATTTCGTCTGGGATCTCGGCTACGGCTTCGACCCGCAGACCCGTACGAACCTGGCCAAGTACAACCTCGTCGTCTCCGGCGTGCTCACTGTGCTGGTCTGGCTCGTCGTCCTGACGCGCTGAGGAACTAAGCCGATGCTCTCCAACTCCTCGATGCGCACTCCGCTCGGCCGCGTTCGCGGCCTCGGCTCGGCCAAGTCCGGCACCGGCCATTTCTGGCTGCAGCGGGTCACCGCCGTCGCCAATGTCATCCTGACTCTCGCTTTCCTGTGCGTGGTCATTTCGCTGATCGGCAAGCCCTACGGCGCCGCCATCGCGACGCTGTCGAACCCGATCGTCGCCATCCTGATGCTGCTCTTCGTGGTGTCCGGCGCCGTGCATATGCGCCTCGGCATGCAGGTCGTCATCGAGGACTACGTTCACCATGAGGGGCTGAAGCTCGTCGCGGTGATGGCCAACACCTTCTTTGCGATCGCCGTCGGCGCCGCCTGCGCCTTCGCGCTCCTGAAGATCTCGTTCGGAGGCTGATCATGGCGATCACCCGCGCCCGCCCCGTCCCGGCCTATACCGGCCAGGCCTATGCCATCACCGACCACACCTTCGACGTCGTCGTCGTCGGCGCCGGCGGCGCCGGGCTTCGCGCCACGGTCGGCTGCTCGCAGGCCGGCCTGCGCACCGCCTGCATCAGCAAGGTCTTCCCGACCCGCTCGCACACGGTCGCGGCCCAGGGCGGCGTCGCCGCCTCGCTCGGCAATATGGGCAAGGACACCTGGCAGTGGCACATGTACGACACCGTCAAGGGGTCGGACTGGCTCGGCGACCAGGACGCGATCGAGTATCTCGTGCGCAACGCGCCGGCGGCCGTCTACGAGCTCGAGCATTGGGGCGTGCCGTTCTCGCGCACCGAGGACGGTAAGATCTACCAGCGCCCCTTCGGCGGCATGACCACCGATTTCGGCAACGGTCCGCCGGCGCAGCGCACCTGCGCCGCCGCCGACCGCACCGGCCACGCCATGCTGCACACGCTCTATGGCCAGGCGCTGCGCTACAATACCGAGTTCTTCATCGAATACTTCGCCATCGACCTGATCATGGACGAGGACGGCCATTGCCGCGGCGTGATCGCGCTGAAGCTCGATGACGGCACGCTGCACCGCTTCCGCTCGCAGCAGACGATTCTTGCGACCGGCGGCTATGGCCGCGCCTATTTCTCGGCGACCTCGGCCCATACCTGCACCGGCGATGGCGGCGGCATGGTGCTGCGCGCCGGCCTGCCGATGCAGGACATGGAGTTCGTGCAGTTCCACCCGACCGGCATCTACGGCTCGGGCTGCCTGATCACCGAGGGCGCGCGCGGCGAGGGCGGCTATCTCACCAATTCCGAGGGCGAGCGCTTCATGGAGCGCTATGCGCCATCAGCCAAGGACCTCGCCTCGCGCGACGTCGTCTCACGCTCGATGACGATGGAGATCCGGGCCGGCCGCGGCGTCGGCAAGGATAAGGATCACATCTACCTGCATCTCGATCATCTCGACCCGAAGATCCTGCATGAGCGCCTGCCGGGCATCTCGGAAAGCGCCAAAATCTTCGCCGGCGTCGACGTGACACGCGAGCCGATCCCGGTGATCCCGACCGTGCACTACAACATGGGCGGCATCCCGACGAACTTCCACGGCGAGGTGCTGACCAAGGTCGATGGCGATCCGGACCGGGTCGTGCCGGGCCTGATGGCGATCGGCGAAGCCGCTTGCGTCTCCGTCCACGGCGCCAACCGCCTCGGCTCGAACTCGCTGATCGACCTCGTCGTCTTCGGCCGGGCGGCTGGCCTGCGCTGCGCCGAGACCGTCAAGGCCGGTGAGAAGCAGCCGGAGCTGCCGGCGAACTCGGCCGATCTCTCGCTGACCCGCCTCGACAAGTACCGCAACGCCAAGGGCGGCACGCCGACGGCGGTGCTGCGCGACAAGATGCAGCGGACGATGCAGTCCGATTGCGCCGTCTATCGGACCGGCGAGACACTTGAGGCTGGCCACAAGGCAATCCACGAGGTCTGGGCCGGCATCACCGACATCGGCACGACCGATCGCTCGCTGATCTGGAACTCGGATCTGATCGAGACGCTGGAATTCGAGAACCTGATCACCCAGGCGGTGGTCACGATGGACTCGGCGCTGCAGCGTCCGGAAAGCCGCGGCGCCCATGCCCGCGAGGACTATCCGAACCGCGACGACAAGGACTGGATGAAGCACACGCTCGCCTGGATCGACGACGAGAAGCGCACGGTCACGCTCGATGATCGTCCGGTGCACACCTACACGCTCTCGAACGACATCGAATACATCAAGCCGAAGGCGCGGGTGTACTGAGGACGATCTGACAGATGGCCGAATTCACGCTTCCGCAGAACTCCCGCCTGACCGAAGGCAAGGCCTGGCCGAAGCCGGCTGCCGCCAAGAAGGTCACCGAGTTCAAGATCTATCGCTGGAATCCTGACGATACCGCCAATCCGCGCACCGACACCTATTATGTCGACCGCGACGATTGCGGGCCGATGGTGCTCGACGCGCTGATCTGGATCAAGAACAAGGTCGACCCGACGCTGACCTTCCGGCGTTCCTGCCGCGAGGGCATCTGCGGTTCCTGCGCCATGAACATGGACGGCAAGAACGGCCTCGCCTGCACCACCGGCATCGACGAATGCGGCGCCAAGGGCAAGGTCGCGATCTATCCGCTGCCGCACATGCCGGTGGTCAAGGACCTCGTTCCCGATCTTACCCGCTTCTACGCCCAGCACGCCTCGATCGAGCCCTGGCTCAAGACGACGACGCCGGCGCCCGAGAAGGAATGGAAGCAGGCCAAGGACGACCGCGAGAAGCTCGACGGCCTCTATGAGTGCATCCTCTGCGCCTGCTGCTCGACCTCGTGCCCGAGCTATTGGTGGAATGGTGATCGCTATCTTGGCCCCGCGGCGCTGCTGCAGGCCTATCGTTGGCTGATCGACAGCCGCGACGAAGCCACCGGCGAGCGCCTCGACGATCTCGAGGATCCGTTCCGGCTCTATCGCTGCCACACCATCATGAACTGCGCCAACGCCTGCCCGAAGGGCCTCAACCCGGCCAAGGCGATCGCGGAAGTCAAGAAGATGATGGTGGCGAGACAGGTCTGAGCTGAATCGGTCATTACGAGCGCAGAGAGGCCACCGGGTTTTGGGCCGTATGGCTTCTGGGTTGTATGGCCGCTACGCTTGTCGCCATGATCCGCTTCGTTTCCGGCGATATTCTCCAGGCTCGCGAGCAGTACATCGCGCAAGGTGTCGCGACTGGTAATCAGGAAGGCCTCGGAACCGGTCTGGCTTTCAAGATCTCGTCGCGATGGCCGCAGGTCCAGGCTGCGTTCAAGCGCCATGCCCGACAAGGGCGATTCAATGGTGGAGACATCTGGGTCCACCCGCCTGTGGAGCGCGGCCCCGGCTTCGTTTACCTCGCGACCCAACCGGACATGTATCACGCCACGCTGCCGTTTCTTCGACGCTCAATCAGGAAGTTGACGAACTGGGCGAATGCGTCGGCTGTCGAATCCGTAGCGCTGCCGAAAATCGGGGCCGGGCTTGGAAAGCTCTCGTGGCCGGAGGAAGTGAAACCCCTTCTAATTGAGAGCTTCCGCGACCATCCTAGCGTCTTCGTGGTCTATGAAGACTACAGCCATGAAATGGACGGTGGCAGGCCTGCCTGAGTTCGCGTGCCTGACGTTGAGCGTCGCTTTCCGCAATTCCGCCGCCGATTCCGCCGGTTTCGGCCTCGACTCGATCACGCCCGCGACAAGACGCCGCGCTCTCTTGCTGACGCTAAGTCACTGCATGAGGGCGAATCATGTCGCAAGAGCAAGGGCAACAGACCGAGAGCAAGCCTGAACCTCCGATCCTGTCCCTCGGCATCACGCCGCGGCGGTTCGGGCGCAGCCCTGGCCTGAAATTCTTCGTCATCGGCTTCCTGGCGCTGCTGCTGCTGATCCCGCTAATGTTCGTTTCCAGCCTGCGCGGCGAGCGCTCGGCCACTGCCAATCAGGCGGCCCGCGAGATCGGCGATGCCTGGGGCCGCGAGCAGATCGTCGGCGGCCCGGCCCTGCTGGTGCCCTATCTGGTGCCGCCCAAGATCGCCAATGCCGCGCCGACGCGCGAGGTCGCGGTCTTCCTGCCGGACGATCTCCAGGCGAGCTCGGAGGCGCAGACCGAGATCCGGCGGCGCTCGATCTTCGACGTGCCGGTCTATCGCGGCAAGGTCGCGCTGAATGCGCGCTTCCTGCCGCCGGACTTCAAGGCGATCACCTCCGAGGCGGTGCAGCCGCTCTGGAACGAGGCGGTGCTCGCCGTTGGGGTCGGCGATGTCCGCGGCCTGAAGAACCGCGCCACCGCGCAAATTCGTGACGGCGCGGCGATCGAGTTCGAACCGACTTTGGGCGCCGGCATCCGCGACGGCAACGGCATCCATGCCGCCATGCGCGGCATCGACCTGACCAGGCCGCTCTCGGTCGAGGTCGGGCTCGATCTCAACGGCTCGCGCAGCCTGTCGATCGTGCCGCTGGCCAAGAACAGCGCCATCCGGATGAGCTCGAACTGGCAGCATCCGAGCTTCTCCGGCGCGCATCTGCCGGATGACCGGGTGATCGACGCCAACGGCTTCTCGGCGTCCTGGCGGGTCTCGCATCTGGCGCGCAACCTGCCGCTGGCCTTCAGCCATGACAACCGGCGCGCTGATGCGACCTTCCTCGCCGGCGGCGTCGGTGCCCGTTTCTACCAGCCGGTCGATCTCTACCAGCTGGTCGATCGCGCCATCAAATACGGCATCCTCTTCGTCGGCGCGGTCTTTCTTGCCGTGTTCGGGCTGGAATTGGTGGCGCGCGACAACCTCCATGCCGTCCAGTACACGCTCGTCGGCTTCGCGCTGGTGCTGTTCTATGTGCTGCTGCTGTCGCTGGCCGAGCATCTCGGCTTCCTGACGGCCTATCTCGTGGCCGCAGCCGCAACGACGGCCCTCATCGCGCTCTACATAGGTCTCGTCCTGCGCAGTTTCGCACGCGGGGCCGTGCTGGGCCTGATCCTCGCCACCGGTTACGGGCTGGTCTACGCGCTGCTGAAGTCCGAGGACTTCGCTTTGCTGGCCGGGGCGATCGGTGCCTTCATCGCGCTGGCGACGCTGATGCTCGCCACGGCCAGGGTCAACTGGTCAGGCCTCGGTGACAATGTGGCCAAACCTGTCACCAGCGATCCGGCGCGACCGAGCGCGCCGGCGTGACGCCTAGGACAAATAGCGGCCCGGCGCGAAAGGCGCCGGGTCGGCCGGAGCCGCTTCGCCGCAGACCAGAGCGGCGAGCAGCTCCCCCGTCACGGGCCCGGTCGAGAAGCCGATATGCTGGTTGCCGAAGGCGAGCCAGAGGCCGGGATGGCGCGGCGCCTCGCCGATCATCGGCAATGAATCCGGCAGGGTCGGGCGCGAGCCGCGCCAGGTCGTGTCTTCCGCCGGCTCCGTCAGCGGGAAGGCCTCGCGCGCCCGCGGCAGCACCTGATCGATCTGGGCATGGTTGTCCGGCGCGTCGCGATGGGCGAGCTCGACGCCACTGGTCAGGCGCAGGCCGAGCTCCATCGGCGCCAGCATGTAGGACGCCTCGACATCATAGATCGGGCGGTTGAGGAAGCGCCCCTGCGCCGCCTTGTAATGGCGGTGATAGCCGCGCTCGACATTGAGCGGCACCTTGAAGCCGAGCGGCCGCAGCAGATCGGCGCTCCAGGGTCCGAGCGCGACGACGGCGAGATCGGCGTCGTGTTGGGCGCCCTTGGCAGTGACGCGCCAGCCTTCACCCTGCTTCGACAGGGCGGTGACCTCGTCGCGCAGGATCGTACCGCCGCGGGCGGCGAACAGCGCCGCATAGGCCTCGACGACCGCGCCCGGCCAATCGACCGAGGCGCTGTCCTTGTGCAGCAGCGCGGCCGAGAAGATCGGGTTCAGGCTGGGCTCCAGAGCCGAGAGGGCCTGGCGATCAAGCGCCTCGACGCGCACGCCGTGATTTTCGAGGAAGGTTCGGCGCGCCTCGGCGGCTGCCCGGCCGGCCTCGCTGCGCCAGAGCTCGAGGAAGCCGGTGTCGCGCAGGCGCCAGGCGATGCCGGCTTCCGTCATCAGCCGCTTGTGCAGCGGCAGAGAGGGCGCGATCAGGCTTTCCAGCGCCGCAACGCGGTGGCTGAGTCGATCGGGCTTGGCTTCGTTGAGGAAGCCAAGGATCCAGCCAGGATTGGCCAGGAGATGGCTGAGCCGATAGCGCACGGCCGCATGCCGGTTGCTCAGATATTTCGGCAGGTTCTTCCACAGGCCGGGATTGTTGAGTGGCATGATCGAGGAGCGGCTGATCACGCCGGCATTGCCGTAGGAGGTCTCGCGGCCGGGCTCGCGCCGGTCGATCAGCGTAACCTTGAGGCCACGCTTCTGCAGAGCGAGCGCGCAGGAGACGCCGACCATGCCGGCGCCGAGGACGATGACGCTGCGATTCACGCGATGAGATCCTGCTCGGCCGGCTCTTTCAGCCAGTGATCGAGGAAGCCGTCGAGCCAGGTGCGCACGGCCGGATCATACTGGTACCAGCCTTCGAGATGCTGGTGGCGCAGTTGCGCGCCCGGCATCAGCGTGCGCTCATGGGCGCGCACTGACCAGCGGCACATCATCGCCAGCGTCACCTCGGGGTGGAATTGCAGGCCATAGGCCTTGCGGCCGGTGCGGATGGCCTGGACTGGGAAGTCACCGCCGGTCGCCAGGCATTCGGCGCCGGTCGGGCAATCGAAGCCTTCGCGGTGCCATTGATAGACGGTTGCGGGCCAGGGGCTGCCGGACGCATTGGCGTCGGCATGCCCGGCTTCGGTCAGGCTGAGCGGGTAATAGCCGATCTCGGCCCGGCCCTGCGCATGGGTGTAGACGGTTGCGCCGAGATGGCGGGCCAGCATCTGCGCACCGAGGCAGAGGCCGAGGAAGGGTGCCTCCTCCTTTAGGCAGACGCCGATCCAGTCGGTCTCGGCCTTGACGAAATCGTCGGGGTCGTTGGCGCTCATCGGCCCGCCGAAGATCACTGCGCCGGCATGGCCCTGCATGGTTTGCGGCAGAGGGTCGCCGAAACGTGGCTTGCGAATGTCGAGGGCGTGGCCGCGCTCGGCGATCAAGCGGCCGACGCGGCCGGACGTCGAATGCTCCTGATGGAGCACGATCAGGACGGGTTTGCGCCGCGGCTGGGTGCCGAGGCGGGTGCGGAGCCGGCGGCGGGCCTCGAAGCGATAGGACAGGTCGTTCATCGCGGCGTTCGATTGCGCTCCCGAGACCGGATTCTCCCGCCGGACATGCCTAAAATGCTGTTTGCCGGCCTTTGCAGCAAGCAAATTATGCGCCACGCGCCGACATGGCCGAGGCCAGCGCCGTGCATGCTCCGTGCAATCTTGCCTCAATACTCGTCCGGTAATGCAACCCGCAGTGATCATCCCGGTTGACTTCCGAAGCAGCCTCAGGCATGAGAATGAACATTCATTCTCATCATTCGAAAGAAGCATGTCGCAGGTCGTCACCTCATTCCCGGCCGAGCGTGGTCTCTCGGAGCGCCATGTCCGCATCCTCGATGCGGCTGAGCGCGTCTTCGCGCGCGCCGGCTTCCATGCGGCGACGATGAACGACATTGCGGTGGAGGCCGGGATGAGCCCGGGCAATCTCTACCGCTACTTCTCGTCGAAGGACGCGATCATCGCCGGCATGAGCGAACGCGACCGAACGGAAGTCGCCGCCGATTTCGCCCAGCTCGATCCGACCAAGGGCGGATTGCTCGACCAGCTCGAGGAGCTCGGCCGCCAGCACATGGTGCGCAAGCCGCGCGAGAAGGCGATCATCGCGCTGCAGATCTGGGCCGAGGCCTCGCGTACGCCCGAGATGGCGCAGATCTGCGCCGGCTTCGACGAGGTGGTCGAGCTCGGGCTCGGCGCAGCCGTCGAGGCCGCCAAGCAAACCGGGGAGCTGCCGAGCAATCTCGATCAAGCGCGTTTCCTGCAGGCGCTGTTCATGATGGCGGACGGCTTCTTCTGCCGGCGCGCTGTCGATCCCAATTTCGACGCCGCTTCCGGCGCCGAAGCCCTGTTCGCCGCGATGCGCGCGATGGCGCAGACCATGCTGCTGCCGCCCGCCGGCGATCCAACCCCATAAGACGAAGACCGACCATGCCCGTCTCGACCAAGACCCTCGCCCTGCTGCCGCTCGTCGCGCTCGCCTGCGCGCCTGTGACGGCTTTCGCTCAGGCTCCGGCCGCCGCCGCTACGTCTCAGCAGCCTTCCGCCGGACCTGCCATCACAGTGACGAATGCCAAGCGCGACGAGATCGTGCAGAGCGTCGTCGTCTCCGGCTCGATGATCGCGCGCGACGAGATCATGGTCGCCCCCGAGATCGACGGCGTCGTCATCACCGAGCTGCTTGCCGAAGAGGGCGACCGCGTGACCGCCGGCCAGGTATTGGCGCGGCTGTCGCGCACCACGCTTGAAGTGCAGCGCTCCCAGAACGAGGCGCAGATCAAGCGCGCCGAGGCGGCGGTCGACCAGGCCAAGGCCCAGATCGTCGAGGCCGAAGCCAATCTCGTCCAGGCCAACAACGCCTTCGACCGCACCAAGGCCCTGCGCGACAACGGCAATGCGAGCCTAGAGACCTTCGACCAGCGCGCCGCTGCGGCGCGGGGCGGGCAGGCGCGACTGAACTCGATGAAGCAGGCGCTTGCGATCACCACGGCCGACCTGACGCTGGCCCAGGCCCAGGGACGCGACATTGACGTCAAGCTCGCCCGCACCGAGATCAAGGCGCCCAAGGCCGGCATCGTCAGCCGCCGCAATGCCAGGCTCGGCGCGATGGCGACGATGGCGGCCGCTGAGCCGCTGTTCAAGATCATCGCCGATGGCGCGATCGAGCTCGAAGCCGATGTCGCAGAGGTCGAGCTGCCCAATCTCAAGGTCGGCCAGGCGGTCGCGGTCACGCCGGCGGGATCCGACAAGCCGCTCGCCGGCCAGATCCGGCTGATCTCGCCGGAGGTCGACAAGGCCTCGCGGCTCGGGCGGCTGCGCATCACGTTGACGGGCAATCCGCCGGTCGCCGTCGGCTCGTTCGCCCGCGGCGTGATCGAGACTGGCCGCAAGACCAGCATCGTGCTGCCGCTTTCGGCGATCACCTATGCGCGCGGTGGCGCCATGGTCCAGTCCGTCAAGGATGGAAAGGTGACGACCAAGAAGGTCACGCTCGGGCTGATCGGCGGCGGGCGCGCCGAGATCGCGTCCGGCCTCGCCGAGGGCGAGAGCGTGGTGGCGCGTGCCGGCACCTTCGTGCGTGACGGCGACATGATCACGCCGATCGCGACGAACTGACGGAGCCTCGCGTGAACGTCAATTTCTCCGCCTGGTCGATCCGGAAACCGGTTCCGTCGATCCTGCTCTTCGTCGTGCTCTGCGTGCTCGGGCTGCTGTCGTTCTCGAAGCTGCCGGTGACGCGCTTCCCGAACATCGACGTGCCCTTCGTCTCGGTGACGGTAACCCAGTCGGGCGCCGCCCCGGCCGAGCTCGAGAGCCAGGTTTCGAAGCGCGTCGAGGACGCAGTCGCCAACATCACCGGCGTCAAGCATGTGATGTCGACGCTGACCGATGGCTCTTCGGTGACACTGGTCGAGTTCAGGCTCGAAACCAATACCGACCGTGCGGTCAACGACGTCAAGGATGCGATCGCCAAGATCCGGGCCGAGCTGCCGCGTACCATCGACGAGCCGGTGATCCAGCGCATCGATGTCGAGGGCCAGTCGATCCTGACCTATGGCGCTTCCTCGCCCGGCATGACGCTGGAGCAGATCTCCTGGCATGTCGACGATGTCGTTTCGCGCGAATTGCAGGGGCTGAAGGGCGTCGGCCGGGTCGAGCGTTATGGCGGCG
Source organism: Allobosea sp. GW821-FHT10B12 (assembly GCF_059415545.1). Lineage (NCBI taxonomy): Bacteria > Pseudomonadati > Pseudomonadota > Alphaproteobacteria > Hyphomicrobiales > Alloboseaceae > Allobosea > Allobosea sp. GW821-FHT10B12. Next base: position 135,744 of record NZ_JBWKNL010000007.1, read on the forward strand.
TCGACCGCGAGATCAGGATTTCGCTCGATCCCGATCGTTTGCTCGCGCTCGGCACCACTGCTGGCGAGGTCAATCGCCAGATTCGCGCCACCAATGTCGACCTCGCCGGCGGGCGCGGCGAGGTTGGTGGCCAGGAACAGGCGATCCGCACGCTTGCCAGCGCCAAGACCGTCGCTGAACTGGCCGACAGCAAGATTCAGCTCACCGGCGGGCGCGAGGTCCGCCTGAAGGAGCTCGGCCGCGTCGAGGACGCCAGTTCCGAGCCGCGCGCCTTCGGCCGGCTCAACAAGCAGCCGGTCGTCTCCTTCGCCGTGTTCCGTTCGAAGGGCTCGAGCGAGCTCTCGGTCAAGGACGTCGTCGCGGCCAAGATCGACGATCTCAACAAGCGCTACCCGACGATCAAGCTTGCGCCGATCGACGATGCCGTCGCCTACACCTACGGCAACTACAAGGCGGCGATGGAGACGCTGCTGGAGGGCGCAGCGCTCGCCGTGCTCGTCGTCTTCGTCTTCCTGCGCAACTGGCGGGCGACGCTGATCACCGCGATCGCATTGCCGCTGTCAGCGATCCCGACCTTCTGGGCGATGGAGATCCTCGGCTTCTCGCTGAACCTCGTCAGCCTGCTCGGCATCACCCTGGTGACCGGCATCCTGGTCGACGACGCCATCGTCGAGATCGAGAACATCGTCCGACACATGAGGATGGGCAAATCGCCCTATCGCGCCGCGATGGAAGCGGCCGACGAGATCGGGCTCGCGGTCATCGCAATCACGCTGACCATCGTCGCGATCTTTGCGCCCGTGTCCTTCATGGGCGGCATCGCCGGCCAGTATTTCCGCCAGTTCGGCCTGACGGTCGCGATCGCGGTGCTGTTCTCGCTCCTGGTCGCGCGCCTGATCACGCCGATGATGGCGGCCTATCTGTTCAAGCCTGTGAAGCACCACGACGCCAAGGATGGCTTCGTGATGCGCGCTTACGCCTGGTTGCTTGAGGCCTCGCTGAGGAAGCGGCGCATCCCAGTGCTGCCGCGCTTCGACGGCTCGCGGACCTGGCGCAAGCTGCCGTTCAACACGGCCTATCTCACGCTGATCGCCGGCTTCGGCTTCCTGTTCGTCTCGATCCAGGCGACCGCGCTGCTGCCGACCGGCTTCTTCCCGGAGGAGGACACCGCACGCATCGTCGCATCGGTCGAATTACCGCCCGGCGCGACGCTGGAGGACACCACCGTCGCCACCGACAAGATCGTCGACAAGCTGCGCGAGATCCCACAGGTGACCAACGTCTTCGTGCTTGGCGGGGCCTCGCCGACCGGGCAGCGCGAGGTCCGCCGCGCCGCGGTCTTCATCATGCTGACACCGAAGGCTGGGCGCGACGTCCCGCAGAAGGAGCTCAAGGTCACCATCGCCGAGAAGCTGGCGAGTGTGCCCGACGTTCGCGCCTGGTATGTCAACGAGCGCGGCGAGCGCGAGATGGCATTCTCGATCCTGTCCAAGGATGGCGATGCGCTCGACGAGACGGTGGCGAAGATCGAGGCGCGCATGCGCCAGGTCGATGGTTATCTCAACGTCGCCACCGCCGGCTCGCTGAGCCGGCCGGAGATGCGCGTCACGCCGAAGCTCGAACAGGCCGCCAATCTCGGCGTCACGCCCGAGGCGATCTCCGAGGCGCTGCGCGTCGCCACCATCGGCGACATCGGCCCCAACCTCGCCAAGTTCAACGCCGGCGACCGGCTGGTGCCGATCCGCGTCCAGCTCGACGAGCAGGCCCGCACCGACATCCGCAACATCGCGGCGCTGCGCGTCATCAGCGCTTCCGGTGTCTCGATCCCGCTTACCGCCGTCGCCGAGATCGGCTTCGGCGAGGGCCCGTCCTCGATCGATCGCTATGACCGCGTCCGCCGCGCCGCCATCGGCGCCGACCTGAAGCGCGGCTTCGAGCTTGGCACGGCACAGGAGAAGTTCCAGGAGATCGTCAAGGAAGTCGGACTGCCCGAAGGCGTGCGCATCGCCGCCACCGGCGACGCCGAGATCCAGGGCGAGGTGGTCGAGGGCTTCATCACCGCGATGACCACCGGCCTGATGCTGGTGCTCGCCGTGCTGATCCTGCTGTTCGGCTCGGTCTTCCAGCCGATCACCATCCTGCTCTCGCTGCCGCTCTCCTTCGGCGGCGTGGTGATCGCGCTGCTGGCCACCCACAACCCGGTCTCGATGCCGGTCTATATCGGCCTGCTGATGCTGATGGGCATCGTCACCAAGAACGCGATCATGCTGGTCGATTTCGCGGTCGAGGAGGTCGCGCGTGGCAAGGACCGGCTGACGGCGCTGCTGGAAGCCGGCCACAAGCGGGCCCGGCCGATCGTGATGACCACCATCGCCATGGCCGCCGGCATGCTGCCTTCGGCCTATGGCGTCGGCGATGGCGGCGAGTTCCGTGCGCCGATGGCGATCGCGGTGATCGGCGGTCTGATCGTCTCGACCGTGCTCAGCCTCGTCTTCGTGCCGTCCTTCTATGTGGTGATGGACGATCTCGGCCGCCTGACCGGCTGGATCTTCGGCCGCTTCCTCGGCAAGGCCGAGGATGAGAGCAGCTGGACCGCGATCAGCGACGAGGAGACGCCGGGCGAAGCCAGCGCCAAGGCGATGGCCGGCAAGCTGCCGCCGCCGAGGCTGGCGGCGGAGTGAGAACCAGGACGGGGCCGGCCGATTAGGCCGGCCTTTCCATTTGCGCGGTTATTTCTCCTGCAGCGACAGGTCGAGATTCTGCCCTTTGCCTGGCTGGCTGCCGCGCAGGGTCAGCGCCACTCCGCTCTGCTGGCGCGAGATTGTCAGCGTCGCCGGCGGGTTCGGGCGGATGCTCTCCGCGGTCTCGTTGAAGGCGAGCGACAGGCGCTGGCCCTGTCGCGTACCGGATAGATTCGCCACCGTGCCGGTGCTCTCCTTGAAGGTGCCGGCATAGCGGCCGGTCCTCGGATCATGGCGCAGCTCGATTCGGATCGTCGCGCTGAAGATCGCGGCAGCGCTACAGCTGCCGTCGAGGCTGAGGCGCGCGCCCTCCTGGTCGCCGTTGAATTCGCATTTCAGCGAACGGCTGCCGCCGCCGGCATTCTGGAGCGTGCCATTGCCGCTGAAGCGGCCCTCCAGCGAGCTGAGGAAGCCGGTTTCGCCGCTGTTGGCCTCCTGCTCGGCGACGCCCGGCTGCGCCAGGATCAGCAGCGCCGCCGCTGCGAAGGCTTTCGTCAGGTGATGTCGCATCATGATCGCACCTCCTGCCGGCTAAACGTCTCAGGAGCGATTTTGATCAATGTGCATGCGAGATCAGGGGATCGGGCGAGGCCTCACACCGCTTCCGGCTCGACCTCGGCCGCGCATCGGCGCTCGACAGCCTCACAATAGGCTGCGGTCAGCTCGTCGAGCACGGATTGCGCCGGCCGCGGCGCGTCGAGATGGAGAAAGCGCAGCTCGTCCATGAACTTCTGCCAGAGCGCCGGGCCGCCTTCGGCGAGGATCTCGGCGCGGATCGACATCTCCGGCGTCACCGGCAGGAAGCGGCGGCCCCAGTCGGCCATGGCGGCGAAGACCGGCACCAGCGAGATCCCCATTTCGGTCAGGCTGTAGATGCCCTTCTGCTTGTGGCTGGCGTCGTCACGGCGCGAGATCAGACCGTTCTCGAGCAGCCGCTTAAGCCGGTCGGCGAGAATGTTCGAGGCGATGCCTTCGTCCGATTTCGCCAGCAATTCGCGGAAATGCCGGCGATTGCCGAACATCATGTCGCGCAGGACGATCAGGCTCCAGCGATCCCCGAGGATTTCGAGCGTCAGATTGATCGGGCAGCCCGAACGGCCGGTCTCTCGCATGTGCATCTCCAAAACCGCTTGCATTCTACAATCGGTTTCGCTAGAAGCCAACTGCTTGCAAATCGCAAGCGGTTTTGCTGGCGCCAAGGTAGCGCCTGGATGGAGGGTGTGATGGCCAAGGTGATTGTCTGGAACCTCGTGACGCTCGATGGCTATTTCGAGGGCACGGAAAAATGGGATCTGTCGTTTCACAACGACGCCTGGGGTGAAGAGCTCGACGCGCTCAGCAAGGAATTCGGCAAGCGCGCCCAAGTCCTGGTTTTCGGCCGTGTCACCCATGACGGGATGAAGGCGTATTGGACCTCGGCCGAGGCCAAGGAGGACAGCGAGGTCACGCGCTACATGAACGCGCTGCCCAAGCTGGTCGCCTCGCGCAGCATCCAGAGCTCGGGCTGGAACAACACCCGCGTCACCGCCGACATCGCGGGCGAGATCGCCAAGCTGCGGGCCGCGCCGGGCAAGGACATCCTGGTCTTCGGCAGCGCCGAGCTGATCGACACGCTGTTGGCGGCGAAGCAGATCGACGAGCTGATGCTGGCGGTGGTGCCGGTGCGGCTCGGCGCGGGCACGCCGTTCTTCAAAGCCGGTGGCGAGCGCCAGAAGCTTGATCTGCTGGAGAACCGGCCGCTCAAGAACGGCACGGTGATCCTGCGCTACGCCGCCGGGAACTGATGGCGTGGCTGGCCGGCACGCGGAAGGGCGCTACTACCCTTCCGCACCATCAGCACCGCTGCCGAAGGCCGGCGGCGTGTCCTGTCTCTCGTGCCTACTGCTTGAAGCCGATCAGAACGCCGTCGGCGCCGAGTGAGAGCTGCAGGCCCCGGCGTTTCGTCGCAAGCCGCATGACCACGCCCTTGGCATTGCGCAGCCAGAGCGTGCCGCGGCCCTCGTCGCCGATCGCCCAGCCTTCGCGAATCTGGAGATAGGCTCCAGTGAAGTCCTCGGCATTGGCCAGGCGGTAGACTGAGCCGGTCGCGGTCAGGCGCGAGGCGCCGATGCCGCCGATGCCGAGGCCGCCGACGGTGATCTCGTAGTTGCGCTTGTTGAAGCGCAGCGTGCCACCGCCGATCGCACCCGAGCCGATGAAGGCCACCTGCACCTGCCGGATGGAGACGGTTCCGGTCGCCGGGCCGAACTGCCGTGGCTGCGCACTTGCTGGAGTGCTGACCAAGAGGCAAGTGAAGATAAAAGCGGAAACCCGAGCGATCATGGCTGTTTCTCCCTGCCTCATGATGAAGCAGAGTCGACTGTGCGCCGGAAACATCAGGGGTCAAACGGCATTTTATTCTGCATTGCCGGTCGACCGTGCAGCAGGTGCAGGTCGGCGCGGCAAATACGCTCCTGTCGCCCGACACATCGTCAGGACAGCGGGCTCCGTGCGATTTCAGCCCTTCCGCACCATCAGCACCGCTGCCAGGATCGCGACACCGCCGAAGGCCTGCGCAGGCGAGGGCTGCTCGGCGAAGATCGCCCAAGCGGCGAGCACCGAGACTAAAGCCGGCCAGACCATGACCAGCGAGGCGGCGTTCGCCCCGTAGTGGCCAAGCGCCAGCGTGATCAGGCCCTGGCCCATGGCATGCGAGACCAGGCCGAGCGCGGCGACGGCGAGCCAGCCGGTCAGGCTCTGCGGCAGGATGGTCTCACTCAGGCCGAGGGCGGCGACGAGGCAGAATACGGCGCAGATCGCGCTGGAGATCAGGCCGATCCGGCCGGCGGCGGCGCGGTTGCGGGCGCGGCGGACAGCGAGGATATAGGCGGCGTAGGAGAAGGCGGCGCCGATGGCGAGGCCGTCGCCGAACAAGCCAGCGCCCGAAAGCGGCGTCACGGCACTTCCCGTCAGCTTCGGCAGCACCAGCAGGCCAGCGCCGCCAATGGCGAGCAGCAGCGCGCCGAGGATGCGCCGCGTCGGCTTCTCGCGGAACAGCAGCCAGCCGCCGAGGATGACGCCGACCGGCGAGAGATTGCCGAGCAGCGAGGCGTTGGCGATCGAGGTGAAGCCGAGCGAGGCGTTGTAGAGCACGACGTCCACACCGAAGGCGAGGCCGGCGAGTGCGATCGGCAGCATGGCGCCGGGCTTCACGCCTTCGGCCTGCTCACGGCGGTCCTCCAGCGCCATCCAGGCCGCCAGCACCGGCAGCGCGAAGGCCATGCGCCAGAAGCCGGCGGCGGCCGGGCCGACATCGGCAAAGCGCACGAAAATGCCGGAGAAGCCGATACAGGTCGCGCCCAGCAGCAACACCAGGAACATGGCGAGCGCCGGCGTGGCGGGACGATCAGGCACGGAAAGGCTCGGGGCGGACATGATGCACAATCTGAAAAGCTGGTGATCCGACCCTCGATATAGGGTGCTTACGGCAATCGGAAAAACGGATTATCCTGATTCATCTATCGTCATTTCCGTTGGAACGATGATGTCAACCCATCTCGATCTCGATGCGCTCGCCATGCTCGTCGCCGTCGCCGAGACCGGCGGCTTCACCGCGGCCGGCCAGAAGCTCGGGCGCACGCAATCGGCGGTTTCGGGCCGCATCCAGGATCTGGAGGCTGCGCTGGGCAAGCAATTGCTGGAGCGCTCTCGCCGCGGCGTCACGCCGACCGAAGCCGGCGAGCGATTGCTCGCCCAGGCCCGCCGCCTGCTCGCGATTGAGCGCGAGGCGCGCGCCGAACTCGAGGGCGACAAGGCCGTGGGTCGCCTGCGCATCGGCCTGCCCGACGATTATGTAGACGCTTACCTCAGGCCGCTGATCGTGCGCTTCGCCGAGGAACATCCGCGCGTCGAGATCGAGGTGCATTGCGAGCTCTCGAAGCGGATCGAGCCGGCAGTGGCAGCGGGCGAGCTCGACCTTGCGGTGATCACCCAGGACCCTGGCCGACCGAAGGGCGAGCGGCTCAGGCGCGAGCCGCTGGTCTGGGTCGCGGCACGCGGCCACCGGCCGGAACTCAGCGAAGTGCTGCCGCTCGGCCTGTTCAACGAGGGCTGCCGGGCCCGTCCGCGCATCCTGAATGCGTTGCAAGTGGCGGAGCGAGCGCACCGGCTGGTGTTCTCCTCCTCGCACATGGCCGGCCTGCTCTCGGCGGTGGAGGCCGGCCTGTGCGTCACCGCGATCACGGAGAGCGCCGCGCCGGCGTCATTGCGTCGGCTCGAGCCGTCCGAGAACCTGCCGTCGCTGTTCGAACTCTCGGTCGCGCTGGTGATCGCGCCGCAGGCCGGTGTCGCGGCGCGCCATTTCGCGCAGGCGCTGCGCGAGGCAATGGCGTCGCCGCGGCTGGCGGCCTGACGGGGGTCGGGTCAGACCGCGATCCGCTCCGGCTCGTCGGCGTCGTAGCCGGTCTCCTTGGCGAGGATGCGCTGCATCCTGGCTTCGTCGAGCGAGTTCTCCCATTTCGAGACGACGATCGTGGCGACGCCGTTGCCGATCAGATTGGTGAGGGCGCGTGCTTCCGACATGAAGCGGTCGATGCCGAGGATCAGCGCGATCGAGGCGACCGGGATATGGCCGACGGTGGCCAGTGTCGCGGCCAGCACGATGAAACCCGAGCCGGTGACGCCGGCAGCGCCCTTCGAGGTCAGCAGCAGCACGGCGATGATGCCGATCTCCTGGGCGAGGGTGAGGTCGGTGTTGGTCGCCTGCGCCAGGAAGACGGCGGCCATTGTGAGATAGATGCAGGTGCCGTCGAGATTGAAGGAATAGCCGGTCGGGATGACCAGGCCGACCACGCTCTCCTTGCAGCCGAGATGAGTCATCTTGGCGATCATGCGCGGCAGCACGCTCTCGGAGGATGAGGTGCCGAGCACGATCAGGAGCTCTTCCTTGATGAAGGCGATGAACTTCAGGATCGAGAAGCCGGTCAGCCGCGCGATCGTGCCGAGCACCAGGAAGATGAAGATCAGGCAGGTCGCGTAGAACGCGGCCATGAAGGAACCGAGCGAGACCAGGGTCCCGACGCCGAACTTGCCGATGGTGAAGGCCATGGCGCCGAAGGCGCCGATCGGGGCGGCCTTCATGATGATGCCGACGATCTTGAAGAAGATCTGGGCGATGTCGTCGATGAAATGCAGCACAGCCTTGCCGCGCTCGCCGAGCATTTGCAGGCCGAAGGCGAAGAGCAGGGCGAAGAACAGCACCTGCAGGATCTCGCCATTGGCGAAGGCGCCGACCACCGTGTCCGGGATGATGTTGAGCAGGAAGGCCGTGGTGCTCTGGTCATGCGCCTTGGCGGTGAAGGCGGCGATGCCGGAGGTGTTGATCGTCGAGGGATCGACGTTCATGCCGGCGCCCGGCTTCCAGAGATTGACCACGACGAGGCCGACGATCAGCGCCAGCGTGGTGACGGCCTCGAAATAGATCAGCGCCTTCAGGCCGACGCGGCCGACCTTCTTCATGTCGTCCATCGAGGCGACGCCATGGACGACGGTGAGGAAGATGATCGGGGCGATGATCATCTTGATCGCCTTGATGAAGGCGTCACCCAGCGGCTTCATCGCTTCGCCGGTCTGGGGATAGAAATGGCCGAGCAGCACGCCGATGGCGATCGCGGTCAGCACCTGGACATAGAGATGGGTCCACCATGGGCCCTGATGGCCCCGCATGACCTCTGCCGACGTCGTCGCCATGGCCGCTTCCTCTTGCTGGCGCACCTGTTGTGCAGTGCGTCAGCAAAGGGCTACGCCCATTCCCGGGAGGCGGCAAGCCTGGGTTGAGGTCTGTCGATCACCGGCAAGCGAGTGCCCTCTCCCAGTTAGGGAGAGGGCACTGGTACGTTACTCCGCTGCCTGCGGCTTCAGCACGCCACGGCGGATCTGGTCTTCCTCGATCGACTCGAACAAAGCGCGGAAATTGCCCTCGCCGAAGCCGTCATCGCCCTTGCGCTGGATGAACTCGAAGAAGATCGGCCCGACCACGGTGGCCGAGAAGATCTGCAGCAAGACCTTGCTCATCCGGCCGGCCTTCTCGCCGAGCGCGACCGCGCCCTCGCCGTCGATCAGGATGCCGTTCTGCTTGAGCCGCGGCACCGGCTCGCCATGGTTCGGCACGCGGCCATCGACCTTCTCGTAATAGGTCTCAGGCGGGGAGGGCATGAAGGGTAGGCCGTTGTGCCGAAGTTGCTCGACGCTCGTGTAGATGTCTCGCGAGCCGAGCGCGACATGCTGGATGCCCTCGCCCTTGTACTGGCGCAGGTACTCCTCGATCTGGCTCTTGTCGTCGAGGGACTCGTTGATCGGGATGCGGATCTTGCCGCAGGGCGAAGTCAGCGCCCGCGAGATCAGGCCGGTGAGCTTGCCCTCGATGTTGAAGAAGCGGATCTCGCGGAAATTGAAGAGCTCGCCATACCAGTCGGCCCAATGGTCCATGCGGCCGCGCATGACGTTATGGGTGAGGTGGTCGAGATAATACATCCCGGCCTGCTCGGGATGCGGGTCGCTCTCGCCGAGCCACTCGAAGTCGACATCGTAGATCGAGCCTTTCGCGCCATAGCGGTCGACGAAATAGAGCAGCGAGCCGCCGATGCCCTTCACCGCCGGGATCTGCAGTTCGCCGGGGCCGACCTTGCTCTCATAGGGCTCGGCGCCGAGCGAGACGGCGCGATCGAAAGCGTGCTTTGCATCGACGACACGGAAAGCCATGGCGCAGGCGCAGGGGCCGTGCTCGGCGGCGAAGCCCTGGGCGAAGGAATCCGGCTCCGCATTGACGATGAAATTGACGTCGCCCTGGCGATAGAGCGTGACGTTCTTGGAGCGGTGCCTGGCGACCTTGGTGAAGCCCATGGTCTCGAACAGCGCGCCGAGCTTCTCCGGTTCGGGATGGGCATATTCGACGAACTCGAAGCCGTCGGTGCCCATTGGATTGGCGTCGGAGATGGCCGGCGGGGCGGAATCGTGCGGGAACGGGCCCATGGTGTGTCCTCCTTGACTGTGCGCTTGATTGATCGTCGCGCATCCGGATGGCGAAAGGTTTGCAAAATCCCGCGCTCTCGGATTGAATTTGCACGGATCGTGCATCGATGCGCAGGAAAGCTCACGGAATGCCGCAGCTCGACGCTTTCGACTGGCGCCTGCTCGAAGCCCTGCAGCAGGATGCCTCGCTGACCAATGGCGCGCTCGCCGAGCGCGTCGGCCTCTCCGCCAGCCAGGTCTCGCGACGGCGGCAGGCGCTGGAAAACTCAGGTGTGATCCGCGGCTATCGCGCGCTGATCGATCCGGAGGCGATCGGGCTCTCCGTCACCGTCTTCATCCATGTCGCGCTCAACACCCATTCACGCGACAACGCCCGGCGCTTCCGCGATCTGGTGAAGCTGACGCCGTCGGTGCTGGAGGCGCATGCCTTGACCGGCGAGGCCGACTACATGCTGAAGGTGGCGGTCGGCGACCTCAAGGAATTGGCGCGCCTGGTCAACGAGGTGCTGCTGCCGCATGAGAGCGTCGCGCGAGTGCGGTCGGAGATCGCGCTGGAGACGCTGAAGGAGCCGGGACTTCTGCCGCTCGCGATGGGGTGAGATTGCCCCTTCCGCCGATGCTGCAGCGCGCTATAACTCGCTGATGGTCGTTCTCAACCGCATCTACACCCGCACCGGCGACGACGGCACCACGGCGCTCGCCACCGGCGCTCGCCGGCCGAAATTCGATCTGCGCGTCTCCGCCTATGGCACGGTCGACGAGACCAATGCCTGCATCGGCCTGGCGCGCCTGCATTGCGCCGGCGAGGATCCGCAGCTCGACGCGATGCTCGGCCGCATCCAGAACGATCTCTTCGATCTCGGCGCCGAGCTCGCCTCGCCCGATACCGGCGAGAAGCCTGCCTTCGAGCCGTTGCGCATCGTGCAGGCGCAGGTCGACCGGCTCGAGGCCGAGATCGACCTGCTCAACCGACCGCTCGGGACGCTGCGCTCGTTTGTGCTGCCGGGTGGCACGCCGGGTGCGGCGCATCTGCATCTTGCCCGTACGGTCAGCCGCCGGGCCGAAAGGCTGATGGTCGAATTGTCGCAGGGGGAGGGCGAAAGCGTCGCCCAGCCGGCGCTGAAATTCATCAACCGACTCTCGGATTTTCTTTTCGTCGCTTCCCGCCACCTCAATGCCAGGGCTGGGGGCGACGTGCTCTGGACGCCCGGCCAGAACCGGTAATTCCATGTTCGTGCCGCTGCATGATGGCGTTCCGATGCGCTTCATCCGCGTCGCCTATGTCACCTATGCGCTGATCGCGATCTGCATCGTGCTGCGGCTCATGCTGATGTACTGGACCAGCGAGGCGAGCGAGATCGCGATCATGGCCGGCTTCGGCACGATTCCCGCGGTGCTGTTCGGCCAGGCGCAATTGCCGCCGGAGCTGCTGCGGGCGCCGCCCTGGCTGACACTGATGACCGGCGTGATGCTGCATGCCAGCTTCGCCCATCTGATCGGCAACATGCTGTTCCTCTGGGTCTTCGGCGACAATGTCGAGGATGCGATGGGGCATCTGCGCTTCCTCCTCTTCTTCGTTCTTTGCGGTATGGCGGGCGCGATCTTGCACGCGCTGATGAATCCCGAATCGGAGCAGCCGCTGATCGGCGCTTCCGGCGCGATCTCGGGCGTGATCGCCTCCTATCTCATGCTCTACCCGCGCGTGCGTGTTTGGGGCCTCGCCTTCAAATGGATTCCGCTGCACATCCCGGCGATGTACGCGCTCGGTGCCTGGATCCTGTTCCAGTTGCTGTCTGCGCTGTTCGACCAGCAGGGCGCGGTCGGCTGGTGGGCGCATCTCGGCGGGCTCGGCGCCGGGGCGGCGCTGACGCCGTTGCTGATCCGGCGCGAGCTGCGCCTCTTCGGCCGCGGCGTGCGGGGGCTGCCGTGACTTTCATGGCGTTGACAAGCGTAAATTCCCGTCGCTACGGTCCGTCCGCATTTCTGCCGCGCGCCGCGATGCCGGTCATCGCCTGGCCGGCGGATCGGCATCCGATCGCATCTTTCCGCAACCGGTGACGCCCTTATGAAGATACTTGTGCCAGTGAAGCGAGTGGTCGACTTCAACGTGAAGATCCGGGTGAAGGGCGACGGATCGGGGGTCGAGCTGGCCAATGTGAAGATGTCGATGAACCCGTTCGACGAGATCGCCGTCGAAGAGGCGCTGCGGCTGAAGGAAGCGGGCAAGGCGAGCGAAGTGATCGTGGTCTCGGTCGGCCCGGCGCAGGCGGCCGAGACGATCCGCACCGGCCTCGCCATGGGCGCCGATCGCGGCATCCTGGTGAAGACGGATGCGCCCGTCGAGCCGCTGGCGGTCGCCAAGCTGCTGAAGAAGATCGTCGAGCAGGAGACGCCTGAGCTCGTCATCCTCGGCAAGCAGGCGATCGACGACGACTGCAACCAGACCGGCCAGATGCTCGCCGCCCTGCTCGGCTGGCCGCAGGGAACCTTTGCCTCGAAGGTGGTTCTGGACGGCGGTTCGGCTGACGTCACCCGCGAGGTCGATGGCGGCCTGCAGACCGTGCAGCTCAAGCTGCCGGCGATCGTGACCACGGATCTGCGCCTCAACGAGCCGCGCTATGCCTCCCTGCCCAACATCATGAAGGCGAAGAAGAAGCCGCTCGACGAGACCACGCCCGAGACGCTCGGCGTCGACGTCAGCCCGCGCCTCAAGGTGCTGAAGACGGCCGAGCCGGCCGGGCGCTCCGCCGGCGTCAAGGTGGCCAATGCCGCCGAACTCGTCTCCAAGCTCAAGACTGCCGGGGTGCTGTGATGCCGACCCTTCTGCTCGCCAAGCACGACAACAAGAGCCTCAACGAGGCCACCCGCAAGGCCCTGACCGCTGCCAAGGATCTGGGCGCGCCGGTGCACGTGCTGGTCGCCGGCCACAATGCCAAGGGCGTCGCCGAAGCCGCCGCCAAGCTCGACGGCGTCGAGAAGGTGCTACTCGCCGACGACGGATCTTACGAGCATCGCTTGGCCGAGCCGCTGGCGGCGCTGATCGTCTCGCTCGCACCCGGCTATGACGCGCTGGTCGCACCCGGCACCACCACCGGCAAGAACGTGATGCCGCGCGTCGCCGCGCTGCTCGATGTGATGCAGGTCTCGGAAGTCACCAAGATCGTCTCCGCCGACACCTTCGAGCGGCCGATCTATGCCGGCAACGCCATCCAGACGGTGCAGTCGGGCGATGCCAAGAAGGTGATCACCGTGCGCGGTGCCTCCTTCCAGGCGACCGGCGACGGTTCCGCCAGCGCTCCGATCGAGAGCGTCTCGGCGGCCGCGAACCCCGGTACCTCGTCCTTCAAGGGCGAGGAGGTCGCCAAGTCCGACCGGCCGGAGCTGGCCTCGGCCAAGATCATCGTCTCGGGCGGGCGGGCGCTCGCCTCGGCCGAGAACTTCGCCAAGGTGATCGAGCCGGTGGCGGATCGGCTCGGCGCCGCGATGGGCGCCTCGCGCGCCGCGGTCGATGCCGGCTATGCCCCGAACGACTGGCAGGTCGGCCAGACCGGCAAGGTGGTGGCGCCCGAGCTCTATGTCGCGGTCGGCATCTCCGGCGCCATCCAGCATCTCGCCGGCATGAAGGATTCGAAGGTCATCGTCGCGATCAACAAGGACGAGGAGGCGCCGATCTTCCAGATCGCCGATTACGGCCTCGTCGGCGATCTATTCGCCATCATGCCAGAACTCGAGAAAGAACTCGAAAAGGCCGGCAAGTAGCCGGAAAGTTAAGTCGCGCCGCGGGCGGCCATGGGGCCGCTCGCGCCAGCTCCCCCGGGGAACAGAAGCGTCACATGGATCACCAGATCAAGACCGTCGGCATCATCGGGGCCGGGCAGATGGGCAACGGCATCGCCCATGTCGCTTCGGTCGCGGGCTTCGACATCAGGCTGCACGACATCGCCGAAGACCGCATCAACGCGGCGCTGGCGACGATCGACGGCAACATGGCCCGGCAGGTCGCCAAGGGCGCCATCGCCGACGAGGACCGCCGTACCGCAATGGCGCGGATCATCTCGGCGCCGAAGCTGGAGGATCTGGGGCCGTGCGATCTCGTGATCGAGGCTGCGACCGAGAGCGAGGAGGTGAAGCGCAAGATCTTCACCGCGATCTGCCCCTATCTGCGGCCCGACGCGATCCTGGCCTCGAACACCTCGTCGATCTCGATCACGCGGCTCGCCGCAGCGACCGATCGGCCGGAACACTTCATCGGCATCCATTTCATGAACCCGGTGCCGCTGATGCAGCTCGTCGAGCTGATCCGCGGCATCGCCACGGACGATGGCACCTTCGAACGCGCCAAGGACTTCGTCGCCTCGCTGCACAAGACGGCGTCGGTCTCCGAGGACTTCCCGGCCTTCATCGTCAACCGCATCCTGCTGCCGATGATCAACGAGGCCGTCTACACGCTCTATGAGGGCGTCGGCTCGGTTGAGGCGATCGACACGGCGATGAGGCTCGGGGCGAATCACCCGATGGGCCCGCTTCAGCTCGCCGACTTCATCGGTCTCGACACCTGCCTGTCGGTGATGCAGGTGCTGCATGACGGCCTGGCCGACTCGAAGTATCGGCCGTGCCCGCTGCTGGTGAAATATGTCGAGGCGGGCTGGCTCGGCCGCAAGACCAAGCGCGGCTTCTACGATTATCGCGGCGAAAAGCCGATTCCGACGCGCTGAAACGGGCTGTCGCGCCCGGATACGAGCTAAGCGCCTCGTCCTGAAATCAGTCTCCGCCAATTTCGCTCCTCCGTAGGCTTTCGCCTGCGGAGGATGCGCATTCGCGCCGCAACATCGTCGCTTCACATTCCTGTCGCATCGCGCTTACATTGATGCGGCAGGATTCGTGCGAGCCCTAGAAGCGGAGGCGCGATACGGGTGACGGCGCATGTGATGCATCCGATGGCCTCGCCGGACGGTTGTCCGGCGCTGGTGCTCAACGCGGATTTCCGGCCGTTGAGCTACTACCCGCTGTCATTGTGGAGCTGGCAGGACGCGATCAAGGCGGTCTTCATGGACCGCGTCAACATCGTCTCCGAATACGACACGGTGGTGCGCAGCCCGAGCTTCAACATGAAGCTGCCCTCGGTGGTCTCGCTCAAGACTTATATCAAGCCCTCGCGCACCCCCGCCTTCACCCGCTTCAACGTCTTCCTGCGCGACCGCTTCGCCTGCCAGTATTGCGGCACGCGCGACGAACTGACCTTCGACCATGTCGTGCCGCGCTCCAAGGGCGGGCTCACCACCTGGGAGAACGTCGTCGCCGCCTGCTCGCCCTGCAATCTGATGAAGGGCGACAAGATGCCGACGGCGGTTGGCATGATCCCGATGCAGAAGCCGTTCGCGCCGTCGATCAACGACCTGCACCGCAACGGCAAGCTGTTCCCACCGAATTATCTGCACGATAGCTGGCTCGACTATCTCTACTGGGATTCCGAACTGGAGCCGTAGTCGCGCTGCTGCCTATGCGCGCCAGAAGGGCTGCGCCAGGTAGCGTTCTAGGCGAGCCCGCGACAGGCCGAAATCCTCCAGCACCGTATCGGCTTCACCATGGAAAGCGGCGTGCAGTCGGCGGCGCCAGAGCAGGCGTCGCAGCCAGAGCCGCGGCCCCGCCGTGAGCTCGGTTTCGAACGATGGCCGCAGCAGATCGGTGTTGGCGATGCGACTTGCTCGCCCGATCTTGACAGCTCCGGATCGCTCCGCGACGACACGCGCGCCCAGCGATATGACTTGCGCGGACAGGGCCTCACCCATTGCAGCCTCCCGGCGAAAGACGTGATGCGATGACCGGTAGCGGCAGCGAGAGCGACGCGCACACGATGAATTCGAACATCGGCGTGCGTTTCGCGAACATCGGCCAGCTCCGGTTGCCGCCGCTCTCGCCGCTGCCCGCCTTCGAGGCCACCGCGCGGCTCGGGTCGATGACGCTCGCCGCCGAGGAGCTCGGCCGCACCCACAGCGCGATCAGCCGGCAGATCAAGGCGCTGGAGGAGGCTTTGGGCCTGCAGCTGCTCGATCGAGGCGTGGCGCCGCTGGGGCTGACTGCTGCCGGCAAGGCGCTCTATGCCACGACGCGGATGGCTTTCGAGGCGTTCGACAGCTGCATGGGGCAGCTCCGGCCGGCGCAGGGCGGCGAGACCGTGACGCTCGCCATCGGCTCGAGCCTGGCGACGCGCTGGCTGGTGCCGCGCCTGCCACGCTTCTATGCGGCTCACCCGGAAATCTCGATAAGGCTGACGATGGTCGGCGCCTCGATCTTCGAGGTCGAGGACTATGACATCGTCACCAGCTGGAACCGGCTCGGCTACAACCTGCCTGACGATCAGGTCTATCACGTGCTGGGGGATGTCGCATTCGCGCTGGTCTGTGCGCCGGGCTACCGGTTCCGCGTCGAGGCCGGGCGGCTCTCGGCCGAGACACAGCTGATCGGCAATTTCCCGATCACCATCCAGCCATCCTATCGCGATCATCCGCTCGTCGTGCCGATCGTGGCGCGGAGCCTGACCTTTCCGCATACCCATATGTGCATCGAGGCTGCCGTCGGCGGGCTCGGCGTGACGCTGATCGAGACGCGCCTTGCGCAGCCGGAGCTGGCCGACGGCCGCCTGATCGCGCCGCTCGGTGTCCTGACCATCGAGGACGGGCTGGTCGCCTTCCCGCATCCGCGCCGGGAGCCGAAGGCGGCGACGCGCAAGCTGCTGGCCTGGCTCAAAGCCGAAGCCCGTAACGATAGCTCGCAGGCGCCCTTGTGACGGCCTAGAGTACCTCGCCGACGTCAGCGCGACCGCGAGCGCGGATCCGACGCATCTCGTAGCGCATCACCTAGCAGGTTGAGCGCCAGCACCGTGACGAGGATGGCAAGGCTCGGGAAGACCGCGAGCCACCAGGCGTCCAAGATGTTCTCGAAGCCCTCGCGGATCATCGCACCCCAGGTAGGAGCGGGCGGCGGCACGCCCAGCCCGATGAAGCTGAGCGAGGCCTCGGTGCGGATCGCCGAGGCCAGCCAGAGCGAGCTCATCACCACGACGTCCGAGATCATGTTCGGCAGGATGTGCCGCGTCATGATCCGGAATGGGCCGCAGCCATAGGAGCGGCTCGCCTCGACGAAGTCGCGCTGGCGCAGGGTGATCGTCGGGGCGCGGGCGACGCGGGCGAAGGGCGCGACCTCGGTCACCGCGATGGCGATGATCAGGTTCTCCAGGCTGGCGCCGAGCATGGCGGCGATCATCAGGCCGAGCAGCAGGGTCGGGAAGGCGAGCAGCACGTCGAGCACGCCCATGACGAGTTGGTCGAAGACGCCGCCGACATAGCCGGCGAGCACGCCGATCGCGGTGCCGACCAGCATGGCGATCAGGATGGCGACGAAGCCGACGAAGAGCGAGATGCGGGCGCCGTAGATCAGCCGCGAGAGCACGTCGCGGCCATAGGAATCGGTACCGAGCCAGAATTCTGCCGAAGGCGGCTCGAGCCGTGCGACGATGTTCTGCTCGAGCGGGTCATAGGGCGCGAGCCAGGGCGCGAACAGCGCGATGCTGACGATCAGCGCCAGCAGGACGAGCCCGACCCAGGCGAGCCGGTTCTGCGTAAAGGCGAGCCAGAGCCCGCCGGGTTGGATCGCGACGGGGGTGTCGGCGGCGCTCATGAGTACTTCACCCTGGGATCGACGAGGCCGTAGGCGAGATCGGTCAGCGTGTTCACGACGATCACGCAGATCGCGAAGATGATCATCAGCCCCTGCAGCAGGGTGTAGTCGCGGGCATTGAGCGCGCCGATGATCAGTTTGCCGAGGCCGGGCCGGTTGAAGATGATCTCGGTCAGTACGGAATTGCCGATCAGCGTGCCGAAATAGAGCCCGACCACGGTGATGATCGGGATCAGCCCGTTGCGCAGGGCGTGAGTGATGACGAGCTGGGCCGGGCCGACGCCCTTGGCGCGGGCGGTGCGGATATAGTCCTCGGTCAAGACGCCGAGCATCGCGGCGCGGGTCACGCGCATCACATACGCCGTCATGATGATGCCGAGGTTGAGCGCGGGCAGGGCCAGCGCCCGCATCCGCTCGGCGAAGCCCCCAGTGCCGCTGGTGTTGCCGAGCACCGGGAACCAGCCGAGCTGGATCGAAAACACGATCAGCATCAGGATGCCGGAGACGAAGGCCGGGAAGGACAGGCCGACCAGCGAGACTACGCGCGAGACATAGTCGACCCAGCCATTGCGGCTGAGCGCGGCGGCGACGCCGAGCGGCAGGCCGAAAAGAAGGCCGATCGTGATGGCGGCGACGGTCAGTTCGATCGTCGAGGGCAGCACGAGCAGCACCTCGCGGATGACGCTGCGCCCGCTCGACAGCGACTGGCCGAAATCACCAGTGAGGATTTTGCCGAGGAAGGCGAGGTACTGGACATGGACCGGCTGGTCGAGGCCGAGCTTCTCACGGAGCGCGGCGAGCGAGGCGGCGCTGGCCTGGTCGCCGAGGATGACCGAAGCCGCATCGCCCGGCACGAGGCGGACCAGCACGAAGATCGCGGTCAGCATCACGAACAGGGTGGGAATGGCGAGCAATATGCGCCTGACCAGATAGCCGATCATGCCACCGCCCTTTCCTGCATCAGACGTCCGGGCGCGAAGGCGGCGATCTCGCGCCGCGTCCGGCCTTCGCAGATGAGCTCCGCCAGGATCGCACCGACCACCGGGACGAGCTGGAAGCCATGGCCGGAGAAGCCGAAGGCATGCACGAGGCCGGGCGCATTCGGCGAGAAGCCGATCACCGGGATGTGGTCGCGCGTCTCAGCCTCGATGCCGGTCCAGCAGCGGGCGATGCGCACGCCGCGCACGGAAGGGAAGAGATCGCTGGCGGCGCGCGCGCCCCTGGCGAGCTGGCGGAAATCGACGGTGCTGCGCTCGCGGTCGAGATCGGCCGAGCCCTGCAGGCCACCACCAATCACCAGCGTGCCCTGGTCCGCCTGCTTGAAGGAGAGGGCGCGGCCGACGACGCTGACGACCGGATCGAGCAAGGGCGCGAGCCGCTCGGTGACGATCATCATCGACGCGCGGACGCCGAGCGGTATGGCGTCGCCGAACAGGGCGGCGAGCCGGCCCGCCCAGGCGCCGGCGGCGTTGACGATCTGGGGCGCGCGAAAACGGCGCTCGCCACAGACCAGCAGCCAGTCGCCACCTTGCCGATCGATCGCCTCGACGCCGCAACCTTCGGCGATGGCGACGCCTTCAAGCTCGCAGGAACGGCGGAAGGCGGCGATGGTGCGATGCGGGTCGGCGGCGCCGTCGCGGCGCGCGACCAGAGCGCCGATGCAATGCGGGCTGAGAGCCGGCACGAGGCGGCGCAATTCGGCGGCGTCGATCAGCTCCTCATGGCTGTAGCCGAGGGCGCTGGTGCGGGCCTGTCGCTCGATCAGCGCCGGCATGTGCTCGGCTTTCTCGGCGACGCGCAGCTGGCCATGGGCATGGAAGCCGCAATGATCGCCGACGATCGTCTCGATCCGGTGCCACATCGCCATCGCCTCGAGCGAGATCGGGATCTCGGCGATGTCGCGGCCGAGGGTGCGGACACCGGCCGCGGTGGCGCCTGAGGCGTGGCGCCCGGTCCAGCGTCGCTCGACCAGCGCGACCTTGCGGCCGGCGCGGGCGAGGTGCAGCGCGGCCGAGAGGCCGTGCAGGCCGCCGCCGACCACGATCACGTCGAATGCGGCCTCGCTCATGCCGCCGGCTCCTGCTCGTCGAGACTGGCGAGCTCGCCGAGCGTCACCGGCTTCAGTGGCGGCCTGATCCGGTAGAAGCCGACCTCCTCGACCGGGCGGCCCTGTGCCGCCGCGACGATATGGGCCATGGGGTAACCGCATTGCCGGCCCTGGCAGGGGCCCATGCCGGCGCGGGTGAAGGCCTTGAGCTGGTTGGGGCCAGGCCGCCCCTCGACCGCGCGGGCACGCAATTCGCCGGCCGTGACCTCTTCGCAGCGGCAGACCAGCGTCTCGTCCGGCGGAGCATAGAGCTGCGGGCGTGGTGCATAGAGCGCATCGAGGAAGGGCCGCAGCGCGAGCGCGCTGGCGAGGGCGCTTCGTTCGCGGACAGCAGCAGCTTCGGCGGCGGCATCGTCGAGCCGACCGAGCTTCGCTGCGATCCGGAGTACCGCGAGCCGCCCGCGCGGTTCGGCCGCCTCGGCCCCGCCGATGCCGGCGCCGTCGCCGGCGACGAAGATGTTCGCCTGCGAGCTCTCGCCCCAGGCGTCGAGCACCGGGACATAGCACTGCTGGCCGGCATGCCAGCGCACGGCACAGCCGAGCGCCAGCGGCGCATGGATGTTCGGCACCACGCCCTCATGGACGAGCAGCACCTCGGCAGGAACTTCGGCCTCGCGGCCGTCTTCCGTGCGGTAGCGCAGGCGCTGCAGGCACCCTTCCCCTTCGGCCCGAAGCTCGGCGACATGGCGGATGATCGGGACGCCGGCGCGGCGCAGCGCCAGCGACCAGGACAGACCCTTCATGAGGTCGCCGAGACGGCCGAGGCCCTGCGGCAGGTGGCGCAGCGCCGCTCCAACGCGACCACGCGGGGTGGTGTCGAGGAAGCCGGCGATGCGGCCGCCCGCAGCCAGGAGCTGGGTCATGTAGAGCAGTGGCAGCGGTCCGCAGCCGGCGATCCAGACCGGCTTCTCCGGCACGGAATCGGCGGTCTTCAGCAGAATCTGCGCGGCGCCCACCGTCAGCACGCCAGGCAGCGTCCAGCCGGGGAAGGGCATGGGGCGCTCCTGTGCGCCGGTGGCGAGGATGATCGCCTGCGCCGTTACCGTGCGCGCCTTGCCGCCTCGCGTGATGAAAGCGCGGAAGCCCGGCTCGATCTGCCAGAGCTGGCTTTCGGACTCGTAGAGTGCACCGCAGGCGCGGAAGGCCGCGGCCCGTTTGGCCCCGGAGAGGTAGCTCTCGCCGAGCCGCCTGGCGCGCGGCGTCGCGGCCACGGTCTCGATTCCACGCCAGATCTGGCCGCCGGGCGCCGGCTGGTCGTCGACGACGCGGACGGAGAGGCCATGGCGGCGGGCGGTGACGGCGGCGGCCATGCCGGCGGGGCCGGCGCCAACAATCAGGAGATCGGTATGGTCCCTCATGCCGACAGGCTCCGGCGGCCCTGCTGGCGGGCAATGCGCATGCCGTCGGCGACCGGCGTCAGGCAGCTCTGGACCGAGCCCTGGCCGTCGACCTCGACCAGGCATTCGAAGCAGACACCCATCATGCAGTAGGGTGCGCGCGGGCTCTGCGTGACCGGAGTGGTCCGGCTCCAGCCTTCCCGCTGGCGCAGCAGCACCGCGGCGACGCTTTCGCCGAGTTCGGCGGCGGCCGGGCGCCCGTCGATGAAGATGGTGACCGCCTGCGGCCCCGGATCATGCAGCTTGCGGAACATCGAACCGACTCTGGTGGAAGGGAGAAAAGCGCTCGGGCAGGCTGCCCGCGGCGATGGCCGCGGCGAGGTCCTCGGCATGGAGAGCGGCGAGCGTCACGCCGGAATGGCAGAGCGCGACGAAGGCGCCGGGATGGCTCTGCGACTGCGCATAGATCGGGTAGCTGTCGGGCGTCATGATGCGCAGGCCGGCCCATTGCCTGACAAGGCCGACCTTGGCCAAGGCTGGGACAATCTGCACCGTCTTGCGGCTGAGATGTGCCGCCGCCTCGCCGGTGGTCGAGACGTCGTAGCCGGGATCGTCCTTGGTCGCGCCGATCATCACCGTACCCTCGCCGGTCTGGCGCAGGCCGCTCGCCGGCAGCGGCAGGAAGGGTGCGAGCCGCTCGGTGACCAGCACCTGGCCGCGCTCCGGTCGTAGCGGCACGTCGAGCCCGACCTGACGGGCCAGTTCGGGCGAGCCGAGTCCGGCAGCAATGACGATGCGTGGCGCCGTCAATGTCTCGCCATCGAGCACGAGCCTGAAGTCGGCGCCGGCGCGCTCGACCCGCTGAACCTTGGCGCGATGGCGAAGCGCGCCGCCATGGCTAAGGACACCGGCATGCAGCGCCGCCAGTAGCCGCAACGGGTTGGTGTGCCCGTCGTGCCGCCCGAAGCTGGCGCCTGCGACATCCGGACCGAGCGTCACCTTCGGCAGCAGCCGCGCTAGCGCGGAGCGATCGAGCATCTCCCAATCCGGCTCGTCGTCGCCGCGCTGGTTATGGAGGCGCAGGAGGTCGATACGGCGCTTCTCATAGCCTTCTTCGCCGAGGCAGAAGGCGAGGCCGCCATTCTGCTCATAGGCGAGATCGATCGTGGTCTCGGTCTCGAGCTGCTCGGTGAAACCGCGCCAGAGCGCGATGCTATCGCGGGTCAGGGCCTGATAGGCCGGCATGCCGAGACCCTTGCCCTGCAGCCAGACCAGTCCGAAATTCGCCCGTGCTGCACGAAAATCGCTATCGTCGCCGTCGAGCAGCAGCACCTTCTCCTGCTTGCGGGCAAGGCCATAGGCGATGGCGGCGCCGACCGTTCCTCCCCCGATGACGACGATGTCCGGCCGCATGAAAATCCCTTTCGCCCTTTGACGTTAGGGAGGGACATTGTATTTCGTCAAAGTCGTTTTTCTCTGCAGTCTATTCCCGGAGGTTATGCCATGGTGAGGCGGCTCAACCTGCGCCAGGTCGAGGCCTTCAAAGCCGTGATCGAGTACGGCACCGTCAGCCGCGCGGCCGAGATGATGAACGTCTCGCAGCCGGCGATGAGCAAGCTGATCGCCCATCTCGAAGAGGATACGGCTCTACGCCTGTTCGACCGGGTCAAGGGCCGGCTGGTGGCGACGCGGCGCGGCATGCGCCTCTATGAGGAGATCGACCGGATCTTCGCCGGCGTGCGCCAGGTCGAGAACGCGGTCGAGGCGATCCGCCGCGACGAGCAGAGCCGGCTCCTGATCGGGGTGATGCCGGCGCTCTCCGGCTCCTTCATCCAGGAGGCGACCTCGCGCTTCCTCGCCAGGCAGCCCGGCGTGTTCTGCTCGGTGCAGTCGCGCAGCTCGCAATGGATCTCCGACGCGCTCGTCACCCACAGGCTCGATGTCGGCCTGATCATCGCCCCGGTCGACAACCCCTATGTCGCCGCCGAGCCGATGATGGGCCATCCGGTGGTCTGCATCCTGCCGCTCGGCCATAAGCTGACGGCCAAGGACGTGATCACCCCGCGCGATCTCGCCGGCGTGCCGTTCATCTCGTTCGATCCGGAGAGCCATACCCACCGCAGCATCAGCCGGGTGCTGGAGGGCCATGGCGTCACGCCGGAAGTGGTGATGGTCGCGAATGTCTCGCCGACACTCTGCGAGTTCGTCGCGGCCGGCGTCGGCGTCTCGCTGGTGCATCCGCTGATCGTCGGCGGCCTGCGCGACAAGATCGCGATCCGCCGTTTCGAGCCGGAATTCCAGCTCGACTTCCAGCTCTGCCGCAACCGCGACAGCCGCAATGCCAGGCTGGTCGCCGCCTTTCTGGAAAGCGCCCGCGAAGCGGCGGCGGAGATCTCGCGGACTATCCTGATGCCGACTCCGGCTTAAGCGCGTTGAGGTCCAGAACTTGCTGATTAATCGTGGAAACGCGTGTCATTCCGGCTGGAGCGAAGCGTAGAGCCGGGATCCATGCCCGAACCTTAATCGGACGCGCTCTGGCATGGATCCGGGTCAAGCCCGGGATGACGGTGTGGTCTCTCGGTAAGTCAGTAAGCCTGGAGTCCGCACAACCTAGCGCGCCTTCAGCGTCGTCGCCTCGGTGATCGGCGGGGCGAGGTTGAGCGCGCCCTTCAGTTCGTAGCCGAAATCGAGCTTGTCGCTGCGGGCCCAGACCTGGCGCAGTTCGAACAGGGGAATCGCGCAGACATCGTCCATGATCTTGCGCTGCGCTTCCTTCCAGAGCGCCTTCTGGGCGTCTGCATTGGGTGCAACCCGCGCTTCCTCGATCTCCTTGTCGGCGATGGCGCAGTGCGAGAAGTTGGTCGCGGCGGTCGGCGTGTTGACCGTCGCGCGCGAGTGGAAGAACTCGCTGAGATAGGTGTCGGCGATCGGGAAGCGCGCCGCGCCGTAGAAGACCAGCCCGCTCAGATCCTTGCGGCTCTGGCTCTGATAGGTCGCGTGGTCGACGACCTGCATCTCCAGCTTGATCCCGGCCTTGGCGAGCTGCGCCTGGATGATCTCCATGAAGGGCTGCTGCGCCGAGATATTGGAGACGATCGCCTTGATGGTGATGCCGTCCTTGTGGCCGGCCTCGGCGAGCAGGGCCTTGGCCTTGGCGAGGTCGAAGCCATAGCGGACCGTGCAATCCTCGCCGAGATAGCCGGGCGGGACGACGGAGCAGCCCTTGGGGCCGACATCCTTGCCGACGAAGCGCACGAGGTCGTCGACGTTGACGGCGGCGGCGATGGCGCGGCGCACGCGGATGTCGTCGAGCGGCGGCTGGCTGCGGTTGATGTGCAGCAAACGGTATTCGCCGGGCTGGAAGATCTCGACGTTGAAGCCTGGGCGGCGGCGGGCGGAATCGACCCAGCGCTGCTCGCGCTTGCCGTAGAACAGGTCGAGCTCGCCAGAGGTGAAGGCGAGCTCGCGGGCGCTGTCCGAGGGAATCGCGCGCATCATGATCGTGTCGATCTTGGGCTTGCCGCGGAAATAATCGGGGTTGGCGGCGAGCTTCACATATTGCTGGGTCACCTGCTCGACGAAGGTGAAGGGACCGGTGCCGACGGGCTTGGCGCCATAGCGATCGCCGAGCTCCTCGCCGGCCTTGCGGCTGACGATGTTGCCGCCATGGTAATTCGAGACGCGGCCGAGGAAGTTGACGTCCGGGTACTTCAGCGTGACCCGGACGGTGAGGTCGTCGACCTTCTCGACCCTGTCGATCGCCGAGAAGTCGGACGAGAAGGTCGAGCGCTTCGGGTCGCCGGCGCGCTGCAGGGAATAGACCACGTCGTCGGCATTGAGCGTGCCCCAGTCACCATGGAACTTGACGCCCTTGCGCAAATGGAAGGTCCAGACCTTGCCGTCCGGCGAGGTCTCCCAGCGCTCGGCGAGATCGGGTTCGAGGTCCTTGGGATCGGCGCTGCCGGGCTTGAAGCGGACGAGGCCATTATAGAGCCAGCCGATCAGCGATTTGTCGTCGGTCGCGCTGGCGCGGTGGGCGTCGAGGGTCGAGACATTGCTGGCGCCGGAGCTGACCCTGAGGATGGTTTCCTGTGCGCTGGCCTGCCCCGGAAGGCCCGCGAACAGCATCAGGCCCGCAAGCCCTGCGACATGCGTCTTCATGGTTTGATCCCCTCGATCATTGTTGACGCGATAGTGGGGATCGCCCTCCCAGTCTGTCCAAGTCGAAATCGGGGATGGGGTATTCTGTCAGGTTATGGCGTGATCGGCGCCGCGCCGTGGCCGGCTGGCAGAACCGCGAATCAGGCCGCTGCTTTGCCCGACTGCCGTCGGGCGAGGTTGCTCAGTCCCAGCAACGTCAGCGCCAACAGTGCGAGCGAGGCCAGTGCGTTCCAGCCGGCGAGCGAGAGGCCGAGGAAGCGCCAGGCGGCTTCGGTGCAGGAGACGATGCGGGTCGTCTGCAACTGCTTCATCAGGTCCTGGACGCCGGCCGCGGCCGGCGCGGGCGTGCCTCCGCAATCGTTCGGACCGGCGAAGACGCCCCATTCCACGCCGGAGTGATAGATACCGAGCCCGGTGCTCCAGGCCATCAGCAGCGCGAGGCCGATCAGCGCGACGACCTGAAGGCGGCGCGAGCGGGCGAAAACCAGCGCCAGCGCGGCAAGCCCGATCGCGGCGTAATGCGGCGCGCGCTGCTCGAGGCAGAGTTTGCAGGGCCGCAAATGCAGGACCAGCTCGAAGAACCAGGCGCCGGCGATCAAGGCGAGGCTCACGATCCCGATCAGCGCGATCAGGCGGCGGGGATCAGCAAGCAGGCGCGAGAAGGAGCCGGTCATGGCGTAACTCAGCAGGAGAACATCTGGCCCGAGCCTGTCAGCAGCTTGAGGCCGAAATAGAGCAGGATCAGCAAGGCGGCGCCGCCGAGCGCGATCAGCTTCAGCCGCTTCTCGATGAAGTGCCGGATCGTCTCGCCATAACGACGCAGCAGGAAGGCGAGGGCGAAGAAGCGGGCGCCGCGGGCGAGAATGCAGGAGAGGACGAAGAAGCCGAGCCCGATATGGACGGCGCCAGCCAGGATGGTCACCACCTTGATCGGCGGCAGATGCGCCAGGCCGGAGGTGGTCAGGAGTAGCAGCGTCATGTCCGGGCTGGCGCAGGCGCGCAATTGCTCGAAGGCGCCGAGCTTGCCGTAGAAGGCGAGCACCGGCCGGGCCAGCGCGTCGAAGGCGTAGTAACCGAGCGCGTAGCCGGCGATGCCGCCGAGCGTCGAGAAGATGGTCGCGATCAGGGCGAGGCGATAGGCCCGCGCGGGCTTGGCGAGAGCCATCGGCACGAACAGCACGTCGGCCGGGATCAGGAAGAAGGAGCTCTCGATGAAGGCGACGACGGCGAGCCAGACCTGCGCGCTGCGGCGGGCGGCGAGCGAGAGCGTCCAGAGATAAAGGCGTTCGAACATCGCTGCCCCTTAGCGGGCGCCGGGGCGTCCGTCCATGGCGCGGGCGCCACAGAGAAAGGCGATCACGCGAGATTGACCGGCCCTTGCCGATCGCTATAGTCCGCCGGCCCGAAAGGGGCCCCTGTGGCGGAATTGGTAGACGCGCTCGACTCAAAATCGAGTTCCGCAAGGAGTGCTGGTTCGATCCCGGCCAGGGGCACCAAGGCTTTCGCTGATTTGTTCAGCTTCTCCAAAGCTTTATCATATCTCGCTTGACGCTCGCGGTAATACAGCGGGTGACACAGAGTGGCACTAATCTTCCTGGGCCGTGGGTTCCTCACGGTGTCAGCGAACTATCTTCAAACGTCGCGCAAGCGGCCTGTTCTACTATTACCGGCGCATCCCGAAGGACCTACTGGGTCACTGCGGGCGCAAGCGATTTCGGGTTCAGAGCCTAAAGATCGCTGATGAGCGCGAGGCGCTTAAGAAGGTCGCGAAGCTTGCGGCGGTTGACGATGCCTTGTGGGCGTCAAAGTGGAGTGCCTTCGGAAGTAGATGACATTAAGATGTTTCCTGCTTTTACTACGTCGACGGGTATTCGACCTTCATGCTCGTGCTCGCCATCTTCGGCTCGCTCAAGGCGCGACCGGACAGCGTGCCGCTGATAGTCGGGCCGACCATCACCGCGACCTATTGGTTCACGGCATCGACCTCCTTTGCCAACCCGGCGGTGACTCTGGCGCGTGGTTTCACCACGAGCTTCGCCGGCATCGCGATTGAGCATGTGCCGATGTTCGTGCTTGCGCAGATCGCCGGGGCGCTGGTGGGATTGGTGGCGGCGAGCGGACTATCCTTCGATCGGACCTAATTGGAGATCTGCCCTTTTCGCATGGTCGGCACCGCGGCAGCGGCCCCGACGGCTAACCCCGTCGCGACTATCGCAAGGGACCTGAGCGCATCCGCAAATGGCCCTATGCGAACATCTCCCGCCGTTGTGTTTGATAGGAGCCCGGCTTGAAGTGCTTTTCCACCCAGCTGTCATCGGTGGCCAGGAAACGGTCGCTGTCGATCTTCTGCGGCTTGTTGCGATTCGCCGCTCCCCGATAGAGGAAGTGACGATACAGGCGGTCGAACTCGGTCAAATAGATATCAGCGACCCGCCGGTCTCCTCGAATAAGCAGCATGTTCTCGTCATTGCTCGACAGCGAGGCGGGCGAAAAATTGGCCGATCCGGCGAATACTAGTGGGTCGTCGCCGAGAGGGTCGATCAGGATAAATTTCTGGTGCACATAGAAAACGTGTCCGCTGCTCTTGTGGTGTTGCTCAACCAGCCAGTTTTCCAGATCGAGAGCATTCTTATCTGTGCGTTTTTTGCGCCCAAGAAGCGAGCCGATAGCGAACCAGATGTTCGGATCGGCCTTGCGGAAACCGGGCACCACATTCTTTTCGTCGCTTTCCATCAGCACGAAGCGCAAATGATCCCGCGGCAGTAGCAACAGCTCGTGCATGGCGTTCGTGGCCGGGTTCATACCGAAGGCCGCGGTGAAGAACCACGGCTTTTGGCGTTCGGCCGCGCGCTGGCCGTACCACTTCAGCATTTTCGCGCCGACACGCGGGCTGAAGACAACGGTGGTGCCAAGCTTCAGGTCGTCGCCTGGATTCGGCGAATTCTTGCTTGCCCAGGCCTTGAAGTCCTCCGGCAGGGGATCATCCGCCAGCACGCTCCAATAGTCGAGGAACTTGGCGGCGACATCCTTGTCGCGGACGAGGTGTCCGGTGTTCGCCTGGCCTATGAAGCCCGAAGCCGAGAAGTTCGTCGAACCGGTCCAGACCGAGATCGCCTTCCCGTTCCGCAGTTTCAGGATGAACTTGTTGTGTGGGATCGAGGAACGGTTGGTCCTCTTGATCAGTGTGGCAGATTTGAAATTTGCCCACGGCTTGGCGAGTGCTTTGTTGTTGGACTTCGTCGCCTGTGTTTCCACAACGACGCCCTCTTTTGTCTCCGTTCCGGCTTCGTAGACGACCTTGACGTCAACACCACGCTCCTGAGCGTTTCGTAGCAGTTCGATGACCGGCCTGTAGTGGAATTCGTAGGCAGCGACTCTCAGCGCGTCGCCCGGTCCCGCATCGTCGACGAACCGCTTCAACCCTTCGTACAGGCCGCGCGACAACCAAGCCGTTTGCGGATGGTCGGGATTGTCCGGCTCGGGAGGACGCAAGGTGTTGCCGAACCGCTTCATGTAGCCTTGCGTCGCGACGGCGCCTCGATTGAAGAACACGGCATGGTCGCCGTCGTCATCCTCTTCGGTCTTCACCTCCAGGACTACCGGCTCGCCCAATTTCCTGTTCGCGAACGGACCATACATCGGATAAACCGAGTAGGTGTAGCGTCGACCCTCGTCCGCGATGTAGTCACCCCAGAGGAAGCTCTGCATGGGGTGGTCGCTCGTCGGGTAGGTTTCTCCTTTCGCCGGCGTCGGCTCAAGAGCCTTGAATACCTTAGACGCCTTGAGCCAGATGCCATCCCCGGGGACGCCGTCTTCGGCCCGATGTATAGCAAAGCCGAGCAGGTTCTTTCTCGCGGCCTTGGTTGCGTCGAACGCGAACATCACGACGTCCGTGCCGGCGATGGCATGCACGGAGATGCCATTGTTACTTGCTCGCGCGCGCATCGCACCCTCCATCGTATCATCAATATTGATGGTACTGCGGCGCCTCGCAAGTGCTATTTACTTTCTGACGCTACGCTGTCGAATCCACCATAGATCAGAATACGAATTTCGGAATGGAAAAAGAGTCCATCAGATAGACAGCTAAATAACCGCTTGGGGCAACCTCGCCCTATTAGCTGCCGGTTCATTGGCGGCCAACAGTAGAAACATCCATGACTTATATGCTGGGCGTCGGCTTGTCGCGTTGACCGGAAGAGGTCGATCGACATCGCGCCTTCCGCTTCCACTTGCCTCGAAACGCCGGGCCGCTGAGACCGTTAGCGGTCGAGCTTACCGCCCATATGCGACGTTGATCAGCGGTGGCGATTGCCGAAAGATCTGCGGCAGGATCAAGGACGATCTGCTTCTGCTTGCGCTCGGAGTAGCGGTCGATCGTCAAGGCCAGGCACGCCCGACGCTGGCTCACGGCATGCACGTTGCAGGCATGAGCCACCGCCTTCCGCTTCGCATCGGGCGTCACCATTTTTTTGCGGCGACATCCTTCAGGATCGCGTTGTCGAGCATTTGTTCGGCCAGTAGCTTCTTGAGGCGGGTGTTCACAGCGTAAACCCGTTCCGGGTTTATCGCGACGTCCTCGAGGGTCTTCAGCCGGCGCGCATCCGACACGTCCATCCCGCCATACTTCGCCTTGAACTTGTAGAAGGTCGCCGAAGAGATGCCGTGCTTGCGGCAGACAGCCGCTGTCGCAGCTCCAGCCTTCTGCTCCTTCAGCAGCCCGATGATCTGCTCTTCCGTCAATCGTGAGGCGCGCATTGTCCGTCTCCGTGAGTGACGGACTCTCCTCAAATCTGGAGAAGGATCAGGGTCTCAGCTCAGCGCCTGTGACGGAGTCAATCGATATTTTCGGAATGTTGGAAATAGAGATCTTTGATTCGATTTCCTGGAACTTGGCTGCCAGGTTGCCCCTGACGGTTATGTCGACACTTGTGGGCCGAGTTTGCCCAGCAGTCGAGGATAGGCGCCCTTCATGGTCGGAATGTAGTCGCGCCGCTCGATGGCAGAAAAAAGCGTCGGCTTATTCGTTGGCCTGAGCGAAGAGGCGTAGTATTTTTCATCATATTATTCTGATGCTGAGATAAATTTTTTTGGTCCCGGCCAGGTTACCATTTTCCACTATGCCTTGCCGCCGACCGGGCGCCGATACGGCTCCGCTTCGTAGCGCCCTTGTTCGCCGCGACGTTGCCCAGCGGCCGCCGTGCGGACTCGACTGTCCAGCCGCTCCTAACAACAGCACATCGCGTCCGGGCGAACGAGGACGCTGCCTAGCAAGCGCCTTCGTTCACCCGCAGGCATCCTGCCGAATGTACGGCTCGCGGAGCGATCAGAAATAGCTGCCGTCGTCGTAGATGCCGGTTCGGCCGACATAGGTGCCGGCAGCGTCGTAATAGTCGGTGTATTGCTGCCAGGCGTTCGCGTTGTCCGCGTCGAAATAGGTGTTCTGGTAGGAGCCGTCATCGAAAAGAGCCTGGCGAGCGATCAGATTTCCACCGTTCGCATGGAAGTCCGTGTATCGGCTCCAGGACTGACCGGTCGTGTCGAAATAGGTCGACTCATAGCTGCCGTTGTCATTCAAGACCTGCCTTGCGGCTAGCACTCCACCGGTTGCATAGAAGTCTGTGTACGAGGACCAGGATTGCGTCGACGCAGCGTCGAAGACCTGCTCCGTGCGCGTGCTGTCGTCGTTATAGGTCACCTGCCATTCCGTGGCGCCGCTCGATGTGAATTTCTGTCGATATCTCGACCAGGAATTCGTTCCATCATAGTCGTAGACGATCGTCTCTGAAAGACGGTTCTGATAGTCATAGATATTCTGAGCATACAATACCCACCCATCGACATAGTAGTCGGTATTGTAACTTCCCCGGACTTCGGCGAACTCGAAACCATTGTCCGATAGGTCGAATTGCCTGACGCCGACCTCCGCATCGACCGCTTGTATGATGAGACGGTCGAAGCCGGCGCCACCGTTGTAAGAATCGCCTGGATTGGGCGAGAAGCGTCCCCAGCCTTCCCAGACGATGAAGTCGTCGCCGTCGCCGCCCGAGACGATGTCGGCGCCTGCGCCGCCGTCGAGATAGTCGTTGCCGGCCCCGCCATTGAGCGTGTCATCGCCAGCGTCGCCGGAGAGCCTGTCGTTGCCGTTCAGTCCGAACAGCGTGTCATTCCCGTCGCGTCCGGAGATCAGATCATCGAAATTGCCGCCGGTCAGCGTATTCGCGACATTGTTTCCCGAAATGGTATTGCGCGCGTTCGGGTCGCCGATGGCATTCTCAATGGGGCCGTTCCTGACGATGGTATAGCCCGAATCCGCTCCGATTGGTGTCGGAGCGCGTCCGAAAGCCACGGTATTGTCGCCGCCATAGGCAAGATCGATCGTCGCGGGCGCCCCATGGGTGCCCCGTGCAATGAACGTGTCGGTCCCGGTGCCATCATCGATATACTCGTAGAAAATGGGGTTCGAATTGGCGCCATAGATATCATCAGCCATATCACTTCTCCCAAAGGCTTGCTTGCAAGCGGCCGCCGAGTGAATGGTCAGTCAAGTTTTCTGCCCTTGATTTCTGCGCGTCAAGCAGAATCTTGTTCGAAGTAGTTAAGGTATCTACAGAAATTTTTCTAGGATGATCCGATGATTATCTTTGTCTCTGTACAGATAGAAGGGATTCAAGTTTTTAGTTTCTCCTGCCTGGGAAATTCGTCGGGGTTTATTATTTTCGGTCGACATTGCGATATCTAGGCTTTAGCCGGCAAATTCGAATTTTGATTCGAACGAAAGCGTCTTTCTGGGAGAAGCTTCGCTGAATTAGTGTACTTCAGGTTGTCCTCTTCTCCCCGGGCGGAGCATCTGAGTTCGCCCATCGTGCGGCGGACTGAAACCCGCCCTAAAATCGCCGCTCACCCCCGCTCTGTCTTGCCGCCTCGAATCGACGATTCCAGTCAGCCGAGGAGTCAAAGCATGCGGGCCGTCGCCATCACCCTTGCAGCCAGCGTTTTTGGAGCCATTCCGGCGCTTGCGGATGAACTTCCGCAGCGCAAGGCGGGATTGTGGGAGACCAAATCGACGGGCGCGGAGGGCGAAACCACCGCCAAGCAATGCGTCGGTCCCGGCACCGATCGCGCCATGCTGGGCGGGATGACCGGCGGCGCCTGCGCGAAGGTCGAGGTGAAGAAGACCGGGGCCGGCTATACCGTTGCGACCGAATGCACGGTCGGCCAGATCAAGGCGGTCGGCAACAGCGTCGTCACCGGCGATTTCCAGGCGACCGTGCGCACCGAAGGCACAACCAAGCTCACCGGCATGCCCGGCCAGGCGGGAACGGTCGAGCGCAAGCTCGTGGTCGAGGCCAAGCGTCTCGGCGAGTGCGGGCCGGGCCAGAAGCCGGGCGATGTCATCCTGCCGGACGGCAAGGTGATCTCGATGCCGGGAGCGGTTGGCGCAAAGCCCTAGTTCCCGTTGCGGGCGGGGAGCGTCCGAATTCGGCCGGCGACAAAAAATTGCCCGGCATGTCACATCTGGCCGAACCGATTCGTCCTGTTGGAGAGCGCTGCAGCGGCCATGCCGTCCTGTGAGGCGCGCTTCACTGGACGAGGACGGACATGGCAACGGACATCTTCCTGGCTGGCGCGGAAAGCGCCACTGTCGCGGCGCGGCTTCTCCTGGGCGGAGCCTTCGCCTTCGCCGGCCTGCGCAACATCGTCAACAGAGGCCCGCTGGCGAGCCTGATCGGAGCCCGCGGCGTGCCTTTGCCGGCCGTCACCCTGTGGCTCGGCATCAGCTGGCAGGTCATCGCCGGTCTCATGATCATCTGCGGCATCCAGGTCTCGCTGGCCGCGCTGATGCTGCTCGCCTTCCTCGTGGCGGCGACGCCGATGTTCAATAATTTCTGGGACCATCAGGGCCTGGATCGTGCCAACCGCATCAATGGCTTCGTCGCCAATATCGCGATCGCCGGCGGCATCCTCGGCTTGATCGGGCAGGGCTGAACCGCTCAGCCGGGCTCGCCGGCGATCACGCCCTTGCGGAACAGGAAGCAGCCATAGGGGCGGGGATCGCCGACCTGCACCACCGCGAAGGCCTGCTTTGCCGCCTCGTAGAAGGCGAAGCGCTCGATGCCGGCGAACGGCTCCGAGCGCCCGAGCGCCCGGTCGAGCTCCGCCTGCACCTGCGTCTGCACTTCCGGGATCGCGCCGGCGTCGCCGACGACCTGCATGCGCCTTGCCGGCTGTGGCTCGAAATCATCGATGGGCAGCACCGAGAGGATGGCGCGCGTCGCCCGGGTCATGGAGAGGCCCGGCAAGCGCACCAGCCGGCCGCTCGTCGTGCCGCGCGCGATCGTCTCGGCCGGGTGGTTGGCGTCGACGAGGGCGAGATCATCGCCATGGCCCATGGCGGCCAGTACCCAGAGCAGATCGGCGGAGAGGACCGGGTCGACGTTCTTCAGCATGTCACCTGCGCCCGCGCTGCGAGAGGTAGAGTTTTTCGGCATTGCCGCCGAAGACGGCAGTGCGCTGCACTTCAGCGAGGCTGGCGAGGAGCGTTTCGGCCGCCTCGACCCATTGAGCATAGGATGCGCGCAGCGTCACCACCGGCCAGTCGCTGCCGAAGATCAATCGCTCCGGCTCGAAGGTCGTGAGGAGATGATCGACGACTGGCCGGAGCGTCTCCAGCGTCCAGTCCGGGCCGGCCTCGGTGACGAGCCCGGAAAGCTTGCAGGTAAGGCCGGGGTGCTTTGCGAGCGCTGTCATGCCGTCGCGCCAGGCGGCGAGATCGCCGGCGACGAGGTCGGGCTTGGCGCCGTGGTCAATGACGCAGGCGAGGTCCGGGTGCCGCTCCAGCACCGTGAGCATCGGCGCGATATGGCGCGGCTTCAGCAGCGCGTCGAAGACGAGGCCATGAGCGATCATCGCTTCGAAGGCTGGTGCCAGTGCTGGGCGCGCCAGCCAGTTGTCGTCGAGGATGTCCTGGACCATCGGCCGCAGGCCGACGAGCAGTGGATTGCCGGCCAAAGCGGCGACGCGTTCCGTCGCATCTGGCGCATCGAAATCGGTCCAGCCGACGACGCCGGCGACGAAGGGCGTCTTCGCCGCGATGTCGAGCAGGTAGGCGGTCTCGGCCTCAGTCGGGGCCGCCTGGACCAGGATGGTGCGGTCGATGCCTTGCGCGGCAAGGAGCGGTGCGAGGTCGGCAGGACCGAAATCGCGATAGATCGTTCCGAGCGCCGGCGTCAGCCAGCCATAATCGCTGCGGGTGAGGCTCCAGAAGTGCTGATGGGCGTCGATGCGCATGGCGTCATTCCGGGATCGGGACATCGGCGCCGAGCAGGCCCTCGGCCTTCAGCTCTGTCCAGAGAGCAGCCGGAACCGGGGCGGACAGCTCGATGACCTGATCGGTGACCTCCTCCGGCTTGACCGCGCCCATGACAAGGCTCGCGACAGCCGGATGGCCGAGGGGGAACTGCAGGGCGGCACGGCGCAGCGGCACGCCATGGCGGGCGCAGACCGCCTCGATCGCCGCGACGCGGGCAAGGATATGGGGCGGGGCCGGCTGATAGTTATACTTGGCGCCGCTGACCGGGCCGGTGGCGAGTATACCGGAATTGAAGACGCCGCCCAGCATCAGGCCAATGCCCTTCTTCTGCGCCAGCGGCATGAAGGAGGCGAGCCCGGGCTGCTCCAGCAGGGAGTAGCGTCCGGCGAGCAGCATGGTGTCGAAATCGCCGGCGCGGGCGAAGCGCTCGCACATCTCGGCCTCGTTGACGCCGACGCCGATTGCCTTGACCGTGCCGGCGGCACGCAGCTTGTCGAGGGCACGATAGGCGCCGTTCATCGCTTCGGCGAAACGCTCCTCGATCGCGTCCTTGCCGTGGGTCCAGACGTCGACGTCGTGGATCAGCACGACGTCGATGCGGTCGACGCCGAGGCGCAGCGCCGATTGCTCGAGCGAGCGCATGGCGCCGTCATAGGAATAGTCGAAGCGCAGCCCGTGCGGCAGGCCGCCGAGATAGCCGGAACCGTTGCCGCGCCCGGCGAAAGGCTCGGCGACGCGGCCGACCTTGGTCGAGATCGCCACGTCCTTGCGCCCCGAGCGCCGCAGGGCGGCGCCGATCCGGTGCTCGGAGAGGCCGTGGCCATAGAGCGGCGAGGTATCGATCAGGTTGATGCCGGCCACCAGCGCAGCCTCGACCGTGGCGATCGCCCCCGCCTCGTCGAGACGGGCATAGAGATCGCCGAGCGGCGCACTGCCGAAGCCGAGCGTCGTGACCTCGAGGCCGGAGCGGCCGAGCGGTCGAACGGGAAGCGTGGAAGTCGTCATTGGAAGCCGGGTGCTTGGTCGTGTTGCATCACTATGTGCACGCCAACATGTCAGCTTGCAACCGCCTTCGTTCCGGACTAGCGTGCGCACCATTCCGGTGGGCGAGGGGCGATGACGAACCAGCTCGCCGGAACAGCATCAAGACGGCCCGCAACGGCCGCGCACCAGTCCACGGGAGGACATCCATGACCGAGATCTTGAAGCCGACACGGCGTGGCCTGCTGCGCGGCGCTGCCGCGCTCGGCGCGACCGGCGCCATCGCCTCGCCGCTGGTGTTGCGCGAGGCGCGGGCCCAGGCTGCCTTCAACTGGAAGCGCTTCTCCGGCCAGTCGATCGACGTATTGCTGGTCAAGAACCCGCGCTCGGACCTGTTCCAGGCCGCGGAGAAGGAGTTCACCGAGCTCACCGGCATCAAGGTTTCGGCTGAGCAGGTGCCGGAGCAGCAACAGCGCCAGAAGGCGGTGATCGAGTTCGCCTCCGGCAAGCCAAGCTTCGACGTCAGCGGCATCTCGCTGCATGTGCAAAAGCGCATGGCCGCCAAGGGCAAGTGGTTCGCAGACCTGACGCCCATGATCAAGGATGCCTCGCTGACCTCGCCGGACTTCAACTTCGAGGATTTCGGCGCAGGCGCTGTGGCCTATGCCCGTCAGAGCGACGGGGCGCTCGATACGCTGCCCTTCTTCGTCGATTACTGGATGGTCTATTACAACAAGGAGCTCTTCGACGCGAAGGGCGTGGCCTATCCCAAGACCATGGACGAGATGGCGGTCGCTGCCGCCAAGCTGCACGATCCCGCCAAGGGTGTCGCCGGCTTCGTCTCGCGTGGCCTGAAGAACGCCAATGTCCCGGTCTGGGCCTGCCTGGTGCTTGGACAGGGCATCGAGACGACCTCGGCCGAGGGCAAGCTGCTCACCGACACGCCGGAGGCAATCTGGGCCGGCGAGCTCTACAAGAAGCTCAACAAGGATACCGGCCCGGTCGGGCAGGTCGGCTTCAACTGGAACGAGTGCCAGACCACCTTCATGCAGGGCCGCGCCGCGATGTGGCTCGACGGTATCGGCTTTGCGACCCCGCTCGAGGATCCCAGCAAGTCGCGCATCGTCGGCAAGGTCGGCTACGGCGTCACCCCGCCCGGGCCAAAAGCGCATCATGCCGGCATGTTCGGCGACGGCATCGGCATTTCGCGCGGCTCCTCGAAGAAGGAGGCGGCCTGGCTCTATATCCAGTTCATGACCAACAAGGCGCAGCAGCTCGCCATGCTGAAGGCCGGCGCCGGCGCGCCGGCCCGCTCCTCGGCCTATCTCGACACGGCGACGATCGAGGCGTCGAAGTTCGGCAAGCAGTATTTCGACTGCCTGCTGAACTCGGCCAAGATCGCCCGCGCCGCGCTGCCGCAGATCGTCCCGGTCACCGAGTTCCGCGACGTGTTCGGGGTAGCGCTGACCAATGCGATCGGCGGCGCCGATGTCGCGGCCGAGCTGAAGAAGGCGACGGAAGCCTTCGCGCCGGTGCTGGTCAAGAGCGAGCAGGGTTGAGGCTGACCGGCTAGCCACGAGAAGCGTCATGGTCGGGCTTGTCCCGACCATCCACGTCTTCCTGCGGCAGGGCGGTGTTCAAGACGTGGATGCTCGCCACAAGGGCGAGCATGACGGTGTGAGTTTCCAGAGCAGATAATGACCAGTACCACCCTCCCAGCCCCCAGCCTCGTAAGCCCCGCGCAAGTCCCTGCAGCGGATTCGCGAGATTTCACGCCACGCTATTGGCTGTTCTCCCTGCCGGCGGTGCTGATCGTCGCCGGCGTGATCGTCTTCCCCTGGCTGTTCACGCTCTACATGTCGAGCCAGGACTGGAAGATCGGCGGCGGGCCGGAATTCGTCGGTTTGCAGAACTTCGCCGAGCTCTTCCGCGATGCGCGCTTCATCGAATCGATGGGGCACACCTTCTACTTCACCGTGCTCGCCGTCGTGTTGCCGATCTTGTTCGGTACGGCTGCGGCGCTCGTCTTCCATCGCGAGTTCCCGTTCCGCGGCCTGTTGCGCACGATCTTCGTCATGCCGATGATGGCGACGCCGGTCGCGGTCGCGCTGGTCTGGACGATGATGTTCCATCCCCAGCTCGGCGTGCTGAACTACCTGCTCTCGCTGGTCGGCATCGGCCCGCAGGCCTGGGTCTATTCGCCGAACACCGTGATCCCGACGCTGATCCTGGTCGAGGTCTGGCACTGGACGCCGCTGGTCATGCTGATCGTGCTCGGTGGCCTCGCCGGCCTGCCGCGCGAACCCTATGAATCCGCGCTGATCGACGGCGCCAATGCCTGGCACATGTTCCGCCACATCACGCTGCCGCTGGTCTGGCCGTTCATCATGGTCGCGATCGTGATCCGCACCATCGATGCGCTGAAAGCCTTCGACACGATCTTCGTAATCACCCAGGGCGGGCCGGGCACGGCGTCCGAGACGCTCAACATCTTCCTCTATCTGCAGGCCTTCCAGTTCTACAAGATCGGCTACGCCTCCGCCGTTGTGGTGATCTTCTTCGTCATCATCATCATGCTGTCGCTGCTGCTGCTCTATGCGCGCCAGAAGTCGAAGTGGAACGCGTGATGAAGCGCCTCGCCACCAAGCTCGGCTTCTACGCCTCGGTCTTCGTGCTGGTCTCGCCGGCGGTGCTGGTCTTCCTCTGGATGATCTCGCTCTCGTTCAAGAATGAGCTCGACAACACCGCCTTCCCGCCGGTGTTCATCCCGAGCCCGCCGACCCTGGCGAACTATGTCGACGTCTTCGCCAAGAACAATTTCGCGCTCTATCTCTGGAACTCGATCCTGGTGACGGGCGGGGCGGTGCTGATCGGCCTTGGCGTCGGCGTGCCGGCCGGCTACGGCATCGCCCGCGGCAAGGCGCATAAGTTCGCGATCCTGATCCTGGTCGCGCGGATGACGCCGGCGCTGTCCTATCTGATCCCGCTCTTCCTGCTGTTCCAGATCACCGGGTTGGTCGGCACGATCACGGCGCTGGTGATCACCCATCTCGTCATCACCATCCCGATCATCGTCTGGATCATGATCGGGTATTTCGAGAACGTGCCGATGGAGCTCGAGGACGCCGCGCGCATCGACGGCGCCACGACCTGGCAGGCCTTTCGCCATGTCGCGCTGCCGCTCGCCCGGCCGGGCATCGTCGTTGGCGGCATCCTCGCCTTCATCTTCTCCTGGAACAACTTCATCTTCTCGGTGGTGCTGGGCGGCAAGGCGAGCCGGACGCTGCCGTCGGCCGTCTACAACTCGCTGACCTTCGAGCAGATCTCCTGGGGGCCGCTCGCCGCGGCCGCCCTGCTCGTCACCTTGCCCGTCCTGCTGCTGACCGTTCTCGCCCAGCGCGAGATCGTCGCCGGCCTTTCCGCCGGAGGGCTCAAGGATGGCTGATTTCATTGGCATCGGCCTTGCTGCGTGCCGGACCTCTTCAACGCCTTAATCGATCACTTCACGGAAAGACGCTTCGCAATGGCTCTGAATCCCAACCGCTTCGGCCTCTCCTGCGCCATCACCACGCCGATGC
Source organism: Allobosea sp. GW821-FHT10B12 (assembly GCF_059415545.1). Lineage (NCBI taxonomy): Bacteria > Pseudomonadati > Pseudomonadota > Alphaproteobacteria > Hyphomicrobiales > Alloboseaceae > Allobosea > Allobosea sp. GW821-FHT10B12. The sequence continues at coordinate 174,647 of NZ_JBWKNL010000007.1, forward strand.
GGGAAGGCGGCGCCGTCGACCTGCCGCGGCTCGTCCACCACGCCAAGCACGTTCTCGCCAATGGCTGCGACTCGGTCACGCTGTTCGGCACGACTGGGGAAGGTGCAGCGCTAGGTGCTCCGGCCCGCACGGCGATGCTCGGGGCGCTCGTCGGCGCCGGCATCGATCCGGCGACGCAGATCTATGCCGGCGTCGCCGCCGCCTCGCTGCACGAGGCGGTCGACCAGGCGCAGACGGCGCTGAACGTCGGAGCGAAGGGCCTGCTGGTCGCGCCGCCCTTCTACTTCAAGGGCGTCGGCGACGAGGGGCTCTATGCCTGGTTCTCGCAATTCTTCGAGAAGCTCGGGCCTTCCGCCCGCAACACCATCCTCTACCACATCCCCTCGGTGACGGCGGTCGACATCTCGGTCGGGCTGGTCGAGCGACTGAAGAAGGCTTTCCCGGGCGTCGTCACCGGCGTCAAGGATTCCTCCTGCGACTACCCGACGACCGAGGCCTTCCTGAAGGCGCATGGCGAGCTCGCCATCCTGGTCGGCGACGAGCGCCTGCTCGGCCGCGCCGTACGCAATGGTGCGCAAGGCTCGATCTGCGGTGTCGCCAACCTCGTGCCGCATCTGCTGCGTCCGATCGTCTATGAGGGCGCCGAGAACGCCACGGTGAACGAGTTGGTCGACGAGATCTGCTCCTATCCGGTGCTGCCGGCGGTCAAGGCGCTGGTCGGCCATCTCCATGGCGATGACGGCTATGGCCCGATGCGGGCGCCGCTGACCGCGCTCGACGAGGGCCAGCGCAAGGCGCTCTGCGCCGCCTTCGACCGGATTACCCGCGCCAAGGCCGCCTGAAGGAGGATGTGATGAGCCAGCCCGATCCGGACCGCGACGGCGAACCGCTGAAGCTCAGGGAGCGGGCCTATGCCAGCTTCACCGAGCGGCTGCTCGCGCGCGAAATCCGTCCGGGCCAGTTCGTCACCCAGCGCGAGCTCGTCGCCATGACGGGTTATCCGCTCGGGGCGATCCGCGAATTGATCCCGCGGCTGGAGGCGGAGGGGCTGATCAAGACCGTGCCGCAGCGCGGCATGCAGGTCGCTCATGTCGACCTCAACCTGATCCGCAACGCCTTCCAGTTCCGCCTCTTCCTCGAGAAGGAGGCGACGGCCGCCTATACGCGGACCGCGACCGACGAGGAGATCGCCGAGCAGCGCCAGCGGCACGAGGCGATCATCCGCCGGGCCGAGGCCGGTGGCGACGAGACGTTGATCGAGGACGCCGAGGACGTCGATCGGCTGATGCACGAGATGATCATCGACCATCTCGACAACGACATCGTCAGCCAGGCCTTCCGCGTCACCTGGCTGAAGATCAGGCTGATCCGGCAATACGAGACGCGGATCCAGAACCACATCCTGATCCCGGTGATGCAGGACCATCTCAAGATCATCACTGCGATCGAGTCGCGCGATCCGGAGGCGGCTGCCGCCGAGATGAGCGCGCACATCAACAACGCCCGGACGAGGGCGATGAGCTACTGACGAGCGATCAGGCGCCGATCGAGACAAGGCGCCAGGACAGCGAGCCGGAAAACCGGCCGCTCAGGGAGGAGAACGACGATGACGAAGCTGACGAAACGCGCCTTTCTCGCCGGTTCGGCTGCCGGCGGCGCCATGATCGCGATGCCGACCGTGTTGCGCGCGCAGGCGACGGTGATGCGCTGGGGCGAGATGCTGCCAACCACGCATCCGCAGGTGCAGATGGTCGACCGCATCGCCAAGGAGGTGAAGGAAAAGACCTCGGGCCGCGTCGACATCCAGTCCTTCCCGGCTGGCCAGCTCGGCTCCGGCAAGGACATGATGGAATCGGTCGCCTCTGGCGCGCTGACCATGACGACGGACGGTGCCGCCGCGCTCGGCTCCTTCCTGCCGCAGCTCTCGGTGGTCGAGGCGCCCTATCTCTGGCGCGACCCGGCGCATATGGCCAAGGTCGCCAAGGCGCCGGTCTTCACCCAGATGAATGAGGAGCTGATCAAGAAGCGCGGCATGCGCATGGCGGCGGTGACCTATTACGGCAAGCGCCACCTCACCACCGGCTCGAAGGCGGTGAAGAGCGCGGCGGATGTCGCCGGCCTGAAGCTGCGGGTGCCGCCGGTGGACACCTTCCGCGCCATGGTCGAGGCCTGGGGCGCCAAGGCGACGCCGGTCAATTTCAACGAGCTCTACCTGGCGCTGAGCCAGGGCGCGGTCGACGGCCAGGAGAACCCGTTGCCGACGATCCACAGCGCCAAGCTCCAGGAGGTGCAAAAGCACCTGATCCTGACCGGCCATATCATCACGCCGCGCCTGATCGTGATCAACCAGGACTTCTGGAAGGGGCTGAAGGACGCCGATCGGACGATCCTGGAGGCGGCGATCGCCAATGGCGTCGCCTGGCAGGATGCGGAGCTGGCGAGCCAGGAGGGCAGCCTCGTCGCGACGCTGAAAGCGGCCGGGATGAGCGTCACCGAGCCGGACCTCGAAAGCTTCAGCAAGCCGGTGCTGGCGAGCCTGCCGAAGCAGTTCGAGAGCAAATGGGGCAAGGGCACTTGGGACGCGCTCGCGGCGTTGTGACAAGGGCGTCCAACGCCTTTCCTCGTCATGGTCGGGCTTGTCCCGACCATCCACGTCTTCCTTCACCAATGCTGTGTTCAAGACGTGGATGCTCGCCACAAGGGCGAGCATGACGGTGTTGCCCGAACATTTGGACATCTGACATCGGGGTCTGTCGTTCCGTGAAATCCCTCGTCGCACTCTCCGACCGCCTCGTCCGCGCCGCGGCCGTCGGCCTGCTGCTGGCCCTGCTGATCGCCGTTCTGCTCGGCGTCCTCTCGCGCCAGCTCAACGCCCCGCTCGCCTGGACCGACGAACTCGCGCAATACCTTCTGGTCTGGACCGGCTTCGTCGGCTGGATCATCGCTGCCAGGCGGCGCTCGCATATCCGCATTACCGTCTTCGCCGACCTGCTGCCGAAGCCGGCCGGGCGCCTGCTGGAGGTCGTGACGCAAGCCGCGATCATCCTCTTCGCCGCGATCCTGATCCGCTATTCCTTCGGGTTGATCGAGCGGACCTGGGATGTCGAATCGATCGCGCTGCCGGTATCGAGCGCGGCGCTTTACGTGGTGATGCCGCTCGCCGGCCTCGCGCTGGTCCTGCAGGCGCTCGCCGAGATCGGCGACGTGCTCGCCGGCCGCAAGATCGAAACCGCCGAGCCGGGGACGCAGCCGCTATGAGCACCCTGATGCTGCAGATCCTGCCGGTCTGGTTCATCGCGCTGCTGCTCGGCGTGCCGCTCTTCGTCTCGATGGGGCTGGCGGCGATCGCCTTCGCCTATTTCGGCGCCTTCCCGCTCGGCATCGTGCCGCAGAAGATCGCGCAATCCGCCAACTCCTTCCCGCTTCTGGCGGCGCCGCTCTTCATCCTGATGGGCAACATCATGAATTCGGCGGGGATCACCGACCGGATCTTCGCCTTCGCCACGGCCTGCGTCGGCTGGCTGCGTGGCGGCCTCTGCCACGCCAACATTCTCGCCAGCGTGATCTTCGCCGGCATGTCGGGCTCGGCGGTGGCCGATGCCGGCGGCGTCGGCACGCTCGAGATCAAGGCGATGCAGGACGAGGGCTACGATCCCGAGACGGCGGCGGCGATCACGGCGGCGTCCGCCACGATCGGCCCGATCATCCCGCCCTCGCTGCCGATGGTGATCTATGGCGTCAGCGCCGATGTCTCGATCGGTGGGCTCTTCCTCGCCGGCGTCATCCCCGGCCTGCTGATGGCCGGCGCGCTGATGGCGATGGTCGTCTATGTCGCCAAAAAGCGCGACCTGCCGCGCCATCCCTTCCCCGGTGCGGCCCAGCTCTGGATCGCCTACAAGGAAGCGCATTGGGCGCTGATGACCCCGGTCATCCTGTTCGGCGGGATGATGGCGGGTATCTTCACGCCGACGGAAGCGGCGGCGGTCGCGACCGCCTATGCCATCGTGCTCGGCCTCTTCGTCTACAAGAGCTTTTCGCTGAACGACTTGCCGGAGCTGGTGGTGCAGACCGTCGAGACCACCGGCGTCGTGCTGGCGCTGGTGATGACGGCGGCGGCGCTCGGCTGGTGCCTGTCGATCTCGCGCATTCCTCAGACCGTCGGGCCGATGCTGGTCGACCTCGCCGGCAACCCGCTGATCTTCCTCCTGATCGTCAACCTGCTGCTGCTCTTCGTCGGCTGCTTCATGGAAGCCCTGGCGGCGATGCTGATCCTGATCCCGATCCTGACGCCGGCCGCGGCGCAGTTCGGCATCGATCCGATCCAGTTCGGCCTGATCTTCGTGCTCAATTTGATGATCGGCACGATCACGCCACCGGTCGGCGTCGTGCTGTTCGTGACCTCGAAGATCGCCAAGATCAGCTTCGAGGCGATGTCGCGGGCGATCGTGCCCTGGCTCCTGCCGCTCTTGGCCGTGCTCGTCGCGATCACACTCTGGCCGCCGCTGACGACCTGGCTGCCGAACCTCGTGCTCGGCAAATGAGTCCGGCTCAGACCGTCCGCGTCACCTTGGAGAGGTGGGGCGGGCGGTCCGGATCGAGGCCACGGCTCTCGGCGAGGGCGGCGAGTGCTCCGTAGAATGCGCGGGCCTGCGTCAGTGGGAGCAGAGCGGCAGGCAGGTCGTGTGGGAGCGGCAGGCTTTCTCCGGTGCCGCTGCCGGAATAACGCAGATCGGCGCCGAGACCTCTGAATGTTGTAGCGGCCGCACGGACGCTGTCGCTGCCCTCGTCGCCAGGATCGAGCGCCAGCGCCGGAAAGCCCGGTCCGGCCAAGGCGAGTGGCCCGTGCAGCACCTCGGCGGCGCTAAAGGCCTCGGCATGGATGCGGCAGGTTTCCTTGAACTTGAGCGCGATCTCCTGGGCGATGCCGAAGGAGAGGCCACGGCCGATCACATAGAGGCTGCGTGCCTCGCGCCAGGACAGGAGGGTAGGTCTCCAGTCGCAGTGCCCGGCGGCATCGAGCGCCTCGGGAGCCTGCGCCAGCGCGACGGACAGGGCTTCGTCGCGGGCCCATTGCGCGGTGAGATGCAGGAAGGCGAGGCAGGTGGCGAGGAAGCTCTTGGTCGCGGCGACGCTGCGCTCGGGTCCCGCCCACAGCGGCACGAGCACGTCGACCATGCCGGCGAGCGGCGAGGCCTCGTCGTTCACGAAGCCGACGACGAGGGCGCCGGCGCGCTTCGCCGCCTCGGTCAGCAGCAAAGCATCGGGGCTGCGGCCGGATTGTGAGGCGGCGATGAAGACGGCGCGGGAGAGGTCGAGCTCGCCGCCATAGACCGAGGCGAGGCTCGGCCCCAACGAGGCGACGGGCAGGCCGAGCGCGCGCTCGATCAGGTATTTGCCATAGGTCGCGGCATGGTCGGAGGAGCCCCGCGCGCAGGTCGCGACGAAGGCCGGCCGCTTGATGCGCAGGCGCTGGACGAGATCGGCGACGATCGCGCCATTCTCCGTGAATTGGCGGTGCGCGACAGCGGCGGCTTCGGCCGCCTCGCAAGTGAGCAGGGCTTCAGCCATGGCGGCGCAAGGGCCCTTCGAGCAATTGATCGGCGATGAGAGCGACTTGGCGCGGGTCCAGCCTGCGGCCGGCGCCGCCGACACTCTGGACGGAGAGCGTACCACAGGCGATGCCTTCGGCGAGGGCGCGTTCGGGCATCCTCCCGGCGAGCCAGCCGGCGAGGAAGCCGGCGTTGAAGGCGTCACCTGCGCCGGTGGTGTCGAGCACGGCCTGGCACGGCGCGGCGGGAAGCGTAAGGCGCTCATTGCCTTGGTAGAGGCGGGCGCCGGCGCCGCCATCCTTGATAGCCACCAGCGAAAAATGCTGGGCGAGCCGCCGGCCCGCCTCGTCTAGATCGTCACAGGCCGCGATCGCGCGGGCTTCGGATGCATTCGGCAGGAAGACATCGACGCCGTTGCAGCGCGCGACGAGGTCGGGCGAGCGGATCAGCGTGTCGTCCCAGCTCGGATCGAGCGAGATGGTCAGGCCATGATGCCTGGCGTCGGTCACCAGAGGCGGGATCTCGGCCAGGGTCGCGAATTCGGCGATATGAAGATGGCAGGCGCGGACATCGCCGAGGGCGATGGGAAGCGTCGCAGGACGAGCGGAGCCGGCGCGTCGGGAAAGGAAGGCGCGCTCGTCATCCTGCACCATGGCGACGGTGAGCTGCGGGCCGGCATCGACGGCACGCTCCAGAAAGGCGAGATCGACACCACTGCCCTCGAGCGCGGGCAGGAGCGATTGCGAGAACGGGTCTTCGCCAAGGCGGGCCAGCAGGGCGGCGGCGCGGCCAAGCCCGACGAGATGGGCCGCGGTGATGAAGCCGCCGCCGCCTGGCACAATCGCGATATCATCGGCGAAGCGCTCCTCGCCGAGGCGCGGCATCGCGTCCAGCCCGCGGAAAACGAGATCGCAATAGAGCCGGCCGGTGCTCAGGACCAGGCCGTCCGGCCGAAGTAGCCGGGACGTCACAAGGCGCGCTCGCTCTTGGCGTCGAACAGCCGCAACGCCGAAGCGGGAGCGCCGAGCCTGACGGCGCTGCCGACGGCAGGCGGGTTCTTGGCCGAAGCAGAGGCGAGCAGCAGCCCGCCTTCAGCCTCGACATGGACGAAGGTCTCCGGTCCGAGGGGCTCGACCACCGCGACCGTTCCGGAGAGGATGAGGTCGGCATTTTCGCCCTGGTCCAGCACGCGTAGCTCCTGTGGCCGGACGCCGACGAGGACATCGGTCGGGAGCGCTGCAGACCAGGCGAGTGGGGTTTCACCGAGCTGCAGCGTGCTGCGGCCAGCCTCTGGCGTCGCCTTTGCCGGCACGACGTTCATTGTCGGCGAGCCGATGAAGCGGGCGGTGAAGACGTCGGCCGGCTTTTCGTAAAGGTCCATAGGGGCGCCGACCTGGAGAATATGGCCGTCGCGCATCACCACGATCCGGTCGGCCAGCGTCATCGCCTCGACCTGGTCGTGGGTGACGAAGACGATGGTAGTGCCGAGCCGCTGGTGCAGCCGCTTGATCTCCAGCCGCATCTGCGCGCGCAATTGCGCGTCGAGATTGGAGAGCGGCTCGTCGAACAGGAAGACGGCGGGATCGCGCACCATGGCGCGGCCGATGGCGACGCGCTGGCGCTGGCCGCCGGAGAGCGCCGAGGGGCGGCGCTCCAGCAGCTTGGTCAGGCCGAGCACCTCGGCGACCTCCTCGACGCGCTTGCGCTTCTGGGCCTTGTCGAGCCCGGAGGTGTAGAGGCCGAAGGCGATGTTCTCGGCGACGCTCATATGCGGGTAGATCGCATAGTTCTGGAACACCATGGCGATGTTCCGCTCTTTCGGCTCGAGCCGGTTCACGGTCCGGCCGCCGATCGCGATCGTGCCGTCGTTGATCTCCTCGAGCCCGGCGATCATGCGCAGGGTCGTCGACTTGCCGCAGCCGGAGGGGCCGACGAAGACGACGAACTCGCCGTCCTTGATGTCGAGGTCGATGCCATGCACGACCTGAGTCGTGCCGTAGCGCTTGACCAGTTTCTCGATCGCGATCCCGGCCATCAGGCGGCTCCTGCGAGGGCGGTGAAGGCGGCGTCGAGCTCGCGGCGGGCTGTGTCCTCGCGCTTGGCGATCGCGGCTGTGGCATTCTCGGCCGCGGCGAGTTCGGCGCGATAGCCGGCAAGGGCCTCGCCGAGGACCGTCGGCCCCGGGCCGCCGAAGCGTTCGCGCAAGGCGACGAAGTTCTCCGGCGAGACCGCGGTGGCGAAGTCCTCGCGGCTGAGGTTTGGCTCACGGCCGGCGGCGTGGCGGAAGGCATCCGCGAAAGGCTCGTAGCCATCGCGCGGCAGATCACCGTCACGGGCGACGACGGCGCGCGCCACCGCCGAGGCGACCTCATGGGCGGCGCGGAAGGACAGCCCTTCCTTGCGCACCAGCGTGTCGGCGAGCTCGGTGATGGTGATGCAGGAGCGCCGGATCGTCTCGGCGACGCGGCGGCTGTCGACCGAGAGCGCCGGCAGCAGCGCCGCGAGCAGCTCGAGCACGCGTCCGCCGCTCTCGAAGGTCTGGTAGCCGGCTTCCTGCGTCTCGCCCTCGCTGTCGTTCATGTCGGTGAACGGCGTGTTGTGGACGACATCCCGGACAAGCCTCGCGCGGCTTACTGTCTGCGACGCCAGATGGCGCAGATGCTCGATCGGCACCGGATTGCGCTTCTGCGGCATGATCGAGGAGATCTGCACGAAGGCGTTGGGCACATAGACCTGGCCGACCTCGAAGGCGGTCCAGAACTGCAGGTCCTGGATCAGCCGGCCGAGATGCAGGAAGACGAGCTCGACCGCGCCGAAGACGCCGGTGACGTAGTCGACCGCGGCGATGCAGCCATAGGAGTTCTGCAGTGGGCCTTTGAAGCCGAGGAGATGGGCGGTGCGATGGCGGTCCAGCGGGAAGCCGGAGGTGGTGATCGCGGCGGCGCCCAGCGGGCAGAGGTCGAGCAGCTCGCGCGCCTGCACAAGGCGCTGATGGTCGCGCAGCATCACCTCGATCGCCGCCGAGAGGTAATGGCCGAGCGTCGAGGGCTGGGCCGGCTGGCCATGGGTATAGGCGACGATAAGCGTGTCCTTCTCGCGCTCGGCCAGCGTCAGCGCGGCGGCGATCAGGGCGCGCAGCTGGGTCGCGAGCTTGTCGAGCCTCGGCTTCAGCGCCAGCTTGAACAGGGTGTGCTCGATATCGTTGCGCGAGCGGCCGGTGTGCAGGCGGCCATTGTCGTCGGGCTTCAGGCGCTTGCGTAGCTCGGCCTCGACCAGGAAGAAATAATCCTCGACCTCGCCGGTGTAGGTCAGCGCCGCCGGATCGATCTCGCGCTCGATCTCGATCAGGGCGCGGGCGATCTCGGCAGCTGTGCCGCGTGGGAGGATGCCGGTCTCGGCCAGCATCACGAGATGGGCGCGATCGACGGCGCGGAAACCCGCGACATGATGCGTCTTCACCGCGTCGAAGAGCGGGCGCAGCACCGTCTCCTTGTAGACCGGATCGGGGAAGACGGATGTGTCGCTGGTGCGCGGATCGGTATGGGCGGTCATGACAACTATCCCTTGAGCCCGGCGAGCACGACGCCGCGGACGATATAGCGCTGGAGCAGCAGGAAGACGGCGAGCGTCGGGATCGTCGCCAGCGCCGCGCCGGTCATGATCAGCTCCCACTGGATCTGCGATTCGACCGCGAAGGAGGCGAGCCCGACCGGGAGCGTGTAGAGTTCCTTGCTGGTGGTGACGATCAGCGGCCAGATGAAGGCGGTCCAGTTGCTGAGGAAGGTGAAGATCGCCAGTGCCGACAGCGCCGGCGTCACCAGCGGCAGGGCGATGCGCCAGAAGATCGTGAACTCGTTGAGCCCGTCGACGCGGGCCGCCTCGAGGAAGTCGTTCGGCACCGTCTCGAAGAACTGCTTCATCAGGAAGGTGCCGAAGGCCGTCATCATGCCCGGGAACATGATGCCCCAATAGCTGTCGAGCCAGCCGAAGTTCTTGGCCATGACGTACCAGGGGATGACCAGCATCTCGGTCGGGATCATCAGGGTCGAGAGGATCGCGAGGAAGACGAGATAGCGGCCGCGGAACTGGAACTTGGCAAGGGTGTAGCCGACCAGGCTGTCGAAGAAGACGTTCGACAGGGTGACGATCGTCGCGATCGCCAGCGAGTTCCAGAACCAGCGCAGGAAGCGCCCGTCCGAGAGCACCGTCACGTAGTTGTCGAGCGTCGGCGCCGCGGGGATCAGCCGGAGATCGTAAATGTCGGCCGAGTCCTTTAGCGAGGTCGAGAACATGAAGAGCAGCGGCGTCAGCATCAGGAGGCCGCCGGCGAGCAGCAGCAGCCAGGCGATAACGCGCCCCGGGGCGAAGCGGTGCATGAGGGACGAGCCGGTCATCAGCGATCCCTCAGCAGGCGCAATTGCAGCAGTGAGACGCAGAGCAGGACGAGGAAGAGCACGACCGTCTGTGCCGCCGCATAGCCCATGTCGAAGGACGAGAAGGCGGTCTGATAGATCATCAGCACCAGCGGCTTGGTCGAATTGAGCGGGCCGCCAGGATCGCCGCTGGTCATGTTGTAGACCTGGTCGAAGATGCGCAGGAAGCCGATCGAGGAGAAGACGACGAGGAAGATGATCGTCGGCTTGAGCAGCGGCAGCGTGATCTTCCTCAAGATGGCGAAATCGGAGACGCCGTCGATGCGGGCGGCCTCGTAATAGGTCGTCGGGATGGCGCGCAGGCCGGCGAGGAAGATCACCACCTGGAAGCCGAGCCCGGCCCAGATCGCCGGAGCCAGCACCGCCGGCAGCGCCTGCACGGTCGAGCGCAGGAAGGGCTGCTGGGCAAAGCCGAAGGAGGAGAGCAGGTCGTTGATCAGGCCGATCGGCACTGGCTGGTAGAACCAGCGCCAGACCCAGGCCATCGCCGTCGCCGTGGTCAGGAAGGGCAGGAAGTAGAGCGCCCGGATGAAGCCGTGCATGAAGCGGACGCGGTCGAGATGGTAGGCGATGGTGAAGGCGAGCACGAGGCTGAGCGGTGTGCCGATGACCAGATAGAGGAAGGTATTGCGGAACACCTGCCAGAACACCGGATCGGCCATCAATCGCTTGAAGTTCGCCAGCCCGACGAAGGCGGGCGAACTCATCAGGTTCCAGTTCGTGGTCGAGATGATGAAAGCCTCGACCGTCGGGTAGAAGCGGATCAGCCCGTAGAACAGGATCGGCACGGCCAGGAAGCCCCAGGCCCAGACCACCTGCTTCTGCTGCAAGGTGAGGCCCTGCCAGAGGCGCCCGCCGGAGCGGGCGGCTTCGGTATTGGCGGTCATGGCGCGTCCTGCCGTGCTGGTCTTCAGGAAGCCGTGATCACTTCTTGTAGAAGCGGTCGAGGATCGCCTGCTCGGCCTTGGCCGCCTCGGCGAGCGAGGCCTTGGCGTCCTGGTTCTGGATGAAGACCCGGTTGGCCATGTCGAGCCCGACCTGGCGCTGCGCCAGTTCGTCGACGAAGACCGTCGCCTGCGAATAGTTCAGCGCCTTGAGGAAGGGGCCGTAGATCGGGTGGCTCAGGTTCTTCTCGGTCTCGGCCGCGGCCTTGCGGGCGGGGAGCTCGCCGACCATGTCGAGCCAGACCTGCATCGCCTCCGGCGAGGTGGTGAAAGCCATGAACTTCTTGGCCGCCTCGAGCTTGGCGCCGGTCGGCTTGGCAGTGATGGCGTTGACCCAGTAGCTGGCGAAGTTCGAGCGCTTGCCGTCGGCGCTTGCCGGCAGCTCTGCCACGCCCCATTCGAAGTTCTTGATGCCGCCGAAGGCGCCGAGACGGAAGGAGCCGTCGACCGTCATCGCGGCACGTCCGGCGCGGAAGGCGGCCTGGCCCTCGTCCATGAAGCCGGCCTGGCCAACCTTGTGGACGCGCTGCAGGTCGGCATACCAGTTCAGCGCCTTGGCGCCGGCCTCGCTGTCATAGGCGATGGTCTTGTTGTCGTCGGAATAGGGCTTGCCGCCCATCTGGCGCAGCAGCACCTCGCGCCACCAGTGCAGGTCCTGACCGGGCATGTCGATCACCGCGCCGGCCGAGAGCATATTGCCGGCGGCGTCGCGCTTTACCGTCTTCTTGGCGGCTTCGAGATACTCGTCGAGCGTCTGCGGCGGCTTGTTCGGGTCGAGCCCCGCCTCCTGGAACAGCTTCTTGTTGTAGAACAGCGCCAGCGTGCGCACCGCGGTCGGCAGGCCGTAATACTCGCCGTCGCGCTTCATCGTCTGGACGATCGGGTAGAACTCCTTCTCGATCACATCGTGCGGGAAGGCGTCGCGCGGCAGCGGCTGGATGAATTTGGCGCCGACGAAATTGTCGAGCCAGCCATAATAGAGCTGGACCACGTCCGGCCCCTGGCCGGCGGGAACGGCCGCGGCGATCTTGGTCTGGTAGTCGGCATAGGGGAAGGTCGTGTGCTTGACCTTGATGCCGGGATTGGCGGCCTCGAAGCGCTTGATCAGCTCGTTCATTGCCTTGATGCGAGCGTCGAACACATATTGCCAGTACTCGATCTCGACCGCCTGGGCGCGGGCGCCGGCAATGGCGCCGATCGACATGGCAATGCCCAGGACTGATCCGCGAAAGCCGCGCATGGGTCTTCCTCCCCGTCTCGTTGCGACGTCCGCCCGCATGCTCGCTCCCGGCTGCCGGACGTTCGGCAGGCATGCTTTCCCGCAGCTCGCCTACTGTCAATAGATTAATTCACTTGAGTTTGATTAATGACCGTCGCAGCTTGTGCACACAGGACGGGCCGACCCACGATGCCGCACCGCAAGCCTCCAGCCGCGCAGAGCGTCGCCCTCGGCGCCAATCCCGAGCGGGCGCGCCGCCACAACCGACGCGTCGTGCTGGAGACGCTGCGCCAGCATGGCCGGCTCGGCCGCTCCGACATCGCCAATCTGACGCGGTTGACCGCGCAGGCGGTCTCGAACATCGTGGCCGAATTGCTCGAAGAGGGCTTCCTGATGGAGCTCGGGCGGCGGCGCACGGCGCGCGGCCAGCCGCCGGTCGAGTTCGCGCTCAACGCCGATGGCGGCGTGACGGCCGGCATGGAGATCGCTGCCGACCACATCACCACCGTGCTGGTCGACCTCGCTGGCGAGGTCAGGGCGCAGCGGGTCGTGCCCTTGCCGGATCTTACGGTCGAGGCTGTGCAGGCGCTGGCGGCCGCCGAGCTCAGGCGAGCGCGGGCGGGGAAGGATCTACCGGATCGCCTGCTCGGCTGCGGCGTCGTCATGCCCGGGCCGTTCGATTTCGAGGGGACGATCACCGTTGGCTCGACGGCGCTGCCAGGCTGGACCGGGCGCGACGTGACGGCGCTGATGGGCGCGGCACTTGGGACCTCCGTGACGGTCGAGAACGATGCGACGGCGGCGGCGGTTGGCGAGCATCTCTACGGCATCGGTCGCAACCTGCGCCATTTCTGCCTGATCTATTTCGGGCTTGGTCTCGGTCTCGGCCTTATGCTCGGCGGCGAGCCCTATCGCGGCGCCTTCGGCAATGCCGGCGAGATCGGCCATGTTCCGGCGGTGCCGGAGGGCCTGCCTTGCGTCTGCGGCCGTCAAGGCTGCCTCGAGCGCTATGTCTCGCCGTCAGCCCTGCAGGAGACGCTGCGTGGCGCGGGCATCGCCCAAGTCGATGCGGCCAGCATTGCCAGGCTCCATGCCGGCGGGCATCCGGCGGTGCTCGGCTGGATCGCCCAGGTCGGGCCGTTGCTCGCGCCGGTGCTCGCCATGCTGGAGAACCTGTTCGACCCGGAGACGATCATCCTGGGAGGGGCGCTGCCGGATAGCGTCATCGACGCCCTGATCGCGGCGGCCGAACCGTTGCCGATTTCCGTCGCCAGGCGCGACGGTCGCGCCATCCCACGTCTCCAGCGTGGCACGACCGGTCAGCTCACGGCGGCGCTCGGCGCGGCTGCGCTGCCTCTCCTCGATGCAATTGCGCCGCGCCTTGTGCGCAATCCGGCGGCAGGGGACGCTGGCCCGTCAGCCGCCGCCGACACCATGCCCGCAGCATAGTGGCTCGCGCAGCGGGCGAGCCGGAACAAGGACACAGCTTGGTCGTGGTGCGGTCCCGCCGCGTAGGCGATCAACAGGTCGAGACGTGGCATCAGACAGGCTGTATCAGCCGAATTTTTCCGCTAACGCTGATTCGAGCGGGTCGTTCGCCCCGGGCCGATCGAACCGTAGCGTGCGTCAGGGATTGATCATGGCAGGGCTCTTGCTAACGAGCTGGGGCGAGCGATTGGAGATGCCGGCCGGATGCTAGAGTTCGAAGGGCGCGGCCTGCGCCGGATCAGGGTGCTGCGGCCGCCGCAGATGTCGAGCTGGACGCGCGAGACTGCTGCGCAGCAGGCGCCTGCCAGCGCGCCGCCAGCCACCGAGCTCAGGATCGCCTCCTACAACATCCACAAGGCGGTGGGGCGTGATCGCCGCTTCGATCCGAATCGGATCATCGAGGTGATCCGGCAGATCGACGCCGATGTCGTCGCACTGCAGGAGGCCGACCAGCGCTTCGGCGAGCGCGCCGGGCTGCTCGATCTCGCCCGGCTCGAGCGCAGGACCGGCCTGAAGCCGGTGCCGGTGCAGAGCGCCTGGCAGGGCCATGGCTGGCATGGCAATGTCGTGCTCTTCCGCGACGGCGCGGTCACCGCGACTCGACAGCTCGTGCTGCCCGGTGTCGAGCCGCGCGGAGCGCTGATCGCCGACCTCACCGTCAGCGGCGCGCCGATCCGTGTGGTCGCCGCGCATCTCGGCCTTTTACGCCATTCACGCTCGCGCCAGGTCGAGACGCTGATCGCCGCCTCGAGGCCGACGGACGGGCGCCCGATCTTCCTGATGGGAGATCTGAACGAGTGGCGGATCGGCAAGAAATCGAGCCTGCACGGGCTGGCGCCGAAATTCGGGCCGTTGCAGGCGGCGATCCCGAGCTTCCCCTCACGCTTCCCGATCTGGGCACTCGACCGTATCGTCGCCTATCCGGCCGAGACCATCACGCAGGTCGACCTGCACGATACCGACTTGTCGCGGCTGGCGTCCGACCATCTGCCAATCAAGGCGATGGTGCACCTGCCGGGCGAGGATCGCCAGGCGCATTAGAGCAATCTGTCGGCTGAGAGCGGGCGGGCTATCAACCGGCTTGACGATTTTACATAGGAATCCTATTAAAAAAAGATGTCGTTCTTCGATGCCAGTTCCGAGCCCCTGCCGCGCCGTCTCCGGGACGGGCTGGAGCGGCTGGCGAGCGTCCTGAAGGCTGATCAGTGGTCGGCGGCCAATGTGGTCGGGCTCAACCCGACCCAGGCCCATGTCCTCTCATTCCTGGCGGGTCGCGGCAAGGCGGGAATGCGGGTCAAGGCGATCGCCGAGCATCTCGGTGTGACGCAGCCGACGGCGACGGATTCGATCGCGGCGCTGGAGCGCAAGGGCCTGGTCGCCAAGGAACCCGACGCCAGCGATGCGCGGGCCGTCGCGGTGACGGTGACGCAGGCCGGGCGCGACGCGGTCAAGGCGATCGGGCTCTCGACGATGGCGACGGATACGGCGCTTGCCGGCCTGTCCGCTGCCGAGCAAGCCGATCTGCTGCTGCTAGTCGTCAAGCTGATTCGCTCGCTGCAACTCGCCGGCGCGCTGCCGGAGCAGCGGACCTGCGTGACCTGCCGCCATTTCCGGCCCAATGCCCATCCCGGCGCAGATGCGCCACATCATTGCGCCTTCGTGAACGCCGCTTTCGGGACTCGGCATCTCCGACTCGATTGCGGCGAGCATGAAACTGCGGAGCCATCCGCCCAGGCTGCCACCTGGCGGGCTTTCATAAGGGCTTCCGCACCCCTCCAGACGAACCGCTAGGCAGGAAGGATCAAACACCATGAAGAGTTTTGGGCTGCGGGGCATCGGCCTCGCCGGAACGGCTGCGCTCGGCCTGATCGGCGCGGCCGGGGCACATGAGATCAAGAGCGCCAGCAATGCCGCGATGCAGGCCTCGTTCGACATCGTCGAGACGACGATCACCACCGATCATGGCCACGCCGTTTTCCGTAGTCGCTTGCGTGGCGATGCGGGAGTGGCCAAGCCGGCCGCGACCGGGAACTTCGCCGGCTCCGAGGTCTATGCCTATGTGTGGCCGACCTCGCTCGACAGCGCCGAGGTCGGCTTCGACAAGGGCCAGGGCATCGTCGCGCTCGCCGTCACCTTCCACCCCGATTTCGACGATGGCGCCAAGGGTGCGAAGAACCGCGACGTCTGGCACCCGCATTGGGTCGTGCTGGTCGAGGACAAGGCCTGTGGCGGCGGGCTGAAAGTCCGCGACATTCCCGATGGGGTGAAGCCGCGTGTACCGGAGACCTGGCCCGGCGTGCCGCTCTTGATCGACAGCCCCGCCTACAAGACCGCGCTTGCCGGCAGCACGGTCGAGGTCCACGTTCCGCTCGACAAGCTCGGCGCGCTGAAGGGAGCCTCCTTCGACGGCGTCACAGCGGGCCTGCGGGTCAACGCCAACCTGCACGCGCCACTGCTCTGCGTTGCCAATGTCTTCAAGGTCGCCTCGGGCAATCTCAGCCTGCCCGGCAAGGTCGCGCCGGCGAAGTAGGCGCGAACGATAGGTGGCGCGCCGACTGCCATCGGCGCGCCACCCGGATTTCCCCCTCCAGACGATAGAGAAGGAGCAGCAAATCTCGCACGGAACGGCCCGGTCGATCCAGCGGGGCTTTGGCAGGATCGACGCGCGGCGCGGAGCGGCTCCGCATCACCGGCCGATGACCTTTCCGGACATGCATGCCACGATGCCTGCCACTGCCATTGTCGACCGGGACCGCCATGCCTAATGCCGCGCCGCATCGTGCCTACCGCACCCAGAACTGGAGTCTGACCAAGCCTTCGGCGCGCGGACGCAAGGGCGTCGTCGTCTCGCAGAACCATGAGGCAGCGGCAGCCGGGGCGGCGATCCTCGAAGCCGGCGGCAACGCCGCCGACGCTGCCGTCGCAACCGCTTTCGCGCTGGCGGCTGTCGAGCCCTGGAACAGCGGCCTTGGCGGTATCGGCTTCGGCGTCGTGCTCAAGGCCGGCGAAAGCAAAGCCCAAGTCGTCGATTTCGGCCCTGTCGCGCCGCGCCGCGCCGATCCGGCTGATTACCCGCTGACCGGAGCGATGAAGTTCGACCTGTTCGCCTGGCCAGAGGTGGAAGGCGACCGCAACATCCACGGACCACTGTCTTTCTGCATCCCGTCTTCTGTCGCTGGCTACGCCCGGCTGAAGGAGACGTTCGGGACGAGCATGCCGGTATCCGAGCTGCTTCAGCCCGCGATCGCATTGGCGAAGCGCGGTCTGGCCCAGGACTGGTACACGACGCTGAAGATCGCCTCCTCGGCCTCGGTGCTCAGGCTCTATGAGGAGAGCGCCCGCATTTATCTGCCGGGCGGGTTGCCGCCGGTGCCGCCCTATCAGGGCGTGCCGGGCTTCCGGACGCTCGGCAACCTAGGTGGGACGCTTGAGCATCTCGCCAAAGCCGGGCTCGACGATTTCTATCGCGGCGACCTGGCGAAGAGGCTGGCGGCCGACATCGCCGCAGTTGGCGGCGTGGTCGATGCGCAGGATCTCGCCGAGTGCCGAGCGACCGTGCGCGAGGCGCCAGTGATCGACTGGCGCGGCACGCACCGCATCCACACCGCCGGGGGTTTGACCGCGGCGCCGACGCTGCAGGCGGTGGTCGAGGGCATGGCGGCAAGTCCACCGCCGGAGGGCGGGCCGGACTCGGCCTGGTTCGCCAGGCTCTCGCAGGTGATGCGCGAAGCCTATGCCAGCCGGCTCGAAGGCTTAGGCGCGGCGCAAGCTGCGAAGGAGCCGGGCGAGACCTGCACCACGCATCTCACCGTGGTCGACGGCGAGGGCACCATCGTCGCGCTGACCACGACCTTGCTCTCGTCGATGGGCAGCCGCCTCGTCCTGTCCGACACCGGCGTGCTGATGAACAACGGCATGATGTGGTTCGACCCGCGCCCGGGCAGTGCCAATGCCATCGCGCCGGGCGCTCGCCCTTTGTGCAATATGTGTCCGGTGGTGGTGACCCCTGCCGATGGCGGCTATCCGCGCTATGGCGCCGGCGCCTCGGGCGGGCGGCGCATCCTCGCCAGCGTCTACCAGATGCTGGCCTTCACCCTCGACAGCGGCATGAGCTTGGACGATGCCTCGCACCAGCCGCGCATCGATGTCTCCGGTCCCGACGGCACCAGCGCCGATGCACGCTTGCCCGAAGGGACGCTCGATGCGCTGGCGGCCGCCGGCCCACTGACGGTGGTCGAGCACGGCGTGCTGCCGCTCAACTTCGCCTGCCCGAACATGGTGCGGACCGGACAGGACGGGCAGGAGGGCATCAGCGACGCCGCCTCGCCCTGGTCGGCAGCGGTGGCGGCGTCGTAGCAGACGCGTCATGCTCGGGCTTGACCCGAGCATCTCTGAATCCGGTGTCTTCTCGTCTTGAGATTCTCGGGTCGGCGCTGTGCACCGCCCGAGAATGACGGCGGAGCGCTACCCCCGCTTCAGCCCCCATGGGTAGGGCGCCGAGCCCGGCAGCATGCCGGTCAGGCCCTTGCGATAGGCCGTCTTGATCACGAACTGGCCGAGCGGGATGGTGGCGCATTCCTCCAGCGCGAGGCGCCCGAGCGCGACTGCGACCTGCTTCTGCTTGGCCTCGTCCGGCGCGTAGAGCCATTCCTCGGCCATCTCCTCGGCCTTGGCGTTGGTCCACCAGCCGAACCAGCCCTTGTCGCCGGGGCCGCGCACGAGATTGGACAAAGCGGGGTTGCCCCAGCCGACCGCTGCGCCGGTGGTGTGGAAGATGCTCCAGCCGCCCTTCTCGACCGGCTCGCGGCTGTTGCGGCGCTGGATCACCGTGCCCCAGTCGCTGGCGGCCATCTCGACGTTCATGCCCATCGCCTTCAGCAACTCGTAGGTGACGTCGCCGAGCGGGCCGATATCGGGGAAGTCGGTCGGGTTGATGATGACGACTTTCTCGCCGTTGTAGCCGGACTCCTTCAGCGCCGCCTTGGCCTTGTCGAGGCTCTGCGGCATCAGGTCCTCGAGCTCGCCGGTATAATAGGGCGTGCCGCGCCACCACAGGTTCCGGCAGACCTGCCAGGCGGTGGTGTCGTCGCCCTGCGACGCGCGCATATAGTCTTCCTGATTGACGCCGAGGCGGACGGCGGCGCGGACCTTCGGGTTGTTGAAGGGCGGCTGGAGATGGTTCAGCCGCATGATCGAGCCGCGGCCGTTCTTGTCGATGACCTCGCGAGTGATGTCCGGGCTCTTGGCGAGCAGGGGCTGCAGGTCGGCGAGTGGGCGCTCCCACCAGTCGATCTCGCCCTTGGTCAGGGCAGCGGCGGCGGTCGCGGGGTCGGGCAGGATCGGCCATTCGATCCGCTTGAAATGGGCGACCTTGCCGCCGGCATTGCGGCTTGGCGGCTCGCTGCGCGGCTTGTAGGCCTCGTTCTTCTCGTAGACGACGCGGCTGCCGGAGACGTACTCGCTGGCGACGAACTTGTAAGGGCCGGAGCCGGTCATCTCGGTGACCTGCTTGGTCGCGTCGGTCTTGGCCAGACGCTCCGGCATGATGAAGGGCGGGTTGTCGGCCTTAGCCATGCAGTCGAGCATCATCGGGAAGGCCCGGGTCAGCTTGATCTCGATGGTGCGCTCGTCCGGGGCGCCCCAGGCCTCGACCGCCTTGATCAAGAGCTGGCCATAGGGATCGCGCTGGCACCAGCGTTTCAGGCTCTCGATGCAGTCGGCCGGGCGGACCGGCTGGCCGTCATGGAAGGCGAGGCCCTCGCGCAGCTTGATCTTCCAGACCTTGCCATCGGCCGAGATCTCGTGACCTTCCGCCATTTGCGGTTGCGGCTTGAGATTGAGGTCGCCGCCATAGAGCGTGTCGAAGACGTAGTAGCCGTGGTTGTTGGTGACGGTCGCGGTCGTCCAGATCGGATCGAGCGAGGTGAGGTTGGCTTGCGGCGCCATCTTGAGCACGGTCGCGCTCGGCGCCTGTGCCATTGCCTCGCGGGCGAGCGCTGGAGCGAACAGGGCGGCGGCTGCCGTGCCCTGCAGGAACTGACGACGGTTCATATGATCTCTCCCCTTTTATGATTGAATCCGACTGCCGATGAACCCTGTTCTTTTCTGCTTTTGATAGGACGAAAATGGTTGGCCTCGACCAGAGCCTTTCCGCGCTCCTTCGGAACGCGGAAAGGCTCTAGCTTCTTGTTTTATCGCATTTTCTTCACGCGAACCGGTGTCCACTTCGCTCGAAAATGCCCTAGTCGAAGCCGAGGAAATTCGGGCTGTCCGCGAGCTTCGGCGCGGCCTTCAGCCTGGCGATATCCGGCACGGGGCGTGCCGTCAGAGGATCGCCGGCCAAGAGTGACTCGAGCGCTGCGGCAACCGCAAGCACCTTGGCGTCGCCGCCGCGCGGGCCGACGATCTGCAGGCCGAAGGGCATGCCGTTGCGATCGAGCCCGACCGGCAGCGAGATCGCGGGATGGCCGACGATGGTCACGGCATAAGCCATGGCGAGCCAGTGGAAATAGGTGCGCGTCGGCTTGCCGTCGATCTCGGCGGGGTAGAGCTCGGACCAGGGCCGCGGGCTCAGCGTCATCGCGGGCGAGAGGATGACGTCGTAGGTTTCGAAGAAGCGCTGCCACTCATGATAGAGCACGGTCTGCTGCTTCAGGGCCTGGGTGACGTCGAGCGCGCCATAGCGCAGGCCTTCCTCGACATTGGCGCGGACATTGGGACCGACCTGGTCGGGCGTCTTGGTCGCGCGGTCGTGATGGCTGGCGAGGAAGGAGACGGCGCGCAGCACCTCGAAGCTCTCATCGGTGCCGGCGCAATCGGGCGTCGCCTCGTCCACCCGGCCAAAGACCTTGCTGAAGCGGCCGACCTTGTCGGCGAAGACCTCGCGGATGTGCTTCTCGGTCGGCGCGAAACCGAAATCCGGGGTGATCGCGACCTTGAGCGAGGCGAGGTCGCAATGGTCCGGGCGGGCGAAGTCTTCCGCGCGCCTGACCTGCCTGCCATGAATCGTCGTCGCCAGCGGGTCGACGCCGTCATCGCTGACCATCGTCGAGAGCAGCAGGCAGAGATCCGGCACGGTGCGTGCCATCGGGCCGAGCACTGAGAGCGGGTTCCAGCCGAGCGGGCGCTTGTCGCTCGGCACCAGCCCCGGCGTCGGGCGGAAGCCGACGATGCCGTTGAAGGCAGCGGGATTGCGCAAGGAGCCGCCGGTGTCCGAGCCGGTCGCGATCGGCACCATATTGGTCGCGAGTACGACGCCCGAGCCGCCGGAGGAGCCTGCGGCCGAGCGCGAGGGATCGAACGGGTTGCCGGTGACGCCGTAGACGGCGTTGCGGGTATTGGCGCCGGCGCCCCATTCGGGCGTGTTGGTCTTGCCGACGATGACGGCGCCGGCCCTGCGCACGGAGGCGACGATGCCCTGGTCCTTGTCCGGGACATGGTTGGCGAAGAGCGGGCTGCCATAGGTGGTGCGCAGGCCGGCGACGTCTTCCAGGTCCTTGATGCCGATCGGCAGGCCGTGCAGCGCCGGCAGCGCGTCGCCGCGCATGGTAGCGGCGTCGGCCGCCTTCGCCGTGGCACGGGCGCGCTCGTCGTCGCGCGCCACCATGGCGTTGACGGCGGGGTCGACCGCATCGATCTGGGCGAGGCAGCTTTCGAGCAGCTCGCTGGCCGAAAGCTTCTTCTCGCCGATCAGGCGGCGGGCGGTGACGGCATCGAGATCGCAGGGTTCGGTCACGGCAGAAAGCTCCGGCAGTCAGGGCGGGTCCATCCTGACCCGTCCTGCCAGTCGAAGCGGCCTGCGCTCCTGCGTCAACCCTCGCCGGGTTGAACCCCGGCCTGCGTTCGCCTCAGATGTGCAAGGCTCAGATGTGTAAGGCGTGGCCCAGCGCCTTCAGCGCCGATTCCTGGAACGCCTCGCCGAGCGTCGGATGGGCGTGGATCGTGCCGGCGACATCTTCGAGCCTCGCCCCCATCTCGATGGCGAGGCCGAAGGCGGCGGACAGCTCCGAGACACCCTGTCCGACCGCCTGGATGCCGAGGACAAGGTGGTTGTCGGCCCGTGCGACGATGCGGACGAAGCCGGCCTCGCCATGGCGGGTCATGGCACGGCCATTCGCCTGGAAGGGAAAGAGCCCGATCTTGGTCTCGAAGCCGGTGGCCTTGGCCTCAGCCGGCGACAGGCCTGCCGAGACGATCTCCGGATCGGTGAAGCAGATCGCCGGGATGCAGGCCTTGTCCCAGATGCGCGGCTCGCCGGCGACGATCTCGGCGACCATCTCGCCCTGCGCCATGGCGCGATGAGCCAGCATCGGCTCGCCGGTGACGTCGCCGATGGCGTAGATGCCGCGCATCGAGGTCTCGCAGCGCTCGCCGATGCGGATGAAGCGGCCGTCCATGTCGAGCACCAGCTCGTCGAGGCCGAGCTTGGCTGTCGCGGGAGTGCGGCCGACCGTGACCAGGATCTTGTCGGCCGGCAGCTCACGCTCCTTGCCCTCGGCGGTCTCGATGCGCAGGCCGTCGCCTTTGGCGGTCTGGCCGAGCGCCTTGGCCCCGAGCAGGACCTCGACGCCGAGGCCTGAGAGGTTCTTGGCGACCGGCGCGGTCAGTTCGGCATCGTAGAGCGGCAGGATCTTCTCCTGCGCCTCGACGACGGTGACCTTGCTGCCGAGCTTGGCGAAGGCGGTGCCGAGCTCGAGCCCGATATAGCCGCCGCCGACCACGACGAGGCGCTTCGGCAGTTCGGTCAGCGCCAGCGCGCCGGTCGAGGAGATGACGTTGCCGCCGAAGGGCAGGAAGGACAGCTCGACCGGAACCGAGCCGGTTGCGATCACGATCGTCTCGGCCGTGATGGTCTTCGGGCCGGTCTCGGTCTCGACCGCCACGGTCTTGCCGTCGCGGAAGCGGGCCTGGCCATGGACGATCTTGACCTTGGCCTTGCGCAGCAGGCCGGCGACGCCGTTGTTGAGGCGCTGGACGATGCCGTCCTTCCAGGCCACGGCCTGCTTCAGGTCGAGCTTGGGTTCGGCCGCGGTCAGGCCGAAGGGCGTCTTGCCGGCGGCGGCATGGGCGGCCTTCTCGAACTCCTCGGCGACATGGATCATCGCCTTGGAGGGGATGCAGCCGATGTTGAGGCAGGTGCCGCCAAGCTTGGTGCTCTCGACGATGACGGTGTCGATGCCGAGCTGGCCGGCGCGGATGGCGCAGACATAGCCGCCCGGGCCGGCGCCGATGACGAGGAGCTTGCAGGTGATGTCGGTCATGGCTCGCTCCCGCCGCTCACATGTCCACGAACAGCGTCGCCGGGGTCTCCAGCAGCTCTTTCAGCCGCTGCACGAAGACCGCCGCGTCCCAGCCGTCGATGACGCGGTGGTCGAAGCTGGAGGAGAGGTTCATCATCTTGCGCGGCACGAAGGTGGTGCCGTCCCAGACCGGCCGGATCATCATCTTGTTGACGCCGACGATCGCGACCTCCGGATGGTTGATCACCGGGGTGGTGGCGATGCCGCCGAGCGCGCCGAGCGAGGTGATGGTGATGGTCGAGCCGGTGAGCTCGTCGCGCGTCGCCGAGCCGTCGCGAGCCCGCTCTGCCAGGCGCGAGAGCTCGATGGCGCAGCCCCAGAGATCGCGCGCCTCGGCATGCTTGACCACCGGTACCATCAGGCCTGACGGAGCCTGCGTGGCGATGCCGATATCGATGCCGGCGTGCTGGTGGACGATGCCGGCCTCGTCGTCATAGAGCGCGTTGAGATTGGGCTGCTCGCCGAGCGCCTTGACCATCGCCCGCATCAGGAAGGGCAGTATCGTCAGCTTCGGGCGTTCCGCGGTCGGTTTCTTGTTGAGCGCGGCGCGCAGGTCTTCGAGGGCGGAGACATCGACCTCTTCGACGATGGTGATGTGCGGGATGCGCGACTTCGACAGCGCCATCTTCTCGGCGATGCGGCGGCGCAGGCCGACGACCTTGACGTCAGTGATCCCCGTCTTCGCGACGAGCCCGCCCTTGGCCGGAGCCTCGGGGCCGCGCTGGATGAAGGCGTCGATGTCCTCATGGCCGATCCGGCCGGCCGGGCCGGAGCCCTGGACCTGGCGCAGGTCGATACCGGCCTCGCGCGCCTTCAGCCGGACGGCCGGAGACGCAAGCGGCTTCTCGCCGACCGGGCGGTGCGGCGCCGGCGTGGTCGCGACTGGCGCCGGGCGGGCGGGAGCCGCGGGTTTGGGCGTCGGCAACTGCTTGGGGGCGGGCTCGGGAGCCGCTGCCGGCGTGGCCGGGGCAGCCGGGACGAGTTTTTCCTTCGGCGGCTCGGGCTCTGCCGTCGCTTCGGCTTCGGCCGGCTCCTCGCTCGTAGCGCCGCCGGCGACCTCGAGCTTCACCAGGGCCGAGCCGATCGCGACGGTGTCGCCGATCTCGGCGCCGACCCAGGTGACCTCGCCCTCGACCGGCGAGGGGATCTCGACCGTCGCCTTGTCGGTCATCACCGCGGCGATGAGATCGTCCTCGCGGACGATGTCGCCGACCTTGACGTGCCACTCGACCAGCTCCGCCTCGGCGATGCCCTCGCCGACATCGGGCAGCTTGATGATGCGCTCGGCCATCAGCGTGCCTCCATGATGTCGCGAAGCGCCCGTCCGAGACGGGCGGGGCCGGGGAAATAGTCCCATTCCTGGGCGTGCGGATAAGGCGTGTCCCAGCCGGTGACGCGCATGATCGGCGCCTCCAGATGGTAGAAGCAGTGCTGTTGCACCAGCGCGGCGAGCTCCGCACCAAACCCTGACGTCAGCGTCGCCTCGTGCAGGACGATGCAGCGCCCGGTCTTCGAGACCGACTCGGTGATCGCGTCGAGATCGAGCGGCAGCAGGGTGCGCAGGTCGATGATCTCGGCGTCGATCCCGGTTTCCTCGGCCGCCGCCTGGGCGACATGGACCATGGTGCCGTAGGTGACGATGGTGACGGCGGAGCCTTCGCGGCGGATCGCGGCCTTGCCGAGCGGGACGCTGTAGTGGCCTTCCTCGACCTCGCCGAGCTCATGCTTCGACCAGGGCGTGACCGGGCGGTCGTGATGGCCGTCGAACGGGCCGTTATAGAGCCGCTTCGGCTCGAGGAAGATCACGGGATCGGGATCCTCGATCGCCGCGATCAGCAGGCCCTTGGCGTCGCGCGGATTGGACGGCACCACCGTCTTCAGACCGGAGACGTGGGTGAACAACGCCTCGGGGCTCTGGCTGTGGGTCTGGCCGCCGAAGATGCCGCCGCCGGTCGGCATGCGGATCACCATCGGGCAGGTGAAGTCGCCGGCCGAGCGATAACGCAGGCGCGCCGCTTCCGAGACGATCTGGTCATAGGCCGGGTACATGTAGTCGGCGAACTGGATCTCGACGCAGGGGCGCAGGCCATAGGCGGCCATGCCGATCGCAGTGCCGACGATGCCGAGCTCGCTGATCGGCGCGTCGAAGCAGCGGTTGACGCCGTATTTCTGCTGCAGGCCGTGGGTGCAGCGGAAGACGCCGCCGAAATAGCCGACATCCTCGCCATAGACGACGACATTGTCGTCGCGGCCCATGGAGACGTCGAGGGCCGAGCGGATCGCCTCGATCATGGTCATGCGGGCCATGGTCAGACTCCGATCTGCTGGCGCTGGCGGCGCAGATGCGGCGGCAGCTCGGCATAGACGTCCTCGAACATGTCGCGCGAGGAAGGCTTGCCGCCGGCATGCAGCGTGCCGAAGCTCTCGGCTTCCTTCTGCGCGGCGATCACTGTCGCCATGATCTCGGCCTCGGTTTGCTTGTGACGCTCCTCGGTCCAGGCGCCGATTGCGATCAGGTGCTGTTTCAGCCGCACAATGGGGTCGCCGAGCGGCCAGTCGTCGGATTCGTGCTTGGGCCGATAGGCGGAGGGGTCATCCGAGGTCGAATGCGCGCCGGCGCGATAGGTGACGTATTCGACCAGCGTGGGCCCAAGATTACGGCGGGCCCGCTCGATCGCCCATTGCGCCACGGCATAGGTCGCGAGATAGTCGTTGCCGTCGACGCGCAGGGCCGGGATGCCGAAGCCGAGGCCGCGGGCGGCGAAGGTGCCGGAGCCGCCGCGCGCAATGCCCTGGAAGGTCGAGATCGCCCACTGGTTGTTGACGACGTTGAGGACGACCGGGGCCTTGTAGGTCGAGGCGAAGACAAGCGCCGCGTGGAAGTCGGATTCCGCCGTCGAGCCGTCGCCGACCCAGGCGGCCGCGATCTTGTTGTCGCCCTTGATCGCCGAGGCCATGGCCCAGCCGACCGCCTGGACATATTGGGTGGTGAGGTTGCCGGAGATCGAGAAGAAGCCGTGCGCCTTGGCTGAATACATGATCGGCAATTGGCGGCCGCGCAGCGGATCGCGCTCGTTCGAGTAGATCTGGCACATCATCTCGACCAGCGGATAATCGTGCGCGATCAGGAGCCCGGCCTGGCGATAGGTCGGGAAGTTCATGTCGCCGTCATTGAGCGCGATGCGGAAAGCGCAGCTGACAGCTTCCTCGCCGGTGTGCTGCATGTAGAACGAGGTCTTGCCCTGGCGCTGCGCCATCTGCATGCGGGCGTCGAAGGCGCGCAGCGTCAGCATGTGGCGCAGGCCGCGGATCAGCTCGTCCTTGGAAAGATCGGGGACCCAGGGGCCGACCGCCTCGCCCTCGCGGTCGAGGACGCGGATGATCGAATAGGCGAGGTCGCGGATTTCCTTGGGATCGACATCGACCGGCGGGCGCTGCACCGAGCCGGCCTTGGGGATCACGACATGCGAAAAATCGGGCTTTTCGCCGGGACGACTGGCGGGAACGGGAACATGGAACCGAAGCGGTGAGGGGTCTGTCATGTCCACGCTCCCTAGGCTCTGTCCGACCCAGCATTCCGCGCCGCGGCCACCGCCGCAAGACGTGTCTGCGGGGA
The DNA here is from genome assembly GCF_059415545.1 of Allobosea sp. GW821-FHT10B12. Lineage (NCBI taxonomy): Bacteria > Pseudomonadati > Pseudomonadota > Alphaproteobacteria > Hyphomicrobiales > Alloboseaceae > Allobosea > Allobosea sp. GW821-FHT10B12. The sequence continues at coordinate 201,195 of NZ_JBWKNL010000007.1, forward strand.
CGCCCGACGGGGCGTCGTCCTTATGCGGGCATGTTAGGGCTGTGAAATGCCTATTTCTTGCCGAAATGGCCTTGTGATTTACTTTTGATCAGATGATCTTTCTGCAATATCGATATCAGGCGGAAAATTCATTCGATGGTGGTCAAGGCAAGGCGTGGCGAGGAGCTCGATGCGATCGACCGGCGCATCCTCTCGGCCCTGAACGAGGATGGCCGGCTGACGATCAATGCGCTGGCCGAGAAGGTCGGCCTCTCGCCCTCGCCGTGCTGGACGCGGGTGAAGCGGCTCGAGGAGAACGGTGCGATCGAGAAATATGTCGCGGTGCTGAACCACCGCGCGCTCGGGCTCGACAATGTCGTCTTCATCGAGATCACGCTCGACAAGCATGACGACAAATTGCTCGACCGCTTCGGCGAGGCGCTGACGCGGATTCCCGAAGTGGTCGAGGCTCATCTCGTCACCGGCGACTACGACTACCTCGTCAAGGCCGTGGTCAGCGGCACCGAGCACTATGAGCGTTTCCTGCGCGAGAAGATCTACCGTCTGCCCGGCATGCGGCAGTCGCGCACGACCTTCGGCTTGCGCACGCTGAAGCGGGCGATCTCGGTCGACCCGCTGCAGATCGCGCCGGTTTAGCCGTCATTCCGGGGCGCTGCGAAGCAGCGAACCCGGAACCCATGACCACAACGTTGCTCCAACGCCGTCATGCTCGCCCTTGTGGCGAGCATCCACGTCTTGAACACTACGCTCGCCCGAGGAAGACGTGGATGGTCGGAACAGGCCCGACCATGACGGGTAGGCGGTGTTCATGGGGTCCGGGCTCAAGCCTTCGGCTTGCCCCGGAAAGACGGAAACCTTTACGCCGGCACGGAGATCGCCATGCCGTCGCGCTGCGGGTCGGCGCCGCCGGTTGCAAGCCCGTCCTCGATCTTGACGCCGTGGAGGGCGGCGAAGGGATAGCTCTGGGCCGAGCGCTTGACGTCGTAGCCGATGGACTTGAGCTCGGCTTCGACGCTGCGGCGGATGCGGTTGCTGATGTCGATGGAATTCGAGACGCCCATGACGCGCGGCGCCGCCACCGCCTCCAGCATCGACATCTCGAAATCGATGACGTTCATGATCCCCTGCGCCATCGCCGGGGCGATATAGCTGCCGCCCGGCGCGCCCATCACGATGAAGGGCTTGTCGCCCTTGAAGACGATGGTCGGCGCGGCCGAGGAGGAGCGGCGCTTGCCGGGCGCGATCGAGCCGGCGCGGCCGGGGCGCGGGTCGAAGCGGCTCATCGTGCCGTTGTAGATGAAGCCGAGCCCCTCGGTGATCGCGCCCGACGGGCTGCCGAGCGTATGGGTCAGCGCCACCGCGTTGCCGTGCCGGTCGACCACGGTGACATGGGTGGTCTCGCGCGAGGAGGAGCGCTCCAGCCGCTTGACGTCGGCGCGCTCGCCGCGGCGGATGCTCTCGGCCTGCTCCGCCGCATGTTCCTTCGAGATCAGGCGCTCCACGGGCACGTCGACATAGGCCGGATCGCCCATGAACTGGTCCTTGTCGATGGTCATGCGCTTCATCGCCTCGGCCAGCAGGCGGATATGCTCGCTGCCGCTATGGGCGAGCGCGCCGATGTCGAAGGGCTCCAGCATGTTGAGGATCTGCAGCATCGACATGCCGCTCGCCGGCGGCGGCGAGGTCGAGATGCGATGGCCGCGATAGGAGCCCCAGATCGGCTCGGCGACGGAAAGCTCGTAGCGGGCGAGATCCTCGCGCGAGATCAGCCCGCCATGCCCCGCGAAGTCGGCTGCGATCTCTTCAGCGAGCTCGCCATGATAGAACAGGTCGGCGCCACCCTTCGCGAGCCGCTCCAGCGTGTTGGCCATGTCGGCGTTGACGATGACGTCGCCCGGGCGCTTGGCGCTGCCATCGGGGCGGAAATAGAGGCGCTTGCCGGTCTCGCTGTAACGCAGCTTGTCGGAGGTGTTGACCTGGCCCGAGCCGCTCTGATCCTGCGACCAGAACCAGTGCATGTGCGGGCGCACCAGCACGCCCTCGCGCGCCTGTCTGATCGCCGGCGCCATGATGTCGGCCCAGGCCATCGTGCCGAAGCGCGACAGCACGTAGTCATAGCCCTTGACGCTGCCGGGCGTGCAGACGGCGAGATGGCCGAATTCGTTGATGCCGCCTTCGAGCAGGAACGCGAAGCCGTCGCGCGACTGGCCGCGTAGCTTGTCCTGCCACATGTCCGGCTTCGCGGCGTAAGAGGCGCGGGCGTAGAACTCGACGATCTCATGAATGCCCCTGCCGGGCATGTAGAGCTGCATCGAGCCGAAGCCGCCAATGCCCGACATCAGCGGATCAACGACGCCCTGCATGAAGGCGCAGGCGATCGCCGCGTCGATCGCATTGCCGCCGCGCTCCAGCACGGTCGCGCCTGCTTCAACGGCCTCCGGCTGCGGGGCGACGATCATTCCGTTCTTCATGGGCAAGGCTCTTCAGTTCGCATTGCACTTCCCGTCATGGTCGGGCTTGTCCCGACCATCCACGTCTTCGCTGGTCGAGGGCGGTGTTCAAGACGTGGATGCTCGGCACAAGGCCGAGCATGACGGCTTTCGTCACGCCGTGGCCGGCTCGCCCAGCCTCCAGAAGAGCCTGACGCCGCCATCTTTCATGCTTTCGAGGCCTGGGACGGCGGAGAGGAGCTTTCTGGTGTAGTCGTGCTGGGGCGCGTCGAAGATCTGGTCGCGCGTACCTTCCTCGACGATGCGGCCGTCCTGCATGACGACGACGCGGTCGGAGACCTGCTCGACCACGCCGAGGTCATGGCTGATGAACAGGCAGGAGAAGCCGTGCTTCTTCTGCAGCTCGGCGAAGAGTTCCAGCACCTGCGCCCGGACGGTGACGTCGAGTGCCGAGACCGGCTCGTCGGCGATGACGAAGCTCGGGCGGCGGATGATGGCGCGGGCGATGGCGACGCGCTGGCGCTGGCCGCCGGAGAGCTCATGCGGATAACGCTCGGAAAAGCCGTCGCCGAGCCCGACCTCGCTTAAGACCTCCTGCAGGCGCGCCTTCTTCTCGGCCGCGCCCATGCCCTTCACCAGCCGCAAGGGTTCGCCGACGAGTTCGCCGATGGTCATGCGCGGATCGAGCGAGGAATACGGGTCCTGGAAGACCATCTGGCAGTTCAGCCGGTAGTCCCAATAGGCCGTCTCGTTCCTGGCGATCGGCTTGCCGTTGAACAGGATCGCGCCCTCGCTCGGCTTGATCAGGCCGGCGATGGCGTGGCCGAGCGTGGTCTTGCCCGAGCCGGAGCCGCCGACGACCGAGACGACCTCGCCCGGCTTCACCGACAGGCTAATGCCGTGCAGGGCCCGCTTCGGCTGTTCCTTGCGGAAGAAGCCCTGGCGGCCGCCATAGTCGACGACGAGGCCGTCGACGGAAACCAGCGGCGTTGCCGCCTCCGGCAGTTCCCGCGCCGGCTCGCGATGCGGCATCGCGGCGAGTAGCTTGCGGGTATAGGGGTGCTGCGGGCGAGCGAGGATATCCTCGCTTTTGCCCTGCTCGACGACATCGCCCTGGCACATCACGACGATGCGGCTGCAATAGCGCGCGACCATGCCGAGATCGTGCGAGATCAGGAGCACGGCGGTGCCGTTCTCCTTGGTCAGGTCGACCATCAGCTCCATGACGTCGCGCTGGACGACGGCGTCGAGCGCGGTGGTCGGCTCGTCGGCGAGCAGCAGCGCCGGCTTCAGCAGCATCACCGAGGCCAGCATGATGCGTTGGCGCATCCCGCCGGAATACTGGTGCGGATAGGCGTTGAAGGCGCCCTCGGGATCGCGGATGCCGACGCGGCGGAGCATGTCGAGGATGAGCTCGCGCCGGCCGGCAGCGTCGAGCTTGCGATGCAGTGCGAGGCCTTCTTCCAGCTGTCGCCCGATCAGCATGGACGGGTTGAGCGAGGTCATCGGCTCCTGGAAGACCATGCCGACCCTGGCGCCACGGATCGCCCGCAGGCGCTTCGGCGCCATGGTCGTGACCTCCTCGCCGTCGAAGCGGATCGAGCCTGAGATCAGCCGGACCGCCGGCGGGATGAAGCCCATCACCGCGCGGGCGGCGAGTGTCTTGCCGGAGCCGGACTCGCCGACGATGCCGACGATCTCGCCGGGCGAGACGCTGAAGCTGACATCGTTGACCACGGTGCGGCCGCTCGCGCCGATCCTGAGGGTGAGGCCATCGACCTCGAGCAGAGGTTTGGTGGAGGTCATCGTGCACCCCTCATCCGCGGGTCGAGCTTGTCGCGGAGCGCATCGCCGAGCAGGTTGATGCCGAGCAGGGTCAGGGAGATGCAAAGGCCCGGGAAGATGCCGAGCCAGACGGCCTGGCCGATATAGGGCCGCGAGCCCGCCAGCATGTTGCCCCAGGTTGGGGCCGGCGGCGGCACGCCGAGGCCGAGGAAGGAGAGCGAGCTCTCGGCCAGCAGCACCCAGCCGAACATCGAGGTCGCCAGCACGGTCAGCGGCGCGATGCAGTTCGGCAGGATATGACGGGCCATGGTGAAGCCCTCCGAATTGCCCATCACCCGCGAGGCCGAGATGAACTCGCGCTCGCGCAGCGAGAGCACCGTGCCGCGTACGATGCGGGCGACCGAGGGCGCATAGGCGATGCCGAGCGCCAGGATGATGCCGTATTTGTTGGCGCCCACGACCGCGAGCAGGCCGAGCGCCAGGAGGATGCCGGGGAAGGCGAGCAGCGCGTCGTTGAAGGCCATGATGGTGCGGTCGACCCAGCCGCGGACATAGCCCGAGAACAGGCCGATGACCGTGCCAAGCGAAACGGCGAGCGCGACCGTCAGCAGGCTGATCCAGACTGAGGTGGCGGCGCCCGCCATCAGGCGCGAGAGCACGTCGCGGCCGAACTCGTCGGTGCCGAGCCAGTGCATGGCCGAGGGCGCCGCCAGCTTGGCGCGGAAGGAGAGCTTCAGCGGGTCGAACGGCGTCCAGACCGAGCTGACTGCGGCGACGAGGCCGAGGAAGCCGATCAGCGTGCCGCCGACCAGGGCGTTGGGAGCGGGAAGCCTCATTGCGCAGCCACCCTCGGGTCGAAGATCGGATAGCAGAGGTCGATCACCAGATTGACCAGGACATAGGTGAAGGCGACGAAGAGCATGCAGCCCTGGATCACCGGATAGTCGCGGGCGAAGATCGAATCGACCAGCAGGCGGCCCAATCCGGGGATGGTGAAGACGGTCTCGACGACGGCGATGCCGCCGAGCAGGTTGCCGAGCACGAGCCCGATCAGCGTCCAGGTCGGGCCGAAGGCGTTCTTGAAGGCGTGGTTCCAGAGCACCGCGCTCTCGGTCAGGCCCTTGGCCCTGGCATGGGTGATGTAGTCGAGCCGGAGCACCTCCAGCGTCGAGGCGCGGGCCATGCGCAGGATGACGCCGATCTCGTGCAGGAAGAGCGTCATGATCGGCATGATCAAATAGAGGATGCCGGCGACGGGGTTCTCGGCGATCGAGACATAGCCGACCACCGGCAGCCATTCGAGCTTGAGCCCGAAGAACAGCAGCAGCAAAAGGCCGAGCCAGAAGGTCGGGATCGACAGGAGCAGCGTCGCGACGGCGACCAGGCTGAGGTCGAGCGACGAATCCTGCTTCCAGGCGGCGAGCACGCCGGCTGGCACCGCGACCAGGCTGGCGAGCGCAACCGCGACCAGCACGATCTGGGCGGAGATCCAGAAGCGCTGCAGGATCAGCGGCAGCACCGCCTGCTGCGAGTTGATCGACTGGCCGAGATCGCCCTTGAGCAGGTTGCCGAACCAGATGCCGAACTGGACCGGGATGCTCTTGTCGAGGCCAAGCCGGGCCTGCAGGTCGGCGATCGAGGCCGGCGTCGCCAGATCGCCCAGCATCAGCGAAGCCGGATCACCCGGGATCAGACGGATCAACCCGAAGACCGCCACCGACACGATCAGCAGTGTCGGCACGGACATGAGAATGCGCGTCAGCGCAAAGCGCAGCATCGGTTTCCTCCCGGCGTGCGGATGATCCGAGTGACGTTAGTTCGCCAGCGTCACTTCCCACATGCGCAGCTTCGACTGCCACGGCTTGAAGCCCTGGACGCGCTTGGCATGAGCGATGATGTCGAGGCCGTTGAAGGCGAAGATCATCGGGACTTCGTCGATGACGCGCTTGTGCAGTTCGTCGACGATCTTCTGGCGCTCGGCCCGATCGGAGGTGACGAAGAGCTTGTCGATCTGCTTTTGCGCTTCCGGATTGTCCCAGACCTTGCGCGGCTGCTTGTCCTTCGGCCCCGAGAACTGCTCGAAGGCGATGGCAGGGTCGAAGCGGGCCGAGAAGGAGAAGGACTGCATCTGGTAGTTGCCCTTATTGAAGCGGTCGAGCTGGGTCGCCCAGTCCAGCACCTCGATCTCGACGTTGACGCCGACGGCCTGCAGCATCTGCTGGGCAACCACCGCGGCCGGGAAGCTCGGCACCACCGGGCGCTTATTGGCGAGGATCACGATCTTTTCGCCCTTGTAGCCGGCTTCCTGCAGCAGCTTCTTGGCGCGGGCCGGATCGTAGGTGTGGCCCTTCTTCTCGATCTCGCCGAAATAGCTCGAGCCGGAATAGATCGGCGAGGTGTTGGGCTTGCCGAGGTCGTTGTAGAAGGATGCGACGATCTCATCCATGTCGAGCGAAGCGGCGATCGCCTGGCGCAGCTTCTGGTTGCCCATCACCGCGTCCTTGGTCTGGATCAGGAAGACATGGCGCACGGCATTGGGCTCGACCGCAACGGCAAGTTTCGGGTTCTTCCGCAACTCGGCGGCGTCGCTCGGCAGGATATCAGCCATGTCGAGCGCGCCCGAGATGAGGCCGGCCTTGACGGTCGCGGGGTCCTTGACAATCAGGAACTTCACGTCCTTGAGCAGCGGCCGCTTTGAGCCGACATAGCCGTCGCGCTGCCCGCCGGATGGCGACTTGTAGCCCTCGAAGGCGGTCATGGTGAAATACTCGCCGCGCTTCCACTCACCGAACTTGTAGGGGCCGGTGCCGATCGGCTTGTCCCAGGAGCCGTCGGCCTTGACCGAATCCTTGTGCAGGATCGCGGTCATGGCGCAGTCGGTGCGGGCGAGCGTGTCGAGGAAGAGGGCGTTCGGCTTGTCGATCTTCATGACGAAAGTACGCGCATCCGGCGCCGTCGCCTCCTCGACCTTGAGGCCCGAGCGACCATCGAACTCGATGGTGCAGCGCCAGTCGGTCTTCGGATCCATGTAGCGATTCCAGCTCCACAGCACGTCGGCCGAGGTCAGCTCGGCGCCGTTGTGGAACTTGACGCCCTGGCGCAGCGTGAAGGTGTAGGTCTTGCCGTCGGCGGAAAGATCGACCTTTTCGGCGAGCAGCGGCGTCGCGACCCCGCCCTCATTGTAGCCGACGAGGCCCTCGACCAGCTGCAGCGCGAAATCGTCGGTATTGTCGTCGCGGTTGACGCCGGGATTGTTGCTGCGGATGTCCGCGGCGACCGCGACGGTGATCGACTGCGCCGTGGCTGGCGCGGCGAGGGCGGCGGTGGCGATGAGGGCGGCGGCCGGCGCAAAAAGATACTTCATCTCGGTCCCCTGTCGTTTTTTAAGTTGTCGTTGTGATCGTGAGGCCGCCGCGTCCGCGACGGCTCAGTTGGCGAGGCCGACCTCCCAGAGCCGCGGCTTCGAGGCGACCCAGGGCGCAAAGCCCTGCAGACGCTTCGACACGACGGCGGTGTCGACCTGGTTGTAGAGGAAGATCAGCGGCGCATCGGCCAGCATCAGTCTGTGCAACTCGTCGAACAGTTTCTGGCGCTCGCCCTCGTCGGCGGTGATCGTCGCCTTCTCGATCAACTCATCGGCGCGGCGGCTATCCCAGGCCTTTGAGGGATAGATGTTCTTGGGACCGCTGAACTGGTTGTAGCTCTGGGCCGGATCGATGCGGGCGGAATAGCTGAAGGACATCATCTGGTAGTTGCCCTTGCTGTAGCGGTCGAGCTGCGTCGCCCATTCCAGCACTTCGATCTCGCTGGTGATGTCGGCAGCCTGCAGCATCGCCTGCGCCACCACCGCGACCGGGAAGCTCGGCACGGTCGAGCGCTTGTTGGCGATCAGCTTGATCGTCTGGCCCTTGTAGCCGGCCTCCGCGAGCAGCTTCTTCACCCGGGCCGGATCGTTGCTGTAACGCTGGCGCTGGACCTCGCTGTAATAGGGCGAAGCCATGTGAACGGCGGAGTTGTTGACCTTGCCCAGCTCGTTCGAGGCCTGGGCGACGAGCTCGTCGAGATCGAGCGCCGCCGCGATCGCCTGGCGCATGCGGACATCGGATAGCAGCGGATCGCGGCTCTGCAGCAGCAGGGCATGCTTGGTCGCGCTCGGCGCGGTCACGACTTGCACGTTATTGCTCTTCTGCATCTCCGGCAGGTCGGAATCCGGGATGTCGGCGACATGCAGCGCGCCCGAGATCAAACCTGCCTTGACGGTCGCGCCGTCGGCGATGGCGAGGAATTTGACCTCCGGCACCAGCGCGTTCTTGCGGCCGACATAGCCGTCGCGCTTGTCGCCCGCCGGCGAGACATAAGCATCGAAACGCTTCAGCGAGACGAACTCGCCGCGGCGCCAGTCGCCGAGCATGAAAGGGCCGGTGCCGATCGGCTTGTCGAAAGTGCCGTCGGGCTTCAGCGAGTCCTTGTGGATGATCGCGACCATGGCGCAGTCGGTCCGCGCCATGGTGTCGAGGAAGAGCGCGCTCGGCTTTTCCAGCGTCATCACGACGGTCGACGGATCGGGCGCGGTGACGCCGGTCACCTTCATGCCGATGCGGCCGTCGAACTCCGACCGGCAGCGCCAGTCGGTCTTCGGGTCCATGTAGCGGGTCCAGTTCCAGATGACGTCGGCCGAGGTCAGCTCGGCGCCGTTGTGGAACTTGACGCCCTTGCGCAGGGTGAAACTGTAGGTCAGCCCGTCCGCGGAGACGGCGACCTTCTCCGCCAGCAGTGGCGCGACCGCGCCGTTCTCGCGATAGCCGACCAGGCCCTCGACCATGTGCAGGACGACCGCGTCGGTGTTGTCGTCGCGGTTGACGCCCGGATTGGTCGAGCGGATGTCGGCGTTGAGCGCGACATTGATCGTCTGCGCCGTTGCGGGGCTCGCGAGAGCAAGGAGAGCGAAGGCGGAGATGAGTCGGCGGTTCATTGTCGTTCCCCTCGCTGTTCGCTGTCCCGGTTCGGACGGTCTCAGGCCGCCTTGGCAGCACCGGATCGGCGCTTGGCGAGCACGTCGGCGAAGAAGTCCTCGACCCGCGAGACCGCCTTCAGCCCGTCATGCGGCATGTTCGGCACAAGGTCGAAACGCACGGTGATGCCGTGCTCCTCGAAGTTGCGGCGCAGGGTATCGAGCCGTTCCGGGCGGTTCACGCCGGCATGGTTCGCATCGGGCATCCAGCTGGCATTGCCGGGCTTGTGGGTGATCTCCCAAGTTTCGAGATCGGCGGCGCCGACGATCATTTGGACCGCGACCTTGCGCATCGCCTCGATGTCGGGTGCGCTGCCGAAGAGTTCGGCCATGTTACGGGTGCCGACCCACCAGTCGCGCGTCGGGTCGAGCAGGGTCACCGAGCCCGGCGCGCCGATTGAAGCGGCCCAGAGCTTGTTCGGCTGCAGCATCAGGAAGCGGTGGGTGAAATGGCCGCCGCCGGAATAGCCGAACAAAGCGAAGCGGTCGAAGTGCAGCCCATAGGCCTGGGCGACCTCCTCGACCATGGCGAGCAGGATGTGGTCGTAGCGGACCTCGCCCTCGCGCATATATTTGAAGCCGTTGCGGTTGCCGTCGCCCATCACGCCGATCGGGAAGAGCGGGGCGAGGATGACGCAGTTGTTCCAGCGGCCGAAAGCCTCGAAGGCGTCGCGATAGCCGATGAAGCCGCGGCCGGTGCCGTGCATGGTGACGACGAGCTCAGGGGCCTGGCCGCCCTTGCCGAGGTTCTTCGGCACATAGAGGCAGTAGCTGAAACGCGGGTCGGCCTTGCAGGCGACCACAGGCGTCGGGCCGAAATCGTAGAGTGCGCGGGCGATTGAAGCCGCGTCGTCCTGCTTGGCCTGGCTTGCGACGGGAGCAGTCATGCGGCGTTTCCTGATTGGTTATAAGATTGGCGCCAATTTTGTTGCATGATACGATGGGCGCTGCAAGCGGGATTCGACAGACGTCGTGCCGGCTGTGTGCGATGCGGGTGAACCAGTTCACAAGCGTCGCTGAAATGCTCTAGAGACCCGCTATGGCCCCTCGTCCCAAGACCCAGCGCGCCAAGGGCGAACTCGCCAATGAGATCGCCCGGGCGATTCATGTCCGCGCCTATCGGCCGGGCGAATGGCTGCGGCAGATCGATCTCGAAGAGGCCTTCCAGGCGACGCGCTTCGATGTCCGCGCCGCGCTCGACGAGCTTGCCGTGCGCAAGACGATCGAGCATGTGCCCAATCGCGGCTACCGTGTCATCGAGATCGACCTCGAGACCTATCGCGCCATCCGCGACACCCGCATCATTCTCGAAAGTGCCGCGTCCCGCCTTGTGATTGGCAAGATGGACGACGCCGCGCTTGTAAAGCTCGATGCGCTCGCCCACGAGTTTAGCCGGGCGGTCCAGAGCGGCACGCGCGTCGAGCAGAGCGAGATCAACCGCGCCTTCCATAGTCTGATCTATGACCATTGCGGCAATCCGGTGCTGGTGGAGACGATCTGGAGCCTGCGCGACCGCTCGCGCGGCTCGGCGGTCACGGTCTGGGCCTCGCATCAAGCCCTGCTCGCCAGCGACGCCGACCATCACGCCATGGTCGCGGCGATCCGCGCCGGAGACGGTGAGCGCCTCGCCGCGCTCACCAGTCATCACATCACCAAGGACCTGATCGAGGTCAATGGCGCCGCTTAGTCGGCGATGCTCACTTCCCAAAGACGCGGCAGCGAGGTCAGCGACGAGGTGTAGCCCTTGACGCGTTTGCCATGGGCGCCGCCGACGATGCCGTTGTAAAGCATCACCATCGGCACGTCGGCGATGAAGCGGCGATGCAGCTCGTCGAAGATCTTCTGGCGCTCAGCCTTGTCGCCGACGACCATCGACTTGTCGAGCAGGGCCTGGACCTCAGGGTCGTCCCAGAGCTTGCGCGGTTGCTTGTCCTTCGGCCCGGTCATCGACTCGAAGGAGAGCGCCGGGTCGAGCCGCCCCGAATAGGGGAAAGCCTGGATCTGGTAGTTGCCCTTGTTGTAGCGGTCGAGCTGGGTCGCCCATTCCAGCACCTCGATCTCGACATTGATGCCGGCGGCCTTCAGCATCTGTTGCGAGACCACGGCTGCGTCGAAGCTCTGCGGATAGCGCTTGTTCGCCAGCATGACGATCTTCTCGCCCTTGTAGCCGGCTTCCTGAAGCAGCTTCTTCGCCGCGGCCGCATCATAGGCGCGGCCCTGCTTCTGCACCGGGCCGTAATAGGCCGAGAGCGCCGGCACGATCGACTGGTTGGGCTTGCCGATGCCGTCGGTCACCTGGGCGACGAGCTCCGGCGTGTCGATCGCCGCCGCCATCGCCTGGCGCAGTTTGGCGTTGCCGAGCACCGGATCGCGCGTCTGGATGATCAGCCCGACCAGCCCCATATGCGTCACCACCGAAAGGCCGACCTTGTCGGGGCTCTTTTTCAGCTCGGAGATGTCGGCATTGGCGACGTCGGGCACGATGTCGACATCGCCGCGCAGCAGGGCCGCCTTGGCCGTCGCGCTATCGGGAATGATGACGAAGCGGACCTCGTCGACCAGCGGGCGCTTGGCGCCGCCGAGCCCGTCGATCTTGCCGGGCAGGGCGGAATAGTCGGCGAAGCGCTCGAGACGGATGAATTCGCCGCGCTTCCATTCGGCGAGCTTGAACGGCCCGGTGCCGACAGGCTTGTCGAAGCTGCCATCGGCCTTGACCGAATCCTTGTGCAGGATGCCGGTCATGGCGCAGTCGGTCCGGGCCAGCGATGTCAGGAAGAGCGCGCTCGGTTTGTCGAGCCTGAAGACGACTGTGCGGGCATCGGGCGCCGTCACCTGCTCGACCTTGACCTGGCCGCGACCGTCGAATTCGGAGAGGCAGCGCCAGTCCGTCTTCGGATCCATGTAGCGGTTCCAGTTCCACAGCACGTCTTCGGCCGTGAGCGCCGCCCCGTTATGGAACTTCACGCCCTGTCGCAGAGTGAAGGTGTAGGCCAGCCCGTCGCCGGAGATGTCGACCTTCTCGGCTAGCAAGGGCTTGGGCGCCGCATCCTCGCCATAGGCGACGAGGCCTTCGACCATGTGCAGCACGACGCCGTCGGTGTTGTGGTCGCGGTTCACGCCCGGATTGACCGAGCGGATGTCGAAGGGCAGCTGCACCCGCAGCGTCGCCGCCGCGGCCGGCAAGGCGGCTGCGGTCGCGAGGCCCAATCCGGTGAGGGCGAGGGAAAGGCGGCGTCGGCTGTGCATCGGCGGGTTCCCCTTGTTTTATGGTTCTGGCTTGGACGCTGTCGGTGCTGCCTTATTCGGCGGCTTGCGCCAAAGTCACCGGCTCGTCGGTGAGGCTGTAGCGGGTGAAGATGCGGTTGAGGGCGGGCAGCGGCGCGACCTCCATCGTGCCCTTGGCCGGCTGCATGATCACCATCGAAACGGTGGCCGAGAGATTGCCGGTGTCGTTGAGGCGCGGCGGCCGGCAGACCGAGTGCGGGGTCAGGAAATCGTCGAAGAAGGCCTCTTTCAGATCATCGACGGTCAGCTTGCGGCCGGCCTCATTGAGCAGCTTCCTGACGCGCCAGTCACGGTAGAAGCTCTCGGGCACGCGTGGGGTACCTGTATCGGTGATCTTGGTCAGCGCGACCTGGCCGACCCAGTGGTTGGCGTGCACGATCAGCCCGTCCTCGGGATAGAGCGGGAAGGCGGCGTCGGGCGCGCATTCGAAGTCGATGCCGAAGCCAGCGACGGTCGAGAGCATCATGTTGTTCGAACAGGCCTTGGGTGTGGTCGCGACGGCCTTGATCGCGAAGGCGAGATGCTCCTGCTCCAGCACCTTGCGGCGGATGAGCGCCAGCGGCACGCCGGTCTGGGTGAAGTCGCGCTCGCTTTCGAGATAGTTGGCGGTGATCGAGATGCCGGCCGCGTTCATGCCGCAGCGGGCGAGGCCACCAGCCTCGACGAAGGTCAGGAAATCCGGGCCGTCCTCGCGGCGCACGCGCAGCACGATCGCCGTCTCCGCGCATTCGGCCTTCCAGTCCCAGTTCTGGCCGTGGATCAGTTCGCCCGAGGCGCTGCGCTCCGGCAGGATGATTGCGCCGGTGCAGCCATCGTCGAGCTCTTCGGTCGCCTCGACCGGCTTGTTCCTCTCCAGCCGCGCCTTGGCGATCACCTCGGTGCGGGCGTTGATCATGATGACGTCTTCGAGCGCGACGCCGGCGCCGTCGGCAATGCCGCGCATCTCCTCGACATAGTGCTTGCCGAACGCCTCGATCTCGCGGGCGAACTCGCCGATCAGGCGCGACTTTGCGGTGGCGTCATAGCCGAGATCGCCGAGCTGTCCGCCATAGAGTTCGATCGAGCGCTTGACGCGCCCCGGCACCGCCGCACCATGCTGGCGGCCGCGCTCATAGGGCGTGCCGGAGACATCGACGAAGGGAAAGGGCGAGGTCATGACCGGATCTCCGCGTTCGCACTGGTGCTGTGTCTGGCTATAATGTATTTCATTTCGAACTAAGACAATCAAGAGTTTTCGATGACGGCACCGACACGATTGCAGCAGGACATCGCCGAGCGGATCCTCCGCATGGTCCGCGAGGACGGGCTGGAAGCCGGCGCCTGGCTCAACGAGAACAGCGCGGCCCGCCGCCTCAACGTCTCGCGCACGCCGGTACGCGCAGCGATCGATCATCTCGCGCAGCAGGGGCTGGTGCGCCGGCATCCCAACAAGGGCGTCGAGCTGCTGAGCGCGCCCGCGGCATCAGTGGAAACCGGCGCGAGCACGGACGCGACCGAGCTTGCCATGGTCAAGGTGGCGCAGGACCGCCATGGCGGGCGCCTGCCCGACGAGATCTCCGAGCTCGAACTGATGCGGCGCTACGAGCTTGGCCGACCCGAGGTGCAGCGCCTGATGGCGCGGCTCGCCGATCTCGACATGGTCGAGCGCAAGCGCGGCTATGGCTGGCGTTTCCTGCACGAGGCACGCGACCAGTCGGCCCATGACGAGCGCTACCGCTTCCGCCTGCTGATCGAGCCGATGGTCTTTCTCGAGCCCGGCTTCTCGCTGGAGCAGAGCTGGATCGACGAGATGCGGGTGCGGCATGAGCTGACGCTGTTGCAGCCCTGGAAAGACAGCTCGCCGGTCGGCTTCTACGAGATGAACGCCGATTTCCATGAGGGGCTGGCGGCGGCCTCGGGCAACCGCTTCATCCACTCCGCCATCCGCCGGCAGAACCAGATGCGCCGGCTTTCCAACTATGACTGGGCCTATGGCTATGAGCGCGTCGTGGTGAACAGCCGCGAGCACCTGCAGATGCTCGCGACGATCGAGGCGGGCGACTACGCGCTCGCCAGCGCCTTGATGCGCAGCCATCTCCAGCGCGCCATGCAATTGCGCCGGCCGGACGGGCTGGACTGAAGCGGTCTGCTATTCTCGCTATTGTCTTTTGAACTTAAGAAAGACATCATGCGGTGATCCATAGCGAGGACCTGCCGATGACCGCGCCTGCATTTGCCGCCGAAAGCCGCCGCGACAACGCTCCCGACGCGTTCTGGATGCCGTTCACGCCGATGCGCGCCTTCCGGCAGGCGCCGCTGCTGTTCGAGCGGGCGGAAGGCATGCACTACATCACGCCGGACGGACGGCGCGTGCTCGACGGCATGGCCGGGCTCTGGTGCGTCAATGCCGGGCACGGCCAGGCCAGGATCACCGAGGCGATCCGCGAAGCCGCCGGCCGGCTCGATTTCGTCTCCTCCTTCAGGATGAGCCACCCCGATGCGCAAGCCTATGCTGCCAGGCTCTGCGATTTCGCGCCGGAGGGCATCGGCCATGTCTTCTTCGTCAATTCCGGCTCGGAGGCGGTCGATACCGCCCTGAAGATCGCCCGTGCCTATCATCAGGCCCGCGGCCAAGCCTCGCGCACCAAGCTGATCGGCCGGGCCAAGGGCTACCACGGCATGGGCTGGGGTGGGCTCTCGGTCTCTGGAATCGGCCGGCACAAGGCCGCTTTCGGGCCGCTGCTGCCCGATGTCGCGCATCTGCCGCTGCCCTATGACCGCACCAGCATGGCCTTCTCGCGCGGCCGGCCGGAAGGCGGGCTCGCGGCTGCCGAGGCGCTGGAGACCCTGCTGCAGATCCATGATCCCCAGACGGTCGCCGCCGTGATCGTCGAGCCGGTGACCGGCTCGGGCGGGGTCTATCCGCCGCCGAAGGGCTATCTCGAACGCCTGCGCGCGATCTGCGACAGGCACGGCATCCTGCTGATCTTCGACGAGGTCATCACCGGCTTTGGCCGGCTCGGCAGCCCCTTCGCGGCGCAGGCCTATGGCGTCACACCCGATCTGATGAGCTGCGCCAAGGGCATGACCAATGGCGCGGTGCCGATGGGCGGCGTTCTCGTTGCCGGCCATGTCTATGACGCCTTCATGGCCGGCCCGCCCGAGGCGATCGAGCTCCTGCACGGCTACACTTATTCGGCCCATCCGCTCGCCTGCGCCGCTGGTCTCGCGACGCTCGACGTCTTCGCCGAGCAGGATATCCTTGGCGGGCTCGCCAAGATGCTGCCGCTCTGGGAGGAGCGGGCGCATCGGTTGAAGGGCGCGGCCCATGTCGTCGACATCCGCACCGCCGGTTTGCTCTGCGCGATCGATCTTGCGCCGCGTCCGGGCGCCGATGGCGCCAGGGGCGGGGAGGCAAACAAGCTCTGCCTCGACGCCGGCGTGCTGATCCGCAATGCCGGCGACACGCTGGTGCTGTCGCCGCCGCTGGTGATTGCGCCCGCCGAGATCGAGGAGATCTTCACCGCGATCGAGCAGGCGCTGGGGCGGATCGCCTAGCTCAGCCGGCGCTGGTCAGCGAAAAGCCCTCGTCGAGCCAGCCGGTGACGCCGCCGATCAGCAGCTTGACCGGCAGGCCGAGGCGCGAGAGCCGGACCGCGGCGCGGTTGGCGCCATTGCAGTGCGGGCCAGCGCAATAGACCACGAAGGTCTTGCCCTCCGGCTGCTCGGCCATCCGGGAGGCCGTCATCTTGCCGTGCGGGATGTTGATCGCGCCGTCGATATGGCCCTCGGCGTAAAGTGCCGGCGAGCGCACATCGACGAGGACGAAGTCGCGGTCGTTCGTCTTCAGCGCCTCATGGGTATCCCAGCAATCGGTCTCGAAGGTCAGCATCGCCTCGAAATGAGCGCGGGCGATATGCGAGGGAGCGGCGGCTATTTCGGTGACGGCGGTGGCCATGGCGATCCTCCAGAAGGTTGCGATGGCGACAGGGGTAGCGGCCGCAGCGGATTTCAGGCAGTAGCGGAAATGACAATATCTGGCAGGTTTCCGCCAAATGCACGCTGACGCCGGAATGGACCGTCTCGCCACGCCGCACGAGGTCGTCGCCATCGCCTATGATGGCCTGTGCACCTTCGAGTTCGGCATCGTCGTCGAAGCCTTCGCCTTGCCGCGCCCTGAGTTCGACTTTTCCTGGTATCGCTTCCGTGTTGCTGCGGCCGAGCGGCCGATCCGGGCGATGGGCGGTTTCTCGCTGCAGGTCGATGCTGGGCTGGAGATCCTCAGCGAAGCCCAGACCATCGTGATTCCCGGCTGGCGCAATCGCGATGAGGCGCCTCCTGCGGCGCTGATCGAAGCGCTGCGGGCGGCGCATCGGCGCGGGGCGCGGCTGCTCTCGATCTGCTCCGGCGCCTTCGTGCTGGCAGCCGCCGGCCTGCTCGACGGACGGCGGGCCACGACGCACTGGCGACACGCCCCGCATCTCGCCGATGCCTGCCCGGGCGCGACGCTGGTCGACGACGTGCTCTATGTCGAGGACGAGGGCGTCGTCACCTCGGCCGGCAGCAGCGCCGGCATTGACGCCTGCCTGCATTTGATCCGGGCCGACCATGGCGCGAAGATCGCCAATATCGTCGCGCGCCGGCTGGTGATGCCGCCGCATCGCGATGGCGGCCAGGCGCAATATGTCGAGGCGCCGATCCAGGCAAGGCCCGGCCGCTCTATCGCAACGGTGCTCGACTGGGCGCGCGAGCGCCTGTCCGAGCCGCTGGAGATCGGCGCAATGGCGCGCCATGCTGGCCTGAGCGAGCGCACCTTCCTGCGCCGTTTCCGCGACGGCACCGGGGTGACGCCGCTGAAATGGCTCAGGCGCGAGCGTATCGTCCGGGCGATGAAGCTGCTGGAAGAGAGCGACATGGCGCTCGCCGATATCGGCGCCGCCTGCGGCTTCGCCTCGCCGGAGAGCTTCCGCAAGGCCTTCTTCGAGATCGCCCGGACGTCGCCGGCGGCCTACCGCAACCGCTTCAGGCGGTAGGTGCCGGTGGAGATGATCGTCAGGCCCACTCGCCCTTGCGGAAGACCGCGACGCGGCTGCCATCGGGCTTGACGCCGTCGATGTCGACTTCGCCCGAGCCGATCATCCAGTCGATATGGATCAGGCTCTTGTTGCCGCCCTGCGCTGCGATCTGCTCCGGCGTCAGCTTGGTGCCGTCGATGAAGCACTTCGAGTAGCACTGGCCGAGCGCGATGTGGCAGGAGGCGTTCTCGTCGAAGAGCGTGTTGTAGAACAGGATGCCGCTCTGCGAGATCGGCGAGGAGTGCGGCACCAGCGCGACCTCGCCGAGCCGGCGCGCGCCCGCGTCGGTGTCGAGCACCTTGTTCAGCACCTCTTCGCCGCGGCTCGCCTTGGCCTCGACGATCCGGCCTTCCTCGAAGCGCACCTGGATATTGTCGATCAGCGTGCCCTGATAGGAGAGCGGCTTGGTCGAGGAGACATGGCCTTCGACGCGGCGGGCATGCGGGGTGGTGAAGACCTCCTCGGTCGGGATGTTGGCGTTGCAGGTGATGCCGTTCTTCGCGGTCGAGGCGCCGCCCTCCCATTCATGCCCGTCGGCGAGGCCGATGGTGAGGTTGGTGCCCGGGCCGGTGAAGTGCAGCGCAGAGAAGCGCTGGCCGTTCAGCCACTTCGTGCGCTGCGCCAGCGCCGCGTTATGCTCGGCCCAGGCCGCGATCGGATCGTCGCGGTCGACACGCGATGCCGCGAAGATCGCCTCGGCCAGCCGGGCGACCGCGACTTCCTCGGCATCTCCCGGGAAAACCTGCCGGGCCCAGGCTGCGCCGGGATAGGAGACGATATTCCAGTTGATGTCGAAATTGGCGATCTTCTCCAGCGCCGGCTGGTAGGCGATCGAGTTCGCCTTGTTGGCACGGGCGACCTTGGCCGGATCCTGCTCGGCGAGCAGCATCGGATTGTCGCCGACGATGGCGAGGCGCGCGGTGTTGGCGGCGAAGGCCTTGCCGACGCCCTCATAAAGCCAGGACGGGGCGCGGTCGAAGCTGGCATCCTGGCCGAAACGATAGCGCGCCAGCGTCAGCGCCTCGTCGGAGAGGATCGGCGTGACCAAGCCGGCGCCGGCCTTGTAGGCGTGCTCGGCGATGCGCCGGACCAATGGCAGCGCTGCGACGGGGGCGGTCAGGAACAGGTCCTGCCCCGGCTGCAGATTGAGGCCGACCTTGATCGCGACCTCGGCCAAACGATCGAGCTTGTTGGCATCGATGCCGGAGACGTGCTTGTTCATGAGGGGCCTCGTCGGAGTGATTTTTCGAGGCCGCATTGCTGGCGGAAATCGGCCGCGGGTCAACCGCTCCCGAGCAGATGATGCATTCGCTCAGCGCTTGCCGGGCCGTGTGCGCTTCGCCTTGGAACGGTCGCCGCGCCAATCGGCGACGGACATGGTCGGCAGGTCGAAATAGTCGCGCGTGGTGGCATAGCCATGCCCGCCCATGCGGCCGATCGCGTCGAGCGCGACCGGGTCGACATAGTGCTTCACCTGATCGACCGTATCGGCGCGGAAATGGGCGTAGACGACTTCGCCGAGGATGATCTCGCGCGAATTGCCGATCCCGAGCGTGGTGTGGTGGCGGCATTCGAAGGCGGCCGGCGCCTGGCCGATCCAGGGGCAGGGCACCTTGACGCCGGGCATGGCGGTGAGGCCGGCCTCGGCGAGTTCGTTCGTGCCCGGCTCGAACGGCACGGCGCAGGCGTTCATGCCGTCGAGCAGCGCGTCGGAGACGATGTTGACGGTGAAGGCGAGGCTCTCGCGGACATTGCGGCCGGTGTCCTTCTGCCCGCCGGTCTGGCGGTATTCGACGCCGAGCGCCAGGATCGCCGGATCGGCGGAGAGGCAGTTGAAGAACGAGAACGGCGCAGCGTTGACGACGCCGTTGGCGTCGATCGTGGTCACCAGCGCGATCGGGCGCGGTACCACCGCGCCGATCAGCAGCTTGTAGCGCTCACGCGGGGTCAACGCGGCGAAGTCGAAGGTGACGATCTCGGCGGCGGCCGACCGGTCCTGCGTCAGCGTCTGGGTCACGATGGGGTCAATCCTTCACTCAAGGCATAGGGTGCGAGCACGTCGCGGATGTCGCGTTCGCCGCGCGGCGCCAGCAAGGCGCGGGTGACGACCGATTGCAGGTGGTGATCCATTAGCGCCGCGGCCCGGGCGGCATCGCCGGCGCGCAGGGCCTCGATCAACTGGCGGTGCTCGGAGACGGCGCATTCGGAGGAGTGCGGGCGGCCGTAGATCGCGAGGATCAGCGAGCAGCGCGACGACGCCTCCTGAACATAGCGCAGCAGCAGGGCGTTGCCGGTCATCTCGGCGAGCTTGATGTGGAATTCGCCGGAGAGACGGATCGATTCCGGTCCGTCCTGCTCATGCGCCTTTTCTTCCAGCCGGACATGGGCTTCGAGTTCGGCCGATTGCGCCGGGGTCAGCCGGCCCGCGAGGTTCTCGGCGACGAGGCGCTCCAGCCCGCGGCGGACCTCGAAGACGTCGCGCGCCTCTTCCAGTGTCGGATAGGCGACATTGGCGCCGCGATTGGGCTTGAGCTCGACCAGCCCTTCGACCGCGAGCCGCCCGAAGGCCTCGCGCACCAAAGTGCGGCTGACGCCGAGCTGCTCGCCGATCGAATCCTCCGGCAGCTTCATCCCGGGCTTCAGCGCCTGCTCGATGATGGCGCGGCGCAACGCCTTGTAGACCGCTTGCGCGCGCGGCACCGGCGCGCCCGTTTCGGACATCTTGCCGTTGGGGCCGGACTTGTTCGCAGCGAGCGGGCGGGCAGGGCGCGGCATGAATCGAGTTTCCGCTTGTCTTCAATAATCGCATACAATACGGTTCTTGTATCGTATGCAAGTTTGCTCAACGATCGCACACGAGATGGCGCGCAAAGCGCCACGGTGATCACAGAGGTGGCAACGGACGGCATTCCCCGGTGCGCGAAGCGGGCCGGCAAGCAACGAGAAGGGGAGAGATCGATGAAGAAGGCCTGGTTGCTGGCGGCTGTCGCCGCTCTTGCGCTGAACGGCGCGGTCGAAGCCAAGACGCTGAAATGGGGCTCGGCCCGCGAGATCGCCTCGCTCGATCCTTACTCCTTCGGCGAGACCTTCACGCTGTCGGTGCTGAACCACGTCTATGAGGGGCTGGTCCGCTATACCGGCGATCTCAAGATCGAGCCGGCGCTGGCGGAATCCTGGGAGACGGTGTCGCCGACCCTCTGGCGCTTCAAGCTGCGCCAGGGCGTGAAATTCCACAACGGCAACCCATTCACGGCCGACGACGTCATCGCCTCGCTGGCGCGCGTCACCCACGACACCTCGCCGCTCAAGGGCAATCTGCCGGCCTATAAGAGCTCGAAGAAGATCGACGACTATACCGTCGAGATCGAGGTCAACGGCCCTTATCCGCTGCTGCTCAACGACCTCACCAACATCTTCATCTTCGACAAGGAGTGGATGGAGGCGAACAACTCGCTGCTCCCGACCGATTCCGGCAAGGGCGTGAAGGGCTACGCCACCGACAATGCCAACGGCACTGGACCGTTCAAGGTCGAAAGCCGGCGTGCCGACTCCAAGACGATCTTCGCCAGGAATCCGAGCTGGTGGGACAAGCCGCAGCACAATATCGATGTGATCGAGTTCATCCCGATCACCTCGTCTTCGACCCGTGTCGCGGCGATGCTCTCCGGCGAGATCGACTTCACCAATGTCGCGCCATTGCAGGACCTGCCGCGCCTCTCGGCCTCGAACGAGGTCAAGGTGCTGCAGACCAACGAACTGCGCTCGGTCTTCTTCGCCTTCAACCTCACCGACAAGCTGGTCGAAAGCGACGTCAAGGACAAGAACCCCTTCAAGGACATCAAGGTGCGCGAGGCGCTCTACCGCGCCATCGACATCGACGCGGTGCAGAAGCGGGCGATGCGGGGCCTCTCGCGCAATACCGGCGCGCTCGTTGCCCCGGCGATCCCCGGCTACGAGCCGTCGCAGGACCAGCGCCTGGCCTTCGACCTTAACGGCGCCAAGAAGCTGCTCGCCGAGGCCGGCTATCCGAACGGCTTCTCCTTCCTGATGAACTGCCAGAGCGACTCGCTCGTCAACGAGGAGGAGTTCTGCCAGGCGGTTGCGGCGATGTGGTCGCGCGCCGGCCTGAAGCCGAACCTCAGCCTGGCGCCGCGCAGCCAGCAGGCGCCGAAGCGGGTCAAGGGCGATTTCGACCTGATCTCCTTCGGCTGGGCCAACGAACCGATGATCGACGCCTATTCGCTGCTGGTGCAGGTGCTGCGCTCGAAGAGCGGCACGGGCGGCGTGTTCAACTGGGGCAATTGGGGCGATCCACGTATCGACGCGCTGGTCGACAAGTCCGGCGTCGAGCTCGATACGCCCAAGCGTATTGAGATGATGAAGGAGGCGCTGAAGATCGCCAAGGCCGAACATCTCTTCATCCCTCTGCACCAGCAGCCGATGGCCTGGGCGATGCGCAGCACCGTCGCCTCTACCGTGCAGGCCTCGGACAACAAGCCGCGCCTGTGGCTGACCATGATGAAGTGAGGTGAGCCGTCATTCTCGGGCGAAGCGAAGCGCAGACCCGAGAATCTCGTGACGAGAAGGCAATGCCGCCCCCTGGTCCTGAGATGCTCGGGTCAAGCCCGAGCATGACGGCGGGGTTTATCCGAGAGCTGGAGTAGCCATTCCATGCCGGCCTTCCTGTTCAAGCGCTTCGTCAATGCCGCCGGCGTCATGCTGGCGGTGGCGTTCCTCGCCTTCCTGACCTTCCGCTTCGTCGGCGACCCCGTCGAACTGATGCTGAACGAGCAGGCGAGCCAGGCGCAGCGCGACGAACTGCGTACCAGGCTCGGGCTCGACAAGGGCTTCGTGCTGCAGTTCGCGACCTTCGTCGGCAATGCGCTGCGCGGCGATTTCGGCATCTCCTACCGCAATCAGCAGGAGGTGTTCACACTGATCGCCGAACGCTTCCCGGCGACCTTCGAACTGGTGCTGGTCGCGACCTTCCTGTCGCTGGCGGTCGGCATACCCCTTGGCGTCTACACCGCGATCCGGCGGGACAGCCTGCTCGCCAAGGCGCTGCAATTCGTCTCGGTGCTCGGCGTTTCCCTGCCGAGCTTCGCGCTCGGCATCCTGTTCATCTTGGTCTTCTCGGTGACGCTGCAATGGCTGCCGGCCTTCGGTCGCGGCGAGGTCGTGCAGATCGGCTGGTGGAGCACCGGGCTGCTGACGGCGTCCGGCCGCAAGGCGCTGATCTTGCCGGGCATCACGCTCTCGCTCTTCCAGATCACGCTGGTGATGCGGCTGGTGCGGGCCGAGATGCTGGAGACGATGCGGACCGATTTCATCCGCTTCGCCAGGGCGCGCGGCCTGCCGGCCCGGGCCGTGAACTTCCGCCACGCGCTGCGCAACTGCCTGATGCCGGTGATCACGGTGACCGGATTGCAGATCGGCAATCTGATCGCCTTCGCGCTGGTGACCGAGACGGTGTTCCAATGGCCGGGGATGGGCATGCTGTTCGTCCAGGCCGTCACCTTCGTCGATATCCCGGTGATGGCGGCCTATCTGATCGTCGTCTCCTTCATCTTCGTCTCGCTCAACACGCTGGTCGACCTGACCTATGCCTGGGTCGATCCGCGCCTGCGCGAGGACGCGCTCTCAGGAGGCGCCAATGCCCGCTGAAGCCGCCAAAGCTGCAGCAAAGCCCGGGCGCCTGCGCCGTTTCCTCGACAGCGATATCGGCTGGAGTTTTCGGCGCACGCCGGCCGCCTGGCTCTCTACGCTGGTGCTGGCGCTGCTGATCCTGACCGCGCTGTTCTGCCCGCTGATCGCGCCGCAGAACCCGCATGACCTCGCCCAGATCTTCATCGACAAGGCCGAGATCCCGCCGATCTGGTCGGCCGACGGCGAATGGCCCTTCCTGCTCGGCACCGACCCGCAGGGGCGCGACGTGCTCTCCGCCATCCTCTACGGCACGCGGGTCTCGCTGATCATCGGCTTTTCGGCCGTGATGGTCTCGATGGCGATCGGCGTCTCGATCGGCCTCATCGCCGGTTTCTATGGCGGGCGCATCGACAACCTGCTGATGCGGCTCGGAGACACCGTGCTGTCGATCCCGACCCTGCTGATGGCGATCCTGGTCTCGGCGATCTTCCGCGAATTGTTGCCGCCGGCGCTGCGCGACCCCTTCGCCGCGGCGGTACTGGTCGTCTCGATCGCGCTGACCAGCTGGGTGCAGTACGCCCGCACGGTGCGCGCCTCGACCATGGTCGAGCGGCGCAAGGAGTATGTGCTGGCGGCGCGGATCATCAAGGTGCCGGCCGGGCGGATCATGCGCCGGCACATCCTGCCGAACACGCTGACCCCGGTGATGGTCGCGGCCACGCTCAATCTCGGCCTCGCCATCCTCTCGGAAGCGACCCTGTCCTTCCTCGGCGTCGGCATGCCGATCACCCAGCCTTCGCTGGGAACGCTAATCCGCATCGGCAACCAGTACCTGTTCTCCGGCTCCTGGTGGCTCGTCGTCTTCCCCTCGCTGCAGCTCGGATTGATCGTGCTCTCGGTCAACCTGCTCGGCGATTGGCTGCGCGACGCGCTGAACCCGAAGCTGCGCTGACGACAAGAAACCAAAGAGGATACGCCTGCGATGACCGCCTCCCTGCTGCTCCGCAATGTCCGCCCCTATGCCGGCAACGCCGTCGACCTGCTGATCGAGAACGGCAAGATCACGCAGGTTGGAGCGAACCTTTCCGCGCCAGCCGGCGTCGCTATCGAGGACGGCAAAAGCGAGATCGTCATCCCCGGCCTGGTTGAGGCCCATACCCATCTCGACAAGAGCCTGCTCGGCCTGCCCTGGTACACCAACGAGGTCGGCCCCAAGCTGCTCGACAAGATCGACAACGAGCGAATGAACAAGAAGCGGCTCGACATCGATCCCGAGCGCCAGTCGGCCCGCCAGAGCATCCTCTCTTCGCTCAAGGGCACGACCCATATCCGCAGCCATGTCGATGTCGACACCGAGCATGGGATGTGGGGCGTCGAGGGCGTGATGAAGACGCGCGACGCCTATCGCGACATCGTCGACATCGAGCTCGTCGCCTTCCCGCAATCGGGCCTGCTGCGCCGACCGGGTACGCTCGAGCTGATGGACCAGGCGATGCAGGCCGGCTGCGAGATCGTCGGCGGGCTCGACCCCTGCACGATCGACCGCGATCCGAAGGGCCATCTCGACGCCGTCTTCGGCCTCTGCCAGCGCTATGGCAAGCCGCTCGACATCCATCTGCACGAGCCGGGCGAGGTCGGCGCCTTCTCGCTCGACCTGATCATCGAGCGCACCCGTGCGCTCGGGATGACTGGCAAGGTCACCGTCAGCCACGCCTTCTGCCTCGGCACGCCCGACCCGGCCCTGATCGATCCGCTGGTCGAGCAGCTCGCTGAGCTCGACATCGCGATCATGACGACTGCGCCGGCGAGTCGCCCGGCTCCCCCGGTGAAGAAGCTGCTTCAGGCGGGCGTGCGCGTCTGCTCCGGCTCCGACGGCATCCGCGACACCTGGAGCCCCTATGGCAACGCGGACATGTTGGAGCGGGCGATGTTCGTCGGCCTGCGCAACAATTTCCGCCGCGACGACGAGGTCAGGCTGGCGCTCGACGTCTGCACGACGGAAGGCGCCAAGGTGATGGAGATCGAGGGCTATGGGCTCGATGTCGGCTGCGTCGCCGACCTCGTCCTGCTGCCGACCGAGTCGATCGCCGAGGCCGTCGCGACCCGTCCGCCGCGGCGCCGCGTGATCAAGCGCGGCAAGGTCGTCGCTCGCGAGGGCGTCTCGATCAGGACCGCGCCGTGACCCTGCAAGCCAAGAAGCGGCCGGAAGGCCGCATCCTGATGACCGCACGCTGGGTGGTCGGCCACAAGGATGGCCGCCACCGCCTCTATGAGAACGGCGAGGTCGTGTTCGAGAACGGCGAAGTCGTCTTCGTCGGTCACGCCTTCCCGGGCGAGGTCGCCCGGCGCCTCGACTACGGCCATGCCCTAATCGGGCCGGGCTTCATCGACTGCGACGCGCTCTCGGACCTCGACACCACCATCCTCGGCTATGACAACCAGCCGGCCTGGAAGAAGGGTCGAGTCTGGCCGCGCAGCTATCTCGAGGCCGGCCCCTACGAGATGTATACGCGTGAGGAGCTGGCCTTCCAGAAGCGCTATGCCTTCTCCCAGCTGATCCGCAACGGCATCACCACGGCGCTGCCGATCGCCTCGCTGTTCTACCGCGCCTGGGGCGAGACGGTTCAGGAGTTCGAGGACGCGGCGGAAGCGGTCGCCGATCTCGGCCTGCGGGCGTATCTCGGCCCGGCCTACCGCACCGGCAACCAGCTGGTCGAGGCCGACGGGCGCATCGTCACCCATTACGACGAGCCCCGCGGCCTCGCCGAGCTCGACGCCGCCATCGATTTCGCGGGGCGTCATGAAGGCGCGGCCGGCGGGCTGATCCGCGCGATGTTCGCGCCCGACCGGATCGAGACCTCGACGGCCGAGCTGCTGCGCCGCACCGCCGCTGCCGCGCGCGAGCTCGACATCCCCGTTCGGCTCCACTGCTGCCAGTCGAAGATCGAATACGACCTCGTCCTCGCCCAGCACGGCATGAGCCCGCCGGAATGGCTGGAGAGCCTCGACTTCCTCAATGAGCGCTGCCTGTTGCCGCATGGCACGGTCGTCTCCGGCAGCCGTCTGATCGACCGGCCCGGCCGCGACCTCGAAATCATCAGGGATTCCGGTGCGAGCATAGTCCATTGCCCGCTGGTCTCGGGCCGGCACGGCGGCACCATCAACCATTTCGGCAGCTACCGCGCCATGGGCCTCAACATCGCCATGGGCACCGACACAGCCCCGCCGGACATGGTGATGAACCTGCAGACCGGCATGATCCTCGCCCGCACCATGGCCGGCAATGTCGGCGCGGTTCGCTCCGAGGACTATTACGACGCTGCCACCATCGGCGGCGCGAACGCGCTGCACCGGCCCGATCTCGGCCGCCTCCAGCCCGGCTCCCGTGCTGACGTTACCGTCTTCGCGTTCGACCGGCCGCATAGCGGGCAGGTCATCGATCCCATCCAGACGATGATGCTGACCGGCCATGGCCGCGACTTCGTGGCGGTGGTGATCGACGGCCGCTTCGTCATGGAGGACCGCGCCATTCCGGGCCAGGACGAAGCTGCCGACAACATCCGTGCCCAGAAGCAGTTCGAGGGCGTGATGGCGCGCTATCCGGAGCGCACCCACGGACATCCGCCGACGAGCGAGATCTTCTCGTCGAGCTACGCGATCGAACGTAAGGGAGATGCCGCGTGAACGCCCAGCCAGCGCTGCTTTCGGTGCAGGACCTGCGCATCGTCTTCGACGGGCGGCGTGGCCCGCTGACGGCGCTGGACGGCGTCTCCTTCGAGATCGCGCCGGGGGAAATCCTCGGCGTGGTCGGTGAATCCGGCGCCGGCAAGTCATTGACCGGCACGGCGGTGATCGGCCTGCTCGATCCGCCGGGACGGCTGGCCGGCGGCGAGATCAAGCTGTCGGGCCAGCGCATCGACAATCTGCCGGCGGAGGCGATGCGCAAGCTGCGCGGCCGCCGGATCGGCGCGATCTTCCAGGATCCGCTGACCTCGCTGCACCCACTGCTCACGGTCGGTGAGCAACTGGTCGAGACCATCACCACCCACCTGCCGGTCGGCAAGGTGGAGGCGCGCAAGCGTGCGCTCGACCTGCTCAAGGAGGTCGGCATCCCCGCCGCCGAGACGCGGATCGACCATTACCCGCACCAGTTCTCCGGCGGCATGCGCCAGCGCGTCGTCATCGCGCTCGCGCTCTGCGCCGAGCCGACGCTGATCATCGCCGACGAGCCGACTACGGCGCTCGACGTCTCGATCCAGGCGCAGATCACCACGCTGCTGAAACGGCTCTGCCGCGAGCACGGCACGGCGATCATGCTGGTGACGCACGACATGGGCGTGATCGCCGAGACAGCCGACCGGGTCGCGGTGATGTATGCCGGGCGCGTCGTCGAGATCGGTCCGGTCGAGGAGGTGACGCGTCGCCCGCATCATCCCTACACCGCCGGTTTGATGGCCTCGATCCCGAGCGTCCACCGCCGCAATGCCGAACTCAACCAGATCGATGGGGCGATGCCGCGGCTGAACGCGATACCCACCGGCTGCGCATTCAATCCGCGCTGCGGCTTCGCCACCGATTTCTGCCGCGAGCACAAGCCCGGCCTGCCGGTCTCCGGCCATGCCGCCGCCTGCCATTTTCCACTCCAGGAGGCGGCCCGTGGCTGAGGCGAACACCATCCTCGAGGTCACATCGGCTTCCTGCCGCTTCGACGTCTCGGCGCCGGCGCTGTCGCGCCTGTTCTCGCATGAGCCGCGCCGCGTGCTGCGCGCGGTCGAGAACGTCTCCTTCAGCGTCGAACGCGGCACCACCTTCAGCATTGTCGGCGAATCCGGCTGCGGGAAGTCGACATTGGCGCGCATGGTCGTCGGGCTGCAGAGGCCGACGCAGGGCATGCTCGACTTCAAGGACATCAAGCGCGCCGACGGCTCGGTCGGGCCGCCGCGGGTGCAGATGATCTTCCAGGACCCTTACGCCTCGCTCAATCCGCGCTGGCGCGTCGGCGACATCATCGCCGAGCCGATCCGCGAATTGAAGCTGCGCAAGGACGAAAGCGAGACGGGAGCCCGCGTCGGTGACCTCCTGGAGATCGTCGGCCTGTCGCGGGCGGATGCGAGCCGCTTCCCGCATGAGTTCTCCGGCGGCCAGCGCCAGCGCATCTCGATCGCACGGGCGCTGGCGACCGAGGCCGACTTCCTCGTCTGCGACGAGCCGACTTCGGCACTCGACGTCTCCGTCCAGGCGCAGATCCTCAACCTGATGGTCCGCCTGCAGAAGGAGTTCGGGCTGACCTATCTCTTCATCAGCCACAATCTCTCGGTGGTCCGGCACATGTCCGACCAGCTCGCCATCATGTATCTCGGCCGCTTCGTCGAGAGCGGGCCGGCGGAAGAGGTGTTCGGCCGGCCGCGCCACCCCTATACGCGGCTCTTGCTCGAGACGATCCCCGATGTCGAGAAGCCGAACCGTCAGCGCCGGCCGATGTCGGGCGAGGTGCCGAGCCCGATCGCGCCGCCGCCCGGCTGCGCCTTCCACCCGCGCTGTTCGCAGGCCGTCGAGCGCTGCCGTACCGAGGCGCCGGCGCTGCGGCGTGAGGGCGAGCTGGAGATCGCCTGCCATTTGGCTTGAGGCGCGTCAGCACGGAACCGCGCCGTCTTTCCGGGGCGCTGCGCAGCAGCGAGCCCGGAACCCATGAACATGAGTTTATCCAGTTCGTCACGCTCGCCCTTGTGGCGAGCATCCACGTCTTGAACACCGCGCTCGCCGAACGAAGACGTGGATGGTCGGGACAAGCCCGACCATGACGGGGAGGGCTGTGTTCATGGGTTCCGGGCTCTTCGCTGTGCGAAGCCCCGGAAAGACGGCGGGCGGTCAGCAGAAGTCGAAATCGACGCCTTCGTCGGCCTGGAGCACGTGCTCGTCATAGAGCCGGTCATAGCCGCGGCGCTCTTTGGCGGGCGGTAGCGGGAGGGCGGCCCGGCGCGCCTCCAGCGCCGCTGCGTCGACCAGCAGGTCGAGCCTCCGCTCGGCGACGCTGAGCCTGATCCGGTCGCCATTCCGCACCAGCGCCAGCGGGCCGCCAACCGCCGCTTCCGGTGCGACATGCAGCACGATCGCGCCATAGGCGGTGCCGGACATGCGAGCGTCGGAGATGCGGACCATGTCCTTGACGCCCTTGGAAGCAAGCTTGCGCGGGATCGGCAGATAGCCGGCTTCCGGCATGGCGGCGGCGCTCTTGGGGCCGGCATTCTGCAGGACGAGGATATCGTCCGGACCGACATCGAGATCGGGGTCGTCGATGCGGGCCGAGAGATCTTCGAGCGAGGCGAACACGACGGCGCGGCCCTCATGCTCGAGCAGGCGCTTCTCGGCCGCAGCACGCTTGACGATGGCGCCGCGCGGGGCGAGCGAGCCGAACACCGCGACGAGCCCGCCATCCGGATCGACCGGCTCGGCCCGCGAGCGGATGATGGTGCGGTCGACCTGGTCGACGAGCGGCAAGTCGATCAGCTCGCGCAGCGTCTGGCCGGTGATGGTCAGGCAGTCGAGATGCAGGAGGTCGCGCAGTTCCCGCAGCACGGCCGGCACGCCGCCGCCGGCGAAGAAGTCCTCCATGTAGTTATCACCGACCGGCTTCAGGTTCACCAGCACCGGCGTCTCGTCCGAAAGCTGGTTGAGACGGTTGAGGTCGACCTTGATGCCGGCGCGGCGGGCGATGGCGGTGAGGTGGACGACGGCGTTGGTCGAGCCGGAGATCGCGAGGAGCACGCGCCAGGCGTTCTCGATCGCCTGCTCGGTGACGATCTGGCGCGGCAGCAGGGTTTGCGTGCCGATCAGCGCGACGGCGCGTTTGCCGCTCTCCTCGGCGCAGCGCAGGCGGTCGGCATGGACAGCGGGGATCGCAGCGGAGCGCGGCAGGGCTAGGCCCAGCGTCTCGGCGATGCAGGCCATGGTCGAGGCGGTACCCATCACCGCGCAGGTACCGGCGGTGGTGGCGAGCCTGCCCTCGACCACGTCGATCTCGTCCTGATCGACGTCGCCGGCGCGGAAGCGGGCCCAGAAACGGCGGCAATCGGTGCAGGCGCCCAGGCGCTCGCCCTTGTGACGGCCGGTCGACATCGGCCCGGCGACGAGTTCGACGGTCGGGACATTGGCCGAGAGCGCCGCCATCAATTGGGCCGGAACGGTCTTGTCGCAGCCGCCCATCAGCACGACGGCGTCGATCGGCTGGGCCCGGATCATCTCCTCGGTGCCCATCGCCATCAGGTTGCGGAACTTGAGGCTGGTCGGGTTGAGAAAGACCTCGCCGAGCGAGATCGTCGGGAATTCGACCGGCAGGCCGCCGGCCATCAGTACGCCGCGCTTCACCGCCTCGAGCAGTTCGGGGAAATGCCGGTGGCAGTTGTTGAAGCCGCTATAGGTGTTGGCGATGCCGACGATCGGCCGCGCCAGCGCCTCGTCGGAATAGCCCATCGAGCGGGCGAAGGAGCGGCGGAGATAAGCGGCGAAGGCCGGGTCGCCGTAATTGGTCAGCCCGCCGGCGATGCCGCGCCCCTTTGGCTTGTCGCCTGCCATACCCGCGTCTCCCTCGACTTGTTCTGAGGAGAAGCTTGCCGGGATCGCCGGCGCTGTCGAGGCCGCCCTGTGCAGGGCGGCCTCGCGCTGGGCACTCAGTAGCCGAGGGCGCAGCCGTCCTTGCGTGGGTCCGAGCCGCCGGTCAGCGTGCCCTTCTCCCAGTCGATCCAGATCGCCTGGGCGCCGCCCATCGGCGATTTCGGCACCTCGACCTTGAAACCGCGCGCGGTGAGGGCCGCCCCGACGCTGTCGCGCAGGCGTCCTTCCGCCTCGACCGTATTCGTGCCCGGCAGCGGGAACAGGCGCGGCAGGTCGATCGCCTCCTGCAGATCGAGACCATGGTCGAGCAGCTTGGCCAGGAAATGAGCGTGGCCCATCGCCTGGTAATGCCCGCCCATCACGCCGAAGGGCATGACGACGCGGCCGTTCTGCGCGAGCATGCCGGGGATGATGGTGTGCATCGGGCGCTTGCGCGGCGCGATGGCGTTCGGGTGCCCCTGCTTCAGCACGAAGCTCTGGCCACGATTATGGAAGAGCACGCCGGACTTCTTGGTCATCAACCCGCTGCCATAGGGCGAGAAGATCGAGTTGATGAACGAAACGGCGTTCCGGTCCTTGTCGACGACGCTGATATAGACCGTGTCCTTGTGCTCGGCCCCGCCGGGGATGACCGGCAGCGGATCGAGCGCGCGATTGGGATCGATCATGCTGGCGAGTTCGTCGGCGAGCTCATTCGAGAGCAGATGTTCGACCGGGACCTCGGCCTTGGCAGGGTCGGCGAGGAAGCGGTCGCGAGCAGCATAGGCGAGGCGGGTCGCTTCCAATTCGATATGAAGGTTCTCGACCGCGAGCGGGCCGCCCTTGGGCTGGAAGCGCTCGAGGATCTTCATGATCAGCAAGGCGATGACGCCCTGGCCGTTCGGTGGGCATTCGTAGACGGTGCGGCCGCGGAAGGTTGCGCTGATCGGCGTGACGTATTCGCCCTCGGCTGCAGCGAAGTCCTCGGCCGTGTGCAGGCCGCCAGCGGCCTTGAGATAGTCGACCATCTCCCTGGCGATTTCGCCGCGATAGAAGGCATCGCGGCCTTCGCGGCCGATCGCTTCAAGCGTATCGGCGAGCGCCGGCTGGCTCTGGACGGTGCCGGCCGGGGGAGCCTTGCCGTCGACCAGGAATGTCGCGGTGGCGTTGGCGTCCTGGATCAGGATCTCATGCTGGGCGGCGAGGTCATAGGCGACGCGCGGCGTCAGCGCATAGCCGTCGCGGGCATAGGCGATGGCGGGTGCGAGCACCTCCGCGAGCGGCAGGCGGCCATGCTCCTTGTTGAGCCGGGTCCAGGCGTCGATCGCGCCAGGCACGGTGACGACATGCGGGGAGTGTCGTTCCAGCGTGGTGATGCCGGCCTTTGCATACCAGTCCAGCGTCGCGGTGGCTGGCGTGCGGCCCGAGCCGTTATAGGCGATGACATCGGTCGAACCGCCGCGCGCATAGAGCACGAAGCAGTCGCCGCCGACGCCGGTCGAGCCGGCCTCGACCACGCATTGCACGGCGCAGGCGGCGATGGCGGCGTCGATCGCGTTGCCGCCGGCCTTCATGGTGTCGAGCGCGGCGAGCGTCGAGGCGGGATGTGAGGTCGCCGCCATCGCATTGCGGCTGATGGAGAGGGAACGGCCGGGAAGCTCGAGATCACGCATGGAAAGGCTTTCGTGGAAACCTGGCCGGCGTTCGTCGCCGGCCATCTGGGAAGGAAGCGAAGGGCGATCAGCCCTTGCGCAGATTGGTGAAGACCGGGACGCCGTTCAGCATGCCGGTGAGATTCTTGCGATAGGCGACCGGTTGCAGATATTGGCCAGCCGGGACATAGGGCACGTCCTGCATCGCCTGCAGCTCGATCTCGCGGGCGATCGCCTTCTGTTCGGCTGGATCGCCAGCGGTCAGGAAGCGGGCGCGCAAGGCCTCGATCTGCGGGCTGTCGGGCCAGCCAGGACTGCCCTTGGCGCCATTGCCGCGCAAGGGCGAGCTCGTCGCGGGTGAGCCGAGATCGAGCCCCGCCCAATAGGTGACGTAGCAGCTCCAGCCGCCTTGCTCGACGGGATTGCGGCTGCTGATGCGCTGGAGCACGGTGCCCCAGTCGGCGGCGACGAAGTCGACATTGACGCCGATCTTGCGCAGCGCATCCGCCGCGACATCGCAGACCAGGGCGATGCGCGGCACGTCCTGCGCCGCAAGGAAAACGGCGCGCTCGCCCTTGTAGCCGGCGGCAGCGAGCTCCTGTTTGAGCTTGCCGAAATCCTTCGGTCCCTTCAGGGCGGGAGCAGCGACGTCAGACGCCATCGGCGAGTTGTTCGGGAAGAAGCCGATGCTGCCGCGTTCGACCTGCGGATCGCCGCCGCAGACCGCGTTCATGCACTCCTCCTGGTCGATCGCCTGGAGGATGACGCGGCGGATCGCCGGGTTGTTGAAGGGCGGCTGCAGATGGTTGAGCCGGAGCTGCCCGGCCATGCCGGTTCGGTCCTTGACCTCGACGACGATGTTCGGGTCCTTCCGCAGCAACGGCAGGAGGTCGATGATCGGCTGCTCGACCCAGTCGACCGCGCCGGTCTGCAGCGCTGCGACCGCGGTCGCAGCATCGGGCATGACGGAGAATTCGACGCGGTCAAGATAGGGCGTGCGGGGGCCGGCAGTGAAGCTCGGCGTGCCCTGACGCGGAACGTACCCCTCGTGCCTTGCATAGACATGGCGGGCGCCAGCGATGCGATCGGCCGTGAGATAGCGATAGGGGCCGCTGCCGATCGCCTCGGGGATCTGCTTGAACGGGTCGGTCTGGGCGAGGCGCTCCGGCATGATCGCCGCGACGAGCGCGCTTGGGCGGGCGAGCGCCGCCGGCAGCTGCGGGAAAGGCGCCTTCAGCCGGAAAACGATGGTGCGATCATCAGGCGCGGAGAGTTCGTCGGTCACCGCCATCAGCGCCTGGCCGAAGGTGTCGCGGGCGCCCCAGCGCTTGATCGAAGCGACGGCGTCGCGCGCCAGTACGTTGCTGCCATCATGGAAGACGAGGCCGGGCCGGAGCGTCAGCGTCCAGCGCTTGCCGTCCTCCTCGACGACATGGCCTTCGACCATTTGCGGCTGCGGCTGGAACTGGTCGTCGAGCCCGTAGAGCGTATCCCAGACCAATAGCGCATGGGTGCGGGTCGAATAGCCGTTGGTCCAGATCGGATCGATGATCGCGACATCGGAATAGGGCACGAAGCGCAGGGTCTTGGCGTCCTGCGCGCTGGCGAGATGCGGCGCGGCCGGCAGGAAGGTAGCCGCGGCCGAGGCTTTCAGGAACTGGCGTCGATCCATCGTTGATCCCCTCATTGTTCTGGTTGAGCCTCGGGCGTCCTCGGCAGTGCGGCCTTCTGGCGAGCCGCTCTATCGTTCGGTTCAGGGTTGTGTGCTCGCCGGCAGGGCCGAAGACGCTCCAGCTGCCTGACCGCGTTTGCGCAGGAATTTCGCTAGGCGCGGTGCGGTGCGCAGGACGTGGTCGCGCATCACCGCCTCGGCATGGTCGGCATCGCCCGTCCTGATCGCCTCGACGACCTCGTCCTGGCGCTCGGTGGCATGGGCGGGCTGGGCGACATGGTGGAGCCAGACGCGCATATAGGGCTCGACGGCGATGTGCAGCGCGGCGATCTGGGCGATCAGCTTGGGGCGTCCGCTCAGCCCGCAGATATAGGCGTGGAATTCCTGGTGCTTGGTCAGCCAGTCGGCGCCGCCGGCAGCACCGGCGCGGTGCATGCGAATGACATGGTCATCGAGCTCGGCCAGTGCGGCGGCGTTGAAGCGCGGCATGGCGAGGCGGACAGCGAGGCCCTCCAGCACGGAGCGGATTTCGAAGAGCTCGTAGATCTCCGCGATGGTCAGTCCCGAGACGATGCAGCCGCGATTGGGGCGGATGAGGACGAGGCCCTCATTGGCGAGGCGCTGAAAGGCCTCGCGCACCGGCATGCGGCTCATGGCGAGCTCGCGTGCGATCGTCTCGGGAATCAGCCGCTCGCCGGGCTGATAGCGCCCGCTGCGGATGTCCTGGAGAATGGCGCGATAGGCCTCGTCCTGCGCCGTCGCAGCCATCCCCTTCGAGGCGAAGCTCATCCCGTTTCCCCTGCGCGCTGCCGCTATGCGGTCAGCAGCTTTGTATGAGTGTATCCACTATTACAAAGCCAGAAGTCGACGGCGCGCAAGGGTTTCCTTGCGCCGGTGATAGCGCGATTGCGTCGAGGGGTTAGAGCGCCGCGGCGTAGAACTCGAGGTAGCGGCGGGTGACCTCGTTCCAGGAATAGGGCGCGAGGTCCGAGAGCCGCGGGCGCGTGTTGCCGGGGAAGTGGACGAGATCGGCATAAGCCTGCTCGACGGCCGAAGCGGCCTCGTCCGCATCGGCAAAATCGACGGTGCGGACGACGGGAAACTTGTTCGCCAGGCCAGCGAAGGCGGGATTGGGTTGGACGATCGGCACGAGGCCGGCGCTCATCGCCTCGACCAGAGCGAGCCCGAAGCCCTCGAACTCGGAAGCCGAGACGAAGAGCGAGGCGCGGCTCATCACCGTCCGCGCCGCGGCGTCGTCGAGGCCAAGATGGAGCGTCACGTTCTGCTCCATGCCGGCGCTGGCGATCGCCGCCCGTAAGGCCTCTTCGGTCCAGTCCGAGGCGACGCCGAGCATGTCGAGCTGCCAGGAAGGTTCGCGCCGCGCCAGTGCCGCCATCGTGGCGATCAGCCGGTCCGGCCGCTTGTTCTTGGAGAAGCGGCCGATGCTGACGAGGCGCCGCTGCGGGTCGGGGCTGGAGGCGCCGGCGAACTTGTCCAGGTCGACGCCGTTCTCGATCACCCTGACCTTGCCGGGCGCGAGCCGCTCGAACATGCGGGCATCGTTGGTGCTGCAGCCGGCGATGCCGCGATAGATCTGCGCCGAGAGCCGGGTCGGGCCGTTGAACCAGAGCTTCTTCAGTCCGGCGAAGTCGCTGGTGTGGAAGAAGCCGCCATGGGTGGTGGCGACCAGCGGCTTGCGATGCAGCAGCCAGCCGAGGGCGAGTGCGTCGAAGAAGAAGTCGATCGCGTGGACATGGACGAGATCGGCATCGCGCAGATGCGTAAAGACCTCAGGCGCGAGCGGATAGCGCGTCGAGCCGCGGAAGGGGATGCGGATGATCGGAATGCCGTCGACGACCTCGTTCGCCGGCAAGACGAGCTCTGGCCGCGAGAACAGGCGATCGAGTGTAACCACTGAGGGCTTGAGGCCGAGCGTCAACTGCGCACGGCAGAGATTGGCGACGACGTCTTCCAGCCCGCCGCGATTGGGCAGGAACTGACGCACGACATGGATGATGCGGGTGCCGGCCGGTACGGCAGGCGTAGCGCGATGGGAGAATGGGGCGGTCACGATCTGGCCTCCCGGCCGCAGATGGCGCTCGGCCGCTTCGTCTTCAAGCGTTCGAGCAGCACCTTCATCTGCGGACGTTCGCCGGCCGAGGTCGGCTCGAGATTGAAGAGATAATCCGCCGGCCACCAGGGCCCGGCGCCCCAGGCGGCCCAGCCGAGCCATTGCTGCGGATTGGCGTCGACCTTCGCCGCCATCTGCCTGAGCGCAGTGAGGCATTCCGGTTTGCTCGAGGCGGCGAACTCGCCGAGGAAGCCGCGGCGGCCATTGGCCTTGAGCCAGGCGGTGACGTCGTCGATCGCCTTGAGCGCATTGGCCGCCGCCGAGCATTCCGGGGCGCGGCCGGAATAGTCGGCGTCAAGATATTGATGGAAATCGTAGGCGTAGCGGTCGAGCGGATCGACGACACCGAGTAGATCGCGGCCGTTGTTGCCGACCGGCAGGTCCGAGGTCCAGCTATGGGCGCCGCCGAAGGCCGTACCGGTGACGAGCAACAACTGCTTTGCGCCGGCCTTACGGATCGCGGCGATCGCGGTGTTCTGGATCTTTGCCCAATTCGCGCTGTGGATGTCATGGGGCTCGTTCATCAGCGAGAAGACGAGCTTGGGGCGGTCGCGGTAATGTCTGGCGAGCCGGCCCCAGACATCGGCGAGCGCCTCGGCTGGAAGCTCGGCCGAGCCGAGCTGCTTCTTGGCGTAGTAGCCGTAATTGTGCAGGTCGATGATGGCGATGAGCCCGGCCTCGTTGATCCGCCGGACCGTCTGGTCGAGATAGGCCAGCTCCATGATGTCGAGCGAGCCGTTGAGCTGCGGCTGGATGCGCTCCCAGCGGAAGGGCAGGCGGATGGCGCTCGCGCCGAGCTTGCCGAGCCGCTGGATCGCCGCTTCGCCGGGATAGGTGTAGTCGGTGTCGACCTTGCCGGGCGTATCGCCGAACTCGGCGCCCGACAGGTTGACGCCGCGCAGGCACGTCTCCGCCCGTGCCGGCAGGGCGGCGAGCAGCGCCAGGGCGAGCAGGGCCGCTCTCACGGCGCGACGATCCGCATGAGCGCATCGAGCAGCCGGCGCCCGGCGGCGAGATGCGTGAAGTTGTGGTCGGCGTCGGCGAGCATGGACAGCGAGGCGTTCGGATAGGCGGAAAGGCCTTTGCCGGCCTCGCCGAAATAGGTCTGGAGCTCGGCCATGCCGACATCGCCATCGGCATAGAGCAGCGAGAGCTCGACCTTGCGAGCGGCGAGCACGGCGAAATGGCGACGGCACTGGCGATGGAGCCGGCCATGCTTGGTCAGCCTTCCGAAAACCGGCGCGAGCTTGACCGAGAGCTTCTTACGGTAGCGGTAGATCAGATAGCGCCCGGCCGGCCCGACGCGCAGCTTGCCGGTGAGCAGGCGGCGCAAACCGTCCTTGCGGGCCAGCGTGGCGCCGAGGTCGCCGGCGCTGCGATGGGCGTAGCGGATCGCATCCTCGACGCTTTCGTCGGGGTCCCAGACGAAACGCTCATTGTTAACGATGACGAGGCGGCGGATGCGCTCATCCTGTACGGCGGCATGGAAGGCGGCATAGGCGCCACTGCAGCGTCCGATCAGGATCGGGGCGTCGAAGCCGCGCATCTGCATGGCGTCGATGGCGAGGCGGACATCGTCGACCTGCGCCTGCGAATAGAGGATCTCCTCCGGCCCGTCGGCCGCTGTTCCGCTGTCGCCGACGCTGCTGGCGTCGAAGCGCAGCGAGGCGATGCCGCGCGCAGCAAAGGCGCGTGCCTGGTTCACGCTGACCCGGGCCCAGCCGATATGGTAGTCGCGGCCGGCGTTGACGAAGACGATCGGCTCGCGAGCCGCCGGCCCGAGCGGCTCGCAGAGCACACCGAACAGGCGCCCATCGGGGCCGAAGCGGATCGGCCGCTCGACGAAGCCGTCGCCGAGCAGGCCTTCCGCCGGGGCGAGCGGTCGCTTCGGCACCTCGGCAGGTGCTCTGCCGGGTTCCGCGGCACGCTCGGCGATCCAGTCGACGATCCCCGCGATCGTCGCCCTGGGCGGGCGCGCCGCGGTCGGGTCGGTGGTCAGGGTCTCGTAGCCCTCATAGTCGCGCTGCGTCACGACAGCGCCGAGGCCGGACAGCGCCTCGGCCAAGGCCACGTCGCCGCCATGGCCGGGCCGCGACAGCAGTAGGACATGCTCCGACGGGGCTTGCCGGAGCGTGCCTGTTCCGAGCGTTGCGATCGCAGGCAAGCGGCCGGGCGCGATGCGTAGGCCCGCCACGGCGCAGCGCGTGTCGTCATCCGGGTCAGTGCCGATGCCGATCCGGTCCGAGACGATGCGCGACCAGGCCGAGAGTTCGCGCAGATAGCGCTTGCCGCTGCTGACCGGCGCCAGCAGCACGCTTGCGGCGAGCGGTGCGAGTTCCTCGGCGAGCTTGAGCGCCAGCGTGCCGCCGAGTCCCTGGCCGAGCAGGACGAGGCGCTCGCAGCCGCTGGCGCGGCGCAGCAGCCCGGTCGCGGCGCTAATAGTCTCGAACCAGTCGTCCAGCCCTTGCGGATCGGCGGCCTCATGGCCGTCGCCCTGGCCAGGATAGTCGAAGCGCAGGCAGGCGATCCCCTTGTCCGACAGGGTCTGCGCCAGGCTGCGCCAGGTGGCGCGCAGGCAGAGCTCCTCATAGCCGATAGCGCCGAGCATCAGCACCGCAACCGGCGCATGGCCGGGGTGGAAGATGCCCATGCTGCTGCCGAAGGTCACCGGCGTGCCGAAGGGCGAGGGGGGCGCGAGCGACACCGCGTCGGCCGGGTGCATGCGATAGGCTACGACTGCCGTCATCGGCCGGCTCCTTCGGTGGCGCGATCGCCCGGCAGCGGTGCCGTTCCAGCCTCGGGTGCGCCGCCGAAGAGGAAGGGGCGGATGAAGGCCGTCGCCATATTGTCGATCCGCCATTTCCGCTTGATCCAGTACCAGGCGGCGAGGTTCGAGGCCGTGCTGAAGACGAGGCCGGCGATGGCGATG
Source organism: Allobosea sp. GW821-FHT10B12 (assembly GCF_059415545.1). Lineage (NCBI taxonomy): Bacteria > Pseudomonadati > Pseudomonadota > Alphaproteobacteria > Hyphomicrobiales > Alloboseaceae > Allobosea > Allobosea sp. GW821-FHT10B12. Next base: position 240,400 of record NZ_JBWKNL010000007.1, read on the forward strand.
CCCATCAGGCCGCCGACCCGCGCCAGCCCGTAGAGCAGGCCGAGATAAAGCACGAACATGACGGCTCGTGCGATCAGGAAGAAACGCTCGCCGCCACCGATCATCAGCAGCCAGGAGCCGGGGCCGAAGAAGGCCTGCGAGACGGCGAGCACGCAGAGCGCAGTCAGCACGTCGGCGTGGCGGACGAACTCCGGATTGAACAGGTGCAGGATGAACGGTGCGACGATTGCGAGCGCGAACGCACCGGCGAGCGAGATGCAGAAGCTCGCGAAGGAGAGCCGTCCGATCAGCAGCTGCGCGCCCTCGGTGTCTGACTTCTGGAAGCGGGCGGCGATCATCGGGATGCCGACGGTGTCGATCGCTGCGACCGGCAAGGTGAGCAGCATGGCGATCCGGAGCGCGACGAAATAGAAGCCGGCTTCGTTGAGACCGAGCAGGGCGCCGATCAGAATGGTCTCGAGATAGGCCGAGGCGGAGTTCAGCACGTTGTTGGCGATGAAATAGCCGCTCTCGCGGCGCCAGTCGGCATGTGTCTGCGCCGGGACATGGTGTCCCGCGCGCAGCCAGCCCACCCCCTCGCCCTGCAGAAAGATCGCGCTCTGATAGATCGTGGTGGCGGCGAGCAGCCCGGTGATGAGCGCCATCGCGCCGGCGCCGCCCGTTAACACGCCGGCGAGGCCGGCGGCGCCGATGCACAGGATCGAGCTGCCGCGCCAGACGATCTCGCGCGGCACCAGAGACATGTTGATGCGGCCGTGGATGCGGAAATAGTTCTGCAGGTATTCGCTCAGTGCGAAGATCGCGGCGAAGACGAAGGCGAGCCAGAGATAGTGATAGGTCGGCGGCAGCTCGCCGGCGAAGAGCCAGAGCGGCAGTGCTGCCGCCAGCAACGAGAAGCAGCCGAGCGCGAGCCAGCGCGCATTGACGCCGACGAGCGCCTGATTGAGCGGATGGCTCGTCGCCTCGGTCCGACGATAGTGCTTCACCACCAGGATCTGCTGGCCGAGCACCGCGATCAGGCCGAGCGCGCTGCCGATCGAGAACAGGAAGACATAGAGCCCGTATTCCTGTGTCGGCAGGAAATGGCTGGCGACCAGCAGCACGAAGAAGCTCAGCAGCGTGCTGCTGAAGCGCGAGGAGAAGGCCGGCAGGAAGCGGCCGGCTCCGGTCCAGGCGAGTTCGAGCAGCGCCTTCATGGACGCGCCTCGCCGGGCTGCAGGAAGGCGTCTCCCGCCGGCTTGCGGATCAGGCTGTCGAAGACGGCGCCATAGGCGGCCGCGATCCTGTCGGGCGCGTAGCGCGCGGCGGCGGCAAGCGCGCCTGCAGACAGCCGCGCGACAAGGGCACGGTCCCGGGCGAGATCGAGAATCCCTGCGGCGAGCGCAGCATCGTCACCGGGATCGAACAAGGCGCCATTGACGCCCGGCTGGATCGTCTCCGGAATGCCGCCGGACTTCGCGCCGATCACCGGCACGCCCTGCGCGAACGCTTCGATCACAACGCGGCCGAAAGGCTCGCGAAAGAGCGACGGGACTGCGAGAACATCGACCTGCGGCAGACAATCCTCCGGCTTGGTCCAGCCGAGGAAGCGCGTGTTCTGCGCCGGGAAACGTTCGGGGAGGGCCTTGGCGTAGTCGCTCTGGCCGGTGCCGGCGATCAGGAACTCGACCGGCTCGCCCGCGAGCCGATGCGCCGCTGCAGCCAGGGTATCGAGGCCCTTGACCGGGTCGTGCACGCCGATGAAACCGACGCGGAGCGGGCGCTCCGTCGGCGGTGCGCTGCGCGGCAGGGCGCCGGATACGGGGGCGATCGCGCCGGGAATGGCGTGCGTCGTCGCGTTCGGGAAATAGCCGTGCTCGACATGGCGGCCGATGATGAAATCGGTCTCGCCGATCACCGCGTCGACGAAGCGCGAATTCACTTTCTTGCCATACGACGTGACCTGGCAGGAGCTGCAGGCGCGCCCGCAGTTGTCGCCGCCGCGCCACATGCTGCCCTTCCAGCAGAGCAGGAAGGTGCTGCGCAGGATATGCGCGACCGGCACGCCGCAGCTCTTCGCCGCCGCCCAGGTCGCGACATTGACGTTTTCGATCGAGTCGGTCAGCACGATATCGGGGCGCAGGCGCCTGATCTCGCGGCGCATGACCAGGAAGGCGCGCGGGTTGAAGTTCTCCAGCGCATGCCAGATCGCCTTCTTCCAGGCCGGGCGCGGCAGCCGGTAGTTCCAGTCGATATTGAGCGAGCGCAGGCGGTGCACCGGCACGCCGTCATAGATCTCGTGCCGGTCCTCGCCGGAGACGTTGACCACGGTCAGGTCATGGCCGGCCGCACGCAGCAGCTTGGCGATGATCATCGCCGAGATCGGCCCGCCACCGTCGATGAAGGGCGGGAACGCTGCACAGGCCATCAGGATACGCATACGGTCTGGACCTGTCCTCGTCACGGCGCGTTTGCGGAGCCGGCTTTTCCTTGCGTCAGCAATACCCGGCACGAACTAAGCAAAGGTTGGCGCGAGCGGGGTTTTCTTCCTGTTGTAAACGGGATGTGAACGAGATCGCGCGGATCGCGGCTGCGCAACCGAAAGCGGTCTCCGATGGCGCCAACTTTCGTAAATATTGAACTATCATTGGCGACTGCCGAACGAAATATTCCTTTTGTATGCGCTGGTTGTTTAGTTAATTTTCCAAGAGTGAGGTACTTGAATACTTAGATAAAATTGTAATTATTCCGTTACCGAAATATTAACCACGGCTCGACAGGATGCAGGGTGGAATTCCAGCCGAGCCCGTCGGCGCGTCCGGCCCATGGATGCGCGCCGGATCGGGACGGATCGAGGAGACTTGCGGTGCCGGCTGCGCTCGAAGCAGGTGGAAGAGACGACGCGTCGGCGCCGGGCCGGCCGTCTGCCGCCTTCAGCCTGCCCGAACTGCTCCAGCTCCTCCGGCGCCGGCGCCGGCTGGTCATCGCCAGTGCCGGCATCTGCGTCCTGTTGGCGCTCGCCTATCTCTCGGTCCAGGTCCCGGTGTACCGCGCTACCGCCGAGCTGCTCGTCGACCCGCAGGCGCTGCAGGTCGTCGGCAAGGACATCGTGCGCACCGACACTTCGGCCTCGATCGATTTCGCCAATGTCGACAGCCAGGCGCTGGTGATGGCCTCATCCGGCGTGCTGCGTCAGGTCATCGACGAGCTCGACCTTGAGAAGGACCCGGCCTTTGGTGGCTCGGGCGGTCTGCTCTCACGTCTGTTCGGCCGGCTGTTGCAGCCGACGCCGGAGCAGCGCATGGCGCAGACAGTGGACGCGCTGAAGAAGTCGATCGTGATCCAGCGCGTCGACAACTCGCTGGTCTTCCGCATCATCGTCTCGCATCCGCAGGCCCAGAAGGCGGCGGATATCGCCAACGGACTCGCCCAGGTCTATTTCCGCCAGGGCAATGACGGGCGCCGCGCCGTGGTCGAGCGCGCCAACACCACGCTGATCGGCCAGATCGCCGGCTTGAGAACGCAGCTCGATGAGGCCGAGCGCGCCGTCCAGAGCTTCCGCAGCCAGCACAGCCTGGTGAGCACCGGTGAGGGCGGGCTGATCATCTCGCAGCAATTGCGCGATCTCTACGGCCAGATCAGCCTGGCCGAGGCCGAGTTCGCCCGCCAGCAGGCGCGGCGCGACCAGCTCGCCCGCTATCAAAATCGTGATCCGCTGTCCGACACGCTGCCGGAGGCGCTGACCTCGTCGGTGGTGACCTCCCTCAGGGCGCAATATGCCCAGAGCGCGCGCGAGGCGGCGAGCCTTGCCCAGACGCTGGCGCCGCAACACCCGCGGCTGATCGAGATCCGCGCAGAGCTCGCCGAGACACGCCGGCTTCTCACCGGCGAGCTGGCTCGCCTGCGGGCCACGGTGCAGGAAGGCTATCGCCAGGCCGAGGCCAATCTCGCCAATCTCAGGAAGCGGGCGACCGAGCTGACCAAGTCGCAGGAGGTCAGCGGCGCCGCCCAGATCAAGCTGCGCCAGCTCGAAAGCGAGGCCGAGGCGGTGAGGGCGGTCTATAGCGCCTCGCTGCAGCGCGCCAAGGAGCTGGAGCAGCAGAAGCGGATCGAGACCAATAATTCGCGCATGCTCTCCGAGGCGGTGGCCCCGGCCGTCGCGACCAAGCCGCCGGCGCCGCTGGTCCTCGCCGCGGCGCTGTTCTTCGGCGCCTGCGCCGGCCTCGGCATCGCTTATCTGCTGGAATGGCTGCCTTCCTCCAGGCTGATGCCGGAGCTGCCGAGGCCGCTGACGCCGGAAGCGGCGGGCCTCGCGATCGGCGTCGGCACCGTGGTCTCCTTGCCAGCCGCGGCCGCTCGCCGGGAGGATGCGCTCGTGCCGGTGACGCGGCTGCTGCAGAAGACGCTGGGCCCGCATCTGCCGGCGTCGGTGATGATTGCTGGCCCGATTGACGACGCCACGCAGGCCGAGCTCGCCGAGCACCTCGCCAACAGTCTGGCGGCCCATGGCGAAAGCGTGCTGCTCTGCCAGGATGGCGCCGGCCGCGACATGAACATCCGCCGGATCGAACCGGCCGCGACCGCGCCGGCCCGGCCGGGGCGGCGGCGCAACTTCATCATCATGCGGCAGGCCGCGCCGTCGGACGGCAAGGCCGGCGCAAGGCCTGACGCGATCGTGCTCGCAGCCTCGCTTGTCGGCGAGACCACGCGCAGCCTCGTCGATCGGGCGGCGGCGGTCGATCCGGCCGGCGAGCATATCGTCGCCCTCGTCGTTCCCGAGGGCGCCGGCGCGAGCGGGCTGGCCAGGCGCTGGCTGCGCCGGCCGGCGCAGGCGGCCGCGTGAGCAGGACTTCGGCCATGGCTGGCGGCTTCGAGCCGGCCCGGCCGCTTCCGACCCTGCCGATCCTGCTCCTGGTCGGAGCGCTCACCTTCAACATGGCGTTGTGCTTCATCAACACCAACGTCACCGGCATCAACGACACCATGGTGATGGGCTGCGAGGTGGTGCTGGTCGCGACAGCGCTCTATCTCGGCCTCGGCCGCAATGCCGCGCCCTATCTGCTGCTGGCGATCTTCCTCTCCTATGCCGCCATGCTGATGGCGATGCGCCCGCTGATCGATCCGAAGGCAGTGCGCGACTTCCTGATCCCGATCGCCTTCTACCTGCTCGGCAAGAGCTGCAACGACCTGCGCCTGGCGGATAGGGCCGCCCTCGTCTGCGGGATCATCGTCGTCGCCTTCGGCCTGTTCGAGTTCCTCGCCCTCGACGTCTACGTGACCTATTTCAACATCATCAAATACTATGTCGCGCGCGGCACGGTGGCGCCGAGCGACGTCAGCGCCCAGACCGGTGCGCTCTTCGCCAGCGGCCTGCGTCCGGATGCGCGCACCCTGCTGCCTTTCCTGGGGCCGCACCGCGCCTCCTCGGTCTTCCTCGAGCCGATCTCGACCGGCAATTTCGGCGCGATCCTCTATATCTGGGCGCTCAACCGCCCGGCGATGGCGAAGCGCTGGCTGACCATGCTGGCGGGCATGACCGCGATCGTGCTCAGCGACTCGCGCTTCGGCGCCAATGTCTGCATCGTCGCGACGGTCGCTTACCTCGCGGCGCCGATCACGCCGCGCATCGTCTGGCTGGCCGCGCCCTTCGTCTTGCTGGTCGGCTTCGCCTTCTACGGCTTCATCAGCGCCGAGGTGAACTGGGAGAACAACTTCGCCGGCCGCATGCTCTGGACGGCGCGGCTGATCACCTCGCTCTCGCCCGCTGCGGTCTTCGGCCTGTCGCCGGACAAGCCCTTCCTGTCGGATTCCGGCTATGCCTATTCGCTGAACCAGATCGGGCTTCTTGGCGTCATCGGCTTCTGGAGCCTGTTCATCTTCGCGCCGGAGAAGTCCCCGCGAGCCTGGCGCTTCAAGGTCTGCGTCGCGACCTATATCTGCCTGCTGATGATCGTCAGCGACTCCGTGTACTCGATCAAGACCGCCGCCTTGCTCTGGTTCATGACGGGGTCGAGCGACGGAGATGCCGGAGTCGAACCCATTGCGGCTGGCCAACGCAGCATGGCTCCGAACTATTCTGCCGCCGCGGCGGGTTGAATTCACTAGAATCGAGTATTCGTAGCAATCTGCTATTTACCACATCTCCAGGCGTTGGCCTGCCGGGCTGATCTCCCGGCCTTTCTGCTGCAGCCGCAAGGTAACTTTAAATTTTATGCGTTAGGCCTGACGTAACGAACAACACGGCGTCAAACCAACCGACCCAAGCCTCTCGACGGACATCGCGAGCGCCCTGCGCGAGCGTATGCCGCCGCGCGCCGAGGGCCGGCCAGGACGGGGCTGCGAGGCAGCCCCGTGACATCAGACAGGGCAGGACCAGAGATGAAGACCAGGATCCGCGAAATCCTCAAGACCACCGGCAAGCTGCCGGTCGATGTCGCCACCCTCGCCGACGAGGCCGACCTCTACAATGCCGGCCTGACCTCCTTCGGCACGGTCGAGCTGATGATGGCGCTCGAGGAGGCCTTCGAGGTCGAGTTCCCCGACAACATGATGAACCGGCGCAACTTCGCCTCGATCGCCGCGATCGAGAACGCGATCCGCACCATCCAGAGCGAGCACGTCTGATGACGACGCTCGCCCGCCTCGCCGAAGCCGGCTACCAGCTCACCTCCGAGATGCCCGGCGCCAGCGCCGAGGCACAGAAGGAGATGATCGCCAAGGCGCGCAAGATCGCGAAACTCGCGGCCGAGCATGCCGGCGATGTCGATGCGAAGTCGCGCTTCCCGCACGAGACCTTCGAGGCCCTGAAGCGTGAGCGCCTGCTCGGCATCATGATCCCGGCGGCCCATGGCGGCGAGGAGGCGAGCCATGCGACCATCGCCGAGATCTGCTCGGTGCTGGCCCAGGCCTGCGCCTCGACCGGCATGATCTACGCCATGCACCAGATCAAGGCGTCGAGCCTGGTCGTGCATTGCAATGACGATCCCTGGCATGCCTCCTTCATGGCGCGCATCGCCCGCGAGCAGCTCCTGCTGGCCTCGGCCACGACCGAGGGCGGTGGCGTCGGCGGCGACTTGCGCTCGTCGATCTGCGGCGTGGTGCGCGAGGGCGACGACTTCACGCTCGACAAGGAAGGCTGCCTGATCTCCTACGGCGCGCAGGCCGATGCCATCCTGATCACCTCGCGGCGCACGCCCGAGGCGCCGCCTTCCGACCAGGTGATGTCCGTCCTGACCAAGGACCAGTACACGCTGGAGCGCAGCGCCGCCTGGGACACGATGGGCATGCGCGGCACCTGCTCCGACAATTTCACCTTCGCCGGCCGGGCCCCGGCCGAGCAGATCATCCCGGTGTCCTTCGCCGAAATCGCGGCGCAGTCGATGCTGCCCAACGCACACCTGCTCTGGGCCTCGGTCTGGTACGGCATCGCGGCCGAGGCTGTCGCCCGCGCCGAGAGCTTCGTGCGCAGCGAGGCGCGCAAGCGCCCCGGTTCGACCCCGCCGAGCGCGCTGCGCCTCGCCGAACTGCTCGCCCGCCTGCAGCAGTTCAAGGCGCTGGTCGTCGCCGGGCTCGACCGTTACGAGCGCGCCCGCGGCGATGCCGACGAGCTCTCCTCGATGGGCTTCGTCGTGGCGATGAACAGCATCAAGGTCGTGGCCTCGCAGAGTGTGGGCGAGATCGTGATGCAGGCCTTCCTGATTTGCGGCATCCAGGGCTATCGCAACGACAGCCCGGCGAGCCTGGCGCGGCTGATGCGCGATGCGCTCTCGGCGCCGATCATGATCAACAACGACCGAATCCTCGGCAACACCTCCAACCTGCTGGCGGTCTACAAGCACGACCCCAGCCTCTCCAGGTGATCGCATGTGCCAGAACTGCCCACAGCCGCAGGGCTTCCTCGCGGAACTGATCGATAGCGGCCTGCTGATCGACACCGGCGTCGATGGCCTCTATGGCCGCAGCGGCCTGTTCGAGGAGGTCATCGCCCGCTTCGACGACCTGATCACCCGCCATGGCGGCCAGGACGGCGCCGAGATCGTGCGCTTTCCGCCGGCGATGAGCCGCAAGCATTTCGAGAAGAGCGGTTATCTCAAGAGCTTTCCGCAGCTTGCCGGCACCGTGCATTCCTTTGCCGGTGACGAGCGCGCCCATGCTGAATTGCTGCACAAGGTGGCTGATGGGATCGACTGGACCGACGGCCAGATCTCGACCGAGGTCGTGCTGACCCCGGCCGCCTGCTACCCGCTCTATCCGGTCGTCGCCAAGCGCGGGCCGCTCAAGGCCGAAGGCGCGCTGTTCGACCTGCAATCCTACTGCTTCCGGCACGAGCCCTCGAAGGACCCGGCCCGGATGCAGCTCTTCCGGATGCGCGAATATGTCCGCTTCGGCACGCCCGAGCAGGTCACCGAATTCCGCGCGACCTGGCTCGAACGCGGCCAGGAGATGATGGCCTCGCTCGGCGTGCCGCTCAACCTCGACGTCGCCAACGACCCGTTCTTCGGCCGCGCCGGCCGCATGCTCGCCAACAACCAGCGCGATCAGCGCCTGAAGTTCGAGCTCTTGATCCCGATCGAGAGCGAGGAGAAGCCGACCGCCTGCCTCTCCTTCAACTACCATCAGGACCATTTCGGCACGACCTGGGGCATCGAGACCGCGGCCGGCGAGACCGCGCACACCGCCTGCGTCGGATTCGGCATGGAGCGGGTCGCGCTCGCTCTGTTCAAGCATCACGGCTACGACGTCGCGCGCTGGCCGGCTTCGGTGCGCAACGTGCTCTGGCCGTGAGCGCGATGACGGCTCAGCAGAAGATCGCCGAGCCCGCCGCCATGGCGGGCCGGCTCCTGCCGGTCGATCCGCTCGCCTATGACAGGCATGCGATGCATGCCGGCGAGCGGCATTGGCCGCAGACCAATTGCTATGCCGATCTCTGGATCGAGATCCTGCATGCGCTCGGCCTGGAGCCGGCGGCGGCCTTCGGCTTCACCATCACCCAGGATTTCGAGGGCGACCAGTTCACCTTCTTCAAGCCGCCGCTCGACGATCTCGAAGCGCTCTACGGCCTCAAGGTGACGGAGCTTGCGCTCTATGACGAGCTGATCGGCCATATCGAGCAGCAGATCGGGCTCGGCCGGCTCGTCCTGCTCGAACTCGATTCCTTCTACATGCCCGACACCCGCGGCGTGTCCTATCGCGACAGCCACGGCAAGACGACGATCGCGGTGAACCGGCTCGACCGCGTCGCCCGCGAGCTCGACTATTTCCACAATGACGGCCTGCACCGCGCCGAGGGCGAGGATTTCGACGGTTTGTTCCGGCTGCTGCCGGGGCAGATGCGCGAGGACACGCTCTTCCCCTACGCCGAGATGGTGCGCCTGCCGCGGTGCCGGCCGGACGAGGCGGTTCTGCGCGCTACCGCACTGAAGCTGCTCGCCCGCCATGTCGCGCGCCGGCCGACCGACAATCCGGTCGCAGCCTTCCGCACTGTCGCCACCGCGCAGGCCGAGGCGCTGGCCGAGCGGCCGGGCGCGGCCTTCCACCATTACGCCTTCAACACGCTGCGACAGCTCGGCGCCAATTTCGAACTGCTCGCCAGCCACCTGACATGGCTCGGCCAGAGCGTCGAAGGATTGGACACGGCACGCGACGGCTCCCTGCGCATCGCCGAAGGCGCCAAGGTGGCGCAGTTCCATCTGGCGCGGGCGATGAAGCAGAAGCGCTTCGAGCGCTTCGACGCGACGCTCGCCGGCCTCATCGGCGAGCACGACCAGGTCAGCGAGGCGCTCGGGCAGCGCTTCCCCGGCTGAGCCATGGCCCGCATCGTCGCGCGTAGCGGAGAACGAGTGGAGCCGCTCGCGGGCTGGTCCTGGCTCGCGACGGCGGCCGATGCTGCCGCGACGCCGGCCGATCTGCCGGAGGCTGGCGATTGGCAGGAGGCAGCGGTCCCCGGCACGGTTGCCGGGACGCTGCGCGCGCTCGGTCAGCTCGACGATGCCAGCGCCAACGCGATCGGCCAGCAGGATCACTGGTACAGCACACGATTGAGTGAAGCCCTGAACGGGCGTCTGCGCTTCGAGGGGCTGGCGACCGTCTCTGAAATCTGGGTCGGCGGCGTCAAGCAGGCCGACAGCGCCTCGATGTTCGCCGCGGTCGAGCTCGCCGTGAACTGCCCGGCCGGAACCGAGATCGCTCTGTGCTTCCGCGCCTTGGCGCCGAAGCTCTCCGCCGCGCCGCGCCGATCCCGCTGGCGGCCGGGGATGATCCAGCCCAACGGCCTGCGCTGGTTCCGGACCAGCGCACTCGGATCGATGCCGGGCTGGTGCCAGCCCGGCCTGCCGACCGGGCCTTATCGTCCGGTGCTGTGGATCGAGAGTGAGACGAATGCGCCGCAGATCGAAGCTGTCGATCTACGCACGAGCTATGCTGGACAGACCGGTACCGTCGCGCTCAGCCTGACGCTGGCCGCGAACGCGCCATTGCCAGCTCGCGCGGTCATGCGCTGTGCCGGCAGCGAGGCGGCTTTGCATTCGGACGGTGATCGTCGATTAGCCGGCACATTGTCTCTGCCCGGCATAGCGCCCTGGTTCCCGTATACCCATGGCGAGCCGGCGCTGCACGATCTCACGCTCACGCTCGATGGCGAGACGATCGATCTCGGTCGCATCGGCTTCCGCTCGCTGGAGGTGGATCGCGGAGAGGACGGCGAGGGCTTCGGCCTCATCGTCAACGGCGTGCCGGTGTTCTGTCGCGGCGCCTGCTGGAGCAATGCGGACGTCACGACGCTGGCCGGCGGCCGCGCCGCCTACGAGCCCTGGCTTCGGCTTGCGCGCGAGGCCGGGATGAACATGATCCGCCTGCCCGGCGTGATGACCTATGAGGACGACGCCTTCTTCGCGCTCTGCGACGAGCTCGGCATCATGGTCTGGCAGGAGATGATGCTGGCCAATTTTGACTATCCGCAGGGTGATGCCGGCTTCCGCGCGGCCATCAAAATGGAGGCGGAGGCACTGCTCAGCCGCACGCAGGGCTCGCCGAGCCTTGCCGTGCTCTGCGGCGGCAGCGAGGTCTTCCAGCAATCGGCGATGCTGGGGGCGCCGCCTGAGGCCTGGTCCGGACCGGTCTTCGACGAGGTGTTGCCTGAGGCGGTCGCCACTTATCGCCCCGACATCGCCTATGTCCCGAATTCGCCCTCGGGCGGGCCGCTGCCCTTCGTCGCCGACAAGGGCGTGACGCATTACTACGGCGTCGGCGCCTATATGCGCGGCCTCGACGATGCCCGTCGCGCCAATGTGCGTTTCGCGGCCGAAAGCCTCGCCTTCGCCAATGTGCCGGAAGAGGTCTCGTTGCGCGCAGGCAAGCCGCCGGCGATCACGCATCATCCCGACTGGAAGCGCGCCGTGCCGCGCGATGCCGGCGCCTCCTGGGATTTCGAGGATGTCCGCGACCACTATCTGGAGCGGCTCTACGGGCTCGAACCGGCGCGTCTGCGGCGCGAGGACCCCGAGCGCTATTTCGCCCTGTCTCGGGCGACCGTCGCCGAGGTGATGGAAGAGACCTTCGCCGAATGGCGCCGGCCGGGCTCGCCGACATCAGGCGCGCTGGTCTGGCTGCTGCAAGACCTCCAGCCAGGAGCCGGCTGGGGCGTGATCGCCAGCGATGGCGAGCCGAAATCGGCCTGGCATGGGCTCGCTCGCGCCTTCCGGCCGGTCCAGCTCGCGCTGACCGACGAAGGCGTCAATGGGCTCGGCCTACATGTCCTGAACGAGCGGCCGGAGCCGCTCGCTGCCACCGTCGAGCTGACCTGCTGGCGCGCTGGTGAGGTCGCCGTGGTCCAGGCGAAGCGCGAGATTGCGCTCAACCCACGCTCGGCAACGACGCTCTCGGCCTTCGATCTGATCGGCCGCTTCTTCGATATCGCCTATGCCTATCGCTTCGGCCCGCCCGGCCATGACGCGACCTCGGCCGTGCTGCGGGACGCCGCGAGTGGCGCGGTGCTGGCGGAAGCCTTCCATTTCCCGCTCGGGCGCGGCCATGAGCGCCATCATTGTGGGCTTGTCGCGCAGTTGGAACGCGAGGGCGACGAGTGGAGCCTCGTTCTCTCGACCCGGCGCTTCGCGCAATCCGTCGAGATCGTCGATGCCGGCTGGCGGCCGGAGCGGAGCTGGTTCCATCTTGCGCCGGGTGAGCCGCGGCGGGTTCGCCTGCGGCAGCGCCCAAGCACGAGCGCTGCGCCGACAGGTGAGGTCCGCGCCGTCAACGCGGTCGATCGCGTGAGCTACGCTGCAAACGGGTAAAAGCGCCGCCTAGGCCGCGCCGCCGCAACCCTTGCCCGGGGCCGGCAGGACGAGCCAGGCGCCGCCGCGATAAAGCGCTCGGACCGCATCCGGCTCGCTCGGGCGCAGCACGACGAAGCTGGAGCCGGCCGAGACGAGGCTGCCTTGGCCGGCAGCGGTTTCGGTGATCGTCCGGGCCGGCCCGAAAGCGACGAGCGCCGGCATCTCCACCGCGAAGGCGGCGACGGCCATGGCGCCGAACCAGGCGAGCAGCGCGAGCGCCATGCCGGCCGGCAGCGGGAGCGACCTAGTAGTCATAGGCGTGCTCGAATTCGGCGCCCTGACGCTCGACCGCGCCGATCTGCGCCGCGAGCGCCGGGACAGGCATGTCGATGCCGACGCGCCGCCAGCCCGGCTTTGATTGCAGTGGCAGCGAGAAGACCTCCGATCCGGTCACGGACAAGGGCGTCTGATCCGCTTTGAGAATGGTCGTGAGGATATTGGTGTTGCCGGCGATCTCGACAATGCTGCGGCCTCTCGCTCCCAGCCCACGCGCGATCTCGGTGAAGGCGCGGTAGCGCGGCGTCTCGATCAGGGTGGCAGTGCGGCCGTCGGGCAGCGAGACATCCCTGATCCGCTTGATCCGTGGATCGGCTGCAAGATCGTTCTCGTCCAACCCGGTCACGACGCTGCGCAGGGTCAGCACGGCCGGATCGTAGCCGGCGGCGTAGCCCAGCACTGCGGCATAGGCATATTTGCCACCCCATTCGAGGCTGAGCGCGAGGCGACGTTCGAGCGCGCGCAGGGAGAAGACGAAGGGCGTCTCATTCCAGAGGCGTTGGAGCTCGCTGCCGAAGGGATAGCGATACCAGGGCGTCTGGCGCAGGAAATCGGCGTAGTCGGCGCGCATCCGCACCGCCAGCTCGTCCTCCGCGGTCTTCCGGGGCCCGCGCCACCAGGCGCTCAGGGCGCCGATGCTGCGCTCATAGGCGCCCTGCAGCAGCATCTCGGCGGTGAAGCTCAGGCCGATCACATAATTCGTGGTCTTCTGCGAGGCGGTGCCAGTTCCGGTGCGCGAGGCGATATCGGTCGCACGGCACAGGCTCGTCCAGAAGCCGCCGATGCCAGCGAGGTAGTCATAGGCCGATTCCGAGGATTGCCGGGTGACGCCGGCAAGATCGGCATAGGCGTGGACGATGTACCACTCGGGATAGGTCAGGTAGCTGTCGCCGAGCTGACGCCGGTCCGGGGCGTCGACCAGCGGGGCTGTCGTGCGGGATGCCGCAGCCGGTGCGACGCAACCATATTCGATGCTGGCGACAGGGATGGCGATCGCCGCGACCAACAAGGCGAAGAGGCCACCGGCCCAGAGCGCGACCTTGGTGCGGCGCTTCATGCCGTCACGCGCTCGCGGGCCGGCATGAAGCCGGCGAGGATGGCGATGCCGCCGAGTGCCAGATGCGGGATGCTCGACAGGAACTTGATCAGCAGCGGCGTGTTGCGGATGCCTTCGAGGAACAGGCTCAGATCGAGATAGCTCGAACCCGTGGCGACGCCGACGAGGCCGTCGACGAAATAGAGCACGCCGAAGATCCTGAGGAACTGCATCGAGGCGTTGCGCGAGAGGAGGGCCGCGACCAGGGCCCAGGCTCCCGAGGCGACGTGGAGCGCGTCCTTGTAGATGTCGAGGTAGAACAGCCCGAAGACCCGGCCCTCGGCGTCCTTGAACGCAGGGACATAGTTCGTCGCCGCGGCGAACAGCAGGGCGATGCCGAGGGCGATGGCGGTGATGCGATAGCGGTCCATGAGGCCCTCAGGCGAAGTAGGTGTCCCACATCTGGTTTCGGAAGATCATGTTGGGATCGTGACGGCGCTTGGCCGCGACGAACTGCTCGGCCTTGGGATAGGCGGTGCGGAGCTGGTCGCGGCGCGCATGCAGGCGATAGGGCAGGTAGAAAGAGCCGCCGAAGCCGACGACCCGCTCGATCAGTCCTTCGGTCAACTGGATCATGTCGACCTCGCCCGCCGGCGAGATCTCCTGCGAGAACGACATCACCGCGGCGATCCGCGGCGCCGGCGCGAAGGCCAGGACCGCGTCGGGATCGGCGCCGACATAGCGCAGGGTGACATTGAGGAACTCCGCCCTGGCCGGGGGGATCAGGGCGCGGCAGGCGGCGATGAACTCGCCGAGCTTGTCGGGCGGGATGAAATATTCGTGCAGGATGTCGGTGCGGCGGCCATCTCGCCCGGCGAGATTCACAACCGGCTCGGCCATCAGGGAATTGCGCGTCGCGACCGCCGAGGCGACATTGGGCGCGATCCGGGTCTCGGCCGTCCAGCGGAACCATTTGAATAATTCGCTGCCGGTCTGGGCCCGGTAGAGCTCGCGCGACAGGCCGGTCATGCTGCCCGACTGGGTTGCGGCCGGGAGTTTCGCCGGCTGGCTCACCGCGGCGCGATAGGTCACGAGCAGCGCCTCGTCGAACAGGTCCTGGCGGGCGACCGAGAGCCGGCCATAGGCCATGCCGACCTTGGGATCCTGCACCGCCTTGATGAAGGCCGCGGAGAAGCGGTTCGCCGGCATGGTCTCGAAGGTCGGCGCCATCAGCGCGTTCGCGACCATCTCGACTTCGAGATCGATGATGATCCCGAACAGGCCGTAGCCGCCCATCACCAGACCGAACAATTCGGCATTCTCTTGGCGCGAGCAGGTGACGAGTTCGCCATTGGCCATGAGGAGGCGCAGCGAGCGGACGGTCGAGCCGAACGGGCCATAGGGCACCGGCCAGCCATGGGCGTTGACGCTGAAGGTGCTGCCGAGGCCGAAATCGCTGTTCGACTGCATCATTGCCGGCGAGAAGCCTTGCGGGTCGAGCGCCTTGATCACGTCCCACCAGCGTGTGCCGGCGACGGTTCGGTAGGTACGCGCCTTGCTGTCGAGCTCGATCGGGCCGCCGGGCAAGGTGACCGCGACGCCGTCGCGCGGCAGGCTCTGGCCGCCCATGGAATGGCGGGCGACGCCGATGGCAACCGGCCGCTTCTCGGTCGCCGCGGCCTTGAGCTCCGCCCGCAGCAAGTCGACGAGCGGTTCGGCCGGGCCCGATTTCGGCCGGACGTGCTTGGCCACCGGCGTTGGGTTGAGCAGGCTGGCGTCGTTGAGGATCGGGCGGATATCGGCGTTCGCAGGGCGCACCAAGGCGGTAGCAGCCGCGCCGGCCAGGACCGAGCGCCGGGTGAGATTGAGGCCGAGAGAGGAAGTCATCAGGTCTCCGGATCGCAGCGCCCGCAGGATAGCTGGAGACGGATAGCTGGTCGACCGGCTGCAAGAGCGACTGGTCGATCCGGTTAATACTGCTTGCTTAGGGCGGATTTAGCGGGTGGCGGCCTGATCGCGACCGAAGCGCTGGTGGGGGACGCATTTTCAGCGCAACGAAGCTCCTTGGGCTAAAGCGATGTCGCGGGCGGCGAGGACGGCTCGTGCCGCCGCAAGGGCCTGGCGAGCCCATTCGCGGGTGCCGAGTCGGCCCGAGCGTTCCAGGTGCGGGACCTCGACGCTGACCGGCAACTCGGCCGGAAGCTGGCTGAAGATGCCGACGAGGTCGATGCCGCCTTCGCCGGGCAGCAGGCGGGCCTGCCGGGCGGTATGAATCAGGCCTTCGGTCGTCGCGGGGATCTCGGCCGGCGCGTCGCAGAGCTGGGCATAGCTCAGGCGTGCGGCTGGCATCGCGGCGATGTCGGCGAGCGTCGTCGTGGAGCGACCGGCATGCAACGCATCGACTAGTACGCGACCATTGGGCTGATCGGCGGCGGTAACGATGCGCAAAGACGTGCTGGCGTCCGGCACCTTCGTCCAGGGCATGAATTCGAGGTCGCCGGTGAGGCCATAGGGCGCTGCCGCCGCGCAGAAGGCGGCGAAAGAGGCGGTGAGGCGGCTCTCGTCGGGATCGTCGCCAGCGACCAGAACGGCGCGGGCATTCAGCGCGCCGCAGACCTCCAGGAAGGGCTTCACTGCCTCGACGGAGAAATCGGCGCCGAGCCGGATGATCTCGACATCGAAGACCGGGACGCCATCGGCGATGGCGCGCCGGGTCTCACCCAGCAGCGCGGCGTGCTCGATCAGCGGACTGGTGTCGCCGCCCGGCGCGGCTGGCAGCGCGCGCAGACCGACGGCGTCATAGCCGAGCTCGGCGGCGAGCCGGACGGCTTCGGGCGGGCTCAGCGGCACGGTGGTGAGATAGGCGAGCGACACCAGCGGCATGATCGACATCCCCTCACGCCAGCGGCGAGATCGCGGCCGGCAGCGCGATCGTCGAATACATCTCGCCGGTCAGCCATTCCGGCCCGCCCTTGGGTGGCCAGATGCCCTTGGCGACGGCGGCGCCCCGGACGGCGGCGCGCTGGTCGAGGCCGGCGTAAGGCCAGATATGGGTGAAGCGCGGCGGACCGTCGAGCGCGTACATGGCGATGACGAGCGGGGAGAGTTCGACGCGCGCCGGCACGGCGGCCTGCCAGGCTGCGATCGTCGCCGGCACGCCGCCATGCCTGAGCATATAGGTGCGGATCTCGTAGACGGCGCCGAACTTGCCGGGCTGGACCGGCGGCAGGAAGGGGAAGGGCGCATAGCTGTCGAAGGCGAGCCTGGCGATGTCCTCGCCGGCGCCGAACGGATTGCCGCTGGCGAGCAGGCGCTGGCGCTCGGACAGAAGCTCGACCTCGTCGGTGAAGCCGCGCAGCAGGATGACCTGGTTGAGCGTGCCGATCTCGCTCGCCCAGCAGCCGAGCAGGCGGCCCTTCGCCTTCGGCACCTTCAGCGCGGCGTCGATCGCGTTGATGACGGCGCCAGCTTTGCCGAGGCGGACGGTGAGGGTGGCGATTTCATAGCGCATGGCGGGTCTCCGGACGCGGGATCAGGGCCGGTTATTGGCGAGCGGGATGCCGCCGGCGTGGTGGGCGGCGACGTAGCCGAAGGTCATGGCCGGGCCGAGCGTGATGCCTCCGGCCGGATAGCGGCCGGCCATCATGCTCGACATGTCGTTGCCGACCGCATAGAGGCCCGGGATCGGCGCATCGCCGGCGCCGAGTACGCGCGCCTGCGCATCCGTCTTCAACCCGGCGAAGGTGCCGAGGCTGCCGGGCACGATCCTGACCGCATAGAACGGCCCTGGTCCGAGCGGCGCGACGCAAGGGTTCGGTTGATGCTCGGCCGCGCCCTGGATGCGGTTATAGGGTGTTTCGCCGCGGCCGAACTCCGGGTCGCGCCCCTCGGCGGCGGCGGCGTTATAGGCTTCGAGGGTTCGGGCCAGCCCGGCGGCGTCGATGCCGCAGGCCGATGCGAGTTCGGCGATGGTCGCGCCGCGCTTGAGATAGCCGTTGTTCAGCCAGGGCCGGATCGGGAAAGGGCGGGGCCGGACGCGGCCGAGGCCGTAGCGGCGCAGGAAGCGGTGGTCGCAGAGGAGCCAAGCCTCGGCCGCCTCGCCCGTAGGCGTCGCGGCGAAGAGTGCCTGCATGACGTCGTGATAGGAATCGGCCTCGTTGCAGAAGCGCCTGCCGTCGCGGCGCACCATGAGCGCGCCCGGCTTGGCCCGCTCGACCAGATGGGGAAAGCGGCCCGGCTCTCCATTCGGCTTCGGCACCAGCGAGACCGGCGCCCAGGCGCCGGCATTGGGCAGATCCGTTCGGACATGTCCGCCCGCCGCCTCGCCGAACCGGAGGCCGTCGCCGGTATTGGCGCAGGGCGCCGCCGACCAATGCTCGCGGCCGGTCGGCGCATGCGGGAAAAGCGCCGACTTGCGGGCGAGATCATGCGGGAAGCCGCCGGTGGCGAGCACGACGCCGCGCGCTGCCCGGATCGTCTGACGCTGGCCCTCGCGCTCGACGATGGCGCCGGTGACGCGCTCGCCGTCGCGCAGCAGCTCCACCACCGCGGTGCTCTTGAGCAGGGTGATGCCGAGATCATCGGCGGATTTGAGCAGGCGTGCGACCAGAGCGTTGCCGTTGACCAGATGCAGGCCGCGGCCATGGCTGGCGCGATCGACGATATGGCGTGCGAGCCGGCGCAGCACATGCAGGAAGGAGGGCAGCTTGCGCGTCGCATGCAGGAAATGCTGGAGGTCGGCGCCGGAGGCGATGTTCATGCCGAAGGGTGCGATTTCCGCGAGCGGCGGGCGCAGATCCTGCAGCCGCGGGCCGAGCTCGCGCCCATCGAAGGGCTTGGCGCAGAGCGAGCGGCCGCCGGTGCCGGCGCCGGGCGTCTTGCCGTGGAAGTCCGGCATCAGGTTGCCGTCGATGAAGTCGACCGCGCTCTCGCGCCGGAAGAAATCGACCATGCGCGGCCCCTGCTCGATCAGCATGGTGACGAAGGTCTCGTCATAGCCCTCGCCGAGCTCGTGGCGCAGATAGGTGCGGATCGTCTCCTCATCCTCGTCGATCCCCGTGGCGCGGGCGAGAGGGTTCCGTGGCAACCACATCCAGCCGCCGGACCAGGCGGTGGTGCCGCCGAAATGACGCTCCTTCTCGATCACGACGACGTCGAGGCCGAGCACGGCGGCGGTGACGGCGCTCGCCAGCCCGCCGGCGCCGGAGCCGATCACCAGCAGGTCGCAGGAACTGGGCAGAACACTGCTCATCCAGCTGCACGCTCCGCTGCCGGCGCGCGCAGGCCGAGCGCATGGCGGATCGCGCACCAGGCGAAGGTGATGCCGGGGCCGATGGTGATGCCGGGGCCCGGATAGGTCCCGCCCATGATCGACTGCGCCTCGTTCCCGCAGGCATAGAGTCTGCCGATCGGCCGGTCGCCCTCGCCGAGCACCTGCGCGTTCTCGTCGATGACGAGCCCGGTCGCGGCGCCGATATCACCCGGCGTCAGCTTGACCGCATAGAAGGGCGCGGTCGCGATCGGGCCGAGCGTCGGATTGGGCAGGCCGCGCGAGGCGTCGCCGTTGACGCGGTGATAGTCGGTGGTGCCGCGGCCGAATTCGGGGTCGATGCCGTTGCGGGCGTGATCGTTCATGCGGGCGATGGTTTCGGTGAGCGTCGCGGGATCGATCGAAAGCTTGCCGGCGAGCTCGGCGACGGTCGCCCCTTCGACGAGATAGCCGTCGGCGAGGAAGGGCCTGAGGTCGCGCGTGCCCATCCTGACCATGCCGAGCCCGTAGCGGCGCAAGCCCTCGGCATCGGTGATGATCCAGCAGGGGATGGTTGGACGCGTCCGGTTCGCCTCGAACATGGCGCGGCTGAACAGGTGGTAGGAGGTGGATTCGTTGACGAAGCGCCGGCCGGTCTGGTCGACGCAGACGGTGCCCGGCTTGCTGCGGTCGAGCACGAAATGCGGGAAGACGGCGGTGGTGCCGTCCGGCCGCTGCCGCGTCGAGACCGGCGCCCAATAGGCATTGTCGCGGCTGCCCTCGCCAAAGCGCGCGCCGAGCTTGAGGGCGAGGTCCTGCATCGCGCCGGTATGGCCGGGGGCGGCGGGGCTGAGCGCAGGCATCGGCGCGTTGAGCAGCTCCCCGCGCCGCTGCGGATGGCGGTTGAAGCCGCCGGCGGCGAGCACGACGCCAAGGCCGGCTGCGATCGTTCGCTTCATTCCGCCTTGCTCGACGACGACGCCGGTGACGCCGTCGGGGCCATTCTGCAGCTGCGTGATCGAGGCGTTCAGCACGACGGTACCGCCATGCCGCTTCAGCGTCAGCAGCAGGCCGCCGATCAGGGCATTGCCCATGACGAGGCGGGTCCCGCGCTTGCTACTCAGGCGATCTAGGCCGTAGCGGCCGAGGATGGCCGCCGCATGCTTGAAGGACGCCCAGGACGTCCTGAGCTTGAGCAGGTGGCCGATATCGGTCCGGTCGATCATCATGCCACCGAACAAGGTGAATTCGGGGATCGGCGGTCGGATGCGGAGGAGGTCCTCGCCGAGCTGGCGGCCATCGAAGGGAATGGGCTCGAGGGCGCGGCCGCGCAGGGTCGAGCCTTCCACATCTGACTCATAGTCCGGGTGGGTGGCGTAGGGCCGGAAATGCACCGCCGTGCGCTCTTCCAGCGTGGCGATCGCCTGCGGTCCCGCGCGCAGGAAGGCCTCGCGCAGCCGCGCCGAGGAATGGTTGCCGACAACGCCGTCGAGGAAGCGGGCAGCCTTTTCGAATGAATCGCCGGTCGCGACCTTTTGGGCATGGAGCGAGTTCGGGACCCAGGTCGTGGCGGCCGAGAGGGCGCTGGTGCCGCCGACGTGGTCGGTGCGCTCGATGACCAGCACCGAGCGGCCCTCGAGCGCGGCGAAGACGGCCGCCGCCAGACCGGCCGCGCCGGAGCCGGCGACGATGACGTCGTAGGATGTCTGCTCCGGCAATGCCGTCAGCGTCGTGAACATCATGGACGTCAGCCGATACGCTCGCCGGCGAGCAGGAAGTCGACCATGGCGCTCTGCAGCGCTTGGTACATGTCGCTGCCGGTCGAGGTTGGGCAGCCGCGCTTGCGGGCGGCTTCGATCAGCGGCGAGACCACGGGAACCGTGATGACGCAGCCGACGAAGGTTTCGGCTGCGAGCTTCTCGACGTGGATCGGGAGCGGATCGCCCGGCTTCATGCCGGCCGGCGAGGCATTGGCGACGAGCTCGAAACCGGTCGGGTCGGCCGAGCCGGCAGTGACCTTGGCTCCGTTGCGGCCGTCGAGGCGGGCGATCAGCCGGTCACGGCGCTCGGTGTCGGCATCGTGGATGGCGAGTTCGCGGACGCCGGCATCGATGAGGGCGAGCGCTATCGCCGAGCCGGCGCCGCCCGCGCCGACCAGCAGAGCGCGCTTGCCGGCGGGCTCGCCGCCATTGGCCTTGACCGCCCCGACGAAGCCGAGGCCGTCGACGATGTCGCCATGCCAGGCGCCATCCTTGCGTCGGCGCATGATGTTGACCGTGCCGAGAAAGTCGCCGCGTTCGGTGGCGCTGGCGCAGTGGCGATGGCAGGCGAATTTGTGGGGCACGGTGACGATGATGCCGTCGCAGTTCGGCACATGGTCGAGTGCACCGAGGAAGGCGTCGAGATGCTCCGGCGCGACACGCACCGGCGCGACGATGCCGTCATGGCCGCGCGCGGCGAAGGCGGCGGTCATGCCGGCCGGCGATTTCACCTGCGCGATCGGCTCGCCGACGATGACGTTGAGGCGCGTCGCGCCGGTGATGGTGATGCTCACTTGTCAGATCCTCCGACCGCAGCCCTCAGGCCGCACGAGTGTCCTGGGTTTCGACGACGCCGAGAAGCCGCGCCTGCATGGCTTCGTCATGCTCCAATTGGGCGGCGTCGCCGGCGAAGGCGACCTGGCCGTTGACCAGCACATAGGCGCGGTCGACGATCGGCAGCACGAGCTCGGCATGGTGCTCGACGATGGCCATGGCGACGCGGCCGCGCAGCTTCACCAGCGCCTCCATGACCTCGTTGACCACGGCCGGAGCCAGCCCCTCGAAGGGCTCGTCGAGCAAAACGAGCTTGCTCGGCACCATCAGGGCACGGGCGATCGCGACCATCTGGCGCTCGCCGCCGGAGAGGTTCTCAGCCTTGGCGGCCTGGCGCGTCCTGAGGCGCGGGAACAGGGCGAAGGCCTCGTCCAGCGTGATGCCGCCCGGACGCTGCGCTAAGAGCAGATTCTCGGTCACGGTGAGGTTCGGGAAAAGCCGGCGCCCTTCCGGCACAAGCGAGATGCCGAGCCGGTTGATCTCGAAGGGCCGCAGCTTGCGCAGGTCGGTGCCGGCGAAGCTGATCGAGCCTGCGTCGAGTGGCAGGCTGCCGGTCAGCGCGCGCAGGGTCGTCGTCTTGCCGACGCCGTTGCGGCCGAGCAGCGCCACGGCTTCGCCCTCGCGGATGGTGAGATCGACGCCGGAGAGCACGGTGCTGCCACCATAGCCAACGGCGATGCCTCTGGCGTCGAGCAACACCGGGCTGGTCGCGCCTTCACGTCGCGTCACCGCCGGAGC
The DNA here is from genome assembly GCF_059415545.1 of Allobosea sp. GW821-FHT10B12. NCBI lineage: Bacteria > Pseudomonadati > Pseudomonadota > Alphaproteobacteria > Hyphomicrobiales > Alloboseaceae > Allobosea > Allobosea sp. GW821-FHT10B12. The sequence continues at coordinate 262,603 of NZ_JBWKNL010000007.1, forward strand.
GGTCGCGCGCTCGCCGTCCCTGGCGGCGCCGAGATAGGCGGCGATCACCTCGGGATTGCGCGCGACTTCGGCCGGCTTGCCGTCGGCGATCATCCGGCCCTGATGCAGCACGGAGATGCGATCCGAGATCGCCAGCACGCGGTCGATGTCGTGCTCGATCAGCAGCACGGCGTGACGCTGGGCGAGCTTGCGGATCAGGTCGGCGACGACGATGCGATCGGCTTCCGCCAGGCCCGCCAGCGGCTCGTCGAGCAGCAGCAGCTTGGCCTCGATCGCCAGGGTGACGCCGATCTCGAGCAGGCGCTTGGCGCCGTGCGGCAGGTCCTGGGCGAGCTCGGCGGCCTGGTCGACGAGACCGACCGCATCGAGGATCGACCAGGCACGGGTGTTTATCGCCGCGTCTGCATGGGCGTCGCGCAACAGGCTGCGCGCGCCGATCCGCTGGGCCTGCACGGCGATGCGGACATTCTCGAACACGGAGAGGTTCGGGAAGATCGAGAGGATCTGGAAGGAACGGGCGATGCCGAGCCGGGCGCGGGCATGTATCGGCAGGCGGGTGACCTCGCGCCCCTCGAAGAAGACCTGGCCGCTCGTGGGCGGCAGCACGCCGGTCAGCATGTTGTAGAAGGTGGTCTTGCCGGCGCCGTTCGGGCCTATGATCGAGTGCAGGACGAAGGGCCTGACCTGAAGGTCGATCTCCCTGGCCGTGACGAGACTGCCGAACTGCTTGGAGAGCTTGCGGGTCTCCAGGATCGGCTTGTCCGGATCCATCTGCTGGGCGGCGCTGACATAAGGCTCGATCAGCGCCGGCCGCGGCGGGATGCTGTTGCGGGTCAGCGTCCAGCGCTGCTTGCCCAGGAGGCGCTGGGCCAGGCCCTGGATGCCCTCCGGCGAGAGCAGCGCGAACAGGATCAGGATCGGCGCAAAGATCAGCCACCAGTTCTCGGTGATCGCCGAGAGCCGGTTCTCCAGGATGATGAAGGTGATCGCGCCCCAGAGCGGGCCGAGGAAATGGTGGACGCCGCCGAGCACAGTCATCAGCAGCGCGTCGCCCGCATGCTGCCAGCTCAGATTGTTGGCGTAGACGCCCTGCAGCAGAAAGGTCAGCAATGCACCGGAAAAGCCGACGAAGCCGGCCATGACGACGAAGGAGCCGAGTCTCAGCAGATAGACGTTGAAGCCGAGGCTGCGGGCGCGCTGCTCATTGTCGCGCACTGCCTGGAGCGCCCGGCCGAAGGGCGAGTGCACCAGCCGCCAGAGCAGGCAGATACTGGCGACGACCGCGGCCAGCACGAAAAGATGGAAGGATAGGTCGCTGGCGAAGCTGGGGCGGGCGACGCCTTGCAGACCATTCTCGCCCCCGGTGACCGCCGTCCATTTGAAGGCGATCTCGAAGGCGATCTGCGAGCAGGCCAGGGTCAGCAGCGAGAAATAAAGCCCCTTGCGGCGCAGGATCAGCGCCCCGAGTGCGAAGGCGAGCGCCAGCGAGAACAGCACGGCCAGCACGATGCCGAAGAGGTCGTTGCTGATCCGCCCGAGCACAAAGAAGGCGGCGGCATAGCTGGCGCAGCCGAAGAAGACCGAGGCGCCGAACGGCACGAGGCCGGTGTAGCCGACGAGCAGGTTCACGCCCATGCCGTAGAGCGTGTAGATCGCGATTTGAGTGATCAGCCCGATCGGCGCGCCGAGACCGAGCCAGAGCAGCGTCAGGCCGGAGAGGACGAGGCCGGCCCAGAAGGCGGGGTGCACAAGGAAGCCGCGGGCGTTCATTCGAAGCGCTCCCATTTTTCACCGAAGAGGCCGCGGGGGCGCACGAGCAGGATTGCCGCCATCAGCACATACATCGCCGCCCCCGCCCATTCCGGCTGGAACTGGATGGTCATGGCGATGGTGATGCCGACGAGCAGGCCGGCGACGATCGCGCCGGCATAGGAGCCGAGCCCGCCAATGGTGACGATGACGAAGGCCGGCATGATCGCGCTCGCCGCCATCGAGGGTGTCACGGTCCAGAGCGGCGCGGCGAGCAGGCCGGCGAGGCCGGCGAGCAGGCAGCCGATGCCGAAGACGAAGCTGAACACCACCGGCAGGTTGATGCCGAGCAGGCCGACCATCTCGGCATCGCGCGAGCCGGCCCGGATGATCCGCCCGAAGGGCGTGTAGGTCAGGAAGGCCCAGAAGGCGACGAGGGCCGCGACCGTGACGACGAGCACGAACATCCGGTACTTGGTCAGCAGGATCGGCCCGTATTCGACGAATCCGGAGAGGAAGCGCGGCGCGCTGAACGGCAGCGGCGCCCCGCCGAAGATCATGCGCAGCACCGCCTCGAACAGCAGCGCCAGGGCGAAGGTCAGGATCAGGCCGAGCAGCGGCTCCTTGCCGTAGAGATGGCGGATCAGCACGATCTCGACGAGCATGCCGAGCGCGCCGGTGACGAGGGGCGCGAGGAGTGCCGCCCACCAGCCGAATTCACGCGCCAGCACGAGGGCGACATAGGCGCCCACTGCGAAGAAGGCGCCATGGGCGAAGTTCACGATGCCGAGCAACCCGAAGATGATCGAGAGCCCGACGGCGATGAGGACATAAAGGAAGCCCAACACCAGGCCGTTCACGGCCTGGGACAGGATCATATCGAGCATGGGGCGCTCCTCGAGCGGGCGCGGCGAGGGAAGAGGAGGGAACCGGCCGGCACGTGGCTCGGCCGGCCCTTCATCCGGCTGGGCGGAGCGTCAGAGCGCGTCCATCTTGCAGGCGCTCTCGGCCTGCGAGCCGAAGGCCTTGTCGATGTCGGCCTGCGTCTTCGGCAGCTCGGCCTTGATGTCGAAATAGTCCCATTTGTCAGTGATCTTCGGCTTGATGCCGGCAATCAGCAGGCGGTTGACCATCTGGTGGTCGAAGTCGCGATAGTGGACGTTGAGATCGCCGCGCTTGACCTGCCATGTCTCCAGTGCGGCGACGATGGCGGCCGGCTCGGCCGATTTCGCGGCCTCGATCGCGTCGAGCAGGCTCTTCATGCCGAACCAGCCCATCCAGGTCTTGTCGGCGGCGGGGCGGTTGTATTTCTTCTCATAGGCCGCCGCCATCGCCTGCTCTTCCGGCGGATTGTTCGGGTTCTTGTAGTACCAGGTCAGGGTGTAGAGCCCGTCCGCCGCCTCCGGCCCGACGCCCCAGAGATCGGTGTTGCCCACCGAGATCTCGGCGAAGGGGATGCGCCCGCGCATGCCGAGCTCGTTCCACTGCTTCAGGAAGGTGGTGAGGTCGCTGGCCGAGAGGCCGCCGATGACGACGTCCGGCTTGGCAGCGCGGATTTTCAGGATGAAGGAGCTGTAATCGGGCGTGCCGACCGGCACCTCGTCGGCGCCGACGACGGTGATGCCGTTGGCCTTGCCGTATTCCTCGAAGGAACGCTTGATGTCCTGGCCGAAGGCATAGGAGGCGGTCAGCAGATACCATTTCTTGCCGATATCGCGGCAATAGGGCGCGAGCGCCCGGGCATGGACCTCGACCGGCGGCTGCAGGCGGAAGGTGTATTTGTTGCAGGATTTGCCGGTGAGCTCGCCGGTGGCGGCATTGGCGGCGATGTAGGGGATCTTGGCCTTCTTCGCCACGGCCGAGATGCCGAGCGCGAAGGAGCTGAGCGCACCGCCGACGATGCCGACGACCTTGTGCTCGCCGACCAGGCGCTCGGCGTTCTGCTGGGCGCCTTGCGGGTTGGGCTCGTCGAGCCAGACGATCTCGGCGGGGCGGCCGAGCAGGGTGCCATTGCGTTGCTCCAGCGCCAGCATGCTGCCCTGCGCCAGATATTCCGACTGATCGACGATGTTGCCGGTTTTCGCCCAGATCATGCCGATCTTGATCGGCTCGGCTGCGGCGGCGTTGCCGATATAGGGCATGCCGAGCCTGGCGGAGACGAGGCTGGTCGCGCCGAGCGAGCCTGCGCCGAGGAGAAGGCTCCGGCGCCTGATGGTGGAAATCCGCTGCGGCTTGTCTGCGTCGGTCACGACGTCCTCCCTGCGTTGGCGTTCCCTTGAAGCCTTGCTCGGCTTCGATTGGCGGGCTCCGCGATGCGTGCCAGCGCCGACCATCTAGCATTACTGGAATAGAATTCCAGTCATATTTTTAAAAATGGAATCTTGTTCCAATTACCTTGACCGCGAGACGACCCGGCGGGATAAGGGGGGCAACGCAGGAGGCTCAGGCTATGTCGCCACTTTCAATAGGGATCGTCGGGGCTGGAGCGATCGGCCGTCTGCATGCGGACGTGATCGCCGGAACCGATTTCGCGGTGGTCGCCGGTGTCGCCGATCCTACCGAGGCCGGCCGAACCTTCTGCGAGGAGCGAGGGCTACGCTGGTTCAAGGACCATCATGCCCTGATCGCGGCGGGCGGAGTCGAGGCGCTGATCGTTGCGACGCCGAACCAGACCCATCTGCCGATCGGGCTCGATGCGATTGCGCAGGGGATTCCGGCGCTGATCGAGAAGCCGGTTGCGGTGACGGTGGCAGAAGGCGATGAGCTGGCGGCAGCTTCGGCGCGCGCCGGTGTGCCGGTCCTCGTCGGTCATCACCGCCGCTACAACCCGATCATCGCCATGGCGCGCGAGACGGTTCAAAGCGGCGGGCTCGGGCGGCTGACAACCGCGACCGTGCTCTACACCTTCTACAAGCATGACGCCTATTTCGAGCTGGCCTGGCGGCGCGAGCCCGGCGGCGGGCCGGTGCTGATCAACCTGATCCACGAGATCGACCTGATCCGCTTCATCTGCGGCGAGATCGCCGCGGTGCAGGCCGTCACCTCCGATCGCATCCGCGGCCTGCCGGTCGAGGACACGGCGGCGGTCCTGCTCGAACTTGCCAATGGTGCGCTGGTGACGGTCAGCCTGTCCGACACCGCCGTCGCGCCCTGGAGCTGGGACCTGTCCTCGGGCGAACTGCCGAACTATCCGGCGCAGCCCGCGCCGGTGACTTCGCATTTCCTTTCGGGGACGGAAGGCTCGCTGGCGCTGCCGGGGCTCGAGCTCTGGCGCTATGACGGGGAGAAGAGCTGGTTCGCGCCGCTCTCGCGGCAGGCGCTGCCGGTGACGCGCGAAAGCCCTTATCTGCGCCAGCTGCGCCATCTGCATGATGTCGTGCGCAAGGGTGCCAACCCGCTGATCGACGCTGCCGATGCGACCCGCACCTTGCGAGCCACACTTGCCGTCCTTGAGGCGGCACGCCAGAGACAACGCCAGGAACTCAATTTCGGGTAGGGCCATGGCGAAGAAGCTCGTCGCTGACACGGAAGAGGCCGAGGCCGATCAGGCTCGCAGCGGGCTGCTCGAGCGGACGCTGGGGGTGATCGAGCTCCTGGCCGCCCATGCGCATGGGCTGCCGCTCTACGAGATCGCCGAGCGGCTGAGCATTCCGCGCAGCGCGACGCATCGCGTGCTGACCAGCCTGGTCGAGCGCGGCTATGTCCGGCAGGAGCGCCATCACGGCATGTATCAGCTCACGGCCAAGATTGCCTCGCTCGCCTTCAGCTTCCTCGCCGGCAGCGGCATCACCGATCTCGCCCAGCCGGTGCTCGACCAGCTGGCGCGCGAGACGGCCGAGCTGGTCCGCCTCGCCCTGATCGATGGTCGCGAGCTGATCTGGGTCGCGAAATCGCAGGGCTCGCCCTTCGGCCTGCGCTACGACCCCGACATGGGACAGTCGGGCCGGCTCTCCTGCTCGGCCAGCGGCCATGCCTGGCTCTCCTGCCTGCCGGAGGAGGAGGCGCTCGCGCTGGTCGAGCGCCAGGGCTACGGCTCGCGCGAGGAGTTCGGCCCGAAGGCGCCGCAGACGCCGGCTGCGCTGCTCAAATATCTGCGCCAGGCGCGCAAGCGCGGCTTCAGCATGGTGAGCCAGACCTATTCGCCCTGGATGAGTGCGACGGCCGCGCCGATCCGCAGTGCCCAGACCAACGAGGTCATCGGCGCCTTGGTGATCGCCGGGCCGCATATCCGCCTGACCGAGGAGAAGATGCTGTCGTTCTCGCCGATGCTGCTCAGCGCCGCGCGGGAACTGTCGCTGGCGCTGGGTGCGAGCCCGACGCTGGTCTCGCATCAGCCGCGCGGCCCCTTCTTCGGCTGAGGCCGAGCTTCATAGGCAAGCTTCGCAGGGACGAGTGAGAGAATGCAGCTGGCGGCCCATACCTTCGGCTTCGTCTGGCAGGAAGAGGCGGAGGCGACGGTCGCGACGCTCGCCCGTGCCGGCTTCCGCCGCATCCAGCTCCTGGCGACGCCGCCGCATTTCGACCCCTGGCGCGCCGACGAAGCCAGGACCGCAAGGCTGCGCCGGCTCGTCGCTGACCATGATCTCGAATTGTTGGCTGCAGACCTCGCCAGCAGCGACATCAATCTCGCCAGTGCGGCTCCCGAGGTTGTCGCCTTCTCGGTCGAGGCCTATCGCCGGCTGGCGCTACGCTGCGCCGAGCTGGGCGCCCGCCATGTCTGCGTCGGTTCCGGGCGGCGGCATGCGCTGCTCGCCAAGGCCAATGACCGGCTGATGCAGAGTTTCCGGCCGGCTTTCCGCCAGGTCGTGGAGGCGGCGCGCCGGGCCGGGGTCGGCGTGATCCTGGAGAATCATCCGCAAGGGTTGCTCGACAGCGCGCAGACGATACGGCGTTTCCTCGACGAGGAAGGTTATGGCGACGTTCCGGTGATCTACGACGTCGCCAACGCGTTCGCTATCGGCGAGGATCCGGCCGAGGGCTTGCGCCTGCTCGCCGGGCGCATCGGCATCGTCCATCTTTCCGACAGCCCTGCCGGCCAATGGCGGCACGATCCGATCGGCAGCGGCGCCATCGATTTTGCTGCGATCAGGTGCGAGCTGGAGCGTCAGGGCTATGCCGGGCCGGTGGCGCTGGAGATCCTGTCGGAGGCGCCACTCGCCGGACTGGTCGACGGCGCGGCAAGGCTGGCGGCGCAGGGTTGGACCTTTGACGGGCCGCTGCCGAAAGTCTGATCCGGCTGGACGAGAGGACGAACCGAGACGATGCTCAAAGGCACTGGACTGCTCTCGCTCTGGAACGGTGTCGATCCCGAGCGGCGTGGCGAATACGATCTCTGGCATACGCGCGAGCACGTGCCGGAGCGGCTCGCCATTCCCGGCATGCTGCGCGCCCGCCGCTATCATCGCGGCGCGGGGCCGTTGCCGGAATTCCTGACGCTCTACGAGCTCGACAATAACGGCGTGCTCGACAGCGCGCCTTATCGGGCGCTGTTGCAGAACCCGACAGCGTGGTCGCGCAGCATGCGCCCGTCCTTTCGCGGCTTCTTCCGCGTCGGCCACCTCGTCCGGCTGAGCCGCGGCGGCGGCGTGGGCGGGGCGTTGATGGCGACGGTCTTCGCCGATGCCACGGCGCCGCAAGGCGGGTGGGAGGCTGTGGCGGAGCTCGTGCTGCAGAAGACCGCCGCGACGGCGGTCCATGTGCTGGCGAAGGACCCTGCCGTCGCACCGGTGCCGTTCTCGGTGCCGTCGGGCGACGGATCGTCTTACGCCGATGGTGCGGCGCTGATGGTCGAGTGCCATGGTCGGGATCGCCTTGCCGACATCGCCGGCGTGCTCGATGCGGCGCTCGACGTGCGCGGTCTGGCGCAAGGCCGGGAGGGTTGGACCAGCTACGAGCTCGCCTATGCGCTCGGCCGGGACGAGCTCGATTCCGTCGTGCTTTTGTCCGGGATGCCGGCCTGAGCTCGGGCTGCGCTCGCTGCCACGGTCTTGGGATGGCGCGCGATCGCGTGCAGCAGCATGCGCTGAAGCTGCAAGGCCGGCCGGGGCAATTGCACGCCGTCCCTGGCGATGATGCCGACGGTGCGCCGGATCAGCGGCGCGGTGATCGGGATGACGCGCAATTCCGTGCTCGGCGGTATGGCGAGGCGCGGTAGCACGGTGATGGCGATGCCGCTGGCGACGAAGCAGGTGGCCATGTTGACGCGCTGGACCTCATAGGCCCAGTCGAGGCGTTCGCCGAAAGTGCCGAGGCTTTCGCTCAGCATGAAGCCGTGGCTCGTCGTCGTCGCGACACGGGCCAGCGGATGGCCGACGAGATCGGCCCAGGTGAGTTCCGCACGATCCGCCAGCTCGTGGCTGGCCGGGACGGCGGCGACGAAATCCTCCTCGAACAGGGCGCGGGATTTCTGGGTCCAGAGTTGCGCGCCGAGGATGGTCAGGGCGAACTGCGCTTCGCCCGAGGCGACACGTTCGCGCAGTGCTGCCGCCGGCTCGTCGAAGATCGTGATCGAAACGCCCGGATGGCGCTGGCGGAACTCGCGCAGTACCTCCGGCAGGAAATGCTCGCCGAGCGAGCCGAGGCAACCGACTGAGACCCGCTCCTGCGCCTGCCGGCCCTCGCGTCTCAGGTTCTCGTAGAGCGTCGAGAGCCGCATCAGCGCATCGCGCGCTTCGGGAAAGAAGTCCTGCCCGGCGCGGGTCAGAGCGAGGCTGCGGGTGGTGCGCTGGAACAGGGTGACGCCGACATCCTCCTCGAGCTTGCGGATGCGATGGCTCAGGGCCGTCTGCGACAGGCGCATTGCCTCGGCGGCGCGGCGGAAGCTGCCCAATTCCGCGATCTGGATGAAGGCTTCGAGCCCGGCGACATCCATCGCGTCACCTCCGATTGAGCAATCTTGCTCATGAATAAGGCCTTGAAATTCATTTGAACAGCGCGCAGCGGCAACCCTATCCTTGGCTTCATGAGGCCACCGGGCACAGCGCCAAGCGCGATGGTGCCCGGGCACAGGGCCTGCCCGAGGAAACGCGTCATGGGATCGATGGAAGGCGAGGGAGGGCGGCTGTTCTTCCGCTCCGAGACCTTCGACACGCAGAAATTCGATCGCCGCAGGCCGTCGGACAAGACGGTCGCGGAGCCGGCACGCGATCTTCCCGTCCATACCGAATGCGATGTCCTGGTCGTCGGCGGAGGACCGGCCGGCACGGCGGCCGCGGTCGCCGCGGCGCGGCTCGGCGCCGATGTCGTGCTGCTCGAGCGCTACAATCATCTCGGCGGGCTCTCGACCGGCGGGCTCGTCATCTGGATCGACCGGATGAGCGACTGGCAGGGCCGGCATGTCATCCGCGGCTTCGCCGAGGAGCTGCTGGCGCGCCTCACCCGCGACAAGATCGCCGGGCCCGAGCCGACGGAATGGGGCTCGCGCGACCCCGAGCGCGTGGCGTACTGGGGCCAGCGCAACGCCGCCTTCAACGGCACGGTGACCCATGCGCCGACGCTCGACCCGGAATGGCTGAAGGCTGAGTCGCTCGCCATGGTGCTCGAGGCTGGCGTCCATCCGATCTTCCATGCCTGGGGTGCGAGCCCGATCATGGATGGGCGGCGCGTCGCCGGTTGCGCCTTCGAAAGCAAGGAGGGACGACGCGCCATCCTTGCCCGGGTGACGGTCGACGCGACCGGCGATGGCGATCTCTATGCCGGCGCGGGCTCGGCCTACGACACCGAGGTCGACGCCCGCGATATCCATGGCTGCATGAACACCTCCTGGCTGTTCGGCGGCGTCGACATGAAGGCCTTCCTGCGATTTCGAGCGCAGACGCCCGAGCAGTTCACGCAGTTCATGGCGCGCGGGCGCGAGGAATTGCGCTTCTTCGACAAGCCGTCGGTGTCCTGGCGCGACGACATCGCCGTATTCATGGGGCCACGGCTCGCCGGCTATTCGGCGCTCAAGGTCGAGGATCTCTCCGAGGTCGAGATCAGGAGCCACCAGCTGATGCTGGAACACCTTTCCTTCTACCGCGCCCATGCGCCGGGATTCTCTGACGCCTTCATCATGCTGTCGGGCTCGCAGCTCGGGGTCAGGCACGGCCGGCGCCTCGCCGGGCGCGGCAAGCTGACCCGCGAGAACTGGGACGGCGCGGTGGCGCCCGACGAGATCGGCGTCTCGCCCTCGCTCGCGCCGAAATTCGCGAACGTCTCGGTACCCTATGGCGCGATCGTGCCGCGCGAGGTCGATGGGCTGCTGGCGCCCGGCCGGCATCTCTCCTGCGACGCCACGAGCCACTCCTTCATGCGCGAGATCCCGCAATGCTGGCTGACCGGGCAGGCTGCGGGTATCGCCGCCGCCATCGCCGCCGACCGGGCGCTGGCACCGAGCGAGGTGCCGATTGCCGACCTTCGGGCCGCGCTCAAGGTGCAGGGTGCCTATCTCAACGAAGCTCCCGCTATGGCGGAAGGATGAGCATGCGCCGGCCGCGCTGTCGCGCGGTTGACGAGACCTTGTGAGCAGGCCGAAGAAGCTTGCCGGAGATGGACAGGAAGGCGGCAGCAAGCCGCCTCCAAGGGGAGGATCAAGAATGCTGTTTCGATTTGACCGCTGGCGCAGCGCCGGTGCAGCCCTGTTTCTCAGCCTCGCCGGAGCATTGCCCGCTTTCGCGCAGGCGCCGGCGCTGAAGCCGCTCGATCCGCCGCAGGCGGTGCGTGTCGCCTATGTGCCGATCATGAAGTTCGCTACCGCCTATGTCGCGGAGTCACGCGGGCTCTTCAAGAAATACGGGCTCAACGTCCAGCTCGACAGCGTCAAGTCAGGCACCGAGGCGATCGCCTTCCTCGACAAGGGCTCGGTTGATGTCGGCGGCATCTCGATCGTCGCCTCGCTCTGGTCGGCCTGGAACCGCGGGCTCGACATCAGGGTGATCGCGCCCGGCGCGCTCGATCCGATGACGGACGGGCCGACCAAGCTGATCGTCCGCAAGGATCTGATCGAGAGCGGCGCGGTGAAGACGGTCGCCGATCTCAAGGGCAAGCGCATCGCCGCGGCCGGCGGGCCGGGCAGCGGCGGCGAATACTTCGTCAGCAAGGCGCTGGAGAGCGCCAAGCTCACCCTGCGCGACGCGCAATTGCTCAATGTCGGCAATGCCGACATGCCTGCAGCGATGGAAGGCAAATCGGTCGATGCCGTGCTGACCTCCTCGCCCTATTCCGACCAGATCCTCAAGGCCGGCACCGGCAAGCTCCTGATGCAGGACATCACGCCTGGGCTGATGACCGTCGCCTTCGTCGCCTCCGGCAAGTTCATCAAGGAGCGGCCGGAGGTGGCCGAGCGCTTCGTGCTGGCAATGACCGAGGCGGCCCGGCTGATGCAGGGCGCCGACTATCTCGCGCAGGCCAACATGGACGCCTATCTCAAATTCACGGCGTCGACGCCCGAGGCGATCAAGGGCGGCGGCGCCATCGTCTTCGATCCGAACATGGCGATCCCGACCGCCGGCCTCGCCGATATCGAGCGCGTCCACCGCGAGAACGGCCGCACCGAATACGAGAAGCCGCTCGATATGGCCAAGGCGGTCGACGAGCGTTTCGCCAGCAAGGCGATCGAGACCCTCGGCAAGGCCGCTCCCGCCAAGTGAGGGGCGGCTCGCAGCAAGCCCGGAGGGTCGAACGATGACGATCGCCATGCAGGGCGTCGCCGTGCCCAAGATCGGCGCGCGCAACGTCAGCAAGCACTATCCGACGGCCGACGGGGTCATGGTCGCGCTCGAGGATTTCTCGCTCGACGTCACCGATGGCGAGTTCGTCTGCATCGTCGGTCCGTCCGGCTGCGGCAAGTCGACCTTCCTGCGCATGGTGGCGGGGCTGGAATCGATTTCACGGGGCGCGATCGAGATTCGGCCCGGCGCCGACGCGGCCAAACCGCTGAACAGCGTCGTCTTCCAGGAATATGCGATCTTTCCCTGGAAGACGCTCGCTGACAATGTCGCCTTCGGCCTGCAGATGCGCGGCATCGGGCGGAAGGAGCGGCTCGACACCGCCCGCTTCTGGCTCGACCGCGTCGGTCTTTCCAAATTCGCCGACTATTATCCGCACCAGATCTCGGGCGGGATGAAGCAGCGCGTCAGCATCGTGCGGGCGCTCGCCAACGATCCCGAGGTGCTGCTGATGGACGAGCCGCTCGGCGCGCTCGACGCCCAGACGCGCGTCGTCATCCAGGAGGAGCTGCTGCGGATCTGGGAGGAGACCCGCAAGACCGTGCTCTACATCACGCACAGCCTCGACGAAGCGGTCCTGCTCGGCGACCGCGTCATCCTGATGAGTGCCCAGCCCGGTCGGCATCTTGCGACCTTCAAGATCGACCTGCCACGCCCGCGCAGCATCGCGACAACGAACCTGCCTGCTTTCGCCGAATACCGCGCGGCGATCTGGGAGAAGCTCAGCGCCGAGGTGACGCGCGCGATGGAGGCGAGGCCATGACCATTACCTCCGCCAACGAAATCGCGGACGGGCAGGGCCGCGAGCCGGCGCCGCGCAACTCCGCGATGGGCGAGGACAAGCGAGCTCTCGTCCTGCTCGTCGCCGGTGGCCTGGCCGCTCATGCGCTGCTCGCCCTTCTCGGCCTGTGGCGCGCCGTCGCCTGGCCGGCGATCGGGCTCAGCTTCATCCTGCTGGTGCTGATCGGCGAACGCGCCGGCCGGATGGTGCCGGTGCGGGGCAGGGGCGTCTATGAGCGCACGCTCGCCTTCGGCTTTCCGGCGCTGGTGCTGCTGACCTGGCAACTCGCCGGTGACTATGGCCTGCTCAACACCACCTGGTTCCCGCAGCCCTCGCGCATCGCCGCCGGGCTCTGGGATCTGACGGTGCGCTACGACCGCTTCTCCAGCACCAGCCTCATCGGCCGGCCCTGGCTGATCCCCGAGTTCTATGCTGCCGACGGCATGGCCGGCGTCTGGAAGCTTCTGTCGGAGAGCCACCTGCTGGCCACGGTCGGGCGGGTGTTCGGCGGCTTCGTCCTCGGCGCTATCCCCGGCGTGCTGCTCGGCGTCATCATGGGCATGAACCAGACGGTGCGGCTGATGCTCGATACGACGCTGTCGGCGATCTATGTCCTGCCGAAGATCGCGATCTTCCCGATCGTGATGCTGATGTTCGCCGACCCGTTCGGCGAGGCGCCGAAGATCGTCGTGGTCGCGCTCGCCGTCTTCATCCTGATGGCGATCAACACGATGGCTGGCGTCCGCGGCATCGACAAGGTCTACCTGATGGCCGGGCGCAACTACGGTGCGCGCGGCTGGTCGATGCTGCGCCATGTCATCCTGCCCGGCGCCATGCCGGTGATCTTCGCCGGCCTGCGCATCGCGCTGGGAACGGCGATGATCGTGATCATCTCGGTCGAGTTCGTGCGCGCCAAGCAGGGTGTCGGCTACATCACCTTCTACTACTGGGAGGTGCTCAATCCCGAGAAGATGTATGCCGGCCTCGTCGTGGTGATGGCGCTCGGCGTGCTGCTGACCTACGGGCTGCAATGGCTGCAGCGCCGGCTGATGCCCTGGCAGCGATGAGGCGGAGGCTGCCATGAAGGTCGCGTTGGTGACGGGTGCTGCCGGCGCGGTCGGGGCCGCGACGGCGCGGATGCTGGCCGCCGACGGCTTTCATGTCGTGCTCGCCGATCGCGCGGCCGAGCGGACGGAAGCGATCCGTGCGGAGATCGAGCGCGAACACGGGGCACGGGCCGTCGTCGAAGCGGTCGATCTCCTGGAGGAGGGTGCGCCGCGGCGGCTGATCGCGCGGGTGGGAGAGCGCTTCGGCCGGCTCGATTGCCTCGTCAACAATGCCGGGATGACGGGCGCGCCGCGGATCGGCGAAGTCGACGTCTCGGTCTGGAACGCCGTGCTGGCGCTCAACCTGACGGTGCCGATGCTGCTCTGCCAGGCGGCGCAGCCCCTGATGAAGCGGAACGGCGGCGGCAGCATCGTCAACGTCGCCTCGCGGGTCTATCTCGCCGGCACCGGCGTCGCTTACACCTCCAGCAAGACCGGGTTGATCGGGCTGACGCGGGTGCTGGCCGTGCAGCTCGGGCCGGACCAGATCCGCGTCAACGCCGTTGCGCCGAGCTTTCTCAACACGCCGTTCAACGACAAGATCGTGCGCGAAAATGCGGGGCTCGCCGCCTCCTTCCGCAAGATGTCGCCTTTAGGTCGGGTCGGCACCGCCGAGGATGTCGCCGGCGCCATCGCCTTCCTGGCCTCGCCGCGAGCGAGCTTCGTCACAGGCGATGTCATCCATGTCTGCGGCGGCACCCAGCTTGCGCCGCAACCGGGCGCGGAGGGCGAGCCCGATTAGGCGCGGGAAAGCGGCGCGCCTGAGGGATTTGGGGCTCTTGCGTCTCCGCTCCTGCGCAGGGCCCAAGGCTGTCGTCCTCAGATGGGCGGGCACCGCCTAGGCGAGTTCGCTGGTGCCGACCTGATTGAGCAGCGCAAGGTGACCCGATGGGTTTGCCGCGCCTTGGTCGACGGCCTTCTCGAGGAGCCCGACCAACCGATCGAGAGCACGCGCGGCTACCTCGGCGGACAAGGGCTGGCGATCATAGGCCTCGACGAAACGGCCGGTGAGATCGGCGAGCAGGCGCAGGAGCGCGGCCTGCTCCGGCTCGTCGGCGCGTAGCGCCAGCGCCCGGTCCTGGAATTCGACATAGGTGCGCAGGCTGCCCTTCTGCTGCTGCAGCCAGTTCAAAAGCTCGTTCATCATCTCTCCGCGAGATTGCGATCATGACCGCGATGGGTGGGCGGGACAGGTCGCGCTCAGGCGCGCGACGGGGTCGGCGGCTTGGCGCGCGAGGGGGCGGTCATCGCCTCGATGCGCAAGAGCTCGTCGAGCTCGGCGAGCGTCAGCAGCCCTTCCTCGAGCACGATATCGGCGACCTTGCGCTTCTCGGCGAGCGCACGCTTTGCGACGCGCGAGGAGGCCTCGTAGCCGAGCGCCGGGCCGAGCGCCGTGACCAACCCGATCGAATCCTCGACCAAAGCGCGGCAACGTTCGCGATCCGCCTCGATGCCGTTGACGCAGCGGGTCGTCAGCGTGGTTACCGCGGCGGTGAGATGGCGCAGCGAAGAGAGCAGGCAATAGCCGATCGTCGGCTCGAAGGCGTTGAGCTGGAGCTGGCCGCCCTCGGCGCACATGGTCACGGTCAGGTCGTGGCCGATGACGAGATAGGCGACCTGGTTGACCACTTCGGGGATGACCGGGTTAACCTTGCCCGGCATGATCGAGGAGCCCGCCTGGACAGCCGGGAGGCGGATCTCGCTGAAGCCGGCGCGTGGCCCGCTCGAGAGCAGCCGCAGGTCGTTGCAGATTTTCGAGAGCTTGACGGCGACGCGCTTGAGCACGCCCGAGAACAGCACGAAGGCGCCCATGTCCGAGGTCGCCTCGATCAGGTTCGTCGCCGGCACCAGCGGCTGACGCGTCGCCCGCGCGAGTTCCTCGATGGCGAGCGCCGCATAGCGCGCATCGGCGGTGATGCCGGTGCCGATCGCGGTCGCGCCGAGATTGATCTCGCGGAACAGCGCGGCAGCCTCGCGCAGGCGCGAGACATCCTCCTTGATCGTCGTGAAGAAGGCGTCGAACTCTTGGCCGAGCGTCATCGGCACGGCGTCCTGGAGCTGGGTGCGGCCGATCTTTAGGACGTCGGCGAACTCGACCGCCTTGGCCTTGAAGGCGAAGGCGAGCTCGTCGAGCGCCGCGATCAGGGGCTCGGTCGCGAAGATCACCGCCAGGCGCAGCGCCGTCGGATAGGCGTCGTTGGTCGACTGCGCCATGTTGACGTCGTCATTGGGATGCAGCGCGCCATAGTGGCCCTTAGGCCGCCCCATCAGCTCCAATGCCACGTTGGCCACGACCTCGTTGGCGTTCATGTTGGTCGAGGTGCCGGCGCCGCCCTGCACGGCATCGACGACGAACTGGTCGTGGAACCGGTTGTCCCTGGCGATGAGATCGCAGGCACGGTCGATCACCTCGGCCTTGGCCGCCGGCAGGTTGCCCAGGCGCCGATTGGCACGGGCCGCAGCCTGCTTCACCAGCGCGAGCGAGCGCACCAGCTCGGGAAAATGGCCGACCGGGACGCCGGTGATCGGGAAATTCTCGACCGCCCGCAAGGTATGGATGCCCCAATAGGCGTCGGCGGGCACATCGGCCTCGCCGAGCAGATCATGCTCGCGGCGGGTCGAGACCTCCGCGAGCGCAATGGTCTGCGTCTTGGCGAGCTGCACGCTGTCCGGGCGGGGGGCGTCCGTGGGCGGAGTGCTGGTAGCTTTGTCAGTCATATCGGATCTCTTTCGACGTCCGGCCGTCACAGTTCGTCCTCTGCTTCAGGTCCGGAGGGCGAGGCTAGCGCGCCCGCCATGGCGGGTCGACCATGCCACCGGGTCGGCCAGGAAACGCTCGATCTCGGCGCGATCCTCCGGCGCGAGCCGCTGGCTGGCCTCGGCGCGCAGAACATCGGCCCAGCTCGCCAAGGCGTGGAGTGTCAGGCCGGCCTCCCGCAAACGATCTCCGGCGCCGGGAAAGGCGTCGTGGTAGAAGATCGTCAGGACATGTTCGACCTCGGCACCCGCCGCCCGCAAGCCGCGCACGAAATTGAGCTTGCTGCCGCCATCGGTGGTCAGGTCGTCCATCAGCAGAACGCGCAGGCCCTCGACCGGCCCACCCTCGACCTGGGCGTTGCGGCCGATGCCGAGCGGCCGCTTGCGGACATAGCGCAGCTTCAGCGCCAGCCTGTCGGCGAGCCAGGCGGCAAACGGGATACCCGCGGTTTCTGCGCCGACGACCGCGTCGAAGCCACCCGGCGCGAACGCCTCGCCGGCATAGCGGGCGGCAAGGTCGCTGACAGCCTGGCGCAGATCGGGATCGCCGAGCAGCAGGCGGACGTCGACATAGACCGGGCTCGCCCAACCGGCGGCCAGGATGAAGGGTTGCTGGCGGCTGACATGGATGGCACCGGCCCTGAACAGCAGCTCGGCGACCTCGCGGCCGATCTCGTTCGCGCTCATCGCACCGCCTCCCTGATGGCGTCCCGCATCACCGCGATCCCGGCGAGGAAGTCATCGATCGCCATCGCCTCATGCGGATTATGCGATCCGTTCTGGTTGCGCACGAAGATCATCGCGCTGGGGATGCCGGCATTGGCGAACACCGCCGCATCATGGCCGGCCCCGCTCGGAATGTCCTCATCGGGCAGGCCGAGATTTCGGGCGGCGGCCTTGAGCCTGGCGACCCAGCCGGCATCCATCACAGCCGGAGCGGATTCGAGCCGGCGATCGACGCGGAATTCGACGCCGCGCTCCTCGCCGATCAGCCCGCATTCCGAGAGGAAGAGGTCGTAGAAGGCCTCCAGCGTCTCGCGATTCTGGCTGCGCACCTCGAAGGAGAAGCGCACCGTGCCGGGAATGCGCGCGATGGCGTGCTCCTGCGGATCGGTGCCGAGGACGCCGGCGGTCACGACGACGTCGCGGCCGCGTTCCAGCAAGGTACGCCAGTGCCGGTCGAGATGGGTGATCAATTCGGCCGTGGCGAAGACCGCATCGCGCCGGAGCCAGCGCGGCACCGCGCCGGAATGGCCGGCCTCGCCGAGGCATTCGACCTCGCGATGGCGGATATTGCCGCGGATGCCGGTGACGATGCCGACAGGCAGATCCCGCGCGACCAGCACCGGGCCCTGCTCGATATGCAGTTCGATCCAGGCCGCGACATCGGCCGGGTCGAGCAGCGGCTTCCCTTGTTCGACGCGGGTCATATCGACGCCGACGGCGGCCATGCACTCCGTCAGGCTCTGCCCGCTGGCATGATCGCGCACGGCAAGATCGGCGGCCGAGAGTTTCCCGAACAAGGCGCTGGAGCCCATATAGGCCCGGCCGAAGCGGGAACTTTCTTCGCCGCGCAAGCCATAGACCTTGATGGTCCGGCGCGGAACGAAGCCCTCTTCCTTGAAACGGGCGATGATGGCGAGTCCGGCGATTACGCCGGCGGCGCCGTCAAAATTGCCGCCTTGCGGGACGGAATCGAGATGCGAGCCGCAGGCGAGGAAGGGCAGTTCCGGCTCACGGCCCTCCAGGGTGACGACGAGATTGGCGCCCGCGTCCCGCTCCGTTGTGAGGCTGAATTCGCGCGCCTTCGCCTCGACGATACCGAGCGCCAGCGATTCGCGCTCGCTATAGGCCTCGCGGGTGATGCCGACGCCATCGCCCGTCGCTTCGCGCAAGGCATCGAACAGCGCCTCGGCGAGGGCGCGGTCGCTCTCGTCGCCGTTGAAGACATTGCGCATCTCGGCCGGTTGTGCAGTCACGAGACCGGGTCCAGCCAGGCGAGATCGGGCTCGTCGGCCTCCTCGATCACGACGCCGCGGATCAGGTCGGCGACGCGCGGGATCTCGCGGCGCAGGCAAAAGGCCGCGAGCCCGTCGATGATCGTCGTCATCGCCGCCGGTTGCAGGAAGGTCGCGGTGCCGACCTGCACGGCGCTGGCGCCGGCGAGCATGTATTCTGCGGCGTCATCGGCAGTGGAGATACCGCCGCAGCCGATCACCGGGATCTTCACCGCCTTGGCGCATTGGAAGACCTGGCGCAGCACGATCGGCTTGATCGCCGGCCCTGACAGCCCGCCCATGATGTTGCCGAGGCAGGGCTTGAAGCTCTTCAGGTCGATCGCCATCGACAGGATGGTGTTGGCGACCACGACCGCATCGGCCCCGGCCGCCTCGGCGGCGCGCGCCACCTCGGGCACGTCGCCGGTATTGGGCGTGAGCTTGACCCAGAGCGGCAGCTTCGTCGCCTTGCGCAATTCGCGCGTCACCTTCTGCGTGGACTCCGCCCGCATCGCGAAGGCCTTGCCGTCCTCCTCGATGTTCGGACAGGAGATGTTGGCCTCGATCGCGGCGATGCCGGGGATCGAAAGCTCGGCCGCGAGGCTGGCGAAGCCCTCCGCCGTCGGCGCCGAGATCGAGACGACCAGCGGCGTGTCATAGGCCGCGTAATGCGGCATGGTGGTCTCGATGAAATAGGGCACGCCCTTCGAGGGGATGCCGATGGCGTTGATCAGCCCGCCCGGCCGCTCGACCACCCGCGGCAGCGGATTGCCGGCCCGCAGTTCGCGCGTGATCGTCTTGGTGACGAAGGCGCCGAGCCGGTTGAAGTCCATCACCTTCTCCAGCCCCTCGGCAAAGGTTCCGGACGCCGGCATGACCGGATTGCGCAGGGTCAGCCCGCCGATCCTGACGGAGAGGTCGACTTTGCCGGTCGCGCTCATGGCAGCGCCTCCATCAGGTCGAAGACCGGACCGTCCCAGCAGACGCGCCGGTTGACGATCTCGCCATTGACGTTGAAGTCGCGGACGCAGCAGTGGCAAAGGCCGATTCCGCAAGCCATTTGCTGCTCCATCGCGACCTGGCCGGGCAGTCCGAACTCGCGCGCCAGGCGCTGCTGCACCCGCATCAGCCGGCTCGAGCCGCAGGTGAAGAAGGCGTCGCAGCGGCCCTCGGCGATCTGGCGGCGCAGGATGCGCTCGACATTGGCGGGCCCGCTGGTCTGCTCGGCATCGGTGACGGCGATGACGTCGGCGCCATGGCGATGGAAGAGCTCGACCGAGACGAGGAGCTCCGGGCGCCTGCCGCTGAAGACCGCGGTCACCTGCGTGCCGTTCGCCTTCGCCGCCTTGGCGAGCGGCGCAAGCGTCGCCAGCCCAGCCCCGCGCCCGACGGCGACGATGTGGCGCCAGCCCGAGTCCAGCGTGAAGCCGACCCCGAGCGGTCCCATGATGTCGAGCCGGTCGCCCAGCCGCAGCGTGTCGAGACCGCGCGTTCCGGCGCCGGTCACCTTGTAGAGGAACTCGACCTGGCGCTTGTGGGGATCGGCGCCGTAGAGGCTCATCGGCCGGCGCAGAAAGGGTTGCTCGCCCGCCGGCTGCGGGCAGAGGAGCTGGAAGAACTGCCCCGGCTGGGCGGCCGCGGCCTGCTCGCTGCAGTTGACCACGAGATGCCGGTACTCGGCATTCACAGCCTCGTTGCGGACGACCTCGGCGAGCTCGGCGACGATGCTCGCCTTCCACGGTGCGGAAGAGCAGCTTCCGCCGATGGCCGCGCCGGATCGCGCGGCCTGAAGTTGATCGTGCTGGATCGACATGGCGATGCGCTCAGGCGAGCTCGGCGCCACGTCGCTCCGGGATCAGGAACCACATGGCGAGGATGTCGAGCACATAGAGCGTCGCCAGCAGGGCGATCGCCATCTCGAAGCTGTAGGCCGCCGCGATCGTCCCGACGACGAGCGGGCCGAAGCCGCCGACGCCGCGCCCGATATTGAACAGGACGTTCTGCGCCGTCGCCCGAGCGGCGGTCGGGAAGAGCTCGCTGATCAGCGCGCCGTAGCCGCCGAGCATGCCGTTGACGAAGAAGCCCATCACCGCGCCTGCGACCAGGAGCTGGAGCGGATCGGTCAGCCGCGAATAGACGACGACCATCACGGCGGCGCCGAGCATGTAGCCGAAGAAGGCGGGGCGGCGCCCGATGCGGTCGGCGATATGGCCGAAGGCGTAGATGCCGACCGCCATGCCGGCGATGGTGACCGAGGTCCAGACGGCCGACTGCGTCAGGGCGAAACCGAACCGGCTCGCCAGATAGTTCGGCAGCCAGATCATCACGCCGTAATAGCCGAAGTTCTGGACCGAGCAGAGCACGACCATGCCGAGGCTCAGCTTCGTCGTGTCCCAATCCTTGACCAGCAGGCGCAGCGCCGATTCCTTCGGGCGGTCCTTGCTGCGGGCGACGAAGACCTCGGGCTCATGCAGCGAATGGCGGATGAAATAGGCGGCGACCGCCGGCAAGATGCCGATGGCGAACATGCCGCGCCAGCCGATCGTCGGCAGCAGGATCGGGGTGGCGATCGCTGCGGCGAGCACGCCGACCTGCCAGCCGAGGCCGACATAGGAGGAGGCGCGCGCCCGCTTCGAGGCTGGCCAGGCTTCCGCGACCAGGGCCATGCCGATGCCGAATTCGCCGCCGAGGCCGAGGCCGGCGATGGTGCGGTAGATCAAGAGGTCCCAATAGCCCTGCGCAAATGCGCATAGGCCGGTGAAGACGGCGAAGAGCACGATCGTCCAGGTCAGGACGCGAACGCGGCCGATGCGGTCCGACAGCATGCCGAAGCCGATGCCACCGAGCACGGCGCCGACCAGCGTCGCGGTGACGAGCGAGGCGGCCTGGCCCTGGGTGAGCTGCAGATCGGCCGAGATCGTCCGCAGCATGAAGCCGAGGATCAGGAGGTCGAAGCCGTCCATGGCATAGCCGATGGCGGCGCCCCACAGGGCTTTGCGAGCCTTGCCGTCGACCTCGGTCGGAGCGGATAGGGCGATGGAGCCGCTCATGGCGGCCTGGTTGTCACTCACGGCGAATTCCCCCGTTCTGCTTTTCTTTGCGATGCGTACGAAAACGCCAAAGCACCAGCGTGCGCTTCCGCGCGCGGCTGCCGGCCGGCTGGTTGTCGTCGGAGTTTGGGCATTCGCCCGCTTTCTCAGGGCGCTTGCTGCGCCGCTTGGCGGCCAAGGCATCAGCTCGGCCGCGAGAAATTCACCACGGCACCGGAAAGTTCGGTGCGATCGCGTGATCATTCTATGTCACGCTAAAATCTCAATTGCAAGAACAATCTCAATTTTGCGACAAGTGGCGGCTGAGGCTTATTCGTGCGACGAAACCGAAGGTGTCGACGATGGTGCGGCGCGCGAACCTCAGACCAGTTCCGGCGCCGAAGGCTGCGCGATCCCAGACCGATCGAGGACGGCCCGCAGGACCGCTCCTGCCTCGCTGCCCTTGAGGGCACGGCGCCAGAGCCCGTCGGCAATCTCCTCGTAGAGCCGAACCGGCTCCTCATCCGCGGTCAACATGGCGATGCCGGAGCGGACATTCGGCAATTCGCCGCCCAGCCGGAACGGGCTCAGGCCAAGTAGCGTCTTCTCCGCAGTGCGGAAAAGCTGGAAGGTGATGTTCGGCAGCGTCTCCTCGATCAGGCCGATCTGCACGCCCATCGGCTCGCTTTCGATCAGGCCGATCAGGTGCTCGACCTCGGCACGCGCCGCCAGGCGGCGCTGAGCCAGTTCGGGGGCCGGCAGATTGAAACGGCCGACGACTCCCAGCTTGAGCCAGCGCTCGATCTCGAGGACGTTGACGAAGTTGACGACGCTCAAGCGGCGGCGCTTGCGCGCCCTCTTGCGCTCATCGAGGATCGCGATGATCGCCTCGATCTCCGCCACCGCCTGCTCCTGCGCAATATGGGGCGGAAGCGCCTCGACGAGGGTCTGCCGCAGGGAGGCGGAGTAGTTGTCCGAGGTCAGCAGATAAGACAACGGCGGAAAATGCGCGACGACCTGGTCGGCCTGCTCTTCGATCTGCCGCATGCGCTCGAAATAGCTGACCGGGCTGGAATAATACTCGACTCCCGCGCCCAGCAGCGATGCGACGGTCGTCTCCAGCAGCGTCGCCAACCGCTCCAGCGTCTCGATCTTGACGACGCCGCCGCCTTCGATCCGATAGACTGCGGCCCGCGAGATGCCGAGGCGCTCGGCAATGTCCTCTGCCTGAAGCCCCCGCCCCAGACGGTAGGCTTTCAGCCGCTCACCGATTTCGTTGAACCGGATTGCCATCAAGCCGACCTCATCTGGCGCATCATCTGAATCTCAGATTTTAGACAACCTATGCGATTCCAAACCCGATGCGAAGCCGAGTTGTCGTCGGGACCCTCCGTTCGCCGCGCGTTCGCGCCGACATGGGGGCGTCGAAGACGGAGCGCTCGGTTACCGAGAGGCGGTTGCGCTGGTGCGCCGTGGCAGGCTGGCCGAGCGGGGTCTAGTACCTGTCGCGCTGCGTGATGTCCCGGATTGCAGACAGGCCGGACATCGCCTGCGCTGAGCCATTGGCCCGGTAGAGCGCCTGGAAGACCTGCGCAGCATCGTCATAACGGCCGAGATTGAAATAGGACCAGCCGCGCATCAGCATCAGATCGGTGCTCTCGGAGGCATAGCGCGCCCGCTCGCCGAGCGTGATCAGAGCGCTGTTGTAGTCCTTGGCGTCGTACTGGGCATAGAAGCGCTCCGAGAGCAGCAGGGTCTGGAGCTCCTTGCGGCGTGCCGGCGGCAGGTTGGCACTGGCGGCTGCGGCGCTGGCTTCGCCCGTCAGCCCTTGCTGGATTTTCGCATAGGTCTTGCCCGCGGCGGCGTCGGCGGCGACCTGGGCGTTGCCGCTGCGCTGGGCGGCGTCGAAGGCTTCGGCCGCAGCCGCCGGCCGCTTCAGGTTGAGTAGGCACCAGCCGCGCTGCAGCGCGGCTGCTCCACCTGCACCCGTGCCGCAGGAGCCGTTGCGCGGGCGCTCGGCCACCTGGCGGCGCGTCACCACAGCGGCGGGAATGTCGTCTTCGTAGCGCATCGCCGACGCGGGCTCGGCCCGAACGATGCGACGTGGCGCCCGCTCGGCCGGCTCGGGTACCGGGGCTGTCCGCGCGGTCGGGGACGTCTCTGGAAGTGGACGGATTTCCCGCTCCGGGGCTGGGGGGCGTCTGCGGTTCGGGTTCAGCAGATCGGCGATACGCGGTGAGCGGCTGCGCCATTCGGTGATGATCGCGCGCAGGCCGGCCTGATCGCGCAAGCGCTGGTGTACCAAAGCGAGCCCGTAGGCGGCGGGTTCATAGCCGCGATCCCAGGCGAGAGCCGTCTCGAACCAGGTCTCGGCTGGTGCGATCTGGCCGGAATTATAAGCATACCAGCCGAGCCCTGCACCGCCGGGAGCATAACGGTCGACGCCGACGGTTCTGGCGATGCGCTCGATGACGGCGCGCTCGAGCCGCGGCGCCGGCTCCTGGGCGATCAGTGCGGTGGCGACGTCGAGATAGGCTTTCCGGTTTGCCGGGCCGGCTTCGAGCCATTGCGCGCCGAGCGTCTCCGCCTCCTGGTATTTCTGCTGTGCGCCGAGCGCGAGCACGGCACCTTCCGCCGCCTTGGCGCCGCCATTGCGCGCGAGCGCGGTCTGGAACCAGGTCACAGCCTTGGCCGCGTCGTTGTGGCGGAAGAAATAGAAGCCGAGCAGGATCGCATCATCTGGTGTCGCCGCCGCATTGGCGAGCGCCTCGATGCGTCGGAGCTCCTCGGACGTCGCGGTCAGGGTCGGCTCTTCCGCCGCCTTGCCGATATGGCGCCGCGCGATCTCGTCGCGAATGCTCGAGAACTCGCTCTGCTTCTCTTGCGCCAGCAACGGATTGACCAGCGCCTCCGGCAGGCTGGACAGCGCCTTCTGCATGGTTCCGACCCGCTCGGCCGGATTGGCGCAGTTAGTCAGCACATAGGAATAGGCGTCGCGCGCCCGCTCCGGGGCGCCGGTCTGGACGAAGGCCTCGGCCACGCGCCAGAGCGCATCGACATTGCCGCAGGTCAACAGTGCCGGCGTCTCGATGCCGATCCGGATCACCTGCTCCCATTGCTTGGCATTGGCGGCGTTGACCAGGCGCTGGCCGGCTTCGGCCCGGTCGAGCTGGGCGAGGAGGTCGGCGGGAGCCTGCCAGTTCGGATCGGCCGTGCCGCGCTGGGCGATCGCCGCCCGCGCCTCGCCGAACTTGCCCTCGGCGAACAGCTTCCAGATCCGTTCGAGCTCGGGATCGCCGGTCGGTTGCGGCGATGTCAGGTCGGTCGGCGGCTTCCATTCGGGGTAGAGGGCACGCAGCCGGGCGAGCTCCGCTTCGTAGCGGCGGGTGTCCCCCTGGCTGGCGAAATAGCGCAGCGCCGTCTCGTCGACCCTCTGCGCCTGCCCGGGCGGCGGCGTCCGTCCCGGCACCGCAGGGGCCTGAGCCAGTTCGGTCTCCAGCTGCCCAGCCGCGGGCAGGGCGGGTTGGCTGGAATCGGGATGCGTCTCGGCCTGCGCCTGCTGCACCGCCGGCACCGGCGCCTCCGGCCAGCTGAGATCATGGCCATAGCGGCCCAGCGCGTAGAAGGCGGCGCCGGAGGCCGCGACGGCGATCAGCGCGGATTTCACATGCATTGCGGATACCTCTCGCTCAGCATCGAGAGGGCAAGCAGATGCAGCGTCGATGGGTAGTAGGCCGTCGGCTGGAAGGTTTTCAGTTCGGCTGGGATGGGGGTGCGGTCGAGCGCGCAGGCCATGGCGGCCGCCAGTATGCGATAGCCGGCATCAGGCAGTGGCTCTGCCGGCTTGCCGCTCGGCACGTCGATCACGGCCGTGCCACCGGCCCAGGCCTGGCGGAACGGCTCGAGGCGTTGCCTGTCGGCGATGCCGGCCCGCAGCAGATAGAGCGGGATGCGCAAAGCGTTGTAGCCGAACTGCGGCGGGAAGCCGTCGGCGGGCTTGGGCTCGCCTTTCAGCGAGAGCCAGTCGGCGGCAGGGGTCTTCCGCCTGGCGAGATCGTCGAGCAGCTTCAGTCCGCTGGCCTGCGCCTGCATCCAGCCCTGATCGTTGGTGAGGCGCGTGAGGATCGGGAAGGCCTCGAACACCCAGTAGGACAGGTTGATCACCAGCCCGTCCGGCCGCTCCTGCTCCGAAAAGCCCTTTGCCGCCGGCATCAGCCAGGTTTCGCTGCCGCGTTTCACCAGCGCGACCTTGGCGAGCGAACGGGCGATCTGGCGGGCCGCGGAGGTATAGGCCGGCATCGACCAGCGGGTCCCGGCGCAAGCGAGCGCTTCCGCGATCAGCAGGTCGCCGTCGCTGGCGTTGTTGATGTCCGTGACCCGAGGCGTCGCCTTCGGGTCCCAGCGCCAGGCGGCGAGGCCGTCGTCGCGGATCAGCAGCTCCGTCCGGGTGAAGGAGAGGATGCTGGCGAAGCTGCCGCGGTCGCCGGCGAGGCAGGCCAGCAGCAGCCCATAGCCCTGACTCTCGCTATGGCTGATGCCGCCATTGGCGTCGTCGACGACCCGGCCCTCGGCCGTGACGAATTTCTGCCGGTAGAGTTCCCAGGCACCGGCGGGGAGGGCGGCCTGTGCGCCGGAGGTGAAGCCGAGCAGCGTGGTGGCCAGGGCTGCGCGAAGCCGTTTCATGAGCGCCTCCCCAGGCGCCCGAACAGGAGGAAGGTGCCGATACCGAGGCCGATGCAGGCTGCAAGCAGCGTCAGCGCGTAGATGCCGATATTGCTCGACATCCAGTTGGCGAAGACGAGGCGCATATTGGCGAGGCTGAACGCCCGGGTCATGACGAAGGTCGTGCTGTCCGCCGAGAGGATGTGGTTGTCCTGCCCGCTGCGGAAGGCGGTGAGCTTGCCGGCCATGCCGGCCCAGTTGCCGGGGGTGACGAGCCTGTCGACGTTCCTCTCCAGCGCCTCCTCCTGGCGCACGACGAAGGCGGTCCAGACCTGCCTTGTGTCGGGGTCGCTCGCCTGGGCGGCGATCAATTCGGCGCCTTCGGCCGGCTCATAGAGCGCGGGCGCGCGCGAGGGGGTGCGCAGCTGGGCGAAGGAGAGATCGAAGGTGCGCTGCAGCCATCGGTCGAAGCTGATGAAATAGCGCGCGAGGGGGCCGCCGAACGAGCCGCGCCAGCGATCGCGGATCGCCTCGGTGCTCGGCGCGACGCCGCCGGAATCCTCGGGCGTCGTCTGCCGCCCCTGAAAGCGGTTGATCACAGCGTCGAACACGGCCGTGCCCTCGGTCTCCGGCACGAGGACGACGGCATCCGCGCGCTGCGGCCAAGTGCTGCGGACATTGTCGGCGATGCCGATGCGCGGCAGCAATCCTGCCGGCATCTGGCCGGCGGCGCCCAGGATCAAGGCGGGGCGGTTGCCGATGGCGGCGGCGCTGCCGATGACATCGACCGGGAGCGGCCGGTCGGCGCGCTGGGCGAGCCTTGCAAGCAGGGTCGCAGCAGCGCCCAGATTGGGAATGTCCAGGCGGCCGACGAGCAGGGCGATCTGGGAGGTGATCGAGTAGGGAAAACCGGTTCCCGCCACCGCCGCAAGATTGGGGCTGACGCCGATCTTGGCGAAGTTCGGGATCGCCAGGGCCGTGGTGTCGAACAGCGCAAAGCGGTTCTTTCCGGGCAATGTCGCGCCCGGCCCGCAGGCGAGGTCGGACTTGGCCGGTGTCACGGCCTCGAACCAGATCTCATTGATGCCGGGCCGGAAATGCCGGAGCGGTATCGTGATCGGGGTTTGCTGAAAGAGGCCACCGCTCGTCGTATTGAGCGGCACGGTCGCCGCGACATTGCCGTTGACGAAGATCTCGATATGGCTGTCGCCGGGCAGGACCTCGGAATAGGCGCCGTCGAGATACAGCGTCGCTTCGCCATAGGCGTTGGCGTAGAAGTCTCCCGGCATCGCGATGACGGCGCGCACGCGCATGCGCCGTCCCGAGGATTCCTGCGTCGTAATCCCGAGTTCCGAAAAGCGCAGCACCTGGCTGTCGGAGATGAACGGCGCATCGGGGATGTGCCAGCTCGCCGTGGCCATCGTCTTGCGGTTGATGTTGGTCGGCCGGGAGACCGGCCCGGTCAGGAGCCTGGCGATGGTCGCTTCGAGGTCTTGCCAGCTCTCTGCGGTGACGAGCAGGGCGGCAGGTCCGAGCTTAGGATGCGTCGTGAAGCCGACGAAGCTCCCGACGCCAGCCTCCGCCGGCAAGATGCCGATGAGGTCGCGCAACTCCTTGCCCGTCCCGAGCAGGACGGTCAGCATGCCGGGGCGGACCCTGTCGGGCAGCCGCTCGGAGATCCGAATGGTCGTCTGGCTGTAGCGGCCGCGCAACGCGACGCCTTGCGCGACGGCGAGAATGCTGTTCGCGGCAACGGCGCTCGCCGCGCCCGGCGCGACGATATGGATGGTCGTCTGCCCGGTCTCGTCGGCGCCGACCGCTGGCAGGTCGTCGATGCTGCGCAGTCGCGATTGCTGTGCCGGGTTCCTGAAGCTGAGCCGCGTGCCGGCGCCGTCGATGCGCGTCCACAACTCATAGGTGGAGGCGATCGTGCAGTCGGTGCGGTGGCGCTGCACGGCCTCGAAACGAATCGTGTTCTGGCCGGGCCTGAGCAGCCCTTTGCGGATCGCCGTCGAGGTCCGCTTGAGGCGATCGGAGGAGGCGATCGGCGCTTCCATGATGCGCTCGCCATTGATGCGCACCGTCAGGCGCGAGGCCTCCGGCATCACCACCAGCGCATTCTGGAAGGCGATGTCGAGATTGAGATCGGCGCCGGCCTCGTCCTGGGTCAGGTAAAAGGCCCAGCTGCGTGCATCGCCTTCGCCTTCGAGCATGACGCGGGCGGCCGGCAGCAGCGGCTTGAAGGCAAAACTGGCGGGAATGGCGGGCACCACTGGTGCCGGTGCCGGCTCTGCCTGCGGTCTGGGTTCCGCCGGCCGGGCGGCCGCAGGTTGCTGGGCGGGCGGGGCAATCATGAACGGCGCCGGCTCGTGCGGCGGCGTCGGCTGGGCCTCCTGTGCCCAGGGCGCGGAGCCCGGGTTCAGGATCGGAAGAGCTGCCGCCACGGCCAATATGGGCAGGAGGCGCGCTCTCATTCCGCCGCCCTCCGCGCAGGATTGGAGCGGGCAAAGCGGGCGAGGCCGAAGAAATAGGACAGGCCACGACTGGTCTGGAAGATGGCGAGGCGCAGGAAGCGCAGGGTGCCGTAGATGACGCCCATGTTCTGGCGCCGTGCCTTCTGGAAACTGCTCCAGACCCCGGCGTCCGAGAAGGCGAGATCGGCGATGATGCGGCTGTGCAGCGGCTCACTCGGCTCGTAGCGGCAACCGAGCACCAGGCCTTTTGCGTCCGGAGCGGTGCGGACCACACGCACGGGGAGCGCCCCGGGGGGCATCGCGATCGACGTCTCGAAGGTGATCTCGCCCGTGCTGTTCGCCGGCAGCGTGTCGAACCCCTTGGACAGGATCCGGACGGCAACGCCGTCGACGGAGACGTTCTCGGTGATGATCGGCGCTGTGCGGCCGTCGACGTTGATCTCGCCTCGACGCTTCACCGGGAAACGCCGGGCGCCGCGCCCTTCCGGCCGCTCCGAGACCACGCCGAGCGCGCAGCCCGCCATCAACAGGTTGAGGATGTTCCAGAGCCCGACGACGAGGGTGGTGTCGGCATTGTAGGGCTGGGTGATGGTGCGCCAATAGGTGGCGACGACGCCGAGCGCGAGCACGGCGAAAATGATGAAGAAGGGCAGGCCGAGCTCGGAAACGCGCCGCGTTCCGAGCTCTTCGCTCTTGGCGGTGACCTTGAAGGTCGGCTTGCCGGGGTTGATGAGAACCGAGATCACCGCCGGCAGCAGATAGACCGACTGGATGAACTCGTAGAGTTCGGAGATCCATGGCCAGCGATAACGGCCATAGAGGTAGTTCTGCATCATCAGGTTCACCGCCATGTAGCTGAATACGTAGGCGATGAATTCGGCGCCCGAGGCGGTGAAGATCTCCAGTCCGAAGAAGAGATAGCAGAGCGGCGCGACCAGGAAGGTCAGGCGCACGAAGGGGAACAGCCAGAACAGGGCCGAGGACGAATAGCACAGGCGTTGCGGCAGCGAGAGGCCGCTTTTCAGCATCGGGCGGTGGTAGAGCAGGATCTGCATCATGCCCTGGGCCCAGCGCGAGCGCTGGCCGATGAAGCTCGCGAAGGTCGCGGGCTGGAGCCCGGCGATCAGCGGCTTGTCGACATAGATGCTGTTCCAGCCGGTGGCGTGCAGGGTGATCGCGGTCTCGGCATCCTCGGTGATGCTGCGGCCGGAGAAGCCGCTGGTCGTCTGCAGAGCTGTGCGGCGCAACACCGCGGCCGAGCCGCAGAAGAACGAGGCGTTCCACTTGTCGAGACCGCGCTGGATGATGCCGTAGAACATCTCGTTCTCGGACGGCATCGCCTTGAAGGTCCTGAGATTGCGCTCGAGCGGATCAGGATTGATAAAGAAGTGCGGGGTCTGGACCAGGAACAGCTTGGGATCCAGGGCGAAATAGCCGATCGTCTCGGTCAGGAAGTTGCGCGCCGGCGCATGGTCGGCGTCGAAGACGACCACGAGGTCGCCGCTGGAATTGGCGAGGCCGTTGTTGAGATTGCCGGCCTTGGCGCTGATGTTGTGCTCGCGCGTCAGATAGGTGCAGCCGAGCCCTTCGCAGAGCTTCTGCAGGGCTGCCCGGCGCTCGCGGGCGGCGCTGGCGGCAACGAAGTTGTCGGCATTGCATTTCTCGTCGGTACCGCCGTCGTCGAGCAGGTAGACCGTCAACCGGCCGGCTGGATAGTCCATGGCGAGCGCCGCCGAGAGCGTCGTCGCCAGCAGCTCCGGCTCCTCGTTGTAGGACGGGACAAAGACGTCGACCGTCGGAGCATCAGCAGGGATCGGCGGTGCGCTCTTGCGCCGCGGCAGCGGCATCGCGACGACGAACAGGCTGAGGAACAGCATGCCGATATTGTAGAGCTCGGCCAGATAGAGGATCAGGCCGGGAATGAAGTCCTCGAGCTGGTTGATCGGCGGCAGCGTGCTTGTCGTCCGCCAATAGATGTAGCGCAGCACCATCGCGGTACCGAGCCCCAGCGCGATCAGGCGCCAGACGCCGTAGGGGCGCAGGAACTTGAGCAGGATCATTGCCCCGACCACGATCGTCCCGGCGATCAGATGCGCCTGCAGGCTGATCGGCAGCGTGATCAGGGCGACGACCACGGCGGTCGCGATAGCCCAGAAGATGACGTAGCTCGCGGTTCGCATTGGCTCGTGGGGCGCTTTGTGACCTCAGGGTGCGGGTGGTGGCGGAACGGTGGGGTATCCTTCCAGCGGTCCGTCCGAGACCGGCTGCGTGTCACGGGGATCGTCGGCTTCGGCCTGCGGAGCGCGCGGCGGCCGCGGCCGCGTGGCCCGCCGCAGCGCCGGCGCCTCCTGGGCGGAGGCTTGCGGTAGCGGGAAGATCGGGGCGCCGGCCTTGCCGAGCCCCGCTTCCGGCGCGGGCGCGTCTCCGGTTGGATTCCAGCCGCTACGCCGCAAGGAGGCGTTCAGCGAATATTCGTAGGCCAGGCGCAGCAGCGAGGCTTCCGTTGCCTTGGGGTCGCAGATGCGCATGCGGACCGATACCGCCCCCGATCTCGGCCGGAAGATGCTGTCGCCATCGGCGATACGCTGCCAGGCATAGAGGCAGGCCTCGCCACCGGCGCCGCGGCCGAAGGCGTAGCCGAACGGGCCGTATTTGTTCTGGACGAAAACGGCCGACAGCGCCATCGCAGTGCCCGGCAGGCGCTCCTCCAGGTCCCGCGCGACGGCGAAGTCGTCGATCCCCGGTAGTTTGAGCAGATTGCCCTCGACACCGGCACTGTCCGGCAGGTCGGCGGAGGTGAAGAAGGCGACCTGGATCGAGTTCTCACCCGGCGTCCGGCCCCGCGTCGCCAATGAGATCGTCTGCGCGATGGCGTTTTCATAGCTGCGCTGGGTGACGCCGATCACGGGTGGGCTACCGGGAGGGAGCACCACAAGCGCGCGGCTGGGATCGACTGCGAGCGATCGCGTCGCCATCACCAGCTCGGCCTCGGCAAGTCTCTGCTCTCCGCAACCAACGGTGGCCAAGCTCAGACAGCAAGCCACGACAGATCTCGCCGCCCGCCCAGCCGCCGTGCCACGCACCGTGAACCGTATGGCCAGGCGTCGTGCTACGACGTTCATTGGCGCGCCGGTCGGTATTTGATCGGCATCGTCATGGCTCAACCATCGATTAACAGAGGTTAACGAGGGCTTACCCTCATCAACACAACCACAACGCACCGAACGCGCTGAGAACCGTCTGCAATACAGATGATTCGCGCCCTCATTCCAAGAGCGGCGGTTGTCGATCGAGCCTTCACAACGCCAACGGGAGCGTCTCCGACCGATCTCGGGAGCCCGGTCCGCTGGTCGCAGCCGGGTCTCTGGGTCGTCCAGGGAATTGGAAAAGTCTTGGGGAAATCGGTGTTCGGGGTCGACTGGTTCGGGAAAACCGAGGTCAGCCGGGAGGTGCTGCGCGAGCGCAGTCAAGGCCGCCCGATCAGGCTCCGGCAGTCGCCTCCGCCAGTTGCGCCGAAGCGAGTCGCCGCTGCCGCAGCTCGGGATGCTCGTCGAAGGGCTGGAGCGGCGTCATCCAGCGCCGAAGCGTTCCGGCCGTGTCGATGCGGGCGGTGAAGGGGTCCTGGCCGTGCACGGTCCAGGCGATGGTCTCGCCAAGCTCGAGCAGGGCGAAGGCGCCGGCCGGCTCCGGCATGGTGGTGAAGCTCTCGGTCAGCGACTGCAGCGTCAGATGCGGGATCGCATCGACGGTGGTCAGCGTGTTCCAGTGGACATGGCCGGCGATGCAGACCATCGGCACCTTCGCCCGGGCGAGCACGGCACGGACGCGCTCGGCGCCGGGATAGGTCGAGGAGGCCGGGTTGCGCTCGAAATAGTAGTTGCCGGTCTGGCCGTGGCCGGAAACGGGGACATGGCTCATCACCACGAGCGGGCGGTCGGCGGCCTCGATGGTCGCGGCGAGCCAGATTAGATCGGCCTCGCGCAGCACGAAGCCGCCCGGGCGATGGATGCGCGAGTCGGCGGCCCAGAGCACGAGGCGCCAATCGCCGAGGTCGATAGTGCGATGGCCGAGACCCTGGCCGAGGATCGCCTCGTTCTCGGCGACGCTGAGATGGTCGCGATCATGGTTGCCGCAGAGATGGAAGCGCGGCGTCGTGATCGGCGCGAAAGCCTCAGCGACCTCGCGCTCCAGCTGCAAGTCGGTGGCGTGGTCGACATCGGAGATGCGGTCGCCGAGGTCGATCACCGCATCAGGCCTGGCATCGGCGACGAAGCGACGGAACTCGCCCATCAGCGGCAGGGCGGCGGTGCCGACCTTGGTGAAGCTGTTCTCGCCATGGTGAATGTCGGCGACGAAGGCGAGGCGGAGGGAGCGGGTCATGGCGTGGCTCGTCGAGCAGGATTGAAAAAGGGGGCGGGAGCCGGCCGAGCCGGCTCCCGCTGGCACATCAGCGCGCGGCCAGCGTCACGCGGCCGGCGCGGAAATCGAGCACATAGGGGATGTGGCCCTGCAGCGGCCGCCAGGCGAGCGAGCGCTTCATCCCGTAGGACTCATAGGGCTGGTAGAGCGGCAGCACGGGCGGGTCGTTCTTGATTGCCTGCATCAGCGCGGCATAGGCCTGCTTGCGCTCGCTAAGGTCGGTCGAGAAGCGGAACTTGTCCCACAGCGCGACATAGGCGTCGTCGGCCTTGAAGCGCCCCTCAGAGGCGGAGTTGCCGGTCGGCGCCCACATGATGCCGAAGGCGCCGGCAGGGTCGGGGAAATACATCGGGTTCGACCAGCCGCGCGCCATCATGGTCGGGTCGGAGCCGGTCCACTGCTCGGTGACGTTGAGCTGCATCTTGACGCCGACGGCGGCCCACATCTCCTGGATCGCCTGCGCTGCGAGCAGGCCATTGGTGTAATAGGCCGCCTGGATGTCGTAGCGGATCGGCGAGCCGTCATAGCCGGCTTCCTTGAGTAGCGCCTTGGCCTTGGCCGGGTCGTATTCGAAGGTGTTCAGCTCCGGCATGTAGAGCGGGCCGAACTGCGCGAAGCTGTGCGAGGTCGGCACCTTCGCCTTGCCGAACCAGAGCGCCTCGTTCAGCGTCTTGCGGTCGATGGCGTAGGACAGCGCCTGGCGCAGCTTGGGATTGGCCATCTTCGGGTTCTGGGTGTTGAAGATGACGACGTGGAAGAGCGGCGTCTGCATGCCCTCGACCTTGAGCTTGGGATCGGCCGCGATCGGCTCGAGCTGATCCGGCGGGACATTGGTGATGAGATCGACCTCGCTGTTCTTGAGCGCCGTCAGGCGGCCCGAGAGCTCTGGAATGCGCGTCACCGTGACCTTCTGGAACGGCGCCTTCTCGCCCCAGAAGCCGTCGAAGCGCTCATAGACCAGGCGCTGGTTCGGCACGAACTCGCTGATCCTGTAGGGGCCGGTGCCGACCGGCTTCAGCGCGAAGGCCTCGAAGTCGGAGGCTTCGGCGACGTTCGGATCGCCGGTCAGGGCCATCACGTATTTCTTCGGGACGATCATGCCCTGCTGGACGTTGAGCAGCGTCTCGAACAAGGGTTCGGGCCGGGTCGCGGTGATGCGGATGGTCTCACCATCGACCGCCTCGACCTTGGCCATGTTCGGCAGCGTGTCGCGCTTGCGCACGGTGTAGGGCGCGAAGGTCGAATTGATGATGCGGTCGAAGGAGAAGACGACGTCCTCGACGCTCATCGGGTCGCCATTGTGGAAGCTGACCCCCTGGCGGATCTTGAGCTCGATCACGGTCGGCGACACTTGAGTCCAGTTGGTGGCGATGCCCGGCTGCCAGACGCTTTCGGCGCGGGTGGCGTCCTTGCCGACCAGCGGATCGAAGGCGTTGAAATAGAACTGCGAGCCGACATTCGAGAAGTCGCGGCCGGGATCGAGCCAGGGCGCCATGTTCTGGACGCCGACCTTCAGTTCCTGCGCCTGGGCGAGGCCGGCGAGGGCGGTCGCCGAGAGCGCGGCGAGCGCCAGTGTCTTCACGATCTTGCGCATGATTGTCGATCCCTTGTTCGGGTGAACGGCATGAACGGCGAGTGGGTGGTCAGCGCCCGCGCAGGCGCGGGTCGAGGCGGTCGCGCAGGGCATCCCCGAGCAGCATGGCGACGAGGCTGACGAGCACGATGACGAGGGCCGGCACGGCGACGATCCAGGGCGCGGAGGCCATGTAGTCCCGCCCCTGCCCGACCATCGAGCCGAGCGTCGCCGTCGGTGGCTGGACGCCGAGGCCGAGGAAGGAGAGCGCCGATTCCAGCAGGATCAGGTTGGAGAAGTTGAGGCTCGCCATGACCACGACCGGCGAGATCAGGTTCGGGATCATGTGGACGGTGGCGATGCGCCAGGGGCCGGCCCCGGCGGCGCGGGCGGCCTCGACGAAGGGCATCTCGCGCAGGCTGAGCACTTGGGCCCGGATCAGCCTGGCGAAATGCGCCCAATAGGCGATGCCGAGCACGCAGATCAGCACCGCGACATCGGTTCCGGCGAGCGCCACAACGAAGAGCGCGACCAGGGTGAAGGGCAGCGACATCATAATGTCGACCAGCCCCATGATCAGCGCGTCGGCCCAGCCGCGCAGCAGGCCGGCGGCGAGGCCGAGCGCCGCGCCCAGCGCCAGGCCGAGCAAGGTGCCGAACAGCGCGAGCGCGAGCGTCAGGCGCAGGCCATGAAGGCAGCGCGAGAGCAGATCGCGCCCGAGCTGGTCAGTGCCGAGCCAGTGGAGAGGGTTGGCACCAGCAGCGCCGACCGGCGGCCTCAATCGCGCCAGCAGCCGCTGTTGGTCGGGCTCGAAGGGCGAGACCAGCGGGGCAAGGATGGCGAGCGCCAGCAGCAGCACTCCGAGCAGAGCGGCTGCCGTGACCAGCAAGTTGGCACCGCCCAGTGTGGGCAGCTTCAGCCGCGGCAGCCGGCGCGGCGACAACATCAGCTTGGCGTCTGCGATCTCGGTCATGGCGTTCAGGCTCCGACCAGGCGCACACGCGGATCCGACGCCGCATAGGCGAGGTCGATCGCGAAATTGACGAGGATCACCGCGCCGGCGACGACGAGGACGCCGAACTGCAGGACTGGATAGTCACGGCGGAGCGTCGCGCCGACGAGCAGGTCGCCGACCCCGTTCCAGGCAAAGACGGTCTCGACCACGACGGCGCCGGAGACGAGCGTGGTGATCTGCAGGCCGAGCACGGTGATCACCGGGATCAGCGCGTTGCGCAGGCCGTGCCGGAGGATGACGGCGCCTTCGGAGAGGCCCTTGGCGCGGGCGGTGCGCATATAGTCCTCGGAGAGGACGTCGAGCATGGCGTTGCGGGTGTAGCGGGTGAGCGCCGCGACGAAATAGGCGGCGAGCGCCACGGTCGGCATCACATAGTGCAGCAGGCTGGCGGAGCCGGCGCTCGGCAGCCAATGCAGCGTGTAGGAGAAGACGAGCAGCAGCAGGATGGCGAGGACGAAGTTGGGCACCGCGTAGCCCATGAAGGCGACGAAGAGCACGCCTTGGCCGCGCGCCTGGCCGCGCCAGAGCGCGGCGAGGATGCCGAGTGGCACGCCGACCGCGACCGTCAGCGCCAATGTCGCAAGCAGCAGGGAGGCGCTCTGCCAGAGCCGCTCGCCGAAAATGACGGCAACCGGCCGCCGCTCCATCAGTCCGAGACCGAAATCGCCCGAGAGCAGCGATTTCCAGAACAGCAGGTATTGCTCGGCGACCGGGCGGTCGAGGCCCCAGTAGATGATCATCTCGGCGCGCGAGGCGGCATCGAGCCCTTCCGGCATCAGGAAGTCGATCGGATTGCCGGTCAGCCGCGTCGCCAGGAAGACGGCGGTGACGATCGCCCAGAGGGTGATCGTCATGCGCAGGAGACGGCTGCCTAGGAATGCGAGCATGGCGTCCTCGGGGACGGGCGGCGAGTGGCGCTGCACGGCCGCTTCAGCGGGCCGTGACCCGAGCCTTCTGGCAGCCTTCCATGACAGGACTATGAATATTGCTCATTCATAACTGTGTTTGACACTGAGACAATCTCAGTTCATGCATGCTCCGCTTGGATGTGGAGTTTGCAGTGCACGCAGCAGACGATATTCGCGGCTGGCTGATCGATCTCGACGGCACCCTGGTATGCGGTGGCCGGGCGATGCCGGGTGCGCATGCCTTTCTGGAAGCCTGCGCTGGCCGTTTCGTCGTGGTCTCCAACGACGCCGAACACACCCCGGCGGAACTCGCGAGCGAGTTGCGGCAATTGGGGCTCGATGTCCCGGCGAACCGCACCGTGCTGGCCGGCGCAGTCGCGCTCGACCAGATCGCAGCGCGGCGGCCGGGTGCGCGCGTGCTCGTGCTGGCGAGTGACAGCTTGGCGCGCCATGCTCGCGAGCGCGGCCTCGTGCCAGTTCGGACGCGGCCCGATATCGTCTTCCTCGGCCGCGACCGGCGCTTCAGCCATCAGCGGCTGGCGCTCGCCGCCAATGCCGTGCGGGCGGGGGCGGAGCTCGTCGTGGCCAACCCGGATCTCGCCCATCCCGGACCTGACGGCGCGATCGTGCCGGAAACCGGCGCGCTGCTGGCGGCGCTGCTCGCCTGTGCCGGCTCGGTGAATTACCATCTCGTCGGCAAGCCCGAACCCGCTCTGTTCGCCGCGGGTTTGGCCCTGCTCGGCCTGCCCAAGCGGTCAGTTGCGATGCTCGGCGACAATCCCAAGACCGATGGCGAGGGCGCCCGTCGCTTCGGCCTGCGCTATGTCGAGATCGCCGGCGGGATTTTCCCGCAAGCGCATGGCGAGACAGCTTGCCCGCGGGAAGAAGCCGTGATGGCCTT
This sequence comes from Allobosea sp. GW821-FHT10B12, assembly GCF_059415545.1. Classification (NCBI taxonomy): domain Bacteria; kingdom Pseudomonadati; phylum Pseudomonadota; class Alphaproteobacteria; order Hyphomicrobiales; family Alloboseaceae; genus Allobosea; species Allobosea sp. GW821-FHT10B12. Next base: position 299,678 of record NZ_JBWKNL010000007.1, read on the forward strand.
GCCGGCATGACCAAGCCAGACACCGACGCGATGCCCGAGAGCTTCGACCGGTCGCGCGCCGGGGCCCATGACGGCTTCGATGGCGTGATCGAACGATTGACCGCACTGCGCCCGGCGTTGCCGCCGACGGCGGCACGCATCGCTGACGTCTTTCTCGCCCATGCGGCCGAGGTCGTGCACATGTCGGTGACGGAGGTGGCCGAGCGGGCGGAGGCGAGCGAAGGCAGCGTGATCTCGCTCTGCCGCCAGCTCGGCGCGCGCGGCTTCCAGCAGGTCAAGATCACGCTGGCGCGTGATCTCGTGCAGCCGGTGCAGTTCATCCACGAGGATCTCGCCCGCACCGACGACACCGGAACGGTGATCGAGAAGATCTTCCGCAGCGATCTGCAGGCGTTGCACGACACCATGAAGGTGCTCGACAGGGGCGCGATGGACAGCGCGGTGGGGGCGATCCGGCGGGCGCGCCGGGTCGAGCTCTACGGCATCGGCAGCGCCGCCCCGATCGCGGAGGACGCCAATTACCGGCTGCTGCGCATCGGCGTCGAATCCAAGGTCGTGGTCGATTCGCACGTCCAGGCGATCAGCGCGTCATTGACCGGCCCCGACGTCGTCGCGATCACGATCTCGCATTCGGGCTCGACCCATGAGACCGTCACGGCGACAAGGCTGGCGCGCGAGGCGGGCGCGACCACGATCTGCATCACCAATTTCGGCAAGTCGCCGCTGCTCGCCTATGCCGACATCGTGCTCAACACCATGGCGCGCGAGACCCAGTTCCGTACCGAGGCGATGACCAGCCGCATCGCCCAGCTCGCCGTGATCGACGCGTTGATCGCCTGCCTGTCGCTGGCCGATTACGACAAGGCGGTGGCGACGATCGGCCGGACCTTCGACGTGCTCTCGACCAAGCGGTTCTAGCGGACTGCCGCGATCGAGCTGCGGCCGCTGCTCCTTCGCGCGACATGGCTTCGGGCAGAAAATTGTGGAATCCGGAATCGGCTCGCGACAGATTCCGCTTGGCCGGGATCGGCAGATATGTGACGCCGCAGCACGAGCGCCAGGAACAGGACGATGCGCCACGTGACCAGCCTGATCGATCGCATGCGGCATGAGGCGCCCGAGATGAATCGGGCCGAGCGCAGTGTCGCCGAGATCATCCTGGCCGATATCGACGGCGCGACGAGGATCAGCACCAAGGATCTTTCCGCGCAGGCGCAGGTCAGCGAGCCGACCGTGGTGCGCTTCGCCCGCCGCATGGGCTGCGATGGTTTCACCGACTTCAAGATCCGCCTGGCGCAGGAATATGCGATCGGCCGGATGTATATCGCCGCCGAACGCCAGCAGCCGGCTGACACCGGCAACGAGGTGGCCGAGCACGTCTACAACGCCACCATCCAGGCGCTGGCGATGGCTTTCAGCCAGCATGATCCGAAAGCGATCGAAGCGGCCGTCGACCGGCTCGACAAGGCGCGCCGCGTCTTCTGCTTCGGCGTCGGCGGCAGCTCGGCCAATGTCGCGACCGAGGCGGAGAATCGGCTCTTCCGCCTCGACGTCGCGGCGTCCTCGACGGCCGACCCCTATCAGCAGCGCGTCATGGCCGCGACCTGCGGCCCGGAGGACGTGCTGCTGATCTTCTCGGTCACCGGCAAGCCGCGCTCGCTGCTCGACAGTGCCGAGATCGCCCGCAGCCAGGGTGCCGGGGTCATCGCGGTCACCCATCCGCCAAGCCCGCTCGCCGAACTCGCCAGCGTGCTGGTGCCGCTGCAGGCCTTCGACGAGGAAAAGTTCTTCTACATGCCCAATCGCGGCCGCTACGGGCAGCTCTTCCTGCTCGACTGCATGGCGACGCTCCTGGGCGCGCGCCGCATGAAGATTGTCTCGAAGAAGCTCTGGCGGGCGCGAGCGACGCTGATCGCCCTGCATGGCAGCACCGAAGGCCAGCCGATCGGCGATTGACTTGGCCATTTGGTAATTTTGCTACATTTTGGATTTCAACAAGAAGATCGTACCAAGAAGCGCGGTCGATCGACGCGCACCCCGCAATTGAAATCAATTATATCAATGATATGTATTAGCTTTCGCCATTGAACGCGGAAGGCTTCCGGCCCTGCATGAGCGACCATGAATGGCATTGTCGCCGGGTGACCAAGGGAGCAGACAGGGCAAACCGCCTCGGTCAGATTGACAAGAAATGTAATCTAGCTACATTCCCGGCTCGTCGCGCCTTGCGCAATAACAAAAGACGAGCCGAGCCATGCAGCCAGCCGACGGGACGATCGTTTCCTTCCAGTTCGACGAGGTCGTAGTCCCCGCCCATCCCGGCGTGATCAACTCGGACAGCCTGGCCAAGCCGCTCCACATGCTGCCGGTCGGCGGCAAGGCGAGCTGGAGCGTGCAGTTCGACGAGCTGCCCAAGCTCATCGTCCGGATGACCTTGAAGAACGGCGTCGTCGGCATCGGCGAGTTCTACCGCGACCATGAATGGCCGCGCATCGAGGCGATCTGCGCCAACCTCCTCGGCCAGTCGGTGTTCGACCTGCCGCTGCAGGATCTGCCGCTGCCGCTTTGCCGCGAATATGACGGCTTCGAATGCGTGATCTGGGACGCCTACGCCAAGACGCTCGGCGTGCCGATGCATCGTCTGCTCGGCGGCGCCATCCGCGACCGGGTCAATGTCAGCGCCTGGTCGAGCCACCGCACGCAAGGTGAGGTCGGCCCCTGGGTGAAGCGCTATTTCGAGCAGGGCTACAAGGTCATCAAATTCAAGTGCGACCTTGAGGACGATGTCGCCGGCTGGTGCGCGCGCATCAAGGAGTATGCGCCCGGGATGAAGGTGATCTTCGATCCCAACCAGCGCTGGGAGAATTCGGGCAATGCCCGCCCGATCATCCGGGAATTGGAGAAGGTCGGCAACGTCCTGCTGCTGGAAGATCCGCTGCCGCGCTGGATGCTGCAGGACTTCGCCGAGCTGCGCCGCTTCTCCTCGATCCCGATCGTGCTGCACGTCTCCCTGCCTTACGTCTATCAGGGCCAGCGTCCGCATGACGCAATCAACGCCATCGCCCATGGTGCGGTCGACGGCTTCAACTTCAATTGCGGCCTCGCCAAGTTCCAGACGCTCGACCATATCGCCGCGACTGCCGGCGTCTATTGCTGGCACGGCTCGGAGGTGGATCTCGGCATCCTCGAGGCGATGTATGTGCATCAGGCCGCGGCGGCGAAGAGCTGCGTCTGGCCGAGCGACATCTTCGGCCGGATGATCCGCAGCCACGATCTGCTCGTGAAGCCGCTCGCTTTCGAACCGCCGCATGTGCGCATCCCCGATGAGGGGCCGGGCCTCGGCATCATCCTCGACGAAGCCGCCATCGCCCGCTTCCGCATCGGCGGCCGCACGATTTCCTGAACAGCGAGCTCAGATCCATGCGTTGGGAAACCCTGACGACCAACGAAGTCGCCGCGCTCGACCGCGACATTCCGGTCGTGCTGAACGTCGCCGCGATCGAGCAACACGGCCCGCATCTGCCGCTGGAGACCGACGCCGTCATCGGCGACCATTTCCTGCAGGCGCTGGAGCAGAAGCTCGGCGAGCAGGTGCTGATCCTGCCGCAGGTGAAGGTCTGCTGCTCCGAGCACCATATGGATTTCGCCGGCACGCTCAGCGTCCGCCACGAAACCTTCCTGGCCTATGTCGGCGACATCCTGGAGAGCGTGGTCCGCCACGGCTTCCGCAACATCGTGCTGTTCAACAGCCATGGCGGCAACCAGGCGATCGGCCAGGTGCTGCTCGAGACCTTCGGCACCAAGCACCGCGAGTGCCGCGTCGCCTTCCTGACCTGGTGGCGGCTCGCCTCCAAGGAGCTCGGCGCCATTCGCGAGAGCGCCTTCGCCGGCATCAACCATGCCTGCGAGTTCGAGACCTCGCTGATGCTGCTCGGCGCGCCCGCGAGCGTCCGCACCGCCTTGGTCTCAGGCATGAGCTATGTCGAGACCCATGACTGGGCCAATGCCGACATGATCCTGCCGGCCCGCGGCGCCCTGTTCCGCTCGATGCACGAGATGTCCGGCGGCACCGGCGTCGTCGGCGACCCTTCGCTCGCCACCCGCGAGAAGGGTGAGGCCATCACCGCCGCCGTGACCACGCAGCTGGCCCATGTGGTGGAGACGATCCGCCTGCGCTGACAAACCACGCGCAATTTTCCGACGACCAACAGCCAAGAAAAACTGGGAGGACTTGAGATGTTGCAGAGATTGACCCGGATCGGGGCAGCGGCATTCGCTGCCGCGGCATTGAGCGCCGGCGCGCCGGCTCTCGCCCAGCAGAAGGGTGGGGCGATCAATGTCGCCACGATCGGCGAGCCCAACACGCTCGACCCGATGGTCGCCGCCGGCGACCTGCTCGGCATGATCACCCAGCACTTCTACGAGACGCTCTACACCTTCGACAAGAACTGGGCGCTGGCGCCGCTGCTGGCCGAGACGCTCCCGCAGATCAGCGAGGGCGGCAAGGTCTACACCATCCCGCTGCGCCAGGGCGTCACCTTCCATAACGGCAAGGCGATGACCGCGCAGGACGTCGTCGCCTCGCTGAAGCGCTGGACCGAGCTGGCCTCGCGCGGCAAGCTCGTCGCCGACAACATCGCGGGAATCGAGGCCGCCGACGAGAAGACCGTCAAGATCACGCTGAAGACCCCGTTCGCGCCGCTGACCGCGCTGCTCGCCTTCAACAACTCGGCCGCGGTGATCATGCCGGCCGACAAGATGGAGAACCCGATCAAGGAGGTGATCGGCACCGGGCCCTACCAGCTCAAGGAGCGCAAGCCCGACCAGTACATCCAGCTCGTCCGCTTCGACGGCTACAAGCAGCGCCAGGGCGAGCCCGACGGCTTCGGCGGCGCGCGCAAGCAGTATCTCGACGAGATCCGCTTCGTGCCGGTGCCGGACGCCAACACCCGCGTCGAGGGCGCGCTCGCCGGCCAGTTCGATTTCGCCGACCTGATCCCGGTCGAGGCCTATGACCGTCTGAAGGGCCAGGCCAAGACCGAGCCGGTGCTGATGCAGGGCTTCGGCTGGCCGATGTTCATCATGAACAACAAGCAGGGCATGATGACGTCGAAGGACATGCGCAAGGCTGTCCAGACGGCGCTCAATGCCGAGGACATGCTGGCAGCGGCCTTCGGCAAGCCTGAATTCTACAAGCTCGACGGCGCCATGTATCCGGAAGGCTATGCCTGGCGCAGCGATGCCGGCATCAAGGCCTACAACCAGGGCGATGCCGACAAGGCCAAGGCTCTGGCCAAGACCGCCAAATATGACGGTGCGCCGATCCGCATCCTGACCAGCCGGCAATACGAGTTCCACTACAAGATGGCGCAGGTCGCGGCCGAATACCTCAAGGCCGCCGGCCTCAAGGTCGACCTTCAGGTCGTCGACTGGGCGACCCTGGTGCAGCGCCGGGCCGAGCCGGCTTTGTGGGACATCTTCATCACCCACAGCCCGTTCCTGGCCGAGCCGGCCCTGATCGCGCCGCTGCCGGACAGCTATCCCGGCTGGTGGGCGAGTGAAGCCAAGAACAAGCTGCTCTCGGCCCTGAACGCCGAGTCGGACGAGAAGAAGCGCATCGCCATCTTCGCCGATCTGCAGAAGCTGATCTTCGAGGAAGTGCCCTTCTACAAGGTCGGTGACTTCGCCGCCCTCAGCGCCAAGGCCCCGCGCCTGTCCGGCTACACGGCCTCGCCCTGGCCGTATTTCTGGAACGCCTCGCTCAAGCCCTGAGGCGCATCGGGAGCAGTTTCTCGCTCCCGACAAGCGCGGGTCGTCCCGGGCGACCACAGGGAGACCCGGGACCCATTCCGGAACGCTTCAGGAATGGATCCCGGATCTCCGCTTCGCTGCGTCCGGGATGACTTGAGTTTTACGAACGCCGATGGCGGGAGACGTCTGCAACGACAGTTGGCAGGCGATGAACGCCACGAAATGCAAAAGGGAGCCGGCACGCGATGACGCGATATGTGATGCAGCGCATCCTCGGCATGCTGGCGGTGATGTTCACCGTCGTGACGATCGTCTTCGTCATCGTCCGCGTCGCACCGGGCGACCCGGCCGCCGTCATGCTCGGCCCCGATGCGACGGCCGCCGACATCGCCGGCCTGCGCAGCCGGCTCGGGCTCGACCAGTCGCTGCCGACGCAATACGTGCTCTTCCTCGGCCAGCTCCTGCGTGGCGATCTCGGCCAGTCGATCTTCCTCAACATGCCCGTGCTCAGCGCCCTCGCCGAGCGGGCCGAGCCGACCTTCTTCCTCACCCTGTTCTCGATCCTGATCGCCAGCGCGATCGCGCTGCCGGTCGGCATCCTCTCGGCCTACAAGCGCGGCTCGCTGTTCGACCAGCTCGCCACCACCTTCGCCATGTTCGCCGCGAGCATTCCGAGCTTCTGGCTCGGGCTGATCCTGATCCAGGTCTTCGCGGTGCGCTATGGCTGGATGCCGGCTTCCGGCTATGGCGGCCCTGACGCCTCCTTCCTCGAGCGGCTCCGCCATCTCGTCCTGCCGGCGCTGGCGCTCGGCATCGTCTCCTCGGCGCTGATCACCCGCTTCACCCGCGCCTCGATGCTCGACGTACTCAACGACGACTATGTCCGCACCGCCCGCTCCAAGGGCATGGGTGAATGGGGCGTCGTGATGAAGCACGCCTTCAAGAACGCGCTGATCCCGGTACTGACCGTGGTCGGCCTCACCGCGGCGCTGCTGATCTCGGGCGCGGTGGTGACCGAGACGGTGTTCAGCCTGCCCGGCATCGGCAACCTCGTCGTCTCGGCCGTGCTGCGCCGCGACTATCCGGTGATCCAGGGCGCGCTTCTCGTGATCGCCGCCCTCTACGTGCTGATCAATTTCCTGATCGACATGCTCTATCTCGCGATCGATCCAAGGGTGCGCTACTGATGGCCGCCTCGTCCGCTCCTGCCGGCCGCCCGCGGCTCGCCAGCCTGATGCTGCAGCGCAAGACGCTGGTGATCGGCCTCATCGTCCTCACCGTCATCGCGCTGCTGGCGATCCTCGCGCCGCTGATCGCGCCCTATTCACCGAGCCGGCTCTCGGTGGTCAACCGCCTGAAGCCGCCGAGCGAGCGCTGGTTCTTCGGCACCGACGAATTCGGCCGCGACATCTTCAGCCGCACCATCTATGCCGGCCAGCTTTCGCTGCTGGTCGGCGCGGCGGCGACCGTACTCGCCGCGGTCCTCGGCATCACGCTCGGGCTGGTCGCCGGCTTCTTCCGCAAGCTGGACGGCGTCATCGCCCGCGTCATCGATGCGATGATGGCCTTCCCCGACATCCTGCTGGCGATCTCGCTGGTGGCGGCGCTCGGCCCCTCGCTCGCCACCGTCATCGTCGCGCTCGGCATCGTCTACGCGCCGCGCCTTGCCCGCATCGTGCGCGCCTCGACGCTGATCATCCGCGAACTGCCCTATGTCGAGGCGGCGCGGGCGCTCGGCGTGCCGACCTGGCGGATCATGACGCGCCATGTCCTGCGCAACCTGGTCTCGCCGATCCTGGTCCAGGCCACCTTCATCTTCGCCTATGCGATGCTGGCCGAGGCGAGCCTGTCCTTCCTCGGCGTCGGCGTCAGCCCGGAGATCCCGACCTGGGGCACGATGATTGCCGGCGGGCGCCAATACATCGGCCAGGCCGACTGGATGATGCTCTTCCCCGGCGCCGCGATCGTGCTGACCGTGCTCTCGCTTCAGCTGGTCGGCGACGGCCTGCGCGACCTGCTCGATCCGCGCCTGCGAAAGGATCTGTGATGATGGCGACCACGGAACCCGCCGCCGTCGCCGCGCCGCGCGCCGACGACGACGTCCTGCTCAAGGTCGAGGACCTGCAGACTCACTTCCTGATCGGCTCGAGTGCGATCAAGTCGGTCGACGGCGTCAGCTTCTCGCTGCGCCGCGGCCAGACGCTGGCGGTGGTCGGCGAATCCGGCTCCGGCAAGTCGGTGACCAGCCTGACCATCATGCGCCTGCTCGCCGATCCCGGCCGCATCGTCGGCGGGCGCATCCTCTACCGGCTCCGCAGCGGCGAGACCGTCGACCTCGCGCAGGTCCCGCTGAAGCGCATGTGCGCCATCCGCGGCAGCGAGATCGCGATGATCTTCCAGGAGCCGATGACGAGCCTCAACCCGCTCTTCACCGTCGGCGACCAGATCATGGAGATGATCCTGCTGCACGAGACGATGTCGCGCAGCCAGGCGCGGGCACGGGCCAAGCAGATGCTCGAGCTGGTCGAGATACCCGCGGCCGAGCGGCGTCTTGCGCAGTATCCGCACGAGATGTCGGGCGGCATGCGCCAGCGCGTGATGATCGCGCTCGCTTTGTCCTGCAATCCCTCGCTGCTGATCGCCGACGAGCCGACCACCGCGCTCGACGTCACCATCCAGGCGCAGATCCTCGACCTCTTGCGTCGGCTCCAGGCCGAGATCGGCATGAGCATCCTGTTCATCACCCATAATCTCGGCGTCGTCGCCGAGATCGCCCATGAGGTCGCGGTGATGTATGCCGGCCGCGTCGTCGAGCAGGGGCCGGTCGGCGGCCTGTTCGCGCGCCAGCGCCATCCCTATACGCGCGGCCTGCTCGCCTGCATTCCCGATGCCCGGCGCGACCGCATCCCCGGCCAGGGCCGAGCCTTGCTCAATGCCATCCCCGGTAATGTCCCGAGCCCGCTCGCACTGCCGCCCGGCTGCTCCTATGCGCCGCGCTGCCCGCTGGTCGAGGAGCGCTGCACGCACGATGCGCCGCCGCTGATCGACGTTGCGGCCGCCCATCTCACCCGTTGCTGGAGGCATGACGCGCTATGAACGCCGTAAGCAATGTCCAGGCAGACGCCCCGCTGCTCTCCGTCCGCAATCTCCAGAAGATCTTCTCGACGCGTGGCGGCGAGGTTCGCGCCGTCTCCGACGTGTCGTTCGAGGTCCGCCGCGGCAGCATCGTCGGCATCGTCGGCGAATCCGGCTCCGGCAAGACCACGGTCGGGCGCTGCATATTGCGCCTGGTCGAGCCCTCCGGCGGCGAGGCGGTGTTCGATGGCACCGACCTGTTCGGCCTGCCGGAGAAGGCGCTGCGCGGCTATCGCCGCCGCCTGCAGATCATCTTTCAGGACCCGTATTCCAGCCTCAACCCGCGCATGCGCGTCGGCGAGATCATCGGCGAGGCGATCGACACGCATGGCCTCGCCAAGGGCAAGACCCGGGAGGCGCGCATCGCCGAGCTGCTCGGCCGTGTCGGGCTCAATCCCGACCATGCCAGGCGCTATCCGCATGAGTTCTCGGGCGGCCAGCGACAGCGCATCGGCATCGCCCGGGCGCTCGCCGTCGAGCCGGAACTGATTATCGCCGACGAGCCGGTCTCGGCGCTCGACGTTTCCGTCCAGGCGCAGGTGCTCAACCTGATCCAGGAGCTGCAGCGCGAGCTTGGCCTGACCATGGTCTTCATCAGCCATGACCTCTCGGTGGTCGAATATCTCTGCGACGACATCGTCGTGCTCTATCTCGGCCGGATCATGGAGAAGGGGCCGGCGCAGGAGGTCTACGCCAATCCGCGCCATCCCTACACCAAGGTGCTGCTCTCGGCGGCCCCGGTGCCGGACCCAAGCGTCAGGCGCGAACGCGTGATCCTCAAGGGCGACATTCCGAGCCCGCTGAACCCGCCCTCGGGTTGCGTCTTCCGCACGCGCTGCCCGCATGTGATCGATGCCTGCGCCAGTGCGGTGCCAGCGATCGAAGAGGTTGGCCCCGGCCACAGCGTCGCCTGCATCCGCCAGAGGGAACTCGCCGGAGTGACTGGATAGCGAGGATCGGCGCTCCAAAGCAGTGGCTGACTCAACGCTCAGAAGCGGGCGTGCTTGGCTGAGCTCGGGGCAAGCCTCCGGTATCATGAGCAATGGCAGCACGTGCTTTCGCGCGTTTTGCGAATCCGATTTTGATTGCGACGAGGATTGGGGCTGCGACGACGAAGAGGAGCGCGACGGCGTTGAAGGCGGTGTCGA